>CAKZLK010000022.1 GCA_937125455.1 uncultured Aequorivita sp.
TCCGTGTGGAGTACACCGAGGACGGCAACGCAAAGGAATTTAAAGGACATTTTACCCTAAAACGATAAATAGAAATTTATGATTAATTAAAAACCCCGCATATGTGCGGGGTTTTTAGTTTCTAGAAATTGTTCTAAGTTAAATATCGAAGTTTACTACTTGTTGTAATTAAGTCTAATTATTTCTTCTCAATTATTTAGTTCCAAAGTAATTATTTAGTAAAAGAATAACTAAACAGAAATATTTAGTATTTAATACTTCAGTTTTCAATAAAGAATATTAAAAGTTGAATCCAAGAGACAAAACAAAATTGCTATAAATAGTATTAATCTTGGCTACATCGGTCAAGCCGACAGAATATAATTGCTGGCTGCGTTCTTGTTCTGATCTTGAATAGGCAAGATCAAAAGTGTAGTGTCCAAAAATATAGCCAGCACCCACTGAAAAACCTGAAAGATCTCCTACTGTTTCAGTGTTTTGGTATGGGCTCTCTTCATAATGAAAACCTCCCCTTAGGCTCAATTGGTTAACTCGATATTCCGCACCTGCTTTAAAAAAAGAAACGCCTTTTAAGGTGTTTTCCAAGGTATTGTTTAAATCATTAAAATACATGTTGTAGGAATCATTTATATCGGTAAATTCAATGGAAGAATAGTCTTTATATGAATAATCAAAACTAATCAATCCGTTCAGCCCAAAAATATAAGCGGCGCTTGCAGTTACTTTTGCAGGAGTTCTAAGGGTGTAATCTTCGTAAACATTTATTACCCTTGGATCGATAAATTCATTAAGTGTCTGCCCTTCGACAATACGACGACTTTCAAGGTATTGACTGGTTTCCTCGGAAATTTGATACCACGTTGGCGTATCTAAACTTAAGCCAAGGCGAAAATTGTTGGCAATCTTTGCAATAGCACCAATTTGAGCAGAAATTCCAGCTCCAGTAACGGAAAGATTGTTTTCGAAGCCGACTCTGTTAACCATTGAACTTGGATTGTTATTGGTTTCAAGTAGAAATGAACTTTGGTCGAAATTAATCGTATGGGTGTTTATGTTAATTCCGAAGAATAAATTATCGGTAACCTGAGTCGCTAAATTTATTGAGAATTTACTGTTGTAACCTTGCGAGAGATAGGCGTATTCTTGATTTAAATTACCACCTATAATATTAGAGGTGAACGTATTATTTGATGGGTTGTTTGGGTCAACGGGATCAAAAAGAAAAGCTTGATAACCCAAAAATGCATTTTGCGCTTTAGTGCCTTCGGTTTCGCCTAAATATCTGTATAGACTTGAAATGGATTCACCAGACTGTAACTGCAAAAGATTCAACGGTATGCCTTGGGCTTGTTGCAAAAAGAAATTACCAATGGAATTATTTCCGGTTCCTGCTATATATAGTTCGTTTTCAAAATTTTTGGTAATATCATAATTTAATCCAATAGTAAATTTTTTAAAAGAAGAATCTTCATTCGAATTGTTTATAACAAAAATACCTCCCAGCTGATTAAGCACAACATCGTCAGCAAAACTTTTTTCACGATTGTTGAAGTAATTTGCTTTGTTTTCTATATCAAATAGAGAGGCAGAAAGAACTAAATTGGAATTTAGGAAAACAGCGCCTCCAGCTGGATTTATGCTTAGTGCCGAAAAATCACCTCCCAACGCACCCATTGCTCCGCTAAGAGCGGTAAACCGAGCAGTGCCAATGTGATGTTGCGTGCTGTAACGTAAGCCATCTGTTGTGTTTTGGGCCTGAGAGATTGCCATAGTGAAGGCAATTATTATAAGAAATACTATTTTTTTCATTGATATATAATATTTTGAAAACTATAAAAAATAATGCCCAAGAAAACATTTCAGTTTGGTTTGAAATGATTAATGTGGGCAGTTCATTTTATTAAACTTAAAAAGTTAAATTATTTATCCACGACCTCTTCCACCACCGCCACTTCTTGTGCCTCCACTTCTAGAGCTTCCCCCAGTACTTCTAATGGACCCAGAGTTGCTACTTCGAGTAGGTGTGGAATAATTGCTGCTTCTAGTTGTATTAGTACTTCTTGTGGGCTGTGAGTAGCTACCGCTACGTGTGGTGTTAGAACGTGTATTACGTATTGATTGGTTTGAATTGGAGCGAGTATTACGAACATTATTACTGCGTATATTACTACTTCTAGTTGTGCGTGTAGTGTTATCGTTTGCTCGTACATTATTTCTGTTTATCCGGCGTGATATTTCCGAACGGCTATAAGAAGAATTTCGGGTTGAAACATTTGTTCTTCCTCGAGATTGAGTTCTGGAATAATCGGTATTTCTTCTTCCTCGATTGTACGATACGCCATTATAATAGGAGTTATTGTAATAGTAAGGATTGTAATACCCATAAGTATAATAAGGGTTGTAATATCCATAACCATAATACGGATAGCCCCAGCCATAGCTTATTCCCCAGTAAGGTGTGTAATAGTTATAATATGGATAACCCCATCCGTCCCAGTAGCCACCGTACCAATAAGGTCTGTGGTAAAAACCATATCCATAACCACCATAATTATAAATATTTACGGTTATGTCTTCTGAATTACTACCCCAGGGCCCGTAGCCTTCTTCATCACTGTAATTTTCTTCTATAACTATATTACCATCTTCATCTAAACTTTCGGTTGTTGAATAGGCGTCAATATCAGTGAAAATAGCTCCTTCTTCAGGAAGATCGGAATATGCATTAGACTTTGATTCAAAATATTGTTTGTAATAATTTGATTTTTCATTAGAACTATCTTCATTATTATTTATTTCTTCCGTATTTGCATTATTGTTGGAAGCATAAATACCATCATTTTGATTGTAACCGTTGTTGTATGTTCCACAAGACGTTAGCATAAGGGTAATAATACCCATAAATGCAAGAGGAATGAAACGTTTTATATGAAAATTTTGAGTGAACATATCTGTGGTAATTTTATTGTTGAACATCATAAAAATAAGTAGTTTTGCGGACAATAACTAATCATTTAACATAGACACAACATTTGTGCCAAAAACAGGGCTATGGCAAAGAATTTAACAACAAGAGAGGAAGATTACTCCAAATGGTATAACGAACTGGTTATCAAAGCAGACCTTGCTGAAAATTCAGGTGTTCGTGGATGTATGGTTATTAAGCCTTATGGATATGCAATTTGGGAACGTATGCAGGCAGAATTAGATAGAATGTTTAAAGAAACCGGGCATCAAAACGCTTACTTCCCGCTTTTTATTCCAAAATCTTATTTCAGTAAGGAAGCAAGCCACGTAGATGGTTTTGCAAAGGAATGTGCTGTAGTTACACATTACAGGTTGAAAAATGCCGAAGACGGAAGTGGGATTATTGTAGATCCGGACGCAAAACTGGAAGAGGAATTGATCGTACGACCAACTTCCGAAACCATTATTTGGGACACTTATAGAAAATGGATTCAGTCCTATCGCGATCTACCACTTTTAATAAACCAATGGGCCAATGTGGTGCGTTGGGAAATGCGCACACGTTTGTTTTTGCGTACTGCTGAATTTCTCTGGCAAGAAGGGCATACGGCCCACGCCACCAAGGATGAAGCCGTTGCAGAAGCAGAACAAATGATGAATGTATATTCTGATTTTGCAGAAAATTATATGGCCATGCCGGTTATTAAGGGAACAAAAACCGAAAGTGAGCGTTTCGCCGGAGCTTTGGAAACTTATTGTATAGAGGCTTTAATGCAGGACGGGAAAGCGCTCCAGGCAGGAACTTCACACTTTTTGGGACAGAATTTCGCAAAGGCATTTGACGTAAAATTCACATCCAAGGAAGGTGTTCTTGACTATGTTTGGGCAACTTCTTGGGGGGTTTCAACACGATTAATGGGTGCTTTGGTTATGACCCACAGCGATGACAATGGCTTAGTTTTGCCTCCAAATTTAGCGCCAGATCAAGTGGTTATTGTTCCAATATATCGAAAAGATGAAGAGTTTGAAGCAGTAGATGAAGTAGCGAAGGATCTAATGAAAAAACTGCGCTCTAAAGGAATTCGAGTTAAGTATGACAATCGGGATACTCACAAGCCAGGTTGGAAATTCAACGAATATGAATTGAAAGGGGTTCCTGTGCGTATTGCCATCGGTCCAAAGGATGTAGAAAAGGGGACTGTTGAGTTGGCAAGGCGTGATACGCTTCAAAAAGAATTTATCAGCAATGAAAATGTGGTAGAAACAGTAGTTTCACTGATGGATGAAATTCAGGATAATTTGTACAAGAAAGCTGTTATACATAGATCTGAGAATACGACTGAAGTTTCTTCCTATGAAGAATTCAAAAAAGTTTTGGATACTAAGGGTGGATTTATTTTAGCCCATTGGGACGGAACAACAGAAACTGAAGAAAAAATTAAAAATGAAACCAAGGCTACGATTAGATGTATTCCTTTAGATGAAAATTTTGAAGCGGGAGTATGCATGGTTACAGGAAAACCATCGCCTAGAAAAGTGCTATTTGCAAGAGCGTATTAATTTTTTTCGAAAAAAGTAATTTAGGATTTGCGCCATTCAAAAATAGTTGTATTTTTGCATCCGCATTAAAAAATAAAAATGGTCCGTTCGTCTAGGGGTTAGGACGCCAGGTTTTCATCCTGGTAACAGGGGTTCGATTCCCCTACGGACTACAAAATTAGAATTTAACAAAAATAAAATGGCAAATCACAAGTCAGCATTAAAGAGAATAAGAAGCAACGAGGCAAAGCGCTTGCGTAACCGTTACCAGCATAAAACTGCCCGTAACGTTATGAAGAAGTTCCAAGAGCTTACCGATAAGAAAGAGGCTGAAGCTATGTTTCCAACGGTTGTTTCTATGATTGACAAATTGGCGAAGAAAAACATTATTCACTCGAATAAAGCTTCCAATTTAAAATCGAATATGGCTAAGCACATAGCTGCGCTATAATTCTTTTTATTTAAAATTATTGGAAACCCTTTCAGGAGACTGAAGGGGTTTTTTTGTTGAATTTTTTTAAACTTCTTATTTTTTAATTGAATCTGGAACCAAGTTAGAATAATCACCATTATTCCGAATTATATCCCGAACAATTGTGGAAGATATATTTGAAACTTCTGGCGAACAAATTAGAAAAACACTTTCAACCTTTGCCATTTTAAAATTGGTTTGGGCGATGGGCTGCTCATAATTTAAATCTGTAGTATTTCGCAAGCCGCGAACTATAAATTGTGCTTTTTCGGAAATACAAAATTTAGCGGTGAGTCCTGAATAACTTTTCACCTTAATTTTGGTTTCGTCCTTAAAAGTGTTTTTTATAAAATGAATTCTTTCTTCTAATGAAAACATCGTCTTTTTGTCGGCGTTTACACCAATGGCTATGATCAATTCATCAAATAGAGGTAGCGCACGTTTTATAATATCTACGTGCCCAAGTGTAATGGGGTCAAAAGTTCCGGGAAAAACTGCGCGTCTCATTTTTTAAGTTTTCTGTTCACTAAGTTAATGAGTTTAAAATAAAACCTTTTTTCTTTTCAGAAAAATTTCGAAATCAAAATAACCAAAGCGGCAATAACTGTTGCTAAAACTACCCCGCGTGCCCTGTAATATTGATTTTTTTTTAAAAAAATAAAAAAAACAATCAGGTTCAAAATTGCACCCAAGGCAATCAAGCTTCCTAGAAAATCATTTTCTAAAGCTGCCTTTATGGTTGATTCTAAGCTAAGTTTTGAGAAAAAGAATATATATAAATAGGTGCCAGCCATATTTGCAATCAAACCTATCACTAAGCCAATCAATATCTCTTTTATATGTGGTTTCATACTGGTCATTTAAAATTGAAACTAAACGATTAAAAGTCCCAACTATTAAGTTCTTTCATTGCGTGGTGTGCCGTAAGGTCAAATTGCACGGGAACTACAGAAACAAAACCGTTGTGCAATGCCCATTCATCAGTATCCTCACCTTTGTCTTCATTTACAAATTCACCAGTAAGCCAATAGTAATCGCGACCTAAAGGATTGGTGCGTTTGTCAAATTTTTCTTCCCAATGTGCATTTGCTTGCCGGCAAACTTTTATTCCCTTTATTTCGGAAGCATTAAGTTTTGGGATATTCACATTTAGAACGACACCTTTTGGCAAACCGTTTTTAATAACTTGCTCCGCAATGGATTTAACAAACTTTTTTGAAGGTATAAAATCGGCTTCCAATGAATAGTCCAAAAGCGAAAACCCGATGGAGGGAATGCCCAATGTGCCGGCTTCAACTGCAGCGCTCATTGTTCCGCTATAAATTACATTAATAGATGAGTTACTTCCGTGGTTAATGCCACTAACGCAAAGATCTGGTTTGCGTTTTAATATTTCGTTCACGGCTATCTTTACGCAATCCACGGGCGTGCCACTACAACTGTACTCTTTATGGGGGGTGTCGTTTGCTACTTTTATACTATTGCAGTATAAAGTATCGTTAATGGTTATGGCGTGGCCCATTCCGCTTTGCGGAGAGTCTGGAGCAACCACGCAAACGTCGCCAAGAGTATTCATTACTTCAATTAAGGTTCTAATGCCGGGGGCGTTAATGCCATCGTCATTGGTAACTAAAATGAGCGGTTTTTTTTTGGACATGGTTTTTTAAAATTTTAAGGAAACAAAAATACATTTAATAATCTTGAATTGAGAATGCAGAACCCAAGAAACTGTTTAACAAAAAATTAGTATCAAAATCCTTAAATGGCACAGTTTTTTATATAATTTAGGCACTCTTAAAATATTACTACTATGCGCATAATGAAAAAGAATTTTAAAGTTTTATTTCTCGCTGTTTTTGTTTCTGTGGCTTCTTGCAGTTTTACCACCAAGGAATTTAACGATCCAGATAAAGATAAACTACTTTTAGACTTAATATCCTACGTACTTCAAAAAGGGCATTATGACCCAAAAGAAATAAACGATCAATTTTCTGCAGATGTTTATGAAAACTTCATAAACGGACTTGATCCCTTAAAAAGGTATTTCTTAGCTTCTGATATTGCTGAATTCAGCAAATACAAAACTGAAATTGACGACCAAATAAAGAATAAAGACCTTTCATTTTTTGATTTGGTTTACGGCCGTTTTCAGGAGCGTATGGAAGATGTGAAAAAGATATATCCTGAGGTCCTAAGTAAGCCTTTTGACTTTAATGAAAAAGAGAGTATAAATGTAGATTATGATAACCTTGCCTATGCTAGTTCTATTAACAACTTAAAGGCACGCTGGAAGCAACAGTTGAAATTCACAACTCTTTCTGGTTACTATGATTTAGTTGAAGACCAAAAGAGCAAAGAAAAAGGATTAACAACTACAGAAAAAAATGCATCCAACGAAGGTGATCTAGATTCTTCCGATGCAGAAAAAGAAATGTCCAAAAAGACTCCTAAAGAACCTTTTGAGCCCAAATCATTAGCAGAATTGGAAAAGAAAGCTCGAGAAACCACAAAGACTTCTTTGGATGAATATTTTGACTTTACAAAAGATTTAGAGCGCAAAGACTATTTTGCAATCTACTTAAACACTATAGTTGAAGAATATGATCCACACAGTAACTATTTTGCGCCACCAGAAAAAGACCGTTTTGACTTGCAAATGTCTGGAAAATTGGAAGGAATAGGGGCAAGGCTTCAAAAGAAAAATGATTATATAACCGTAATCGAAATTATAAGCGGTGGGCCAGCGTGGAGAAGTGAAAAAATTGAAGTGGGTGATGCCATATTGAAAGTGAAACAAGAAGATGAAAAGGATCCGGTAAGTATCGTTGGAATGCGAATTGACGATGCCGTCAAATTAATTAAAGGTCCAAAAGGTACTAAAGTTACTTTAACCATTAAAAATGTAGACGGAACCATCTCAGACAAAACCCTTACGAGAGATGTTGTGGAGCTTGAAGAAACATACGCAAAATCATCTTTTATCGAAAAAGATGGTCGCAAATTTGGTCTAATAAACCTTCCACAGTTTTATTTCGATATGGACAATTACAAAGAGCGAAATGCAGCCACAGATGTTAAAAAAGAAATCATACGTCTGAAAGATGAAGGAATGGAAGGCCTTGTTTTGGATCTTCGTGATAATGGCGGTGGATCTTTGCGAACTGCTGTGGATATTGCAGGACTTTTCATTAAAAAAGGTCCTGTTGTACAAGTTGCATCCGCGGGAAATAAAGAAGTTTTAGAAGATAAAAACAGCGAAATAGTTTGGGACGGCCCGTTGGTTATTTTAGTGAATGAACTTTCTGCTTCCGCATCCGAAATTTTGGCGGCGGCAATGCAGGATTACAAACGTGCCATTATTATAGGTAGCAAACAAACATATGGAAAAGGTACAGTTCAAAATGTTATTGATTTAAACCAATGGCTGCGTAAAAACGATTTAGGTGATATGGGAGCACTAAAAATAACTTCCCAAAAATTCTATCGGGTTAATGGCGGCTCTACCCAGTTGGAAGGCGTTAAGAGTGATGTGGTGATGCCAGATCGTTATAGCTATATAGATATAGGTGAAAGAGATTATCCAAATCCTTTGCCTTATGATAAAATTGATGCTGCAAAATATGACGTTTGGGATGGTTATATAGATTATGACGAAACTATCCAAAAAAGCAAAGCCAGAATGGCTCAAAATGAACAGTTGAAACTAATTGACGATAATGCAAAATGGATAAAAGTTCGCAGGGACGAAAAAGAAGTAAACCTCAATTTTAAAGATTACAGTGAAGAAATTGAAAAGCGCAAACAGGAAACTAAGCGTTTTGATGCAATAGACAATTATGATAATCACTTAACGTTTGAATCATTGCCTTATGAAACCGCTTTGATGAAGCAGGATACAACTTTATCTGAAAAGCGCAAAAGATGGCACAAAAATTTAAGCAAGGATATGTATGTTGAAGAGGCCGTTCATGTGCTTGAAGATTTAAAACTCAACAATATCAAAGCTGGAAAAGTAGCTGATATTAAAAACTGATATTTGGTTAAACCCATAGCTCGTTTCTTAATGAAACAAGCTAATTTTTACTAAATTTGAGGTGTGAAAAACTCCTCTTCATTAACCAAAATAGCGCTCCAAAAGTTCAAAAAAAACTTTTGGGGCGTTTTTAGTTTGGGATTTTTAACACTTTGTATACTGATAGCCATTTTTGCCTATGCCTTGGCGCCAGATAATTCGCAGAATGCAAACCAAATGCATCTTTCTATTCACTCCAAAAATCCGGGGTTTTCAGTTAAAATGCTCACTATTCCCATGGCGGTTGAAGATCAAAACCCAGTGTCGGTTTTCTTCTTCGGAAAAAAGAATACAGATACAGAAATTCCGGTTTCAAAATATTCATTGCAGAAAAATTCCATTGAAATAACTGAATATACCACTGATGGAACTGACGGACTTCAAAAAGAATACGCCCTTTCTCTTTTTCCCGAGGCAGCTTCTGTAAAGGAAATTCCGAACAAATACATTTCAGAAAAAAAATTTATACTTGGAACCGATAAATACGGTCGAGATCTGTTGAGCAGAATGTTGATTGGCATCAGGATTTCTTTGGCAATTGGTTTTGTGGCGGTTTTTATTTCATTGGTCATAGGAATTACCATGGGGGCTATTGCAGGTTATTTTGGCGGAAAAGTTGATGCTGCAATAATGTGGCTAATCAACGTTACGTGGTCCATTCCAACGCTGCTTTTGGTAATTGCTATTACATTAGCGCTTGGCAAAGGTTTTTGGCAGGTTTTTATAGCCGTTGGATTGACAATGTGGGTAGAAGTTGCCCGTGTGGTAAGAGGGCAGGTTATGGGCGTAAAACAGATGCAATATGTAACTGCTGCAAGAGCTTTGGGTTTTAATGATTTCAGAATAATTGTAAAACATATTTTGCCAAATAGCATGGCGCCTGTAATTATTATTTCCGCAGCCAATTTTGCGGGAGCAATTCTTATTGAAAGTGGTTTAAGTTTTTTGGGAATAGGGGCTCAGCCACCAATGCCTAGCTGGGGTGGAATTATAAAAGATCATTATGCTTATATTATTTTAGGGAAACCATTCCTTGCTTTAATACCTGGCTTAGCGATTATGAGTCTTGTGACAGCATTTATGTTAATAGGAAATGCGCTCCGCGATGCGATGGATGTCCGGAATACTTAATTGAATTTTAATGAATAGAAAATACATATACCCTCTAGTAATTATAATCGTAACCGTTGCATTGTATTATGCTGACGATTTTATAAATACGGAGAGCGATGCGCCAATTTCAAAAGCTTTGCCTAAAAATACTAAAGGAAATTCTTCCCCTGAATTTGATGATTCATTTTTACCAAGCTCAACTACGGGAGCAATCGTAAAACACGACTTTTTTACCCTTTCCTATTCTGAAAAGGATGAACAGGCAGAGTGGGTTGCTTATGAACTGGCTAAAAACGATCTTTCAAAAAATGAATTTGAAAGACCTTATTTTATTGTGGATAAAAAAGTGAAAACAAAGTCAGCAGATTGGCGAAACTATAGAAACTCTGGTTACGATCGCGGTCATCTTTGCCCCGCTGGCGACCGAAGATTTTCTTTCGAGGCCTATAACGAAACTTTTTTAACGAGCAACATCAGTCCGCAAGATCACGATTTTAATGCAGGTATTTGGAATAGATTGGAACAGAAAACCCGTTATTGGGCCAAAAAGTACGAAGGCGTTTACATAGTGACTGGAGGTGTTTTGAATGGGAATATGAAAAGTATTGGTGATGAAAATGTTTCTGTCCCCAATGAATTTTATAAAATAGTTGTAGACATTACAAATGGAAACTATAAGGCCATTTCATTTTTGATTCCTAACAAGCCTTCAAGTGAAAGTTTTTATAAATACGCCGTTTCCATTGATGAAATCGAAACGAGAACAGGAATTGATTTTTTTCCGAATTTGCCAGATTCCATTGAAAATAAAATGGAGCGAATGGTTAACCTAAAAGCTTGGGGGAGGAAGTAAGTTTGCAGTGTTCAGTCGCAGATTGCAAGAAAAATATTGAATCAACGCATCGTCTTTAATTCAACTTCAAATTTGTTTACGGTTTTTTTTAGGAATAGTGATAATTGGAGCCGTCCAATTTCACAAAAATAAAAAGTAAAATAGTGAATCCCCAAAGTGCTGAACCTCCGTAACTAAAGAAGGGGAGCGGAATCCCTACCGTTGGAAAAATACCTGTTACCATTCCGATATTCACAAAAAAATGGAAAAAAAGAATTGCTGCAACGCTATATCCATAAACCCTTCCGAACTGTGACTTCTGTTTTTCTGCCTTAAAAATGATTCGGATAATAAGTCCAACAAAAAGTAAAACTACAAGCATGCTTCCTAAAAATCCCCATTCTTCGCCTACGGTACTGAAAATATAGTCGGTATGCTGTTCGGGTACAAAATTACCTTTGGTTTGTGTTCCTTGAGTCCATCCTTTTCCAAACCATCCCCCGTTGCTTATGGCAATTTCACTTTGGTGTGTGTTGTATCCAATACCACGGGCATCAACTTCTTTTCCCAAAACAATATTGAAACGGTCACGGTGTCTTTGTTCAAAAACATTATTAAATATATAGCTTACTGAAAGAGCAAAGACAATACTTGTTGCTGCAATAAGTATATATTTTATAATATTTGGACGTTTTTTTCTATTTCTATAAAAAATGATTCCTCCAATAATAATTACCGCGGTTGCAACCCAAAGAGCGCCAAGGGCTAGTGTGGAAACAAAAAGAATAGTTGCAAAAAGACCAAATAGTAAATAAACACCGTGAAGCCCTTCACGATAAAGCGGAAATACGAAAGCGGCATAAATCATTGCACTTCCAGGATCTGGCTGCGGAACAATAAATAGTGCTGGGAGCGCAAGAATAATAAACGCACCAATTTGATTCTTAAAATCCTTCATGTCCGTTTGGATGTCGCTTACGTATTTCGCAAGTGCGAGTGCTGTAGCGGCTTTTGCAAACTCACTGGGCTGAATGCTAAAACTTCCAAAGGAATACCAAGATGTTGCACCGGAGATGTTTTTCCCAAAAACAAATAGTCCCAAAAGGGAAAGTAAAGAAATGATGTAAACTAGACTAGCATACTTTTCGTAAAACTTTGACTCAATTGCCAATACAAAAATGATGAGGATAACACTCAATCCTATCCAAATCATCTGTTTGCCGTAAATTTGACTGAAATCAAAAAAGCCTTTTGCAGTATCGTTGAGCGATGCCGAATAAATATTTAGCCATCCCATCGTAACCAAAGCGATGTACATAAAAATGATAAGCCAATCGAAACGGACGTAACTTTTAGTAGCTGTCATTAATGGTTTATTGTAAAAGGTTTTCCGCTGTATGGCTTGGCGTATTCTGCTTCCAAACTTCCATCCAGTACATATTTTTCCATATCAGTTCGGGTTATTTCACCTTTCAGATATTTTTCAATCATTAGTCCGGCTATGCGCCCTGCCCAACGCGAACCCCAATAACCGTTTTCAACAAAAACAGCGATGGCTATTTTAGGATTGTCTTTTGGAGCAAATGCAACAAATATGGAATGATCAGTAAGTTGAACACGTTTGCCACCGATTTTTGTATAGTTTTCTGCGGTTCCGGTTTTTCCACAAACTTCAATTCCCGGAACTTTAATTGAGGCAGCTGTACCGCGTTCATAAACTTGATACATCCCTTCAATCACTGGTTCAAAATATTTGGGTTCTACAGTGGTATAGTGTTTTTCTGTGAATTTCTTCGGAATGGTGTCAGGCCCAATAATGTTTTTAATGACATGGGGTGTGTAATAATAACCGCGATTGGCAATTGCGGCAGTAAAATTGGCCATTTGCATTGGAGTTAACAATACTTCGCCCTGCCCAATAGCATTTGAAATTGTGGCCAAAGAAGACCAATTGTGCACTGGAAAATCGTGTATTTTATTATAATATTTTGATGTGGGGATATTACCTCTTTTCCCACTAGGAAGATCATAGCCTAAAAAGTCGCCAAGGCCAAAACTCAATAAATCTTTTCGCCAAGCATCAATACCTTCCTGAGGTGTTGGGTACGTATCCATAATTTTTTTATAAACAGTACAAAAGTATGTATTGCAGGAATTAGCAATGCCAGAAACCATGGCAACCGGTCCTCTGTGGTGACATTTAAGAACTCTTCTGCCAAAATGATACCCGCCGGTGCAAGTAATAACATCATCAACATTTATTGCATTTTCTTGAAGTGCTACCAATGCGGTTAGGGTTTTGAATGGTGAGCCGGGCGGGTATTCGCCCATCAAAACTCGATCATAAAGTGGTTTTCCAATAGTGTCATACCATAATTTTGTGAAATTTTTGGAACGATCGCGCCCCACCAAAAGCGAGGGGTCATAACTGGGCGCCGTAATCAATGCTAGGATTTCGCCCGTAGCGGGTTCAATAGCTACAATACCACCTCTTTTATGGATCATCAGCTCCTGTCCGTATTTTTGAAGAGTGGCATCAATAGTCAATTGAATATCATTGCCTCGTTCTGGAAGTGTATCAAAAACACCATCTTTATAGGGTCCAATGCTTCTGTTGAAACGATCTTTTTGAACGTATTTTACGCCTTTCACCCCACGTAGTACATCTTCATATTCCTTTTCAACACCAGCTGTACCAATAAGTTCGCCCATTTGGTAATAGGGATTTTGTTCAATTGTAGCGTTGTTCACTTCAGCAATATAGCCCATTACATTTGCCGAATGGTCTACTTGATATTCACGAAGGGAACGACGTTGAATATAAAACCCTTCATACTTGTACATTTTTTCAGAAAGTGAAGCGTAATCAGCTTTGTTTAATTGTGGGAGCACCACTGAAGGAAGTCGGGGTGAATATACCCGTGCTTTGTGCAAAATTTCCTTGAATTCCTCCTTGGTTATTTTTAGCAGTCCGCAAAACTCCAATGTGTCTAAAGGTTTAACATCTCGCGGAATAACCATCACGTCATATGACGGTTGGTTTGAAACCAAAAGCTTATTGTTTCTATCGAACATATATCCACGCTGTGGATAATCATACATTACTTTAATGGCGCTATTTTGCGAAAGTGAATCTGGAGAGGCATCATAAACTTGTAAATAGAAAAGCCGGACGGCAAACAAAAGGCCACTTAACAAAACCAAAGCTATAAGTACAATTTTTCTCATGAAGATTTTCTGTTAAACAATATCATGGTACAGACAATCAAAACTATAGTAAATATCCCTGAAAACAACGTCGATTTTAAAAGCAACAGTATATGTTTAGCGCTAAATATTTCCAAAGAAAACATAACAAAATGATGCATAAACACCAAAGAGGCAATATAGGTAAGCCTTTCCATTGGGTTGGCTTTTTTGATTTTCACGCTGTTGTATTCATAACTTACACCAAAAGAGTATTTCAATACCACGGGTCGGATGTACGCTATAAAGGTGCAAGCCGCTGCGTGCACGCCTCCTGAATCTTGAAAAATATCTATGAAAAGTCCCAAAAGGAAACTGAGAAAAATCAAAAGTCCTTTGTTGCCATCTAATGGATAAAGAATTATAAAAAGAATATAAAGATAAGGGTTGATGTACCCGGCCAGATTAACATTATTAAGCAATAGCACCTGGAGGAATACCAACAGTATAAAACGAACGATATTTATTAATATATCACTGTTCGACATCTTCCACTGCTTTTTCCAGTTCCAAAATTTCTTGTGCTTCTTTGTTTTCTATTATGTAAACATGCTCAAGACTTGTCATATCATTGAAAAGATCAATGTTCACATAGTAATAATTTTCATCGTTGTCAAGCTGAAAATCTTTTATGGTACCAATTAAAATGCCTTCAGGAAAAATTGTAGACCTTCCTCCGGTTACAATTGTATCACCTACTTTAATTTTAGCGATACGAGGAATATCTATTAACTGAACTACGTTTGGATTTTTTGTATCCCATTTAAGAGAACCAAAATCTCCAGAATTTTTTAGCTTAGCATTTATTCTACTTTGGGTATTTAGAATTGATTGCACGGTTGCGTAGTTTTCAGAAACTTGGCTCACAATACCTACTATTCCTTTGGAAGAAATTACGCCCAAGTCATTTTTTATACTGTCATTTTGGCCTTTGTCCAGCGTTAACTGGTTTTTGGTTTTTGAATAGTTATTATTGATTACCCGTGCTGTAAAATATGTAAATTTATTGGGAAGAACCGTACTGTCCAGTTTTTCAATATTTATCACTTCCTTAAATTGGTCAAGTTTCTTCCGAAGCATTAAGTTTTCCTGAAGCAATTGCTCATTTTCCTTTCCAAGATTCAAGTAATCGGTAATGTTATTTCTAAAAGTAAATATGCCGCCAGTTATAAAATTGGCCGAACTGATAAATTTATCGTTATGGTAGTTGTGCGATTGAACCGTAAGAGCAACCGAAATTGTAAAAAGCACGGCAAACAACAGGGAATTTTTATTCCGAATGAAGAAAAATATAATCTGCTGCATTGCTTTGTAGGGTTAAAATATTCTGCTTTCTAATGGGAGCAACGCCATAAATGGGCAACTATTCTATTAAAGGTTTTCAGTGAAATTGAATTCTTCAGAAAACTATTTAATCAATACGCTTTTATACTTGTTAAGGTTTTTTAAGCAAATTCCAGTTCCTCGAACCACGGCGCGCAAAGGATCTTCAGCAATATATACAGGAAGGTCGGTTTTTTGCGAAAGCCTTTTATCCAACCCGCGAAGCATAGAGCCCCCACCGGCAAGATAAATTCCAGTATTGTAAATATCTGCAGCCAGTTCTGGAGGTGTTTGTGATAGTGTTTCCATAACAGCATCTTCAATTCGAAGAATGGATTTGTCCAATGCTTTTGCAATTTCTCTATAAGAAGTTTGAACTTGCTTTGGTTTTCCAGTAAGCAAATCGCGTCCCTGCACGTCCATTTCATCTGGTGGAAGTTCAAGATCTTCAGTAGCTGCACCTATTTGAATTTTAATTTTTTCGGCAGTGCGTTCCCCAACATAAAGGTTGTGTTGCGTGCGCATATAATAAACGATATCATTTGTAAAAACGTCTCCTGCAATTTTTATGGATTTGTCGCAAACAATTCCTCCAAGTGCGATTACGGCTATTTCAGTAGTTCCACCTCCTATGTCCACAACCATATTTCCTTTGGGTTGCATAATATCAACACCAATACCAATTGCAGCTGCCATTGGCTCGTGAATTAAATAAACTTCTTTTCCGTTAACACGTTCTGCACTTTCTTTTACCGCACGCATTTCCACTTCGGTAATACCGCTGGGAATGCATATTACCATGCGCAAGGAAGGTTTTAACCATTTCTTTTTTAGCGCAGGAATATCGCTAATGAACATATTAATCATCTTTTCGCTTGCGTCAAAATCTGCAATTACACCGTCTTTTAACGGACGAATAGTCTTAATGTTTTCATGGGTCTTTCCCTGCATCATCGCGGCTTCACGGCCCACGGCGATTATTTTTCCGGTGGTTCGGTCGCGTGCAACAATTGAAGGCGCGTCCACAACAACCTTATCATTGTGGATTATAAGGGTATTTGCGGTACCCAAGTCAATAGCTATTTCTTCAGTCAGGAAGTCAAAAAATCCCATAATTTAAATTGGTGGTATTGAGGGTTAACGTGTTAGGTTTGTTTTTAACAAATGTAATAAAATTTAATGCTTAAAATGGCGTGTTCCAGTAAATACCATTGCCATTTCGTGCGCGTTGCAATAATCTATGCTCAGTTCGTCTTTTATAGAGCCTCCGGGCTGGATTACAGCAGTTATTCCTGCGTTGTCCGCAATTTCCACACAATCGGGAAACGGAAAAAAAGCGTCACTTGCCATTACGGCACCTTCAAGATTAAAATTAAAGGCTTTTGCTTTATCTATTGCTTGGCGTAATGCATCAACACGGCTGGTTTGGCCTGTTCCGCTAGCGCAAAGTTGTTTTCCTTTTGCCAAAACAATGGTGTTTGACTTTGTGTGCTTGCAAATTTTGGAAGCGAACAACAAGTCTTCTAACTCTTGCGGGTTCGGTTTATTGTTCGTTGCGTGCGTTAAAATTTGGGCACTGTCAGTAATATTATCTTTTTCTTGCACCAATACGCCATTCAAACAAGTGCGTACGGTTGTTGAAGGTAATGTAATTTCTTTCTGAATCAATAAAATTCGATTCTTTTTTCCTTCTAAAATTTCCTGTGCTTTTGATGAAAATGAAGGTGCTATTACCACTTCGCAGAAAAGGTCATGAATTTCAGCTGCTGTTGCTTCGTCAATTTCAACATTACTGATTAAAATCCCACCGAATGCTGAAACGGGATCACCTGCCAATGCGGCCATATAGGCTTGTTGCGCGGTTTCGCGTTGTGCAATTCCGCAGGCGTTGTTGTGTTTTAAAATTGCAAATGTTGGCGCTTCACCTTTAAATTCGTTCATCAAATTTACCGCGGCATCAACATCCAAAAGATTGTTGTAGCTCAGTTCCTTGCCGTGAATTTTGGTGAATATCTCATCAAAATCTCCAAAGAAAAATCCTTTTTGGTGTGGGTTTTCGCCATAGCGAAGTTCCTGCCCGTTTGTTTCGCTCAGTTTGAAAGCTGGCAATTTTTCTTCCTTGTTGAAATAATTAAAAATTGCGGTATCGTAATTTGAAGAAACATTGAAGGATTTTGCGGCAAAACGCTTGCGGTCTTTTAGTGAAATTTCGCCGTTGTTTGTGGAAATCAATTCCAAAAACTCAGCATAATCGTCAACCGAGGAAACGCAGATGGTGTCTTTGAAATTTTTTGCAGCTGCGCGAATCAAGGAAATTCCGCCAATGTCTATTTTTTCAATAATATCAGCCTCCGAAGCACCCGAAGCAACAGTTTTTTCAAATGGATACAAATCCACGATAACAGCATCAATTTGAGGAATGTTGTATTGTTCCATTTCGGCAACATCGCCTTCATGGTCTTGTCTATTCAAAATTCCTCCAAAAACTTTTGGGTGAAGGGTTTTCACGCGACCGCCTAAAATGGATGGGTAATCGGTTAAATCTTCAACAGCAATTACTTTGATGCCTAGGTCATTAATAAATTTTTCGGTACCTCCGGTAGAGTAGATTTTTACGTTCTGTTCGTTAAGTTTTTTGACAATGGGAGCAAGCCCTTCTTTACTAAAAACGGAAATTAATGCGGATGTGATTTTTTTGGAACTGTTCATTATTGAAAATTAAGGTGCAAAAGTACATAATTGCATAGTAAATTTGTAACATAACTAAAGAGAAAACGTCTTACTTTTTATAATTTTATCAACCTCTGGAAAGCTCAAAGTTGAAAACCTTAAATCGTCAATCTAAAATTGTTAATCTGAAATCATAAATGCTAATCTATCTTCGTGTTTTAAAGGAAAGTTTCAATTTTGCGCTCAATGCGTTACGTAACAATAAATTGCGAACCTTTCTTTCCTTGGTTGGCGTAACCATAGGGATTTTTTCAATCATTGCTGTTTTGGCGGCGGTTGATTCTTTAAAGCGTGAAATTGAAGGAAGCATCAGTGGTTTGGACAATAGCACAATCATTATAATGCGCTTCAATTTTGGACCAACTGATATTCCACGTTGGAAATGGCAGCAGTTTCCAGATGTTACTTTTGATGAATATCAATACCTTGAACGAAATACCCCAAATATTGAAGCCGCAACCTTTACGCTTAACGTTCCCGATGAAAATATCAAATATGAGGATAGACAAGTTGACAATGTGCCAATTGGCGCAGTAACCGATAGCTATTATAATATAGAATCATTAAAACTTTCTGAGGGACGCTTTTTTAATGGATCCGAATCCAATAGTGGCTCTATGGTTGTGGTTTTGGGTGATGAGATTGCCAAGCAATTATTTGGTGATGCAGCAAATGCTATTGGAAAGGAAGTCCGGATATACGGAAGAAAATTTAATGTAATTGGTGTATTGGAAAAAGAAGGTGCGGGATTATTTGGAAATTCTAAGGACACTTCTGTATGGATGCCTGTGAATGTGGTACGACGCATTTATGGGGATAATAACAAAAATACCTTTCCGCAAATCGTAGTGAAGCCTAAAAAGGGTGTGGACGAAGCTGAATTTAAAGCCGTGATAGAGCAAAAGCTACGCCTGAAACGCGGCTTAAAACCAGATGAAATAAGTACCTTTTTTGTGAATCAGTTGCAGGGTTTTGCAGATTTTATAGACAATATAACAGGGAGCATGAATGTGATTGGGCTTATTATCAGCGGATTTTCACTTCTCGTGGGTGGTTTCGGAATTGCCAATATTATGTTCGTGAGTGTGAAGGAGCGAACCAATTTAATAGGAATTCAAAAATCGTTGGGTGCAAAAAACAAATTCATCCTTTTTCAATTTCTGTTTGAAGCAGTAATTCTTGCAGTTATTGGTGGATTGATTGGGTTGGTTTTGGTGTTTATAGTTTCAATAATTGCCTCTCAATTTACAGGTGATTTTGAATTTGTACTCTCCCCATGGAATATGTTTCTTGGTACAGCAATTTCAGCAATAATTGGTTTAATTTCTGGAATACTTCCAGCGATTTCAGCTTCAAAATTAGATCCAGTAGAAGCTATTAGAACTGGAATGTAATTTAAAGAATTTGTGAAACTTCTTGATTTACCCATTCTAAAAAAAGTTCGTCTTCCATAGAAAATGGGTCTTCAATGTGTGAATCGATATCTATTTGACCAATGTTCTTCCCTTCTTTAAAAAGTGGAATTACAATTTCAGCCTTCACATACATACTGCAAGCAATATAATTGTTTTGTGCTTTTACATCTGGTACCACGAAGTTTGAATTGGAAACAGCCACTTGTCCGCAAATGCCTTTTCCGAAAGGAATAATGGTGTGGTCAGTAGGTTCGCCGGCAAAAGCTTTTAGGTGAAGTGTTTTTTCAACATCGTTTGCAAAATAAAATCCGACCCAATCATAATAACCAATGCTCGTTTGTAGAAGCTCACAGACTTCTTTTAAGCGCTGATCAGTGCTTTCACCTGCATTGGCTAAAATGGTTTTTATTTTCGGTTTTAAATGTGTGAAAGGCATAGCTTGTTTTTAATTATTTATTAATCCGGTAAAAGTATTTTAAAACGCTTACATACACCAACAACAAATACTGTATTTTTGTTAAAAAGGAACCTAAGCCGTTGAGAAAACTCTTTATTAAATATAAAACCGTCATTCGTTTCGTATCGCTATTTCTAGGCACTTATTTGTTTCTCGGTATTATTTACTCCACTTATTTGAAAGTTTCTGAAAACGGTTCGTATTATCCAGATTATATTACAAATCTTGTAGCAAAACAAAGTGCTGCGGTGCTAGATGGTTTTGGCTATAGCCCCATTTTAAGAATGGATGAAATAGGAAAAAGTATGTTGTTGACCATTGATAACAAATACACGGTAAGTATTGTAGAAGGATGCAATTCCGTCAGTGTTATTATTTTATTTGTGGCTTTTGTAATCGCTTTCGCGGAAAAATTTAAAAAAACAGTATTGTTCCTTTTTGCAGGAGCAGTTTTGATTTACGTTGTAAATATATTGCGAATTGCTATTTTGGCTGTTGCTTTATACAAGCATCCAGATTACGAAAACATACTTCATTCGGTCATTTTTCCTGGTATAATATACAGCATGGTTTTTGTTTTATGGATGATATGGGTGCGAATGCTGAAACCAAACTCGGCAAAATGAAAAACACCTTAAAAACACTGGTTATCATACTGTTGGCTAGTCTATTGGTGCTTATCAGGGCTTTTGAAAACACATTGTTTTACGATCCCCTTTTAGAGTTTTTCAAAATGGGTTACAAAACTATGCCACTTCCCGAAATGAATGTCTTTTTACTACAAGCCAATATTGCACTTCGGTTTTTATTAAATACGCTTATTTCACTTGCAATTCTGTGGTTGGTTTTTCGGGATAAGGAAATAATTAAAATCTCAGTGATTCTTTATGTTTTGTTATTTATATTCCTATTTACGACTTTCATTGTCATTGTTTTAACTTCCGAAGGAACTGGCGGTCACCTGGTTTTGTTCTATGTGCGTAGATTTCTGATTCAACCTTTATTCCTGCTTATTTTGCTTCCCGCTTTTTATTTTCAGAGATATAAAACCCGATGAATTTTTGATACCTTTACAACTTTAAATTTAATATGATTATGAAAAATTTATACTTGGTTTTTTTCGGAATTGTTTCATTGACAATTTTTTCCTGTAAAAACAACTCAAAGGAAAGTAAACTTGAAGATGCAACAGTTGAAAATATAGCATCTGAAACAAAAACCTATGAAATAGCAAAAGCTGAAGCAGAGTTTAACGACCCAAAAGTGGAGGCTATTTTTGAAGTATATCTTCAAGTTGAAGCTGCTTTAGTTAATACTGACGCTTCCAAAACTGCCGCAGAATCTGCAAAGCTTGAAGCCCTTCTTAAAGAAGTAAATGCCAGCGGGGTAACCCAAAGCGTGGTTTCTGTAATGGCTTCTTCAGATGATATTAACGTTCAGCGCGAAAATTTTGAAGATTTGAGTAACGGTATTGAAACTATTCTAAAAGGTGCACTTAAATCGGGAACTCTATACAAACAATATTGTCCAATGGCTTTCAACAACAAAGGAGCTTACTGGATTAGCAGTAGCGAAGAAATCCTAAACCCTTATTTTGGTGATAAAATGCTGAAATGCGGAAGAGTAGATTCTGAAGTGAAATAATATAATTTTTAACATGCTGAAAAAGCTATTTGCCATTAGCTTCTTTTTAATAATTGCCGCTCGCCCGGGATATACGGTTGGTTATTTACTTTATTTTCAGCTTAATGTTGATTCGATTGTCCAAAAATACTGTGTCAACAAGGATAAGCCGCAAATGCACTGTAACGGGAAGTGCCATTTAGCGCAACAACTAAATCTTGATAAGGAAAACAACACGGCGCCAAACCGTGCAGTGGAATCTTTTTTGGAAGCTTTTTTTCCACTTTTCTGTCAATCAAATGAATCTAGTTTACCAAAACCTTTTGTTGCATTTCAAGCACTTTTAAATTTTGATTTAATTTCCTCAAAACCATCAAGTTTTATTGGTGAAATAGACCATCCCCCGCAAGTTTTTATTTCATAAATATTTAATTTAAAACTAGCTATAACAGGTTTGCACTTTTGCTTTATCTGTTTTACATCACGCAGCTATATGCTATAATGATGGGCAGTCAATAATTATTTTTAACTAAAATCATAATTTTAAAATTTTAAAAGTGTTCTGTTTAAGATTGATTAAACTTTTACGACTGAGCAGAATATTCAATTTAATAAAACTCAAAACAACATTTAGTATGAAAAATTTAATTTGGTTAGGACTCGTAATAGTATTTATGAGCTCTTGTAATGATAAAGAAAAAAGTGAGGTAGCACCTCAAACTAATGAAATTACTCAGATGCAAAAGGTTGTAGCTGTTCACGATGCGCTAATGCCTAAAATGAGTACAATTGGTCAATTGAGCGGAAAAATCCAAGCCAGTATGAATGTGGAAAATCCTGATAGCACAAAAGTTAGAGTCGTGGATGAATTAAAAACAGCAAATTCAGCTATGATGGACTGGATGAAGAGCTTTGGAGAAAATTTCACTTTTGAAGAAATCAATAAAGGCGCGCCACTTTCTGAAGAAAAACAAGAATTACTAAAAAGTTATGAAAATAGCGTCAACGAATTGCAAAAGCAAATGAATACAGCTATTGAAAACGGAAAGAAGGTAATGGAGTAAAAAGAACTAACGTTTTATAGACAAATCTTTAATTTGGCCTCCCCATAAGTGGGGAGGCTTTTTTTTTGTATTTTTGTGCTTAAATGAAAAAAGCTATTTCCATATTTCTTTCCATATTGATGCTAGCCAGTAGCTCAGGTATTGCCTATGCGCAGCACTTCTGCAATGGGATGGAAATGATGGCTGAAGTTACCTTGGGAGAAAAACATCTTTCCTGTGGAATGGAGATCAGTTTCTCAGATTCAAATTGCAGTGAAGAAACTGTTGTAGCTGAAACTCACGATTGTTGTAAAAACCATATTACGAAAGTAAAAACAGACAATAGTTTTGCAAAGGCTTCATTTGATGTAAAACTTGACAAAACCTTTCTAGCTACGTTTGTTTCAGTTTTTGTTCTACATGAGTTTGAAATAGCTTCTTCTCAAAAAATCTTCTTCACGGATTACGGTCCGCCGCCACTCGAACGGGATTTGAATATTCTGTACGAGACATTCCTGATTTGATAACTACCTGCGAAGGCAGGTATCTCATGATTAAAACTCCACTTTTGTTTGGGGTAATTTCTCATATTCAATCAAATCTAAAAAATGAAATACAAATTAATAATAACCTTATTCTTGAATTTGGTTTTTCTGAACTATTCCTATTCACAGGAAAAAGAGGAAGAAAAACCCATTCGGGAATATACTTTAACTATAGAAAAACAAACCGTAAACTTCACGGGAAAAGATGTGATGGGTATGACCGTAAATGGAAGTATTCCTGGACCAACCCTTGCATTTACTGAAGGCGAACAAGCCGTAATACACGTAATCAATAAAATGGACGTGGAGACTTCCGTTCATTGGCACGGATTATTATTGCCAAACTTTCAGGATGGAGTACCGTATTTAACTACACCGCCCATACAACCGGGCACCACTTTTACGTATAATTTTCCCATAAAACAATCTGGAACCTATTGGTACCATTCGCATACTATGTTACAAGAACAGAGTGGTGTGTTTGGTTCTATCGTAATTCAACCGAAAAAGAAAACCTTAGATTATGATAAGGAATTGGTTTTAATGCTTTCCGATTGGACCAATGAAAAACCAAAGGAAGTAATGCGCACCTTAAAGCGAGGTAGCGAATGGTATGGCATTAAAAAAGGAACTTCTACGCCGCTTAACCAAGTAATTGGCCGCGGTGCATTTGGTGCCCAACTTGATTTCTGGCGCCAACGAATGGAGGGTGCCGACATTGCAGATATTTACTATCCAGCATTTTTAATAAACGGTAAACAAGTAGCAGAATATCCAGATTTTAAACCGGGTGAAAAAGTTCGGTTGCGAATCATTGATGGTTCCTCTTCAACTCAATTCTGGATGACTTTTGGAGGTGAAACACCGTTGTTGGTTTCAGCAGACGGACTTGATGTTGCGCCTGTTAAAAGAAAAAAAACGTTCATCGCCATTGCTGAAGCTTATGATTTTATCGTGACTATTCCAGAAAGAGGAAAACTGGAGTTTAGGGCAATGGCACAAGATGGTTCCGGTACTGCTTTTGCTTATTTGGGTAGTGGAGAAACTCTGCCAGCACCAATTATCGAAAAACCTGATAAAATTGCGATGATGCAGAAAATGGCAAAAATGAAGATGAAAATGGGGGCGCATGCCATAAAGTTTCAGCCAAAAAAGGATGAACGTTTTGAAATGAAGGAAGAATATGGGATGAAAATGAAACATTCAATGGGAATGCCTAGTGATTCTTTGAAAATGGATCATTCTAAAATGAAGATGCCGATGGATTCTATGAAAAAGCAGCATTCAAAAATGAAAATGGATGCCAAACCCATGCAAATGGACGGTATGGGTATGAATTCAGAATATAATTATGATTATCTGAAATCACCCGAAAAAACTAGTTATTCCAAAGAAGTTCCCGTTACAGAAATTCTTTTGAATCTAACCGGAAATATGAACCGATACATTTGGAGTATGAACGGTGTGCCGCTTTCGGAGACCGATAATATCAAAATAAAGGGAAACGAAGTAACCCGTATTACCTTAAATAACCTGACCATGATGCACCACCCGATGCACCTTCACGGTCATTTTTTTAGGGTAATTAATGAAAATGGTGATTATTCGCCTTTAAAACACACCGTGAATGTTCCACCAATGAAACAAATTACCATTGAGTTTTATGGGGATGCCTATGGTGATTGGTTTTTTCATTGCCATGTACTATATCATATGATGGGGGGAATGGCTCGTGTCTTTAGCTACGATACTCCTCGTGATGAAAGATTAAAAGAGTATCCAATTTCAAAATTGATGAATGAGGCCAATCACTTTTATTCTTGGGGTTCAGTAGATGTGGCTTCACATATGGCGGGATTAAATTTTACAACGTCCAATTTAAGAAACCAATTCAACGTAATGGCTGAATATGGATGGAATCAAAATTTAGAAGCTGAGGTTAGCTATGAACGCTATTTACATGATTATTTACGTGTTTTTGGAGGAATAAATGTCGAAAATGGAATGGAGGACAGCCTTGATGAAATTGAAACTACTGCTATAGTTGGAGTTCGTTATTTAACACCTTATTTGTTTAACTTAGATGTTAGAGTAGATAATAAACTGCGTCCACAAATTGGATTAGAACGTGATATAATGATTTTCGCTCGAACAATTGCCTTTGGAATGGTAGAGTATCAAGCTGATTTTGGTTTGGTAGATAAGTTGCCCACAGGAATTATTTACGGTGACGATTTAACTTGGAAAGCTGGCCTCAGGTATTTCCTTTCCAAAAATTTTTCCCTTATGGGAAGTTATGACAGCCGTTTTGGAGCCGGGGGTGGAATAACAATGAGATTTTAGTTATGGAGGAGTTTCTAAAAAAATGGGGAGAAGCCGCATACACAACAACCGGATTTTTCTGGATGGCACTTTGGGCTTTCGTTTTGGGCTATATTATTAGCAGTATGATACAGGTTTTTGTAACCGAAAAGCGGATGCAAAAAACAATGGGGGAAGACGAAAACAAAAGTGTGCTTTTGGGTACATTTTTTGGCTTTATCAGTAGCTCGTGCAGCTTTGCCGCGTTGGCCAGCACCAAATCACTTTTTAAGAAAGGAGCGAGCTTTATTTCATCGATTGCATTTTTATTGGCTTCTACTAATCTTGTAATTGAACTGGGGATAATAATTTCTATTTTTCTGGGCTGGCAGTTTGTAGTTGGTGAATATGTTGGTGGAATTATTCTGATTTTGATCGGTTGGTTGTTGATTCGAATAATAAACCCAAAAAAACTCATTGAAAAAGCCCGAAAAAACTTGAAAGACAATGAAGCTGAGGAAGAACAAGTTGATAGCGATTGGAAACAAAAAATAACATCTGAAAAAGGCTGGGCAAAAGTTGGTAAAAAGTATAAAATGGAGTGGGGAATGGTTTGGAAAGACGTAACCGTAGGTTTTACCATTGCAGGAATTGTTGCTGTTTTTATTCCAGACTCCTTCTTTCAGGCATTATTTATAAATAGCGGAAATGGAAATACGGATTTCAGTTTTTTTGAAATTTTGGAACACATCATCATTGGTCCTGTAGCTGCGTTTCTAACCTTTATCGGCTCAATGGGAAATATTCCCTTAGCAGCATTACTTTTTGGAAAAGGTGTAAGTTTTGCAGGTGTAATGGCCTTTATTTTTAGTGACTTGGTGGTTTTTCCAATTTTGCGGATCAACGCGAAATACTACGGTTGGAAAATGAGTTTATTTATTCTTTTTCTGTTATTTACGTCATTGATTGGTGCTTCGTTGACATTACATTACGCTTTTGACATTTTCGGCGTATTGCCGGATCCTTCGCAGGTTAAAATAACCGATAGTGAATATTTCAAACTCAATTATACCTTCTATCTAAACATTGCTTTTTTAATCGTTTCCGGACTTTTAATTTATCTCGGTTTCTTCAGAAATAAAGGTGTTAAGTACAAAATGTCTGAAATGGCACCCAAAAGCAAATTGCTCGAAAATATTTTGAAATATACCGCCTTTGTCTGCTATTTATGGATAGCTGGTGGATTAATAGTTAAATTCTTCATCAATTAAAATTATGAAACACACATATAAAATATACGGAATGACTTGCAACGGCTGCAGAGGCCACGTAGAAAAAACCTTGAGTGAAGTTGAAGGTGTTTCCAAAGCATCGGTAAATCTTGAAAGAGCCGAAGCAAGTATCGAAATGGAAAAACATATTCCATTAAAAGTTTTCCAAAAAGCTTTGGAAGACGATGGGGGGAGGTATAGCATTTCCCTTCTTAATGATTTAGAAGCTGCACAAAATCATCAAAAGAAAAAGGAAGAGAAACGAGCAAAGCAAAGCAGTTCTGGCACCTTCTACTGCCCGATGCACTGTGAGGGCGAAAAAACCTATAATAAGCCAGGTGATTGCCCGGTTTGCGGAATGGATTTGGTGGAAGAAGCCAAAACTTCAGCCAATAATGTTGCCGAATTTACCTGCCCAATGCATTCTGAAGTAGTTCGGGACGAACCAGGTTCCTGTCCCATTTGTGGAATGGATTTGGTTCCCAAAGAAGTGGACGATTCTGCCGAAAATAAGACGTA
Organism: uncultured Aequorivita sp.; assembly: GCA_937125455.1. GTDB lineage: Bacteria > Bacteroidota > Bacteroidia > Flavobacteriales > Flavobacteriaceae > Aequorivita. Next base: position 27,469 of record CAKZLK010000022.1, read on the forward strand.
TAAAACCTTACTGAATAAATTTTGGATTGCTGTGGCTTTCACGGTTCCTATCTTTTTGATTGCTATGTCGGAAATGATTCCAAATAACCCATTGTACGATTTGATGTCAATGGAATATTGGAACTGGGTTCAATTTGCCTTGTCGCTACCAGTAGTTTTCTACGCTACATGGATATTTTTTGAGCGCGCCTATCGTTCCATAAAAACGTGGAATTTAAATATGTTTACCCTCATCGGGATTGGAGCAGGAGTGGCTTGGGTGTTTAGTGTTTTTGGGATGATGTTTCCAGATTTTTTCCCCGCTCAATTTAAAACTGAATCTGGGTCTGTGCATGTGTATTTTGAAGCTGCAACAGTAATACTCACATTGGTTTTAATGGGACAGGTTCTGGAAGCCCGTGCACACAATCGAACAAATTCAGCAGTAAAGGAGTTATTGAAATTGGCTCCAAACCAAGCAGTGCGAATTATTAACGGAAAAGAAGAAACGATTGCAATTGACAAGATACAAGTAAGCGACAAACTCCGCGTTAAACCTGGGGATAAAATTCCCGTAGACGGAAGTATTCTCGATGGTGAAAGCTCCATAGACGAGTCGATGATTACTGGTGAGCCCGTTCCCGTTTCAAAAGCGGAGGGCGATAAAGTGAGTTCCGGAACCATCAATGGCAAACAAACGTTTGTGATGACAGCCGAAAAAGTGGGGAGTGATACCTTGCTTTCTCAGATTATCGAAATGGTAAACAAGGCAAGCCGCAGCCGTGCGCCTATTCAAAAACTGGCAGATAAAATATCAGGATGGTTTGTTCCGATCGTGGTTTTGATTTCAATTATAACTTTTATTGTTTGGGCGGTTTTTGGGCCTGATCCAAAATACGTTTATGCTTTGGTGAATGCCATTGCAGTTTTGATAATTGCCTGTCCCTGCGCACTCGGTCTTGCCACACCAATGTCCGTGATGGTGGGAGTAGGGAAGGGAGCCCAAAATGGGGTTCTTATCAAAAATGCTGAAGCCCTTGAAACTTTGAACAAAATCGATGTTTTAATTATTGACAAAACGGGAACTATTACCGAAGGAAAACCTTCAGTTGAAAAAGTGGGTGCTTCGGAAATTTTTTCAGAGGAAGAGGTGCTTCAATACATAGTTTCGCTCAATCAAAACAGTGAACATCCTTTGGCAGACGCTACTATAGAATATGGAAAGGCGCAGCATTCTGATCCCGAAGGTTCGGGATTAAAAACAACAAATTTTAATTCGGTTACTGGAAAAGGTGTCACCGGAATTATTGATGGAAAGAAAATAGCGCTTGGAAATAAAAAAATGATGGAAGAAGTTGGTGCAACAATTTCCGAAGTTATCCAAAAGAAAGTTTCTGAAGAACAGCAAAAGGGAAAAACTGTACCGATGCTTTCCGTGGACGGAAAAGTTGAAGGTTATATTGTTATTGCTGATAAAATTAAAGAAACCAGTAAAAAAGCAATTGCCGAGTTTCAGAAGAAAGGTGTTGAGGTTATTATGCTAACTGGCGATAATCACGACACCGCAAAAGCAGTTGCTTTTGAATTAAACCTCGCTGATTTTAAAGCTGAAATGCTTCCTCAAAATAAGCTGGAAGTAGTTGAAAAACTTCAAGCCGACGGCAAAATGGTAGCGATGGCAGGCGACGGTATAAACGATGCGCCTGCTTTAGCAAAAAGCGATGTTGGAATTGCAATGGGAACTGGCACGGACGTAGCCATTGAAAGTGCTAGTGTAACCTTGGTAAAAGGTGATCTTCACGGCATTGTAAAGGCTTTTCACTTAAGTGAAAAAGTAATGCGCAACATTAAACAAAACCTATTTTTCGCTTTGATTTACAACACACTCGGAGTGCCTATTGCTGCTGGGGTTCTTTTTCCTGTTTTCGGAATTCTATTATCACCGATGATTGCTGCACTCGCTATGAGTTTCAGCTCGGTTTCGGTAATTACTAATGCATTGCGGTTGCGTGGTGCAAAAATTTAAAAGATGAAAAATCTATTATATATACTTTTTATACTTCCGCTCTGCGTTTTTTCACAGGAGAGAATATCGGGAACTATTACCGAAAATATTAATAATGAAGAAATACCGCTTAGTGGTGCAAACGTTTATTGGTTAAATACTTCCGTAGGATCTGTAACCGATTTTGATGGGAATTTTGAAATTCCATATCAGCCTGAATACAAAAGCTTAGTCATCAGTTTTGTGGGATATAAAACGGATACTATTTCGATAGGTTCCCCTAAAAGAATTACACATTCGTTGAAATCTAAAGCCAATTTGGATGAAGTAACTGTTACCGCGAGACAAAAAGCTTCCTCACGGTCATTTATACAATCTACTAATGTTTTGAATGTGAGTAGCGCCGAACTTTTGAAAGCAGCTTGCTGCAACTTAGCAGAAAGTTTTGAAACGAATCCATCCATTGACGTAAATTTTGCTGATGCTATTTCGGGAACGCGACAAATTAAAATGCTTGGACTGACCAGTCCCTATATTTTAATTACGACTGAAAATGTCCCCAGTATCCGCGGAGCTTCACAAACGTATGGTTTAAGTTTTATCCCAGGAACTTGGGTGGAGAGTATTCAAATTACAAAAGGTGCAGGTAGTGTTGTAAATGGTTATGAAAGCATTACAGGGCAAATTAATGCTGAATTACAGAAACCATTGACAGATGATAAACTTTTTGTGAATGCATATGGTTCTGGTAATGGCCGTTTTGAGCTGAATACACATTTAAATACAAAGGTTAGCAAACGTTGGAGTACAGGGCTATATATCCATGGGAATATGCGCGAAACTGAATTTGATAAAAATAACGATTCATTTTTGGATGCGCCACTAATGCAGCAAGTAAATGTAATGAATCGCTGGCAGTATACCGATCAGGAAAATGGTTATGTCGGTTTTTTCAATTTTAGATATTTGAACGATGAAAAGCAGACGGGCCAAATATTCTACGATCCAGATAAAGATCGCGGCACCACAAATGCGTGGGGAAGCGAAATAAAAACACAACGATTTGATCTATCAGGAAAATTTGGTTTTGTAAACCCCGATATTCCTTGGCGTACTGGTGGATTGCAACTTGCGTATAGCCACCATAACCAAGAATCTTACTTCGGATTTAACGATTATAATATTCAGCATAACAGTTTGTATGCCAATCTGCTTTATAATTCAATCATTGCAGATTCGCGACATAAAATAAAAACTGGATTGAGCGCAACCTATGATGGTTACGACGAATTAGTTTTGACCGAAAACTTTAGTAGGGTTGAAAACTCCGTGGGAGCATTTTTTGAATACAATTTTGACAATTTGGGTAATTTGAACTTTACTGCAGGAATCCGTGCCGATGTCCACAATAGGTTGGGAACTTTTATAACGCCTCGTTTCCATTTGCGCTATACTCCGTGGGATAAATCTGCTTTTAGGATTTCAGCAGGAAGAGGGAAACGGAGTGCGAATATTTTTACAGAAAACCAGCAGCTCTTTGCTACTTCAAGAAGCATAAATATTTTAAACTCTGGTGGTAGTATTTATGGATTAGACCCAGAAATTGCTTGGAATTATGGCGTTTCCTATTTGCAAGGGTTTAATATATTCGGTAGAAAAGCTGATGTGACTTTTGATTTTTACAGAACCGATTTTGTGAACCAAATTGTGGTGGATTGGGAAAGCCCTTCGGAAGTCAGTTTTTATAATCTGGATGGCGAAAGTTATTCTAACAATTTTCAGGTAGAGTTCAATTATAATGCTTTTGAACATTTTGACCTGAGATTAGCTTATAAATATTATGATGTGGAAACAACTTATTTCAGTGGAAAAAAACAAACACCATTAACACCGAACCATCGTTTTTTTGCAAATGCCTCCTATGAAACCCTTCAAAGCGCGAAAGGCGGAAATTGGAAGTTTGATGCAACTTTCAATTATATGGGTAAGCAACGATTTGCTTCTACAGAAAGTTATTTAAATACCATTGGGCTTTCTGAATTTTCTCCAAGTGTTTCGACTTTGAATGCTCAGGTTACAAAAGTTTTTTCATCTAATTTTGAAATCTATGTTGGTGGAGAAAACCTAACCAATGTGAAGCAGCAAAACCCAATTGTTGGAAGTAGTAATCCATTTGGAACAACTTTTGACACTACCTATGTTTACGGACCAATTTTCGGAAGTTCTTATTATGCAGGCTTGCGATACAGTATTAATTAATTCAAATTCAAAACAATAAAAAAAATGAAGAAAATAATTGCAATTTTAGGAATACTCTTTATGGGAGTTACGGGTTTTGCCCAAAACAAAAATGCAAAAGCCACTATAGAAGTAGATGGCATTTGCGGCATGTGTAAACAGCGAATTGAAAAAGCATCTATTCAGGCCAAAGGAGTGAAATCTGCTATTTGGGATGTGGAATCCCACGAACTGAAGCTTATTTACAACGATGGGAAAACTGATTTAACAAAAATTCAACAAAGCATTGCGGACAGTGGTCACGACACTCAAGATATAAAAGCCAAAGATGAAGTGTATGAAAATATTGATCCTTGTTGTAGGTATCGTGATCAACAAGTTATTGATGATCATAAAGACGATTGAATTTTCATTAAAAAAAGCTATTGTTAAACTTTAGCTAACAAGTGAATAATTTAACAGTGGCACATTTTACCTTTATGGTGTTAATCAATAAAAATAATTGTTATGCCACAACAACAGCAAAACAAAAAGCCGCAACCTGCAAAAGGCCCACAAGCCAAAAAACAGGATCCAAAGAAGGCTTCGCCAGCTGCTCCTAAGAAGAAGTAGTTTTTGGCCGGTCTGTTAAATTAGACTTAGAAAACCATCCAGGTTTAAAATTTGGATGGTTTTTTATTTTTAGAAATTCGACGTTTAGGTTTTAAGGGATAAAATCATTTTATTTATTTTTACTTGCTAAATCAGAAATTAAATGACACAAATTTTAGGAATAGGTTCGCGTATAAATCATCCCAAATACGGAAAAGGAGTAGTTACTAATGTTACAGCAAAAATGTATTGGGTAACATTTATTGAAAATGGCTTAGAGACTATTGCCACCGATGACGATTTTGAAATTATTGAAGCCGCCGAGGATGAAGTGGATACCGTAAGTTTTTATGAAGTTGAAAAGAGCCTTCGCGATATTCTTAAAAAATGGAATGGTTTCAGTGAAATTGTTCCTATAGCAGACAAATGGAAGGGCGGTACGATTGTTTTACAACCGGCAGACAAGAGTTTGACTACAAAAGAAATTCCTATTGACACATTTTTTCATAAGATAGTTATGCTTCGCGACCGATTGCGGGTGATGGAGCAAAAGATAAACTCTAGCAAAGAGTTGACAGACCAAGATAAAGTAGATCTGCAACAGTATATAACCCGTTGCTACGGTAGCTTGACCACTTTTAATGTTCTTTTTAAAAGTAATTCACAACAATTTAAAGGGGATAGCGCCTCTAAATAATCGTTTTAACTATAAGATTATTGAAGATTGACTGACCACTCTTTTTTTAGAGTCCAGTCGCCTTTTTTTTAAAAAATTACTGCTTTTTAACAAGAAATTTCTTTCTACTCATTTATTTGTCTTTCAGTCCAAAAACGGCATTATTTGTGAAGTTAGGGGAATTGTTCATAAAGTGTTTGAATTTTTTTTGTTTTAAAATACCCTTCCTTTTTTTTACGGCATGTTTCTTGATGCTTCCGAAAACATAAGAAAACCAAGGCTTTGCAAAATTTTAACCTAAATTTTCCGTCGAAAGGTGAGTTTTAAAATAACTTTTTGATAAAAATTTCATAATCTACTTTCATTAAAAGTTGGAATTGTAAGATTTTATTGGCACTTTTGGGGTGCTAATTCAAACAAACAAAAAAATGAAAACAAAGTTTAGTGGAATTTTAACACTCTTGTTAGTGTTGATTGTGCAGCTCGCTTTTGCACAGGAGAAAACAATTTCCGGAACGGTGGCCGATGACACAGGTTTACCTCTTCCAGGAGTTAACATAATTATAAAAGGTACTAGTACCGGAACGCAGTCTGACTTTGATGGTAATTATACTATTGATGCTGCTATGGGACAAACACTTGTTTATAGCTATGTAGGTTTTGAGACCCAAGAGATTGCTGTTGGGGCCTCAAATAAAATGAATGTAACCATGAAAGCCGGTTCAGCATTGGACGAGGTTGTGGTAACTGCACTTGGAATTTCCCGTGAGAAACAATCTTTGGGTTATTCTACACAGCAGGTAGAAGGCGAGGACATCGCTACTGTTAAGAGTAACAACTTTACAAATGCTCTTTCTGGTAAGGTTTCTGGACTTCAAATTAGAAGAAACAACAACATGGGTGGTTCTACTAACGTAGTTATTAGGGGTAACACTTCTTTAACTGGGGACAACCAAGCATTGTTCGTTATTGATGGTGTGCCTATCAGTAACAGGAATACTAACGATGCGGCTCAAACTCAGGCAAGAGGTAATTACTATGATTATGGTAATGCTGCTTCTGATATTAATCCAGACGACATTGAATCTATTAACGTTCTTAAGGGTGCTGCTGCATCTGCGCTATACGGTTCACGTGCTGCCAACGGGGTTATTATCATTACTACTAAAAAAGGTAAGAAAGCTAAAGGTCTTGGAGTTACACTTAACTCTAATGCAACTGTAGGTTTTATAGACAAAAGTACTTTTGCTGAATACCAAAATCAATATGGTCCAGGTTACGGCGATTACTTTACTTTTGAAGATATTAATGGTGATGGTTCGGATGATCAAGTTGCAAACTATGTTGATGATGCTTCTTATGGTCCTGCTCTTAATCCAAATTTATATTTGTACCAATGGGATTCTTTTGATCCAGCTTCTGCAAATTACTTGAAAAGAACTCCTTATGTTGCAGCTAAAAATGGTCCAATCACCTTTTTTGAAACACCAATAACACTTACTAACTCTATTTCGATTTCTAATGGATTGGAAAATGGTTCATACCGTTTGTCTTATACCAAATTAAGTCAATCAGGGTTGTTGCCAAATAGTTCATTGGACAGACATAACTTTATATTCAGTGGAACCTATGATGTTAATGATAAATTAACTGTTAGTGGCTTTGCAAACTACATTAAGTCTGATGCATTGGGTCGTAACTCTACTGGTTATAATGATAACGTTGTAGGTAACATGAAACAATGGTGGGCTGTAACTACAGATATTAAAGCACAAAGAGATATATACTTTGCAACAAAAAGAAACGTAACCTGGAATCCAGGAAGTGCTGAGCCAGGTGCTGCTCCACTTTATTGGGATAACCCTTACTGGACTCGTTATGAAAACTACCAAGATGATGGAAGAAGTCGTTTCATTGGTAATTTTGAATTGAACTACGAACTTGCCAAATGGGTAAGTGTTACAGGTAGAGTATCTACTGATACATATAATGAATACCAAGAAGAGCGAAGAGCTGTTGGTTCTGTTGCTACTTCATTCGGTGTTGCTCGTGGAAATGTTGATTCAGGTTACTTAAGAAGAGATATTACTGCTACTGAAACAAACTATGACTTGATGCTTAACTTTAATACAGATTTTTCTGAAAGCATAAGTTTTGCCGGTATATTAGGTACTAACATACGAAGAAATGAGTTTAACTCTTTAACAAATTCTACTGCTGGTGGATTGGTAATTCCTGGGCTTTATTCACTACAGAATAGTGCTTCACCATTACCTAATCCAGTTGAAAAAGCTGAAAAAATTGGAGTGGATGGTATCTATGCAAGTGCATCTTTTGGATTTGCAAACACTGTTTTCCTAGACGGTACTATACGAAGAGATCATTTCTCTACATTACCTGTAGATGATAGTTCTTTCTATTATCCTTCTATTTCTACAAGTTTTGTGTTTAGCAAATTGCTAAATGTAAATGCTATTTCTTTCGGTAAATTGCGTTTAAACTATGCTGTAGTAAGTAACGGAGCTCCTTTTGATAGACTTTATGATACTTATATTATCAACAATGATATAGGAACTTCTATTCCTAATGTATCAAATAATCCAAATCTAAAACAAGAAACAACTAAGAGTTATGAAGCTGGTCTTGAAATGAGATTTATTGATAACAGACTTGGTTTTGATGTATCTTACTACAAATCAAACTCTACTGACCAAATTGTTACTGTGCCAATTTCAGCAGCTACTGGTTATACCGGAAAATTGTTAAACGCTGGTGAGATTGAAAACACAGGTATTGAAGTATCTTTAAATGCAATGCCAGTGAAAACAGATAACTTTAGCTGGGGCTTTAATGTAAACTGGTCTCAAAACAAAAACGAAGTTATTGCATTGCCTGATGGAATTGAAACTTTACAGTTAGGTAGCTTCCAAGGAGGTGTTACAATCAACGCTGTAGTTGGTGAGCCTTATGGTGTTATTTACGGTCAAGATTTTGTTTACCTGAATGGTGAAAAAGTTGTAAACCCAGATAACGGAAGATATCTTAAAACTCCTACTTCAAACAATGTTCTTGGAGATACTAACCCAGATTGGTTAGCAGGTATTACAAACACCTTGACTTATAAAAATCTTGCGTTTAGTTTTCTTATTGATATCCAACAAGGAGGAAGCCTTTTCTCTCTTGACCAATATTACGGACAAGCAACAGGTATTTATGCAAATACTGTGTTTACAAATGATTTAGGAAATCCTGTAAGAAACACATTGGAAGATGGTGGTGGATATATCAACCCAGGTGTTAATCCTGATGGATCTGTTAACACTACTAGAACTGATGCAAATGGCTTTAGTGGTTTTGGTTATGCTGCACTTCCAGCTGCTGAATTTGTATACGATGCTAGTTATATAAAACTGCGTCAAGTTTCACTTACTTATACACTGCCATCAAAATTTTTGGATAACACATTTTTGACAGGCTTGTCATTCAGTGCTACAGGATCTAACTTGTGGATTATTGACAAAAACTTGCCTTATGCTGATCCAGAAGCAGGTTTAAGTTCTGGTAACCTTCAAGGATATGTTACAGGTTCATTGCCAACTACCCAAGATTACGGGTTTAACATTAAAGCACAATTTTAAAACATAGAAAAATGAAGAAACTGATATTAATTTTAACAGCAGCAATATTTGCTGTATCGTGTTCAGATAATCTTGAGGACCTGAACCAGAATATAAAAGACCCTACTTCGGTAAGTGGTGAAAGTTTGTTCGCTTCTGCTCAAAAGCAACTTGCCGATCAAATTGTAACTCCAAACGTGAACCTTAATAACTTAAGATTATGGACACAACAATTACAGGAGACTACTTATACAGATGAAAGTCAATACGATCAAATAACCCGTTCAATTCCAGATAATCACTGGAGAGAAATCTACAGAGATGTATTAAAAGATCTTAATGAATCTGCACGCGTTATTTCAGAAACGGATAATGACCTTACTAATGCGCTTAAGCCTAATAAATTGGCTATTATAGAAGTACTTAATGCTTATGCATATAGTAATTTAGTTGAAACTTACGGTGATGTTCCTTATAGCGAGGCGTTGGATATTGATAACCTATTGCCAGTTTATGATGATGGTTTAACCATTTACAAAGATTTAATCACTCGTTTAAATGCTGCTATAAGTAGTATGAATACAAGTGTCGGTAGCTTTAGTAGCGCTGAAGATCTTATGTATGGTGGTGATGTTGCAAGTTGGAAAAAATTTGCAAACTCTTTGAAACTTAGAATGGGTATCATGCTTGCTGATGTTGATGCAGGTTTGTCTAAATCAACTGTTGAATCAGCATACGCTAGTGGCGTTTTTGCTAGCAACGCTGACAATGGTAGCTATCAGTATTCAGGTGCTGCACCGAACAATAACCCAATGAATGATAACTTGGTGCTTAGTGGTCGTAATGACTATGTTGCTGCCGTTACAATTATTGATTTAATGAACGGTCTAGAAGACCCAAGGAGAGCTTCTTATTTTACTGATGTTGATGGAGAATATATTGGTGGTGAAATTGGAGAAATTTCTGCTTACCCAGATTATTCTCACGTAGCTGACGCTATTGTTGCCCCTTCAGCTCCAGGTGTTCTTCTTTCTTACGTAGAAGTTAGATTCTTATTGGCTGAAGCTGCTGCAAGAGGTTATTCTGTTGGCGGTGACGCTGCAACTCATTATACTGCTGCTATTACTGCTTCTTTTGATTATTGGGGTGCAGATATGGGTGATTACCTTACAAGACCTGACGTTGATTACACCAGTGCTTTAGCAAGTAGTACTTCTACTCCAGCTTGGAAGCAAGTTATCGGTACGCAAGCATATTTAGGTCTGTACAATAGAACATTTGCTAACTATTTGTCTGTACGTCGTTTGGATTATCCAATTTTGGCTCAACCAACTGATGCTCAGTCTGGTTTCCCAACACGTTACACATATCCAGTAGGTGAGCAAACTCTAAACGGAACTAACTATGATGCTGCTTCTAGCGCCATTGGTGGTGATGCTCCTGAAACAAGATTGTTCTGGGATAAGTTTTACACCTTTGATTTCTAAAAAATAGATTAGATATTTTTACTGAAAATCCTCGACAGAAATGTCGAGGATTTTTTTTTATAATACCTTTTTGCCAATAGATTATAGGAAATAAAGTATCGTGCAAAACGTTATATTTATTAAGGTAATAATAGGCTTTACAGCCCTTTAGGAATATGAACTTACTACTAAAACCCGAAACATATGCTCCTTGGCTTGCACCGTATGCTTACGGTATAGTTTTACTGGGTTTTGCTTTCTTTTTGTTCAGAGTCTTTGAAGATTTATACGCAACAAGTTTTAATAAACCTGTTTTTAGACATTACTTTATATATAAAAAATTATCGCCTTCACAAATAGCAGTGCTTAAACGCGATTTTTTATTTTATAATAAACTTTCAGAAAGACATCAAAGGCAATTTAATCATAGAGTTTCACAATTTCTTTCAGAAAAAGAATTTATTGGAAGGGGAGAAATACTCGTAACGGAAAAAATGCAGGTTTTAATCGCTGCAGTTGCATGTATGCTCAGTTTTGGGAGAAAAAACTACACGTACACCTTGGTAAAATTTATTCTTATATATCCTGCTGAATTTTATAGCAGTGTGAATGATAATTTTCACAAAGGTGAATTTAACCCCAAAGAAAAGGCGTTGGTGCTTTCCTGGAATCATTTTGAAGAAGGTTTTAAAATAAGCAACGATAATCTTAACGTAGGGATTCATGAATTTATGCACGCAATGCATTTGGAGGCAAAAAGTAACAGGGATTTGGACTCAATTCGTTTTACCAAGCAATTTCAAAAGGTATTGAAATTATTGACAGAACAGGAAATGAAAGATCAATTAAACCAGACTAAATTCTTTAGAGCCTATGCCTATAAAAATCAATATGAGTTTATGGCAGTTTTGGCCGAATACTTTTTTGAATCGCCTCAAGACTTTAAAGCAGTTTTTCCGAAGCTGTATGACTATACAAAAAAACTACTAAATTTTAATTTTGCAGGATATTGATTTTTTGTGATATACTCTCAATAATAATTTTGGAATGAATTCGGGAGTTTTCAATAAACCATTTATGGGTTTCCATACCTCCACAAATTACACCTGCTAAATAAAGCCCATCCACATTTGTTTCCATAGTTTCAGCATTGTATTGTGGAAAGTAATTTCCATCTTTAGAAAACTGAACACCCAGTTTTTTGAGAAAATCAAAATCTGGTTTATACCCAGTAAGAGCAATTACAAAATCGTTTTCAAGGTTTTTTCTGTCTTCTTTAGTTTTTATTATGACTTCAGTATCCTTTATTTCAATAATTTCGGAATTAAAATAAGCCTTTATGCTTCCTTCCTTAATTCTGTTTTCAATATCAGGCTTTACCCAATATTTAACCCGTTCCCCGATTTCTGGACCGCGAACTACCATGGTTACTGCTCCTCCTTTTCTCCAAATTTCTAATGCTGCATCTACAGAAGAATTACTGGCACCTACCACTATAACCTTTTGCATCACAAACGGATGCGCTTCCTTGTAGTAATGCATCACTTTTGACAATGATTCTCCTGGGACATGTAGCAATTTTGGGATATCATAAAACCCGGTGCTAACAATGATATTTTTGGATTTATAAGTATTCTTATCTGAAGTTATGTTGAAGTGATTCTCTACCTTTTCAACTGAAAGTATGCGTTCATATAAATTAATATTCAGCTTATTTGAAGTGGCTACACGGCGGTAATATTCCAGAGCTTCATTTCGTGTGGGTTTTGGATTATTGCTTATAAACGGAATATCGTCAAGTTCAAGTTTTTCCGAAGTGGAAAAAAAAGTCATATTGAGTGGATAGTTATAAATTGAATTGGTCAATGTACCTTTTTCAACAACTACATATTTTAGACCTTTCTTTTTACATTCTAAGGCACAGGCTATCCCTATCGGGCCTGCGCCAATAATTAGAACATCAAATAAATTTTTAGAAGAGGAAAGAGGGGACATTTATAATACTATTGTACAAGTTTTTTGAGATCTTGAATTGTTTGCATTGGGTTGCTTGCACCAAAAACATAACTACCGGCAACCAAAACATCAGCACCAGCATCTACAAGTTGTTTTGCGTTTTTATTGGTCACGCCACCGTCTATTTCAATTTTGGTGGAAGCTCCGTTTGTTTCAATAATCTTTTTGAGCTGTTTTACTTTTTTATAGGTGTTTTCTATAAAACTTTGTCCGCCAAAACCCGGGTTAACACTCATCATACATACCAGATCAATATCATTGATAGTGTCTTCCAGCAAAGAAACATTCGTGTGCGGGTTAATTGCAACACCTGCTTGCATTCCTTCTGCTTTTATTCCTTGTAGGGTGCGGTGAAGATGTGTACAAGCTTCAAAATGAACCGAAAGTATGTTAGCTCCCAAATCAGCAAAAGTTTTAATATAGCGATCGGGATCAATAATCATTAAATGAACATCCAAAGGTTTTTTGGCGTAGGCTGCAATGCTTTTGATCACTGGCATACCGAAAGAAATGTTTGGAACAAAAACACCGTCCATTACATCTAAATGAAACCAATCGGCTTCACTGTTATTGACCATTTCAATATCACGCTGCAGGTTTGCGAAATCAGCTGCGAGGATGGATGGAGCTATAATTGTATTTTTCATGTAGCTTAAAGTAAGAAGGGTTCAATTAATGTTTTGATATTTTTGGGATATTTGTTTTCAAACTCATAACGTGAAAGGTATGTATTCAATCTTTCAATATCCTCCTTGGTTTTCATAATGCTGAAATTTGCATCGTAATTCTGAAAAATGCGGTTTTCTATTTTTTGGTCCAAGATCATTAAAATATTCTTATGTCTTTTGTCTTTTCGAATATTTAAGAAGAGCTCTTTTAGGGTTTCTTTTTTGCCTTCAAGAACTTGAAGAAAAAAAGTATTGTTATGAAGCAGCGCACCAGTAATATTGAGCAATGGATTTGTAGCTAGGATGTATTTAAACAAATTTTCCAGCTCTGAATCTTTCAGTGCGTCGGTTTGTTTGCTTAAATAACAGATAGTGTGTTCCATATTTTTGTAAAGATAGAAAAAACCTCCGGTAATCAGCCGGAGGTCATTCATCAATCAAAAAACGAACAGTATTTTTCCCAGACAAGCCGGGAAACTGATACTGTAAGTTATCTTTATGGGATTATCCCAAATATGTCATTAATATTTTGCTTCGGGAAGTGTGCTTCAATCTTCGAATTGCTTTTTCCTTAATTTGGCGAACTCTTTCACGGGTAAGATCAAAAGTTTCACCGATTTCCTCCAAAGTCATTGGGTGTTGATCGCCTAGACCAAAATACAAACGGATAACGTCTGCTTCACGTGGCGTCAAGGTTTCCAATGCACGCTCAATTTCTGTACGTAATGACTCGTGCAACAATGATCGATCTGGATTTGGGCTTTCACCACTGCGCAAAACGTCGTAAAGGTTACTGTCCTCTCCTTCAACAAGCGGTGCGTCCATCGATACGTGACGGCCAGAGTTCTTCATTGACTCTTTTACATCGTTGATAGTCATGTCCAGCTCCTTTGCGATTTCCTCTGCAGAAGGTGGGCGCTCATTGGCTTGTTCTAGATAAGCGTACATCTTGTTTATCTTGTTGATGCTTCCAATCTTGTTCAGCGGCAAACGAACAATACGAGATTGTTCGGCCAAAGCCTGAAGAATAGACTGGCGAATCCACCAAACGGCATATGAAATGAATTTAAAACCACGTGTTTCGTCAAAACGTTGTGCGGCTTTAATAAGACCAAGATTTCCTTCGTTAATAAGGTCTGGAAGGGTAAGCCCTTGGTTTTGGTATTGCTTTGCCACCGAAACAACGAAACGAAGATTGGCTTTGGTCAATTTTTCCAAAGCACGTTGGTCACCGGCTTTTATGCGCTGTGCCAATTCTACTTCTTCGTCTGCGGTGATTAAGTCAACTTTTCCAATTTCTTGAAGGTACTTGTCTAATGAAGCAGTTTCCCTGTTGGTTACCTGCTTGGTAATTTTAAGTTGTCTCATTTAAGGTTTGTCCTGTAGATTAAGGTTTAACTTGTGTATAGTGTTATACGTAAGAAACCTATAAAAGGTTACAAAAGTTTTAGATTTTTTTAAACTTGTAGCCTTTTCAAACCGCAGAAACTAAAATCTATTGTTCAAGACTGTCATTTTTCTTGGAGGTTATAGTGTCCAAAGATTTATATTGTTTTGAAATTAAACTGTCAATTTCTTTTTTGCTTTCAGTTATCAGTTGTTTTCCGTCACGACTGTTGTAGTAATAATACTTTTCGGAAACCGTGAAGGTTTCTTCTATGGGATTTTTATTTGAAGAAGTTTTTTTCATTTTAGTTTCAGAGTTAGTTTCTGGAGAATTTACGACTTCACTTTGTTTCAAATTTTTAGTTGATGTATTTATTTTTGAAAGTGTTTCTTCACTATCCTGTGCGTCTATTCTTGAAAATGTTTCTTCATCATTCTTTCTTGTAATCAATGAATCTTCTTTTGAAATTTTAAAGAGCGTTTCGCCTCGTTCCTTTGTTGAATTTGTGTTTAAATCTTCAACTACATTGGTGTTCCCTTCTTGTGAGAAAGATTCTTTATTTTGAAAAAAAACATTTTCGAAGAGTATAACCGATCCCAATAAAACAGATATTCCACCACCCATAAGCCAATAAAATATAACTCTTCTTTTTCTTCGCTTTTCTTCGTCAAGTGAAATATTTATTTTATCCCAAACACTTATGTTGGGAGTTTTTTTTCCGTCGTTCAGCTTCTTTTCAAAAAGCGTTCCTATGTCTTTTTTTTGTCCCATTCTTAGTGTGCTTTTAGGTTAAGGGATTTGTTGATCTCCATGATTTTTTCACGTAAAATTAGTTTTGCGCGGTGATAGTTGGACTTTGATGTTCCTTCGGAAATATTTAAAACCGAAGCAATTTCCTTATGTGAAAAACCATCCATTTGGTAAAGGTTAAAAACTAATCTGTATTGATCAGGAAGATTTTGAATGAGGTTTAAAAGTTGATCCAAATTAAAATTTTCGGCTTCTTCTACTGCAATTGTTTCTTCCAGAATATCATCTTTAATTTCAATGTTTATCGGTTTGAAAGCCTTGTACTTATCGATGGCTTTATATATCGTTATCCGCTTCATCCATCCTTCAAAAGAACCTTTTTTTTTGTAGGTTTTTATTTTCTGAAAAATGGTTATAAAGGCATCATGAAGATTGTCTTCTGCATCGGCTTCATTTCTGCAATATTTCAAAGAAGTAAAATACAGGGTGTCTTTATACTTCCGGAACAGTTCGTTTTGAGCTGTCCGGTTGTTTTTTATGCACTGTTTTATAAGTTCGTTTTCGTTCAAAAAGATTAAAAGGGTTTTATCAACATTGAATGGCTTTTAAAATTATAGGTAAAAAATTAACCATTTCTCCCGTATTTATATTATCAAATCTAACATAAATAACTTGAGGATTTAGACTGTTTTCAAATAGTAAATTTGCAATTTGATTAGTGCCAGCTATCATATCTTCATACGTTTCATAATAGCTTACTTCAACGTTTTCGGGATCAGGAATTCCAGTTAGTGGAAAAAAGCAATCAAAATAACTCTCCAAATCAAAAACCGCTCTTTGAGAACCAAACTCAATTTCACATTCCTCAAAAAGAAATTTTCTGCAGGGCTCGAAACAGTTTTTAATTAAACGATAACTGTCCACTCCATTTGTTATTTCCATCTGTGCGTCGTCAAAGCTGAGTACTTTCCAATCGAAATTCCAGTCTTCGCCAACATTTTCGTCTCCAGTTAAAAAAATATTCAAGTGCAATTCATCCTCAATAAAATAAGTAACCCAAGTTCCGCCGAAGGAGTGATCCTGAAAATACAAACCTGCGTTTCCTAAATTGCTCACTTCAAAATAAGAACCTTCGTATTCAATATTTGGACCGTCTAGATGATTTACTTTCCAAATGCACGAGTTTTCAGTTAAAATATTGTTGCAAGTTGTTATTGTATCTGCCTTTAAACATTTGTCTATGGCTTCTTTCAATTCATCATTATTGTTGATAGTGTAAGGCTGTCCATTTTCCAAAACACTGTTTATTGGATAGCTCAGGCTAATAGATTTTCCTTCTTCCAAAGTTTCCAAAAATTCACTAAATTCTATGTCGCTCTGTAAAACTTGGTACCCATAAATATCTATGTTTTCATCATAGATTACCAAAGTGAAAGGGTAATTAAAATCAATACAGGTAATTTCATTTTCAAAATCATTTCCTGCTGCCCGCTCAATAAGATTATAAAGTTCAGAATTCACCTGAATAACCTTTGAAGGATCAGCTTTATTTATAGGCTCGTCTTCACAGGAATTGAAAAAAGTGATGAGAAGGAAAAGGGGGAAATAAAAAAAGTTTTTCATAATAGTATCATTACGTTGTAATCATATAGTCTGAAACTTTTTAAAAGGTTGCGTGAAGATTAAAAAAAACGCCTTCAGTACCGTGTATTTGGTACTGAAGGCATTTTATATAAAAATTCTCTTTTTTTTAGACTCTTACATGTCCATCACCAAAGACATAGTATTTATTGGTAACAAGTTGCTTTAAGCCTAAGGGTCCACGGTGGTGAAGCTTGTCTGTGCTTATGGCGAGTTCTGCGCCAACTCCCATTTGGCCACCATCTGTAAAACGGGTAGAGGCATTGTGATATACGGCTGCACTATCCACATTTTCCATAAACTGTTTTGCTTTTTCATCCTCTTCGGTAAGAATCACGCTTGAATGACCACCACTATAGGTGTTTATTTTTGAAATTGCCTGGTCTATTCCATCGACACTTCCCACTGCGATTTTTAGCGCTAAAAACTCTTCGCTCCAAGTAGCTTCATTAGGCACCGGTTTATTTTCTGAGAGCACTTTCTTTATTTCATCATCTACCAAAATTTCTACTTTGGCTTTTTCCAAAACAGTTTTTAATTCCTGAAGGCGCGTTTCATAATGGGGAATTTTTTTATCAATTAACACTTTATCCAAGGCATTACAACCTGATATTTTATCAGTCTTTGCATTTAAAATTACTTGAAGTGTTTTAATCCAATCGGCATCTTCAGCTACATATAAAAAATTGTTTCCTCTTCCGCTAACCAAAACAGCACATTTTGCATTCTCTTTTACAAAATTGATTAATCGTTCGCCCCCTCTTGGAACAATAAGGTCCAAAGGCTCATCCGGATTTTTAAGAAAGGCTTGGGTTTCTTCACGATTTAATTCCAGCATTTTAATCCAGTCGTTTTCCAACCCATTTTCAGCGAGTGATTTGTGCCAACAAGCTACCAATTCTTTATTGCTGTTGTAGGCTTCTTTGCCACCTTTTAATAAAATTTTGTTATTCGCTTTAAAAGCTAAAACAGCAGCTTCCACAGTTACGTCTGGTCTGGATTCGTAAATAATCATGATAGTACCGAAGGGTGCGGTACGATTTATAATGTTAAGCCCATTGTCTAGGGTTGTATTTGAAATTTCCTGGTTTACGGGATCTTCTTGTGAACGCACTTCAGAAATAGCTTTTATCATTCCGTCAATTTTGGAATCGTCAACCACCAAACGATCGTATAATGCTTGATCATCTTTTTTAAAAGCTTCTAAATCTTTTTTATTGGCTTCTAAAATGGCGGTTCGGTTTTGATCTATGTTCTTCATCATAGAATCAAGTACATTGTTTTTTATTTTGGTGTCTATCAATTTCATATTATCTCTCTTCGTTTTTAATTAGTATTTATGCGTAAAATTTTGTTCCGATTTTTTCTCCGTTCAAAATATCTACAATTACATTTTTTTGTTTTCCGTTTGCGATATAGGTAGGTATGTTTTTACGGGCTGTTTCCTTGGCGATTTTCAATTTAGATTGCATTCCGCCGCGACCTTCACCTTCACCTTTTCGGTTTTTCTGAACGTATTGTTCTACTTTTTCTTGATGGTGTACTTCATTAATTTTTTGGGAATCCTTATCGTCCGGATGACCAGTATAAAGACCATCGGTGTCTGTCAAAATAATCAATGCATCTGCATTAATTAATTCAGCAACTAAACTTGCCAATTCATCGTTATCGCTGAACATAGACATTGTTAACGATACTGCATCGTCTTCGTTTGCTATCGGTACAATCCCTTCAGCAATAAGACCTTCATAACAATTAATCATATTTTCTCGATGCTTGCCTGGCGTAAAATCGCGTTTTGTTGCCAAAATCTGTGCACAACGCATGCCGTAATCGTGAAAAAGACTGTAATAATGACGCATCATTCTAGGCTGTCCCACAGAAGAATATATCTGCCTTCTAGTGGCATCATCTTTTGCGATACACTCACCCAAGACCTCCATTCCCGCAATTGCAGATCCAGAAGAGACTAATACTGGTGCATAGCCATCTTCGTACAAATCTGCAATTTGCCGAACCAGTTCATTGAGAATTGGACCTACAATACGATTGTCTTTATTTGTCATAACGTTGGTTCCTACTTTTATAACCACTCGTTTTTTGTTCATAATTTTTATTTTGGTTTTAATTTATTTTCCGAGCTCTGTTGCTCTATCAAAAGCTGCGTATGCCGCTTCTTTAATTAATTCTTTAACGTTATTGTCTTCCATGGAATCCAATGCTGCACGGGTTGTGCCTCCTTTTGAGGCGACCATATCCATCCACGCATTTGGGGAAAGATCCGAGTCATTGAACAATGCCACCGCACCTTCAAAGGTTTGGGTGACCAAAATTTTGGAATCGTTTGCAGAAAAGCCCATCTTTAGAGCAGCCTCCATCATGGATTGCATAAAGTAAAAAACGTATGCAGGACCACTTCCAGAAATACCGGTAGAGGCATTTATGAAGTTTTCATTCTGTACATGAATAGCTTCTCCAGTAGTATCTAAAAGGTTTCGAACCATTATCAATTCAATGCGGCTCACTTCTTTTGATTCCGTAAAGGAAGTCATCCCCAAGCCTACTTTTGCCGGAAGATTGGGCATTGCACGAACTACTTTTTTAACACCCAATCCTTTTTGAATGGAATTGATTGT
This sequence comes from uncultured Aequorivita sp., assembly GCA_937125455.1. Lineage (GTDB taxonomy): Bacteria > Bacteroidota > Bacteroidia > Flavobacteriales > Flavobacteriaceae > Aequorivita. Next base: position 47,139 of record CAKZLK010000022.1, read on the forward strand.
AATACCTGCCATCAGTGAAATAAAAAGCTGGTTTTCGTTTACGTGTTTTTTTACCGAATTAAATAATTCTTCACTGTGATAAGGTTTCACGGCTATAAAAATTACATCCGCCTTTGGTAGGCAATCGTCAATTTTATCATAAGCATCAAAATGTGGAATTTCTTTTAATTCTAATGTTTTTTCTGGTGAAACATCATAGATCATTAAATTTCTGCGATTTAAATAGGGCGATTTTGCCATACCTTCCGCATAGGTCAATCCCATATTTCCTGCTCCAATTACTAGTACTTTCATAGTTAGTTTTATTATTTAGCTTATGTAGGTGCAAGGACTGTACTAGAAAGTGCCTTTATTTTTATTTAGCCTATATATTGAAAATAAAGAGTTGTAAGCTTAGTGGCTAATGCAAGGGAAGACGAATTGCTAAAGGTTTGTTAAAATTTTAACCTACTATGCTATAATGTCGGTAAATAGAGCTTCTGTGCATAATACTGCTATTGTGGCATAAAAAAACGCCCTTCATTGCTGAAAGGCGTTTGGTTTATTTGAAAAGAAATTAATCTCTTTTTCTATCTCTATCACGACTGTTACGGTCGTCACGGCCACGGTTGTCGCGTCCACGATTATCTCTTCCGCCACTTCTGTTATCATCGCGTGGTGGACGTTCCTTATAACCTTCTGGTTTTGGCAGCAAAGCTTTTCTTGAAACTTTATCTTTTTTCGTTCTAGGATCAAAACCAATGAATTTCACATCAAAAACATCACCCATATTTACTACGTCGGTTACATTCTCGGTTCTTTCCCAAGCAAGTTCGCTAACGTGTAATAAGGTTTCATTTCCGGGAGCATCCAAATATTCAACAACGGCGCCAAAATCAAGCATTTTAATAACCTTAACCTTGTATGTACCGCCCACTTCCGGTTTGAAGGTAAGCGAATCAATTTTTGCTAATACTGCATCAATTCCCTCCTGATTCGTTCCAAGAATTTCCACGATACCTTCTTCGGTTACTGGATCTTCATTAATAACGATAGTGGTTTTGGTAGTTTTTTGAAGTTCTTGAATCACTTTTCCACCTGGCCCAATTAAAGCACCAATATATTCGTTTGGAATAGTAACGGTAACCATTTTTGGTGCGTGTGGCTTCACATCAGCATTTGGTGTTGCAATAGTCTCGATTAATTTATCAAGGATGTGCAAACGACCTGCGGAAGCTTGTTTTAAAGCATTCACCAAAATTTCATAGGAAAGTCCTTTCACTTTGATGTCCATTTGGCAAGCGGTAATTCCGTCAGCCGTTCCAGTTACTTTAAAGTCCATATCACCCAAGTGATCTTCATCACCTAAAATATCAGAAAGAACTGCGTATTTTCCACTTTCGCCATCAGAAATTAATCCCATTGCAATACCGGAAACAGGTTTCTTTAATTGAACCCCAGCATCCATCAACGCCATTGTTCCACTACAAACGGTAGCCATAGAAGAAGAACCGTTAGATTCCAATACTTCTGAAACAACACGTACTGTGTAAGGACAATCCTTTGGGATCATTCCTTTTAAAGCGCGTTGTGCCAAGTTACCGTGACCAACTTCTCTACGTGATGTTCCGCGAATAGGGCGGGCTTCACCAGTTGAGAAAGGAGGGAAATTATAGTGAAGGTAGAAAGTTTCTTCGCCTTCAAAAGATGGCATGTCAATTTGGTTTGCTTCACGTGAAGTTCCCAAAGTAACGGTTGCTAAAGCCTGAGTTTCACCTCGAGTGAAAATTGCCGAACCGTGTGTTGAAGGCAAATAATCAATCTCACACCAAATTGGGCGGATTTCATCTGTTTTTCTTCCGTCCAGACGCAAACCTTCGTTTAAGGTGAGGTCGCGAACAGCTGCTTTTTCAGCTTTGCTGTAATATTTTGAGACCAAATCTCCAAAATCTGCCATTTCCTCTTCAGAAAAAGTAGCTTTTATTTCTTCTTTAATTTCAGCGAAGGAAGCGCTTCTTTCGTGTTTAGCTGATCCAGCTTTTGCAACGGCATATACTTTATCGTATGCCATATCGTGAATCTTTTTCTTTAAATCTTCATCCTCACGTTCTGAATCGTATTCACGTACTTCTTTTCTGCCAACAGCTTCAGCCAATCTAAGTTGTGCCTCGCATTGTTTTTTAATATGTTCGTGGGCGAATTTAATGGCCTCAACCATTTCTTCTTCTGAAATCTCTTTCATTTCACCTTCAACCATCATTACAGAATCTGCAGAAGCTCCAATCACCATATCGATGTCAGATTCTTCCAATTGCGCTCTTGAAGGATTAATAACGAATTCGCCATTAACTCTTCCTACACGCGCTTCAGAAATAGCGCATTCAAAAGGAAAATCTGAAAGCTGAATAGCTGCAGAAGCCGCCAAACCTGCCATTGCATCTGGCATCACGTCATCATCGTGGCTCATTAACTGGATCATTACTTGTGTTTCCGCGTGATAATCCTTTGGGAAAAGTGGGCGAAGTACACGATCTACTAAACGCATTGTCAATACTTCACCATCGCTTGGTCTAGCTTCTCTTTTAAAGAAACCGCCTGGGTAACGTCCCGAAGCAGCAAATTTTTCGCGATAGTCTACTGTTAATGGTAGAAAGTCAACATCGCTTTGTTTGTAGTTTGAAACTACAGTACAAAGTAGCATACATTTTCCGGATTGCACAACGACAGAACCATGGGCCTGTTTTGCCAATTTTCCGGTTTCGATGGAGATTTCCCTTCCATCACCTAGGTCTATGACCTCTCTAAATACTTTAGGTATCATTTGTTTTTCATTTTTGCACACACAGTAGTGTGCAGTTAATTTTGGTCAAAACCTGATTTTCAGGCTTAGTGTTGTTGTGTTGTTGTGGTTGACCAATGAAAAACCTAAGGGTAGCTTTTCTATGTGTTTCAGAAATAAGTTCTGAAAAAAAATATAAAAATAAAGGGCTCGTAAGAGCCCTTTTAAAATATTACTTACGTAATCCTAATTCTTTAACGATTGCACGGTAGCGAAGGATGTCTTTTTTCATAAGATAATCCAACAATGATCTACGTTTTCCAACCAACATTACCAAAGAACGCTCCGTATTATAATCCTTGTGGTTTGCTTTAAGGTGTTTTGTTAAATGCGCGATGCGATAAGTGAATAAAGCAATCTGTCCTTCAGCTGAACCAGTGTCAGACTTGGACTTTCCGTGTTTAGCGAAAATTTTTTCTTTTTCTTCTTGGGATAAATACATGCCAATATTGTTAAAATGATTTTTATGTACTGACTACCGTTTTGATAATCAAGGCTGCAAAAGTACAAAATTGAATTGAAAATTCATGGCAATAAAATAAAATTAATTTAAAATATATCGAATTTACTATTTTCTGCGTTATAAATGTCTAAACCCCTAAACCTCAATTTATGAAAAACAACCTTTTTAAATTTTTTGCTACTTTATTTTTCGGCGGAATGTTTCTTTTTACCAGTTGTAACAAAGAAGCTAACGAATCTACAGAAGAAGTAAACTTTACTTCAGATAATTCGGCTAGAGCTGCAAAAATGGATAATGTTGCCGAAGGAAGCTTTAATATTATGGAGCAGGCTTTTGTGGAAAATGAAACTGCCGGCCGTGGGATTAACCAGCTGTCTTTATTTCCTGATTGTACACAAATCTCTGTAAGTACCCAAGGTAATAGTGTTTTGGTTTTGATAGATTTTGGTGACTCCTGTACGCTCAACAATGGGAATGTTGTTTCGGGGAGTATTCTTTTGGATTATGGTCCATTGGTTGCCGGTACCTATACAGTCAATTACCTTTATAATGACTTTACTTTTAATAATAATGGCGTTAGCGGAGGAGGTGATTTTTTATATGAAATAGCCAATCAAAATGGAAATCCACAATCTACATTAAATGAAAGTATAACAGTTAGTTTCCCTAACACAAGCGTAACAGGAACACGTAATGGCCTAAGAGTATCCGAATGGGTGGAGGGAGTAGGTTCTGGCACTTGGCTGGATAATGTTTACTACGTGACCGGAAATTGGCAAACCGAATTTACAAATGGTTTTGATAGAAGTGGCGAAGTGACTGATGTCTTGGTTCGAAAACTATCCTGCCCCTTTTTGGTTAGTGGTATTCTTCAAGTAACACAAGACGGTGTAACCGCAGCAATTGATTTTGGTGATGGTGAATGTGACAACCAGGCTGTGTTTATATACAATGGACAAGAATATCCTTTTACAATGAATTAATTGAATTTTATAAAAAAGAAAAAGCTGCTCGTTTTGAGCAGCTTTTTTTATGCGGTTTTTTCACGAAGTGGTCTGTTTAAAACCAGATCAAGATATAGATTGATTTTTCGTTTTAGATCACGGCGGTGGGTAATGAAATCCAAGAACCCATGCTCCAAAACAAATTCAGCAGTTTGAAAGCCTTCGGGAAGTTCCTTTCCTGTGGTGTCGCGAACAACACGTGGTCCTGCAAAACCAATTAAAGCACCGGGCTCGCTAATGTTTATATCACCTAGCATTGCAAAAGAGGCTGTAGTTCCTCCTGTGGTTGGGTCTGTACATAAGGAAATGTAAGGTATTCCAGCGTCACTAAGTTGTGCGAGTTTTACACTTGTTTTTGCAAGTTGCATCAACGATAGCGCGGCCTCCATCATTCGGGCACCACCACTTTTTGATATTATTAATAGGGGGATTTTCTTTTTAAGGGAATAATCTGCTGCACGGGCAATTTTTTCACCTACAACACTTCCCATTGAACCGCCAATAAAACTGAAATCCATACAGGCAATTACCAAATCGGCACCCATGGATTTTCCAACAGCACAACGAACGGCATCTTTAAGTCCTGTCTTTTCCTGTGCTTCTTTCAGTCTGTCGGTATATTTCTTTTTATCCTCGAACTTTAAAGTGTCTTGAGAAGTAAGGTTTTTATCGAGCTCTTTAAATTTATTATTGTCAAAGAGAATTTCAAAATACTCTTTGCTTCCAATTCGAACATGATAGCCGTCTTCTGGACTTACATAAAAATTCTTTTCAAGCTCTTCGCTATCAACAATTTTTCCAGTGGGCGATTTGTACCAAAGTCCTTTTGGTACATCTTTTTTTTCTTCAGTTGGGGTTTGTATCCCTTTTTTTGTTCTTTTAAACCAAGGCATAGGAGGAGTTTTTTATAACGTATTAACGTTGTTTAGGTCTTTAAAAGCCTGTTCAAGTCTTTTTTTGAAAGTGATTTCGCCTTCGCGAAGCCACTTCCTTGGATCGTAATATTTTTTATTTGGAAGGTCATCTCCTTCTGGATTACCTATTTGGGTTTTTAAATACTCCAGATTGCTTATTATATAATCGCGGACTCCTTCCGTAAAGGCAAATTGCATATCTGTGTCAATATTCATTTTTATAACGCCGTAGCTTATTGCTTCACGTATTTCTTCTATGGTGGAACCACTTCCGCCGTGAAAAACAAAATCTACTGGATTGTGACCTGTATTGAATTTTTTCTGAACATATTCCTGCGAATTTTTCAGGATGATAGGGGTTAATTTTACATTGCCAGGTTTATAAACACCGTGTACATTTCCAAAAGCAGCAGCAATTGTAAACTGATCGCTAATTTTGGATAGTTCTTCATATGCATAAGCAACTTCTTCTGGCTGTGTGTATAATTTTGAAGAATCGACATCGGTATTGTCCACGCCATCTTCTTCACCACCAGTTATACCCAATTCAATTTCAAGGGTCATTCCTATTTTGCTCATACGCTCAAGGTAGCGTTTGCATATTTCAATGTTTTCATTGATAGGCTCTTCAGAAAGATCAATCATATGTGAGCTATAAAGCGGTTTTCCGGTTTCTTTATAGAATTTTTCACCTGCATCTAATAAACCGTCAATCCAAGGAAGTAACTTTTTTGCACAATGGTCCGTGTGAAGAATAACAGTAGCTCCATAAGCTTTAGCAAGTTCGTGAACATGTTTTGCGCCAGCAACTCCACCAGCAATTGCGGCTTTTTCGTTTTCGTTTGAAAGTCCTTTTCCGGCGTTAAAATGTGCTCCACCATTAGAAAATTGAATGATTACAGGAGCGTTCAGCGCAGAAGCTGTTTCAAGAACGGCATTAACGCTATCGGAACCCACTACATTTACGGCAGGCATTGCAAAACCTTTGTCTTTTGCATATTGATGAATTTTTTGAATTTCTTTTCCCGAAGCTACTCCAGGTTTAATTCCGTGGCTCATATTGAAATGTGTTTAGCAAGCAAAAATAACAAATTTATATGGTTTAAAAGGGATAGTTTATACCGATGTTGTAAACAGCCTTACGGAAACTATAGTCTGTAAACCACCTTTCGCCGATAGGGTTTCCGGGATTGTGGGTTTTAAATCCTATATCAAACCGGAATACAAAAAAGCCGAAATCATATCGTAAGCCGATTCCCGTTGCAACCGCAATTTCCTTTAAATCTGCAATGCCGTTAAATACGGAGGCATCATCTTCAATATTGTCCAAAACATTCCAAATATTACCGGCATCTACAAAAAAAGCTCCTTTAAAATCGCCGAGGATGGTATATCTATATTCAGCATTGAAAGCGAGTTTAAAATTTGCATCGTTAAAATCCAGAACACTACCGCTGCTTCCCGGGCCAAGCGCATAAGCTCTCCATCCGCGGTTATCATTGGTGCCGCCAGCAAAATAACTTCGGGTAAAGGGAATGCTGTTGCTGTTTCCGTAAGGAATGGCAATACCTCCAAAAGCGCGTACTGCAATTATATTATTACTATTTATTTCCCAATGCTTTATATATTCTGCTTCTACTTTTGCATATTGCGAATAGACAATACCTAGCGTTTCATAGTTTCCGTTAGCGTTCTTTTTAAGTCCGGCAAGACCCGATATTCCAGAAAGAAAATTTCCAGCAGATTCTAATTTTAAACGTGTCCGGGAAAAATTATTGTCATTTATGTTTTCACGTGTATCTCGGGTCAGCGTCACGTTTGAGGCAAAAATAAGGTTGTTCTCACTAAGACGTAATTGCCGTTCATAGATGCTTAAAACTTCCTGATAGATTTCAGAATCAGTACTTATTGTATTGTTTAAAACATTATTAATAAAAGTGCTGGTCTCATCTGGAATTTCCAGTGTGGGATCAGATGATGGATTGTTAAAATCATAATTAAGCCCATTAGCTATTTCGTTGAGTCTATTGTATGAGCTTTTATATACATTGTAATAATTTTCCGTATTCAGATTTCTCACAAACTGAAGATTCAGTAAATCTAATTGGTATGTAAGTATTTTTGAAGGTTTCCATTTGTAGTTATAAACAGCATTGGCAGTCTGTCTATCAAGCCCGATATTGTTCTGAACGCTAGAACCGAAGCTTGCACTAGTTGATGGAGACATATACTTCGGTATAAGTTTATTAGTATTTAAAGGAAAAATAATCCGTGGAAAAGTTAGTTTTATATCGCCCCCAAATTCTGAAATATTAAAAAAGCCATTGCCACTTTCTCCTGCATCCTTTGAAGAACCCAAACTTCCCCTGCCAGAAATTTCAAGAATTTCTGCACCGCGAAATATATTCCTGAAAATCATATTTCCACTAAAACTAATACCGAATTGTTGAATAGTTGAAGTAAAAGCGTCAAAATCAACCCCAAGTGTAAAACGATCACGCGGACTCAACAAAATAGTTGAATTTAAAAGATTTCCCGTGGTGTCTGATGCGATTGCTGCATAACTAATGTTAGGATATTTAAAAATCCGTAGGTCACTTATTTGGTTATAGGTCAATGTGCGGTCTATGTCCTTATAGATATTACCAGGTGTAATTGAAACGGCATCTATAATTGCCTTTGGGCGAAAACGCATTTTACCATAGCTAAAAAGTTTATAACCATTATAGCTTATCGAATCCTGAAATTTTTTATCACGGTTTTCATATGAAAAATCCGTAACGATTCTCACTTCTTTAATTTTATGAACCTTAAAAGGAACCGTATATGTACTATCGCCTTCAGTAATTTTTCTGTTTGGGATGATATAGGTTATATCCGCTTTGTGGTTTGTATTTACAGTGTCTGCCTCAAAACCTACATATTCCTGTTCAAAATAATAAAGTCCTGAATTTCGAAACTGAATGGTTAATCGGTCACGTTCGTTCACAAAATCAGTTGCTGCATATTGTTTTCCAGGAACAATAAATGATCTGTTTTTTGTAATTTGAAAAAGTGAGTCAACCACAGGCGAACTTATATTTTCGCCAATGGAGTCACCTACAAAATAAGGCTGATGCCTTTTTACGGAATATGTGATTGCGGCTCTTTTTTTTCTTTTTTCGCTTGGCTCTATCTTGTAATCCACTTCGTCATTAAAATAACCATAGCTTGCATACCAGCGTTTTAATCTTTCCATGGATTTTTTTATTTTATCCTCGGTTATTATTACGGGTGCATCGCCAGATTTTTGTAACCACTTATTGAGCCCCACATAACTGCTATCTAATTGGTCAACCTGTTTTTTTGATAGCAGGCGAATAAGCCGTTCTTCGCGTTTTGGATTTTTGTGAAGCCATTTATAATACGTAGAATCTGGTTGCGGATCAGCAAGATTATATACGTGAAGTCCAAATGGAATACCCACAAGCGGAATAGAAAGGTTTGGTTTTTGTGCCAACTGCGTATAGACTCCAGATTCTTTTGTTTTTACGCTATCAACAAGAATTGTATTCTCTGTGAGTAAAAACTTTCCGTCAGGAACCCGCTTTACTGCATTACAGGAAAAAAACAGACTGATTAATACTATAAATAGTGATATTTTTGTGTGGGTGCGCTTCAAGTGTACTTTTTTATTCAAATTCAAAAATACTATATTTTGGTCAGCAAAAGTCAAACAAAATTAATAACGAGCCTTCAACAAAAAAAGTACCGTGACCAGACAGGTCTTTTTGTAGGCGAAGGACCAAAAGTTATTGCAGAATTAATAAACGAAGGTATTAAGTTAAAATGGCTTTTTACAACTGATACTTCCAAAAATAACGCTGAAAATCATTTTCACATTACCGAAGCCGAACTCAAAAAAATAAGCTTTCTTAAAACAGCAAACACTTCTTTGGCAGTTTTTGAAATCCCCAAACCAGCGTTTTTGCAAGATTCAGGGTTGATCGTTGCTTTGGATGCCATTCGTGATCCAGGAAATTTAGGAACAATTATTCGGCTTTGTGATTGGTTTGGTGTACAGCAATTACTTTGTTCCGAAGACACTACAGATTGTTTTAATCCAAAAGTGGTACAAGCAACAATGGGTTCATTGGCACGCGTGCAGATTCATTATTTGTCGCTTTCGGAATATTTAAGTGATACAAAATTACCTATTTATGGAGGCTTTATGGATGGAAATAACGTTTATTCCGAAAAACTTCCAAAAGATGGCATAATAGTTATGGGCAATGAAGCCAATGGCATTTCAAAAGCACTAATCCAGGAAATAACACATAAAATAGCTATTCCTCGATTCGGGAAAACTCAAAAAACAGAAAGCCTTAACGTGGCAACGGCAACGGCTATTCTTTTAAGTGAATTTAGAAGGTTTACTGAAAAGTGAAATTCACGAATATGCCTCGACTTGATAATTTATCAATGTTTCCAGTCCATGGGCTATTTGGGTCGTCGTCGGGCACTAGTTCATCGCTCAGGGCAAAAACGCCACGAATGGAAGGAGTGAATTTAAAATAATACAAATAGAAATCTATCCCAAAACCAAGCTCGTAATAATTGGTGCTTTTTGTCATTCGGAATTTTCCCTGTTCGTTATCTTCCGGATTTTTCTCGTTGCTTGATAGGTTTAGTGATGTGGAAATACCGCCAATAATAAACGGTTTTATATTATTTAAACGTTTGGTTGAAACTTTTAGTAACAGCGGAACGTGAATGTATGTAGATTTTACTTCCCTTAAATAATCTTTCGGTTCTTCAAATCCTGGAAAAGTAAGGTTCCGTTGTGTAAAATAGAGGCCTGGTTCCAAACGCAGGTTGAAATATTGGTTGATACGCATATCACCAACAAGCCCAACGTTAAAGCCCGTGGAGCGCTCCACTTGAATATCGGTGTTGTCGTCTGCATATTGATCTTTGTAGTCAAACTTAAAATCATAGCTGTTGAAACCCAAAAAATAGCCCCAGGAAAAACGTTTTTTATCGAAGTTTTCCAAATTGGCCAAGCGCTCTTTGTTGAAAAACCACTGAGCATTGGCACTGTTTGCAATGAATAAAACGGCTAGTACAAAAAATAGCTTCTTCATAAATTATTTTGTAGCGTTATAAATTGTTGCCACTCCGAAAGTTTGTGGTTTATTTTTCACTTCTTTAAACCCAATTTTACGCAAAATATTGTTGAGCTTTTCACCATGTGGAAATACCGAAGCACTTTCGCTTAAATATTTGTATGCCACTTTATCTTTGGAAAACACTTTGCCTACAAGTGGTAAAATGGTTCTTGAATAAAAATGATATCCCTGTTTAAACGGAAATTTTGTGGGCACTGAAGTCTCCAAAATCACAAAAATGCCTTCTTTTTTCAAAACTCGGAGGATTTCTGAAAGTCCTTTTTCAAGATTTTCAAAATTGCGAATGCCAAAAGAAACGGTTATTGCATCAAATGTATTATCTTCAAAAGGTAACGCCTCAGAATCTGCTTGTACAAATTCTATTTTTTCTAAACTTTTCTTTCCCAAAATCTTTTTGCGTGCCATTGAAAGCATTCCTTCGGAAATGTCTAAGCCAATAATTTTTACAGCTTCAGTTTTTTCAGCAAACTGAATAGCAAGGTCGCCAGTGCCTGTGGCTATGTCAAGTATGGTTTTTGGTTTTTTTTCCGCGACAAGGTTGATGACTTTTTTTCGCCATTTAATATCTGAACCAAGTGAAATTATTCGGTTTAGATCGTCGTAATTTTCAGAAATAGTATCGAACATCTGTTCAACCTGTTTCTTTTTTCCATCTGAGGAATCTTTATAAGGTGTTATTTTCTTTTCCATAAAATTGCGCTTGCAAAACTACATATTTTTTAAGAGGTGATACCAAACATTATCCAAGTTTCAAATTTTGGAAACATTTATTCCAAAGAACACTATTTCTCAATCAATGCCTTTTATTTCTATATATTTGCCAACATACATTGCTTTTATAGAAATACTTGGAGTAAAATTCTTGAAATATATTGCTAAAAACTAAACTGAATCTCGATGAAGATTATCATTGCCGGCGCCGGCGAAGTAGGGTTTCACCTCGCAAAACTCTTATCCTTTGAATCGCAGGATATCACACTTATTGATACCAACCGAGAATCTTTGGCAAATGCCGATACACATTTAGATATTCGTGTAGTGCGCGGTGATGCCACTTCCATTTCGGTTTTGCAGGACTCGCGGGTAAAAGACACTGATCTTGTAGTTGCCGTCACTTCTAGTGAAACCACGAATATTACGGTTTGTGTTCTCGCGAAACAATTAGGTGCCAAACGTACCATTGCTCGTATCTCAAACACCGAATTTATTGATCGAAAAGATGAAGTTGGGTTTACGAAATTTGGAATTGATGAATTGATTTCACCAGAATCTTTGGCCGCAAATGAAATTGAACTATTACTTAGTCAAAGTGCTTTCAATGATACTTATGAATTCGAAAATGGCGCCTTGACCATGATTGGACTTAGTTTGTCCCGAACTTCTGCTTTTGTGGGTAAATCTGTGAAAGAAGTTGCAAAAATGAATCCAGAATTGAGATACGTTCCAATTGCATTGCAACGTTACGGCACGCAATATACTATAATTCCCCGTGGTGATACGCAGTTTAAGGAAGGAGATCAGGTCTATTTCACCACCTGTAAAAATGGGTTGGAACAAATTTTTAAACTTACTGGGAAAGTACGTCAGGAAATTAAAAATGTAATGATTCTCGGTGGAAGCAAAATAGGTTATAAAACGGCAAAAGATCTTTGCAAAAGCAGCTTCAATGTAAAGCTTATTGAAAGTAGTAAAGAAAAAGCTTTTGAAATTGCCGATGATATTCCGGGATGTCTTGTGATAAACGGTGATGGTAGAAATGTAGATTTGTTATCAGAAGAATCTATTGAAGATATGGATGCTTTTATCTCAGTTACTGGGAACAGTGAAACTAATATTATGTCCTGTTTGGTAGCAAAATCAAAGGGGGTGAAAAAGGCCATAGCTTTGGTAGAAAATATGGATTATTTTCAGCTTTCACATTCCATTGGGATTGATACGCTCATCAATAAAAAATTACTGGCTGCCAATAATATTTTTCGCTATGTAAGGAAAGGTGAGGTTGTAGCGATGACAAAGCTCAATAATATGAATGCTGAGTTGTTGGAATTTGTTGTTTCTTCAAATTCCAAAGTATGTAATAAAAAAATAAAAGATCTCAACTTTCCAGTTTCGGCCATTATTGGGGGGGTTATTAGAAATGGTGAAGGTATAATTGCCTTAGGTGATTTCGGAATAAAAGACGGTGATAGGGTAGTAGTTTGCTGTCTGCCACAATCCATCGGTAAAGTTGAAAAACTTTTCATATAATGAATTCAATCACCAAGCTTAATTATAAAATAATTTTCCATTTGATGGGCCTTCTTCTAATTGTGAATGGCGGCTTTATGCTGCTGTCATCCATTGTTAGTTGGTATTACAAAGATGGCGTCCTCAAGGAAATGCTTATGGCTGGAACTGTAGCAGTGGGTGTTGGCGCTATTATTATGTTTTTAACCAAAAAACACCGAAAGGAAATCCAAAAACGAGAAGGATATATTATAGTCACCTTTGGTTGGATTTTTATGGCACTTATTGGAACACTGCCCTATATTTTCACAAACGCCATTCCCGATTTCACCAATGCATTCTTTGAAACGATGAGCGGCTATACAACTACTGGCGCCTCCATTTTAACAGATATTGAAAGTATTCCACGAGGCGTTTTGTTTTGGCGAAGTATTACTCATTGGATTGGGGGAATGGGAATCATTGTTTTGGCAATTGCTATTTTACCCTTACTTGGAATTGGAGGTATGCAGCTTTTTGCAGCCGAAGCCCCCGGCCCGGGTGGCGACAAGCTTCATCCACGAATTACCGATACCGCCAAAAGACTATGGCTTATTTATGTTGGTTATACTTTAGCCGAAACCGTTTTGTTGAAAATTGCTGGAATGAGTTTTTTTGATGCTATCAATCATTCTTTAGCAACGCTCAGTACTGGCGGATTTTCAACCAAAAATGCGAGTGTGGCTTATTGGAACAACAATCCAATGGTGCAATATATCATCATTGTTTTCATGTTTTTGGCGGGTAGTAATTTTGTGTTAAGCTATTTCGCTTTCAAAGGAAAATTTCAGAAAATTCTTCAGGACGAAGAATTTAAATTGTACACGGTGTTTATTCTTGGATTAACCATTGTTGCAGCTTTATTGATTTATTTTGAAGCTGATGTAACTCTTTCCAGTATTGCGCACCCAATGGTTTGGGGGCCGTTTGAAAGTGCCTTTCGTCACAGCTTGTTCCAAGTGCTTACTATTATAACCACTACAGGCTTTGTAAGTGCAGATTACACACTATGGACACCTTTTTTAACTATTTTCTTTTTCGGGATGATGTTTTTAGGCGGTTGTGCTGGTTCCACCGCGGGTGGTATTAAAATAATGCGGCACCTTATTATGATAAAAAACGGTGTGCTGGAATTTAAACGAACTTTGCATCCTCATGCTATTTTGCCTGTTCGCTATAATAGAAAAGCTGTACCGCAGCCTATTGTTTTCAATATTCTTGGCTTCTTTATTCTTTATATGCTTTCCTTTATTATTGGAACGTTGGTTTTTTCCTGGCTTGGCTTGGATTTTAAAACAGCTCTTGGTGGTGCAGCTTCAACATTAGGAAATGTTGGACCTGCACTAGGTGATCTTGGCCCAGTAGATAATTACGCATACCTTCCTGATGCTGCAAAATGGTGGTCTAGTTTCTTGATGCTTATTGGTAGATTGGAATTGTTTACTGTGCTAATTCTGCTGACTCCTTTTTTCTGGAGGAATCGATAATTTTCAAAGTTCCGGATTCATTATTTTTCCCTTTAGGTTACTTTTAAACAATCATTAAGTTTTATTGCAGTAAAACAGCAATAGATTATATAAAAAATCCCAAAGTACAACTTGTACTTTGGGATTTTTAAATTAAAATTATTTCTTGATTATTTCACAATAACCCTTTTTACTCTTCCATCTTTCTTGTTTCCAACGCGAACCAAATACACCCCTTTGGCTACATAACTCATGTCCAATTTGTAGTGGTATTCGTTACCGTCGTTTTCAAGTTTTTTAAACAATAATCTTTGTCCAAGAGTATTGTATACTGAAAGATTCATAGCTTCTGTATATGTTTCAGTTTTTAAGGTTACATCGAATTTGTTATTGTCGAGAGTTAAAACTGTTAAACCGTTTTCATCGAAAATATTGTTACCAACACCTAAAGTTCCAATTTGTGCGGTGTAGTCTTCAGTTTCTCCAAAATTTGTTTCTTCACAGGCGTCATCTGGAACGGGACCGTCCCAGTTGCTTTTGGCACGCATCAAGTGCTGACCAAGTGCAGCTCCTGCAGGTATAACCAAATCTGTGGTTATGGTATAACTTCCACTTCCTTGTCCAGCAGCGACTACTACATTGTTTACAACAGTTTCGTCATTTGTGAAAACGAAATCATCATTAAAGTCGATCCAAACACGAATATATTGATCGCCGTAACCTGTTGTTATTGTTAAGTCATTAGTTGAATCTGGCTCCATTCCTGCAACAAGATTTGTAAAATCTCCATATCCTTCACAGGCTGATGGATTATTTATATCTGTTACGCTGAATAGTTGAAAACCATCTCCTAATGAACAATCACCAGTTGGTTGACAGTTTTGTTTGGTAATAATTACAGAGGTTTCATCGTTCGAAGTATCACTATCTCCAGGCAATGAAGTGTATGCACTCAAGTTGTATGTGCCTAAGGCAGAAAAATCTCCAGTTTGTGTGAAGGTGTAAGAGGTTGATGAATTTGGTGCCAAAGGCCCAACAACTACTTCGGTAACTACCGTTCCATCCAAATCGTAAGAAACGTCAAAATTTGATTGGGGTTCACCTCCAAAATTATTAATAGTAATCACGATATCTTCAGCACCCGTAAGATCCGTTCCTGAAACAGGAGCTGTAATGGCACTAACCCCTATGTCGTTTGGTTCTAAATAAGTAACTGATTTAGTTCGGGCGTCATTAGTTGGATCCTCATCACCAGCTAAATTGGTTTCAGCAGTGATGGAGTACGTTTGTCCTACTGTACCCAAGTTAGCAGTTGCAGTAAAAGTGTATTGTGCAGTTGCGGCAGAGGCAATTGTTCCTGTAAAAGTTTCTGAAATAACTGGTCCACCATCTACTTGGAATGTTACGGGAATGTTTGAGACGCTGTTTTGACCATAATTAAAAATGGTGACAGTAACAGTTTCGCTATTTGAAAGAGTTCCGGTTACAGGTGCGTCAATACTAACCACTCCAACATCGTCATTAAAGTTCGGAGCTATTTGGAACACACCAACAACATCTTTTCTTCCACTATTCATATATTCATTAATGAACCAGAATTCTTTATCGTTAGATGGGTCTAGGTCTATTTTACTATAATCTCCATAACGTAAGCCAGGAATATTTTGATTTCCGGCTGCAATTAATTCTTCTGCAATGGTCATTGTGTTTAATGGATCGCTTGCATAACGACCAGTATAGTATGAACTTACTCTTTTGGTTGTAGGGTCGGGAGTAGTTGGTCCTGCCATTGAGGTATATCCCATTCCAATATTTCCTTGAACGTCCATCATCATACTTGCGTGCCAAGCGTGTTTTCCATCAGGAGCGGTATAGGTTCCTTCTTGGTAAATAGACCAAGGTTGGCCATCACTTGGTTGACGAAGTTCAAACCAACGAACTCCTGCAAGTTCACCTCCTGACGCATCGGTATCTACCACAAAATTGAATAGTGCAGAGTTGTGATCACCAAACTTTCTGAACTGAGCTTGGTTCATTATTGTAGCTTGAAGTGCGTCAATATCTGCGCCTCCACCTGGTTGTGATAAATTTGAAAAGCTTCCACCGTCAAATACTGAAATAAATGGAGTGGTTGTCAATTCAACTGGGGCCGAAATTGTAGAACTACCTGGAGATGCCCAATTTACATCTACGGTCCATATTTTTATATGATCCTGAGAAACACCTGACCAAGCATCATCTTGTAAATAGATTACTGGTAATCCTCCTGGAGCCGGTAAGTCATCATTTGTTACATTCAAAGCTTGAGGGCTGTAAAAACCGCTTGTTACAATTCCAGGCAGTGGAAATCCTATTACTTGTGCAGAAGGATCGCCCAAAAGCATCTTATCTCTTTCCATTGCATAGATTTTATTGGTATCCCCAGAGTTTTGAGTAATATAATACCCATCACTCCAAATAGAAAGTTTTTGATAATCATCTATTTGCGGAATAGTGTAGACATACCATCCGTCATTCACCGGGTCTGGACCGTCTGAAACAGCTATTTGAGCACCAGAGCCCAAAAAGGTCATTACAAACCTATCTGCAGCGTTGTCATAAGAAATTGTAAGGTCACAACATCCTCCGTTTGGAAAAATTGTTGGGTTTGGACTGATTTGACCAGTTAGTGGATTTCCACTTTTGTCAAAAATTCTAAATCCAGTATTGAATACAACTACTGCGTGGTTTGGTCCGACACCAATGGAAGGATCAGTTGGTTGGGAGCTTGAAGATGCGGCGTCAAAAACCAAAGATGGCGCTCTCCCGCTAAGAATTTGCTCCATTTTATTTGGATTTCTTGTGAAGTAATCGTCTTCAATCTGTGGATCTTTTCCGGGGACAATTAAATTTTTTGAAGCTCTTCCGTCTTGCATAACTTCTTCTTTAACTCTTGCTGGAGCCAAATCTGTCTGCGAAGCAATAGATGGCACATGAACCATGGATCCCACGTGACCAAAATAAGTTGCGTTTGTTTTTTCTTGTGCCTGTGTCTGAATGACAAAAACAAAAAAGAATAGTAGAAATGTAATCTTAGTTTTCATTGTTTAAAGGAATGTTTTGAGTTATTTTTTTTCGAGCATCTAAAATACTTATAAAGTATAAACTAAAAGCAGGATTGGTCAATTTTAACCAATTCAATCATAGAATACTAAAAGGATTTTATTAAATTAAAGCTTCTTTTATTCGTTTCATTGCTTCTTTTATATCAGCTTCAGAAGCTGCATAGGAGATACGAATGCAATTAGGATCACCAAACGCTTCGCCAGTAACGGTAGCCACTTTTGCTTCTTCCAAAAGATATATTGAGAAATCTGAAGCAGTATTAATATTTTTTCCGCGTAGTGTTTTTCCAAAGAAATATGAAATATCTGGAAATACATAAAAAGCGCCTTCTGGTTCGTTGGTTTTGAAGCCTTCAATTTCAGAAAGTAGATTCAGGATTAACTTTCTTCTTTCTTTGAAAGCATCTACCATAAATTTTATTTTACTTGGCGGATTTTCCAATGCCGTAATAGTGGCGCGCTGTGCAATACAGTTTGCACCACTGGTAACTTGGCCCTGCATTTTGTTGCAAGCTCGAGCTATCCATTCTGGGCCACCAATATAACCTATACGCCAACCAGTCATTGAAAATGCTTTGGAAACACCGTTTACAACTACAGTACGGTCGTACATATCATCAAACTCCGCCATAGAAGTGTGACCTGAGCCAAAGTTAATATGCTCGTAGATTTCATCGCTAATTACAATTATTTCAGGATATTTTACCAAAACATCGGCTAATTTCCTAAGCTCTTTTTTGCTATAAACAGAGCCACTTGGATTACAAGGGGAGCTGTAAATAATCATTTTTGTTTTTGGTGTAATTGCGGCCTCTAATGATTCCGCAGTTATTTTAAAATCTGTTTCAATTGAAGTCGGAATTTCCTTTGGAATACCTCCTGCTACCTTGCATTGGTCTGCATAGCTAACCCAGTAAGGGGCGGGTAGCAAAACTTCATCACCTTCGTTCAAAAGTACCATTGTTAAATTTGCCAAGGATTGTTTTGCACCTGTTGAAACAACTATTTGGGAAGGCTTGTAAGAGAGATTATTGTCTCTTTTGAATTTGGTAATGATGGCTTTTTTTAAATCGCCATAACCATCCACGGGAGTGTAAGAATGGTAATTATCTTTAATTGCCTGAATTGCTGCCTGTTTTACAAATTCTGGAACAGGAAAATCTGGCTCTCCTAAGCTTAAGCCAATAATATCTATTCCTTGTTCTTTTAATTCTCTTGTTTTGGCAGCCATTGCCAATGTAGCCGAGGTGGCCATCTCGTTCACTCGTTTTGAAAGTCTGTTGTCCATAATGATTATGCGGGTAGGGCAGGCTTTAGCCCCATTTCTTTTAAGTGTCTGAAATGTGCAATAATTGCCTTGCGGGTAGTTTTATATTCTTTGTATGGTAGGTTGAATTCCTTGGTAGTACTTTTCACAATTTTTGAAATATTCTTATAGTGAATATGGCTTATGTTTGGAAAAATATGGTGTTCAACTTGATGATTTAAACCGCCAGTGTACCAATTCACAATTCTATTGTTTGTAGAAAAATTTACTGTGGTAAATAACTGGTGTATTGCCCAAGTATTTTTCATGGTGCCACTTTCATCTGGAAGTAGAATATCTGTGTCTTCAACTACGTGAGCAAGTTGAAAAACAATACTCAAAATAAGTCCTGCAACATAGTGCATGATGAAGAAACCAATTAATATTTTCCACCAAACTATATTGAAAAATAATATTGGTATAACAATCCAAAGTGATACATAAATCATTTTTGTAATAACCAAAATACTCCATTGTGTAACTGGCTTGGGCAGTTTTCCGTAGGAAAGTTTTCTAGCCAAATATCTTTTGGTCTGAAAAAAATCTGTTGTTAGCACCCAATTAAAGGTTAGAAGCCCATAAAAGAAAAGGCTGTACAAATGCTGGAATTTATGGAGCTTGTGCCATTTTGAATGTTTTGAAAACCGAAGGATTCTTCCTGCTTCCAAATCTTCATCGTGCCCGTGAATATTAGTATAGGTATGGTGCAAAACATTGTGCTGAACCTGCCAGTTGTAAACATTCCCTGCAAGAATATACATGCTTCCGCCCATTATTTTATTAACCCATTTTTTTGAAGAATAGGATCCGTGGTTGGCATCGTGCATTACATTCATACCTACACCGGCCATTCCCACGCCCATAACAATGGTAAAAAGCAATTGAACCCACCCCGGAAGATCAAGTGTGAGCAATAGAAAATAGGGGGTGAGGTAAATGGAAAACATAATAATTGTTTTTAAATGCAGCTTCCAGTTACCGGTTCGGGCTATTTTGTTCTCCTTGAAATAATCGTTGACGCGCCTGTTCAATGTCCTAAAGAATTTAGCATTGTCAACCCGGGAGAAATTTAAATTTTTGTATGTCAAAATGAATTAATTAATTGGGAGATATTATTCTTAATGTGAAAAATACAAAAATAGTTATCTTTTGCGGAAATCCGTGGGTTCAGAACCATAAATTTCCTAAAGATACCATACTTTTGCTTTTTTAATAAAATTATGGAACTGATATTAAAATATTTCCCACAACTTACTGATATTCAAAAAAATCAGTTTCAAATGTTGCAGGAATTATACGAAGACTGGAATTTGAAAATAAACGTCGTTTCCCGTAAGGATATTGACGAGCTTTATCTTCGCCATGTATTGCACTCGCTTGGAATTTCAAAAATACAACCGTTTCTTCCAGGTTCAAAAATTTTGGATGTTGGAACGGGAGGTGGGTTTCCGGGTATTCCTTTGGCAATCCTTTATCCAGAAGTGCACTTTCATCTTGTGGATAGTATTGGAAAAAAAATAAAGGTTGTGGAAGAAGTAGTTGATGGTCTACAATTAAAAAACGTAAAAGCTACAAATGCACGTGTTGAAAGTGTGGCAGGGAAATATGATTTTATTGTAAGCCGCGCAGTTGCCCAAATGGAAACTTTTGTACATTGGATTAATGGTAAAATTGCCAAAAAAAGTATTCATGAGCGTAAGAACGGAATTTTATACCTTAAGGGTGGCGATTTGGCTGAAGAGCTAAAATATTATCCAAAAGCCACAGTCTTTCCATTAAGTGATTTTTTTGAAGAAGATTTTTTTGAAACTAAAAGCGTTGTGCATTTGCCGTTGAAATATAAAGGCTAGTATTTCTTTTAACTATTACTCGTCAAAAGATACCATTGCAGTGCGAGAATTGTTTTCGCGTCCTTTAATTCTGAAATTTTAGAAGCTATTTCTGTAATAGGAACTTTTACCGTTTGAATGTCTTCATTTTCATTATCGTTTCCGCCGCCTTTGCCAGTTTTGTTTTTTTGGGAAACTTCTGCAAAGAATAAAAAAACGCGTTCCGTTGAAGCTCCTGGTGAAGTGTAGAAGTTAGCAATTCGCTTTGGTTTTTCTATTCTATATCCCAATTCTTCCATTACTTCACGAATTATGCAATCTTCTGGGCTTTCACTTTCTTCTATGGAGCCTGCTGGTATTTCCAAAAGCCAACCGTCATTATTTTTGCAGCTTGGGTAGCGGAACTGTTTTGTCAATAGAAAGCTTTGGGTTTCTTTTTCAAGCAATAAAATGGCAACAGAGTCACCCCTTTCAAAAGCAAGGCGTTTGGTAGTTATTTGCTTTTTTTCAAAAGTATCATAAGTTACTTTCGCTTTGACTATTTTGTAATGGTCATTGAAAACTACGTTTTCTTCGCTAATGGAATACTTCATGTTAGATTTTTATTTTGAAACAATACCGGAGATTCAAGCTCTGGAAAATTTAAGATAAAAAAAACCCCGAAGTTATCGGGGTTTTTTCAGAAAATTTAAAGATGTTTTTTATTTAGAAATCAGGAACTTTTTGGTAGCTACAAAATTGTCTTTTGAAATCTTCATAAAATAAGTTCCAGCTTGTAGCTGAGATACACTTATTTGAGCATCCATAGCGATGTTTTCTTGCGAAAGGATTAATTTTCCAAGAATATCAAAAACTTGGATGTTTGCATTTTCAGCATTCTTAACATTGATTGTTGAAGTTGCTGGGTTTGGATACAAGCTAATATTTTCAAGTTGATTTTGGTTTACGCCCAAAAGACCATTACTTGAAAATGGAGATCTTTCACCATTACCATAATTTCCATTTGTATGGTATAATTCAGTTCCTTGATTGTCAGTAAGGGTTACTTCGCCACCTCCATTACTTGCAGTGTCCAAAACACGGAATTCATAGCAATCTGCTGGTAGTTCGAAAGTTTCGTTTACTACTTGTGGTGCATTGTTTGGATATGGACCACCGTGGTATAATGCGGTTCCATTGGAATCATAAACATACCATCTTACTTGGCTTCCGTTATTATCAACGTGAAATTCCAAATAAACTAAGCCTGTTCCTGCTGGTGCCTGATCAAAAGTTGTTGAGGCACTATTGTTAGCGTTGTTATCATCATTAGGTACGCTTACTTCAACCGTGTTTGTTCCTTGAGCATTGTAAGAAACTTCTGGAAGCTCAATTGTTTCGGTATGAAGCGATAGTATATTTCCAGTCCAATTGTAAGTATGTGAATCTCCATTAACAGAGTAATCAATAGCTAAAGAAGTTATTGGGTTCTGGCCCAAGTTTTGAATTTGTACTTCTGGAGTAATTGTAGTATTACAAGTTGTTGGAAGATCAGTAATAGATCTTACGTTAGCATCATTAGCATTTGTAAGTCCTGTATAACTTGGATATGCTCTGTTACCACTAGGAATTTCTTGATGGGTATTTGAGATATATGCTACAACTTCCATATCAGCAAGTTCAGTAGGAATTCCGTTGTAATCCGCTGGAATAGGATAAGAATAAGTACGGTCAATAAAAGTATTAGTAGTAGTGGTGTTGATTACTTCACCCCACTGACCAGTAATCATTTCTACCAAACGATGCATATGTACGTAATTATTTCCCGCTCCACCCCCAGTTTGTGGGCCTAAAGTATTATTTTGTAGCAAAGCAACATTTAATAAATTTGTTGCTTCTGGACTATTACCTGTATAATACCCTTCAACGTGAACAGTTAGCACATTTGTGTTAACGTCAATGGAAGCCTCAACACCAACATTCACAACAGAACCTATTGCCATTGTTTCGTTTGATGATTGCGCCCAAAAATTTCTATACATAGCTGTTCCGCCTGGAGTGTTTTCTCTTCCAGGAAAAACGTGTCTGTTAATAGTTCCTGAAGGATAGCCTGTTAAACCAGTTTGGCCCACAATGGCATTTCCATAGGGTGTTCTAAAGTCTGGTTCACCAGGACTTGGAGTTGCATAACCTCCAACATGGATGTTAATAAGAGATACACGATCAGGATGAGCGTCTTGAATTCCTTTGGCAATAGCGTGCCCATCAGGACAGTATTGACAATGAATTCCTGTAAATTCTTCAAGGACTACGTTTTGATCTTGTGGCGAGGTTGATACAATTGTTTGACCATACGAGGCAAATGCAAAAAGTGCAATAACCAGGCCGAGGGGTAGTTTTTTAGACATGATTTTTAGAATTTATAATGTTGTGAAAATAAGTTTAGATACAAATATATATGTTTATAATTTATTTTAATCTTTTGAAAAGCAATTTTTTAAGACATAAATGTTAAAAAAATACAGTTGTTACAATAGTTTGTGCGATTGCTTGTCATTAGTGGATTATTTGAAATACTGAAAAAGCAAATCATAAAAAGATTTTTTTTTAATTGTAGTTTGCTAAAAAAGGAAGGCTTTAATAAGACCATAAATGTTAAATAACTGAAATTGAATGCATCAAGAAGTGATGGTTTTTAATTTTTATCTTTACTTTTGCAATACTTAGAAAAAATATTAATAATAGAAATTAACCCTAAAAACTAAAAAATGAAAATTAAATTACTTCTTTTAACTTTATTAGGATCTGTTGCTCTTGCCAATGCGCAGTATACAGTAACAGACATAAATGGAAATGAACTCCACGATGGCGATGTGTTGGAATTCGGAGTCTATGGAAATAATACTGCAGCTAATTATGAGTTTTTCGTTACAAATGATAATCCTACAGAGACAATTTACACAAGAATTGAATTTGTTGATGCTGTAAATGCAACGGGTGAATTTTTCGAATTGTGTTATGCGCTTCAGTGTTATACAAATCTTTCAGTGGGTTTCACTGTTCCTAATGCACCAGCTGTTTTTCCAATTGCTGTAGGTGAAGATTCAGGCTTTGGAAATCATTTCTTGAATGACGACCCAGGTAATGGCACGGATATTTTAGATTACGTTTTTGCATTTCACCAATATGAAGCAGATGGGGTTACTGAAATTGGAACACCTTTAACTTTTACATACCGTTACAATCCTACTTTGGGCGTGAACGACAATAGTAAGGTTAATTTAACTGTTCTTTCTACGGTTGTTTCCAATGACTTGAACTTAGATGTTAATGAACCAGTGAGTATGGTTGTTTACGATTTGCGCGGACGTATTGTTAAACAAGCACGTTTTGAAACAGGTCGCCAAACAATTAATATGTCTGATCTAAGTGCTCAAGCTTATATCCTTAAATTCAGCAATGAAAAAGGAGCTACGCAGACTACAAAGATTATTGTTCAATAACAATAAATAAAAACTTTAAAAAAAATGCCCCGAAGAATCCTTCGGGGCATTTTTTTTATGAATAGTTGTTCTTTAGAAAGTAACAACTAGATTGGCAGTTAAGCCAGTATTTTCAGGTACAAATCTACATACCCCACCAACACAAATTAAACCACCGCGCTGACGGCCATAGTTTAATGCAAAACGTGCAGAGCCTTTGGAATAACTTCCGCCAAAACTGTAGTAGTGGATTTTTCCTTCGCCTTCATAATTCCACGCATCTGCTGCGTACAGGGTAAGTGCAGAGCTAAAGTTGTATTCCAATACTCCAGCGGCCCAGTTTTTTCTATCAACATTTTTTCTGCTTTTATCTATCCAAAGATGTTGTAGTTCCATACGTAAGGCTTTTCCGCCCTCAAAGCGGCGGGTTGCTTCAATTACAGCAATTTGCGCTCTAATGTCACCTTGTATACCCAATGGCCCACCTTCAGTAACACCTTTGTCAATAATTACATCCTGAAAGGTGGCTACAGAGCTCCATTTTGAAGACCAACGGTTTTTGATTTCAATGTTAAGATCGCGGAAATAACGAGAACCATCACCAATAAATTTTGCATCATAGGTTTGCTCGGCAACATTATAAGTTGCTTCAAGACCCGCCCAATAAGAAAAGTTTCCAGCTAGCTTGGTGCCAAATTTTCCAAAGAATGATTCTTTATCAAAAGAATAATAAACATCAACTTGCGTTCCTACCTCACCAGCTCTTTTTTCGGTATCATCAAAAAGCAAACGCGGTTGGGCATTATATACATATATATTTGACAATAAATAATCGTGCTGCTTTGTTAGTGCGGGAACATAGTTTACAATTTGTTCGTTATACACATTTCCTTCAGCATAACGGTCTGCGTAAAAGCTGAAATTTTCCAATCTTCTGAAGGTAGAATTAATTCCCAATCCTTTTTGAGCATATCCCAGGTTTACCTGAAGTGCTGTGCCGTCAAAAAGTTGTGGAGAGGAAACTTCACCTTCGTTAACAAGTACGTCTGGATCTTTTGTTATCGCTTCAACACCTCCATAGAAATTTTTTGCAACAAAATCCAATCTTCCGCCATAGGCATTAATATTTGCCGGAATGGAATCATTAGCACCATTTGATTGATAACGGCCTACATAGCTTGCGCCCAATTTCAAATCAACAGCATCCACCTTCATAAGTCCACTTAAATCTAAATTAGCATCAAGGCCTTGCATTACACCTTCAGATACATCAAAGCCGTTTCTTACTTGACCGTAAACACCAGTTATGTCTAGATTTGCCGTTGGAGTAAATTTTACGCGCAGTCCTTTTAAGGCATTGTTGATACCCAATTGGCGATCTTCCCATGTTCTAAGAATCAAACCGCTACCAAATTGCTCATAAAAATAACCTCCAGTAACATCTAGAGTTTCATTTTTAAAATTCAAATAGTAGGTTCCAATTCCATTTTGATTTTCCCAAGTTGGAGAATATCCTAATAAAACGGTTGGGAGATATGCTTCATATTGAACTCCAGCGGTGAATTTTCCCAGTGAATAATTAAATTGGAAGTAATTATTAGATCTGAAACGGTCCTCTGGTGTGTCGAAACCAATTTTATCATCTGGCACAAGCCATTGTGAGTTCGATTCAAGGCCTCCAAAAAAGTAGCCGTTGTCTTGCGAAAAGGAGATGGCGCCCATGAGCATAAAGGCTCCAATAATAAGTTTTTTCATTATATAGGTTTGGTTGGTAAATTTTTAATTAGCTACAGTGGAAAATTCCTTTATTTTTTCATAAAGTTCCATCTCTGCGCCTGGGCTATAGCCAGAATGTCTGTATACGATCTTATTGTTTTTCACTAAAAGGGTCAAAGGTACAGTAGCTGCGCCCACGGCCCGTTTAAAATCATTATTGGTGTCTAGAAGAACAGTGTAGTCCCAACCTTTTCCATTTACCAATGGCTTTACACGTTTCACGCCGCGACTATCGTCTATAGAAACGGCATAGAGTTTTACATTGGTTTCAGCTTGCCAATCTGGATATATTTCACTGATGGCATCCAACTCTTTTATGCACGGAACGCACCAAGTTGCCCAGAGGGATACTACAACTACATTATCATCAGTAGATAAATCGTTTGAATTGATAGGTTTGCCATCTAAGGTGGTCATGTCAATTTTTGGCAAATCATTTTGAGCAATGGCACCGATTGTAACCAATACAAAAAGAAGGGAGAGTAATTTTTTCATCCAATAAATATTAAAAATTAATTAAAGAGTAGCAATATTAAGTTTTTTTTAATAAAAACTTAAATTTGTATTGCTGAAAGTTATGGATTTAACATTCCAAAATCGTGCCTTTTTTTATAAATGCTTTATATTAGCCCACTATATAATTAATTATTTCTTATGAAGACCTACCCTTATTTTAAAATTTTGTCCCTTTTTGCTTTTATAGCAATCGTAGGGTGTAGTAAAAAGGAAGACCCTATTGGGGCTCCAACAGAAAGCCTATCGATTACACTTAAAAGTGACGCAGGTGATAACGAACTGGAAGTATTATCTGTAGACCAATTAGTTAATTTTACAATTACCGGGAGTGATGGGGAAGATTATACCTCTTCCGCAAAATTATTTGTGAACGACTCTGAAATACAGGGCTCTTCGTACACTTTTTCAACCACAGGCACTTTTGCTGTAAAAGCTCTTTACGGAAGTGCTTCCAGTAACATTCTTAACTTTGAAGTGTTAGCAGACACAGAGCGCGCACTCACTTTAGATGTTTCAAGAGCCATGAATGATCAAACAATTACTTTTGGCTTGCTGGACAATAGTGGAACCAATACCGCTTCAGACGCTACTTTTTATGTAAATGGAGCTGCAATTTCTGGATTTACCTATTCTTCCGCAACAGAAGGAAGTTTTCTTGTTTATGCCGAGTATATGGTAAATGGTCAAACACTTACAACTCCTGAGAAAAGCTTTACGGTTTATATTCCAAAAAGAAATGTAGTTCTTGAAGATTACACAGGTGTGTGGTGTGGCTTTTGTTTAAAGGCTTTGGTGGCTATGGACTCGATAAAAGCATTAACCGATCATGTTTCAGTTCTTGCAATCCACGAATCAGGATCAATTACCGATCCGATGGATTTTCCACAAATTGATGATCTTCAGGCTGAATTTGGTGTACCTGATAGTTTCCCACAGACACAATTAAACAGGACCGTTCCATGGAATTCTTCTACTCTTATTTATGATTATGATGCCGTAACAAGTATTGCTGGTTTAGAAACAGATCTTTCCATTGCTATCAATTCACAAATTAGTGGTTCTACACTATCTGTGGATGCAAAAGTGATTTACAAAAATGGTTCAGAACCTGGTGATAAATTAGTAGTGTATCTATTGGAAAGTGGAATTATTGCAGATCAGGAAAATTATTTTACTAATAATCCAAACAGTCCTTATTATGGAGCGGGAAATCCAATTGTAGATTTTGTTCACGATGACGCGCTGCGGAATACACTTTCAGGACTTTTCGGGGATAATATCCCTCAAACTTCTGCTTACCAAGAATATAAAAAGACTTATACTTTTACAATTCCTGCGGAATACAATGCAGATAATTTAAGCTTTGTTGTAATGGTTGTAAAAGCTGATAATAGTGCCAAAAACTCACAACACGCTGAGTTGGGTGAGAACAAAAATTATCAATAAGTACAGTTCCTTTAAAATTGAAAAACCCATTCTGGAATAATCCAGAATGGGTTTTTTTATCAATTTGAATAAACGTTTATCCCAAGAAGGGGTATCTGTAATCCGTAGGTGAAACAAAGGTTTCTTTTACCATTCTTGGAGAAATCCATCGGTAAAGATTCAGTTTACTTCCTGCTTTATCGTTAGTTCCGCTGGCACGTGCACCACCAAAAGGTTGTTGGCCAACAACAGCTCCAGTAGGCTTGTCGTTAAGGTAGAAATTACCTGCGGCATTTTCCAGGATTTTCACAGCTTCTTCCAAGGCATATCTGTCTTCACTGAAAACCGCACCTGTTAAAGCATATTCACTTGTCTCATCAACTAAATGAAGGGTTTCTTCCCACTTTTTATCGTCAAAAACATAAACTGTTAAAACGGGGCCAAAAAGCTCGGTACACATAGTTGTGTATTTAGGGTCTTTAGTTACGATTACAGTTGGTTCAATAAAGTAACCTTTACTCTTATCGTAATTGCCACCAGCAATTATTTCTACATTTTTGTCATTCTTTGCTGCGTCTATATATTTTGCTAGTTTATCAAAAGCCCCTTCGTGTATTACCGCTGTAATGAAATTGCTCATATCTTCGGGTGAACCCATTTTGAACGAGCTGAGGTCTGCGACCAAATCATTTTTAACATCTTTCCAAATACTTTCAGAAATATAGCAACGGCTAGCAGCACTACATTTTTGTCCTTGAAATTCAAAAGCACCTCTACTCATTGCCGTTGCAACCTGTTTTGGGTTCGAAGATTTATGAGCGACGATAAAATCCTTTCCGCCGGTTTCGCCCACAATTCGTGGATAGGTTTTGTAATTGTGGATATTGGTCCCAACTTTTTGCCAAATATCCTTGAAAACATGTGTTGAGCCAGTAAAGTGAATTCCACTGAAATCTGGACTTGCAAGTATCGTATCAGTAATCATTACCGGATCACCCATTACCATATTTATTACTCCTGCAGGAACGCCAGCTTCTCTGAAAACGTCCAAAACAACTTTTGCTGAATAAACCTGACTGTCACTAGGCTTCCATAGAACGACATTGCCCATTAACGCGGCACTTGCGGGAAGGTTTCCGGCAATAGCAGTGAAGTTAAAGGGAGTAATTGCATATACAAAACCTTCTAAAGGACGGTATTCAATTCGGTTCCAGGCAGCGGAAGTAGATTCTGGCTGTTCCGCATATATTTCAGTCATATACTGCACATTGAATCGCAAGAAATCGATAAGCTCGCAAGCGGAATCAATTTCTGCCTGATATATATTTTTAGATTGCGCAAGCATAGTCGCTGCGTTTATTTTTGCTCTATAAGGTCCAGCAATTAATTCTGCCGCACGAAGGAAGATACCTGCGCGCTGTTCCCAAGGCATTGCTGCCCATTTTTTTCTAGCTTCCAAGGCAGTTGCAATAGCTTCTTCCACATTTTCTTTGGTCGCTTTATGATAAGTTCCCAACACGTGCTTGTGGTCGTGCGGAGGGGACATAGTAGCGGTTTCCTTGGTTTTTACTTCTTTGCCATTGATAAAGAGAGGTACGTCCACTTTTGTGTCGTACATTTTTTTATAAGTGTCAAGTACTTCTTTTCGCTCTGGTGAACCCGGCTCATAGCTTTTTATAGGCTCATTTACGGCGATTGGTACTTCAAAAAATCCATTTCCCATAACTTTTTTATTTTTTCTGTTTATGAAGAGTGCAAAGGTACAAATTTTTTAGTGCCTTCCTGTCCATCTAAGTCGCCAGTTTTTTTGTGTAATTACGAAAGCGTTTTACTTTTTTTAATAATAAATATGTGTTTTATTATCATTAGCTTTACGAAACACTAAATGCTTTCTTCAATGTGTACAGTCACTTTTATTCCAAAACCCAATAATGATTTTATACTAACTTCTAATCGAGATGAAGCTCCAGGTCGTGAAACTTTTCCTCCAGAAATCTATCAAGAGGATGGTGTAAAATTACTTTACCCAAAAGATGCACTAGCTGGAGGAACGTGGATTGGTATAAGTGAAATGAAAAGGTTGGTTTGTTTAATGAACGGTGGGTTTGTAGCCCATGAACGAAAACAATCATACAGAAAGAGTAGGGGGTTGGTTGTAAAAGAGTTTTTGAAAGCTACGAATATTAAAGAAACCATAGAAAATTATGACTTTAATGATATAGAGCCTTTTACTGTCGTTTTAGTGGAATGGAAAACTGAATTACAACTATTTCAATTAGTTTGGGATGGGGTAAATTATCATTTTTCCGAGGAACCTTTGGCGCCACAAATCTGGTCTTCTTCGCCATTGTATCCTGAAAGTTTAAAAATAAAGCGTGAACAATGGTTTTCAAGGTTTTTATGTGATGCTTTAAAGCCTTCCGAAGAACAATTGATTGACTTTCATAAAACTGCAGGCGAAGGAGATTTGAGCAGCAATCTTATTATGGATCGCGGGTTTATAAAAACGAAAAGCATTACACAAACTATTAAAAAAAATGGGGCTGTTAAAATGCGTTATGAAGATTTGCAAAAGGAAAAAGTTTACACTTTAACATTTTCAGATAACACCATTAATTCATAGAAAATGGCGCACTCAAATTGAAAAGGGGGATAGAAACCCTAAACTTTCGGGTAGTCGCAAAGTTTACCATATTGTAGTGGCCTTTCATCGCACCAAAAGGAGAGTATAAAAGGCAGCCACTAGTATAACTGTGTTTTTCCCCCGGTAATAATATTGGTTTTTGGCCGATTACTCCTTCGCCTTCTACCAATTCAGTTATATTAAGTGAGTCTTTTATTTTCCAAGAGCGCGACGTGAGTTGAACGGTGTCCTTGCTTTGGTTTTCAATGGTAACGGTATAGGCAAAGGCGTATTGCATTTTACGATTTTTGTAAAACGTGCCATCAAACTCGGTTTTTACCGAAATCTTTATTCCTTGTGTTACCTGTTGTACCATTTTTTAATAAAATGCTGCACTCGCTGCTACAAAAATCAATGCGGCAAAAGTCAATCCGATTACAAATACAGTGTTTAAAAATACAAATTTTATTAAAGTTATCACTCTGCTTTGATGGTAAAAATTGCGCAATGCTTTATAGAAATAAAATGGACCGATAAAAATGAACAGACATCCTACCAAAAATTGGGAGCCAATTATAAGGTCTGGAATAATAAAAAGGAGCATTGCTAAAAAGATAAAACTAAAAATATGGAAGATAAAAACCATATGCTCTACATAGGTATATTTTTTCCGAGAGTAAATAATCCAGAAAAACAATGCGAAAAAGGGGGCAAAGAAAAAGAGGAAAAAAGGTGTTTTGGAAATGACATAATTTATAAACTCCGAAGGTTTTTCCTGTATTTTGTCAACGCTGATATTTTTTGAATAAACCCATCTATTAAAGGTAGTATTTTGGTGATTTAAACTGTCCAAAGCAGCAGCAGGGGATTTGATTTTGGTTTTTTTGTAAAATTTATTGTAGAGTGAAAATCTTTCAGTATAGCTTTCAATAAAAGACATGGTGTCTAATGCCTCTTCCGAAATTGGCTTGATGGTTTTTTGAGATTCTTCATTTTTTAAAGAATCAGAAACCATAAAATCTTTGGAAGAAGTTGCTGGAAAATTCTGCTTTAAGGAATCCAAAATAACTTTATTTGAAGCATTGCCATTCAAGTTCAACTGGTCAATCTCGCTCGGTAGTTGAAAAACTTGAATTAAACTGTTCAGTAAAAAGTAAATAATAGAAACGCTTAAAAAAAAACGAAATGGATTGGCGTATTTCAAGCGCTGCCCGTTCACGAAGTTTTGTGTAATAATGCCAGGTCGAAATAAAAGATCTTTCAGCGTATTTCTCAAGCGGGAGTCATAAACAACAATACTGTTTAAAAATTCAGCAAAGAAGTCTTTTACCGTAAGATGTTTGTTGCTATTGAGTTGGGAGCAATGTGGGCAATAAACATCACTTTTGTCAAGTGGTTGGCCGCAATTCAAGCATTTTGTGCCTCGGTATTGCAACGATTTTCTTCCGCTGGATTTTATATTTTTTTTGCGTTTCATTGCTGCTAAAACAAGGGGTGTTTACTTCAGTTTTTATTCACTTTAAAAAGGTTTGCCTCGTTAATTGTTTGTGATATTTGTAGAGTTTGCATAGCCAACACCAATGATTCGGTCATATCTTGCGCCTAAATCACGAAAATATACAATCACGGTATAGTCGTTTTCAGTCTGCCAAAAATCTCCACTTACGGCACCTTCCTCTATACTTCCGTCGCGGTTTACGACCACATATTTATAATTGTAATAGCCTTGTTTAAAAAGGCGCTCATTTTTGTAACTATCTGTTTTTGGGTCGTATTTCATATAAGTGCTCCCATCAATAGTCCAGTTGTTGAAATTGCCGTAAATATGAAGCTCTTTGTCGCCCAGATCTTCATAATACTGTAAGTTGAAATGCATCCGCACGTATTCCGCTTCAAGGTCTTGGTCTTGGGCGTCTACATTTCGAACCACGAAGTTGCCATTTATATCTGGGTTATACGTGTATGGCCTGTCATATCGCGGAATGTTTGTATATAGGTAATTTTCATAAACATCCGTAAGTTCTATGGAACGAATCCCGTTGGTGGCTGACCGCTCGTCTTTGTTATCAAAGGAAAGAAATTCATTGCCACCGCCAAAGGAGGCTTCTTTATCATATCTATAGATCAGCTCATTGCCAATGGTATATTGTGGTACTAAATCTGTGATTGCGGATTTAAGATTGCTGTTTTGCAGCACAAGGGTTTTAACCGTTTGTTTTGGATTTATCAACAAGAGGTTTGGTGAGTTTATAGTGAACTGAACCACTTGCTTTTCATTAATTACATTGAGGTCACGTGCACGTTTAATTTCTACGCCAACGTTTGCAACATTTTCCATAACCAAAAATTTTCGGGTGAATATTAGTTCTCCATCGCCATCGAAGATACTAAGAAGGTAATTGCCGCTTTTTTCTATTGCGCGGGTGTCGCGATTGGGTATGGTAAGTTCGTAATGGGAAAATATTTGAAGCGTATTCAGTGAATTTCGGTAATTCTGGATACGTACATCATCAAAACCTTCCAGGTATTCACTTTTGGAAAGATCGCTGGGAGACCAATCAAAATTGTAATGGTTTATAGTGTAATAATAATCTTCTTCCTCACCATTAAGTGCGTCAAAAGAAAGTTGTAGCTGGCTCCCCAAATTTATAATGGGCAGTTGACTTAGGTCTGTAGTGCCGCGAAACTGTATGGTGCTAATGTAGGAAGGCTCTACTTTTTCCACGATTTGGGAGAATGCGGGTACAACGGTAAGCAATAAAAGAAGGATAGTAGAAAGTTTTTTTGACATGATACTGGTTTAAAAAGCTAAGATAAACAAATTTTGTGCCTGTTCTATTGATTGATTTGAGAATGTAATATTTTGATATGGTTAGTCAATAACAACAAGCTCTTGAAATTTTATTTGAATATTTAGACTTAAATTGAAAAATGCGATAAGTGGTAAAAGAGTATTTGGTTTTACAGGATAAGCTTTATTTAGAAAGGATGCCATTTCAAGGGATGTTTTAAAAATACTTGATAAATTTCAACAATTGAGGCCCAATTATTATTAGCATTATATCTTCAGAAAAGCTGTAATAGTTTGCTCAATAAACCTATAAAATTAATTCGCGCTGTAATTTATAAGCATTTTAAAAAAGCAGTCCATCCTTATTTTAACACAGAAAATTATACCCTTTTATTGTGCATTGGTATTTTTAATTTATAAATTTGCACGCCCTTATTCCCCGCATATTAGTTTTGAGGGGCAATAGGGTATAAAAAAGGCATTGTTAATATCCATATTTATGTCCAAAGACATTAAGATTAAAAAAGGTCTTACCATCAAGTTAAAAGGGGAAGCTGAAAAAACGCTTTCAAGCGCCCCACGATCTAGAACCTTCGCAATAAGACCTTCCGAGTTTCATCTTATAACCCCAAAAATGGTGGTTCGTGAAGGTGGAAAAGTGCAGGCGGGCGATACCATTTTCTTCTCAAAGAGCAACGAACTGATTAAGTTTGTTTCGCCAGTGAGCGGTACGCTTACCAAAATTGAACGCGGTGCGAAACGCGTAATAAAAGAAATCATTATAGAGGCAGATCCGCAAGATACCTTTAAGGATTTTGGTGTTTTGAGCCCAGATTCTTCAAGTCCGGAGGATATTAAAAGCCGTTTGCTGGAATCTGGTTGCTGGCCGTTCATTATGCAGCGCCCTTATGCGGTAATTGCTGATACGGAACAGGAACCAAGAGATATCTTTATTTCTGCGTACAATACAGCTCCATTGGCAAATGATTTAGATTTTTCTTTAAAAGGAAAAGAAAAGGAGCTGCAGGCTGCCGTAACCGCGTTGCGTAAACTTACCAAAGGGCAAGTGCACGTTGGGGTTGGTAAAAGTGGCAACTCGCCTTTTAAGGGGTTGAAAGATATTTCACTTCACAGCATTTCTGGACCGCATCCAGCTGGGAATGTGGGAACGCAGATAAACAAAATAGGGCCGGTTAATAAAAATGAGATTGTTTGGACTATTGCGCCGCAGGATCTTGTTATTATTGGGGAATTATTGCTTACTGGAAAGTTTAATCCTGAAAGAATTATTGCACTCGCAGGTTCTGAGGTAAAGACTCCAAAATATTATAAAACTAGAATTGGTTCAGAAGCTGCAACCTTTTTGTATGATTCTGGACTAAAAGACGAAAATGGTCGAGTTATTAGCGGCGATGTGCTTACTGGGAAAAAGATTTCACCAAAGGGACATTTGGGTTACTATAGTAACACCGTAACCGTTATACCAGAAGGTGATGATTACGAGTTTTTTGGATGGACCAAGCCGGTATTCAATAAAATTTCAACTTCAAGAGCGCTAACCTTTTCTTGGCTAACGCCCAATAAAAAATACGATCTTGATACCAATACCAACGGAGAACACCGCGCTTTTGTGGTAACTGGAAATTATGAGGAAGTATTCCCACTAGATATGTTCCCTATGCAAATGTTGAAAGCTTGTATGGTAAAAGATCTTGACGCTATGGAAGCTTTGGGAATGTATGAAGTGGCTCCGGAAGATTTTTCACTTACCGAATTTGTTTGCGTTAGTAAGCAGCCACACCAGCAAATCATCAGGAACGGTCTTGATTTAATGTATAAAGAAATAGGATAATCGCTATGGGATTGAAACAGAATTTACATAAGCTAAAGGAAAAGTACAAGGGCACAAAAATGGCCCCTGCGTTCAATGCACTGCATACCTTTTTGTATACTCCGAATGACACAACACATTCTGGTGCACACGTGCGTGCCGCTGACGATTTGAAACGTACCATGAATACGGTAATTTTGGCGCTTATTCCGTGTTTGATTTTTGGAATATTCAATGCTGGTTATCAGCATTATGCAGCCATTGATGCTACCTTAAGGTTGGATCCATTGGGTAACTTCTTCACGTGGGATAACTTTATTTTAGGTGCTTGGACTGTTTTGCCATTGGTAATTGTTTCCTATGCCGTAGGTCTTGGAGTAGAATTTATTTTCGCTATCATAAAAAAACATGAAGTAGAGGAAGGATATTTGGTAACAGGAATGCTAGTGCCATTAATTGTTCCTATAGATATTCCGCTTTGGATGCTTGCTGTTGCGGTAATATTCGGCGTTATTATCGGAAAAGAGGTTTTTGGTGGAACAGGAATGAACATTTTAAATCCTGCTTTAACTATCCGTGCATTTTTGTTTTTCGCTTATCCAACTTGGATGAGTGGTGATAAAGTATGGGTTCATGGAGCAAAAGCGATGACAGGTCAACCTGATGCTATTTCAGGAGAAACCATTTTGGGAACTTTGGCTGCAAACAGTCATCCCGTTTATAGCATTTGGGATATGTTCTGGGGCTTTATCCCAGGTTCTGTTGGAGAAACTTCCACCTTCCTTATTATTATTGGTGGTCTTTTCTTGATTTTTACGAAAATAGGAAGTTGGCGTATTATGCTATCAGCCGTTGTTGGTGCTCTTGTAATGGGCTTGATATTCAACGGAGTTGTTGATCAAGGATGGATACAGGATGGCAGTAAATTTTATGGATTGATGAGTGAACCATTTTGGCATCATCTTATAATAGGAAGTGCCGCTTTTGCAATAGTTTATATGGCAACAGATCCTGTAACTGCTTCACAGACCAATAAGGGAAAATGGATTTATGGTTTCCTAATTGGTTTTATGGGCATTATGATACGTGTTTTCAACCCGGCATATCCGGAAGGATTTATGCTTTCAATATTATTATTGAACGTATTCGCCCCCACAATAGATCACTATGTGGTTCAAGGAAATATCAAGAAAAGAATGAAACGACTAAAAGTTAAAACAGCTTAATAATGGCAAAGTTTACGGATAAAAATTCATATACAATATTATTTTCAGTAATAATGGTATTGGTTGTTGGAAGCCTTTTAGCTGGCGTTGCACAAGGGTTGCGTGGGAAAATTTCTGAAAACGAGCGCTTTGAAAAACAACAAAACATTCTTTATGCAATGGGTGTTGACAATAATGAAGGAACGGGAAGCGTAGAGTTTATCCCTACCAAAGAAGTTGAAGCAGTTTTTCATAAATACATTAAAAAGCAATTAGTAATTCAAGGCGATGAAGCTACTGAAGATGAAAATGCTTATTTAATTGATATTAAAAAAGAAGAGACTCACGCAAACGACGATGCCAATTATAAAAGAAAACTTCCGCTATTTATAGGCGAAAAGGAAGGCAAAACTTATTATATAATTCCGATGCGTGGAAAAGGTCTTTGGGATGCTATTTGGGGGTATGTTTCTCTTGATAAGGACTTAGTGGTTGAAGGTGTTTACTTTGATCATAAAGGTGAAACCCCAGGTCTTGGAGCGAATATTAAGGAGCGTTTCTTTATGGATGATTTTGAAGGTGAGCAAATTATGAACGGCAACGCCTTTGTTGGGATTACCGTAGCAAAAGGAAACAACGATCCGCTGAACGAAAGAAAAGAGGATCATAAAGTGGATGCTCTTGCGGGTGCCACTATTACAGGAAATGGTGTAACGGCAATGATAAAAAAAGATGTTGCGCGGTATATTCCTTTTTTAGAAAAATTTAATAAAGAACAATAATATGGGACTTCTATCAAAAAAAGACAGCAAGTTAATTCTTGACCCATTGGCAGACAATAATCCTATTACCATTCAGGTGTTGGGTATCTGTTCAGCTTTGGCAATTACAGCGCAGCTAAAGGCTTCTATCGTAATGGCGGTTTCGGTAATGGTGGTATTGGCAGTGGGTAACGTAGTTATTTCGCTTTTGCGAAATGTTATTCCAGGAAAAATTCGAATTATAGCACAGCTAATTATTGTTGCGGCTTTGGTAATTATTGTAGATCAAGTGCTAAAGGCATTTGCTTATTCACTAAGCAAGCAACTTTCAGTTTTTATTGGTCTTATTATTACTAACTGTATTATTATGGGACGTTTTGAAGCGTTTGCATTGGCAAATAAACCTTGGCGTTCTTTCCTTGACGGAATAGGCAATGCCGCAGGTTATGGGCTTATTTTGATAATTGTAGGCTTCTTTCGTGAGCTTTTGGGTTCTGGAACACTCTTGGGTTTCAAGGTTTTAGGAGACCCTATCGCAAAAACTGGACTGTATGCATTTGGTTACGAAAATAACGGATTTATGTTGCTTTCGCCTATGGCATTGATAGTTATAGGAATTATTATCTGGGTGCAACGTTCAAGGAATAAAGAACTTATAGAAGAACATTAAGATGGAACACATAGAGTTATTTTTTAAATCGATCTTTATAGACAATATGATATTTGCCACGTTCCTTGGGATGTGTTCATATCTTGCTGTTTCCAAAAAAGTTTCAACAGCTGTAGGTCTTGGTGCCGCAGTAATATTTGTATTGACTGTAACCGTTCCTATCAACTGGCTTTTGGATCAATACCTTTTGAAAGATGGAGCTTTGGTATGGCTTGGACCAGAATATGCAGACTATAATTTAGGGTTCCTTTCCTTTATTCTTTTCATTGCAACAATTGCAACCATGGTACAATTGGTAGAAATTGTGGTTGAAAAATTTTCACCTTCACTTTACAATTCTCTTGGAATATTTTTACCGCTTATTGCTGTAAACTGCGCAATCTTGGGAGGTTCATTATTTATGCAATCTAGAGATATACCAACGTTGGGCTTAGCGTTGAACTATGGTTTTAGCTCTGGAATTGGATGGTTCTTAGCCATTTTGGCAATTGCCGCCATTCGTGAAAAAATTAGATATTCTAATGTTCCACCGCCTTTACGTGGTTTAGGTATTACGTTTATCATCACAGGTTTAATGGCGATTGGTTTTATGAGTTTTGGCGGAATGTTGACTGGAGGTGACGAAAAGAAACCAGCTCAAGATTCAAGTGCTGCTGAGGTAAAAAGTGAGCAAATCCAAAAAGAAAATACAGAAGAGACTGCAGCTGCAGTTTCGGTGTCAGAAGTTTCAACACTAACGAAGCAATAATATGTTTTTAGAAATAAGTACACTTGGAGTTATAACAGTAACCGTCATTGCCCTTTTAATCTTGACGTTAGTATTGGTAGCCTTATTGTTATTTACCAAAGAAAAATTAGCTCCATCAGGTCCAGTAAAGATAACTATCAACGACGAAAAGGTAATTGAAGTTCCATCAGGTGGCTCTTTGCTTTCCACATTGGGCGCCGAGAAAATCTTTTTGCCATCTGCCTGTGGAGGTGGTGGTACTTGTATTCAATGTGAATGCCATGTGCTTTCTGGTGGAGGTGAAGCTTTGCCAACGGAAACACCGCATTTTACGCGTAAAGAATTAAAAGAAGGCGCTCGTCTTTCCTGTCAAGTAAAAGTAAAGCAGGATATGAATATTCATATTCCCGAAGAAGTTTTCGGTATTAAAAAGTGGGATGCTACCGTTGTTAGAAACTACAACGTAGCTTCTTTCATTAAAGAATTTGTGGTTGAAATTCCTGAGGATATGAACTACAAAGCTGGAGGTTATATCCAGATTGAAATTCCGCCTTGCGAAGTGAAGTTTGAAGATATGGATATTACCGCGCATCCAGAGGAGCACGAAAGACCAGACAAGTTTCAAGATGAGTGGGATAAATTCAAATTATGGCCTTTAGTGATGAAAAACACTGAAACCGTTGAAAGAGCATACTCTATGGCTTCATATCCTGCAGAAGGCCGTGAAATTATGTTGAACGTACGTATTGCTACGCCACCATTTGATCGTGCAAAAGGCGGTTGGATGGATGTAAATCCAGGAATTGCATCATCTTATATATTTAACTGTAAAAAAGGTGATAAGGTTGTTATTTCAGGACCTTATGGTGAATTCTTCATCAATCCTTCCGAAGCGGAAATGCTCTACGTAGGTGGTGGAGCAGGAATGGCGCCAATGCGTTCCCACTTGTATCATCTTTTCAAAACCCTTAAAACAGGAAGGAAAGTAACGTATTGGTATGGTGGACGCTCTAAAAGAGAGCTTTTCTATTTAGATCATTTCAAGCAGTTGGAAAATGAATTCCCAAACTTTAAATTCTACTTAGCGCTTTCAGAGCCTATGGAAGAGGATAATTGGAAGGTGAAGAAAGACATTAATGATGAGGCTGGCGACGGTTTTGTAGGCTTTATTCACCAAGTAGTGATTGATAATTATTTGAACCATCATGACACTCCCGAAGATATAGAACTATATTTCTGTGGACCGCCATTGATGAACCAAGCTGTTCAAAAAATGGGCGAGGACTTTGGAATTCCAGATGAGAACATTCGCTTTGATGATTTTGGTGGATAATCGTTATTAAAAAAAGATTAAGAAACGTTCCAAATTATTTTTGGAACGTTTTTTTTTCATTTAATTTTAACAATTTCTTATGAAGGGTCTTTTGAAATATCGAATAAATAGCTACTTTAGTCGTTTAAACCTACATTATGTCAAAACCAAATCATATCCGCAAGACTTTTAAAATCAAACCGTTCATTTTGTTACTTTTTGTTGCGCTATTTACGGTAGTTGGATTTATTGTTTTTAATAAGGCCTTAGATTCAAAATCCCTTGGCGAATCTTCAGAAAACTCTGCACGGGAAAGTTATTCAGAATTTTTAGTAAACCATCCCTTTAGAAAATCCATGCGACTTTCAGAGGAAGAACGTTTAGCACAAAAATTACCACCAAATAAATTTTTTGAACAGGAATACTTATATACTAGCGACCCGCATTTGCTTCGTCCTGCACCAGAACGTTTATATGCACTTCAACAAAAACTAAAAACAGATCCATCCATGAGAACTCCACCGGGAGATCCTACAAACCTGTGGGAAGAGCGGGGACCGAACAATGTAGGAGGAAGAACACGCTCAATTATTTTTTTACCAGGCAGCACTACCAAAGTTTTAGCAGGTGGTGTAAGTGGAGGGCTTTGGTTGAATAATGATATTACAAACGCTTCGAGTGTATGGCAACATGTTAATGGTGTTCCTGGAAACCTTTCGGTAATGTCTATTACCATAGATCCTAATAATACGGACATTATGTATTTATGTACCGGTGAAGTATATACAGCTGGTGATGTTATTGGTAACGGAATTTATAAATCTACTGATGGCGGTACTAATTGGTTTGAATTAATTACAGGTATCGGAACAGCTGTTGAGGATAAATTTGCATTTGTTCAAGACGTAGTCGCATGGAATAATCCAGTAACAAACCAAACTGAAGTATACTTTGGGGCGGGGTCAACAATATATAGAGAAGAAGTGGTGCCAGGTTCCGACGGATGGGATTGGCACGGTTTAAATACCATAGGGCTTTGGAAAAGTACCGATGGTACAAATTTTTCCCGATTGACTGGAGCAACCTATACCGAATCTAATGGAACCCCTTATTCACCTAACAATTTTGATATAGGTGCAGATGGTACACTTTGGATGGGAACGCGTCGCAATGCCTATGGTTATGGAGGTGGTTATGTATTTAAGAATACGGGCAGTGGGTGGACCAATGTGCGAAATTTAGGCACTAATGGGCGTGTAGAATTAGCCTGTTCTAAACAAACTGCGGGAAAAATTTATGTTTTGGCTGAAGATAGAGTTAATACATCCTATCCTGCCAAAATTTACAGGACTACCAATGCTTTTTCATCGGCGCCAACACTTATGGCATATCCTGATGATGTGGATACTGGTATTCCATCTAGTGATTTTACTCGTGGACAAAGTTTTTATGATTTAATGATTGGCGTTGACCCTTCCAATGATGCAAAACTATATGTGGGGGGTATTGATATATTTAAGTCTACAAATTCTGGTGGAGCGTGGAGTCAGATTTCAAAATGGTCAAATAATAATGATTTAGCCACTTTGAATGTGCCATTGGTTCATGCCGACCAACATGCTATAGTATTTGCCCCAGGAATGGCCAACAGGGTTATTTTCGGGAATGATGGTGGAGTTTTTTATAGTAATGATGGAGGGACATCTAATTCAGTAAGAAATAATGGTTATAATGTTACTCAGTTTTACAAAGGGGCTATTAACCAACAAACATCTACCGATAAATTATTGGCAGGTGCACAAGATAACGGATCGCAATTAATAAATGGTGCGCCTCCAGGAATTGGAAGTTCTATTGAAGTAACAGGTGGAGATGGTTGTTATGCTTTTATAGATCAGGACAATCAATATATGGTATCTTCCTATGTTTATAATGTATATTATCGTTGTAGTTATAATACAGGTACTGCACTAGCATATATTGCTAATAATACTAATGATGGTGATTTTGTAAACCAATGCGGATTGGATAGTAGTACTAATATACTTTATGCAAATGGTTCAACTTCCACACCTGCTTATAGAATTTATAGATATTCTAACGTTAATGGAACCGCTTCGCGAACTATACTTTCTAATAGTATGTTGAATACCTATCCTACAGCGTTTGTTGCATCTCCATATACCAGTAACCGAATTTTGGTTGGGACTGCTCTGGGGAAAATTATCCGTTTAAATAATGCAAATGCTACACCAACTTGGACCGATATCAGTATGCCTGGCCAGATAGGTGCTGTTTCAGATATTCGTTACGGAGCCACAGAAAATGATATTATGGTAACTTTTCATAATTATGGAGTAAATAGTATCTGGTACACAAGCAATGGTGGAAGTAGTTGGGTGAGCAAAGAAGGCGATCTTCCCGATATGCCTGTAAAATGTATCCTTCAAAACCCCAATAACCATGATGAAGTTATTGTGGGTACGGCCCTTGGGGTATGGAAAACGTCAAATTGGTCAACAACAAACCCAAATTGGACACAATCGCAAAACGGCATGAGCGATGTAAAAGTTATGTCTTTTGATTATAGAGAAGCAGACGGAACTATTTTGGCTGCTACTTATGGACGAGGCATGTTCACTGGTAAGTTTAACGGTTGTGGTCAAACTACAGAATATATATCAGGTAGTTGGAACAATGGTTCTCCAAGTTCTTCA
Source organism: uncultured Aequorivita sp. (assembly GCA_937125455.1). Taxonomy (GTDB): domain Bacteria; phylum Bacteroidota; class Bacteroidia; order Flavobacteriales; family Flavobacteriaceae; genus Aequorivita. The sequence goes on from CAKZLK010000022.1 coordinate 89,291, forward strand.
AAAGCAGTAATTATAAAAGATGATTACAATACTGCTGTAAGTGGTAATATAGAGGCTTGTTCCTTAATAGTAGAATCTGGAAAAACCCTTACGGTTAGCGCTGGTAATTATGTGGAAATACAAGGCAATATTGTTGTAGATGGCAATTTGTTCGTTGATCACGAAGGTAGCTTGGTACAAGTTGACGATGCTGCCTCAGTAACAAACAGCGGAAACATCACGATTCGAAAAATCACACCTTTCTTGGCTCCAAGATATTTTATGGTACTGGGCAGCCCAATGACCGCAGAGACGCGTTCCGGGGTTTATGGAAGTTCGGTCTTGGTTCGCAACCACACCACATTGAACTTCATCCCCAATCCGGATGTAGAGCTTCAAGATCCACTTGCGGAAAACTTTGCTGATGACAACGGTGACGACTGGCAGAACTACACTAGCGACATCAATGCTGGGGAGGGCTATTTGGTCCTGCCGCAGCCAGACCTTGCTTCCAGTGGCTCCTACACCCTTGATTACACACAGGGAACACTCAATAATGGACAAATTGATTACGATGTGGATTTCCACACAGATTCAAATTCCAGCCCGAATGTTGTTGGTAATCCATACGCTTCAGCCATAGACGCCTATGCTTTCTTGGCTGAGAACAGTATGGTGGATGCAATCTATTTCTGGGAACATTTAACCACTGCCAGCTCTAGCTATCCAGGCTATAAGGTGAATAACTACGATATGGGCGATATCTCCATGTTCAACAGTTCTGGGGGCGTGAAGGCGGCGAACGACATGGTTCCGGGAGAACCTACCAAGCCTAACGGGTACATATCCTCCGGACAAGGTTTTGGGTTCAAGGCAACAGCTGCAGGAACCGCAAGGTTCAAGAACTATATGCGTGTTACCGGCAACAATGATACCTACAGAAGGCCCACAGCCGCGAAAGATCGTATCTGGCTCCAGGTCTCTAATGAGGCCTACGACCTTAGCAGCGGTATGTTGATCAGTTTTTCAGAAGAATCCGTTGATGGCTACGATGCCAAGTTTGATGCAAAACGATTGGCTACGCCGGTGAGTCTTTATTCCAAATTGGCCACAGGTGAAGAGCTTGCCATCCAGGGACGCAGCGCGTTCGATGAAAACCAGGAAATTCCTTTGGGCTTTGTAAGTCAGGTTGAGGAAGAACAGGAGTTCATGATATCCATCAGCGAGCAGGACGGACTGGTTTGGCCTGACGTACAAGTATATTTGCTTGACCGTGCAGAAAATGTTGTTCACAACCTGAGCGATTCGGCCTACGTTTTTAAGAGTAAGGCAGGGGTGGACAACGACAGGTTCGTGCTACTTTTCAAAAATACGGTTTTGGGCACTTTGGAAAATCAGTTGCAGGCCATCAGTATTGTGCCAAACCCAACCACGGGCAAAATAACCATCGTTTCGCCAAAGACCGTGATCAACTCCGTAGAAGTGTTCGACATTCGCGGCAGGAGACTGATGGGCGTGGATTATAACAATAGCCAATATTCACTTGATCTTTCGAGCTTGCAATCTGCCACCTATTTTGTGAAGATAAACACAGCAGAAGGAACACTTACCAAGCGAATTGTGAAGAATTAATAATAATTTAAACGACCAATTTCAAAAACCGTCTTTGTTTATACAAAGACGGTTTTTTATATTTTAAAAGTTGAGAGAATAAATCCAAATATTCGTAATTTTGAAGTCACTTATGGACGAAATACTTACCAAACAGGAACTTCATAATCTCGCAATGAATATCGTGGGGAAACAGTTAGAAGCTGATGGATTTGAATTTTTGGGTGTAAATTCAAAATTGAAGAGAGATCCCCAGTTTGTTGTTTTAAAAGATAAAGTACTTCATTTTATAATTGTTCGTGCAATTTCCTATCCACAAGATGCGCATGCGTATGATCCCCTTTTTATGCAAACAATTAAAACTCACGCAGAAAAGTTTGAGGCAAAAACATACTACGCTGGTGTTGGTCTTGGTCATGGAAAAGACTACGGGAAACCAGTTATAAAAAACGAAGAATATACTTTGGTTTATAAAGGCTTACAAGAGGTTTTATGAAATGCCTATTTGTGGTTTGTAAAACAATCGGAGTTCAAAATCTGAGCATTATAATTAACCTAGGCATTACGAAGTCAAAGCATTCCTATTTCTCAAATATTTTATACAGATGAAAAAACTAATTTTTTTACCATTTTTATTTCTTTTACTGTGTTGCGAAAATAAAGAGCCAAAACTTATCTTTTTGCAGGGTGATGCTTTTGGAACTACCTATAACATTCAGTTTTACTCCAATGAAAGTATAGATTTTAAAAAAGGTTTGGACTCTGTCATTGCTACGGTAAACCATTCTGTCAGCACCTATATACCACAGAGTGATATTTCCAAAATCAACAAAGGGGACTCTTCTGTGGTTGTTGATTCAATCTTTAGAGAAGTTTTTAAAATTTCTAAAGAAGCAAACAAAAACACAAACGGCTATTTTGATCCAACCATTGGTGTTTTGCGAAATGCATACGGTTTTGGAGATGTTAAACCTTTAAAGAAAATAGACAGTACCACTTTGGATTCCTTAATGAAATATGTAGGGTTCCATAAAGTTAAAATTAACGAGGACGGAACTGTTTCAAAAGCATATCCTGAAATTTATTTCGATTTTAATGCTGTGGCAAAAGGTTTTGGGATTGATTGTCTTGGCCGATATTTGGAATCAAAAGGCGTAAAAAACTATTTAATTGAATTGGGCGGTGAAATTCTAACTAAAGGTGAAAACTTAGAAAAAAATCAGGATTGGGTAGTTGGTATTGAAGCTGTAGATTCAGAACTTGAAAACCGTAGTTTTGAAGCTACTGTAAAACTGAAAGATGTGGGTATGGCTTCTTCTGGCAATTACCGCAAGTTTAGAATAGATTCACTTACAGGAAAAAAATATGTCCACACCCTAAACCCGTTGACTGGTTCTGCTGAAAAAAGCGATGTAACCAGTTCAACAGTAATTGCACCAACTTGTGGCGTGGCCGATGCTTATGCAACTTCCTTTATGGCTTTGGGTTTGGAGAAATCAAAAGAACTGTTAAAAAATCTTCCAAATATAGAAGCCTATTTAACATACACGGATTCTTTAAACCAACATCAGTTTTTTGCTACCGAAGGGTTTAAAAGATTAATGCCCAAATAAACTATCTTTTTAGGGTAAAGTGACCTCGATACTCAGGTCTTCCTTTAATGTCAATAGTAAACCAATAATCGCTTGAAGGCATTGGATTTCCTTTAAAATTAGTACCATCCCATCCTTTTGAAGTTGGTGAAACATCCTTTAAAAACTTTCCGTAACGATCAAAAATATAGATTTTAGCATCAGGAAATTCATTCATTCCTATGATGTGCCAGTAATCGTGATAGTTGTCGTAATTTGGAGTGAAATAACGAGGATAATCCAGGATTAAAATCTGTTGCGAAACAACACCGCAGCCAAACTTATCACGGACATAAACTGTATAATACCCATTTTTAAGGTCCGTAAAAATATTACTAGCTTGGTAATGGAAGTCACCGTTCAAAGTGTATTCATAATCTCCTTCACCTTCCACAATTATTTCAATTGAATTGTTATAACCACTGAAGTCGTGGATTTTTATGTCGGTTATGGTTGCAATATTTGAAGGAAAAACCTCAACACTTACATTGTTTTCACAACCAAAATAGTTTGTAACAGTTACGGTATAAGTGCCTGGAGCGTCAATTAAAACTCTATTCAAATTAGCTCCTTCTTCGCCTGTATTCCAAACATAATATTTAAATCCTCCTTGTACCGCAATTGGTAATTTTTCAGAAGCATTTAAGCAATAGTAATAAAAATCCTTTTCAAATACTGGCACGGGCAACGGATTCACAACAATGTTGAATTGCGTATAATCAAAACAACCAGTAGCCGTTTCCAGCATAGTTGCATAAATGGTTTGGGGGTTGACTGTGTTCTGAAAAGTTCCGGAAATAGGATTGGTATCATTCAACCTATCATCTATGGAAGTGTAATAAGTTATTTGAAAATCGCTTGCAGCAAGATCATTGAGAATTTCAGCATTCTTTTCGTTTAGATTTACGGTTATCTTTTCATCAAAATCTTCATCACATGCTATAAAACCTTCGGGTTGGGTGGCAAGCTTGATTCTGTTTATGTAAGCTTGAAAAGAAGTTATAGCGAAACACAACGGATCGTTTTCATCGGTAACCCTAACATAAATAATAACGGGCGTTTCAGTCAGGCTTATTGTTCTGCCTATCGGGTTTGCATTATTGTTTGCATCATCTTCAGTGTAGTGGTAGCTAAAAATATATCGCTCTGGATTCATAATTACTTCAGGAATAATAGAATCCAATACATATAGTACCGAGGAAGTGTAATTACAAAAAATAACATCTTCAGGATTCATAAGTTCGGGGCTTCCTACTTCAATCGTAAAAGTGGTTAAATCACTGCAGCCATTTGGTCTTTCAATACGTGCATATATAGTCTGGGGGTTTGAAATACTATGGTAAGGACTTGTAAGTGGGTTTATGCCTATACTGGCATCATTCAGGGTTTCGTGGTAAGTTACTGTTACATCAGTTTGTGAACCAATTATATCGTTTGTCTGCAATTCTAAATTGAAGTCGGTAAAACCGTCAGGGTTACCATCAGTATCACAGTTTATAAGGTTTTCTGGCTCATTTGCAACCACACTGTTGGGAAGTTTTGCCGTTCCAGTGTAAAACAGACTTAAAGGGCCGGAACCTACTGCACGATCCACTAGTAGATAATAAACATCACCAGCTGTAGCCTCAATGTACTTTAAATATCCATTCCCATCTTCTCCTGGCCCTTCCTCCGTATCGGTTTCATCCATATTGAGCCCCGTTGCAACTTGCACGCCTGCCATTTGTGGGTTTGTACTGGAGCATCTTATGGAAGCGCCCAAAGTAGTACAGGTAACTGTGGGGCCGTATATAGCAAAATCGTAATCGTCCTCGCCATTGTCAGGAATAAGATCAAAAGTGAATGTTCCAGATTGAATGATAATAAATTTGAACCAAATATTATTTTTATCAAAATAATAACAAGGTGGCACTTGGTTTCCTGGTAATGAAAATTCATCAAAGCCAATTCCGCTAGGGTCAATCCCCAAACTTGAATCCCCACAAATTGTAATCGCATTTACGCAATCATTCGGGTTTTGAGCTATACCAACAAGTGTAAATCCTAGAAGTAGAAGAAGTAATTTTATTTTCATTCAGAAATATTTTGGGTAAAAGAACAAATTATTTTTTACATACGGGAATCAATTCGCCATTCGGTAATCTGTATTTTTCCACTTCTTCTGAAGAAAGCTTTTTTGTGTAATCAACGGGCTTCACCTTAAATCCAATACTTTTAAGTTTGCTGAAATAATCCATTCCATACACCCGGACATGATCGTATTGTCCAAAGATTTTTGCACGTTCTTTTGGATCGGTAATACTATCATCTTCAAAAGTTTTTTCTAAATCTGCTTTATAAGGAATTTGGAGAATTGCAGTTCCTCCGGGTGCCAATACACGATAAATTTCCTGCATCGCTTTTGTGTCGTCTGGAATATGTTCCAAAACGTGGTTGCAGATTATAAAGTCGAATTTGTTATCCTGAAAAGGTAAGTCGCAAATATCCGCTTTCACGTCTGCAATTGGCGAGTTTAGATCTGTCGTGGTGTAATCCAGATTTTTCATTCTCCGGAATTTCTTATAAAATGCTTGCTCAGGTGCAAAATGAAGCACTTTTAGATTTTTAGTAAAAAAACCCGTTTCATTTTTTAGATACAGCCAAAAAAGTCTGTGTCGTTCCAAGGACAACGTGCCAGGGGAAAGCACATTTTCACGTATAACTTCATAACCATACGGGAGAAACCTTCGGTATGATTTCCCGTCTATTGGATCTGTGTATTTATTACCCTTCAGAAAGAAAGCAATTATGGGGCGGCCAATAATACTCAATCTTATGAGTAGTGGCCTTGGTATGGTATTTAGGATTTTTTTGAACAAGGTCAATTGGTTGTTACAAAACGAATTCCTTTTCCCTAAATTCCTTTTCCTCGTCGGTTACAATACCCAAAGCTTCATAAACATAGGCAAAAGTAGAAAGCAGTTCTGGCTTTCCGTTTACTAAAGCTATGTCATGCTCAAAGTGCGCACTGGGTTGTCCATCTAGAGTAACAATAGTCCAACCATCCTTCAACTGCTTCACTTTATGTGTTCCCATATTTATCATAGGTTCCAAAGCAATGGTCATTCCTTCAATAAATTTCTTTCCGCGACCCCGACGACCGTAATTTGGCATTTCCGGATCTTCGTGCATTTTTCTTCCTAAACCGTGACCTACAAGTTCACGTACTACACCATAGCCTTGTGCTTCACAATATTGTTGAATTGCAAAACCTACGTCCCCCACGCGGTTACCAGCTTTAAATTCACGGATGCCTATATAGAGTGATTCTTTGGTAATCTTTAATAGTTTTTTAATTTCAGGATCAACTTCACCTACTTCAAAAGTATAAGCGTGATCGCCGTAAAATCCGTTTTTTATAGCCCCGCAATCAATAGCTACTATGTCGCCATCCTTCAAAGGAACATCTGTAGGTAAGCCGTGAACCACGGCTTCATTTACACTGGTCAAAAGGGTAGAAGGGCAATCATACAATCCCAAAAAGCCGGGGATGGCATCCTGGCTTCTAATGTATTCCTCCGCCATTTTATTAAGTCGATTTGTAGTAATGCCCGGTTTTACTTCCTTTGCGAGCATACCTAAAGTCCGGGACACTACCAAAGCGCTTTCACGCATCAGTTCAATTTCTTCTCTTGTTTTTGGAATTATCATAGTGTTATTTTAAAAAGGAAAAAAAACCTTTCTTTTGTTTTTTAGGCTTTGTAGGCGTAGGCTCACCAATAAGTTGTTGGTAAATTTCGCCCCAACTTTTAAGGCCACCAATGTTGCGGTCGTCTATAAAAACGTCTGCGTTAATTTTTCTACTGTATGAACTGTCAAATTCTTCTTCAGGAAAACTTTTGTTTACAGCGTAAAAAACAACGCCATTCTCTTCACAGAATTTTACTGCATCCTCCAAGGCATTACCTTTTCGGTAGGTCCATAAAATTAGTCGATGCCCCTCATCCTGCAATTTTTTCAAAGTGTCAAAAGCGAAAATTATAGGACGACCAATGCGCGGATATTCATCTTCAACAATGGTTCCGTCAAAATCTATAGCTATCGTGAGTGTTTCTCTAAGTCTCGTCATTTTTCGAGCCGCAAATTTACAAAGAATTATACCGTTGCTAAAGTTTTATTCAGCGTAAGCGTGTTTGTATTCCTTTCCACTTAAAATAGCAAGCATATCTTTTTCAAGACTTTCAATGGGGTATTCCACAATTCGTCCCAATTCTTTCTCGTTTTTGTAGAAAATAATTGACGGTACATTGGTAATGTTTTTTCCTTTCTCGAAGCCTTGAGGTGTAGTTTTTTCTTCTGAAACGGTAATTAAATCGAGCTTGAATTCATCAAAATTTACTTCGTCCAGAATTTTATAAAAATGCGGTGTTTCTCGTTGGCTATCTTCACACCAAGTTCCCATAAAAACCGTGATGGTTATATCTTTTAATAACGGTTTTAATTGTTCTTTGATTTCAGAATCTACTTTGTAGTTGTCATAACCTGTATTGAACCAATCTTTAAAAGCTTCCATCTGTAACCCTTTGCGATTGGCCTTTCCCAAGAGCATCACGGAATCTTCGTAGGGAACGGTGTCGTTTATTTTTTCCTTTATTCTAAGGCTTCGGGATTCTGAAACCATCTCTTTTGAAGTGTTTTCATCTACTTTATTTTTTTCTTTGGAAGAACTACAACCAACCCAAAGAATTGCTGAAAGTATTATAAGAAGTTTATTCATAATTATATCAAGGAATGTTGCGTCATTATTTTCGGTTGTTCAATGCCCATAATTTTAAGAATTGTAGGGGCCACATCGCCCAAAATTCCATTTTTAACGGCTTTAATTTCAGGATCAACTATTATGATAGGAACAGGATTGGTTGTGTGAGCGGTATTTGGCGATCCATCGGGATTGCGCATAGTCTCACTGTTGCCGTGGTCTGCAATTATAATTGTGGTGTAATTACTTTCCAAGGCTTGTTCCACAATTGCCTTTGCGCAGCTATCAACAGTTTCACAGGCTTTAATAGCAGCTTCAAAAACTCCGGTGTGGCCAACCATGTCTGCATTTGCAAAATTTAAACAGATAAAATCAGCAGTTTCATTTTCAATTTCTGGAAGAATCATATCCCGAAGTTCGTAGGCGCTCATTTCGGGTTTTAAATCGTAAGTGGCCACAGTGGGCGAGGGGCATAGGATTCGTTTCTCACCTTCAAAAGGAATTTCCCTTCCTCCAGAAAAGAAGAAGGTTACGTGCGGATATTTCTCGGTTTCGGCAATTCGAATTTGTTTTTTTTTGTTTTTTTCCAAAACCTCACCTAATGTATCGTGCAGGTTTTCTTTGTTGTAAACCACATGGATATCTCTAAAGGAATCGTCATAATTTGTAAGTGTCACGAAGTATAGCGGAAGTGTTTTCATTCCAAAATCTTCGTGGTCTTTTTGTGTCAAAACTTCAGTGAGCTGTCTGCCACGATCGGTTCTAAAATTAAAGAAAATCATCACATCATCTTTTTGAATAGTAGCAATGGGTTTTCCTTCAGAAGTGGTCATCACAATAGGTTCCAAGAATTCATCAGAAACTCCTTCGGCATAACTTTCTTCAATACTCTTTTCAGCATTCTGAGATGGTTTTCCTTTTCCGAAGACCAATAAATCATAGGCTTTCCTTACACGTTCCCAGCGTTTATCTCTATCCATCGCAAAATAACGGCCAATGATTGAAGCCAATTTACCACCTGTTTTTTCCAAATGGTTCTCTAGGTCAGCTATAAAAGCTTTTCCCGAATGCGGATCTACATCTCGGCCATCCGTAAAGGCGTGGACATATACATTTTTTAATCCTTCCTTTTGAGCAGCGGTGAGCAAGCCCTTTAAGTGGTCAATGTGTGAATGCACACCACCGTTGGAAACTAGCCCTAAAAAATGCACATTTTTATTGTGCGTTTTTGCGTATTCAAATGCTTTTTGTAGCTCGGGTTCGTTGCTTAAAGTGCCTTTTTGAACCGCCATATTTATTTTGGCGAGGTCTTGATAAACAATTCTTCCTGCGCCTAAATTCATATGGCCAACCTCGCTATTGCCCATCTGTCCTTCGGGCAGTCCAACGTTCATTCCGTGGGTGAGCAACTGTGCATGCGGATATTTTTCAAAAAGTGAATCTATAAAAGGGGTATCGGCTTGTGCAATAGCAGAAACGGCGGGATCTTGTGTAACTCCCCAGCCATCGAGGATCATTAAAAGGACTTTTTTCTTCATTATGCAAAGATACGAAGGGTTGTTGGGAAATTTACTTGTGGAGTATTCTCAATTTTTAAATCTATACCAATAATTTTGGATTGATATCTAAAATATTTTCTTTTACATATTTTGAAATAAAGGCTTCGGAAAAATGTTCGTTGCCTAAAATCTTTTCTTCGGAAAGCATTTTTTTAACGTCAATCTGTTCTTTGTAAGCTTTCAGCATGGGAATAGAAACTGGCGCATAGCTGAAATGCCATGGCTCATATTTAAACCCCATGCGGTTGCCGTTATCTGTGTAGACTTCGTAAAAACCGAAGCTCTCTGAATTTTCGTTCAGCCAAGTTTTCAGTTTACAAAAAGGACCACTGCCGTGAAAATTTTCTGGAATCAATACATTTGCTGGGCGAGGGGCATTGGCGTCTATAATATCAATATCTGTTCCCCAATGGTGACGCGAGGTGCCAGGAATGGTGGAGTAGTCTATTATTTTTTGAATCGCTTTTTCTGGTGAAAGTCCTTCAGAAGTAAAGCGTTTGTACTTTCCTTCAAATATTTCTTTCTGTCGCTGAAAACTTCGGTATGCGGAAACTACTTCAATATTTATATCTTCTTTTGCAGCGGCAGCTTTCATTTTAGCATATGCTTCCTTGGCGTTTTTGTGCATTTTTGAAGTATAACTATCGCCTACAATATCTGGATTGCCCTTACCTATCAATTGATTTCGGGTAAATTCTTCAGAAAATGTTTTAAAAGACAGCTGCGGAAAGATTGCTAAACTTATTCCTGCAATACTTGAAATTTTGATGAATTCTTTTCGTCTCATTCTTTGTGTTAGTGAGTTCGTGGGTTATTAAGTTATTTGATTCAGTGATTTTTCGAAGATTGATTAAATAGCTTAATAATGAATAAATTTTTCACCTACGAAATTCGTCAAAAATAACTTACCAGTTGGGTATGGCATTCTTTTTTAATTCAATTTTAGGAATTGAAAACGTATTTCTTCCGAAGAAAACGAATGTATTTTATACATTTACTAACCATTTAAAATTTGAAATAGTATGACATCCCTAAAAATAGCTGCAATTTTATTGCTTTCAGGTTTTGCTGTTGCTTCCGTAAGTGCCCAAAACATAATGATTACCAATAACAATTCGCCAAACGAACCTTCTATAATGATTAACCCACTAAACACGGATATTCTTGTGGCGGGTGCAAACTTAAACAACTTGTATAATAGTAGTGACGGGGGGCTTACTTGGAGTGAGCAAACAATGACTTCCAGTTATGGCGTGTGGGGAGATCCTGCTTTTGATGTGGATACGGACGGCAATTTCTATTATTTTCACCTTTCCAACCCTTCAAACGGAAACTGGATTGATCGCATAGTTTGCCAAAAATCCACTGATAATGGTAACAACTGGAGCAGTGGAACCCATACTGGTTTAAACGGAACAAAGGCGCAGGACAAACAATGGAGCGTAATAGATCGTACCAATAATAATATTTATTTAACATGGACGCAGTTTGATGATTATGGAAGTAGCAATCCTAACGATAAGTCGATTATCCGTTTTTCAAAATCTACTAATGGAGGGGATACGTGGTCAGTTCCGAAAAAAATAAATATAGTAGATGGTGATTGTATTGATGAAGACAACACTGTTGAAGGTGCAGTTCCTGCAGTTGGACCCAATGGAGAGATTTATGTGGCTTGGGCTGGACCTAATGGACTTGTTTTTAATAGATCACTAGATCAGGGCGAAACTTGGTTGCCGCAAGAAATCGCGATAGACCCAATGCCAACTGGCTGGGATTATAGTATTCCTGGAATTAACCGTGCCAATGGTTTGCCAATAACCAAATGCGACCTTAGCGGTGGGCCAAACAATGGAACTATCTATGTAAACTGGAGCGATCAACGAAATGGTGCAAACGACACAGACGTTTTTATGAGCAAATCTACCGACGGTGGTGATACTTGGAGTGCACCAATAAGAGTGAATGACGACCCGGCCGGAAAACAACAATTCTTCACTTGGATGGATATTGACCAAACTAACGGGAATCTCTTTTTTGTGTTCTATGATAGAAGGGAGTATACCGACAATAAAACGGATGTTTACCTAGCCTATTCATTGGACGGTGGAAATACAATTACAAATAAAAGAATCAGCGAATCACCATTTACACCCAATTCAGGAGTTTTCTTTGGCGATTATACCAATATCGTTGCACATAACAACATAGTTCGCCCAATTTGGACACGCCTGCAGGGCAGTCAACTGAGTGTTTGGACAGATGTTACGCCTTTTTCTGTGCTTTCTGCTGGTAATGGTGCTGTACAGCAAGTAAACTCAATGGTGCAATACCCAAACCCAGCCAGTGATATAAGCTATGTCTCTTTTAAACTTCACGAGGAATCTACTGTAAGCATCGATCTTTTTGATGCACAGGGTAGAAAAGTGTACACCGTGATGGACAACGAAACCAAAGGCTATGGGAAGTATATAATTCCTATAAATTTGAGCGAAATAAATCTTGCCAATGGAAGCTATTTCTGCAAACTGACCGTAAACGGAACTTCCAAAACCCTTAAAATGATCGTGATTGAATAATGGCTGAAAATAAAATAACCATTAGAATTATTCCCGCTGTGGAAATTTTCAATATCATTCCCCTTATGCAAATACTGGGGAATTTTTCTGTTTCTGAAGAACTTCTGAAAGAACGCTTGCAGGAAATGGTCCAACAGAATTATGAATGTTTGGGCGTTTTTGATGCAGAAACCTTAATTGGCGTTTGCGGCCTCTGGTTCCAGACACGCCATTATGCGGGCAAAAGCGTGGAAATGGACCACGTAATTATCGATGATGCATACCGAAGCCACGGAATTGGCAAAATGCTTGTTGAATTTATAAGTGATTACGCCAAGAAAAAATCCTGTAATTGGGTGGAACTAAACAGTTATGTACACAATTTTCCTTCCCATAAATTTTTCTACAACCAAGACTTTGTGGCAAAAGGATATCATTTTGTTAAGGAGCTTAATATGTCATAAGACCGCTGCACTGAAAGAATAAAGAAAAACGACTTTATATTCATTGAAATTTAGAAAACTCTGTCCCGCTTTCCACCTCATACGGTTCCTTTCCTTGTACAAAAACGCGAGCTTTTAATTCACCTTTAAGTATAATTTCATCACCTTTTACACGCAGCCAACTGCCTTCGCGCAGTCCAACCACAGGTACGGTGTTTTGCGTATGAAATTCCGCAATACGGGTTTCGCGGGTTTCACCCATATGTTTGCTGTTTGGTTCAGGGTCTAAATAATGCGGGTTGAGGTTGAAAGGAATAACGCCCAACGTTTTAAATGAAGGCGGATATACAATTGGCATATCGTTGGTAGTTTGCATAGATACCCCACAAATATTACTGCCAGCACTTGTCCCCATATATGCCAAACCTTTGAATATAGCTTCGCGAAGCGGTTGCATTAATTCCAAACGGTAAAGTGCACTTACCAAAACAAAAGTATTTCCGCCACCCGTAAAGGCGCCTTTTGCGTTCTTAATAGCCTCCACAGGATTTTCAAAAGTGTGCAGCCCAATCAGTTTTTTACCAATTTTATTAAAAGCCTTTGCAGCTTTTTCGGTGTATTCGTCGTGGGTTATGCCTCCGGGACGGGCGTAGGGTATAAAGATTACTTCATCTGCATCCTTAAAAAGTTCAGACATTTCTTCTGTGAGGTAATCTAGATATTCACCGCCATACACGGTGCTGGTGCTTGCTATTAGTAGGTTTTTCATTATTGATTTTTTTCTGAAGTGTAAATTTAGTAATAGCTAAAGAAAACTTTAGGTTCTGAGCATTTAAAAATGATATGGTTTTTATTTATAAGAGTATTAATGCTACCTTTTCTGTGTTTATTATAGTAGTTTACTAAAAAGAAGTTATTTTTTGTAGCTTTAAAAAAGTATAATAGTAGTATGTATAATATGAAACCTTTAATACTAATATTTTTAATTATTCCCCTGGGCTGCTTTGCCCAATTTGGCCAACAACAAATAATTGATGTAGTAAATGGCAATCCAAGAGGTGTTTATTCTGTTGATATAGATGGTGATGGATCTTTAGATGTGTTATGTGCTATATCAGGAGAGAATAAAATCGCTTGGTATAAAAATGATGATGGATTGGGAAATTTTGCTACTCAAAGAATCATTACATCAAGTTTGCAAGAAACTACAACAGTAATTGCGGCAGATATTGACGGTGATAACGATATGGACGTAATTGCCACATCTAAAGTGCTTGATAGGATAGTTTGGTTTGAAAACCTTGATGGTTTGGGTACGTTCGGCACTCAGTCTCTCATTACATCCGCAGCCGATGGTGCTATCGGTCTATATGCGGCAGATCTGGACAGTGATGGGGATATGGATGTACTTTCGGCATCCTATCTTGATAATAAAATTGCTTGGTATGAAAATACGGATGGCCTGGGTACTTTTGGCCCCCAGCGGATACTTACGAACAGTGCCCTGAGCACCCGCGATGTCTATGCGGCAGACCTTGATGGTGATGGCGATATGGACGTGCTAGCCGCATCCACGGCGGACGATCGCGTAATCTGGTTTGAAAATCTGGATGGGCTGGGGAATTTTGGCCCTGAGAAAATCATAAACAACGATGCTAACGGCGTGATAGCGGTAAGGGCGGCAGATATTGATGGTGATGGCGATAAGGATGTTATTGCCGCCATATTTGGCGATGGTAAAATTTCTTGGTATGAAAATATGGATGGATTGGGAAATTTTAGTGCAGAAAAAGTTGTTTCTAATCTTACTCCAACCGTTCGATTGGTGCAAATTGCTGATATTGATAAGGATGGAAATTTGGATATTGCTGCGGCAATAGCAGGAACTAACACTATAGTATGGTATGAAAATACAGATGGACTTGGAACATTTTCCCTGCAAAAAATTATATCAGAAGATGCGAATGGTCTGGTTTGGATTTTCTTAGAGGATTTGGATGGCGATACAGATTTAGATGTTATTTCAGCTTCAATAATGGACAATAAAATAGCTTGGTATAAAAACCTGACCATATTAGGAGTCCAAGAAAGTTTTGCAGAAAGTTTTTCCGTTTATCCCAATCCTGTAAAAAATGTTTTGAACATTGTTCCAAAAAGTGACCTTAAAATAGAAAGTATAAATTTATTTGATGCGCTGGGAAGACAAGTGCTTCAGGAAAATGGTGAAAAGGCCACCGTGGATTTTACCGATATTTCAAACGGTATTTATTTTTTAAAGTTGCAAACACAAAGTAACACCTTTACAATTAAGATTATTAAAGAGTAGTTTTAACACCCACCTTCCAAAACTTTACCTTTTCCCTAACAAAACAAATCCGTATTTTTAGTGAATGACAAAAAGACTACTTCTCTTATTATTTATCGCTGCTGCTCCCACA
>CAKZLK010000023.1 GCA_937125455.1 uncultured Aequorivita sp.
ATGCCTCCATTTCAAATCATAACTAACTGATATACTATTCAATATGCTTTGGTTTTACTGGTTATATAACGGTGTTAAGTACAATAAAAAGAGAAAAAAGCCCACCACTCATACGGCTGTGCGGGTGCTAAACGCTTCATATACTCGTATATAAATCATTCATCACTATCATAAATCCATTCATCCGCTGTAATCAAATAATTGCATTGTTCGCATTCGTGTTCCCTTACATCATTAATATCAACCAAACTAACCCACGCTTCTTGATTCTTTGAACATTCTGGGCAAACATCCATTCAGTAAAACCATTTTCACTAACGTAATTTGTTGGGTTTTCTTCGCCTTCAGCCCAATCTCTATTGTATATGTTCTCTAATTCCAATTCTTCTTCTGACATTTCAAACATTGACATAGCTATATATTTATGGTTTCTATTAAATCACCAGTTCCAGAGTTTCTGATTTTACCGTCGTTTCTACCAATGTAAAAGTTTATATAGGAAATTTCATTTTCCGCAGATTTATAAACAATCGTTCCCGTTCCTAAATGTTGGTCAAGTAAATCCTTTTTAGACTGCTTGGTCAATTTTATTTTCTTAATCATTTTTATGTAATTTTAAGTATTCGTTTACAATAACAGAATCCGCTGGAGGAACAGATTGCGTGTCTAATATCTCAAAATAAATTCTTGCAAAGTCCAATAATTTCAATTCAAGATAACCTTCCATTAATTCAGGTATAGTGTAATAAGATTTATCATCGTCATTAAATAAGTCAGATAAATGAGCGTCATCAAATCCAATATCTAATAAGTATTTTTTTGCATTCATAATTGTATAATTTTAGTTCGTACCTCACTAATTTGCCACCGCTCTTTTTTCTCTTTTTACAGATACTTAACACCGTGTATAGCCCAGTTGCCCAAATTCTCTTTGTGTAGAGGGCAACCGATGCCATACACAATTTCGTTATATGCAAGCGCACAATCTGTACGCAAATATTATAAATAGGTGCGCCAGCATATAACACCGTGTATAGTGTATAGCTTGGTTCGTACCTAATTCATAAGTCATTGCATTTTTACCCATAATTAACATTTTTTTGCCAACGCTTTTTTGTTCACTCTGTCGTATAAAACAATAGAGCCAGCAACAGAAACATTCATACTTCTTTCGCCTGGTAATACAATTAAATCTTGGCAAGCATTTATCGCTTCTTTAGTTAGTCCAAAATCTTCTGCACCTAATAAATAACAGGCTTGTTTAGGGTGTTTATATTCAGCAATAGGTATAGATTTTTCGTCTAATTCAATACCAATTAATTTGCAATCATAAGGTCTATGGTTGTTAAAATCCTTAAAGTCTTTATATTCAAATAAAGGTAAGTGTCGCCAACTTTTCATTGTATCAGATGCTTGTTTCTTAAATCTTGCACCAATTAAGAAAATAAAGTCTGCATTCATAATTTGAGCAGTTCTAAAAAGAGTACCATAATTATCACTTGTTTTCATTCCAATACAACCTATTCCAAAATATCCGTCTTTTTTCATTGTTATTATTTTGCTTCCTAACGTCAGCAATTTGCCCACGCTAAAAATGTTAATTATTAGTTTCGTTTTTAATTCAAAGTTTCGTATTTCTTAACGCTACACACCATACACAAGTACGTTATATTTAATACTCAATTTCGTGCTTATCTATAACGTATTTCTTAAATTCATCAGCAGTTAAATAGTGTTCTAACACCTTATCAAAGTGACTCATATCTTTGTTTATATTTACAACCGAGTTTCTAATCCTTATCAAAGCGTTAACTACAATTCTATCTTCTTCATCTCTTGGTATTTTTACCATAACTCGCATTGAGCGTTCCATTTCTCGAACACTATTTAAAACTGCTTCGTGTGTTTTTATATCCATAATTTTCTGTTTTAATTAACCCGTACTAAAATATAACAATACCTATATGCCATAGGCTACGCCATACGGCACATAGCCAAACCGTTATGTACAAATAAAAGAGGGTTAATAGGTCATTCGGCAGTAGTCGCAGACCTAACATACAAACAGGCTATTCCGCTATTGCATTCCACCACGAGCCTTTTCCAGCGTAAGCTATTAAATAAGTGGTAAAACGTCTATTAAACTCCCACCGCTTTGCAATATCGAACTACACTTAACGCCCTCTTTTATCAGATACATAACAATGTATAACAAAAATTAAAGGCGTTTAAGGTCATCAATAAAACCTCTTACAAACCTTCTCGCAACGCTTGCTCTTAATATTTCATCTTCTGTGCTTTCCTTGTGTTGCATCACTTTTAGCAACGTATCAGATTGAACTTTGTACTTTCTAATTAATTCTTTCATAATTTATCCTTTAACTTTTGTTATACTTGACGTTACCTGCAATTATTATTAAAAGAAAAAGCCACCAAGCAGTACGCTAAAAAAGTTCGTGTTGCTTAACATTGGCTCGTCTAATAACACCTATTGCAGTTTCTAATATCGTTCTTCCTACTTCATAGTCTACTAAATTTCTTGCAACCTTATTAAGTGGTTGTTTGCCTTTGTATTGTCTGAAGTCGTAATCGTGGAATTTAGATAGTTGTCCTACTTCATCAATCATATTTGTAAGCGTTCCATTTAATTTACGTTCGCCTATATTGTTTGGTAAGTTAAAATTAGTCCAGTATAAATGTCTACCTCGTTTTTTAGCCTGTATTAAAGGGTCATAAAACGGTATCACATTTTCAACTACATATTTGCCTTTAAAGAAACTATCTAAAAATATAATTTCTTCATATAATTTCATATCTGGAAACTTAAATTCAAAACCTTCTCTATTTTTTTGAGAAACTCTAACTCTACTATGTGTAGGGCAAGGCGGAGAAGTCCAAATAAAATCGAAATTCTCAAAGTTTTTTAGCAAATACTGGTGTGCATCCGCAACTATTACTTTATCATTTGGGAATCTTTTTTGGTAAAGTTCCGCTAAAACTGGGTCAAGTTCTACTGCTGTAACTTCAACGTCTGTAACTTCATCCCATTTGTATCTATTTCCACCTAAACAGGCATATAAATTTAATATCTTCATAAGTTTTATTTTTTGCAAAAATAATTTGCCCTCGCTCTTTTTCTTTTAATAATAACTGTTCACTTCGTCAGGTAACACGTAATATAGTCCAGCTTCCTATCGTCAGCCGATACCATATTACTATTCGTTAACTACAAATAAAAAGGGCGCTTACTCGGTCGGCATTACGCACGCTCTATTTTAGTCTTAACAATCCTGTATTTATCGTTTTCGTACTCTTTTAGCTTATTTCTACTAAATTGAGTATATAAATTATCGGGTTTAATTCCTGTTGCGTTACAAAGGCTCGTAATACTTCCGAAAATTCGAGCTTCTTTTGTGTCTTTATTTAGATATATGTAAGCCATTATAGTTTATCGTAACATTTTTGAGAACAAGCAAAATAACCAAAGTCTTTATTTTGTTCATTTATTCTACATTCTGGACACTCGTTAAAAACCTCTATACTTTCTTTTAACACTTTAAATGTTCCATAATTTCCGTTAGGCATAGATTTTTCAGTAACACTAATTAAATAATCAGTTCCGCTTCCATAACTTCCGCTACCTAAATATTCTCTAGTTTCGGTAATATAACCGACAACTTCTTTTTTGCTGTCGGTTATTGTTGCTTTATATTTTTGTATTTCCATTACGCTACACAAAACATTAATTTCATTATTGATTCTTGTATTACTTTACTTGTTTGCATTTGCTCTGCAACTTCATTAAAAGTTCTGTTAGTTAAGTTTGCGTAAGTTTCGATTGCTAATTTCATTGTAGTTTCCATATTGTTGTTTTTTAATGTTTGTTATTAATTACACTACAAATATAAGTAACATATATGTACTACACAAATAAAAATACAATTATTTTTAATTATTTTGTAATTTTAACATTTAAAGCCAATTATTGCGCAGTTTGTCGCTATCGCGCCACGCCCTTTTTTACAGTAGCTAACACCGTATATAAAAAATAGCTAGGTCTTTGTTTATTTATAATTTATTGTTCTTTAAATAGTTTGTTTTACTGTTTATTAATTTCGTGCTTAAATACGCTACTTTCCATATACAAGTACGTTAGCAATCATTAAAAGCCTTGTAAAACAACACTACTTGTTTGCTGTCTTGGTTTATAGATATTATGTTATTGGCTTGTATATTGTATTTCTCAATCCAAGTGTTAATTTGGTAAGGGCAGTCGCATAAATCAAATGTTTGCATTCCAACTTTTAACGAATTGCTAACACCTTGTATAGCTAATTGCTCAAGTCGTTCTATTCTTGCTAAAAGCTGTCTTTCAAGCCAATTTTCGTAAGTTTCAATATCACCATTACCATCATCAGTACAAGTGCCATTAAACATATTGTGTAAATAATTTTTATCTTTCATTTTTATTAAGTTTTGTTATTAATCGGCAACTAGCCATACAAGTGTAACGTTATCGGGAATAACCTCATCAATGTCGCTGCGCTCCTTTCTTCGCATACGGAAAAGGAAACTACGCAACGGCTTCGTTTGCCTACTTTTTCCTAATTCCCGATAACGAGGTCGGGTAACAAAGAAAAAAAGACCCTTTCGGTTCGTGCCTCACCGATTTAATCAATAGGTCGAATTTCACCAGTTTTACCAATCCAATATTTTAGTGTTTCAGAGTCTACTTTCATGCTATCCAAATGAACTCCGGTTATAACTTTTCCTTCCCATCTATTTTTTAATAAAGTATCGTGTTGCATTATCCAATAGTTCATATAAGCCTCATTGCTATTGTCGTGATTAAATCTAATTACGTGTAATTCATAAGTCCAACAACTAACTGGATTGTTTATACATTTTTGGTCACTCATATGACCAGGTGTTATTGTCATAATTGTTGCCTGTACTATATAAAGCATTTTTTCTAACATATTTTCTATTTATTAAGTTCGTTTATAATTCAACCGTTTCCTTTCCCGTATGAAGTGACTCCCGATAACACAGGGTATATGCCAATTCAGTTTAGGGTTTAATCCCAAGGTTTGCGCAGGGTCTTTTTTCCTTTGACCGCTGTTTGCCTGTTCCCGAGATTGAAAGAAGAAAAATCTTTCATCTCTTCACGAGCACATCGGCACATACCCGACCTCGTTGTGCAACATTAAAACGATTGCACAACATGGTATATAAGCCATGCTTAGGTTCGTGCTTCGTAGTAATGTCTGTGCCAACTTGCCCATAATTAAATATTTTTTTGCCCGCCCGCTTTTAAAATTCGGTCATACATAATAATACTCCCAGAAGTGCTAACATTCAAACAATGCTCTCCAGGTAACTGAATTATGCGAGTACATTCTTTCAATATTTCCTGCGGTATTCCTTTATCTTCTGCGCCAAGAAGATATATAGCCCTTTCAGAATGTTTCATTGTTTCAATAGGCTTGCTTTTCTCGTCAAGTTCAACTGCAACTATTTCACAATCTCTTGGTATTCCTTTTTTAAAATCATCCCAAGTTTCATATTCAAATAAAGGAATGTGCCTTGGGGTTTGCATTGTATCGGTGCTTTGCTTTTTTGGGTATCTTTTGCCAATCGTAAAAATGAATTGCGCCCCAAAAATGTTAGCACTTCTCCAAAGCGTTCCTATGTTAGCTTCGCACTTTCCGTTAATTATTCCAATTCCAAAATATCCTCTTTGTTTTTTTGCCATCGCTCAAAATATTTAATTATTACTGTATTGCTTTGTAGGTAACTTTCTGCGTAAATCCGCACGGCTTATATACCTGTCCGTTAACTACAAGGCTAACTTTGTACTATCATAAAGGATATTTCCTAACTTAATACAAAAACACACTTCATCATCTGCGCCCCAATCTTTATTTCCTTTACCAATTCTTATTCCATCAAATTCAACAACCATAGTAGGTGCGTTTTTTTCGTAACCGTTTTTAAAAACAATTTTATCATAAGGTATAAAGGCGTGAAATGGCTCTTTCAAACTCATATCTTTTAGTCGCTTAATCCAATAGTCTTTTATCTCTCTGTATTCTTCTTTCTTAACGCCTTTTGAAATCATATCGAACCATTGTTTTTTGAGGGTTAGGTGTAAAATCCGCCCAGTAGATAACAATGTATATAATTCAGGCTGTGCTGCTCGTTTATATTCTTCTGTACTTATCATAGTTTTGTGTTTATTTATTTTGTTATAGGCTTAAAAACGCCCGAAATCATATACTAAACGTTGTAAACCATTTAAGAAAGTGTAGTTTCTATCTTTGTACGCAAATGGTCTATATCCTTTTTAAATAAAATATCACAACTCCAAGGAAAGTAGCCGTTCATAAATTCGCCTCCATAAATAAAAACGCTAAATCCGTAATCTTCGGTGTATATTTCAATATAATTGCCTAAATCATTGGTAAAACTTCTTTTAATTCCAAGGCGTTTATTATTTACTACGTCTTGTCCTTTAGAGGTAAAACCATTTGCTAGTATTGCTTTGTAAATATCTTGTATCATATCTATTAATTTTCGTGCTTAATTCCGCACAGAGTTTATACTTTAACGTTGGCTACAAGGTGGCTTAACTTCCATCCAGTAGGTTATCACATTACCATTATAAGCCCATCCGCTACCGTTCCAAGTTTCCCAATGAACTTTACCGTCTTTGCGGTGAACAAAGTATTTACCGTATTTAGTTGGTCTTGTTTCGGGCTTATCCCAATCAAACGCCACCCAATAGCTAACATTAAATAAAACCAATATTTCACTTATCATTTTGGCTTTATTTTCGCTACCTACTAAGTAATTACCTTCAAGGTACTTTTCTACTATTTCTTTTAATTGTCGTTCCATACTGTTTTTATTCTTGTCCGTTGGTGGCAATCGCCTGCGGGCGCATTGTTACATAAAAAAACACTATATTTACCAAGCGAATGAAAACTATTCAGATATTTTCTGAATCAACAAAAAGTCTGGTCTATGATTAGACTTTTTTTTATTCCCACAATGCTCGATTGCCACCAACGCTCCCTGTTAAATAAGCCTTAGGAGTTAGGCTATCGCTATTTTACTAAGTTCCCCTACCTTCCACTAAAACAACATGATTATTAAAAAAGGCTTTTAAATTTCTCAACTTCCTTTTCGTTTTTAATCAATTTTCTAAAAAAATTGTTAAGTATTATTTCTTTGGCCTTTAGCACAACTTTAGAATTTTGTTTAGCCTCTATTTCTGATAGGATGTTCTTGAATTCTTTTTTCTCCTTTAGATTGGCAGGTTTCTTGCTTTCGTACTCGAACCTTAAAACCTCTTTTGCATCTGAATACATTTTCTTTTTAAAATCTGCATTGGTCGGCAAATGACCATCATCATAAAGAATATCGTATATATATGTTTTACCGTCTTCTATATATCCGTTCTTGATAAAGAAATCGAGACAATCCCTTACACCTTTGTTGATCCAATATTTTTTCTCCTGTTCAGTGGCCGTTGGTTGTTTTTCCGCCTCTTCTATGGAATGTTGGGTCTTCATCTTTCTTTTCCATGAAACATACTTTTTAAGCACTTTTGCCACATATTCAGCATTGAAAAGTTGATAATGGGGCGTAACCCATGGCTCATCCTTCATTTCTGGGTCTAATTGTCCGTATCTCTCCAATTTGAAGGCATAGTAAAGTTCATCTACAGAAAGGTTCTTAAAACGGCTTAAAATCATTTCCACCAAATCCTTTTTGTTGAAATCGGAAATACTGTCCTTTATACCCAAGGCCAATGAAACCTCCGTTATCCAAAAAGAAAGACTTTTAGATAGTTCGTAGCCATCAGCGTTTCTTATTTTTATATGGGTGGAAACCGATTTAAGGAAACTGACTTCTCCCAGACTTTGGTTTTTCTCGTTATAAATTTGAATGTTGCTCATTTTCCACCTCTTATTTGGTTAATAAAATCTACATCTACCGGCTCCATGTTCTTTCTTACCACTTCTTCGGTTTGACGGTTTATCGTCTTTACATTGGTCGAAGGCTTATAGTTCTTGTGCCATCTAGCAAGTCTTTTTCCAATATCGAAACACTTTTCCTTTTCCATCCTGAATTTACGATCCCTTTCACCGTGTTCCGTCCAATAATCATAGAACTCCCGCAGCATATCCTTTGGGTAATCGTCTATAAAATTAGCGACTTTTTCCATGAAAGTCTGTTTTCTGAACTCTATGTCCTTTGATCCGGATAACTTTTTTTCCAAGTGATCAATATATTCATCTAAAGCTACTGAATAATCGAGCATCCAATTTGCTATTGCAACATCCCCCGTTAAATCAAATGGTCTGTAATTATTTTTTATAGGTCTTTTCATTTTTTCGTTTTTATATTCCAAATTAACTCATCCTCTTCCTTGCCTATAATATATTTTCCTGGTTCAAAATCACTTCTTACCCATTTGGCAAGAAAATCTACTTTTCCTTTTCGCTCTACCCTATAAACCATTCCTTCTGGATTTTCAAATGAACAAATATTATCAGTTTTTAAATTTAAAACCGGCTTAATGTCTTCAACTGAAATCGAATTTCCTCTATGTAAAAGTCTTGGAGTCGGAAGCCCCGTGCCTTTAAGAAAATCAAATGGTAATCTTTCATTTTTATTATTAAAGTAATCAAAAAAGACTATTGGCGTGTCTTTAATTTTATATTTTAACCCATGCGCCTGTGCCATCCATTCGCCACAAACCCTTTCCCCGTCCATTAAAAATTCTTCAAAATGTTTACTTTGAAATTCAACCCATTTGCTGAATAAATGGTGTTGCTTATATGGACTTGTTTTTGCTTCATAACCACTTCTCGTCAAAGCGTATATTTGTCCGTCTTTTTTAGCAACTCCAACATTAGAGCCATCGTATTTTTCAAATACAAAAATCTCATCGTGTCTATCTCTAACTTTTTCGGTTAATATTCGTTCTTGTCCTTTTTCTATAAAATGATCGCCAATTCCTAATTTACTATTTGATAAATGAGGTATTGAACCGTAATTTTTTCTTTTAAGTGGTTTCATTTTTTTATTTTTAGTTATAGCAGGGCTCTACCCTTATTCTATCCATCCCATTTCGCATCCTTTACAAGTCGCCCTAGTATGACCATTGATAGTTGCTACAGCGTAATGTAGTTCACCTCCACAACCTTCACATTTTAAGATTCCTGACGCTTCTTTGGTTTCTGAATAATGTTTTTTAACAGCGATAAGGTTTCCAATAGTTGATTTTTGACGCTCAGTTATTTCTTTTACTTTCTTTTCAACATTTTCATTGGACGGAAATTCACAATGTTCACAATTACCTCCATAAAAACCAGATAAATTAATGCATGGATGTTTATAAGGGCTAGTGCTTTTGTCTCTAACTGATTCATAGGTTATATCTTTTTTACAGGATTTATTAGCCAATCCATTGAAATGAATACACTTACTACCGATTTGTTCTTTTAAACTTCTCATTCTATATATAGTATTAAGTTACTTATTTTTATCTTGAAAGGTTTGGTTTAGATATAGCTACGCTAAAAGGAAATAACTCCAATCAACGTAGATACTGCATCTTGAAACGGTAGGATGAGTATAGGAGGTAACCCTCACAACAACTTAGTTGTCTACGCACATATAACTACTTAAACACACTTTTTTAAGCCAAACATAGTCGATAGTTCGTCGTTCCTATCATGGGTATATGTTCCCTTATTTATAGACGATTTGCTTTTCTGTATTGAGGTAAGAAATTCTAAACACACCTTAATCTCCGATAAGTATTGAGATTAAGGCGTTAAAAAAGCCCTTAGAGGTTGACGCTGCTCTTTGGGCTTCTTAAAACTTCTCCGTTTTGGAGGAATATTTTCAGGATTTCCGATATAGCGTCAACTAAAATCTCAGCACAAATTTAACAAACTATTTCATTCCAACAAATTATATTCTATTTCTATTAAAAATTCAGGGAATTCTTTTAGTCCCCGTTTTTTCCATTTTTGGAATTTAAACTCTTTTCTTTTCCATGCGTTGTAGATTTGGATTTTTTTCACGGGCTGAAAAGTGTAAATCTGATACTGTGGAACGTTTTCTTTATGTGGGACTATTTCTACTATACCAACGTCTTGAAGTCCGCTTAAACGTGCAGAAACCGTTTTCTCTGGCATATTTAAGGCATCACATATCAAAGGCATTGATGAAAACCCTTCTTTTTTAATGAAATCAAGGATTTTAGCTTCGTCACTTTTCAATTGACCGGAATCAATTTGCTTTTGTAAAGCTTGGATTTTTGTCTGATTGTTCATAATAATTCTATTTCGGTTTTGATTTTAAGTCCATGAAACATCGCCTCATTGGTTTTTACGTGTTTTGAGTGATCGGAATGTATGTGTATTACACTAACACTTAATTGTGGGTTTTCCTCCATAAACTTTTTAATTGCGTCTTCAATGGATGATTCCATTTCTTTCCGGTCTTTGATTATCTGTTTCATTTTCGTTTTTTTTAATAATTCTAATTACTTCATCTATACTACAATTGCATTGGCTGGCAATCGTGTGAACGTCCTCCATACCGTTGAACCAAAGTTCAAGAATGGTTTCTTCCTTACTCGAACCAATTGTAATTCTCTCCAAGGCCAAGTATAATGGTTAATTTTTCAAGTTCGGAATACCTAAACTCTGGATTGCCCGAAATTCTTTGTGAAAGCGAAGAAGGGGAAAGCCCCATCTGTTCAGATACCCATGTAATACTTCTGCCTTGTTTTCTGATTTCGTTCCTTACTTTTTTTCCTAATATTATTGCGCTCATAACTTGCTTTTATAGTGTTTTGTTAAATATTTAATTTTTTGTTCAAATACCGCTATTGGCATTGATTCAATCCTTTGGATTTCTACGCAAACTCTACTGATTTCATCTGAAAATTCATTTGAAATATCCTTTAAATCATCTGCAAAACATATATAGTCCAAATAATTTTTTTTAAGTTTTTTAAGACCTAGTAATTTATTTTTATAAGTCATAAATACAATGTTCTTTTTTATAGATTCCTAAAATTGAGTTTATTTCGTTCCTTGCTATTATCCTACCCTCTAAGTCAAAGTTCCTTCCTTTCATTTTTAAATCATTGGCTATTTCACAGGCAAGTTTATAGAATTCGTGATAATCCAAGTTAGACCAATGTAAAGCTGGAGTCGATTTTAAACCCCTTACAAACTCTAAATAGCCTTTACCATACTCTTCTGCTAATTTCTCCCTTAAAAGGCCATCATCGTTATGAGAATGATTGCTCTGTGCTGACTGACGGTGAATATTATGGAGATTTAAAGCCATTGTTGTATTGGATCCTTTGGAAAAAATGTGACCTCCTTGAATTTGACCTGCATGATACCCTAAAGCAAGACATGGAAGACCAATATCGATAAACCTAGTTATTTCCTGAATTTTAGTTTGAAGCTTTACCCTCCAATTAGTTAGGTTTATTTTTAATTCCTTGTCTTTTTTCTTTTGTTCTTCTTTTTTGGCGCGTTCTACCCTTGGGTCAAATACCTGTACTTTCCACAACTTTCCGGCCTCTGTTTCGTGCATCCAATTGAACAAACACAAGGGGCAAAGACCCAATTGCCTGTTATCGGAAAGTTTACCACAAGCCTCGGCATTTTTTGAACGACCTATTCCTTTACATTTTTTCATTTCTAACAATAAATTCTTTAAAGGAATTGTTTTTTTGCTTGATTCTTACAACGCAATAAAGATGGCCTTCACCTCTATTCAGTATTTCTGTAATTTCTAGGTTTATTCTCATTCTATTTTTCCAGTTTCAAGTTCAGTCTCACATTTTACCCTTCTAACAAAGAAGATGTTTTGGTTCAAGTTATGATTGCATCCGTCCTCTACACAATCGGCCCCTGCATCGGACATCAAGGTTACATTGTACCTTTTTACGACTTTATCCGTGTCGTATTCGACTATTTCGATGTATTTGTTCATGGGTTCAAATTTCCATTTTGTAAATATTTTAAATATTCTCGCCCCAATAAAACTCTTTCCTTAGCATTCTCTATAAATGAATTATCATAAACAGAAACCTTTTCGATAATCCTTTCTTCCAATGGTATATCATTACCCTCCCCATGCCATTCATCTTTTGAATATACCATATCGTGAAAAGGATATTGTTCTACGAACCTATCGTAATCGAAAATCATACTTTTCTCTATTTCCTTGCACTTATCTTGGTAATATTCCCAACTTTCATCTTCACTATCCGGGCAGTTCAAAGCGTAAAAAATCTTTAATTTTTCATTGTTAAGCCCGTGCTCGTGAATATTCACTAAACAATATGCGGTAGTCCATTTTTCAGCCCCTGTCAAATCCATATAAATTTGATTTTGACACTCATAAACAAAATCCAGTTCATCCTCTGGGAAAGGGAAAGTTTCCAAGCCCCATGAACATTTTGTATCAAACCCTTCTTTCCATTTCATTATAGGAACACCGAACGGGCCTAAATCAGGCTCACCTGAAAAGAATTCGTTTTTTATCCTTTCTGTATTTTTTGAGAACAAAGTTCTAATGCCTTTTGAATTCCTAAAATTTTGATAATTGGTTATTGCTTCTTCCTCCTGCAAAAGGCCTTTTACGATATACTTATTGGAAATTGGAAAATTCCTGTTGTAGGTTTCCATCCTGAAAATCTTCCTAAGTTCGGATTTCATGGTTTTAGGAAGGTCTTTGTTCTTATTGGTTTCCGATAAATCTTTTAACTCTTGTTCCATATTAGGGGTTAAAGGCTTAATCGGTTTTCCTTTATCATCAATAACGCCTGTTGCAGAATCCATTTTTCGGGTCTGTAACTCGATTAAACGGGCTTTTTTAATATCCGTCAATCCTATTGTTCCGGTAAGTAGTTTTGAGATTTGCGAGGCGCGGAAGCAGTATTTTGAGAAGTCTTTCATAATGAAATATTGTTTTTTGTTAACCATTCGTTCCAAGCATCATCTACAACACCATCAAAAGTTTGGTTTATCTGTATAAACCCTAGTTCATCCTCTTCAAGAAAATCTGGAAGGTTTCTTTCAAAATCAACTTCCATTGGTTCATCTGTTTCAGGAAAAACTTCATCAACATTTAGGGTTTCTTCCTCAATTACTTTCATTTCTTCAAAATCGACCATTTTTTTAAGATGGTTTATTTCTTCTATGGCATCTTGAATTTCTTTTGCGGAATTCAAACTGCGGTCTGCGCTTAACTTATGATATTCAGCCTCTTTAATATTGCCTTCTGACAATTCAAACCTTGCTTTTTTATTCGATTGCTCAGAAAGACGCAAGCAAGATTCCCAATAGGAATTTAAAATTTCTATAGCCTTCATTATTCTTGATTTTTAGTTATTAATTCTTTCAATTCTTCTATAGCTTCTTTTTCGGTAGATCCATAACCTATTGGTTCGCCTAAATCCCAACCCTCCAGACAAGCCGACCAATCGTAATTTCTTGATGGTATAGGAGGAAATTCATTTGTAGTAATAATTTTTCTAATCATTTTTTAAAAGTTCAAAAACAATTTCTTTCGTTCGCCAATTGGCATTTGATTCCTTTTCCCATTTTTTATAGGAAGCGTTTTTGCAAACGTTAACCCCATAGATAATTTGCTGGATCTGGTTTCTTGACCTGGTTATCTTTTGTAGCATAGGGGTAAGATTTTTATATGCTTCGGTGGCCAAAACTTGTTCTCTGGTAATCCTTATTTCGGTCATGCTCATGCCTTACCTTTTTTTAGGATTATTTCTTTGGCATCAAGATCGGCATGAAGAACTTTTTCATCTTCAGGTATGTTTGCGCGGGCGAAATCGATGTCGTCTTGGTTATGCACAGAATCAACAAGCATTCTCATACGCTCGGCATCCGGATCAATGGTCGTTTCTTCATTGTCTGAATATGAAATACTTTTTTGAGAATCTATATTTCCATCATCATCGGAAGTTATTACCGCTTGATCGGTTTTTACGGCTTCACCTAATTCAATTGACAAAGGGGCGTATTTTGAAATAAGAAGTTTTATTACTGTTTTTTTGGCCATTGAGTCAAAATCAGTAGCCCAAAGTCCAAAATTCTTTTTATAGGTTTGACTGAATTTTTTACCGTGGGAATTTAATTCTTCCATTGACATAAACATTGTTTTACTAAAGCCATTTACTAGACCAAAATACCCGACATATCCTATAACTTTCTTTTTGTTTCTTTCTGAATCATTATCTATCCAATCAAAAGTTATTTCTCCTGTCAGTCTATTTCTTTCAATTATTTCTCCCTCTCTAACATCATTTACATTTAAGGTTTCAAATTGACCCGATCTTTGTGCAAGTTGAATAAATCCTTTATACGAAAGCTGAAATTGAGCCTTAACAAGGTAAGAACCATCTTTTTGCTTTTCCCTAAAAGGAATTATGTAAGCAAATCCTATATTGTTGTTTATAGGAAGATTTATGGTTGCTGCGGTCATTGCCGCGCCTATAACAGAATTTGGTTCTGCCTGAGAAAGCAAATCATTACTTTTTACACACTGCATAACAGATGTTGCAAAAGTGGTTGCGTTTTTTCCTAAAATTTCATTAAGTCTTTTTTGTACGTTTTCAGAAGAAAACATACTTTGAATTTTTCCAGTTGTTAAATTTGACATTTTTTATAATTTTTATTTATTTATCACTAATTTTTTGACGCGTTAATTTCTTGTTTTTTTATGATTTCCTCTAGTTCAAAATCAAAATCAATTGCATTTTTTAGGTCTGGGTTTCTCAAATAAAGTTCCTCCATAATATTATGAAGGTTTAGAGCAATTGAGAATTGTTCTTTTAAATATTTATGATCAATTCTTTTTGAGATTGATTTTTCTTGTTTATCTATAAAAAATTTAAACTTTAGGAAAAGTTCAGGAAGATTGAATTTAGAGTAATCCAAAATCCTGTATTTTTTTACGATTGTAGTATGTTCCATGGGTTTTTATTTAATTTTCGTTATATAAATTTAAGGTTTATTTATTTAATACCAAGAATTTAAACCGATTATTTTTATCGAATCCTTTATTTTTTTACAGATGGTTTCGTATTCTTCGGGCAGCAGCTTTAATTTCAGGCTGTCCGTATGCACTTCGATGTTATTTATGTTGAAAGAGTTGCATTTTTTATAATTAGCCTCTGGGTAGTGATACAGTTCCAAGTCAACATGGACGTCGAAATCTTCAAAATATATTTCGTATGCTTTTTGTCTGAATCGGTAGCATTCGCCCAATGATTCGACACCGATAAACTCAAAATCAAGTTCAATATCAGGGAATTCTATTTTTTTAAACCTGTTCACAATTATAGATTTTTAGTTCTTTTAAAAGTACGTTTCGCATTGCGGCACCGAATATTTCTAAATTTTCGCTGTCCTGGTGTTCGAGAAGTAAATCGTCCTCGTTTACGATTCTCTCAACTTCTTTTAGAGCCTGTTTTTTTATGAGGTTCAAGTGATTTTTTACCCTTTTTTGGTTGTGGATTATCAACCCTTTTTTAGTTAGGAACATATTTTTTTGTTTTTTATAGTGTGAAGAAACTAATGTTTTTTACTTTGTCGTTTTGATGGCAGATTTTTACGCTTTCATTCGAAAAATCGATGTATCTTTTTTCGGAATCTTTTTTGATTCTTTCGACCACGTTTTTTATGACCTCGATACGGTCATCATAGGACAATTTGTATTTATTTTTCCATGCGTCGAAAAGCTGGTTTTCAAAGTGCATTTTTTCGCTTTTTTTATCGTTGATTTTTTGGAGGCGGATATATGCACGTATTTTTTTATAGATTGTTTTCATTTTTTAGGTTTTTAAATTAAAACTAGGACTTACTTAGGCGCAATTGGCTCGACTGCCCAACAGTTAACAAAGTTTTTAAGCCTCATCCAGTATTTTAGGAATTTTGGCTAGTCAGTCGCCTAAAGCCTAGTTTTTTATGATTCTAAAATATTTATCACTTGATCCTCAAAATAAGTCAAAGCTTCTTCAGCTTGTGGATCCTTTGAATCTATTCTTTTAGATAGTTCTTCTAATTGGTTAGACAATACCCCGCCCAATTCTTGACAAAGGAAATAGAGTAATTTGAATCTTTTGTGTAAATTTTTCATGGTGTTTAATTTAAGTTAATAGGGTTTTTATAGGTTAATTGATCCATGGCTTTAAAATTTATATTTTCAAGCTCCATTTGGCAAGCTACCTCAAATTCGAGGTTATTTAAAAATTCGTTGATGTCGTTTGATGGGTGCATTTTTTAAGGGTTTAGGATTAGATTTTTAATACTTGCAAACTATGGACAATGTAAATTCCTCTGTATTGTGGTCTTCAGTATTTTCACCGTCTTCAATTAATAACGCTTCAATTTCATAGGTGTAATTGTGTTTTTTGAAAGAAACACTTTTAATCTTTACATCAATACCGCTATTTTCTTCGGAAATCATAAGAGGTATTTTTTTTACATCGTCAGTTACAGCAATAACCATTTCGTCGTATCGTTGTAGTGAATACAATTGGTTTTCTCTTAAAGCTTCAATTTTATTTAATAATTTACTCATAATATTTAGATTTTTAAGGTTTGTTTTATGGCGTTCCGCCCAATGATTTAAAGACCTCCCTACTAAGTAGAACCTTTCAGGAGGATAAACACCACATTTATTTCTGTAACTTTTCTTTTTTAAGTTGTTCAATCTCTTCTTTAGTTCCCCAAAGTATAATTGCTGATTCAACTTTTTTAGCAGTTTCTTTGACCTCTTTATTGGCATAGGTCAAAGAGTAAGAATGTTCCCTTTTATCTGGATTGTCTTTATAAAACTGATGCTTTTCTTTTGCTTGATGTAGTTTAAATTCGTAATACTCCAAAGATTCTGGCATTGACAGATTAATATCATTAGCCTTACTTTCCCAATACTCCGCACGGCTTAGATATTCTTTTGCTTTTTCTGATTCTTCAATGCTTTTACGCATTTTATTGTCGTATTTTTCAAATAGTTTGCGGTGTCTTTTTTCGCTATGGTGTCCTATTTTTATGGGCTCGCCCAAACTCATAAATTCTAATTCGTGTTTTGATGCCCTTGTATTATAGGCTTCATCGCTTCGCTTTTCTGCGTTTGATGCAAAGCCCTGTAATTTTTCCGCTTTGGCTTTGGCTCGCTCCTGTGCGTTGAAACCATCCACACGGGTTATTGAGTACATGAAGAAAGGATTTTCTTTTGTTCCCATATACCCTACTAAATTATGCACTTCACATTCATGCTCTTTGCCGTATTTAGTTGTTAAAATGATTATTTCGCCTTTTTGGTGTTTTTCTTCGCATTTTGCTACGAAGACATTCGGACAATATTTTTTGTAAGTATTCATGGTGTTTTATTTTTAATTGTTAAACTATTTTTTATTTAAAAAATGAATGGTTCTTTAAAATTTCAGTTCCTTCAGTATCCCAATTGCACCAGCGCAAAATTTGTTCTTTGCTTACTTTTGTAAATTTTAGTTTTGAAGGATCAAACTCTTTTATGTATTCAATACCTCTTCCGGGGTCTTTGTCTTTGATAATTTTAGGAAGCTCATCGGGATGACATAAGAATTGTCCATCTGTGGAAGTCCAAGCAAATTTTATAGCTAATATTACTCTGTCTGTAGATAATGCTTTTAATTTTTTCATAATGTGGTGTATTAAGATTAATATTTAAGTGTTTTTATTTTTGAGTTTTTAACCATTCTTTATGATCTTTACTTCCCTCGTTTATCCAACCTTTAGAAGTTTTTACAGAAACGCATCTACTATTGTAGCCAGTTCTTTTATATACTTTTTCGATACCTCTACGAGTTGCCGAAATTTTAGCCCCTGTTAATGTATTCGCTAGGTCGTAATAACTTCCATTGTGTCCGATATATCCGTATGTTACTATCATTGTGGTGATTTTTAAGGGTTAAACTTAGTTTTCAATATGGTTTTGAATGAGCATAAAATTTGTATTTCTTATAAGCTCATTTAAGCCAGTATTAATATTATTAAACTGATTTTTATAAACCTCGATACAATTTTTAACGTAAAAGTTTCTTTCGTTCTTAGAAAAACTAGGAGGTAAATTTCTTAGTATTTCCCTAATACTTTTACCGTTGTATATTGGTTTTTGGCTTTGAATTTTCATAGATCTTAGTTTAAAGGTGTTGTATCAAGATTACCGGAAACCAGGCCAATGATAAGGGAGGCCAAAAGAGGAACAATAAACAAGCAAAAGAAGGCGATCCCGATAATGGTACTAAAATCTAAATTTGAATTTTTCATGTTGTTTAATTTTAAAGGTTAATTATTATTTCTTTTTTATGCTACCATCCATTGCAATTTCTTTAACGGCACGTTTAACGGCACTTTCAATATGGTTATCATTGCAATTATTAGGATATAATTCAAGTTCAAAATCAACGTTAACTATTTTTTTACCGCTAATAACTTCCATTGAATGCGCTCTTTTTAGGCCACTATCCGTTAAATATATTTGGTTATGAGCCTGCCCAGATACATTTGTTTGTTGATACGCTAAATAATGCAGTTGGTTTGGTTGCATATCAAAAACATCAAAATAACGTGCTAATTGCTTTAATACTTTTAATAGGTTTTGATATTCTGAAAATGGGTATTTTAAGTTTTTAGGATAATTCATAATAAATGTGGTTTAAGATTAATAACTTTCGTTACGTAAATATAACGATTATATTCTAAATATATTACGATATGGCAATAATTTAAGAAAGTTTTAACACTTCATAATATTATGTAAAATAGAACTGTAATAAGTAAACTTTTGTAAACTTTAAAGATTATATCTTTGTTGAATCTAAAGAAAGACAGTATTATTAAAATGTAGGGGGTTCAGGCTTTAAATAAGAGCTTTTAACCGTTTGGGAATGGTATTGTAAAGGAGTGGCGTATTTCGCCCAATGAGAGAGGGGAAAAGAGTAAGAACATAAGAGAGAGAGACAAACAAAAAAAAATAACAACGTTTTACCATTTTCTTAAATTAAAAAATATTTCTTTATCCTTTAAAGACTTTCTAAATGTTAAAATTCATTAGTTTAAAGGGAGAATCGTAAAAATATATACACACAAAGCAAATAAAAACTGTTAAAACTATGGAAAAAGAAGAGGTTAAAAGTTTAGTTTCTAGTGAGTTAAGCGAAATTGACAAGCAAATTATAGATGAATGGTTTTTAAATGGTTTTAATGTATTCCAGGCGGTGAAGGCGGTAAAGAATAGCGACAAGGCCAATACGATAAAGCTTTACGGCAATAGGTTAATGAAGAAACCGGAGGTAAAGAAGTATATCCAGAGTAAGACAACCGCGCTGCGCGCGGCTACTCATGTTGACCATGTACATATATTAAACGAACTGTTATCATTTGCATATAGTGATGTAACAACGTTCATTGGCCTAGAACCCAATGAAATAAAGGCACTACCACCGGATATAAGACGCTGCATTAAGGATATAGAGACAACTACAAAGTCATGGATTGATCCAGTAAGTAAAGGGGTAGTTAAAGAAGTTACCACCAAAATTAAATTGATTGATAAGCTTAAAGCTATTGATATGATTAGCCGCCATATTGACTTCTTTAATGCTGATAACCAAAGTAAACAAGGTACTATTGATCTAACACAGGCAACAGATGACCAACTTAATACAGTCCTAGAACTCATAAGTAATCAAAAGTCTTTAAATATTGGTTAGTATTGTTGTGGTCCTATTCATGTTGGAGTGTACCTATAACAATACAATAGATGGCATGAGGTCAATGATATAAGGCAATGGCATATCACACCCCAAGAGCATAACACACAAAGAAGAGACCGTACCAACCCCCCAACGGGGTACAGACAACGAGACCTTCTCACCCCACACATTATTTTTTTTGGAAATACATTTTAGTGAAATATTTGTACGGCTCAAGATATACAGTATTATAATTATTTTGTATGTTTGTAGCATTATAAGATACATTTAGATATGACGATACAAGAAATATTGGGTGAAATTGGGATAACGGGTAAGGAATTAGCTGAAAAGTTGGGGTTTAGTTATGGATGGTACCGAAAAGCGACTTCAAAAAGCGAAAGGGATAGGCATAGATGGGTAAAGGCTTTTGTTATGGGGTATGAAATGGGTATTGAAAAAAAAATCGACGCTTCGCGCGATGGTGATGGTTCTTCTTTGCGCGTTGGAGGGTCGGAAATCGGTTCCGAGGTGTTCCGTTGTTTCTCGAAGGGATTCTATTTCGATTATGTTAAGGGGGAGTGGGTGTTCTTTGGGATGGACGATAATGAGATTGCTATTTTGAAGGAAAGATATAATTTCATTCAGTGATGGATTATAGTCTAAGAAGGAGTAAGTTGAAGTTCTTTCTCGGGGCGAACGATGCTATAGTGAACCTGTTTAGGTTATCAGGAATCAAAGCCGAACTATGTTAAAAAAGAATAACTATATTTGTAGTGCCGTAACAATCCAGTTGCGGAATATAAACGCACTATGGATATTTTAGAATGAAAACCCTTTCTTTGATTAGAAAGGGTTTTTTAATTAATTTAGCTTTATGAAGATACTTTTGATTGTCCTAGTTTCATTGGTCGTAATATCAGTTATCGTACTTGCTTTCTTTTACGTACAAGGCAGAAAAATAAAAAGAAGGATAAAGGACGAAAAAAAGATAAGGGAGTATCTTGATCGGGATTTTGAGAAAGAAAAAAAACAATATCTTAAAGAAAACCTATCTGTTCCAGGAGTCACAAAAAGTTCTGACTTCCATAAAAAATATAATGGTAAAAAAAGATACCAAAAAGCCAACCCAGAAAAAAAGTTTCTGTAATTGTTGGCTGGATATTAAAAAATATTACTGTGAACAAGATACAAAGAACGATAAAAGCGATGATATTCATACATTGGCTACATTATAGGCTTAATCCTGATGAATATTGCATAATAAAGACCATAGACCACGGGGTTAGAATGGTTGAACTTGGCAGAGAAATGAAAAAGCATGGTAAATAACGAAATATCCAATCTTATAAACGATTTACCGGCCATTGATATTAGGGCTCAGCTTTTTAAAAACGGGAACTACGATTTTATAGTAAAAGGTAGGGATGAAGATGGAAACGAAGTAGAACACGCCAAACAAAGGGAAGCACTTGAAATACTAACTTCAAATGAATATAGTAAGTTCCTTTATGGTGGAGGGGCCGGAAGCGCGAAGAGCTGGACGGGTGCTTGTTGGATGCTTTTTATGTGCATTAACTATCCTGGGATAAGATGTTTCATTGCCCGAAACGAGCTAAAGGACATTGTAGATTCCGTATATGTTACTTTTACAAAGGTTTGTAAGGAATACGGATTTTCTGAATATAAGTTTAACTCGGTAAAGAACTTTATACAGTTCGGTAACGGCTCACATATAAACTTCATAGAAATTAAGTACAAACCTAGTGATCCGGAATTCCAAGATCTAGGTTCTACGGAATATACCTTGGGATGGATAGAGGAAGGTGGTGAGGTCAATGAAATGGGTGCTAGGGTAATAGGAACAAGGACAGGAAGGCATTTGAACGTAGAATATGGATTAAAAGGTATCGTTTTCATTACTTGTAACCCTGCCCAAAATTGGCTTAAAATAGACTTTTACGATAAGTGGGTAAAGGGTATTTTGGAAAAGAAGCTGAAATATCTTCCAGCATTGGTCACGGACAACCCATTTGCCCCTAAAGACTACGTTGAAAATCTAAGGGAACTTTCAAAGACCAGTTCAAGCCTTTTTCAAAGACTTTTCAAAGGAAATTGGGACTATGTAGATTCTCCCGATGCGTTAGTGGACAGGGACGCATTGGACTCTATATTCTGTAACGACCACGTTCCGGAAGGTGTAAAATTCATAACTGCGGATGTTGCGACTTATGGGAGCGATTTGGCCGTAATATGTGTTTGGAGCGGTTGGCGATTGATAGAAATGAAGACATTGGCCATAAGTAAGACCACTGAAATAGAGAACATTATCTATATGTTCCGAATGAAATACAGGATTGCAAGAACTAGGGCAATAGCGGATGCCGATGGTGTAGGTATCGGGGTAGTGCATGGGGCGGGAATAAAAGGTTTCCATAACAACGCTAGACCCATAAAAGAAAAAGGGATAAGAGGTCTTGAAATGCCAAATTACAGGAATTTACAGGTACAATGCCTTTATAAGACTGCCGAAAAAATAAACGAGGGCGGTATTTGGATTTCATGCGACCTCAGTAACGAACAAAAACAGCACATAACCCAAGAACTCTTCCAGATACAGTCCAACAATAAGAACGACCGTAAACTTGACTGTAAGCCAAAGGCACAGATAAAACAGGACATTGGTAGAAGTCCGGATTACAGGGACGCTATTTTAATGAGGATGTGGTTCGACCTAAAAGCCTTCAAACCTAAATTTCTTGGTTCAAAACCTAGAAGTACGGTATAATTATTTACCACAAATTACCACAATATATTATTTTTTTACTATATTTGATTTATGCTTCCATTTAATTTCATATACTTTGTTAACTACTGGCACGGAATCAAAATTAAAAACTTAAATAAAAAACAAAATGAAAGCAAAAGATTTAATGGTAGGTAATTACGTAAAAGACCCATACAACCACACAATAAGACTTGTATCGGTAGAAAAAGACCAAAGTATGGTAAGACCTATACCAATTACCGAAGAATGGTTAAATGACTTTGGATTTGAAAAGACAGAAAGAAGGGATGCCCACGTTGTTAATGTTGGGGAATATGACCTATATGTTGCCGTAAACGCTTTTTCTGGTACATTAGAAAAAGCCCCTTCTTGGCATTGTAGTGTTGCTATTGGGTATGGAAGCCAGCCAATGTCGATTATGAAAATGTATGTTCACGAATTACAGAATCTATTTTTTGCGATTACTGATACTCAACTTGAAGTTAAAGAACTAGCCTAGTGCTTGTAGTTAACGGTCTGGGTATATCTTCTGGGATGCGAAGCAGACCGACAAGAAGATTGGCTTCGCATCATTGACGATATACTTTGTTGGTGTTCGTTGCCTAAAGGAATAAAATAAATTTAATAAATAGAATACTAACATACTCGATGCGCTGCCATACCCAGACCGTTGGTGGTCATGAAGCAGGGCGGGAGTCTTAAAAATTACACTATGGAAGATAACTTAAATGATATGAAAGAATTTTTGGAAGGTCTCAAATCTAAAGAAAAGCGGTGTTATGAATCTGCTAAAATAGCAAAGGATAAAGGTAATTCTGAAGCCCAATTCTATCAAGAAGGTAAGGCAACCGCTTATCGCTGGATAGCCCAAGAGTTTGAAGTGGAATTTTTATAGCGTAGCAATGCGACCTTTAGGTCATGACCACCAACGGTTTACAGCTATGAAAAGTAGCATTTAGAAGTGATTAAAAATTGAATAAGAATAAAAGTAAATAAATATTAACAAGCCATTGGTAAAGCACTTAAAAGCTATTTTTTATAGGTGGTGTTATACATCTGGGGCTAAAAAGATTTAAAATGAAAATAACTAAAGAGTGGGCAATGCCAAATGGCAATACGTTTAGCATAAAACCAATAGGAAACTTTGTAAAGAAGCACTTAAAACAAAACATTAAAAGCATAGACCCTTTTGCAAACACTAATAGATTAGCAACCATAACAAATGATTTAGACCCTGAAATGGGAGCTGACTATTGTATGGATGCACTTGACTTTCTTAAAAAATTTGAAAATGAAAGCATAGACCTTGTTTTGTTTGACCCACCTTATAGCCCAAGGCAAGTAAGTGAATGCTATAAAAAGTTGGGCAAAACAGTAAATATGGAAACAACACAGGCAAGTTTCTGGTCTAATATGAAAAAAGAAATAGCTCGAATTACAAAGCCCAACGGTTTAGTTTTATGCTTTGGTTGGAACTCACAAGGCATTGGTAAAACACGAGGTTTCCAAATGGAAGAAATACTATTAGTTGCCCACGGTGGACACCATAATGATACTATATGCACTATGGAACGAAAGGCACAGACCCTTTTTAGCCCTTGTGTATAACGTATAGCGTATGATTAGTGGCTTTGACAAGCCGAAAGATTGAATTATTAACAAACCCTTTTTCTTTTATTTTTTGAGCGAGGGCAAAAGAACTAAAATTATGATAGAATCTAAAAATTTAATACCGTATTTACCTTATTCTCTAAAAGTTGAAATGGAAGGTAAAAAGTGTAATGTAGCTTGGATGAGTACTAAAAATATTGCAGTACATAGACCAGGCGGAATTGGTGACTACAAAAAAATACAATGGAAATATGCTCACTTAAATATTAAACCAATATTAAAGCCTTTATCTAAACTAAATGAAATAAAAGACCAAATAAATGATGCAAATGAATTTTATGATAATGTTAATATAAGTAGAAGTGGCAAAGAAATAATATTTAAAGGATATGCTTTACTTGATGATTTTTATAATGTAGATGAATTGCCATACAATATTATGCAAGTTCTTTTAAGAAATAAATATGATGTATTCGGATTGATTGAACAAGGTTTGGCGGTGGAAGAAAAAATAAAAGAAAAAGCAAGTACGCCTTAACCTGTGATTAAGCACCGAACCCAAGCCATTAATTATACGCATTGTTATAAACTGGTGGCTATTATAGGGTTTGAGTGCGTACAGATTGAGCCACTTGTTTATAACAATTGTATATACGTAACCATTGTGGTAAAAATATGATAATAAAATATAAATACGGATTTGAATACAAGAGTTTTCTTTTTGGATGGAAGAACAAAGAACTTTATAGGCTTCCTTCCGTTTCTGATTTAAGGCATTATCCTTTAAAAAAACTTAACAAAATACCAATAGGTAAAAAAATTGGATATAGGGTGGTCAGGGATAAAAAAACTATAAATCAGTTAATGGAACTAACAGAAATAATAAACTACAATTACATAATAGCAGGAAAACAAAATAAAGATTGTCCTTTTTAAATCAAAGTTTTATTATAAATTTGAAACCTACACTTTAGCGCGATCGCGCTTTGGTTTAAGATTAATTTTCGTTTAAAGCAGGGGTGGTTCCCTGCTTTTTTTTGTACCCATAATAAAACATTATGTCAAATAGAAATATTTTTTCATTAGTTTTGTAGTAATTATGGAATTATCAACAGATAGGGTAATAGAGCTTATTGAGGCCGGTGTTTCGGAAAATATTGCATTGGCCAGAAAAAAGGCTTTGCACAGGAATATGCACGTTACCGGAAAAGGTATGGTTCAATATCTTGAAAATCTGGATTCCTATGAAACCAATGCCCAAAAGATAATCAGGGAAAAACTTGCCAAAAGCAACCGATCTAATTTTTCTTTCATACTTAGACCCACTGATAAGATATTTACCGCGAAAGGTGGTGCTGTAAACTATAATTTACCACACAACAAGGTTGAGGAAATAAAGGAAAGCACAAGCAATATAGCGGACGGACTTGATATTAAAAAGTACCTAAAAAAGAAAGTAAGGAGAGAATATGTAGTTGACCCAAACGGGGTTCTTTTTGTTGACATTGATCCTGATGGAAACTTAGAAACCCACGTAATCCCGACCAATGAGATACTTTGGTACAAGGCAAAAGGAAACAGGGTAGAGGCCATAATATTCGAGTTTACGGAAAAAAGGGAGGACAAGCTTAATTTCTTAAAGACCGTTTGCAACATAAAAGAAGCGAACTATAGCACAACGTTTCCCAATGGATTTGATTTCAGTAAAAAATATTATAGAGTAATAGACTCCGTATCCGATAGGATTTTTGTTCGTGAAAAAAAGAAAGAGCAAGGAACTATTGTAGTAGATGATGTACACGAAGAACCAAATTCTTCTATTTCAAATTATTTCGGATTTGTTCCCGCACTTATACTAGGTGACGAAAAGGACAACAACACGGGTCTTTTTGAAAGTATCATAGAAGACCTTTTGGACGATGCCGATGTTCTTTTAAGGAGAATGAGCGTTCTAAACGTACATGAACTTGCTCATCTTTATCCTAGATATTGGTCTTATGCCCAAGCGTGTACTAGGTGCGAGGGGGAAGGTATTATACAGGGGGGCGTAATACAGGGAACCGACCCTGTTGATTATAAAGAACCTAGTACTTGTTCAAGTTGTGGCGGTACAGGTCATAAGACAAGAACCAATCCAAGTGATGAGGTTGTAGTTCCAATGCCACAGGACGGTGATCCAATACTTAACAAGTTAATGGGTTTTGAAAGCCCAGACCTTGAAACTTCCCGATTTTATGAAAGTGTGGTAAAATCACAAAGGGAAGAAATGTTCAGGGCAATGTGGGGAACTACCTATGAAGTAGGAGGTAAAAGAGAAACCGCAACGGGTAGGTTTTTAGACGCCCAGCCCGTCAATGACAGACTTGGGGATATGAGCTATACATTTGCGAAGATGCACAAGTTCTTACTTGACTGCTATGGAATAGTTAGGCTTAGGAACAAAAAATACGAGTCTTCCGTAACCTATGGCAGAAGATACGTTTTTGAAGGTCCTGACGATATTCTTGAAAAGTATAAGGAAATAAGTAGGGAGCCTGTAAGCGACCTTACCAAGATGGACTTGCAACAAAGATATTTCGAGGCCGAGTATCAAGACGATCCTATACAGTTGGTAAAAAGAAAGAAGCTTATGCGTATAGAGCCTTTTCCTTCTTTAAGTTGTGAAAAAGTAATGGCCATCGAATCCTTGCCAAATGAAGAAAAGTTGAAAAAGCTTTATTTTGGGGAATGGGCAAATCAATTGATGGACGAAGAAGTAATATTCTTCAAGGAAGACGAACTTAAATTAAAGTTAATCGAGTATATTAAATCTAAACAATTACAAAATGAAACAACTTGAGTACAATGTAGAAGAACTACACAGAGGTGAATGGATCCCATTAGAGGTAAGGGATGAAAAAGGCAAAAAGAAAGGTCAAAAAGTGGTTAAAATTACCGAGGAAGAGGCCGAAACCATGAACATAGACTCCAAAAAAGTAGGTGTTCGTTACGTTCTTAAAGAAGATGATAAAGATGAAAAGGATGTTATGAAAATGAATAAGGGCGAACAAGAGGCCAAGGCCAAGGAACTAGGTGTTGAATTCGGTGACGAACACACCAACCAAGCCACTAGAGGGGCTTTTTTAAAGGAAACCATTGAATCACAAGAATAGATTATGAACAAAAAGGTTATAGAGTCTTTGGCCAAAGTGCTAAAACTCGACGTCAAGGAACTGACAAAGGCTATTGAAACCGAGGGAGAGGTTGATTTTTCATTACCGGAGGAATCCAGGTATTTAAGCAAGGAAGAGCTTGATACCATTAAGGACAATCATGGTAAAACACGTTACGATGCGGGTAAAACTGCTGGTAGCGAAATGCTTTTAAAGGATTTGAGCGAAAAAGTAGGATTTGAAGAAACCGTAAAAGACGGTGAAACCTTCATTAAGAACTTAAAGAGCAATATTCTTGCAGAAGCAAAATTGGAACCCAATAAGAAGATCCAAGAATTGGAAACTTCTATTGAGAACCTTCAGACTAAAGTATCGGACAAAGAAAAGGCCTATGAAACCTTGGAAAGTTCGATTAAAACCGAAAGAAAGGTATTGGAAGCACAATCCTACATCCCTGAACTACCTGAAACACTTGGTCTTAAAAAGTCCGAAGCGGTAAATCTGCTTTTGAACGGAATAGAGATTAAAGAGGACGGTATTTATAAGAACGGGGCTATGTTAAAGGATAACATGGAAAAACCCGTTGGATTGGAAGCCTACATAAAGGAATCTATTACACAAAGAGGATGGGCAAGTGAAGCCCCTTCTGGAAGAGGTGGTGGTTCCGGTGGAGGAAAAGGAGGTTCTACTTCCATGCCAAAGACCTTTAAGGAGTATGAAGAAATAATCAAAGAAAAAGGGTTC
This sequence comes from uncultured Aequorivita sp., assembly GCA_937125455.1. Taxonomy (GTDB): domain Bacteria; phylum Bacteroidota; class Bacteroidia; order Flavobacteriales; family Flavobacteriaceae; genus Aequorivita. Next base: position 28,106 of record CAKZLK010000023.1, read on the forward strand.
CATCCCGGTAGCGAACAAGCCCAGTCGTTACTTAGAGATGCGGCAAAAGAGACTCCTGAAATATTGGAGTCACAGACTTAATTTAATATTATTTTAAAATGGCAAATTTAACCGATACTCAATTATTGGCCGCTATTACAAAAGCGAACAATTCAATTATGGGTGCCGCCGAGTTCCGTGATTACGAACACTCGACACTTAGAAAGTTGTTGGATGCCGAAAACGATGTTTTCAGAAATCTGAACCAACTTAAAGAATCCTTGGAGCAACCTACGAAAGTAGACTTGTTCACTAGGGTCTATACTGCATCTGGAACCGCAAAAGAAGCTGCCCATGCTGCTGCTGCGTTCCCAGACTCATTTACAAAGGACGTTGTGTACCTTCAAAGACAACAAAAATTCAAGGTTTCTTACAAGCAAGCGGACAACAACCGTTTTGGGTATGACGCTATTCTTCAATCAGAAATGAAGAACAAGATCATGTCAATGTACCTTGACCTTTCAACCTATGTTACGGCTTGGTTGAACACAAACCGTTCTCAGGTAGGCGTTGATTCCATCATGCTTTTTGATGAAACGACCAATGATCAATTCGATAACGACAATGCCGATAGGGATTTCTTGTTCGAGTACATCAAAGCTGCGATGCGAAAGAACAAGTACAACGGTATGTTGGATATTGTTGCAGACCAAAGAATGGCCGCGCACTATAGAAAACTTGCATCTAACGGAACTCAGAACGCTGACAATACAGCTTATCAACTTCCGGGTATCGACTTAGTGGAAGAGCCACAATTGACTTTAGGAGCCGACCAAACAGGTTTTGTATGGCAAAAAGGTCTTGTAGGCATGACTACTTGGAACGAAAGAGCGAATACAAGGGGAGAAGGTAGCATTGGTAACAATGAAGGTCTGTTTACGACCATGCCAGACCCTGTATTGCCAATGAGCCATGACGTACACGTTAAAAGAGGTGTTGCAGATACTTCCGGAAGTGCGGGTAACGTACAGGATATTGTTGACGAGTACGAAATCACGGCTACTTTTACGGTACAAGGGGCTTGGGAAAGCACCGCTAACGCAACTCCTATATTCAAAGTAGTACAAGCTAATTCATAATGACTTTATCAGAAACACATACAGCACTTGAAACCCTTATCAAATGGAGGGACGATAAGACCTTGGAAGGATTTGTCCTTACAGGTACTAATCTTGCGTCTTCGGGAGATAAGGTGTTCCAAACAGGTCATTCTGCGATAACATTGCAAAATATTAAGGACTCACAGCCCGTTTTGAATATTTCGGACGATGACTTTAATACTTACCTTGTTAATCTTAGAAGCGACTGCGTTAGGCAAGTGCTGGGTGATGTTTTTGAAAAAGATTATGTGAACGATAGTATATTAGACCACTATCCCAATTCATTCGATGATCTTATAATCAAAAGAATGGTCATAAACGTATCAGAAATGATAATGACCGCTACTAGATCCAATAGGATAAAAAGAATGGGCGATGAATTCGTTGCCAAGCTTAATTACGATGTATTCAGGGAAGCCCCTAATAAATTCGCAATAAGGGGTGCAAACTACAATCATACGTTAGGAATAGCGACAAGATATAGGTTCGAGCTTGAAAGCGTTCAAAGAAGATTCGGTCAAACAAGGAATTTGTTAAAGACCATAACTAAAGGTTCGGTACATGAATTATACGGTAACGGATGCGCTAGGGATTGATGCTACAATAAAGCTTATCCAAGAGCAATTATATTCGGAGTTGATAAAAAGATGGAGTTTGACTTCTTCTTCAAATACGAATATAGATGGTTATGGAAGGGTTTACAAAAACCTTAAAAACGGAAGAAAACTCCCTGAAAACTATAAAGGTAACGGGGAATACGAAGACGTTTTTCTAAATGACAAAAAGGATGCCCATTTTTTATTCTTGGTTTCCGATGATTCAAAGACCGAGGATGAATATGTGTACACCAACAAAGTAAAGGCCGTTTTTATAATGGATCTTGAAAAATGTATAGATGGTGATGATAGAATGGACGGTAACGCACATAGGGACGCTGTTGAGATTCTTAGGAACTTGGCCGTAAGTGGAAAATATACTATAACTGGATATGAAACAGGTTTGGAAAAAATATTTTCGGGATATTCCATTTTAGGAATTAAGTACGATGATTTACAACCTTACCATTGTTTTGCGGTCCTGATGGATTTAAACTATAAGTTAACTGATAAATGTTCTTAATATGAGCAACGATAAAAAGGCTGCAAAGCCTAAAACTAAGACTTACACCTTAAAAAATGCTGTTTCCGTTAATGGAAAGCTACTTTCGCCTGGTGATAAGATTGACTTAACAGAAGAAGCAGCGAAAGACTTCAAATTTAAACACAGAATATAATGACAATAGCAGAAATTTTAAACGTTATTAGTTGTGGTGTAAGCGGTACTTTAGGTACTGGTTCAAGGGGTTGTAAGGCCGCTATGGAGCGTATATCTTCGATATGGCTCTTGGCTGCTGGAACGGTTCTTGATAGTGCCAGAACTTTGGATATTGAATACGTACAGGAACTTCAGGCAGAAGGCAAGCTTATAGTTCTAAAAGGTGTTCAAAACTGGGGCGACAATACCCCGGACGATGTAGTAGAGGAACTTGAAGGAGGCACAAAACTGTTCGTTAGGGGCGGTAAGTACGAATTCGAGGCATCCTTTATCAATGGATTATTCTTCCATTCGGCATTACATTCCTTAAATTCACAATCGGCCTATGATGCGATATTCGTAGATGTTTCAGGTAATATTCTTGGAACAAAATCATTGACCGGAGGTTTGAAAGGATTTACACTTGGAATGGTACGGGCAAAGAAATTGCAATGGGGTAGCGACACCGCTGCGCAAAGGGAAGGCTTGATGATGCAGTTGACCGAAAGGGTGGAAGTAGATTCCGATTGGTACTTTATAGAGAGAGGAAACCTTAATTTTACGCCTACATCAATAGACGGTGTAAACGAGGTTGAATTAGACCTTTCCGTACCAAGTGCCGGAACAAGCATTACGGTAACGGCAAAGATGAAAGTTGGTGGAAAACCTTTTACGGGTATAGACTACAACGATTTCTTGGCCACTAAGAACGGAACTACTAGCAACCCTACTGCCGGGGATGATTCAGTTACAACTGGAACTTATGTTCTTACCGTGCCTTCATTGGCCTTGAACGATGTAGTTACGATTCGATTGTATGACAATTCCGAAAACATGGCGGTAATTACGTCCGACAGTGCGCTTTGGAAATCAAATACGGATTCAGAAACCACGATTGCTTAATTTTGGGTTAGTTGTTTCTTAAAGGCCATGGCTGTTATAGTTGTGGTCTTTTTGTATTTTTGATATATGGGAATCCTTAAACCTTACATAGATAAACTTGAAGCAACGGCCAATGAGCTTGATAACGTTGCCATACAAGCCGTAAGGGATAACGAGGCGTTCATTTTAAGGCTACTGAAGGACGAACAGTTAGGAAAAGGTATGGATAGTCTGGGGAAAGACATATTGCATCCAAAAGGTAGTGCGGATGGAACATATATGCCAAGAACCGAAAACTATTGGGCAAAAAAACGACCATTTCCAAGAACTCCTAAAATTACAGGAAGAAAGTTTGATATGGAATGGACAGGAACTTTTAAAGACAGTATGGAGTTTAAATACGATAAACAAGGTTTTGATATACTTTCATCCACAAAAAGAGCAATGGAAGCAGTTTATGGCACAAAATTAACCGCGTTAAACACAAAAAATCTAAAAACAGTTGGTGAAAAAGTAATTGAACCTGCCCTTTACGAACACATTTTCAAGCCTTTTTCCGAACTGTAAATAACAGTTGCTAAAAATCATTGAAACGATTCTTAGCTTGGTGTTAGAAAACATTTACTAAATCTTCATTTTTAATTGATTCCAATAATTCATCTACCCAATTAGTATCTATCTCTCGAAACCTTATAGTTTGTTTCAATCCAAGTCCCTTTATATTGTAGCATTTTCTTCCGTTCCAGTGTGTTTGAATGTCCGTGTACTCATATATTTCGTCTTTCACCAGTCCTGTTCCGTTACTTATCTTACCATTTGGTAGATGAATTGGTTTAGCATTTATGCAAATTACTTTCATAAAAAAAACTTTGTTAGCAAAGCCTATAAATAAAAGCCCTGTTAAGGTTATTGTGTAAATCGAACTTTAATAGGGATTCAATTCATAGCCCAAGCGTTATTGACAATTACTTCTTTGTTCGGCAAGTCTAGCTTGTTTTGCAGTTCCAATATCTTCCAATTTCTCCAAATCGACTATACATTCCGATACTAAATAGTTCGTTTTTTCGACTTCAACGACTTTGCAATTGCAAGGATCTTCCTTTGAACAGGATAAAATCGAAACGAATAAAAACAATAGGATAAATGATTTCATAATTTTGGTTTTAAATTAATTTTCAAATCAAATATAGTGATTTTTTTATATCTTCGTACATTATTGGTCTATTCCCTTGCGAAATTCTCCACGGAGAAAGCTACACTCGCTATCTGACAACACTTTGTCTCTTCATTGGCCATAACTTCATAAAACAAAAATAATGGGTGTAGCACCTTACCATATCTCTTGCGAGACTTTATCTATATACGCGTTCCATAAAACAATGGAAACGTCCGACTATACACATTTAGCAAAAGAGCCTTATTCCAATTTTGTAAAGGATATTGGACAGGAAAAATTGTCTAAAGTATGGTCTGACATCTATAAAGAATATTGTGAACTGACCAATGACAACAGGGCTTTGGAGTATTACAGGCTTAAACACGAACTTACCTATTTGGAGACACGTAGGCAGATTGCAGGTAAGTTGTTCACGCAGATAACCATGAGGAATATGCCTCGTGAGGTTTTTATGACCTACATAGAGGAAATAAGGCATTGGGGCTTTAAGTACAAAAAGAACCGAAAGGTCTTGACGGAACTTGAAAGTTTGGGAAAACAGATAAAGTCCACTGCAAACAGAATATCAATGACAAGGGCAAAACTAAAAAGCTTCGAGACAGGTAGTAACCCCGTTCCGTTAGGAAAACAAGTGCTTGATGTAGAGGTTGCATTGGGCAAGAACTCAATAGACCCAAAAACGACAACAGTTGTTAACTGGATCCTAATGTTCCAAAAAATTAAGGAAATGAATGCCGAGAGGAAGAAAAAAATAAGAAATCATGGCTGAAAATAGTTTTCGTCCCCAAATAGAACAGGCAAAAGCGGATATTAGGTCTATTGTAGAAGAAATAGCAAAGGCCGATAAGGAAATCGTTTCCCATTTTGCCAACATAAGGGAAAAGTTCAACGGTACTTTTAAGGTTACTACACCTGATGGGCTTAACGATATGCTTACAAAGCTTGATTCTTCAATGAACAAGCTTAACGGTACGCTTGAAAAACAAACCACTAATACAGGAAAACTATCTACCGCTAAAAGAACATTAAAGAACCTTTCTTCGGAGGAAGTAATAAACCAAAGGGCATTGGCCAAAAATGCCGATTTACAGGCCACTGCAACGTCTAAACTTGTCGGGGCTTACGATAGGCTAAACGCCAAGAGGAAAATAGCCAAGAACGACCTTAGAAACCTTATTTCAAGCGAAAAGGCAAGCACCAAGGAAATACAAAGGGCGCAAAGGGAATTCGACAAATACACAGCCAAGATAAACAAGGCTAATAAAGCAACATCAAACTTCTCTAACAATAGCCTTGGTGGAATGGTAAGGGGTTTTAGAAACCTTATAGGCGCTTTTGGAATTGTAGGTGGTGCAACGCTGATAGCAACACTGACTAAAGATATTTTCAAGTTAGTTAAGGAAATAGAGAGTTTAAATTTTGCTTTAAAAACAGTTACATCAACACAAGAAGAATTTACAAGGGTACAACTTTTTCTTGAAGACATTAGCCAAAGATACGGTCAAAGCCTTATCACGACTACAGAAAGATACACTAAGTTTTTAGCTGCTGCAAAACAGTCTAATGTATCACTACAAGCTACCGAACAGATATTCGAGTCTGTAACGAAGGCTTCTGGGGTGCTTGGTCTAAAGACTGATGAACTAACAGGCGTCTATTTGGCATTGGAACAAATGCTATCCAAGGGTAAAGTAACGACGGAGGAACTTAGAAGGCAGTTGGGTGAAAGATTACCCGGTGCTTTTGGTATCATGGCTAAAGCTATAGGTGTAAATGTAGCAGAACTTGATAAAATGTTGCGTAAAGGAGAAATACTTTCTGCCGAGGCATTGCCAAAATTCGCAAGGGAACTTGAAAAAGCTTATGGAATAGAAAATATTAGGAATGTTGACACTCTTGTTGCTGCACAAAACAGATTAACGAATTCTTGGATTCTTTTTGTAAAAAGTGTTGAAGGTGGTGAAGGAAAAATAAGTAGCGTATTTAAAAGTGTTTTTAATTTTGTTACCAAAGCTGTTGATGCTCTTACTGAATTTAACAAAACTTTTGATGAAAAAATGGACGAAGGTTCATTTTCAGGAACTAAAACGGCTTTGGAGGGAATTACGGACGAGTCTGAAAGAATGAACACTTCTATAAAAGAGGCTGCTGAAAATCTTATACCTAGATACACTAAAATACTTGAAGATTGGAGAAAAAAGCTTGGCGATGTAAATAAGGAACAATCCAAATCTAAATTAAACAACCTCATAAACATGGCTACTGGTGAGTTTGACGAACAAGAACGAACCATAAAAAGAGCTGCCAATCAAATTGGTAAATACACCAAGGCAATAGAAGTGCTAAAAGAAGTTTCCAAAACGGGTCTGCTTCCTGGCGATAATGATTCTAATGGAGGTGGAAACACAGGAAATGAAGACGGTGGTAAAAAAGGTGACGGAATAGCAAAAGGTTCATTGGCATATTTTGAAAAACAAATAAAATTAGCCGAAGAAGCCCAACAAAAACTCGCTACCAATACAGAAGAATATAATAAGCAAGGGGAAGCTATTAAAAAAGCGAAAGAAGAACTTGAAAAGTTCAAGGCTTTATTAGGTATTAGGGACGCACAATCAGAATTAAAAATTCCTGGCAGAAACACGGTAAACGATTCTGGTGAAGTAGAAAGAACCCCTGGATTGGGATTTGCTGAAATGGATGGTGTCAACTCCGAATTCTCATTTCCTGACTTTGAAGGACTTGAAGAAAAGTTAAGAGGCCTTCAATCCGAATTGGATAGGTTAAGGGAAAAATCGACGATTACGGGTGAGGAAATGAAAGATATATTCGGAGAGGTAACGGAAACCTTTGCCGATTTGTTCGATGTGGATATAAGCAAGTTCGATTTTCTTTTTGACGGGCTTGAAAACTCGGTTTCCGATTGGGCGGAACTTAGTAAGGAGCTTATAGGAAGTGTCCTTGACGCTTCTTTGAATAAATATGAAATAGAGCTACAGGAAGCCCAGAGAACACAGGATTTGGTCTTACAGAACGATTTGGCTACCCAAAAACAAAAAAGGCTTGCAAGGGAAAAGTTCGATAGGGAAGAAAGAAGGATTAAGACTGAAAGGGCAAAACAAGAAAGACGTAATAATCTTATAAAAATAGCCGTTGATACCGCTGTTGGTGTTGTTAAGGCTTTAGCTTCTTCACCTCCACCGGCAAACTTTATATTGGCGGGTATCGTAGGGGCTTTGGGCATAGCACAAGCTGCCGTTGTGGCCTCACAGCCAATCCCTAAGTTCGCCGAAGGGCATTTGGCGGGTACACATCAAGGCAAGGCATTGATAAACGACGCCAACCGTTCCAAATACCAAGAGGTGGTAGAAAGAAAAGATGGTCAAGTTGAAATCTATAAAAATAGAAACCAATTAATAGACATGAAACGAGGTGATAAGGTGCATAGGTCGGAGGACAGCTTCTTGACACACCACGACATAGAAAAAGACGTTCTAAGGATGAGTATGCTGGGTCATAGCGAACAACTTGGAATGTTGAACTCTAGTGATGTTCTAAGCGGTAAGATAGACGATATGAAAGGTAGTTTTGATGAAGCGGTGGATAGAATGGAGAGATTGGGCAAAAGACCTATACACAATCATAATCATATTACGATAGAAAAAGAATATTTAGAGTACTGATGAGTAAAATAGGATTCAGCAACAATGTAGAGTTTAGCCTTACTTCTAAAAGTCAAGGCAAGGTAATTATACCCGAACCCAAAAAGTACGACAAGGGCAATGGCAATATCTATGAGCGCGATAAAAAAAGCAAAGGTTTCATAATTTCAAAGAAAGACTCCCTAGAAATCTATGGTGAAGGTTTCAAGGCTTTGCAAAGGCAATTCTACACAAAAGGGGTTGCTGAAGAAATGGTATTGGAAAAAATAGAGAAGGACAGGACTAGGTTGGATCAAAGATGGCGTTCATTTCCCCCTATTTATTTGGACATTGCATCCACGGTCTTTGATGAAATAGGGACTTGTAAGGTAAAAACGGAACAAGGCGGGCTTAAAAAGACCATAGATTCAAGTCTTAACGACAAATATGACTTGACCACTAAAGTTGATTCGGAAGGTAACGTAATAGATTCCCTTGAAACCGAGACTATATTCTTAGAACCTAAAGAGATACTTTTAAGGTCTAAGATGTTCGTTGATGATGATACGGAGGTTTCTGCCATAGTTACAGGGGCAGATGGTTTGAACGCAAGGGCTATTCCTTTTAAATTCGAGACAAACTCCGACCAAGATAATCTTGGTCCAGTATTGGGAACCCTACTAAGTGCTGCTTCCGGTAATTTTGCCAATCTAACACCCGATAAACAACAGAACGTATTCTTAATAGAATCTGAAACCGATAAGATAATCACACTTAACGGCAAGGTAAAGACGGTACAATCCGGAACGCCCCATAGTGGTACTTTCTCTTTAAACTTGGTGTTTTATAACGAGGATTACAGTTTTAAGAACAAAGTAGTTTTGGACACTTGCAATCCCAATATAACGGGCGATGTTTGTGAATTTGAATTCGTTGACTACGAAATAACTATTTTAAAGGGTGAAAGCTTGTCCATTGGAACGCTTTCCGATACTAATGACGGGATAAGGTTCAAGTTTTTTGATACGGAGGTTCAAATAACCGAAAGCAGTGGTCAATTTCAAGCCCCTAGCAATGCAAAATGTTTGACCTATAAACAAGCTATAGAAAGATTGCTTTATATAATAACAGGCACTAAAATAGAAGTTTCTTCGGAACTACTTGAAACGGGAAAACTTAGCGAGGACATTATATTGAACGGGTTTTGGATTAGGCAGTTTCCAGATATTGTTGCAGAAGGAACGGACGAAGAAAGGATTATACAATTTTCTACAAGTCTAAAAGAGGTTTTTGACCATTTAGAGGCTTTGACCCCTATTGCATGGTGGACTGAAAAAAAATTGGACAATACCGATGTTTTTAGGTTGGAATCCTTAAAATACACACAACAGAATGTTCTTACGATTCCATTTTGTTCTACCATAGAAGGGCAAAAAGTCTATTCACAGGCCTATGATATAAAAAGAACACCTATAAAGAATAATTTCTATGGAAGTATAGAATTAGGAAGCAAAAAGGGAGGCGAGGACTATGAAGAGGTGTACGGTCTTCAATCCGTATCAGGTAAGGCAACCTTTAAGACCATTAACAGCAAAAAAAGCGAATCCGTCTATTCTAGGTTAAGCCCTTATAGATTAGGTGATGTGGACGTTGAACTTCCTAGAAGGCAACCTTACGACCTTTTCCCTGACGAGGACACAAGATATGACAGCGATATAATGTGTATTAGGGCAAAAAAAGAAAATGGGCTGTATTCAGTTAAAAAGTGGCAGGACGTTTATGAAACTGCCCCAAAAGGAATATTCGGGGCAACTTCATCCTATAATTTAGAACTGACCCCTGCAAGATTGCTTGTAGAAGAACACGGTTTTATGATAAACGTAGGTCTTTATCAGCACCCTACAAGTAATATTGTTTTTTCGGAATCAAACTGTAATAGCTCATTGATAACCAAAAGAACGGGCGAGAACGAATTAAGGGAAAGCCCGGACAAAAAAACGGGCGAGGGCGTAATAAGCGCAAGTATGTTGGAACAACCAAGGGTTAAACCTAGCAATGTTGATTGTAAAATACAAGTTACCCAAGAAATAGAGGACTTTATTAACGGATTTACAAATGGTGTTCCTAATGTTTTTGGACTTGTGGCCATTAATACGGGAACAAAAATAGAATACTTTAGAATGATAAAGACCGATGCCAACGAAGCCGGAACACATAAATTCATTGAATCATTTACGACATGAGTACTATAAAATTAACATTTTCAACACAAGCACTTGATTTCTCACCCTTGACAAGGGGTCAAATAGATATTGTTTTTAATGCGGGAACAAGCAATATAGTTTTAACAGAAAGGCTTACAGTGGGAACAGCGTTCAGCGGTTACTTTAAAGAAGTGTCTTGGAATGGAGACCCATTAAAAGATAACGAACAAGCGATAAATTTTGCCCAAGCATTCAATAGGGACTTTAAAAATGTTGGTGGTAGTAAGAATCTAGGCGCTAAGGTTACAGACAACGAAGTCACTATTACCGCAAAGACAGGAACTTTTCCAAATGGTTCGCAATATACTGGAAATGTTCTTGTCGTGGGTGGTTTTGTCGTAGACAACACAATTATAACCCCACCAATAGGTCTTACGGTTACTAAAAGTGATATTATAGGTAATTGCAACACAATACAATACTCAGCAACATTGACAGGTGGAACACCAAACTATACTTTGGTCAATGGTGGAACTACCTTGGAAACGGCATGGGACGGAGCTTCTACTACATTTAATCTTGAAAGGGGGTTGGTTCATAGTTTAAAAGCAAAGGATGCAGATGGAACCGAGAAAATAGTTAGTGTAAACGTTCCTAGAAAACACGCTATAGGAGAGTTTAAAGAAAGGGTAACTTCTTTTGATGGTTATAGTGATATTCTTATTGAAAAAGTGGTTAATGTTTCCGGTGTTGGCCCAATAGAGTATTCATTGGACGAAGAAGGAACTTTAACAGGTGGATCATACCAGACCGCTAACACATTTCCAGGGGTTTTGCCTGGTCTTTACGAACTTTTTGTAAAAGACGTTTACGGCTGTGAATTGACTAAAACCATTGAAATAAGGGAATTTCAAGATGCTACTGTTGATGAAAAAATAATATATTTTGATATACCGGAAGGGCAATCAATAATTTTTTCCGAAATGCCCGAATTTAATAAAGACGTTAAAAAGAACTATTTCAATACAGGTTCCTATAATCAAACAGATTTAGTTCTTTATAACGCGGTACATAAATTCGATGCCAACGAAAAGTTCATAGGTGTACAGTTTTGGACAAGTTATGATTTTCATATAATAACCATACATAAATGCGATGGCACTAAGGTAGATGTGGGTTCAACTATAATACAGGAGAACTTGGGCGTAAAGGAAAAGATGGACTGTAAACTTTTTGAAGTGGGTGACAAAACAGGGGTTTACTTTCAAGGGGGAAATACATACGTTCCAGATACCGACACGGTTCTTGATTCCAATGATTTTAATGGCACGACCCCAAGATGGGTAGAAGAAGGGCAATTGATATTTATTGACGGTTTAGGAGGTTTTTATATTGAAAGTACAGGTTATGATGCGGATTACGGTGGTTATTTTGTAATAGATTTAACCACACCATCAGAACTTTCTGCTAAGGTGCAATTGACTTACAATAGACACGATTACAATATATGGGAGGCTTATTTTAACCCTTCGGATTTTAACGACAAATGTTTTGTGATTTTTGAGAAAGGTTTTAACGATACCGGAAACGTAGATGGAAATCCATGGGTAAGCGAGCAAATATCAAAACTATCCAATACTGATAATCTTTTAAAATTTGAATGGTCGGACACACTTAACAAGGGGAATATAGTGTTTCAAAGTGGAATAACCTTTTTAGCAAGGATGAAAGGCGAGTTCAACCCTACTTGGCTCAATGTGTCCGAAACAGAGGAAGGCGACGATAGAGATTATTCCATAGAACAAAGCACAAGATTAGGCTTTGAGATCTTGGTGGAAGCAATAAACCAAAAACAGGTTACGCAATTGAACATTGCTTCTTCTTTAAACGGGTTCAAAGTTAACAATTTGTTGTTGGTAAGAAAAAAAGCCCCTGAAATAAGGCAACTTGGGAAGTCGAACCTATGGACATGGAAATGTGAATTCGGTTATGGAGACAATAATGTAGCGGTTAAAAAAGATGAGATAGTACTTAGTGTAAGTACTGGTGTAGAAGGCGGTGGAAGCACTGGAAAAAGCGCAATACCGGATTTATCTGGTGTTACACTTTATAAGAACCAAAGCGGTAATTTGGTTAAAATTGGAAGTAATTTATCTAAAACATCTTAAATCAGTAATATAATTTAGTAATTTTACAACATTATGTCAAATAGAAAGTTATGGCAGGAGAAGCAGAAGTAGAAGCGAGGTTAATCGCTTTGGAAACAAAAGTTAACGGGGCGGTAACGCTTCCAATAGGTTCAGTGGACGTAAACGATACAAAGGTTACGGACAAGACGGGGTGGCAGGTATTTGGTAAAAAAGCGGGGATAAACGGAGGTTTGATGTTTGCTGGAATAAGTCTTGTAGCAAACCCAAGCAGTAATGCGGATATTGAAGAACCTTTCATATTTAAAGATTTTTAACATGGATTATGTATTTGAAATTATTTCTGTTTTAGCATTGGCATTGTCTATTTATAATTTTATAACAAGTGCCAAAATAAAAGGAAAAAAAATAACCAATAATAAAGGTGATAAATATTATGAAAAATTATAAAATATTAATTATAGCGTTTTTGTTTTCGCTTTTTGCCCAATCCCAAAAGTTTGACAAAGGATCTATTGATGGGCCAATGACTACTGCTGAAATACAGGCTTTGGCAAGTCCAAAACTAGGACAGACGATTTATAATTCCGAAACGAAGACCGATTGGCAATATGACGGTACTGATTGGGTGGATACTGGGAGCGGATCCTCCCTAACAGACGCAGAAGTAGTAGCTGCTGTTGATGCGGAATTAGGACAAACGGATTGGAAGACGGGCGGTTCAACCTACACCTTCGGAGTAGGACTTACCGACACCAACGGAAACGTAACATTGGATAATCCTTTTACCACCGCAGACGAGAACTCAATTGCAGCGAACACGGCAAAGGTTAGTTATCCAGGAGATGCGAGTATAACTATAACAGAATCACAAATAAGCGATTTAACGCATACGGTAGACACCAACACTCAGCTATCAAACGCGCAAGTAGTAGCTGCTGTATTAGCAGAAGAACCTAGCGTTGATTTTGATAGCACGGATGATGTTAATTTAGGAGGAAATCAGTTAATTACTGGAACTAAATCATATTCCGCCATTACTGAACACTTTAGATT
>CAKZLK010000024.1 GCA_937125455.1 uncultured Aequorivita sp.
GTTCGGGTACGGCCAGAAAGGTTGACTTGCTGCAAGTAGGCCGTATTGCCTTGCTCGCGCAAACAACAGACAAAGAAGTAACGGCAGCGTGGAGTGATGGCGCATGGCAGGAGCTAGACAGCGGTAGTTACCGCGGTGCAGTTTCAAAAGGTATTCGTATTGCCAAGAAACAAGCCGCAATTGACATAATGACTTTGCCGATTCCAGCTCCGGAGGCAGCACAATGAAAAATAAAATGAAACTACTCGGCGTCGCTATTGGCGCACTCGTTCTAGCCACAACAGGCACAGTGAGCGCCCAAGATAAGCCGCGATCGCTTGATCAGTTGCTACGCCTGGTTCAGCAAGGTAAAACCTCAGAAGCTCGTCAGAATGGCAAGCGCGAGGCAGAGTTTAAGCAAGCGAAAAATCGTCAGGCGGCGTTGTTGAGCCAAGCTAAGCAGACGCGCGTTAATGAAGAGAATCGCAGTGCTCGTCTTGAAAAGAACTTCGAAGAAAACGAAGTGTCGGTTGCCACTAAGCAGGCCGCATTGAAGGAAAAACTTGGTTCGTTGACTGAGTTGTTCGGTCACATTACGTCGGCGTCGGGTGACTTACGAGCCAATCTCGAAACGTCTTTGACCAGTGTTCAGTATCCCGGTCGTGAAGTGTTTCTAGACGGGTTGGTAGAGAAGATGAGTGGCAACGACAAGCTGCCAAGCATCGAGGAAATCGAAAGACTATGGTTCGAGTTGCAGCGTGAAGCTGTTGAAACAGGCCGTATTGTTAAATTCTCCACCGAAGTATCTAAGCCAAATGGCGATACATCAACCACGGACGTTGTGCGTATTGGTAGTTTTAATATCGTTTCTGCAGACGGCCAGTATTTGAAATTCGACAATCTTGAAAACAAACTGAAAAGTCAAACCACGGGAGCGAATGGAATAGGCAAAATAACCGCAGCCTGTGATCAGGCTCATGTTGTTCAGGCTTTCAAAATGGGCTATGAGAGTAATGCCGAAACCGTACCTTCTTCAAAAAAAGGAGAAAAGAGCATACGCATAGCGCTTCGTCCAATAGACGAAATTGTGGAAGGCGATATGGTAAAACTAAACCCAATACTATTTGACTTTGATAAGCACAATATCAAACCACAAGCAGCATTTGAACTGGATAAGTTAGTAGAACTGATGAAGAAAAATCCAGAAATGGTTATTAAAGTTGAAGGCCATACGGACAATCGCGGCACTGATGCCTATAATTTAGATTTATCAGAAAGACGTGCACGAAGCACTGTTCAATATGTAATTTCAAAAGGAATTGCTAAGGATAGAATAAGCGGAAAAGGTTTTGGTGAATCTAAACCTGCAATAGATTGTGGTAACAACTGCACCGATGAACAATATCACAAAAACAGACGTTCCGAGTTTATTATTGTAAAAAAATAAGGAATCAATAGTTATTAACTGGCAACCAACCAGAAGAAAAAACCCTTGCTCACCACTTTCTAGGTTTTGCAGGGGTTTTTGATTTTCTAGTAATAGGATTTAATTAATTAATTGGAGTTTATTTCTATTTCATCAAATTCATAAGTCCCATCAAAAGCTTCATCACCACTACCCACATATTTGAGGGCAATGTAACCGTTTCCTGAAATACAGTCCAAATCAACATTTCCCGAAGGAAACCAAGGTCCAAAAGCATCATCGTCTTGCGTTATGTATGCAGCTGAAAGAATTTCCCAATTGGCAGAAAGAACATTATCTGGATTTCCATCCCAATCAGTTGATATAAATATTTCAAGCGTGCTTCCGTCTGCAAAACTGTTTGATGTTTTAAAGTTTAAAGTTTCGCCTTCTTGGGCATCAAAATTTATTTGAGGAGTAATCAACCAAGCAATATTGCTGGAATCGCCGGAATTGTAAGCCTGCATTCTGGCAGAAATACCAAGAGACGGGCTGCTTCCAGTTGAGGTGAATGCCTCCCATTGTTCTGAACCAGCTTCTATATAATTTGTCCAACCGTTTCCAGAGATGGGATCTCCTGTAGATTGCGTTTCAAAAAAATCACTGAAAAGTATATTTGTTCCCGTGGTTTCGGCTAGACCGCAATTAATTTCAGCTGGATCGCAGCGGTCTTCATTTTCAAAATAAATTGTAGAAGGGTCATTGACTGTAATGTTGAAATTTTCGCCGTAGAAATCATAGGTTAAAATTCCATCCATCATCCCTCTTCCGGTTGGCAAAAGCACCGTTTTATAATCAGCATACGTACTTGTGCTAAAAGTTGCAGTATAACCAGAGTCACAACTCTCCAGTTTTCGTTCTGCATCAAATTGATCACCAGGCTCTGCAGCAAACGTTTTGCGATTGTCTCCCAATGCATCGTGTCGCTCAAATTGAACATCTGTCAAACGCACAAAAAGATTTGTTTTATCATCCGAAAAATCGAGAATAGAAATGGGAATTGCTTCTATTGTGGCCACATCCACATCACGGATTAGAAAATCGAAGATAGCAGACTCTGCGATTTTATTTATAGTTGTTCCGTCTCGTAGTCCAAGAGTTAAAACTCCGCTGTTTAAACCTACAGTCAAGCCATCAAGTTTTACATACACTTTTCTTCCAAATTCAAAAGTTGTGAAAAGAGGATTCACGTCAAGCAATATTTTCACTCCAGTATTTGGGTTTGATGAACTGTTTTGAATAATTAATTCTTCAAAAAAGTTTCCGCCTTCATCACTGGAAATTACATAACCTGTAATGTATTTGTTGGTTTCTTCCAACGTTAAAATTGCATCTGGATTTTCAGTATTTGTTTGTTCCTGTAACAATAAACTTCTTAATGATGAAATTTCTATTACATCACTTGGATTGATTTCTGGTGCAATTATTTCTGTATTTGGCACATCATAATCATCGCTTTTTACACAAGAAAGTATTGCTATTAAAGTGAAGAATAGCGTAAATGGTTTGTAGAATTTTCCTGTTTTCATCACTAAAGTATTTATTTGTTAAAATCTTACGTAAAAATTTAGGTAATAAGTAGCTCCATAACCAAAGAAATATCTGTTTCCAAAAATTGGCATGTTTCTGTTCTGGTCTACCTGTACTTTTTTATAATCTGCCAATCGCGAGTCTTCAAAACCACCCGTTTTATAGTGTTGGTCCAACACATTGCCCACGGCTGCAAAAAACCCAACGTAATAACCTTTGATTCTCCACGATTTTCCACCAACCACATTTATGAGTATATATTCCCCAAAATCCTCTTGCTTCAAAAGGGTTTTGGCTACATCTGGATCGTAATCGCTATATGTTTGGCCGTCGCCATCAAAAGTAAAAGCGTCAGATCTTCGCAACGTGCTTACATCGATATATGCGTTTGAAAAATAGTTTCCCGTAATCCCAACCCACCAATAGGCTGGATCGCGATACTCAACACCAAATTGGTATGCTCTTTCTGGACCACTAGCTACATGATAGTTTTTCAGCTTTGTGGTTTTATCGCCGAATGTAAGAATGTCGAAATCATCGCTGGTTAAATATTGATTCGGATTGTTCGTATAAACATTTTCTCCGAAAGCAGCGGCAGCTTTCAATTTGAATGTCGGGGTTAATTGCGCTTCAACCCCTAATTCAGCCCCCATTTTTCGAGTGTCGATTCTAGTAATTACTTCCTGCACAAAGGCGTATCCATCTTTATATCCTTGTGCAGATTCCGTGAAAAAAAAGTTGATGTCCGTTTGATTTTGAATCGTGTTGTAATATCCAGTAAGACGTGCTTTTACAATTGGCGAACGGAAAATATAGCTCAAATCCACATTTTGAATCTTTTCAGACTCCAGCCCAATTACTGTTTCATTACTCTGCCTTGAATTGCTGAAAGCATTTCGAATTGTGGGTGCTTTGGTGAAATAACCAGCATTAAAATCAACCAAATGTCTTCCTGTTATTTTATAAAGGACGCCAGCCTTACCTCCAAAATTGGTAAAACTCAATTTTTCACTTTCCCCAAGCGAAAGATTTCCGGGAAAATTCCCATTTTCAAAAAGACCAATGCGCTGATAACTGGTTTGCGAAGCAGTTGCAGCCACATAGAAATTCATTTTGCTGTATTTAAACTGCCCTTGCGCAAAACCTGAAATTACGTTGGCATTCAATTCAAAATTATATTTATAGCGATCGCCTTCGGTTACAATTCGGTTTCTGTTTTGCAAATCGCTTTGGGCTACATCACCGATAATTGTATTGTTTACGCCTTCGGCAAAATAATCTATATCTAAATATCCCGTTCCGCCTAAAAGATCATTCAGTTCTGCGAAGTTTTCACTTTTTAAATTACGATAGTTTAGGTTTGCATTCAGACTAATATTCTCATTAATTTGACTGTTCAAAATCATATTTGCCATTAATTGCGTGTCGTCCTGTCTATCTTCTTGAATGGCATATATTGAATTTCCACCAGTGTTGATTGCAATTCTATTGGCTTCGTAAAGCGAGCTCCAATCCAATTGTCCGTCATTTATAAGTTCCTGTTCCGCCAAATATGCCAACTCATAATTGTAAGACGTTGGACTTTCAAAACGAAGAAAATAACTTGGTAAACGCTGGTAATAATTAGGGTACGGATTACGAGCGCCGCCAATATATGCCTGCTGTCCGTTAACTTCAATTAAACGGGTTCCTCCATAATCAATTCTGGTATTTCCAATTTTTCCAAATTGATACCCCAGGTTTGTATTCAGGGAAGTTTTATCGCTTATATTCCAAAAATGGTTAAGCATAATCACCGGTTCTTCCACGGTTTTCATTTTTGAATTACGAACATCGCCATTTTGATAACCCCAATTTGGATTGTAATCAATTCCTTTCAAATTTTCAACCTCAGCTGTAACGGGAGCAGATTTTCCACGGTTGTTGGGCGTATAAAATGTGGTAAAATTAAGACTGCTGTTTTCACCGAAATTTTTCTCAACGGAAGCAAAAAAAGAGTTGGCATCATAAATAGTTCCTTCCTGAAAACCGCCGTCACCAAAGCGACGCGAAAGTAAAACAGAATAAGCCCACCCTTTTTTACCTTGACCGCTATTATAGGAACCCATCACACGACCACGATAACTTCTGTTTGAAGTTGCATATGAAACCCTACCTCCCTTTCGATACTGTGAAGCGCGCATTATAATATTTGTAGTTCCTGCAACATCTCCAAAAGTATAATCATTGGCCTGCAAACCCATAGAGAATATTTGATTGCGCTGCACATCGTTCAAGCCGCCCCAATCTGCCCATTGTGGACGTCCGTCGTATTGTTTATTCATTTCTAGACCATTTATCAGCACTTTTCCATAAGCATTGTCAAAACCGCGCGGATTGAAAAAAGTAGTGCTAAAATCATAGGCCGCTGCTCTCAAAAAAACATCATCGGAGGCTTGCAACAGTCCCGAAACATTATAGGATGTTCCGTCATCATCATCATTTAATTCATTATCGGAAAGACTAATTATACCTATCTGCTGCTCCACTTCGCGTAGATCGATCTCCATTAAAATAGGGTCCAAATTAATTGTAGCATCGTTCCTTATAATTATTGGTAGCTTTAAAGTTATATAGCCTACTTTTGAAATTGAAAGTATTTGTTGACCTTGCGGAAGATTTTCCTGAAGGAAATAAAACTCACCCAAAGAGTTTGTTACGGTATTGAATATACTTTCCTCTATGGTTATTTCAACATCAACAATGGGCTCATACGAATTGGTTTCCAGTACCCGTCCTTTTACAGTAGCCTCTTGGGCGAATGAAGATATTACACCCAAAAAAACCACACAACCGATAAAAATGAAGCGTTTCATCTTTAAAAAGTGATTTTTAATTAAGGGGAGAATTTACCGGGAAGAACATAAATTTAATAAAAAAATTATTATATATACATTAATAATGTTAACTTTTTGCTTTAAATTTTAAATTTGACAATGAAAAAACTTTTTCAATACCCTCTTTTTGTTTGTTTATTCTATGTTACCTTTTCATTTTCTCAAACCGAAAAAGAGTATAAAATAAACACGATTGCTTTTTACAACCTAGAAAATTTATTTGACTATGATGATGATCCAATTACTTTTGACGATGACAGGACGCCAGAGGGAAAAGATCACTGGACTAAAGAAATCTATCAAGCGAAGTTGGCCAATATGGCAAAAGTGATTTCTGAAATTGGTCAGGATGTTACAGGAACTTCGCCTGCATTAATTGGCGTAAGTGAAATTGAAAATCGTCGTGTACTAGAAGATCTGCTGAATCAAAGCCCATTGCTAAACCAAGATTACGGAATTGTACATTTTGATAGCCCAGACAGGCGCGGGATAGACGTGGCATTACTTTATCAGAAAAAATTATTTACTCCCATAGCCTCCAAGGCTTATGAATTGTTACTGTATGACGACAACGATAAAACAAAGCGGATCTATACTCGAGATCAGCTTTTGGTAAGCGGAATGCTTGATGGCGAAAAATTAAATATAATTGTAAACCATTGGCCTTCCCGAAGCGGTGGTGAAGAAAAAAGTCGTCCAAAACGTATAAAAGCTGCGCAACTCAATAAGCACATAATAGACTCATTGTTTAGCGAAGATCCATACGCAAAAATTATAACTATGGGCGATTTAAATGACGACCCAATAAATCCAAGTGTAAAGGATGTATTGAAAACAAAAAACGAAAAAAAAGATTTGAAACTAAAAGAACTGTACAATCCAATGGAAGATATGTATAAAAAGGGAATGGGCACACTAGCCTATCGCGATGCTTGGAACCTCTTTGACCAAATAATAATTTCAACAGAACTGACAATAAAAGATTATTCTTCCTATCGTTTTTACAAAGCAGGAATTTTCAATAAAAATTATTTGACAACACCGCGAGGGAAATACAAAGGCTACCCTTTTCGAAGTTTTGTTAATGGATTTACGGGAGGGTATAGCGATCACTTTCCTGTTTATATTTATTTAATAAAGGAAAAGGTTCCGCACTAAAAAATACAGAAATCCAAATAATCCCGAATCCGCTCAATAAAGTTGTTTTTTATTCGTTAAACATTTGTGTTAAAAACGCTAAAAATTCTCTTCCTATCCTTTTACACATTGGGAACTTTTTGTTTGCCCATGGGGAATTTTTCAGTACTAACAGATCTCCCCGAAATGTATAGCCACTGTAAAGCACAAGAAGATAAAGACATGACTCCTTTCGATTTTGTGACAGATCATCTTTTAAATTTTGACGGAATATTTGACAAACACGATAACGGCGACGAACAAAAACCCCACACCCCACTCCAAACGCAGAATCATATTCAAATAACCTTATATCAATTTATAAGTCCGTTTACTCTTAAAACAACTACTTTCAAAAATATTGAACCAAAAGAAATCATTTATACTTCAGAGAATCTTTTGGTTTCCAATTACACTTCAAAGGTTTTTCACCCCCCTATAACTGCTTGATTTATATTTTTATAACTTCGTTTTAATTTTAAGCGGAGCAATCAGTATTAACTTAAACAAGCAAAAATGAAAAATATATTTTTCTTTGTATTGGCTATTATATTTGCCAGTGCAACAGGTTGTGCACAAAAAAAGGTGCCAGCCGAAGTGGATTCCGCTTTCAAAATAAAATTCTCTAACGCCACAAATATTTCTTGGGATAAAGAAAATGACCACGAATATGAAGCCGAGTTCAAAATAAGCGGCGCAAAATATTCTGCAAACTTTTCTGATGCTGGAAAATGGTTGGAAACCGAATATGTAATTACCTATAATCAATTACCCCAAGCAATAAAGCAAAACTTTATGGCCACCCATAAAGAAGCCAAAGTGAAAGGAGTTGCAAAAATAGAAACTTCAGTAGGCTCTACGCATTATGAAATAGAGATAAAGCAGCTTTTTGGAACTAAAGAATTATTTTATGATGTAAATGGAAAAGAATTTCAGGATGAGGATTCAGAGAATTGATTTAACACCAAAGGTAACGCATAATAATGGGTTGCCTTTTTTAAAACCCAAAGAGATTATGAAAGCTAAACTCGTAATTCTATTATTATTCCTTACAATCAATACTGTTTTTTCTCAGGAAATTATAAAAACAGATAGTATTGTAACTATAAAAAAGGAATATCTAAAATTTGATTATAAAGCATTAATTATTCCTTCCGCATTGTTGGCTTATGGAATTGTTGGCATTGAGAGCGATGGTTTAAAAGGGCTTAACGCCAATATTCAGGAAGAAATAACGGAAGACATTGACGATAAATTTACTATTGATGATTTCTCACAATACGCTCCTGCATTGGCGGTTTATGGGCTTAATCTTTTTGGCATTGAAGGCAAAAATAATTTTAAAGACCGAAGCATTATTTTGGGAACTTCCTATTTACTTATGGGAACTTGGGTTACCGTAATGAAAAAAACAACCCGTATTCAGCGACCCGACAAGAGTGGTTTTAACTCCTTTCCCTCTGGCCACACAGCGACCGCTTTTGCAAGTGCGGAATTTTTATGGCAAGAGTATAAAGACGTGTCTTTATGGTATGGAATATCAGGATATGTGGTTGCTACGGGAACGGGATTTTTCAGGATATATAACAATAAACACTGGCTTACGGACGTGGCAATGGGTGCTGGTATTGGCATTATATCCACAAAAATCGCGTATTGGGTTTTTCCACTTATAGACAAACACATCTTTAAGTCAAAAGAGAACAAAACTACTGCAATGGTTGCGCCTTTTTACAACGGAAAACAGCTAGGGGCAGGAATTCTGCTTAACATTAATTAAAAATAAAAATATGAAAACCTTAAATAAAGTAGCAGAGATTACATTAATCTTCTGGTTAATGAAAATTATTGCTACGACGCTTGGTGAAACCCTGGGTGATTTTTTATCAATGACTCTTAACTTGGGATATGCAATAGGTATTGGCATAACGGCAGTTTTCTTTTTGACTGTTCTCTTGATACAGTTGTTTTCAAAAAAATACATTCCCGTTTTTTATTGGCTGGTCATTATAGCAACTACAACTTTGGGAACTGAGATTTCAGATTTTATGGATCGTAGTTTGAATTTGGGCTATACCCTTGGCAGTATTATACTTTTTACATTATTAATCACAACACTATTACTCTGGTATAACAAATTCAAAAATTTGAGTGTATTTCCTATATATAAAAAAGAAAAGGAGCTTTTTTATTGGATTGCAATTCTATTTTCAAACAGTTTGGGGACCGCCTTTGGTGATTACCTTAGCGACGTGATTGGAATGAGCTATTTGAACGGTGCTTTGGTTACTGCGAGTATCATTTTAATTGTAGTTCTGCTCCATTATTTTACCAAAATAAACCAAATTATCCTGTTTTGGACTGCCTTTATATTCACCCGGCCTTTTGGTGCGACGTTTGGCGACTTTTTAACCAAACCAATTTCAAAAGGAGGATTAGATCTTGGTACCTTAAACGCCTCAATTGTTTCTATTGTTCTAATCGGCATATTAATCGTAGTGTCCCACAAACGCTTGAAAAGCATAAACGGATAGATAAAAAAATCCTGCTGTTATTTTCAGCAGGATTTTTATTTAAAGACTAATAAATTTTTAAAACCATTGGTTCCACGGAATTCTGCTTAGCATTAAAACCAGTGCAATGGTATAAAAAATGGCCAAGATTTTGAATTTTCCATGGGAAAGCAATTTCTTTTTATGTTTTGAATATCCAACTGTAATAAAAATTACTGTCAAAATCATCACGAAAGGGTGTTCTATAGCGTACAATCTATATTCTGAATTCTTCATTACCTCACCCATCCCCACGGTAGAAATATTTTGTAATCCCAAAGGAGAGACAAAATACAAAACAAGCCCAATGAGCAACTGAATATGTGTAACAATTAGGGCGAAGAGTGAAATTCTAAAATCTTTGGCACCGTATTCTCTTTTTGAAAAGAATCCTGCAAGTGCATTGAATGTTGCAAGCAACACAATGAGCAATACTAAATACGCCCAGTAAGAATGAATAAATTGAATAGTTGTATACATATTTAACTGTTTTTTGAAGTCTTCCAAAGATAAGGTTTATAAATAAAAAAAATGCCCCAAAAATTTGGGGCATTTTCTAAACAATCAAATAATTATTAGAAGTCGTAACGGATACTTGCGTTCCAAGTTCTTCCGTTACCGTAAAAGTAACCATAAGAATCTTTTTGGCTCAAGTACATTTCGTTAGTAGCGTTATAGCAGTTTGCTCTAATTGTGAAATCATTGCCTCCAAAATCAAATTTGTAAGTAATTCCAGCATCTAAAACACTATAAGCAGGCAAACGTTCTGCTTGGTATACATCACCAGCTAATGATGCATCAACCACATCGCCAGCATCAACAAAACCGTAAAGATCTGTATAGATGTTATAATCTGCATCTACACTAAGACCACCGATAACATTGTATTTGAAACCAAAACCGAAAGACGTTTGTGGTGCATTGCCCACTTTTGTTCCACTTAAGTTTACAGAACCTTCTTCCAATACTACATTGGTTTCATTATCTCTGGTTTGGAAAGGTGTTTTACCATCGTATTTCCAGTTACCAATACTTCCGAAAGCTCTGAACATAAAATCACTTGAATAACGGTATTTACCTTCAAACTCAAAACCTTTGTGAACTTGAGTAATATCAGTAAATCTTTGGTAACGATCTACTTGCTCAACTGGATTAGAAGAAGTTGGATCTGCTGCAATAAAACCTCCTTGAAGGAATCTGTTACCCCAGCTGGTGTAGTAACCGTTTAAATCTAAGCTAAATGCTCCTGCACGAAGTCTATAACCAACTTCAACACCTAATATTTCTTCATTATCAATTTCATTATCACCTTGTAAAATGTAGTTTGAGTTTCTGATATCATCAAAAATATTATCTAAGAAAGGTTGTCTTGAGTAATATCCTGCATTTACGAAAATAGTATTGTTTTCGATGAAGGTGTAACCCATTCCTCCTTTAACATTATAACCCAATTTATTTACTTTATCAGATTTTCCAAGACCGTTTACGCCTTCTATTTCAGTTCCTTGTGCACGGCCCTCTCTTTGGTAGCTCTGTGTAGAAACTGCACCTTGTACAAAAGCGGAGAAATTATCTGTTTTATATTCAGCTTGTCCGAAACCACCGATGTAATTGATGTATTCTGAATAGTCATAGTTGAAACGTTGACTCTCATCTGCAGATTTGAATAAAGCTGCCCAAGGATTTGCTTCAAAAGTATCGCTAATAACATAGTTGCTATCTCTTTGGTCACCATAACCAAAGTTATCTGCATAACCTTGAAGACCTAATAGATTATTCATTTGATAAAAGTGGGTACCTTTATACATACGTGTATCAAGACCAATATTTACAGTGAAGTTATCACTTACATTGCTTTCTAGGTTGGTAAGGAAACCATACCAGTTATGGTTGTTTACAGACATTCTTCTTGCAAGAGAGCTACCGTAGTTACCAATACCGTTTTCAGCAGATTCAATGTTATTGTCAATGATAGCATTGAAATCTATTTCGCCATTATTATCACGAATAATATTTCTTGAGCTACCTGCAGGTCCTGTTCCACCTCCACGACCAAAAGAGGCATAAGCAACAGAAGACAAGTTAGTCTTTTCACTTATGGTCCAATCCCAGTTAAGGTTTAAAATTGGTTTGTGGTAGTAGTTTCTTCTGATAGTATATCTTTCGCCATCCAAAAATCCAGAGTTGTTGTTATAGCGTTTTCCGTACTGTGCGTAATCCTCTAAAGACTTTGAGAAGTTCTGGTCGTGCCATTGTGGGGCTCCAGTTAATAAAAAGTTGAAAGAGTGCTTGTCGTTTGGCACATAACCTACGCCAATAAAATAGTTCTGACCTTGTCCTGCAGTTCCATCAGAATATTTTCTGTGTGCTTGCCAGTGGTCAATCAAAAATGAGTAAGCCCATTTTCCTTGCAAACCAGAGTCATAACTTAATGTTCCTTTGAAATAACTATCGTTACCTGTCATAAAACGTGCAAATCCACCTTCTTTTCTACCAGCGGCACGAGAAACGATGTTAACGGTACCTCCAACAGACGAAATAGCCAGTTTTGAAGAACCTAAACCACGCTGCACCTGAACTGCATTTGCAACGTCGGACATTCCAGACCAGTTGGACCAGTACATTCTTCCATCTTCCATACCATTAATAGGTTGTCCGTTCAAAAGGAATGCAGTGTTTGTTTGGTCAAAACCACGCAAGAACATTTGTGAGTCACCAAAACCACCAGCTTGATTAGAAACATAAACACTAGGTGTACTTTTTATAGCTTCAGGGAATTCCACATTACCTATAGCTTTAGCTTGGATTTCAGCAGATGTAATAGTAGAAACGGCAATAGGAGTTTGACGATCTTTCGCCATATCTATAATTCCTTTTCCTACAATAACTACTTCTTCAAGAGCATCAGAGTCTACAGTAATTTTAACAGTACCTAAGTTAGCTGTTCCATTTGTAATTTTGAACGGTACTTTTTCAATAGTATATCCAATGTATGAAATTGTAATTGTACCCGTTTTAGCAGAAGTTTGAAGTGTGAAATTTCCATCAAAATCGGTAATGGCACCATTAGTTGTGCCTGTCTCAACCACATTGGCTCCCGCCAAAGGATCATTTGATTCAGAATCAATTACTGTTCCAGTAACAGTTGATTGTGAAAAAGCGGCAAAACCGCCCAATAGAAAAACAAGAAGTAAAAGTTTTCTCATGAAATTAAATTTTAAGTTTAAGTTTAAAAATTTCTGCAAAAATACAATCTTAAATAACCTCAAACCAATAAAATTGGTTAAGAAATCTTTAAGAGAAATATATCAGAATAAAAGTAAAATTTAATGGTTAAATAACTGAATATGTGAAGTTTATTTAATAACAAGGTTATTAACATATTAAGTTAAGGTAAAAATTAAAATGAAATACAGTCTAATTTTTCCTTCAACGGAAGCAGATTTGCGAAATATTGTTCGTGTAACTCTTTCGGAAGTGGTTGCGAAAATGGAGTGTCTTCTTTAAAAGGATCTACCTCTTTTCCGTTTTTCCAAAAACGGTAACATACATGTGGGCCACTTGTATTTCCAGTCATACCAATCCAGCCAATTACATCACCTTGACTTACGTGTTGTCCTACTTTCACATTCCGGGCTTTCATATGAAGATATTGAGTTTCGTAAGTGCCATTATGTCTAATTTTTACATAATTTCCATTACCCCCTCTTCTTTCAGATTTTGTGACAACACCATCTGCCGTAGCCAAAATGGGTGTACCAATTGGAGCCGCAAAATCAGTTCCGCGGTGTGGTCTAAGTTTAAAACCGTAATATTTTATACGCCTGTTAGGATTGTAACGCGAAGATATTCGACTGAATTTTACGGGAGCTTTTAAAAACGCACGTTTTAAGTTGTTGGCCAATTCATCATAATAGCCAGATACTTTTTCCAAGGAATCTGAAGTGAACTTAAATGCGTAAAGCGGTTTGCCACGATGTTCAAAATAGGCAGCCTTTATTTCTTGAAGTCCTCCAGGAATGGTATCATTAATAAACTTTTCAGTGTAAACAACCTTAAAGCGATCTCCAGGCTGCAATTTAAAAAAGTTAATGGTCCAAGCGTAGATATTGGCCAGTTGATCCGTCATATACGGACTTAAATTTTGCTCCTCCATGGTTGCTGAAAGCGAACTAGTTATAACACCTGAAGCTTCTCTTTCCTCATAACGAACAGGCTTTTGACTATTGTAAATTGAAAGTGTATCTCTAAAATCTACAACTGCATAGTCTACTTTGTTGGTCTCGTATATAAAAACTTGGGTTTTGTTGAGTGAATCTTTGGAATTGAGAAGCACATAGGGTTTCCCAACCACAATTTTCCGAACATCAAAACTATCACGGAATTTAGTAGCCACTTCCATGATTTTTTCTTGGGGAACTCCGTTGGCAAAAAGAATGTCCCCAAAAGTATCTCCCTTTCTAATAGTATCCCGTATAACATTAAAGTCATTCAGGATATAACCGTACTGTTCAATTTCCGGTTCTGCGACCACTTCATTTGTGTCGGCTAGATTTTCTTTTGTATTGTCGCAAGCGGCAGTAAGTATGGTAAGGATTAGTGAGGCTAAAATTAAATTCTTCAATGCGGGGGAGTTTTCGGTATTATTATATTAATCTGCCAATATTTTAAAGGAATGTTGCAATCCCTTAAATTCGGTCAGGGTTGCTTTTAGGGAACCCACAGCCAAATCTGCTTTTATAAGCAATGGTATTTTGTTTTTATCGTCGCTAACCCAGACAGTTAGACTTTCTTTTTCTTTAAAAACACGCCCCGATTGAACGTAGGGCCTAAAAATCAAGGTGCGAACGCGCCCAAAATTAGTATCTAATATTTCTTTTCCAAGGAATTTTAACCTGAATTTGTAATTTTCTTTATCAAAAAACATGTTCATTTCTATAACATCTCCCTCTTTGATATTTTCAGTGTCCAATTTATTCCGAAGATAATAAAACGCCGAAACCATATCCTGTGTTTCTTTAGGAAATGAAAACACATTAATTTCATTGTGTTTTTTATCGTTTACTCTAGCCTTATTAGTAGTATGATTAAAATCTATTTGGATATTTTTGGTATAGCCGCCTTCATCAATTTTTCGAATAAAGCGATATGGAATATCATTTTCCTTATCAATATAGGATTGATAATCGTCTTCAACTTTAAAAAACCATTTTGAAACCCCCACTGTTTCACCATAGCCACGAACATGAAAAACACTCTTTCCATTTAATGTGGCATTTTTTACATTTAGGGTTGCATAGCCAGCTGTAACAAAACCATAGTGCACACGGAATTTGAAATATTCACCGTCGCCAAAAGCTCTTTCCTGTGCGGAAAGAAAAGACATACTAGAAAAAAGAGCTAAAAACGCGAGCAGCTTTTTCATAAAGAGAGACTTTGGGAATTTATGATTTTCAAATTACAACTACCATTCCAAAAAAAATAAAACCCCACCTTCTTAAGACGATGGGGTTTTCCAATTGTTACATATTATAAAGTTCCTCGTTGTTCTTGTTCCCGCTCGATAGATTCAAAAAGTGCTTTAAAGTTTCCCGCTCCAAATCCTTTTGCTCCCATACGCTGTATAATTTCGAAAAATAGGGTCGGTCTGTCTTCCAAAGGTTTAGTGAATATTTGAAGTAAGTAGCCTTCTTCATCAGCATCAATCATAATAGAGAGATTTTTTAGCTCGTTGATGTCTTCTTTCATCATTTTCATATGATCGCCCAATCGGCGAGGTATATCGTCATAATAAGCTTGAGGTGGTGGTGGCAAAAATTCGATGCCGCGTTCTTTAAGCTGGCTTACGGTTTTTATAATATCATCTGTTGCAACTGCTAAATGTTGCACTCCAGAGTCTTCATAAAAATCCAAATATTCTTCAATCTGCGATTTCTTAATTCCTTTAGCAGGTTCGTTTATTGGGAATTTAATACGTCCGTTACCATTGCTCATAACTTTACTCATCAGCGCTGAATATTCCGTGTGGATTTGTTTGTCATCAAATGAAAGGAAGTTTACAAAGCCCATTACGTCCTCATACCATTTTACCCATTTATTCATTTGACCCCAACCTACGTTGCCAACCATATGGTCTATATACTTAAGACCCGTTGGAGTTGGGTTATAATCACTTTTCCATTCACGGAAACCTGGCAGAAATTTTCCGTTGTAGTTTTTACGTTCCACAAAAATATGTACAGTTTCGCCATACGTGTAGATTCCGCTGCGCAATACTTCACCGTGTTCATCTTTTTCTACGGTAGGTTCCATAAAAGGTTTGGCACCTCGTTTGGTGGTTTCTTCAAAAGCGCTACGTGCATCCTCCACCCAAAGTGCAATAACTTTTACGCCATCGCCGTGTTTAACTAAATGGTCGTTTATTGGGGATTTGCTATTTAAAGGTGTGGTAAGCACCAGCCTAATTTTATCCTGTTTTAAAACATAACTTACAGAATCTCGCGAACCCGTTTCCAAACCTTTATAGGCGTATGATTGAAATCCGAAGGCCGTTTTATAAAAATGGGCACTTTGTTTTGCGTTACCCACGTAAAATTCTACGTAATCAGTTCCTAATAAAGGCAGAAAATCTTCAGCGCCTTCAAATATTTTTTCCAGTCCGTAATTGACTGATTTTACTTCTTTGCTCATAATATTAAGTATTGAAATTTTTTAATGTTCTAGCCAACTTTGGTAATACGTTCCGTCCGAAAGTTTTAATCCATCCTCTGTAACCTGCAGTGGTTTGAAGGTATCTACCATGACGGCTAGTTCTTCTGTTTCAGTTTTACCGATACTTCGCTCTGCCGCTCCAGGGTGTGGTCCGTGAGGAATTCCCGCTGGGTGAAGGGTGATTTGGCCTGCTTCAATATCGTTACGGCTCATAAAGTCACCATCAACATAATACAACACCTCATCGCTATCAATATTACTATGATTGTATGGCGCTGGAATGCTGTCTGGATGATAATCATAAAGCCGGGGCACAAAACTGCAAACTACAAACGCATCTGTTTCAAATGTTTGATGCACTGGTGGCGGTTGATGAATTCGGCCCGTAATAGGTTCAAAATCGTGGATTGAAAAAGCGTACGGAAAATTATAGCCGTCATAACCCACTACATCAAATGGGTGTGTGGCGTAAACCATTTCAAAAATATCGTCGTGCTTTTTCACTTTTACCAAAAACTCTCCTTTTTCGTCATGGGTCTCAAGTTCTTGCGGTTTGCGAATATCACGTTCACAAAATGGTGAATGTTCCAGTAACTGTCCAAACCAATTTCTATATCTTTTCGGGGTATAAATTGGTCTTCGCGATTCAACGATAAAAAGTCGGTTGTCTTCGGTTTCAAAATCTATTTGGTAAATAATCCCGCGAGGGACTAAAAGATAGTCGCCGTATTTAAAATCGATATTCCCTAAAAAGGTTCGCAGTTTTCCGCTCCCTTTGTGAATGAATATCAATTCATCAGCATCCGTATTTTTATAAAAATAATTTTTTAGAGATTCTTGGGGTGCGGCAAGTATGATACTGCAATCACTATTTGTAAGTACTGTTTTTCGGCTGTTGAGATAATCTTTTTCGGGTTTAACATCAAAGCCCTTCAATCGCAAAGATTCCATATTATTGGTGCGTGCAATCTTTGGTGCAACACTGTACTGTTTCTTTATTTCCTTTACCTGTGTGGGTCTGTACTCGTGGTAAATATTACTATACATCCCATCGAAACCAATAGTGCCAAAAAGTTGCTCTGAATAGAGGCTTCCATCCGGTTTTCGGAATTGGGTATGGCGTTTGGGCGGTATTTTGCCCAGTTTATGATAGAAAGGCATAATTTGAATATTTTATACACAAATATCGGAAAAATATTGGAGCTAAACGTTTAAGTTTTTGCTAAAACCGGTAGCCCAAAGCCACATACCATTCGCTTTTATCTAGCTCGGGAGAATAGGAGTATTTAATTTCCATAGGACCCAAAACGGTTTCCAAACCATAGCCAGCGGAAAACCCCGAATAATCTACGCCATCTATCCACTGCCCGTTTTCAAAAAGATTGTTTCCTACATTAGCAATGTTTGCGGAAAAATTTATGTGGTTTTTTCTAAAAATTTCATAATCTAAGGTAAGGGTGGATTTAAGATAGGTATTTCCACGCAATGATATAGCTTCGTATCCCAAGAAAGGAATGATATTGTTCATTTCCTTAAAACCATAACCACCCAAAGCAAAATCAAGTGTTTTGGTTTCTGGGCCGCCCCATTTAAAACCTCCTTCAGCAGTTAAGTTTGCTGAAATATTTTTGAAAAAAGTACGGGCATATCCCAATTTTGCTTTTGCAATCGAAAACGGTTCAAAATCTTTATTCCGCCCATTGGCCAAAAGATACCAGTGAAAATCACCTGAAAAATACACGCCACTCTTAGGAAAAAAGCTGTTGTCATAACTGTCGTACTTCAGAAAGCCTAAGGCACTGTAGTAATTAGTGCTTTCAAAAATGGTCCGCGGAAGGTTGTTTTCATCAGTGCCAATAGTCTCTGACAAATACCGAAGATATTTATGTTCTCCTCCCAACCCAAAAATAAAAGTTCTGCGGAAAAGGGTCTCAAAATAAAGTTGATTGGTAAAGTCGCTATATTTTATAGAGAGTTTATTGATGGGCAATGTAAGTTCGGCATTAAAATCTGCACCAATGAAACTAAGCGGCACATCAGTTTCAAAGAAATGATATTTTGAATTGAAGCCCACACTCCAGTAAAAACCTTTGTCTATATAATATTCAAAATTATAACGAAGATTATCTCCCGCTATCAAATCCAAAGAGGCAATATCGTTATTGGTAAATAGACGTTTTTTGGTAATGTTTATTAATGCCGCCGTTCGGAACAAATCGTCATAATGTGCCGCAAAGCGAAGCATCATAGACGAGTTGCTCTCCCTTAAATGCAACAATAAGGTATTTTCGTTATTCTCGTCTTCAATAAACTTATAGCTTATATCTTGAAAATTGCCAGTTGCAGAAAGATTGTTGATGCTTTCACTAAAATCATCATATGTAACCTTATCTGGGGTTCGCAATTTAAGTTTTCCCAAAACATAACTACGGGTATATTTTTCAATACCCTCGATCTTTACTTCTTTTATAAAAATAGTGTCTTGGTTTTCGAATCTAATTTTCTTGCTTTCTGTATGTTTTTGCTGAGAAGCCAGTTTATCTAGTTTCTCCCTGAAAGAATCTGCAGCATCAACTCCAGATGCTACAATATTTTTTCCTTCATCAAAAGAAACAACTGAGAAGTCCTCAATATTTGGGTGAATATAGATATCTGTTTTTTTTCGCTTTTCAATCATGTCCCTGATGGTCCTGTAATTATTTATTTGCACCAAAACATCAAAAGCTGATTTTAAACTATTGCGACTTTTAAGGCTGTCTTGTACATCCACACCTATAATAACATCCATCCCTTTGGCCCGTACCTCGTCTATTGGATAATTATTTACCACACCCCCATCAATTAGCACCATATCATTGATCATTACCGGACTAAAAAGCGAAGGCAAAGCTCCGCTAGCAGTTACAGCACGGGGAAGGTTCCCATGGTCCAATATTACCTCTTTACCAGACTCCACATTGGTAGCAATGCAGAAAAAAGGAATGGGAAGCTTGCTAAAATCTGTAACCGTACTCACATGACTGGTTAACTTTGAAAGC
Source organism: uncultured Aequorivita sp. (assembly GCA_937125455.1). Classification (GTDB taxonomy): domain Bacteria; phylum Bacteroidota; class Bacteroidia; order Flavobacteriales; family Flavobacteriaceae; genus Aequorivita. The sequence continues at coordinate 19,328 of CAKZLK010000024.1, forward strand.
AAGTTATAGACATTTTGACCCTTTGAAAGCCCAGAAGGAAAACCAACTTTAAATTTATCAAAAGGAAGCACCAACGCATATTTTTCAGCCTCCTTTTTTTCGTAAAAAGTTTTTGCGCTGCGCGGGATGTCGTCTTGTATTAATGTGCTAAAATCAGTTTGTTTAAAAATACTGTCCAACTGTTTGGCAGAATAACCTGAAGCGTACAAAGCACCAATAATAGCACCCATACTTGTACCGCCAATATAATCTATACGAACGCCTGATTCCTCAATTACTTTTAAAGCGCCAATGTGGGCCAGTCCTTTGGCTCCACCACCGCTCAATACAAGACCTACTTTTATATCTTTTTCTTCTTTCTCTTGCGAAAAGGAAAACGTTGAAATTAATAAGAATACTATAAAAAGTATTTTCTTCATTTAATGAATTTTATTCGTCTTGCTGAAAATGTGCAATCAGCTTTTTTGCTCTGCTACTTCCTACAACTTTCGAAAGTTCTTCAAAACTGGCAGAAGCAATTCTTTTTGTACTTTTAAAATGCTTCAGCAATTCAATAACCGTTTTTTCTCCAATACCTGAAATGGTTTCCAGCTCTGTATTTAGTGCCTGTTTGCTTCTTTTGCTCCTGTGAAAGGTAATGCCAAAACGGTGCGCTTCGTTCCTTAATTGTTGTATTATTTTTAAAGTTTCGCTTTTCTTGTCCAAATACAACGGAATGGGATCATTTGGATAAAACAATTCTTCCAATCGTTTTGCTATACCGATAATGGCAATTTTTCCACGCAACTCTAACTTATCCAAACTTTTCAAAGCCGAAGAAAGCTGTCCCTTCCCTCCATCTATGATGATGAGTTGCGGCAATGGTTGCTCTTCTTCAAGCAATCTTTTGTAACGTCTGTAAACCACTTCTTCCATCGAAGCAAAGTCATCGGGGCCTTCCACGGTTTTAATATTGAATTTTCGATAGTCTTTCTTGCTCGGCTTTCCATTTTTAAAAACCACACAGGCTGCAACTGGATTTGTGCCTTGAATGTTACTGTTATCAAAACACTCAATATGTCGTGGTTCCTCGCTCAACCTTAAATCTTTTTTCATCTGCGCCATAATACGCTTTTCGTGACGGTCTGGATCTACAATTTTAGCTTGCTTAAAACGCTCCATTCGGTAATATTTTGCGTTTCTTTCCGAAAGATCGAGAATCGCTTTTTTGTCACCAAGCTTTGGCACGTGGACTTTTATACCTTCACCTAACTCTAATTCAAAAGGTACATAAATTTCTTTTGAAAGCGAATTGAACCGTTGCCGAAGCTCAACAATGGCTAGTTGAAGTAATTCTTCATTGGTTTCATCCAATTTCTTTTTTATTTCCAAAGTATGCGAACGAATGATCGCTCCGTGTGAAAGCTGAAGAAAATTTACATACCCATAACTTTCATCTGAAATGATTGAAAACACGTCTACATTGTTGATTTTCGGGTTTACAACGGTTGATTTGCTTTGGTAATTTTCTAAAATATCAATTTTTTCCTTTACACGCTGCGCCTGTTCAAACTTTAAATCGGCCGCCAATTCTTTCATCTGGCTTTTGAATTTATGTAGCGAATCCTTAAAATTCCCTTTTACGATATTTCGGATGGCCTCAATGTTTTCATGATATTCTTTTTCTGAAAACATACCTTCGCAAGGTCCCGCGCAGTTTCCTAAGTGATACTCCAAACACACTTTATACTTTTCTGCTCTAATTTTTTCTTCGGAAAGATCGTAGTTGCACGTTCGCAAGGGATACAATCCCTTAATTAAATCCAACAACGTGTGCACGGTTTTCATACTGGTGTACGGTCCATAATATTCTGAGCCGTCCTTAATCATTCTTCGGGTTGGAAAAACTCGCGGAAAACGTTCGTTTTTAATACAGATCCACGGATAAGTTTTGTCATCTTTCAGCATTACGTTGTAACGCGGCTGATACTTTTTAATCAAATTGTTTTCCAATAAAAGCGCATCGGTCTCGGTTTTGACTACAATGTGTTTTATGGTTTCAATTTTTTTTACAAGAATTCGGGTTTTGCCATTATCCTGTTGCTTGTTAAAATATGAAGAAACTCTTTTTTTTAAGTTTTTTGCCTTGCCCACATAAAGCAATTTCCCCTCTTTATCATAGTATTGATAAACACCGGGCGAATCGGGAAGTGTTGAAATTTGAAGTGTTACCGAAGCATTGGCCATAGGTTCAAAGATACTTGCTATTTTGCTTTTTAAGGAATTTTTCTTGAATCAAAAATAGTTAAGAAACGATTAAATGGAATATATTAAAATCCGAACTAGCAAATATTGCGTATCTATTACAACCAACTAAACAAAAATGCCCAAAAGCAATTTCCATAATTCTTTTAAGAAGCATTTAGTGCTTTTCCTTTCTATTTTGTATTTGTTCAACCCAATGCAAAAACAAATTGCAGAAGGAATGCACACTTTTTCGCACGTGATGACGCATACTGATTATGGGCATCATGAACAAGACCATTTGTTGGGTCTCGAACACACTCATGAACACAAAATGATCACCTTTTTCTCCAAAATATTTTCTTCCGAAGAAAAAACAGACGATCATGACGGAGTGTTTTTCAACTATACTTTGGACAAACACTTTGCACAAGAATATCCTGTATTCGATTTCAAGTTTAAATCAATAGTTACACACACATATTATTACACTTTTCATGTTTCGAAAAGCATTAAAACCATTCCCAGTCCGCCTCCGGAAGTGTTCTTTTCATAAACTTTGGTTAATTTTTTAATGCGATTTCTAAAGTCGATTATTTACAAGATGTCAGTCTGAGCTTGCCGAAGACATTTTCATTGGCACTTCGACAGGCTCAGTGTGACAAAGAGCTGCAAATTAGCATTTAAAATATTTTACCAGACGTTTTTTTATGATTGAAAGAAATCCTCTTTCATCACATCATTTATTTTAATTTAAACCAATCACCCATGAAAAGAACAGTCTTATGGGGGCTGTTACTATGCTTTGGAATTGCGCAATCGCAATCGCTTAAAGGAAAAGTAGTGGCACCAAATAATACACCTTTGGAAAACGTGGCGGTTTTTGACCGGAATTCCGGCAACCACACGCACACCGATTCCTCTGGAAAATTTTCACTTGAAAATGTGAAAGAAAACGATAATATCAGTTTCTCTATTTTAGGTTTCGCAACATTTGAATATTCTGTTACGTCTGAAAGTTTTGCACAGCCATTAAATATTATTTTAGATGAAGCTGCGGTTTCTTTGGAACAAGTAACCATAACGCCTGAGGTTAACACACTCAGCCAAATTGTGGCCGTCGATCTTAAAACCGCACCCGTTAAATCATCGCAAGAAATTTTGCGAAAAGTCCCAGGACTTTTTATTGGTCAACACGCTGGCGGTGGAAAGGCCGAGCAAATATTTCTGCGCGGTTTTGATATTGACCACGGAACAGATATTAATCTGACTGTAGATGGAATGCCTGTAAATATGGTCTCCCACGCACACGGGCAAGGGTATAGCGATTTGCACTTTGTAATTCCAGAAACCATTGACAAAATTTCCTTTGGAAAAGGTCCCTACAATGTAGAATACGGCGATTTTGCAACTGCGGGTTTTGTGAGTTTCAAAACCTTGGATAAGCTTGACAAAAGCTCCGTTTCTGTGGAATATGGTCAGTTTGACGCTTTTAGAACCGTCGGCCTTTTCAATCTTTTGGATTCCAAAAATAGCAATGCTTATGTTGCAGCTTCGCTGAATACATTCAACGGCCCTTTTGAATCGCCTCAGAATTTCAACCGTTTCAATATGATGGCTAAATACAATCTGATTTTACCCGACAATCAAAAATTGAAACTTACCGCTTCGCATTTTCAGAGCAAGTGGGATGCTTCGGGGCAAATTCCGCAACGTGCAATTGATAATGGCTCAATTGATCGTTTTGGCGCCATTGACGATACCGAAGGTGGAAACACGAGTCGAACAAATTTCCTCGTTAATCATTCAAAACTGCTTTCGGACAACAAAAAATTGACCACCAACGCATATTTTTCACATTACGAATTTGAACTGTTTTCAAACTTCACTTTCTTTTTGGAAGATCACGTAAATGGCGATCAAATTGCTCAGCGCGAAAAACGAAATATTATGGGTTTCCAAACCGCATTTTCAGATAAAATAAATACTGAAGGTTTCGATTTTGGGTATACAGCAGGAATTGGCGTAAGATATGATGACGTAAACAACGACGAGCTTTCACACGTAAAAAACAGATATGAAATTTTAGACAGACTTGCTTACGGAAATGTGGACCAAATAAACAGTTTCGCATTTTTAAATACGGAGTTTGGATTTGGCGATTTCAAAATAAATCCAGCACTGCGACTTGATTATTTCAAATTTGATTACGAAAACAAACTTTCGCCAACTTACGATAATCGTAGTGAAAGCAAGGTTTTTGCGAGTCCGAAACTGAATTTTATTTATAGTCCAAACCGCGGTTTTCAATTGTATTTGAAAACGGGAATCGGTTTTCACTCAAACGATTCGCGCGTAGTTGTTGCCAATAGCGGCGAAGATATTTTGCCTGCCGCTTACGGTGCAGATTTAGGTGGAATCTATAAATTGACTGACAATCTGATTTTGAATACCGCACTTTGGATCTTGTTTTTGGAACAGGAGTTTGTTTATGTTGGTGATGCAGCAGTAGTTGAACCCAGTGGGAAAACTCGCAGAATGGGTGCTGATTTCGGCCTTCGTTACGAAGCTCTGGATTGGCTGTATTTTTACGGAGATATAAATTATACCAACGCTCGAAGCACTGAGGAACCTAAAGGCGATGATTATATTCCACTTGCACCAGATTTAACCTCAACGGGCGGAATTGCGGTTGAAAATCTTGCAAATTTTTCTGGCGGATTGAATTATCGTTATATAAAAGATAGGGCTGCAAAAGAAGACAATAGCATTATTGCAGAAGGTTATTTTGTGACCGATTTCAATATAAATTATACATTTCGAAATTTTGTTTTCGGAATTGCTATTGAAAACCTATTCGATACCGAATGGAACGAAACACAGTTTGCAACCGAAAGTAGATTGTTCAACGAACCGGAATCTGTAGAAGAAATACACTTTACACCCGGAACGCCATTTTTCCTTCGAGGAAAGGTAACCGTTAATTTTTAACTAATGATTTTATCGGCAATGTTCTTTTTGGTTAAATTGCACACACAATAACTATCTATGAACATTGCCATTTTATCGCGCGGAGAAACACTTTATTCCACCAAAAGTCTTTTAAATTCTGGCGAATCTCGAAAACATACTATGGAGGTTTTGGATCCTTCCCACTGCAATTTAGCTGTGGAAAATGGAAAAGCAATACTCTATTTTCAGAATGAATTGGTGGATGATCTTGATGCAATTATTCCGCGAATTGGTGCTTCAAATACCTATTTCGGAACCAATGTAGTTCGGCATTTTGAGGCTATGGGCGTTTTTACAGTGGCTTCTTCCGAAGGCATAACGAATAGCCGCGATAAATGGATATGCTTTCAAATATTGGCAAAGAACCAAATTCCAGTGCCGAGAACTTTTTATGCCTCTTTTTTTGAATTTGAGGAACAATTAAAAAAATTTAACGGCAAACCAATAATCATAAAACTTTTGGAAGGTACACATGGCGAAGGTGTAATTCTTTCCGAAAGTCCTCAAAATGCCTTAGCGACTATTGAAACCTTGAACGCAGCAGGTGTTAAATTTTTACTTCAAGAATATATTGAAGAAGCCAATGGCGCTGATGTGCGCGCTATTGTGGTTGACGGTGTGGTGGTTGCTGCTATGAAACGGAAATGCAAAATCGGAGATTTTCGAAGTAATTTACATCGTGGCGGAACTTCTGAAATGATTTCGCTTTCTTCCTCAGAGGAAAAAATTGCTATTAAAGCTGCAAAGGCAATGAATTTGGGTTTTTGCGGTATAGATATTCTGCAATCGAAAAATGGACCTTTGGTATTGGAAATCAATAGTACACCGGGATTGGAAGGTATTGAGCATACTTCAGGAAAGAATGTTTCAAAAAGCGTGATTGGTTATATTGAAAGAAATAAGAAGTAGTGTTTTTAACAAACATGTGCTGTATTTCAAACTCATAGTTAAAAAATCGCATTGAATTTATTCTTGTTAAAATATAGCAATAGGACTTTTATTATTTAAATTGCGATTATAAAACCACTAAGAATTGAAAAGAAACATAGGAAGAATAGACAAAGCAGATTTTCCAATGCTGAACCTTTTTGACATTGAAGTGAAAATTGACACGGGCGCCTACACTTCTTCTATTCATTGTAAAAACGTGAAAGTGGAGGATTGCTATTTAAAATGTACTTTCTTGGATGAAGAACATCCCAGTTATCACGAAAAAGAAATTATTTTTGACGAATATGACGTAAAAGTAGTCAAAAGCAGCAATGGCCAATCTGAAGCCAGATACAGAATAAAAACAGAAATCGTTCTTTTCGGAAGGACACAACCAATTTATTTAACATTGAGCGATCGCGAAGAAATGCGTTTTCCAGTGCTTTTGGGAAGAAGCTTTTTAAGCAAAAAATATATAGTGGATATAAACAAAACCAATCTTTCCTTTAAACTAAAAACCAAAAAATGAATATTAAGATATTATCGGCAAACGCAAATTTATATTCCACTAAGCGTCTTGTAGAAGCCGCCAAAGCCAGAAAACATGACGTAGAGATTATAAATCACGCAAAGTGCGACATTGTAATTGAAAAGAAAAACCCAGTAATTTATTACAAAGGCCACAAATTAGACCATACCGATGCCATTATCCCGAGAATTGGAGCTTCGGTAACTTTTTATGGAACCGCGGTGGTGCGCCAATTTGAGATGATGCACGTTTTCACAACAACGGAGTCTCAAGCCTTGGTTCGCTCAAGAGACAAATTGAGGAGTTTACAGATACTTTCCCGCGCAGGATTGGGATTGCCAAAAACCGTTTTTACAAACTATTCCAAAAACGTAAAGGAAATCGTGGACCAAGCTGGTGGTGCGCCTGTAATTATTAAATTGTTAGAAGGAACCCAAGGGATTGGCGTTATTTTGGTTGAAACCCGAAAAGCTGCGGAATCAGTGATCGAGGCATTCAACAACCTACAAGCTCGTGTAATTGTTCAAGAATTTATAAAAGAGGCTGGTGGAGCAGACATTCGTGCTTTTATTGTAGACGGACAAGTTGTTGGCGCCATGAAAAGACAAGGAAAAGAAGGCGAATTCAGGAGTAATTTGCACCGAGGTGGCACAGCAACAGTTATCAAACTTACCGATGAAGAAGAAACTGCAGCCCTAAAAGCTGCTAAAGCGATGGGGTTGGGAATTGCAGGAGTAGACATGCTTCAATCCGCCCGTGGACCGCTTATTTTGGAAGTTAATTCGTCTCCTGGCTTGGAAGGTATTGAACTGGCTACCGGAAAAGACATTGCGAATTCTATAATAAAATATATTGAAAGGAACGTTTAACTATGGCTAAAAAGGAAGAACGCGATATTGTAATATTAAATGAGCATGTAGCTCTTGGTGAAAGCAAAACAATTGATTTTAGTATTGCAAAACTTTACACTTTCACGAAAGTTGATATTCCAATTATCATTGAACGTTCCAAAATTCCTGGGCCGACTGTTCTTATTACTGCAGCGATTCACGGCGATGAAATAAACGGTGTTGAAATTGTTCGACAGCTCATTGCCAAAAAAATGAACAAGCCGAAACGAGGGACCATTATTTGTATTCCTATTTTAAACGTATTCGGATTTTTAAACGGAGACCGTTTCTTTCCTGATGGACGTGATCTAAACAGAGTTTTTCCAGGAACCAAAACAGGTTCATTGGCGAGCCGCGTTGCATATCAATTCACCAAAAAGGTCTTACCTCACGCAGATTATTGCATAGATTTTCACACAGGCGGTGCGAGTCGTTTTAATGCTCCGCAAATACGCATAAAACCAAGTGACGAAAAATTATTGGAGCTTGCAAAAGCTTTTAATGCCCCTTTTACGGTATATTCAAATACCATTGAAAAATCCTATCGAAAAACCTGTCAAAAAATGGGTATTCCAATTCTTCTTTTTGAAGGTGGAAAAAGCCGCGAAAGCAATAAACATATTGTAAAGGAGGGTGTAGATGGTATCCTTCGTTTTTTGGAGCATTTAGACATGTTAGGGAAACGACATGTTGCACCAGATCCGTTTACTAAAACTGTTATTATTGAAAAAAGTAAATGGATTCGCGCCCATCGAAGTGGTTTACTTCACGTAAAGGTAGACTGCAATAAACATGTTGAAAAAGGTGAATTTTTGGCGACGATTACAGATCCTTATGGAAAAATGCGGTTCAAGGTTACTTCGCCCAACGAAGGTTATATTATTAATGTGAACCAATCACCAATTGTTAATCAGGGCGATGCTATTTTTCATATTTCAACGATGAATACAGCAAATACAGAAGGAGAAGAAATGGAAGACTAAAAAGATTATAGAAAATTATGATTGATAAAAAAACACTTCGATTGAAATACAAAAAACTTCGCGAAACCCTTTCGGAAGAATCTGTTGAAGAAATGAGTCTTCAAATTGCCAATCAAGCTTTGAAACTTCCTATTTGGGACAAAGCCTATTATCATGTTTTTCTTTCTATGGCACCAAAAAAAGAAGTTAACACAGAATATATTATGCATATTTTACAGGGAAAAGATAAAAGCATTGTTATTTCAAAAGTAGATTCTAGTTCAAATGAAATGCAGCATTTTTTATTGCAGGAAAACACCGTTTTGAAAACATCAAAATACGGAATTCCAGAACCTTTATCTGGGATTGAAATTGCGCCAGAAATACTGGATATAATTTTCGTTCCACTTTTAGCTTATGACCAACAAGGAAATCGTGTTGGTTATGGAAAAGGGTATTATGACCGTTTTTTGGCAAAATGCAATCCCAATGCAGTATTTGTAGGACTTTCATTTTTTGATCCCGAGCCTAAAATTCTTTTCAACGATACAGATGTGCCATTAAATTTTTGTATCACATCAAAAAAAATATTTGATTTTCAAAATAACCCATTATCTTTATGAGGTTAAATGATTATTAACCAACCAAATAAAAAAATGGAAACAGACAATCAACCTATAGGAACCCCGCCAGACAATAATCTGGTTTGGGCAATTTTATGTACCGTTCTATGTTGCCTACCTTTGGGAATCGTATCAATAATAAAAGCAACCAAAGTAAGAGAACTCTGGGCAATGGGCGATACTGTTGGTGCACAAAAAGCTGCGGATGATGCAAAGAAATGGGCGATTTGGGGCGCAATTATTGGTCCAGTACTATATGTACTTTTTTGGATTTTGTACTTTATGGTATTTGCCGGTGCTTTAGCCTTTGGAAACTACTAAATTTTTAAAAATAGCCCTTCTAGCTTGCCTGCTTGGGGGCTTTTTCTTTATATACTATTCTTTCAATCCTTCCCTTAATTCCTTTTTCGTTCCCTGCCCTTTTCATTACATAACGGGTTTTTATTGTCCGGGTTGTGGCTCGCAACGTGCTATCCATTTATTGTTTCATGGAGATTTTATGGGGGCTTTTAGATTCAATCCATTAATGGTTTTAACTTTGCCAATTCTGGTTTATGGATTGGGGATTACCATTGCCAATTGGATATTTGGCACAAACTATCGGTTTATGCTTTTTTATAGCAAGCTCTTTATATTTGGATATTTTGGATTGGTGATTTTATATTGGGTTCTAAGAAATTTACCTTTTTATCCCTTTGATTTGCTTGCACCTACTAGCTGAAAAAATTTATTCAGAAATCTCTTTCTTTGGAAATGCCTTTTTATTGAAAATCAATAATAAAATAACTCCAACACTAATGGAAGAATCTGCGATATTGAAAACTGGATCAAAGAAAGTAAAATACTCTCCACCCCAAAAAGGAAACCATTCAGGAAGCGTACCGCCATACAATGGAAAATATAGCATATCTACTACTTTTCCGTGAAATACTGTTCCGTAGCCACCACCTTCGGGGAATAACGTAGCTACTTGATGATGACTGTCGTTGAAAATTATTCCGTAAAATACAGAATCAATAATGTTTCCCAGCGCACCGGCAAAAATTAAAGCAATGCAAAAAATTAAAATACCCGGTAAATTTTTGCGAACGGAATCCCACAGCCAATAGCCAATTCCACCTATAGCAACAATTCTGAAAAGGGTTAAAATAAGTTTTCCGTACTGTCCGGGAATTTTGGCGCCCCAAGCCATGCCTTCATTTTCAACAAAAAGAATACGGAACCAATCAAATACTCGAATTTCTTCGCCTAAAAAGAAGTGCGTTTTGATATAAAACTTTGAAATCTGATCGACCAATAGGACCAGAATAATAATTAGAGTAGCTTTTTTTAGGCTCATAGGATTATTGACTTTCTCTTTCTGAAAAAATTAGAATGTGAAATTTGTCATTTTACAATTATTTCAGAAACGACGGCATCCCTTTGCAAAGGCTACGGAATGCGAAGGCAAAAATAGCAATATTATTTGGTTTGCAGTAGCGAAATACTGCCATTGACACTTTCTGCTTCAACAAAAAATTTACCTTGCTCTGAAAGCTTATTTTCAACAGTTCCATTCATTGAAATTCCTTTCCCCGAAACGTTTTTTTGAGCCAGGACAGTTATGTTGCCCATTATTGTTTTTAACTGGGCACTTCCTGAAAAATCATTTAAAATACAACTCCCGTTTTCTAAAGAAAAGCTGAGATTTTTAAAGGAGCCATAGGCTAATATAGATGCTAATTTCGATTTGACATCAACAGCCATTTCATTTGGAAGGGTCATTTGCAATTCTATAGCCATTACTTTGTGGGCAGCAAGTTTGTCGTTTTCCAAAATAAAAAAAGGTGCAAATCCCGTTTTCAATGAAAGTTTTCCATTTATAATTTTTTCTTCAATAATTATGCTTTCCGCATGTTCGCCCGAAATATGTACCGAAACTTTAATCGTGGATTCTTCAGAAGAATGAATTGTAACTTTATAAATAGCATCATCATTAATAGACAAGGAGTGAATCCCTTCCGCAGAAAATTCTTTTTGAATCACTTTTTGTGCGCTACAAAAGGTAATTCCAAAAAATAAAAATATAAATACTGTTTTCAACATAAAAAAAGCCCCATCAAAAGAGAGGGGCTGTGTTTTTTATACTTCATTTTGTGAAGGAAATAAAATGCTATTTCTGCATATTTTTTGCTTCAATACTCAAAGTAGCGTGCGGAACGAGCTTCAAACGTTCCTTGTTGATTAATTTGCCCGTAACTCGGCAAACGCCGTAGGTTTTGTTTTCAATACGCACTAAAGCGTTTTTAAGGTCGCGAATAAACTTTTCTTGACGAATGGCAAGTTGTGAATTCGCTTCTTTGCTCATTACTTCACTACCTTCATCAAAAGCTTTGAACGTAGGCGAAGTATCGTCCGTACCGTTATTGCTATCATTTTTATAGGAACTTTGAATCAATTCCAACTGTTCCGTAGCTTTCTTTATTTTATCATTCAAAAGGGCTTTGAATTCTTCCAGCTCGGCATCTGAATATCTGGTTTTTTCTGTATCTGTCATAATCTAATGTTTTTTAATACTTATTTGTGTTTCAATATCGTCAAATGCAATTTCCATTCCTTCAATAATTTGGGGCTGAAATTGCAAAACCTCCGTTAATGTTTCTTCTTTTATATACTTCAGGTTTTGGCTAACTGCTTCCTTTAGTCTTTCATTTTCCTGAATTGTTACTTCAATTCGATCCGTTACTTCAAAACCGCTGTCTTTTCGCAGGTTTTGGATTCTGTTTACCAGTTCTCTGGAAATTCCTTCATTTTTCAAATCTGGTGTTATCGTAACATCCAGTGCCACAGTAACTCCGTCTGCATTTGCAACCAACCATCCTTCAATATCCTGTGAACTTATGATTACATCATCGAGCGCCAAAGTAGTATTTTTTTCATTAATAAAAACAGTTATTTCACCATCTTTTTCCAGCGTTGCAATTTGTTTCTGATCAAAGCCTGAAATAGTTGCTGCCACTGCTTTCATATCTTTTCCAAAACGTGGGCCAAGAGTTTTAAAATCGGGTTTTATCTGTTTTACCAACATTCCCGAGCCTTCGTCAATCAGCTCAATTTCCTTTACGTTCACTTCACTTTTTATCAAATCTGAAACAGCAAGGATTTCTTCTTTTTCGGAATCTTCCAAAACCGGAATCATTATTTTTTGAAGTGGTTGGCGCACTTTTATCTTCTCTCTTTGTCGTAACGAAAGCACCAACGATGATATTGTTTGCGCCTTCTGCATCTTGTGCTCCAACTTTTTATCAATGAACGAGGTGTCTGCTTTTGGAAAATCGGTCAAATGTACCGAAGCAATTTTGCCTTTTGTTGTTCCCTGCGTTAAATCTATGTAAAGCCTATCCATAAAGAAAGGTGCTACGGGAGCTCCTAATTTGGCAACGGTTTCTAGACAGGTATATAGCGTTTGATATGCCGAAATTTTATCGTCATTATAACTTCCTTTCCAATATCTTCTTCGGCTCAAACGAACAAACCAGTTGCTCAAATTTTCCTGAACAAATTCTGAAATAGCACGTGTTGCCTTGGTTGGTTCATAATCTGCGTAATAATCATCCACTTTTTGGATAAGTGTGTGCAATTCTGAAAGAATCCAGCGGTCTATTTCCGGACGCTTTTCTAGCGGAAGATCTTCTTCAAGATACTGAAAATTGTCGAGATTGGCATAAAGGCTGAAAAAACTATACGTATTGTAAAGGGTTCCAAAGAATTTATTGCGCACTTCCGAAATTCCGTCCTGATCAAATTTTAAATTATCCCACGGATTGGCATTACTTATCATATACCAACGGGTAGCATCTGGACCATAAACATCTAAAGTTTCAAAAGGGTCCACGGCATTTCCAAGACGCTTGCTCATTTTTTGGCCGTTTTTATCTAAAACCAGCCCATTTGAAACTACATTTTTATACGCAACATCGTCAAAAATCATGGTTGCTATTGCGTGCAGGGTATAAAACCAACCACGGGTTTGATCTACGCCTTCTGCTATAAAGTCTGCTTTTCGCCAAACATTTTCAACCTTTTCTTTGTTTTCGAAAGGATAGTGCCATTGTGCATAAGGCATGCTCCCGCTATCAAACCAAACGTCTATCAAATCGGCTTCGCGCTTCATTGGTTTTCCGCTTGGTGAAACGAGAATTATTTCATCTACAATATTTTTATGAAGATCTACTTTTGCATAGTTTTCTTCGGAAAAATCGCCAGGCTTGAAACTCTCAAAAATATCCTGCTCCATTAATCCTGCTACTACCGATTTCTGCATTTCGGTTTTAAGCTCTTCAATAGAACCTATGATGATTTCTTCTTTCCTGTCCTCAGTTCTCCAAATTGGCAATGGAATTCCCCAATAGCGTGAGCGCGAAAGGTTCCAATCGTTGGCGTTTGCAAGCCAATTGCCAAAACGACCTTCGCCAGTTGATTTAGGCTTCCAGTTTATTTCTTTGTTCAATTTGAACATTCTATCACGGAAATCGGTCACTTTTATAAACCACGAATCCAAAGGATAGTATAAAATTGGTTTGTCGGTTCGCCAGCAATTTGGATAGCTGTGTAAATATTTTTCAACTTTGAAGGCTTTATTTTCAGTCTTCAGTTTTATGGCAATTTCTACGTCAACAGATTTTTCTGGAACTTCAGAATCTTCATAATATTCGTTCTTCACGTACTTGCCAGCAAGCTCCTTCATTTCTGGACGAAACTTTCCTTGTAAATCCACAAGCGGAACTAGATTGCCGTTTTCATCTTTTACGAGCATCGGCGGAATTTCTGGCACCGCTTCCTTTGCAACCTTGGCATCATCTGCACCAAAAGTTGGCGCAGTATGCACGATTCCCGTTCCGTCTTCCGTAGTCACAAAATCTCCAGCGATTATTCTAAAAGCATTTTCAGGATTGTCATGCGGTTTTGCATAATCTAGTAGCTGCTCGTAACGAATTCCTATTAAATCTGCGCCTTTGAATTCCTTCGAAACAAAATATGGAATCATTTTGTCGCCCTGAGTAAAGGCTTCTAATGATTCCTCGTTGGGTTTTTCTTCGAATTTATTCGCAAATTGACTCGCAACCAAGTTTTTCGCCAGGACCACATTTATGGGTTGAAAAGTGTATTGGTTGAACGTTTTCACCAAAACGTAATCAATCTTCGCCCCAACAGTCAACGCAGTATTGCTTGGAAGCGTCCAAGGCGTAGTGGTCCAAGCAAGGAACCAAATATTGTTTGATTCTTCTGCAAGGAAATCGGGCAAGGTTTCGGCCATTGCCTTAAATTGGGCAACAACGGTTGTATCTGTAATATCTTGATAGGTTCCCGGTTGGTTCAATTCGTGTGAACTCAACCCAGTTCCCGCTTTTGGGGAATATGGTTGAATTGTGTAACCTTTATAAAGTAGATTTTTGTTATATATTTTTTTTAGTAACCACCAAACGGTTTCCATATATTTTGGCTCGTAGGTAACATACGGATCGCTCATATCTACCCAATAGCCGTAGCTTTCGGTTACTTTGTTCCACACGTCGGTGTAGCGCATTACTGCTTTTTTACAGGCCGCATTGTAATCTTCAACCGAAATCTTTTTGCCAATATCCTCTTTCGTTATACCGAGCTCTTTTTCAACACCCAATTCTATAGGCAAACCGTGTGTATCCCATCCTGCTTTTCTATCTACCTTAAATCCTTTTTGGGTTTTATAGCGACAAAAGATATCCTTAATGGCCCGTGCCATTACGTGATGGATTCCTGGAAGACCGTTTGCGGACGGTGGTCCTTCAAAAAACACAAACGGAGTTTGCCCCTCGCGAATGGAAATACTCTGTTCAAAAATGTTTTCTTTATCCCAGAAATCGAGTACTTCTTGCGCCAGTTTAGGGAGGTCTAGCCCTTTGTATTCTTTAAATTTTGTGCTCATAATGTGCGTGTTGCAATAAAGTCTGCAAAAGTAAGGTTTTTTGAAGAAAAAGACCATCGCTCTTGACTATGAGTTTATGAAGAAAATAAAACATCAAGTTTTGAGTCCTTAAATCATTCAAAAATTATTGTAAAAAAAAGCTACCCCAAATTTAAGGTAGCTCTAAAATGTTATTTACAAATTGTTTATTGCTTAGTAAATACGAATTCTTCAGTATAAACAGTATTGTCGCCGTTTGGCTGAGTGGTTGTTTCTGACAAATTGATTTGAAATCCTGTAGAACTAAAATTGCTCACTTTATATGTTGAACCATCTATTGTCAATTCAGTAGTTGCAGCATTAACAACGTAACCGCTAGTTTCGTTACTAAGAACAACTATATATGCATCCGTTGTACTTTGATTGCCTTGCGTTACTGTTTCAGTAACTCTATAACTCCCGTCTAACGTAACAGTATTATTTGAAGCAAAAACAGCAGTAACATCAAAAGTATCTCCAGTTGAAGTAGTAGTAGTAACCACATCAAATCCACTTACATTTACGGTCTCAACTTCTTGACTTTGGTAAGATATAAGTTTGTAGGTACCTGTAAGGTTGTCTTTGTTATAATCATAAGAAGTATCATTATCATCATCTTTACTACAACTAATAACTACAACAGAAAGGATAAAAAGAAATATCAGTTTTGTTAATTTCATAATCTTTAGGTTTTTAAATTTTCGGCGAATATAGCACCATTTCAGATATTAACATTAAAACTGTGATTTTATTATGATTTGATTTAATATTGATACGGTATGTGCCATATCTTGAAAACAATAATCGCCCATTTAAAACAATAGAATTAATTTTTTCTTTCTGAATTATAGAATATAGAATCAAGCTGTATCGCTATATTCATAAAAAAATGAAGGTTTTTTCCTAAAATCACATCATAATTTTGAATACTGCATTTTTTCCCTCAAATTTGATGTCCGCTAAGGATTTACATAATTTTATTCCCTAATGAAATGCCCATTAATAATAACAACCTAATTAATGATAAATAGATAGGGCATTACATCTTCCTATTTATCAGATATTAAATTAAGATGAAAAAAATATATCTCTTTCTCCTCCTCGCCACAGTTTCGCTTGCTTCCGTTCAATCTCAGATTCTTGACCCTGTAAAGTGGTCCACAAGTATTAAAAAAATATCGGAGACTGAATACGATTTAATTTCCAAAGCCACCATTGAAGATAAATGGCACCTTTATTCGCAGGTAGTTCCAGACAACGGACCATTGCCAACGAATCTAACTTTTGAAGAAAACAGTGCTTACAAATTAGTGGGAAAGGCGAAGGAAAGCAAAGGCCACACCGTTCACGACCCTGTGTTTGATATGGTGATTACCTTTTTTGAAAACAGCGCCACCTTTACCCAACGTATTAAATTAACTGGAGAAAAAGGCACCACGGTAAAAGGCGAAGTAGAATTTATGGTTTGTGACGATACGCGTTGTTTGCCACCGAGTTATGTGGATCTGATTTTTAATATTCCCGCTCCCGAAAAAAGTGAAGAAACAGCAGTAACCCCTGAAAAAACAGAAAATACCGAAACAACCGAAGCTGTTCCAGAAAAAGCTGAAGACACTGTGGCAATTGACACTGTAAAAAATGAAATTGTAAAAGACACCGTTCAAGCTTCCTCAGAAAATTCACTTTCAGCGGTTGAACAAAACCAAAAACAAGATGAAAAAGGCCTTTGGACCATCTTTTTCTTTGCCTTTCTTTCAGGGTTTGCCGCATTGCTTACGCCTTGCGTATTCCCAATGATACCTATGACTGTAAGTTTTTTTACGAAGCAAAGTAAAACAAAGGCAAAGGGCATAAAAAATGCTATTATTTATGGTGTTTCAATAATTATTATTTATGTCTTATTAGGCATTCTAGTAAGTTTAATATTTGGACCCCAAGCACTAAATGCCCTATCAACCAATGTTTGGTTTAATCTTATCTTCTTTGTTTTGTTAATTGTATTTGCAGTTTCCTTTTTAGGTGCTTTCGAAATTATGCTTCCAAATTCATGGGCAAACAAAGTGGACTCGCAAGCTGATAGAGGTGGTTTAATAGGCATCTTTTTTATGGCTCTTGCTTTGGCTATTGTATCGTTTTCTTGTACTGGGCCTATTGTTGGAACTCTTTTGGTTCAAGCAGCTGCTGGTGGAAGTCAAGTAGGACCTATTGTTGGAATGCTTGGATTTTCTTTAGCTATAGCGCTACCTTTCGCATTGTTTGCAGCATTTCCAGGATGGATGAATTCGTTGCCAAAATCTGGAGGTTGGTTAAACACCGTAAAAGTATTTTTAGGCTTTTTGGAACTCGCTCTGGCTTTCAAATTTTTATCAAATGCCGACCTTGTCCTTCAACTTCACTGGCTTGAAAGAGAGGTATTCCTCGCTATTTGGATTGCCATTTTTGGGGCTCTGACCCTCTATCTCTTTGGAAAAATCAAATTGCCACATGATTCGCCATTGACGCATATTTCGGTTGGTCGACTTAGCCTTGGGCTTCTGGTATTAGCATTTACCGTTTATATGATTCCCGGACTGTGGGGCGCACCCTTAAACCTAATTAGTGCTTTTCCGCCGCCTTTAGATTACGCAGAATCGCCTTATGGAGTTGGTAATTCCAAAGGTGGAGGAGGGATTGTTGCGAACGAACACCAAGACGTACCTGAAGGCGCACACCTATTGGCACCCCATCAAATTTTAGCATTTAATGATTATGACAAGGGTCTTGCATATGCAAAAACAGTAGGTAAACCAGTAATGATTGATTTTACGGGTTGGGCCTGTGTTAATTGCCGAAAAATGGAGCAGAACGTTTGGGTAGACGATAAGGTATTGAATATGTTGAAAAATGAAGTGGTCCTTATATCATTATATGTTGATGACAAACGTAAACTTGCAGATGATGAAATTGTTGAATCACGTTTAAAACCCGGTAAAAAGCTTAAATATATCGGTCAAAAATGGAGCGAGTTACAAACCATAAAATATAAAACCAACTCGCAACCCTTCTATGTTTTGATGGGCCACGATGAAGAAAACCTAATTGATCCAGTTGGTTATACCCCAGATGTCGAGGAATATTATGAATGGCTTCAAAAAGGAATTGGCGCCTTCAAAAAATAAGATCATAAGCCGCTTGTTTTAAACAACTTTGATTAATTTTAAATAAATTTTAAATCAACGTACGATGATTTCTTCAGAAGAAAAAGTAAGAACCAACTCGCTGGAAAAATATTTTGAACCTTTCCGAAAAAATATCGTTGGCATCAATCAAGAATTTGATTCGCCCTTCGGAAGAAAAAAAATTATTTATACAGATTGGACAGCTAGTGGTCGCTTGTATGGTCCCATTGAAGAAAAAATGCTCAAGGATTTTGGGCCATTTGTTGCAAACACTCATACTGAAACTTCAGTAACGGGAACTGCAATGACCAAAGCGTATCACGAAGCCCGAAAAATCATCAAAAAACACGTGAACGCCAATGATCACGACGTGCTCATTACCTGTGAAAGTGGAATGACTGGTGTGATTAATAAGTTCCAACGGATTTTAGGGCTTAAAATCCCCGAAAACTTAAAACCATATACTACTATTCCTGATGAAATTAGACCAGTGGTTTTTGTTACCCATATGGAACATCACAGCAACCAAACCTCCTGGCTTGAAACCATTGCTGAAGTTATAGTAATTCCGCCAAATGATGAGGTCTTGGTCTGCATGAAAACCTTTGCCGAAACACTTAAAAATTACAAAGAACGTCCTATAAAAATTGCGTCAGTTACGGGATGTTCGAACGTTACTGGAATTCAAACCCCTTATCACGAAATTGCAAAATTGATGCACCAAAACGGTGGTCTTTGCTTTGTGGATTTTGCGTGCTCGGCACCGTATATTTCAATAAACATGCACCCCGAAGACGAAGGTGCTCATTTAGATGCAATTTTCTTTTCACCCCACAAGTTTTTAGGTGGGCCTGGATCCAGCGGCGTACTCATTTTCAATAATAATCTATATAAAAATACCATTCCAGACAATCCCGGAGGTGGAACAGTTTCGTGGACCAATCCGTGGGGAAACCACAAATACATTGACGATATTGAAACAAGAGAAGATGGTGGAACGCCAGGTTTTCTTCAAACAATTCGAACTGCACTTTCCATTCGCCTAAAGGAAAAAATGGGGGTTAAAAATATTTTACAACGCGAACACGAACTTTTGGATATTGTTTTTGAAAAACTGAATGACATCCCCAATCTTAAAATTTTAGCGCCAAATACACAAAATAGACTTGCAGTAATAAGTTTTTATATTGACGATTTACATTTCAATCTAGGGGTGAAATTGCTCAACGACCGGTTTGGGATTCAAACTCGCGGCGGATGTTCCTGCGCTGGAACCTATGGTCACTATTTGCTTCACGTAGATCAGGAAACTTCAAAACGCGTTACCTGTGAGATTGACCAAGGAGATCTTACCCACAAACCAGGCTGGATCCGTATGTCCATCCACCCAACAACTACAAATGAAGAAATAAAATATGTGTGTGATTCCATAAAACAACTGGCAGAAAATTTTTCAGAATGGAGCAAAGAATACACATACAATTCGCATAGCAATGAATTTTTCCATAAAAAAGAAATAGCTGACAACAAAATTCAGGATTGGTTCACATTTCAATAATAGATTCTCAATAATTACTAGTAAATAATTTGAAAAAACTTCTACTTCTAATTTTACTATTTCCATTTTTCATTTCTGCCCAGGAATATGTAGATATTTTTCGAATTGGTTATGGACAAACATTCAATAATAATTTTGAGGGGGTTGACAGCAGTACCAATGTAAAATCGTTTGAGGCTGGATTTACATTTCCTATCGTTCTTAATGAAAATCACGCATTAATAACAGGTGCAGATTTCAGCAGAAATAATCTACAACTTTTTCCCGAAACTCAATACACCAGCCTTTACAGCACGAATCTTAAATTAGGCTTGGCTTCCACTTGGTCTGAAAAATGGAGCACGACCATTGTGTTACTTCCAAAAATAGCTTCCGATTACAAAAATATTTCAAGTGCTGATTTTTATTTTGGAGGTTTCGCACTTTTAAAATTAAAGAAAAGTGAAAATCTAAAATATCGTTTTGGACTTTATGCTACACAGGAAGCTTTCGGACTTTTTACAACACCTATTTTGGGTTGGTACTATTTAAGCCCAAACAAGCACTTTGAAATGGATATGAGTTTGCCTATTTCAGCAGACGTAAGCTACAAATTGGGCATTACTACAGTTGGGGTTGATTATTTTGGCATTGGACGCAGTTTCAACGTTCATTATGAAAATCTTCCAACATTGTACGCTGACCTCAGTTCATTGGAATTTGCGGGCTATTTGCAATTCAATACTTTAGAAGAAAGTGTTTTGCTACGTGCAAAATTAGGCTATTCAAGCAATAATTATGAAATGTATGCCGAAGGTGATAAAATTGATTTAGGTGTTTCAGCATTTAGTTTTGGAGATGACCGCACGCAATTGAATCCTTCTTTAAACGGCGGAGTTTTTTTTAAGTTTGAAGCGATTTATAGATTTCATATAAAAGAAAAAACTACTCCCAAAAACTAATATTGAAATAGTTTTAAAGTCACCAAACATCTTTTCACAGTTTATCTTTTCCGAAAAAAATTCTATCTTTAAAAGATGGAAAGGACCTGTCCGGAATGTGGTGATAGAATAATAGGGCGTGCTGACAAAAAATTCTGTAGCGATGCTTGCCGAAATGCACATAACAATTCGCTCAATAAGGATAAGAAAAACTTGGTTCGAAACATCAACAATCGGCTTCGGAAAAACTACCGTATTCTTGAAACTTTAAATTCTGAAGATAAGACCAAAACTACAAAGGATAAGCTTCTGCGAATGGGTTTTAGTTTTGAATATTTCACTGGAATTTATACCACTAAATCCGGTTCTACTTATTACTACTTATATGATCAAGGCTATCTTGCCTTGGACAATGATTTTTATCTTTTAGTAAAAAAAGACCTAAAGTAATTTTTAAAACCATACCTATAAATTCGTATTCGAAAAACTTCTTTTAGAAATTTGGCTTATTCTTATAAATTATCTAACAGTCTTTTAACCCGCGTAACTTCATATATCGGGTAACTTTACATTCTAACAAAAAATTAAACTATGAATATGAAAACGAAAAATTTTTTAATGATGGCGATGCTGTTTTTCAGTATTTCGCTTTTTGCTCAGAATGCAGATGATAAAAAAGTAATTAAAGGCGCAGAACAAGCGAAAGCTGATTTTCTTAAGGCCAATCCAAAACTGCAAAGCTATTTTGATGATGCAAAGGCATATGTATTATTTCCAAATGTTGGAAAAGGAGCCTTAATAATTGGAGCTGCCTCTGGCAACGGAGCAGTTTATGAACGCGGTGTTCTTGTGGGAATGGCAAACATGAAACAAGTAGATGTAGGAGCGCAGATAGGCGGAAAAGCATTTAGCGAAGTAATCTTCCTAAAAACAGATAAGGCGGTTCAAGATTTTATGAATGATAAGTTTAAATTTGGATCAAACCTTTCTGCAGTTGCTGCAAACCAAAGTGCACCTTCATTTGATGTTACTTATACTGATGGCTTCGCCGTATTCACTTTGCCAAAAGAAGGATTAATGGCAGAAGTATCCGTAGGTGGACAGAAATTTGATTTTGAAGATTTTGATTAACTAAATTTATAATAATCCATTAAATATTATTAAACCGTTTAACCATTGAAATGGTTAAACGGTTTTTTACATCAATACTAAATTTGAAAAAGAAGGAATACTATTAATTTACTTTAATATAAATAGTATTTAGCATCAACTCTTTCTCCATTTAATATCAAAAAGATCGCCCGAGGAAATTCCTCGGGCGATCTCACATTTTAACAATCAACAATTATGAAAAACTATTCTTTTAATAGTCGTTTTGTTATCTGTCCGTCCTTGCCTGAGATCTTAACATAGTAAGAAGCAGCAGCAAGCTGGTGCACGTCTAT
>CAKZLK010000025.1 GCA_937125455.1 uncultured Aequorivita sp.
TCCCCAAACTCAACCGCAGCAACAAAGCTGTTCCCCCGAGTACCATAGATTTTTTTTGCGCCCTCGATCTCGTAACGAGCCCCATAAGCAGCCAAAGCGCCCCATCTACCAGATGCAAAACCAACAGGGACACTTGGTTTAGTATCATCAAAATTTTGACGCACATCACCATTTAAACGCTGGTATCTATTTACTTCTCCCCAAGGCATTTTCCAGGTGCCAAAGTCAGTAATTAATTTATCCATCACCTCCTCAAATATTCGCAGTTTTTCAGGATTAGGAGAAATACTTCCCCAATACTGTACCCTTTCCATGGGTATTAACCCTTCAGGATAACTTCCTTCCTTATAGTACTGGGTACCATAAAAATGCGCCAAGGTCATTGCTACAGATTCTTTTGAGGTTTTAAAATCCCAATCAGCCAATTCGGCTATGGCCTCTTGAAGTTTAGGATTTCTATCATCATGCATATAGTATGCTTTTATCAACCCGGGAATAAGCGCTTTAAAAGCTGGCAAATAAGGATCGTGAGCTAATTCAATTAACGTATCTAAAGTGTATCCCTTTCTATCTTTTAAAAGACCAATCGCATGTACGCCTCTAAAATTCTCCTGATCCTTGGACATGTAATATGGATAATCCTCTTTCTTAGGACTAAACTCTAATGCCGAAGTGTATGGGGTAGAATTACAATTTTGTATCCATCCATTTTGTGGATTTAACACTAAGATGTTTTCGTCAACGGTATGTAACCCCTGCCAATCCGTTTTTGGATTCCAGCCTTCTACAGGTTGGGAGTAGTCAAAACTAACATCGCGTTTAGGAACAAAATTTCCATGGAAATAGGCGATATTTCCCTCGGCATCCGCATAGACTGTGTTATTACTTGAATTTGTACGGATGTCCATCATTTCCCGAAAACCTTTATACCCTTCCTTTTTAGTACGGACAAAAGATTGCTCCAGTGCTTTTACAGGTTCCCACATCATAGCGGAAGCTGTCCACATACCATCTTCCATATGGGTAATTGGTCCGTGGTGGGTGCGATAAGCGGGAAAGGTCTTTTCTTTAGTCCCACCGTCACTCTTATATTTCAAAGTAATTTCAGAAACTTCCACAGGTCGCAATTCTTCTCCATATTGATACAGTACATTCCCGTCTAGACTGGTAATATTTTCCTTGAACTCATCCATCTTTAATGAACCCGTAAGATCTGCACAAAGAGCTACAACATCTTTGTTTTTCTTTCCAAGTTCCGTCAATCCATCTCCAAAACCTGAACGTGTATCTTTTTTACCTGTATCTGTGTATTTTTTCATCTGAACTATTTTCAATTTTAATAATCACCCAAGGTTACAGGGTTTTGTGAAAGTGCGTTTTCCAATTGTTCGTCATTTGGAGCTTTTCCGTGCCAGTCGTGCGTGTGCATCATAAAATCTACCCCATTGCCCATTACAGTATGCAGCAAAACACAAATAGGCTTTCCGTTGCCCGTTTTTTCTTTTGCTTTTTTCATTCCATCAACAATGGCTTTCAAATCGTTTCCTTTTTCAATATCCATTACTTCCCAACCGAAAGCTTCAAACTTTGCTTTTACATTTCCAAGGGGAAGTACATCATTTGTAGCGCCATCAATCTGTTGGCCGTTTAAATCTACAGTTACAATCAAATTATCTACATTATTTCCAGCTGCATACATTATAGCTTCCCAGTTTTGACCTTCTTGCAGTTCACCATCACCGCAAAGTGTGTAAATTATATGCGTGTCCTTGTTGAGTTTTTTTGCAAGCGCAGCTCCAATAGAAACCGAAATGCCTTGTCCCAATGAACCCGAAGCAATGCGAACACCAGGTAAACCTTCGTGGGTTGTTGGATGACCCTGCAAACGTGAATTTAGAAGTCTGAAGGTGTTCAGTTCTTCAACTGGAAAATATCCAGCTCGTGCCAAAACACTATAAAAAACTGGAGAAATATGTCCGTTTGAAAGAAAGAAAAGGTCTTCACCAATACCATCCATTGTGAAGTTTTCATTGCGTTCCATCAACTCATTGTAGAGTGCAACAAAAAATTCGGTACAACCCAATGAACCTCCCGGGTGGCCTGAATTTACTTTGTGTACTTGCCGTAAAATATCTCTTCGGACTTGAACCACCAAATCTTCGAGTGCTTTGTAATCTGCCATAATTAGTTTTAATTTTCAGTGTCAAAAGTAAAGCATTCAGAGAGTCGTTCAAAGTTGAAACGTATGCTTTTATTAACGATTTAGAGGTTTTGTTAACATGCGGAAAAATTCAGAATTCAGAAATCAGAATTCCGAATTAATAACTGTTATCTTTGCCCCCTCAATAAAAATTGCTGCATGCACTTTAAATTAGAAGCCACAGACATAAAAAGCAGTGCCCGCGCTGCAAAGATTACTACAGATCACGGGGTTATAGAAACGCCTATATTTATGCCCGTTGGAACAGTTGGCACCGTAAAAGGTGTACATCAACGGGAGTTGAAAGAAGACATCAATCCAGATATTATTCTTGGGAATACCTATCATTTGTATTTAAGGCCACAAACTCCTGTTCTCGAAAAAGCGGGTGGGCTTCATAAATTTATGAACTGGGACCGAAATATTTTGACTGATAGTGGCGGTTACCAAGTGTATTCACTTTCGGCAAATAGAAAAATTAAAGAGGAAGGCGTAAAGTTTAAAAGTCATATTGACGGCAGTTATCATGTTTTCACGCCTGAAAATGTAATGGAAATCCAACGCAGTATTGGTGCCGATATAATAATGGCTTTTGATGAATGCACGCCTTATCCATGTGATTACAATTATGCAAAGCGTTCTATGCACATGACGCATCGTTGGTTGGATCGCTGCATAAATCATTTGGAAAAAACACCTTTAAAATATGATTACGGACAAACCTTTTTTCCAATTGTTCAAGGAAGTACGTATAAGGATTTAAGAAGACAATCTGCTGAATATATTGCTTCAGTAGGAGCAGAGGGCAATGCCATTGGCGGACTTTCGGTAGGTGAGCCGGCTGATGAAATGTATGAAATGACTGCAGTTGTTACTGAAATTCTCCCAAAGGAAAAGCCACGTTACTTAATGGGCGTGGGTACTCCAGTGAATCTTTTGGAAAACATCGCTTTGGGAATTGATATGTTCGATTGCGTGATGCCAACCCGAAATGGAAGAAACGGCATGCTTTTCACTTCCGAAGGCATTATAAATATCAAAAACAAAAAGTGGGAAGCCGATCTTTCAGTGATAGATCCTATGGGAATAACTTGGGTAGATACCGATTATAACAAAGCCTATCTTCGCCATTTGTTTACTGTGAATGAAATGTTGGGAAGGCAGATTGCCACTATACATAACTTAGGATTTTATTTGTGGTTGGTTCGTGAAGCCAGAAAACATATATTAGCGGGTACTTTTACCGAATGGAAAAACGGTATGGTAAAGAAACTGGATCAAAGATTGTAAAAGATGCTCAGTATACTGGATAGATACATATTAAAGAAATATTTGGGCACTTTTTCGCTCCTATTATTGCTTTTTATTCCAATTGGAATCACTGTTCATCTTGCTGAAAAGATTGATAAAATTCTTGAAAACGAAGTGCCTTTTACCGAAGTAATGGTTTACCTCTATAATTTTACCATCTATTTTGCAAACCTGCTATTTCCCTTATTTCTTTTTCTTTCAGTTATTTGGTTCACATCAAAACTAGCCAATAATACCGAAGTTGTCGCTTTTTTGAGTAGTGGTGTTTCCTATTATCGGTTTCTTCGACCTTATATAATTGGTGCTACTATTGTATGTGCTTCAGCATTGGTTTTCAGTATGTATCTTGCTCCAAAAGCGAGTAAAGGTTTTAACGAATTTGCCTACAAATACTTCAACAAAGGAAGAAGCGATAGGGACCAAAGTAATGTTTACACGCAGATAAATGATAATGATTATATATATGTAAGTTATTTTAATGTAACTGAAAAGGTTGGTAGTAATTTTACTTTAGAGCATTTTGAGGGGAATAAGATGGCTTATAAAATTTCTGCGGGGCAAATTAAGTTCAACAACGAAGACAGTACTTATACACTCTTTAATTATAAAAAAAGAAAAATTGGTGAAACTGCTGATATTTTGGAAAGCCAGCATAAATTGGACACGGTGTTCTCTTTCACATTAGAAGATTTAACACCCGTGACGTACATTGCAGAAACACTCAATTTTTCTGAGCTTAATGACTTTATTAAAAAAGAAAAGGCACGTGGATCTTCCTATATCAATCGATATGAAGTGGTGCGCTACAAACGATGGAGTTTGCCTGTTTCTGCCTATATTCTTACAATAATTGCAGTTGCAGTTTCCTCTGTAAAGAGACGTGGTGGCATGGGTGTTAACCTTGCCATTGGCATTAGTATTGGAATGGTTTTTATTTTCTTTGACAAAATTTTTGGGACTATGGCCGAGCAAAGTTCCTTTTCTCCCTTTATAGCAACTTGGTTTCCAAATTTCGTGTTTGGTATTTTGGCAATTTATCTTTTAAGAAATGCGAAACGATAAGCTCCTCAATTATCTTCACCTCCATTTTATAGTATTCATTTGGGGATTTACAGCGGTATTGGGCGCTTTAATTTCTTTGGAAGCCATTCCGCTGGTTTGGTATAGAATGCTTTTGGCTACTATTATTATTTTTGCTTTTCTGAAATTCAGAAAGGAAAAACTGAAATTTTCAATAAAAACTTTAGGAGGTTTTGCATTGGCTGGAATTATTATCGCCCTGCATTGGCTTACTTTTTTTGGAGCCATTAAAGCTTCCAACGTTTCTGTTACACTAGCTGTACTCTCCACGGGAGCTTTTTTCGCATCGCTTTTGGAACCACTTTTTTATGGTAGAAAAATAATACTTTATGAAGTGTTGTTCGGATTGATCGTCGTATTTGGGCTATACATCATTTTTGATGTCGAAGCTTCTTACACACTCGGAATTATTTTAGCCCTTGTTTCGGCATTTTTAAGTGCGCTATTTTCAGTAATCAACGGAAAATTTGTTTTGAAGCATAAAGCATCTGCAATCTCCTTTTATGAATTGATGTTTGGCGTTTTGGGAATCTCGATCTATTTGGCTTTTTCGGGAAAATTTACTACTCAATTTTTCACAGTTTCTGCACATGATTGGATGTATCTTGTAATCTTGGCATCTGCCTGTACAGCCTATGCTTTTATTGCCTCCATACACGTAATGAAATGGATAAGTCCTTATACTGTTATGCTTACCATAAACATGGAACCAGTATACGGTATTATTTTAGCGCTTATTGTTTTGGGGGATTCTGAGAACATGAGTCCACAGTTTTATTACGGCGCTGTTATAATTTTACTTACGGTAATTACGAATGGAATAATTAAAATTACACAAGAAAGAAAACGAAGAAGATTGCATAACACCTAAAACAAAATTTTATCTTTGTACACCAACCTTTATAAAAAGAAGGAAAAAAATTATGGAATATCTTGATTTTGAACTCCCTATAAAAGAATTGCAAGAGCAATATGAAAAGGCTTGCCTCATCGGAACTGAAAGCGATGTTGATGTTAGCAATACCTGCAAACAGATTGAAAAAAAACTGAACGACACAAAAAAGGATATATATAAAAACCTAACACCTTGGCAACGCGTTCAGCTCTCTCGCCATCCCGATCGTCCGTACACCATGGATTATATAAAAGCCATTTGTGGTGATTCATTTTTAGAACTGCACGGCGACCGTGGCTTTAAGGATGATAAAGCGATGGTTGGCGGTCTAGGAAAAATAGGTGATCAAAGCTATATGTTTGTGGGCCAACAGAAAGGCTATAATACAAAAACCCGCCAGTTTAGAAACTTCGGAATGGCAAACCCCGAAGGCTATAGAAAAGCATTGCGATTGATGAAATCTGCAGAAAAGTTTAATGTGCCTGTAGTTTGTTTTGTAGATACTCCCGGAGCATTTCCAGGTTTGGAAGCAGAAGAAAGAGGACAAGGTGAAGCTATTGCCCGAAATATTTTAGAAATGACACGTCTAAAAGTGCCGATTATTGTTGTAATAATTGGTGAAGGAGCCAGTGGTGGCGCTCTTGGAATAGGCGTAGGTGATAAAGTGTTGATGCTTGAGAATACTTGGTACTCTGTAATTTCTCCAGAAAGTTGTTCTTCTATATTATGGAGAAGCTGGGAGTTTAAGGAACAAGCAGCCGAAGCTCTAAAACTTACGGCTACGGATATGAAAAAACTAAATCTAATTGATGATATTGTAAAGGAACCTTTAGGTGGAGCCCACAGTAATCGTGAGAAAACTTTTACAACGGTTGCTGGCGCAATAGAAAAGTCATATAATGCTCTAAAAATGTTATCCCCATCAGATTTAGTCAAAAATAGAATGGATAAATATTTGGCCATGGGTGAGTTTAAAGGTTAAAACGAACTATAGCTTATCTTACCGTAAATCCGAAGCGAGAGCCTCGGATTTTTTTACGGGTTATGAACAATATTTTCGAGTTTTCAACAGTTCAATTGTTGAAGAACGGTTAATATAGAACAACAAAAAATCAATACTTGCTCTTAACATTTTCTTTACATTCGCTTCATGGAAAAAATCAAACCTCAAACTAGTTTTTCAACCCGTACTCCACAGGTTATATCGCTTGAAAAAGGCAAAATACCGCCGCAAGCTATTGATTTAGAGGAAGTTGTGCTTGGTGCTTTGATGATTGATAAAAAAGGGGTTGATGAAGTAATAGATATCCTACATCCAGAAGTTTTTTATAAACAGTCGCATCAACACATCTTTGAAGCCATACACGATTTGTTCGAAGACAGCCAACCTGTGGACTTATTAACCGTTTCAACACAACTTAAGAAGAAAGGAAAAATCGAGTTGGTTGGCGGAGAGTTTTATTTGATTCAATTGACTCAAAAAGTGTCATCTTCGGCACATATTGAGTTCCATGCGCGCATCATTCTTCAGAAA
The DNA here is from genome assembly GCA_937125455.1 of uncultured Aequorivita sp. Lineage (GTDB taxonomy): Bacteria > Bacteroidota > Bacteroidia > Flavobacteriales > Flavobacteriaceae > Aequorivita. The sequence continues at coordinate 7,021 of CAKZLK010000025.1, forward strand.
TATATTCAACGGAGTCTCATTAAAATTTCAAACGAAATAATTGAGGATTCCTATAATGAAAGCACCGACGTTTTTGACCTTTTAGATACAGCAGAAGCAAAATTATATGAAGTAACACAAGGAAATATAAAGCGTTCTTCTGAAACTGCCCAGAACCTTGTAATTCAAGCGAAAAAAAGAATTGAGGAAATAGCCAACAAAGAAGGCCTTTCGGGAGTTCCTTCTGGATTCTCAAAAGTAGATAAACTTACTTCCGGGTGGCAACCTAGTGATTTAATTATCATCGCTGCCCGTCCAGGTATGGGTAAAACGGCATTAACGCTTTCTATGGCGCGGAATATAGCCGTAGAGCACAATATTCCTGTTGCTTTTTTCTCTTTGGAAATGTCTTCAGTACAACTTATTACACGTTTAATTTCTTCTGAAACACAATTGAGCTCAGAAAAATTACGTACAGGAAACCTTGAAAAGCACGAGTGGGAACAGTTGAACGTAAAAGTAAAAGGTCTTGAAAAAGCACCGCTATTTATTGATGACACTCCATCACTTTCAATTTTTGACTTGCGTGCAAAAGCAAGAAGGCTTTCTTCACAACATGGCATCAAACTTATAATTGTAGATTATTTGCAGTTAATGACTGCCGGTGGAAGCCAAAAAGGTGGAAACCGCGAGCAAGAAATTTCTACTATTTCCCGAAACTTAAAAGCTTTGGCCAAGGAATTAAATATACCAGTAATAGCACTTTCGCAGCTTTCCCGAGCAGTTGAAACACGTGGAGGTAGCAAGCGCCCTTTGCTTTCCGATCTTCGTGAATCTGGAGCGATAGAGCAGGACGCGGATATCGTTTCCTTTATTTACCGTCCCGAATATTACAAGATTGATGAATGGGATGATGAGGAACACACTCCAACAGCAGGTCAGGCAGAGTTTATTGTTGCGAAACACCGTAACGGAGGTTTGGATGAAATTCGTTTGAAATTTATTGGTCATCTCGGTAAGTTTGAAAGTCTTGATACTTTTGACACACCTATGGAAATTCATTCAAGAATGAATGATGCTGCTAATGATGACACTTTTAAAACTAAGGACTTGCCATCACCTAACGAAGCTTTTGGAAGTTCCATGAATAACGATTTTTCAATTGAAGAAGATAATGATGTGCCTTTTTAAATAAAATGTCACTTTGAGCGCAGTCGAAAGGTCTTTAATTAACCATTATATTTTTTCATATCTAAAACATGGCTTAAAAATTGTCGTTATCTTCGCAAGATGGCACGTTTTATACTAATCATATTTTTACTTCTTTTTTCAATAAAAGCTTCTGCTTCCTATATTCTGATTCCAATGGATGCCGATACCCAAAAAGAACATTTAAAAGCCTACGGAATTACCTATTGGGTTTTGGAAAAGCAACAAAAAGTGAAATGGTTGCTGAACTATCGCGGAGGCTCTTTTTTGATGCCAGATTCTCCCGAAATCCAAAAGGAGTGCCAGATTCGCGGTGTTTCCTTTGAAGTGATTTCCGATAGTAAAACGGAGCAAATCCTTACGGATATAAGCAGTCCTTCAAAGAATATGGATGCTGTTGTCTTGGAAAAAGCACCTAAGATTGCAGTTTATTCCCCAAAAGGCAACCTGCCTTGGGACGATGCTGTAACGATGGTTTTGACCTATGCCGAAATTCCATATACCGTAATTTACGATGAAGAAGTATTAAATGACCAGCTTATTCTCTATGATTGGTTGCATCTGCACCATGAAGATTTTACGGGGCAATACGGAAAATTTTACCGCGCCTATCGGTCAGCACCTTGGTATATTGAAGAAAAAAATAAAGCAGAGGCACTTGCCAAAAAGCTTGGCTATAGTAAAGTTTCCGAAGAAAAATTGGACGTTGCCAAAAAAATCCGTGATTATGTAATTGGTGGCGGGTTTATGTTTGCAATGTGTAGCGCAACCGATAGTTTTGACATTGCGCTTTCGGCCGAAGGAGTTGATATTTGTGAACCAATGTTTGATGGAGACCCAAGTGAACCAGGCTACCAAAGCAAAATAGATTACAGTAAAACTTTTGCTTTTACAGATTATACTTTAGAACGAAGCCCAATGGTATATGAGTTTTCAAGTATTGATATGACTGAAAAAAGAAGAGTTTCAAAGGAGTCTGATTACTTTACTTTAATGGATTATTCAGCAAAGTGGGATCCAATCCCTACAATGCTTTGCCAGAATCATACTGCCTTGATAAAAGGTTTTATGGGGCAGACTACTTCGTTTGATCCCGATGAAATAAAAGCGAATGTTTTGATAATGGGCGAAAACAAAACAAATGGTGAAGCCCGCTATATTCATGGAATAAAAGGAAAAGGTTTTTTTACTTTTTATGGTGGTCATGACCCTGAAGACTATCAGCATAGGGTAGGAGATGCCAAAACGGAATTGGCACTTCATCCAAATTCACCTGGTTACAGGCTTATTTTGAATAATGTTTTGTTTCCTGCTGCCAAAAAGAAGAAACAGAAAACCTAGCCTTTATTGATACTATCGTAGTAATCTTTTGGTGGTAAAACGGTAATTTCTACGCTTCTGTTCTGTTGTTTGTTTTCTTCGGAATCATTCGGAAAACGAGGCTTACTTTCGCCGTAGGGTTTTATTTCAAATTCATAAAGAACGTCTTTTCCAAAAATTTCATACAATCGATTTTTTACAGAAATGCAACGGTTCTTAGATAGTTCCATATTTGAAATTTCATCACCATCACTATCCGTATGGCCTTCAATTAAAATTGTTGCTTTATCTACTTTTTGTATGGTTTTTGCCAATGAATCCAGACTGTGTCTTGCTGTTTCTTTTAAATCGTATTTTGCGACATCAAACAAAACATCTGCATTAATCGTAAGTTTTATAACACTATTAATAGCCCCAATGGCATCAATATCAGCCCCAGCACTTTTGCTTTTGCACAGTTCTTTCAAATCTGTTATTCGAAGAAAATAGAAAACGATTTCAGGGTCAATGCCTTCATTGCTTAAATCTAATGATGATTTTCCACCAGCTATTTTCCCAGCATAAACCCAATCCGTTCCATTTTGGGAAATCTCTACTTTTGCAGCCTCTTGAGAGGGGCCTACTTCAAATAGATAGAGATCATCTCCAGGTAGGTTCATAAAGCCATTATCTGTAAACTCAACGGTTAAAGAGCCACCGCATCCCAATGAAAGAAAATTGGGGGTTTGGTAGTTTTTATAATTTGGTTCATCAAGGCATTGAATGCTGTCTCTATATTTTTTTATGGGAACGGGGGTTCCCACTTTGAATTCCACAAGTTTATCGGCAAATGAAATTTTCCCCAAGGGAAGATAAACAGATTCATACCTGTCTATTCTGTATAATTTACCTGTTCTTTTTTGCGCGAAAAGAAAACCTTCCGAACTTAAAAGAATTACAAAAACAAGAATTGCGGAACGAAACATGCGCCTAATTTTAACGAAGATACTGAAACTTCTTTAGGTGAAGTTCTTACATAAAAAAACCGCCTCATTTCTGAAGCGGTTTTTAGGCGAAATAATATAGTTTATAAATGTCTTATTTTACTTTGTTTATGATTGCGGCAAAAGCCTCTGGGTGGTTCATTGCCAAATCGGCCAAAACCTTACGGTTAAGTTCGATTCCATTGTTTTTTAAACTTCCCATAAATTGTGAATAAGACATTCCATGCTGTCTTGCACCCGCATTGATACGAGTAATCCATAAGGATCTGAAATTTCTCTTTTTTGCACGACGGTCACGGTATGAATAAAGCATTGCTTTGTCCACAGCATTTTTAGCAACTGTCCATACGTTTTTACGTCTTCCAAAGTAACCTTTGGCTTGTTTAAGAACCTTTTTTCTGCGGGCTCTCTTCGCAACTGAATTTACTGATCTTGGCATAATTTTGTTTTTTTTGTAGCAGGCGATCCATCGTTGTGAATACTTTTATTGCACTACTCCAGGGTTTAAATAAATTGTTTTAACCGGTTAAGCGGTATTACTTCATGCGAAGCATTTGCTTAACATTACTTTCGTCGGCCTTGTCCACCAACCCATCATGGGTTAATGCAAGTTTACGTTTTTTGCTCTTCTTTGTTAAGATGTGGCTTTTAAACGCATGCTTTCTTTTGATTTTACCTGTACCTGTAAGCTTAAAACGCTTTTTGGCACTGGATTTTGTTTTTTGTTTCGGCATGTTTCCTACTTTTTATTTATTATTTCGCTTTATTGTAAACTTCGTTTTCTTTTAAAAACTGAAGTATTATTTCTTTATTGCAAGTGTCAATCCTAATTACTGATAACTGAAACTGATTACTTTTTCTTAGGGGCTATGAACATAATCATTCTCTTGCCTTCCAATTTTGGCATTTGTTCAACTTTTCCGAATTCCTCTAGGTCACGGGCAAGACGCAAAAGCAAAATTTCACCTTGGTCTTTGTAAATTATGGAACGTCCTTTAAAGAAAACGTAAGCTTTCAATTTAGAACCTTCTTGCAAAAACTTTTCGCCGTGTTTCTTTTTAAATTCGTAATCGTGATCATCCGTATTTGGACCAAACCTAATTTCCTTGATGGTAACTTTGGTTGCTTTTGCCTTTAGGACTTTCTCACGCTTTTTTTGTTCGTAAACAAACTTTTTATAGTCTATTACTTTACAAACGGGAGGGTTTGCATTTGGTGAAATTTCAACAAGATCAAGTTCTTGTTCGTCGGCAATTTCACGTGCCTTTTTTAAAGGATAAACTCCTATTTCAACATTATCTCCTACAAGGCGTACTTCCTCAGCACGAATCTTTCCGTTGATTCTGTGTTGATCTTCCTTAATCACCCTTGCAGGTCCTCTACTTCTTTTTCTTCGTATTGCTATGGCTTACAAATTTTAGTTAAACATTAAATTCTTTCGATTCGTCTTTTACTGCTTGTTTTATCAATTCAGAAAAGGCTTTTGGCGTCATTGTACCTAAATCACCTTCACCGTGTTTACGTACAGAAACAGTTCCATCTTTCTCTTCCTGTTCCCCAACAATCAGCATATATGGGATTTTGTTCATTTCAGCCTCCCTAATTTTCTTGCCAATTGTCTCGTTTCTATTGTCAACAAGGGCGCGAATTTCGTCATTTTCAAGCAAATTTAAAACTTTTTGTGAGTATTTTTCATATTTTTCACTTAATGATAATATACTCACCTGTTCGGGCATCAACCATAGGGGGAAATTACCGCCTGTGTGTTCCAAAAGAATAGCTATAAAACGTTCCATACTTCCAAAGGGTGCACGGTGAATCATAACTGGACGGTGCGTCTCATTGTCACTGCCCTTGTACTCTAATTCAAACCGCTCTGGCAAGTTGTAATCCACTTGAATTGTACCCAATTGCCAGCTTCTTCCTAAAGCGTCCTTCACCATAAAATCTAACTTAGGGCCATAAAATGCCGCTTCGCCATATTCAATTTTATAATCAAGTCCTTTAGATTCTGCGGCGCTTATAATTGCTTTTTCAGCTTTCTCCCAGTTTTCAAGACTGCCAATATACTTTTCTGGCTTCTCTGGATCACGCAAGGAAACTTGCGTATAAAAGTTTTCGAATCCTAAAGAGCCGAAAACATATAAAACCAAATCAATTACTTTTTTGAATTCGTCATCCAATTGGTCAGGAGTACAAAAAATATGTGCATCATCCTGAGTAAAACCACGAACCCGTGTCAATCCGTGAAGTTCACCACTTTGTTCATAGCGATAAACGGTTCCGAATTCTGCAAAACGTTTTGGTAAATCTTTATAAGACCATGGTTTACTGTTGTAAATTTCACAGTGGTGCGGACAGTTCATTGGTTTTAACAGAAACTCTTCGCCTTCGTTTGGTGTTTTTATAGACTGAAAGCTGTCTGCTCCATATTTAGCGAAATGGCCAGAGGTAACATAAAGTTCCTTTTGTCCAATATGTGGTGTGATAACCATTTCGTAACCCGCTTTTTTCTGCGCTTTCTTCAGGAAATTTTCAAGTCTTTCTCGCAAAGCGGCTCCTTTTGGCAGCCAAAGCGGTAAACCTTGTCCAACTTTTTGCGAAAAAGTGAAAAGCTCCAGTTCCTTACCAAGCTTTCTATGGTCACGTTGTTTAGCTTGTTCTAATAATTCCAGATACTCAGTTAAGTCTTTTTGCTTCGGAAAACTGATTCCGTATATACGTGTAAGTTGTTTGTTCTTTTCATCACCTCGCCAATAAGCTCCGGCAATGCTCATTAATTTAATGGCTTTTACAATTCCAGTATTCGGAATGTGTCCGCCGCGACACAAATCTGTAAAGGTGTCGTGATCACAGAAAGTAATTGTTCCGTCTTCCAAGTTTTCAATCAGTTCAACTTTATATTCATTGCCTTGTTTTTTGTAATACTCCAAAGCAGCTGCTTTTGAAGATTCACGGATGGAAAACTCAAATTTTCCACGAGCAATTTCCAGCATTTTATCTTCAATCTCTTTTAGATCTTTTTCTGAGATGGTTTTGTCGCCAAAATCAACATCGTAATAAAACCCATTTTCAATAGCTGGACCGATAGTCAATTTTACTCCAGGATACAATTCTTCCAAGGCTTGGGCAAGAATATGAGCAGAAGAATGCCAGAAAGCTTTTTTTCCCTCATCATTATTCCATGTATATAGTACAAGGCTACCATCCTCCATTAATGGGGTGGTTGATTCAATGGTTATATCATTAAAGGATGCTGAAATCACGTTACGGGCGAATCCTTCACTAATGCTTTTTGCTACATCCATAGGCGTAACTCCTGCATCAAAATGCTTTACGCTTCCATCGGGTAGAGTAATGGCTATCATATACTGAAAAATTTTAGGGTGCAAAGATACTATTAGTTTCTGCGGTTTGCAATATGGAATTTAGAGTATTCTTATTTCTTTTAATCAACTAATAAAGAAATGATTTTAGGAACCTCAGGGCTTGCTGGGGTGGGGTATTTGCAATCATTTTGTAATTGTTTCGCAGTTGTTGTTTGAAATAGTATATATATTAAGGTATACAAAGGCGTAAATTTATCTTTTAAGCTAAGTAGTGGCTTTTCAAACGCTTAGTCAGTGCTTCAAAAAATATTTAAAAAAAATTACAAATTAAGTTTGTGGGATTGAAAAAGCAATCTATATTTGCACCCGCTTAAAAGAACAAATAGAAACGTTCAGCAAAGCAAAAACAACGTTCTTAAAAAATTTTTGAAATATTTTTTAAAAAGTATTGCAGGATTAAAAAAGAGTTGTACATTTGCACCCGCTAAAACAATGAGTGACTACAAAACACGATTTGAAAGCGAGCAAAAAAAAGAAACATAAGTTCATTGAGATATTGAAATTGACAGCGTAGATTTTATTCGGAAACGGATAAGATCAACAAAGAAACTAAACTAAGTAAGATTTTCTGAGATTTTTTTGAGGGAGTCGAGCTCTTACTGGAGTATGGTCG
>CAKZLK010000026.1 GCA_937125455.1 uncultured Aequorivita sp.
GAGATCCGAATATTCATGTTTCTTGATATGAAATCTTCAACAACCATTGCCGAAAAAATTGGTCACGAAAAGTACTTTGACCTACTCAAAGATTATTATTCAGATATGACCGATGCCATTTTGGAAACCTCGGGTCAAATCTACCAATATGTAGGAGATGAGATTGTGATTTCTTGGGACAAAAATGAGGGCTTGTATAAAAACAATTGCCTACAATGCTATTTAAAAATTTCAAATGCCATCGCCGAAAACAAAGAAAAGTATTTAGAAAAATTTGGTGTCATTCCTGAGTTTAAGGCTGGCTATCATATAGGAGAGGTCACTTGTGGCGAAATAGGAATTCTAAAAAAGGATATTATCTATACGGGCGATGTTTTGAATACCACGGCGCGAATTCAGGGCCAGTGCAATAGATTTTTTGCGAAAGTATTGATCTCTAACGATTTGATGGAGGAATTACAAAAGGAAGATTTCATTTCCTATTCAAAAATTGGGGAATTGATCCTTCACGGAAAGACTGAACCTGTTCAATTATTCAGTATTTCTTTCTAATGTTTTCTGCTAGGGTATGAAGTCTGGTAAAACAAACGATTTGAGACTATCTTTAAACTCTTTAAATTCAATTGAGCCTGTTTGCATTTAATTATACCGAGTATACTAAATTCCACCTTTAAAAGAACTTTTGAAAAATGCTTCTAAAGGGTTTACTTTTTATGTACCTAATTAAATAAGTAACGGTTTAGAAAAGAGATGCTAATGCTATACTTAGTGGGAATTAGTCCTTGAAGTTCTAATCCGGGTTCCCTTCGAACCTAAAATAATAATATCAATAAAATCAAGAGTTTCAGGGCAAGTTGGTAAAACAGGACACCGAATAGGACACCTTCTTAGTGAAATTTGATGTGTTTTGAACCGTTTTGGGGTAGTTTTTAAAACTATAAAATCCTGTAAATAATTGATTTACAGGATTTTAAAAAATTTAGTCGGGGTGGCAGGATTAATTAAAATTCTGTAACCCACTATATTTTAACGCTTTAAAACACTTTTAACGATATGTGTTCACCTAATTGTACACTAAAGTCAAAAAGAACTATTTAAAAACAAATTTAATTTGTCTTTACGGTGGGCAAATATACAATTTCTATTAAAAAATATTAAAATAATTTTTATTTTTTAGTTCAAAGAAAAAGTAAGAAGCTAGCATCATTGGTTTAGGCAAACAAACTATTAAAAGAGGAAATATATTATCGCAAAAAGAACAAGTTTTTAAGTCGATTAAGTATACTTAAAATCTTTAAAAAGGTGCTTCATTTTTTCTAATTTTTGCTTGATTATTGGTTTACTGACAGAAGAAAACCCCATAAGCAATCCGTTATCCTTTTTTCCTTTAAAAAAATATTTGCTATATGGAAATGCTACAATCTCATTTTTACCTAGAAATTCTGAAACTTTAACATCATCTAAATGATTTGGAAGCTTTGCTATAAAATGTAAACCATTAGTAACAGGGTGAAGTTTAATATCTTCTTCAAAAATATTTTCAAATTGATTGGTGAAAAATAATTTTCGATTGTTAGAAATTTGAATTACTTTTCGTAGGTGCTGACTTAAATAATCTCTTTCAATGAAATCAGACATGACTCTTTGACTCACAGGAGAAATAAATCGTAACGTCTGTTCATACATCGCTTTTATATCTTCTATGTAATTTGGAGGGATAATTAAGTAACCCAATCGAATAGAAGGATGCAAAAGCTTGTTAAAGGTGCCCTGATAAACTACCCTATTTCCCTTATCTAAGCTAAAAATTGATGGAATGGGGTTATTCCAATTGCTAAATTCGTGATCATAATCATCTTCTATAATCAGACAATTTTTTTCATGAGCCCATTTTAAAATTTCTAATCGCCTATCAAGGCTCATTTGTACACCAGTAGGGTATTGATTTGATGGAGTAGTATAGATTAATTTAGGTTGTTTTAGTTTAACATTTTTTATACTCTTGATAGATAACCCTTCTTTATCTATTTCAGTTGGAATAATCTTAGCTTTAAAACTCTTAAATAGTGCGATCGCATTCGCATACGTAGGGTTTTCCAAAATTACTTCATCTCCATTGTTTAAAAGCAAGTCTCCCAAAATAGAGAGCGAATGCAAAGATCCGGTTACAATAACTATTTGTTGATAATCGCATTGAATATTTCTATAAATTTTTAAATAGGCTGCTATATTCTTCCTTAAACTGTCTAATCCAAGTGTATGTCGATATGATAGATCTGAAAAAGTTACATCTTTCCAATACTTATTTGTTAAGCTTTGCCATTGTCTCACAGGAAAAATATCAAGTGGTGGTAAACCGGGTCTAAAAGCTATTCCTTTATACTCTCCTCGATTCATTAAATACACATTTTTCCGAAACTGCATAGCTCTTTTGGAAACTGGAGTAATACTATCCTGTTTTATATCAGTTTTAATGGTATCTGATGTCTTCTTAAATGTTACCTCATTTACAAAATACCCCGATCCCTGTATTGAACTTATATATTGTTCAGCACAAAGTATCTCATAAGCCTTAATTATAGTGGTTCTAGATAGTTTTAAGTCTAAAGCCAAAACTCTCGTCGGTGGTAATTGATAATTTTTAGGTAATTTTTTTTCAATAATAGCTTTAGCGATAGCATTACGTAATTTCATATAAACGCTAAGACCATCTTTTTTATAATTAAATCCGTTAGAAAAAATAATATTATTTAGCCTATCTTTCATTAATGGTTAATTCTTAAAAAGTTTAGATAAATATCTGCTTTGAAAATTCTTTGTAGCCTTACCTGTTTTAGGACGTTGCTAAATTCATAAAATTATTATCAATGTTCATCGTTTCGGGGAAGAATTCTTCCCCGAAACGGTCTTTGTATTCCCTTGGCGGCATATCCCCCAATGATGAATGTGGATGTCCCGTATTGTAATCCTTTCGCCATTTCTCGGTCAATGTTCTTATCTGATGAAGGTCGTTGAACCAATAGGCATCAAGTACGTCTTCCCTGTAAAACCTGTTGAGCCTTTCCATAAATCCGTTCTGCATGGGCTTGCCCGGTTGTATGAACCGAAGTTTCACCCTTTTGCTCTTGCACCATTGCGACAAGGTCTTCGAGATGAACTCCGGGCCGTTGTCGCACCGTATGGTCTTTGGCAGACCTATCTCCTCTTCCAAATGCCCCAAGGTCTCCACTACCTTTTTGGCGGGATAGTTCAGGCCAATGTCCATGGCCAGTGCCTCACGGTTGCAATCGTCCATCACGTTGAACACCCTGACCTTTCTTCCATCGGAGAGAGCGTCGGCCATGAAGTCCATGCTCCAGACCTCATTGAGTTCCGTTGGTGCTTCCAACGGGTTCTTTACCCTTGATGGCAATCTCTTTTTGTGCTTTCTTCTCAACTTCAGGTTCATCGACCTATAGACCCGAAGCACACGCTTCCTGTTCCATTTATGGCCTTCGCGACGCAGCCGCTTGTAATATACCTCGAAACCCCTGGTGGGCAGTTCTTCAGCCAACTGTGATAGCGCATCGATTACTTCCGTATCGTCCCTCTTGGTATGGTAGTACCAGATCGAACGGGCAAGACCTATGACCTGACAGGAACGTGATACACAGACCGAATAGGCTTCCTGAAGGTATTTGGCACGGTGCTTCTTGTCGGAAGGCCCTAGAACTTTTTTGACAGTACATCCTTGAGCATACGCACGTCCAGACTGACATCGGCGTACATCTGCTTGAGCTTACGGTTCTCCTCTTCCAGTTCCTTTAATCGCTTCATATGGGCGACCTCCATGCCGCCGTACTTCTTGCGCCAATAGTAGAAAGTGCTCTTGTCGATGCCCATCTCGCGGGAAACATCGCCCACACTTCTTCCCTGTTCGTTCTCTTTCAGTGCCTTGATGATCTGGCTCTCGGTAAACTTGCTTTTTTTCATGTGACAGTTAAAATTTAAAGTTAGAAAATTCTAATTTTAAGCTGTCCTATTTTTAGGGAAGGCTACATCTTTATGCAATCATTTTATTTTTAATATAATTAATTTTTTTATTAAAAAGAGAAAGAGGGAGTAAAAAAATTACTGGTAAGCAATAGTATAAAAACACACAAAAACATTTTTTTAATCATAGTAATTTGAGTTTAGTTAAAATTTTTGAATTTTAATGTTTGCTTTATATTAAAATAAAATCACTGAGTAAAAATGATAATTAACCAATATCTTTTGGTATACCATAAATTACTTTTGTGGCAAACCAATTTAGTTGTAAAGTAGAATTGTTTGATGGGGTTTATATTAAAAAATCTTTAATTTATAATAGTCAAAAGTTGTTGATGTATTCTCTAAATTTCTCAAAAAAGGAGTTATATGTAAAAAAAAAAATTGGTATGCATTGTATAGTAGAATACATTTTACATTGCAGAGAAATAAATAATAACAATAAATTAAATTGTAAAAACAAAATAATAACAAATTATGATTACTGTAATTCAAATTGGACTAGGGCCTTTGGGTCAGCAAATAGGTAAATATATAGACGATAAAGAAGAGGTGAAAACTATTGCTGCTGTTGATATTAATAACGATTTAAGGAATCAGGATTTTGGAGAGCTTATTAATGGAGAATCTTCTGGTGTATTGATTCAAAACACTATTGAAGAAGCTTTGCAAAACCTTCCGGAAAAACCTGCTGCTGCTATATTAACTACCGTGTCAAGCATTCAAAAATTAGAATCGCAAATAGAGAATATAGCTAAACATGGTATACCCATTGTTTCAACATGTGAAGAGCTATCACACCCATGGGAAGAAAATCCAAAAGCAAGTAAAAGTATAGATGCAATATGCAAAAAATATAATGTAGCTTGTTTGGGTACTGGTGTTAACCCCGGGTTTTTGATGGACTACCTTCCATCAGTATTGAGTTCGGTATGTAAAGACGTAGAAAGTATTACCGTAGAGCGTTTTCAGGATGCCACACCACGAAGAATCCCTTTTCAGCAAAAAATCGGTGCCGGCCTTGATCTCGTGGCATTCAAAGCCAAAGAGCAGACCGGTACATTACGACACGTTGGATTAAAAGAATCTGTTTATTTTTTGGCTAATAGTGTAGGCTTTAAATTAGACAATGTAACAGAAGATCTTCAACCTGTAATTGCTGAAAACAACATAAGTGTTCCATCAATGGATATCAAAGAGGGAGATGCCCGTGGTGTGGAGCAGATTTCCCACGGATATATCAATGGGGATTGTAAAATTAAAATGCATTTTAAAGCAGCTATCGGAGAGCCCAGATCTTTTGACAGGGTTACTATAAAAGGAGAACCTTCATTTGTTTCGGAAATAGGTACAGGTGTCAATGGAGATATTGCTACCTGTGCCATTACCATTAACAGTGTTAAAAGTATTTTAAAAGCATCTCCGGGGTTACATACTATGGCAACGATACCGGTTCCGGGTTATATTAATTAGTACTAATTTTAATAATTAAAAATGAGGAATTATCCCAAAAAAGTATATCTGAATGATGAGATTTTAGATTATAAAAATGCTAAAATATCTGTATTTGATAGGGGCTTTTTATTTGGTGATGGAATTTATGAAGTGATGACTCAGAAAAACGGTTCTTTCTTTTATGGAAAAGAACATTTGAACCGTTTGTCTGAATGTCTTGATAAAATTCATATAGATTTTGATACAACGACACTTCCTGGTAAAATAGATGATCTGCTCAAAGTTTCTGATATAGATAAAGGTGAGTGCCTTATTTATATTCAGGTAACTAGAGGTGTGGCTCCAAGAAAACATGATTTTCCTGATCATGCAGTACCTACATTAATGATGTATGCGCTGCCCAAAAAATTTCCTGGTATTAATAAGAATGCAATTAAAATAATTACAATGCCCGATTATCGATGGCATCGTTGCGATATTAAAATGATCTCTTTATTAGGAAATGTTATGGCAAATGATCATGCTATTAAACAGGAAGCTCATGAAGCTGTTTTTTTTCGAGATGGTTTTATAACCGAAGGTTCGCACAGCAATATCTTTTTTGTCAAAAAAGGGGTTGTGTATACGCATCCTGCCGATGAATATATTCTTGATGGAATTACACGACAAATCGTGATTCAATTATGCAAAGATTGTGGTATAGAAGTCAAAGAAGAAGCCATTTCAAAAGAAGATATTATAAAAATGGACGAAGCCTTTTTAACTGGAACGACTACACAAATTGGAGCGATAACACAAATAGATGACTACCTGTTTTATCAAGATAGAAATGTAGGCTCGGTTACCAAAAAACTCCAAGAGGCATTTTTGATTCTAAAAAACAGTTACAAAAAAGTTATTACTTAAAACAAAATACCATGAATACTAAAGCGATTCTCCCTTTTTTTCTCATAATCTTAACATTATGGAGTTGTAACAACACACAAAGCTATGACACCATTATCCTAAACGGAAATGTGTACGATGGCTCAGGAAAAGAATCGGTAAAAACCGATATCGGAATCAAAGATGGACTGATTGTGAAAATCGGTGATTTGTCAACCGCCGAAGCTTCCCGAAAGGTAGATGCCAAAGGCATGGCTGTTGCCCCCGGATTTATTGATATGCATGCGCACTTAGACCCCATTCTTAAACTTTCAAATTGCGAAAGCCATGTAAGACAAGGTGTAACAACAGCTCTCGGCGGCCCTGACGGTGGCGGCCCCTGGCCTTTTGGCCAATATCTGGACACGCTCGATCAGATAGGGGTAGGGATGAACGTGGCCTACCTGGTAGGACACAACAGGGTAAGAAAAAATGTAATGAAGCTGGAAAACAGGGCTCCCACCGAAAGCGAACTCAGCCAAATGAAAGCACAGGTTCGGCAGGCCATGCAGGAAGGAGCCTATGGAATTTCGACCGGGCTTAAATATTTACCCGGAGCCTTTTCTAAAGTAGATGAGGTTATAGAGCTTTCAAAAGTAGCATCAATCGAAGGTGGTATCTACACCTCGCATTTGCGTGAAGAAGGGCTGGGCTTATTTGATGCGGTTCAGGAAGCCATCGTTATTTCTAAAGAAGCAGAAATCCCGGTGATACTCACCCACCATAAAGTCATGGGCAAACCTATGTGGGGTAAAAGTACCAGAACACTGGCTATGGTAGATTCTGCCAGGGCAGCAGACCTTGACATCAAAATGGATCAATACCCATACAATGCAAGTTATACCGGTATATCTGTACTAATTCCCAGTTGGGCAAGAGCCGGAGGAAATGAGGCTTTTAAGCAGAGAGTGTCAGAGCCTGCGCTGCGTGATAGTATAAAATCAGGGATCATTTTTAATATTTTAAATGACCGCGGAGGCAGCGACTTAAACAGAGTGCAATTTGCCAAAGTAAGATGGATGCCAGAATTGGAAGGGAAAACTTTAAAATACTGGTGTGAACAAAAAGGGCTAAAACCAACGGTGGAAAACGGTGCAGACTTAGTGATTGAAGCCCAGCTGAATGGTGGTGCATCTTGTGTTTTTCATGCTATGGATGAAGGTGATGTAGAACGCATTATGAAGCACCCTCAAACTATGATTGCCTCGGATGGAAGGTTGGTAAAACCCGGAATGGGACACCCACACCCACGGTGGTACGGTACTTTTCCAAGAGTTTTAGGGCATTATGTTCGTGAAAAAGGAACGATTTCATTATCGGAGGCTATCTATAAAATGACAAAACTGCCTGCAACTACGCTTGGACTAAAAGACAGAGGGCAGATTAAAGAGCAAATGAAAGCAGATATTGTAATCTTCGACCCTAAAACCGTTATTGACAAAGCAACTTTTGAAAAACCACACCAATATCCTGAAGGAATCTCTTATGTAATAATTAATGGAAAACTTTCAATCGACAACGGTGTATTTCAAAACATAAAAGCAGGAAAAGTGTTAAGAAAAAACAAATAATAAGGGATTAAAATTCAAGAAAATGCAAACTATTTACGTAAATTCATCTTATAAAATACTTCAGAAAGTAGTTAAAAAAGCACTATTGACCTTTCTTTTATGTGTTTTTTTTCAAGCGAGCTATGCACAGTTAACAGCTACGGAATATCAAAAAATTGATGAAATTTTCAGCCAGTGGAATGTTCCTAATCACCCCGGAGGAGCCATAGGGGTGATGAAAGGCGGCAAGGTGATATTTTCAAAAGCTTATGGATTGGCAAGTTTAGAATATCTTATTCCTAATTCAACAGGAACACGCTTTAATGTAGCCTCCGTTTCTAAACAATTCACAGCGATGGGCATTGTACGGCTTCACCTTCAGGGAAAACTTTCTGTTGATGATAACATTAAAAAATATATGCCCGAATTGCCCGAATTTGCAGAAAAGATTACCATCAGGCAAATGCTGCACCACACCAGCGGATTGAGAAGCCTGCATACCTTGTTTGCCCTGGCCGGATGGCGAGGTGATGACACCAGAACCAATGAAGATTTATACCGAATTATGCAAGACCAGCGCAATCTGAACTTTGAACCGGGAAGTGAGTTTTTGTACTGCAATACCGGCTATATGTTTATGGCAAAAATTATTGAGGAAGTAACCGGAGAAGAGTTTACCAGCTGGATGAAAAAATCAGTCTTTGACCCTTTGGGAATGACGGATACTTATATAGAAGATAAGTACAACAGGGTGGTTCCCAACAATGCTACATCCTATTACACACAAAAAAACGAGTTCGACAGGGCTGTTGAATATTGGGGCTATGTAGGCTCCGGAAATATGCACTCAACTACCGCCGATTTATTAACCTGGCTGGAAAATTTTTCTACTCCCAAATCCGGATGGGAAAAGGCTTTTAAGATGATGCTTACAATCGACCCATTAAATAATGGAGCTTATAATGATTATGCTTTTGGTGTTCGGCTCGACTCCTTTAAAGGCGTTAAACGCGTGCAGCATGGTGGCTCCATTGGTGGCTACCGGTCATCTATCGGCACCTACCCGGATGAAAAACTGAGTATAGCCATTATCACCAATTTTTCGACCGCATCGCCCGGCAGTAAAGCAAATAAAATTGCTGAAATACTGCTCACAGATAAACAAGGTGATACAAAAGCAACAACTACACCTAAGGGTATAAAACTTCCTACCAAAACACTCAGCAAATATATTGCTTCTTATTGGGACGATGGAAGTAATGGTTTGCGTAAAATATATTTAAAAAATGATACACTAAGATATGTTCGTTCAGAGAATAATGAAACTCCGCTAATCCCTGTTAAAAAGAATGAGTTTCTATTATCCGGAAGTTCGGTAAAAGTCCGTTTTGAATCGGATAAAAAAGAAAAAACAATGACGGTAACTAATGGCAACTCCTCTACTGTTTTCAAAGCATTTGAACCCGTATCTACCCCCTACTCAAAAGAACTATTACAATCCATTGCCGGTGAATATTTTAGCCCGGAGCTAAAAACCAGCTATTATGTTTCGATAGACGATAACAACCTGATTGGGAATCATATCAGGCACGGAAATTTTGAAATAGAAATCATTAAAAAAGATGTGCTAAAAGGCAATAGTGCTTTTCAGTTCGTTAAATTGAAGCGAAATGAAAAAGGCAATGTAATTGGAGCTTTTGTCTCAAACAGCAGGGCCAAAAACGTATGGTTTGAAAAGCAAAATTTAAACGAATGAAAAAGCATCTATATATTTTAATAGTATTAATTGGAGCTCTTTCAATTGCCCAAGCACAAAATCAGCGGCAAAGAGCCAGAGATTTGGGCATTGAACCCGGCATCCTCACCCCCGGAAAATACAATGCCATCACCGATGTGCAAGGCGTTTCGGTTGGACAAAAAACATTGATCGTTGGCGACTCCATTCGTACCGGAGTAACTGTCATTTTACCGCATCAGGGGAATATCTTTCAGGAAAAAGTACCCGCAGCCGTATTTGTCGGCAACGGGTTTGGGAAAGCACTTGGGTTTACACAAATCGAGGAGCTTGGCAATATCGAAACACCCATTACCCTCACCAATACCCTTAATGCCTTTTTGGTGGCAAACGGTTTAGTTGATTATACCTTATCCATCCCCGAAAATAAAAAGATTCGATCTGTAAACCCCGTGGTTGGCGAAACCAATGATGGCTGGCTCAATGATATCAGAGGCCGCCATGTAAAAGGCCAACATGTTTTTGAAGCGATTCAAACAGCAAGCACCGGAAAAGTTGCCGAAGGCAATGTAGGCGCAGGCACCGGCACCAGAGCTTTAGGCTTTAAAGGAGGTATCGGTACTTCATCTCGTGTGTTGCCCAAAGAAAAGGGCGGTTATACCGTAGGTGTGCTTGTACAAACCAATTTTGGAGGCATTCTTACCATCAATGGTGCTCCGGTTGGCAAAGAACTCAACAATTATTATATGGCAAATGATGTTCCTTATGTGGTGGATGGCTCGTGTATGATTGTCATTGCCACAGATGCCCCCGTATCTGCTCGCAATTTAAAACGCCTGGCAAAACGTTCTTTTCTGGCTTTTGGAAAAGTAGGATCATTTTCATCCAATGGCAGTGGCGATTACAGTATTGCCTTTAGCACGCACCCCCAACTTCGCATTCCATACAGTGCAAAAGAAAGAGAGAAAGCTACGATAGAAGTGGCTAATGATTATATGTCGCCTTTGTTTTTGGCAACGCTGGAAGCTACTGAAGAAGCTATTTACAACTCACTGTTTATGGCAACCGATATAACAGGGCAAAAAGGAAGAACCATGAAAGCACTCCCTGTAAAAGAGACACTGAAAATAATGGATAAATACAATGCGCGTAAAAAACAATAATAAGATGAATATATGTATAAGGGCTGCAATATATAGTTTTGTATTGTTGTTTCCTCTAATTGGAAAAAGTCAACAAAAATTACCTACTCATAAAAATTTTGATAAAGGTTTACAAAAAGAAACTAGAACAACCTTAGGTGTGCCAGGAGCAAAGTACTGGCAAAATACAGCTTCGTATGATATTAATGCAGAAATCATCCCCGGTGAAAAAAAACTTATCGGAACAGAAAGCATTCACTATCAAAACAACAGTCCTGATTCTTTAAAACAACTTGTTTTTCATATTTTTCAAAATTTATATAAAAAAGGAACTATAAGAGATGATGTTGTACACCCTGATGATGTGCATAACGGGGTTGTTATTAAAGAATTGAAAATTAATAACCAGATTACGCCGTATCGTATAGAAGGAACACAATTAGTGGCAGATATGAAGCAGCCCATAGCATCTTCTTCTTCGGTTACAATAAAAGTTGCGTGGAGTTTTTCCATTCCTTCTAAAAGTAATATTCGTATGGGAGCCAAAGATGAAACCTCGTTCTTTTTAGGGCAGTGGTTTCCTAAGGTGGCTGTATATGACGATCTCAATGGGTGGGATAGAAATATCCATTCAGGCGGGCAAGAATTTTATTACGATTTGGGCAATTATAATTACACCGTTACCGCACCTAAAGGCTATTTAGTATGGGGTACCGGGATGCTTCAAAACCCGAACGAAGTATTGGCTAAAAGCATTTATAAGAAATATCAAAAAGCAAAAAAGAGAGATGCTGTTGTTTCTATCGTTACTCAAAATGATTATCGTTCAGGAAAACCCATCACTCGCAATAATAAATGGATATTTGAAGCAAATCACGTTTCTGATGTTGCCTTTGGGGTAAGTGATCATTTTCTTTGGGATGGAACATCGCTAAAAGGGGTTACCGAAAAAGATATTTATATAGAGGCCGTTTACCCGGTAGCATCCAAAGATTTTATAGAGGTTGCCGAACTTGCCAAAAAATCCATACACTATTTTTCTACCGAACTTCCCTATCCGTTTCCTTTTCCAACAATGACTTTATTTAATGGTACCAATGGAACCAGCGGTATGGAATACCCGATGATTGCCAATGATCCTTCGGCAGACAACAGAGGGCGAACCGTAGATGTTACAGCGCATGAAATTGCACACAATTACTTTCCGTTTTATGTATTGACTAATGAAACGGAACAGGCGTGGATGGATGAAGCTTTTGCTGCCATGATGCCTTATAAATATCAGCAAAAAACCGAACCTACCTTAAACCGATTAACCCGTTATGCCAGAAGTATGAGTAAATATGCGAATACAGACAGGAATGTGGCATCTATGGTTAATTCTACGATGTTAAGAGGAGGTACTTCCTATTTCAATTTGTATATGAAACCTGCCGTAGGCTTATATGTGTTGCAAGATATATTGGGTGAGGAATTGTTTAAAAAATGTTTGGCAGCTTATATAGAAACGTGGAGAGGTAAACACCCTACACCGTTAGATTTCTTTTATCATGTAAATCAAACGTCTCAGCAAAATTTGAATTGGTTTTGGAAACCATGGTTTTTTGAAAATGCATCTCCTGATTTGGGGATTGAAAAACTGGAAAAAATAACCAAAGATTCTTACCAGATTACCATTAAAAAAACAGGAGAACTCCCTGTGCCTTTAGATCTTACCGTTATTTATAAAGATCAAACAACTCAAAACATCCATTATTCTGCTGCTGTTTGGAAAGAAAATGACAGTAAGACGATTATTGTGAAAACAACAAAACAAATTCAAAAAATAGTCTTAGGGAATGATTATATTCCAGATACGAATTCGAAAGATAATTACTGGAAGAATTAGTTTTATTCTTTAAAGTAATTGAAAACTATTAACAAAATATAAGAAAATATCAATTGTACCTATACCCTGCTTTTTGTAAATCTCTCAGATTCTTAAACGGTTTATTTGGTTTTAAGTAGTCATTAAGATGTTTATAGATTTTTAGTCGAATTTCTTTCGCTTTTTTATGATCCATTCGATCAAATGAATGCCCACCGGGAATATCTTTAAATATGGTGTATTTAAAATTCTTTTTCCCTGTTGCCTTGAGCGATTTAATAAGATGTTCAACTTCCAACACATTTACATCGGCATCAATGGTATTGGTGTGAATTAGTAAAGGAGTACCACTGTATTTGTGGGCTTGCCAGGCAGGAGAGCGTCTTCTGTATTCTTCAACATTTGCATAAGCCGTTTTACCTATATGATAGTCAGCTGAATATAGATTGCGATACCCTTGCGTTTTGTACCCCATACGTGCAATTAAATCGCTTACAGGAACTCCCGCAAAAGCAACTTTATAGTTTTTAGGAGAATCAAATATATTGTGTAGTGTAATCAACCCACCATGGCTCCAACCTAAAATACCTACTCTGTTTTCATCTACTACATCATAATTATCGATCATGTATTGTCGGCTGGCATCCACATCCTGAATTTCCAGTCCTCCATAATCTATTTTTTTGTAGTGTCCCTGACCATAACCTGTAGAACCACGGTATTCAGCTGCTACAATGATATAGCCTTGAGAAACCAATTCTCTTATAATATGTGTATAATACGTATTCATATTTGAATGTACGCCACCATGAGGAAAAACAAGTAAAGGATATTTACCGGATGGATTGAGATTTTTCGGGAAAAAGATATATGACCAAAATTTTACGGGGTTGCCTGCTCCCTGGGCAGTAGGATTCTTTTCTTTAGCCAGTGGAGGGCCGGTCATATATACCTTATCAACATAGGCTACATCACCAACCTTATTGTACCAATAAATGTCATCAATTTTCTTTTGGAGTGCATCCGTCTTATGTCTATAAGATTCAAAAGATTTTTTTATGGATGCAATGGCATCCATTAACTCCTTCTCGTTGGTTTGTGCATTAACAGACCAAACAAAAGTCAAACTGACTATTACGAGAAAAAAGGTTTTTGTTAGTTTTTGTTTCATAATTTTCACTTTAATTGAATTCAATATCGAACTCGGGTTTTTATTATTGTATTACCAATTTTTATAAAAGAATCATTTTTGGTAACTGACCACTCATGTGTATTAGTATATCATATATGCTAGATGATTAGGATAAATTCTGGATGACCTGGTTACTTCCTTAGTCCTTCTGCATGTTCAAACAATGCTGGAAGTCCTCCGGTATGCCAAAAAAGGATGTTTGAATTTTGTTTGATTTTTTTCTTTTTTAAACAGTCTAGCATTCCGTAAAATGCTCTTCCTGTATAAACAGGGTCTAATAAAATTCCCTCATTTAAAGCCAGTTCATTAATGGCAGAAATTTCATTACTAGTCAATACACCATAATCTGCTTCGTTATATTCTTTATTTAAAGGGATATCTTTAAGAGTGTATTGTTTCTCTATGTTTAGTAACTTTTTTCCTTCATTCATAATTTCTATGATGGCTTCCTCTAGTTCTACCCCCTGTCTCTCTGGTTCATCTTTATCTATTTTAATTGGAATCAACTCAATATTTAAATCGGCCAATTCTAAGCCCAGCATTATTCCAGCTTGCGTACCTCCTGAGCTTGAGGCAAAAAAGAGATAATCAATATGTATATCCTGACTTGTTAATTGAAGCTTTAACTCTTTTATAGCATCTACAAAACCTAAAGCACCAACGCTATTTGATCCTCCAATTGGTATAATAAAAGGCTTTTTATTCTTTTCTAATTTACTTGTAAACTCATTAAAATCTATTTCTTTTCGATTGTCGTTGGTAAAGTGAATTTTAGCTCCTAATAAATGCGACAACAATAAATTTCCTTGATATGTTTTAGGCTCTTTTCCTCTCACTACAATGTGACATTCAATTCCTGCTTGAGCACAAGCTGCTGCTGTTTGCCTACAATGATTAGATTGTTGTGCTCCCGTAGTAAAAACAGCATCATAATTATTATCCAGTGCCTGTTTAATTAAATATTCCAACTTTCTTGTTTTATTTCCTCCTGATGCCAAACCTGTTTGGTCGTCTCTTTTTATAAAAAGAGTATAATCAGAATAAATTTTTGACAAGTTGTTGAGTTTGTGCAACGGTGTTGGGAAAAAGCCTAAGTTGTATTTGTTATTGTACATGTTTTTTATTCTATCATTAATAATTATTTATTCAATCCAATGGTGTTTTTTTAATAGTTCTAAACCTTTCGCCCTTACTTCAGATAAATTTTTAACAGGCCTATTAAATAGACCGGCATATATAATATCCTTTTCTGGAATTGAAATGAAAAACGACCTAAATCCACCTTGAGAACCTGTATGTGAAACTATTTTAACACCCAATTTGTTCTTTTTATCATTTTTATCTTGAATGAACCAGCTATACCCTATTTTAGGAGGAGTGGTGTCTTTCCAGTTTTTTGGTGAAAGAATTGTCCGCGATTTTTCAATTGTTTGTTTGCTTAAAAACAGGTTGTTACGTATTGCTAGCTCATACTTTGCCAAATCAAGTACAGAACACCAAACCCCACCATTTCCAGCAGCTGCAAATGTTGGATACTCTCCATAATCAAATTCTTTATAACGTCCATCAGCTTTTATATATGCATGAGAAACATCTTTTGTTGGGTAATCTCCATCAGTAATTCTGCTATCTGACATCCCAGAAGGTTTAAATATTTTTTCTGCAATAAAATCTTGCCATTTTTTCTGTGATACTTGCTCAATAATAAGAGCTAATCCATTATAAGCTGGATTGGAATATTCGAATTTTTCACCTGGTTCAAAAACTAATGAATCTACATTTTTTAAAGGCTCAAAGTTTCCTTTATCCTTAGCTGTCATATAGAATTCTTTATTTTCTTCTGTTTTCCTGTTGTCAGGAAGCCCCGAACTATGCGAAAGCAAATGTTTTATTTTTATCTTCTTTGCGATGTCTTTATTTTTAAAATCAGGAAAATACTTGTAAATACTATCTTCAACAGATAGTAAACCTTGTTCTTGAAGGATAAGAATTCCGTTTGATACAAATGTTTTTGAAATAGAGCCTGTATTAAAAATTGTATTGGCAGTTATTTTTTTATTTGTCTTAGTATCAGCAACCCCATAACTATTAAGGTAAACCACTTCTAATCCTTTCTGAACAAGAATAATACCTCCAGGTTCCTTTTCAGAAAATTTATCTTTTAACAAATGATCAAAATCAGTTTCAATGCCTTTATTGTTCTGCGAACATGATATAAATGCTATTAAAATGACTATCAATAAATTACGTTTCATGGCTTATATATCTTGATTATATTTAAAGAACTATTTTAGGTAATCGAGCACTCATGTGCATCAGTATATCATATACAGAAGTACCTGTAATCGTTGAAAGGTGACTTGGATGAATTTCCGGATGATCTGGTCCTACCAAGGTTGCCAAATCTCCTACTTTTACTTTAGGTTCATTTCCAAGTTCAATAATGGTGTGACTGGCACTTACATAACCAATAACAGGATATAAGTTACCATTCACTAAAACTTTAGCTCCTTTGGTGGCTTTTCGCAAATAACCGTCTGCATGGCCAATAGGCAAGGCCGCAATCCAAACGGGCGACTTAGCTACGTAACTGCCTCCATAGCTTACGCTATCTCCGGTTCGCAGTTGTTCAACTCTTACCACCCGAGCATTGAGTCGATACCCCACTTTTAATGGAGCTATCTTTTCTTCTTTTTTCGGATAGGTAGGATACGCTCCATAAAGTGAAATTCCTGGGCGAATCATATCAAGTGAAGCTTCTGGAAAATGATAAACAGCATTAGATGAGGCAGCATGTAATCTTCCCATATTTATTTTTTTTGAAGCAGCTTTAGCATTTAAGTTTTGAAGACGTTTTAATTGCTCTTTATCAAATTCAGGGTCTTCTGTGAAGCCCATGAAGGAGCCCAGAATATTGATGCTTTTGCTTTTAGCAATGTCTTCTATCCAGGGCATGGCACGGTGATATGGAATTCCCATACGGCTCATCCCCGTATCTATGTACAAGTGTGTATCAACAGGTCGTTTTGTTCTTTTGGAAATGGATTCCAAAAGCGTTCGCATCCTGCTGTCAAAAATGGACAATTGCACGTTATTAGAAGCCAAATCATAAAAGTCTGCATCCGTAGCCATTCCCATATGCAGTATAGGTTTTTTAATTCCTGCTTCTTTTACAGAAATGCACACATCTGTTTTTACCGCGGCAAATCCGGCTATCTCCGGCATATCATCCAAAATTTTAGCCGCGTTGATATCACCCAAACCATAGCCGTTGTTTTTAATAACGGCTATCACCGGTTTTTTCCCGGACAAATTATGCAATACCCCGGCATTATATCTTATAGACTCCGGAAGTACCTCAATCCAGGGATCAAAACGATTTTTTAATGAGCCGTTTACTTTGAGATTACTACTGGAACCTAGATTGGCGAATGAAAATGAAGGTATAGCTAAAGACGTTGCAAGTGCTGCACTTGTACGGAGAAAATTTTTTCGTGTGGTTTTCATGATTTGAAATAATTAGTAGACATTAATTTTTTTATTTATGCTCAACCCTTTTAAGGCCCAGATCATGAAAATCAAAACTGAAATCAATATCAGGTGAAATTCCCTTCATTTTAATACTTTGGGCTTTACCTTCTTCATCAAGGCTAAAAATGGCAAACGCATCGGCATTCATATCCTGATATTCCCACCGTATGGCAAAGGCATTTCCTTTGTAATAACGCATGGGACCGTTAAGTTTTGGAGAACGGTATGATTTAAACCACAGCTTGCCGTTGTTTAAAAATACTTCAACTTTTCCAAACCAGTTGTCTTTATAAATTCCGATGTATTGATTGGCATCAATTTTAACGGATTTGGACTTTTCTACCGTTTTCCACACTTGTGTAGTAACCTTATCCGAGGAGGCTACCCTTTTTTGGCTCGCCTCATAGTAGTAGTCCACCCAATTGAATTTGTCCAAGCCCAAATAGCTATCCAAAATCGTCTGGGTAATAGCACTGAAGGCAGGCCCGCCACCGCTTTCGGTATTGGTGAGTACGACAATGCCCAGGTTGAGGTCTGGAATCATCACCACTTTGGACAGCATGCCCGGAAGCCCCCCGGTATGG
The DNA here is from genome assembly GCA_937125455.1 of uncultured Aequorivita sp. Taxonomy (GTDB): domain Bacteria; phylum Bacteroidota; class Bacteroidia; order Flavobacteriales; family Flavobacteriaceae; genus Aequorivita. The sequence continues at coordinate 18,010 of CAKZLK010000026.1, forward strand.
GATACCATCATGTTACCTTTAACATCTGTTAAGAACCAACCTAGTCCATACCCTGCAAAATGCGAGTTGTATCTGGGGCTTTTTCGGGCATTGGTAACAGTATGTATTTGCCACATTTTATGGTGATTTTTTAAGGAAAACAGCGACTGTCCTAAATCCTTGCCGTAATCCCCCTTGTTCAGTCTGGTGATGAGCCATTTGCTGAGGTCGGACACATTGGAAATGATCGCACCTGCGGCACCGTTCATTTTTTCAGGGTCTGTCATATAGTGATTGATGGTGCGCAGTTGGTTGTTGATGGAATTGCTGTGCGGAACAGCCAGTTGGTTGCTGTTCGTTACCCGGTGTATCGAACTGAACGTCTCATTCATTTGCAACGGTTTGAAGATATTGTTGGTAACGAAATCTCCCCATTCCATGCCAGAGACTCTTTTGATGACTTCGCCAGCGACCATGTACAGCAGGTTGTCATAATCCCATTTGGTTCTGAATGCAGATTGTGGCTTAAAGTATTGAAAGCTTTTAATGATATCGTCAATAGTAAAGTCAGCACCATCGGGGAAATGCATCAAATCACCAACCCCAAGCCCCAAACCACTTCTATGTGTAAGCAGATCAGCAATAGTAAAGTTTTGGGTCACGTAGTCGTTGTACATTTTGAATTCGGGGATAACGTCAACGACCTTATCTGTCCACTTTAGCTTTCCCCGATCTTCGAGGATGGCCAGGGCCGCGGTGGTAAATGCCTTGCTGTTGGAGGCGATGGCAAAGAGGGTGTGCTCATCTACCTTTGCTTTTGTGTCCACCGACTTTACCCCGTACCCTTTGGCGTGGATAGGCTTGCCGTCTTTGACGATGGCAACGGCCACCCCTGCCACGTTGAATTTTTGCATGGCATTGTTAACCAGTTTGTCAACTTCCTTTGAAGAAAGTTGCGCTAATACGGTGTTGTGGGGCAGACAGGTAAACAGTAAAAAAAAGAGTACTGCCAGTTTTAGTTTGCCCATCGTTGTCTGTTTGATATACATGTGTTTATTTTTTACTCACGTTGTGAGGTTTATACTTTGAGGCCTTTGCCTCACTAATTTAATACTGAGCGAAGCCAATGAATAGTGCAACTAAAAATATTCTTGTCTTCATCATTTGCTTAATTATTGACTGTTCCTGTATAGAATGTGGGCACTTTTTTTAGGATGTCCAGGCGCACCTTGCCTGAATTTCTTCTTCGATACGCTGCTTTTGTCTTAAAGACCAAAACCGCATCCATGGCTGGAAAGACCGATATGTTTTGTCCCATAGCACCTTTTGCTGAATAAGCCCTTTCAAAACGCTTGTCTTTCACATTTTGGATGAGCCACCACATATAACCATAGCCAAAATCAACCCCAGAGTTCCTAAAAACGGGAACATTGGTGTTCAGTTCTTTGTAATTGGTGCGCTCCTTTAACATCTCATCCACCCAGCTTTCGGAGATGAGTTGGGTGCCATTCCAATTTCCCTTGTTGAGCATCAATAATCCTATCCGTGCCATGTCTCTTGTGGAGAACCACATGGGGTAGGCGAGGTATTTTGAGATGGTGGTGTCTCCTTCCTTTTGCTGAAGGCTTCGATCCCAGTCCTGCATGTTCAGGGGCTTTGCGAGTTGTGCCTCTACTTCGTCATAGATGTTCTTCCCGGTCTCTTGCTCAAAAATATAGCCTGCCACGTTGAAGTCCCAGTTGCTATACAGCCAGTAACTGCCATGTTTTACACTGCCTCTTTTGGGAGCATATTGCTGCATACCACCTGGATACCCCTCCTTATGATAGACACCGGATCTGGCAGAAATAATCTCTTGGACAGTTGCCTTTTCTTCCTCTGGCAAAATGCCATCTACATCATCAATGCCTAGCTGTTTGATGGTTTTGTTTAAATCGATAGTTTTATCTTCTACATACTTACCATAAATCATAGAAAGCACACTTTTTCGGCAAGAAGCGATATAACTGTTCTCTTCCACATCGCCATATTCAAAAATGATTTTGCCTTTGTGGACAATCATCATTCCTGTTATGTGAGTACTATCTATAATATACTTTCTAAAGGTCTTTAAGCTTTTATAATCCCAATTTTCATTGGTTTTATCAATATTGTATTCCCATGTTGCATCTGGAAATGTTTGCCCAAAAAGTGTATTGGACACAAAGAAGGATGCGATTATTAAGATGGTTTTTAGTTTCATAATTGCTTTATTTCTGTTTAGTGTTTATTAATCTATAAATTAATAATGCGGCTCTTTGTGTAAGCTCGTTAAAGCGTGTTAAATCCATACGTTCATTGGGCGTATGCGAGCCACCACCCATAGTACCTAAGCCATCTAAGCCATCAACATAGTTGGCTACAAACGAAATATCACCTGCTCCTCTCTTTGCAGGGTCAAATGCCTTTACTTCACCATGACCTAAATCTTGACTTACCTTATCCAATACTTTTAAGACTTCATAATTTCCTGGAGTGGGTTTCATAGGAGGGTATGACAATTTGAAGGTAATGGTGGCTCCTGTCTTTGGAAGGTGTTTTGATACAATCTCATTCATTTTATCCATGGTAGCTTGTATTTGTTCTTCTGTAAGACATCTTATGTCTCCACTAACAATGGCCTTTTGTGCTACAATGTTTGTTTTTCCAAAGGTATCACCCTTACCTTGTGAAGCATTGTAATTTACTGTGGTACCTCCAACAACCGTTGCAGGGTTAAAGGTTAAGTTTTGCTCTGGTAACTCGTTGTAGAATGCGTTTAAAATTCGAGCCATCTCAAATATGGCACCTGCTCCGGTACCTTTTGAAAAAACACCTGAAGAATGGGCTCTTTTACCAGTAGTTTCTAACAACCAACTGCCTGAGCTTCGTCTTGCAACCGTTGCATAATTAAATCCTGTGGCACTTTCAAAGCCTAAGGCGATGTCGCTTCGCTTGGCGGCATCAATCAAGTCTTTTCGACTAATACTTATGGGATTTCCTGCTTTTTCTTCATCGCTTGTAAATGCGGCAATTATTTGAGTATTTTTCAATGCTCCTGCTTGCTGTAATGCCTTTAGGGCATAAAGGATAATGATATTACCTCCCTTCATGTCATCCACACCCGGACCATACACCATATTTCCTTCTCTTGTGAATGTTTGAAATGGACTGTCCTCTTCAAAGACAGTATCTAAATGTCCTATTAGCAATATCTTTTTCCCATTAACATTTCCTGTATTTAACTCACAAAATAAATGGTCGCCTCTTTTAACTTCTGCAGGTAGTTGTTTGAAAGTGGCGGTAAAACCAATGGCTTCAAACTCTTTTGCAAACTCGCGCCCAACTTTGTTTACGCCTTCAATATTAAGGGAGCCGCTGTTCATGTTCACTTGCTTTTCTAAAAGTGCAATGGCGTCATCGTTGTTGGCTTTTACGTAATTTACAATACGCTTCTCTATTTTAGTGAGTTTTTGTGCAACGATTGGTTGGCATACTAAAAGGAGCAGTAAGATTTTAAGTGTCTTGAATGTTTTCATGGTGTTACTTAATTATTGATGGTATTTAAACTTTTTAAAATTCAGTTTTATTTCTTTACTGGCAATTCAATATGCGTTGGGTACTTGGCAGAGAAATAGATTCGTTGCTCTGCCTTTATAAAATCTTCTTCAGTAGCTTCAAAAATACTCGGCACAAATTTTTGAGGATTACGATCTATTACTGGAAACCATGAGCTTTGTACCTGAATCATAATACGATGGCCTTTTTTAAAGGTGTGGTCTATATTATGTAAATCTATTACATATTCTTCAGGTTTGTTAGGCGTCAACGCTTTTGGTTTTTCAAAACTTTCTCTGTAGCGCCCCCTAAATACTTCCATAGCCACAGGAAACTGGTAATTGCTCATCAAGATATTTTCTTCATCAAAATTAGGGTACACATCAATTAGCTTTACCACCCAGTCTGAATCAGTGCCAGAGGTACTAGCAAACAATCGGGTAATGATGTTGCCAGTTACTGTTACATCTTCGGTCAAGACCTCTCCTGTAAAGCTAACTACATCGGGACGGGTATAAACAAAACGCTGGTCTTCTACCTGCCAGCTTCTCCAGCGACTCCCTTTACCATAAGTGGCTTCTATGGGCAATGTACGATACGGTACAGGTCTTGCAGGATCGCTGGTATAACTTGTAAAACCTTCAGCTACTTTTGGTTTTAAAAATGAGTTGGTATTGTTAGGTCCAATATATAATTTTTTTATTTCAATGTCTTTTGGTGGCCAACTGTCATAACTTTTCCATTGGTTAGATCCTGTTTGAAAAAAATGGGCTTCTTCAAAATTTCCATCACCTTCATCTTTTAGCCAGAAGTCAAACCATTGCTTTTCCTTTTCTCGAAAGTGAACGGCCGTCTTGCTGCCAAAATTAATCCTGCCCAGACTATCACCATCCATTCGACCCCAACCTCCATGATTCCAAGGCCCCATGAGTAGATAGTTGCGATTGGATTTATCTTTTTTCTCCATATGAAGGTACAAAGCCTGTGGTCCATTCAAATCTTCTTGGTCATAATAACCACCAACATGCAAAATAGGAATTTCGGGTTCACTCATATAAGTAAAGGCAGACTGCTCTTTCCAAAGGGCATCATAATCAGGGTGGTTGACGAAGCGTTCCCAAGTGGGTAAACGACCATGTAAATATTTTTCATTTACATTCTTTAATGGACCAAGATTCAAATACCAATCATATAAATCGAATTGTGGAAAAGGGAAGCTACTGTTTTTGGTAGGGTCATTTTCAAAGAGATAAGCGTACTCCAACCCATAACTTAGTCTAAAAGCTCCATTATGATGAAAATCATCTCCAAGGTACATATCGGCTGGAGAGGCCTGCTCCGATGAAGCTTTTAGTGCCGGATGTGGGTCAACTACCGCTACCAAGGCAGTCCACCCAGGGTACGAAATACCGCGAATCCCAGCTTTACCATTATTATTCTCCACGTTTTTTACCAACCAATCTACCGTATCGTGACAATCGGTGCTTTCATCGGTTGCGTTTGGATTGGTAAGGTGGTAAAGGGGTTTATTCATTTCCATTTTCCCTTCACTCTTAAATTTTCCCCGTATATCTTGATACACAAAAATATAGCCATCTTTTGCCAACGCACTTTCATAGGGAATGGCTGTCATATCTACTGTATCTCTTTCCTTGGCACCATAGGGTGTGCGTTTTATAAGAATAGGCAATTTTTCTTTTGCTCCAATGGGAGTATAGATGGTGGTATAGAGTTTTATTCCATCTCGCATAGGAACCATGGTAGCGGTTTTGGTGTATAGTTTATAGGATTGGGCTTGGGCAACTGTATGTGCTATCAATGAAAAAAAGAGGCACAATAGCAGTCCTTTTGATGTATTTATCAGAAAATGATTCATAGTGAATGGTTATTTTTTATTGAATTGTCGGTTGATGAACTCAAAAGCTGCTTCATAGGCTTGTATCCAGTGCCGATGTAGCAAAAAGCTGTGCACCTCATCAGGGAAAACCAGTTGCTCAAAAGGCACATTTCGTTCTCTAAGCAATTCTGCCAGTCTTACCGTTTCGGTGAAATTCACATTTCGATCGTCATCACCATGGATGAATAATACTGGCGATTTCCATCCGTCTATATAGTATTCTGGGGAAGATTGAAAAGCGAGTTTTGCAAAGGCTTCTAACTTCTCTGGCGAATAGGAACTCACAAAATTGCGAATGGCTTCATTCCAATCATGCACTCCGTGAATATCCACCCCACAGGCAAACAAATCGGAGGCCCTCGCCAGCCCATGCGCTGTTAAATAACCGCCATAACTACCGCCCCAAAGCGCAATCTTTTTTGCATCGACATCATCCCTGTTTTTCAGGTATATGCCGGCTCCTGCTAAATCAAAATACTCGCTGGCTCCCTGTGCTCCATAATTTAGTGCTTCCCTGAATTCCATACCATAGCCAATGCCACTTCTGTAATTTAACGAAAGTACTACGTAGCCCTTTGAGGCAAAATATTGGTTCAACGCATAGGCGTTGGAATAATACGAGCTGTAATGAAAGCCTAACAACATTTGTCTTCTCGAACCTCCATGTGTAAAAATCAATGCTGGATGTTTTTGACCTTTTTTATGATTGGGAGGTAAGAAAATTTGTGCCGGTGCCTGCATTCCATCAGTAGCGGTAATCATAATGGACTGTGGAGTTACCATAGCCGATTGTGGGAATGTTGAAGGAAAAAATTCTGAAGCTATCTCGGTAATTTTTCCCTTTTCAGACAACAAGGCAGGCCATGCCGGCTTTTGTGCCGAGGCGTTTAAAATAGCCAGTCCGTTTTCAAGAGGGACAGGAGACCATTCTATATTTTTCGTTTTCGAAATTTGAACTGTTTTTCCGGTTTTAACATCCACTTTCCAGATATGCCTCCTGTTTATATCACCGATATTGGTGGTATAATACACGGTTTGCAAATCCTTACTGATCGATACATTCTCCAATTCGCCTTTGCCGGGCGTAAGGTGCGTTACCTTGCCCGATACCGGGTTGAGCAAATACAATTGCTGCCAGCCTGTTTTTTCCCAGGGAAAAATAAGTTGATTGCCTGCCGTCCAAAGCAGTTGATTATCTACTACAGGGATTTCGTTGGTTGCGACACTACCCATCCCTTTATCTGCTTTCCATATTTCTTTGGTAGTGTTTGTTTTTACATTGTACAATCGTATCGACCACGGAAAACCTTCCCTTTTGGGTGTGAAAGGCAGGCTGTTTTTTACGGCCGGTCTTCTCCTAAAAGCTAATTGTTGTCCGTTGGGACTCCATACCGGATGGTCATCCAAGTCAATGGATGGATCAATAAATTTGAATTGATTGCTGGTAAAATCATAAATACCGATAAATGAATGATCGCCTCGCCTGCTGGTAAAGGCTATTTTGCTTCCATCTGGAGACCAACGTATTTGTGACTGGCTTCCTCTGGATTGAAATAATTTTTGAGGCTTCTGAATAGTATCAGAGAGTGTTGCTGTCCAAATTTGTTTGTTTTTCAAATAAGCCAACGTTTTGCCATCGGGTGATATTTTGGGATAAGTGCCCGGCCCTATCTTGCGAAGGTTGCTGCCGTCTTTATCAATTATATATAAGTTCCGGTCGGTAGCCATTGGCAATAGAGCAGGATTAGCAGCTTCTTTCTTTCGATTATTGGTATTTCCTCTCACAAAAACAATTTGATTTCCATCAGGTGTAAACCGGAGGCTGTTAATGACAATGCCTTCATCTCCCTGATAAGTAGTCACTTTTTTGGCAGCAAATGATGGGGCGGCTGCATAAAAGATGTTCCGTTCGCCTTTATCATTGAATACCCAGGCGATGGTTTTACCATCCTCAGCCCCCACAAGGTTGGAAGGGAATGGTGCAGACAAATAATTTTCTATGCCTGTCTGGGCAAATGCAGTAGCTATTGCCAGGAACGAGAATAAAATTGATAGATATTTGTTTTTCATAATGTTGGTTCGTTAAATGTTAATTCTTTAACACCCTTCCAGAATAAATCATGGTTGGTGCCTTATTTTGAAATACTACCTTTCCTGACACAATTACTTTGTGTAATCCTTCAGCTTTAAGTGTGCTTTCTTTAAAAGTAGCCTTGTCTTTAAAAGATTCTATACCGAACAATAAGAGGTCAGCATAATAGCCCTCTTTTATAATGCCAATACTGTCTATACCCATATTCTCAGCAGCTTGGGTAGTCATCTTATGAATTTTTGTCTCAAGGGATTCACCAGTATCCATATTTAGATATCGAGGGAAAGCACCCCAACCCCGTGGATGACCCGAAGGTGCACCATCTGAGCATAGATTGATATGTGGCCACCTGCTGAGCGTCTTAATATCTTCCAAATCCATTGATTTAGCAATAATACTTTCTCCAGGGGTCTCCTGAGACATTTTTATTAAGGTTATAAATGTTGTAACAGCATCCTCTTTCCTGAGGTCTGCAATTTCTTTCAGGGTAAGCCCTTCATAAATTGGGTTAGCGTTGAATTTATTAACGATTACCCCTTCTGGCGTGGTGAGTTCTGAAAGAGCGAATGCTGCGCTTTCCCTGTTATCAAAGTCGCGTTTTGGAAAGAGCACCGTCATAGTGGACTGCCAGTATTGATACGGATAAATATCGGCAGTAACATCAATACCATCGGATCTGGCGCTATCAAGAATAGTCAGAATTTTAGCTGCCTTTCCCCATAGTCCTTTACGAGCTAACTTGAAGTGAGAAATTTGCACGGGCATATTAGTTTCCTTGCCAACCCTTAAAATCTCATCAATGCTTTGCTCTAAATACATATCCTCACTTCGCATATGACTGATATATCTGCCACCATATTGCGAAGCTACTTTGGCCATTTCAATCACCTCCTGTGTATTGGAGTAGATTCCCGGGTCGTATTCCAGCCCTGTAGAAAGCCCAAGGGCACCACTTTGCATATCGCGGGCAATTAATTTCTTCATTGCTTCTATTTCATCAATTGTAGCTTCCCGTTTAAAATCATTACCCATCACCTTTTGTCTCACGGTATTGTGCCCAACATACGATGCTATATTTAAGGATAACGGGGATGTTTTTAATGAATCGAAATAGTTGCTTAAAGAGGGTCTGGAAAATCCATCCTGACCTACAATTATGGTGGTTATACCTTGACTAATAGCCGCTTCTACTGTTCGAAGAGTGTCTCCATCATGATGGCTATGCGTATCAATAAAACCCGGACTTAATATCATCCCGGTTCCATCTATAATTGAATCAGTATCGAATACTGTCAAATCACCAATATCAATTATCAAGCTGCCCTTAATTCTAAGAGAACCCACAAAACGGTCGGCTCCTGTGCCATCAATAATTGTAGCATTTTGTATAAGCAGGTTCTTTTCTTCTGTTGGTTTACATTGATTTAACAAAACTAAAAGGATACTCAATGAAATGATATAATGGAACTTTCTCATATTCTGCTCGCTTTAGTTTTTATTCTTTTTTGAACAGTAAGTTTTTAACCCGACCTGAGGTCAGTATAAAACCTGTCGACTTGTTTTTTGTCCTGATAAACTCAAAAGTACCCATAGCATCATTCACAAAAATATTCTCCTTGCCAGAGACAAGTGGTGAAATTTTCTTACCATTTATATATAGTAGTAACTCCTTTCCTTGCAGTTGAAGTAAATAAGAAACTTGTAGTTCTTCACTGTAATAACTTCCTGCAAATGTGTTGAGGTCTGATGCTGTATATATAGGTAGTTCATAAGCAGTATATATCTGCGGGTCTCTTCCTGGAAACTGTATTGTCATCCTATCATCCCTAAAACTTACTTTAATTTTCGGATACTTTACTAAGCTAAACTGCCCGGATTCTATAGCTACTAGTCTATTGTTATCAAGGTAGAGGGTGTCATTTTTAATGCTGACTTTATTGCCCTTCATCAAGGTGTCGTTCCAGTAACTACCTACATAATGAGCCAATTTTTCTGGTGTGGTGACATAGTCCTCTGAGGTTTTCTGTGGCTCTATTTTGTCAACAGATGTTTTGGGTTTATCAAATAAGACATCTGCAATTTGGTTTGCGTGCTGACCCGCTTGACCATCACTTCTGTTTGTTAGAACAGCAATGGCAATATTTTCCTCTGGAAAACGCATCAATTCGGCCCTGTAACCAACAAAAGCACCACCGTGGCGCACAACAGGTTTGTCATTGTATTTGGTAATATTTAGGCCGAGCGCATAATCAAGGGTATCGCCATTATTCAATATAGCCTTAGTTTGCATTTTTTGAGTGAATTCCTGGCTACCAACAGTATGTGTGCTAAAATTATCTACCCACTTACCTAAATCTTCTATGGTTGTGAATACTCCGCCATCGCCAATCATTTCAAGCTGTGTCATACTGATTTCAAAGCCATCATCGGTAGGTGTGTAACCTGAAGCCCTGTTTGGCACAATCATGGAATTGTTATCATGAAAATGGGTGTTTTTCATTTGCAAAGGTTTGAAAATATTTTGCTCGGCAAATTCTGCTAGTGTAGTTCCCGATACTTTCAAAACGACCTGTCCCAATAGCCAATAACCACTATTGGAATATAGAAACTCATCGCCTGTGGCAAAATTGAGGTTCTTTTGTTTTACCAAAAGGTTCATTACTTCCTCATCGGTATAGAAGTCATCATCATCAAACCCTGCCAGATAAACAAGTTGCAAATAATCTCTAATACCGCTGGTATGATTAAGTAAATGACGTAGGCTGATGTCTTTTGCATAATCAGGGAATTCAGGAAAAAACTTACTCAATGGGTTATCAAGGCTCAACTGACCTTGTTCTGCAAGTAATATTATGCAGGCAGCTGTAAATTGCTTGGATGTTGAAGCAATTCTAAACACCGAATTTGTCGTATTGGCAATACCATAATCCATGTTTGCCATGCCATATCCTTTGGCATATTCTAACTTCCCTCCACGGTAAATACCTATTGCTGCTCCAGGTTCAGTAGGTTTCCAGTCGCTAAACACATTATCAACTTTTTCAGCGTATTCTGGTATTCTTTGTTGCTCTGTACAACTTATCAAAATAATTGCAAGAAGGGCGTTAAATAAGTGTTTCATCATTATACTTTTTATGTAAGCTCAAAACCGAACCCTGGTTTTTTATTGATACTTAGAATGCCATCTTTTAGTGAAAAACCTCCATTGACCAAGTCTTCTGCCAGATCAAAACTACCGTCCAAATCAAGGTATTTGGTATGAGGGCAGGCAAATGCCGCATGTATTGCAGCAGTGATGCTTACGATACTCTCGTCATTACAACCCCAAAACAGGTTAATATTAGCGGCTTTGGCGATGGTTGCAATTTCAAACGCTCCCATAAGCCCTCCACATTTCATCAATTTGATATTGTAGATACCAAAAGGTTGAGGAAGTGTAGCATATTGTATGGCACTGGTACCGTTTTTTAGGCTTTCGTCTGCGACCAGTATTTTCCTGATTTTTTCATCTACTCCAGTCAGTTCTTGTTCTTTCCCCACAGGAACAGGCTGCTCTATTACCTCTAAATTTGCTTTTTCTGTTGCTTGTACAAACTGCAGCAATTCTTTTTTCCCATATCCCTGATTGGCATCTACACGGATAATCATATCATTATGTTGTTCGTGTAGTTTTAAGATTCGTTCAATATCCAATTCAACCGATTCTCCGGTTTTTACTTTAAGCACTTTAAAACCTAACTTTTTGTATTCGGCAGCCTCTTTTAGCGTTTCCTCTACCCCCATAATACCAATAGTTACTGAGGTTGGTAACGATTTGATATGCTGTCCGTAGATTTCCACTACGGGAATGCCTAAATATTTAGCGAAAGTATCATGCAAGGCAATGTCCCAAATGGCCTGTGTACCCGGTTTATCGGGGAAAGTAGCATGAACATCTTGAATCATTTTTCTGAAATGTCGAATGTCTTTACCAATAAAGGATTGAAAGTAATCTGATTGACAATTCTGAAGTGTTTGTGCAGGTGTTTCATTAACCACTTCTTTTGCTGGATTAGCAGCTCCTATACCGGTAATTCCATTTTCGAGAGTAATAAAAAGAAAAGCACTTTCTACATCAGAAACGGTTTTATAAGCAATGCTATAAGGCTTGGTAAGTGCTAAATTTTTTGAAAAGGCTTTAATTTCTTTAATCTTCATGAACTGTTATTTTTAGCGCGGTAATAAATTTTTGAACACCTTCTTGTATAGGAATAACAACCGGTATATTTAATGAGGCTTCTAATTCGGATTGTATCGTTTTGGCTTCTTCAGAAGTAAGCCCTTCTGTATTTAAAGCCAATCCAATGACTTCGCTATTAAACTTTTTGATGATTTCTATTTCAGATTCAATAGAAGGTATTTCCCCCCATTCGGGTTCCTGATCAAAATATTTTCTTCCGGGAGCACACACCAAAATCACTTTTTTTGCATTTCCTGAAATAAGCATCTCTAAACCACAAGGACCGCTAGGGTTTCTAAGACTAGACTGACCTTCCAAAAGGATCATATCCGGTTTTTCTTTTTGCCAACAAGAAACAATCGCATGTTCCAATTCACCTGAAACAAAATCATTAAGTGTAGAATCGAAGATAAAACCATACTTACTTCCTTGCATCCAACCGGTTTGTCCGGTGTAAATCATCTCTGCTTTTATATTTTCTTCCTTACAAGCTTCCAGCATAAGTCTGGTTGTGGTACGTTTGCCCATGGCGCAGTCCATTCCTAAAACAGCAACAATAGGAACATCAATATTGAAAATTTCACCAGTCCAAAAATGCAGCTCTTTGATAGATTTTGGCTTACGGATATCTATTAACTCTACGCCATATTCTTCAGCCAGTTTTACAATATCTTGTTGTTCGCACAATAAATGATGTAACCCATTTATAATATTGATTTTATAGGTAATGGCTTTACGAATAGTTTTTAATAAGATCTCAGATAGAACTCCACCTTTGGTAGCTACTCCTACGATAAGACAATCGATATTATTTAATTGTTTTGTAGCTTCATCTATAGAACCAATAACTGGAATATTCCTCTTTTTACCGTCCAGAATTTCTCCTGCATCCGAACCTGCATGATTGTGATCTACAACGGCTAATAACTTAAAACGATTTGACCCTCTAATCAATCCATGGGTTGTTTTTGCAAAATTGGTATGTAAATCTCCTCCTGTTATTACAATCGCTGTTTTTTTCATGCTAATTAGGGTTTTAAAGCAATATTATATCCAGTTACAAATCGCAGGAATGTAGATATTTCAATAATATCTTTCCCAACGAAACGAATGGTATGCGAATCAATTCGTTTTGCTCCTGGGTAATGTTGTAAAAGTTCTACAGGACGATAGTTTTTCAGGCTAAGGTCAAGCGTTAACGGCCCTTTTAGTTTGTAAGGTTTAAACTCTTTAATTCTTTTGATGGCTGCTTTTGTTTTGTTGCCGATTACTTCATAGGCAGCATTCGGAGTAAGGGTTTTTGCCGAATGAAAGCTATTTGCCCACTTTACTACGGCACCTTCTGTATCTCCCAGCAGGTTTTGTGTTTCTTTCACAGCAATATCGTCTCCGGTAATTAGGATGATCGGAACATTGAAATGCCCAGCAATTAGTGCATTAATACCTGCCTCCGGCATTACAATATTGTTGATTTTAACAGAGGTAATATTGGCACTCGACATGGTGTGTGCTCTAACTCCTTCTTTACTATTAGTACTGGCGTGATAGCCCAAAAATATAGCTCCATCAAAAGAATCGTCAATACCTTCCATCATCCCCAACATACGTGGCCAAGATCTAACAATCATCACATCATCAGGGAGTTTCTCAATAAGAATATTCTGCCCGTTTCCATGCGAATCACTAACCAAAATCTCATCTGCTCCTGCTTCACGAGCTGCTTTTATACAAGCATTTACTTCGGCAGTCATGAACTTGCGGAAGCGCTCGTATTCAAACCCTCCGGGACCCAATTGTTCGCCTGTTACTGCTCCGACCACACCTTCCATATCGGCAGAAATGTAGATTTTTAATTTTTTGTTCTGAGCTTGCACCATAGTAGTTGTTGTTAATAAGATGATAAAAAATAGTTTTTGAATGGTTTTCATAATGTTTTAATTTATTGTGTTTTTTATCTCTGTTGAATTGTGAGGAGTGCTTCTATAGAAGTACTAATTATTTTTTTTCCCGGGTGATATGTACTTTTGGCTCTCTTTTCTACATCTTCCCGATAGTAGGCAACATCTTTAAATTGTATATCTATATAAGGTTGTACCTGATCATCAAAATGGGGCGAATCGGGGTCGCCACTTTGACCACCTGCCAGCATACTTTTGGCTTTTAGTTTATCTCCAAATTCTACTACAGCTACAAAACTGTTACCTGATGTACCGTATATACGTTTTGTGCCGTTGTATGACCTTGCCCCGAAAGAGGCTAATGCTCCCCATCTGCCTGATGCCAATCCTACCGGTGTACTTGGTTTATCATCATTAAAAGGCTGTCTAATATCTCCGTTAAGTCGTTGATATCTGTTAATTTCACCCCAGGGCGTATTCCAATTGCCGAAATCTTCTGTTAATTTGGCTATAGTTTTTTGGAAAATTGCAAGGCGTTCTTCCTCCGGTGATTCGGAACCGAAGTAGTTTATACGTTCCATATAGCTTAGTTTTTTAGGAGATTTCCCTTCTCGCGAATACATAATGCCATAATAGTGGGCTAATGACATGGCTACAGATTCTTTGGATACGGCAAAATCCCAGTTTCGCAAGACTTCGATTGGCACTTTTAATGATTTTTCAGGATTTGGGGATTGGTCATATGCCGCTACTAATCCTGGAATGAGTACTTCAAAAGCAGGTAAATAAGGGTCGTATGCCATTTCAATCAATTTGTCGAGGTTTAGTTTATCTGCTTTTTTCAGTAATCGTATAGCATGTACACCACGAAAGTTCTCACGATTTCTCGACATGTACCGAGGATAGTCTTCAACCTTTGGGCTATATTCATCGGCACTTGTAAAAGGGGTTGAGTTACAGTTTTGTATCCAACCATTAGGAGGGTTGATTACAGTGATTGCTTCATCTACTGTGTGCAACCCTTTCCAGTCGGTGGCTGGATTACTGCCATCTACAGGCTTTGTATAATCAAATTTCACGTCTCTCATAGGAATAAAATTACCATGATAGTAAGCTATATTTCCTTGTGCATCGGCATAAACGGTATTGTTGGACGAGTTGGTACGTATGTTCATCATTTCTCTGAATGCCTTATGCCCGTTTAGTTTTGTTCTGGTGAAAGACTGGGTTAGCGCCTTTACAGGGTCCCACATCATAGCTGTTGCCACCCATTTATCGTCAATTTTTTGTGTAATTGGTCCGTGATGGGTACGATACATGGTGAAGTCACGCTTTTTAATTTCTTCATTTTCTTTGTATTTAAGTGCAACTTCTAACGTTTCTACTGGTCGTAATTCATCACCATATTTATATTTTAGTCCATCCTCATTTTTTACAACAGTTTCAACAAAATCGTCTATAACATCTGTATAAGTTGAAGTATGCATCCAGCCTGTTTCTTCGTTAAATCCCTGATAAACAAAAAATTGCCCCCAAGTTACAGCACCATAAGCATTTAACCCTTCTTCACTAACTACATGTACTTCTCCTCGAAAGAAAAAGGATGTGTGTGGATTGATAAGCAACATTGTATTACCCGATTCGGTTAATTTTCCTGAGATAGCAAACCCGTTGGAACCTCTTGGTTCGTTGTCAGCGAGACGTATTAACCCATCGTTAACTTCATTTAATGAAAGCGATGGTTGTTCCTTTTCGTAAAAAGTTTTTATTGCTTTTGTAGATACGCGCTCAATATCTCCTCCTATTGATCCTTCACTAAAATACATGGGCATCCATGGTTCAAAACGAGTTAACAATCGAGGTTTTACCTCAGGATGTGTATGCAGATAATAATTAATGCCATCAGCAAAGGCATCGCATAACTCTTTAAGCCAGTCAGGACTTTTATCATAATTGGCTTTTGCTTCTTCTTCTGTCATAAATAACTTTGCCCGTAAATCGCTATATAAAGCTTCCTCTCCTTCAACTTCTGCCAATCGCCCGGTTGCCCAGATATAGTTTTGCTCTACTCTGTTAAAATCATCTTCGCATTGTGCATATAGCAAGCCGAAAACAGCATCGGCATCCGTTTTTCCATATATGTGTGGTACGCCAAAATCATCTCTGAAGATCTCTGTATTAGCAGCACGTAGCTCCCAGCGTTGTTGTTCTGTTTGTGGCTGTTTAGCACAAGAAATGATAATAAGTGTTAGTAATGATAGGTAAGTATATTTTGCAAGTGTTCGAAGTTTCATTGAATTCAGTTTTGTTGTGGTGCGTTACAAACAAGTTTATTTAAGATTTTATGAAATATGACGTTCCAATTTTTTTAAGTAATGTATACCAATTTTTATCGCTAAGTATCATAAAAATTCATTTATGATAAGTGAGTTTACAAGACGAAGTTTTGTGAAGCAAGAGGGTAACACGCTACGCGATGTTACTTTTTGTTTATTTAACTGAAAATCAGTTAAATATATCCATTTTGGAATTTTGTATTTTAGTAAGTTTACATCAAAAACGAAAATTAGCCCAGTAAAACCAAGGATTCATTGTAACAATTCAAAAAAATATGGATGATTTTAATACGATTCGATTAAAGAAAAAGATCATTGAGAAATTCAAGGAATATTCAAAAAAGACTAGTCCAAGTTACTCTGAAACATTGGATTATATGATTGCATTTTTTGAAGATACTGGACTGTCTCCTTATGATACAATGCGTAATCCTATTTTGTCTTATACTAGGGCTTTAAATAAGAGAGCAAAAGCAGTAATTGACATTTTAAGAAATATTGAGAAAACTCAGTTGATACCAACTCGTGAAATGTTAGAGTCTTTATTTGAAGAAGTAGAAAAAGAAGAACCTGTATATTTTGAAAGAACTCAAGAAGAGATTGAAGCTTCTAAAACAGAAACTGAAAAATTATTAGATTCCTATGCTAAAGAATTAGATAAATATAGAAAGGAACTATATGACACAAAGAATGAATTTAGCTACCTCTTAAATAAGCTGTCTCATATCAAAAATACATTTGGAAAAAGTTATTACCGACTAGATATGTCAAAAGAAAAAATTGAAGAGTTAAAATCAAACTTTCTCTAATAGTTTTATTTAGTCCCCATAGTGAATAGCTAACGCACTCGCTTTAAGGCTCGTTTATTGCATTTTTAAAGTGATGGATTCTCCTCGCGCTAACTTAGAATTAATGGAAAGATATCAATTATACCCAGCCCCTGAATCCATCACTTTAAAAACGGATTTTCTTAATGATAAATGCTATATAGCAGATAATTGTTTCTGCTTTTTTGCTTCAAAACGTTTGAGTAAATTTTGAATATCTTCACTAATTTTGGATTCAATTACTCTAGCATAAATTTGAGTAGTAGAAAGTTTAGTATGTCCTAATAATTTAGAAACAGTTTCCATAGGAACTCCGTTAGACAACATCAAAGTAGTTGCAAACGTATGTCGAGCAACATGAAATGTTATATTCTTATGAATATCACAATCCTTAGCTATTTCTTTTAAATAAGCATTTGTCTTTTGATTAGAACAAAGCGGTAATAAGGTTTTGTTAGAAGTGTTTTTTGAAGTACTCTTATACTTATTAATAATGTCCAAGGCTTTTGGGAGAATAGGAATTTTAACTGTTTCATTGGTTTTCTCTCGTTTGGTAATTATCCAGTAATTGTTATCTATTCCTTTAGTAATTTGATTTAAGGTAAGTTCTTTTACATCTATATAAGATAGTCCTGTATAACAAGCAAAAATGAAGCAATCCTTAATCTTTTCTAATCGCTCGTTGGTATATTGAGTACTTTCTATAAGTTCTAATTCTCTTTCCGAAAGATATTGTCTATCATATTTATTAAACTTTAATTGAAATTGACTGAAAGGGTTCTTAACCATCCATTCTAATTTAATAGCGAGGTTAATCATTTTTTTAAAACGCTCTAAATGTTTCATTACTCCATTATTGGCTAAAACTAATTGTTTTTTAGAATTCTTATAGGTTCTTAAATATTGTTCAAAATCAATGATGAATCTATAGTTTAGTTGCTTTAGATAAATATCATGTACTTTTAATTTTTTAATCAAATATTTGACTAAATACTTTTCGGTAGTATAATAGTTCTTCATTGTACCATATTTCAATACAGTAACCATATTGGAGTTATGATAATCAATAAGCTCTTTTAGTGTTTTTTGATTATCATCTTTACCAAGATAGCGATCTTTTACTGTAGATGCAGAAATGATTTTATCTTCTTCTAATAACTGTTTATGGGAATCTAATAGTTTATTATAGACATAATCAAGATAGTTGTTTAGAATCCTAATTTTTGCTGAAGTTCCTCGTCCACGATTCTTATTGTTATCCCATTGTTTGAAAGATACGTTTCGTTTTAGGCTAATTTCAGAGCGTTGCTTATTAATGGTTATTCTAACATAAATAGATAATTGGTTTTTAGCATTACGAGATTTTCTTGTGAAGAAAATAATCGAAAAAGTGTTGTTTGTCTGCATGTTACACGTCTTTAGTTAAACAAATATTCTTGTAAAGACGAAAGTCAAATTGCTCTTAAAAGCTCTTTAAAATTACAATAATTTAGTGAAGAAAATGCACACCTGATTGCACACCTTTTTTATGATGTTAGATGATTTCAATTGATATCATAAAAAATAAAAAACACTGAAAACCATACAGTTAACAGTGTTTTAATATTTCCTATTTCTAGGTTCGTCGGGGTAGCGCTCTTTGAACCCGAAGAACAGCAGATGATGCTGGAAACGATGGGCGAGGATTTCAATGCACACCAGATAAACAGGATGTTTAAAGACCAGACTTATGACTTGGAAAAAGCATCGTTTGATGTTACCGATAAAAAATTGGTCCCGAAAGTTGGGTCTTGTGTGGAATGTCCTTTCAATGTAGCAAATCAAGGCAATCTGTTCGGCGAAGGAAAAATGGTCTGTACAAAATCAGCCTGTTTTGAAACTAAGAAAAGTAAATCGTTCTTGAACCTGATTGAAAAGTCCAAGAAAGAGAATATCCTTTTAATCCCTGAAATACGACAGTATTGGGCAGATGACGAGAACAATCAGCTCATTATATCACAATTGGAAAAAAACGGATTAAAAGTCTATCTATTGGACGATGTTGAAATTATAGAGAATCCGATTGAGCCAACAATCGAAACTATTCAGGAAGAATATCAACATTACGATTATTCTGAAGATGAATTAAAGGCCGAATTGGATGAAGCAATGCAGAATCACAATGAAGCTTTGGAAGAATACAATTCAGCGAAAGAAAATGGATTCGTCAATGGCATTTTGTTCCATCCTGAAACTTACAGGAATAAAGAAGTCTTCATAAAAATTGTTGAAAAATCGAAAGATGAATCAACAGATTATTCGGCACCATTGGCCAACAGAAAAATGGCAGATTGTACGCCTGAAGAACAAATCGTTAAAATCAACGAAAGGGAAATCCGCAAGAAGCAAATAGAGAACAACAAGCAGTTTGAAGAAGTTGTGCAGATGATTCGAGAGACGAAATACATCGATACGAAGAAGACACTTTCGGTAGATGAAATGGTGGCGTTCTCGATATCGCTATTTGAAAACAATGTGGATTATGTAGGTCGACAAAAATACTTTTCAAAATTATTGGGCAACACATCCAAGATGACCAAAGTTGAAATGGTCGAGAATTTCAAGAAGAAGTTCAAAAAGGAAATCTTCCATAAGTTGATACGCTATATGCTCACAAAGCAAGTACATTTTGGCGAAAGCAATCACGTCAATAATCTCACGAATATTTCATTTTACAACGCAATGCAAGGATATTACAAATCCAAGATTGCCGGCATAGAAAAAGAATATGCTGAAAAACAAGACAAGCGTGAGGAACGTTTGAAAGAGCGCATCACAGTTCTTGAAAAGTAAATTCAGGAACTCAACGATTAGCTTTTGTTGTTTGAAGAAGG
>CAKZLK010000027.1 GCA_937125455.1 uncultured Aequorivita sp.
GTCCCCACTGTGACTGTTTCTACATTTGGAAGCGTATCACTAACAACCCGAAGTCCATTTGTTAGAGTGCTGACAGTGACACTCATAAACGTTCCATTATATATTTTTTCAAAGCCGCAAGATCATTAGGAAGAACATCAAATTTTTCATCCCGTTGAAACAAGTCCGCCATATGAGTAGGCAGTTCAGGATGAACACCTGTTACCTCTTCAACGGGTTCAGGGAATTTAGCTGGATGGGCAGTGCTTAGGCTGACCATCGGAGTGGCACGATCATACCAATTTTTGCGCGCTGCATTAATACCAACCGCCGTATGCGGATCAACGAGCTCTCCGCCCGTTTTAAATACATCTGCTATAGTTGCTTTGGTATCCTCTTCAGAGACACGCATGGCATTAAATGTTTCTTTGGCAACTGCCAAACGATCTTCAGATATATTAAACTGTCCAGCCTGTTGTAGATTGTGCATCAAGGTTCTGACTTCCGCACCATCACTATCATGAAGATTGAATAGGAGTCGCTCAAAATTACTTGAAACTTGAATATCCATACTTGGGCTTATGGTTGGAATCGTTTCACCAACTTTATATTCACCGTTTGAAAGAGTTCGAGAAAGAATATCATTTGTATTTGTCGCGACCACCAACTGATCAATTGGAAGTCCCATTTGCTTTGCAATATACCCCGCATAAACATCGCCAAAATTCCCAGTTGGGACACTGTATGAAATATTCCGGTCTGGTGCACCGAGAGCAACAGCTGAGGTAAAGTAATATACGATTTGCGCCATAACCCGCGCCCAATTAATGCTGTTTACTGCAGAAAGATTAATTTGGTCACGAAATTCCAAATCATTGAAAAGCGCTTTAACAAGTGCCTGACAATTATCAAAGTCACCATCAATAGCAATATTGTGGACGTTTCCTTTAATCACGGTTGTCATCTGTTTGCGCTGTACGTCTGATACCCGGCCCTGTGGGTGCAGCATAAAGATATCTGCACAAGCACGGCCTTGCACGCAATCAATCGCAGCTGAACCTGTATCGCCCGACGTTGCACCAACGATTGTTATTTTCTCGCCACGTTTTGTTAATACATATTCGAACAAATGGCCAAGAAGCTGTAAAGCCACATCCTTAAAGGCCAGCGTCGGACCATGAAATAACTCTAGGCTATACAAGTTGTCATCCACTTTTGCTACTGGCGCAGGAAACGTAAAGGCATTATCAATTAACTGACCTAATTCTTCTGGGCTAAATTCATCACCGATTAAGTGCTGCAAAATCACTTTACTGCGAACAGGTAATGACATTGCCAATAGCGCATCAATATTATCTAACGGTTTTATCGCTTCAACAAAAAACAATCCTTGTTGACGTCCTAAGCCCGTCTTAACTGCTTCTTTAAAACCAACTTTAGCACATAATTCAAATGATAAAGCATCAGAATCTACAGGGTGAAACGAACCATCCTTTAAAACAATTTTCATAGAAGTAATGTCCTGCGTTTCATCGACAAAATCGAATGCAACAAAGCCTTCTTCCTCGTTACCTTTTGTGATTTCGAGCATTTCAAAATCATTCATCGAGTTTTCACCTTCTTTCCGTTTCCCAAGGGATTTAAAAATATACTGTTTTGCTTCAAATCGAACTATGGCTTCTTCTGGAACAGCATATCGTTCTTGCGCTTCCACTTCAATAGCTGCATTGACGAACATTCCTGGCAATAAGTCTTCATTTTTTTCCTTTAAATGGCCGTGAATCGTGATAGACCTATCGTCACGCACGTTGCTTCCAATGAGAAATACTTCGGCTTCCATCCATTCTTCCGGTGCATTTGCCAACCTAAAGCGGATGCGTTGCCCATTCCGAATCAAGGGAATATCATCTTCATACACCTTAAGTTCTACATGTAAATCTGTTGCATCGGTAATATCCATTATTACATCTTGGGGATTGAAATATTTTCCTGTGTTGATATAAACATCCCGAACCACACCATTTATGGGCGAATACACATTCACGACAGTTGATAGATTTCCATTTTTTACGCTTGATGGACTTAAACCTATCAATCGAAGTTTACTTTCAAGGGATTTGATGTTTGCCTGATTGGTCAAATACATACTTTTCGCCTTTTGGAATACTTTTGTTGATGTTACATTTTCATCGTTCAAGGTTTGCTGACGGTCAAAATCTGCTTTGAGATAATCGTTATTTGCCAGAGCTTCCAAATATTCCCTTTGGAACTCGATAAATTCTGGATTTTCCACCCTTGCTATTACCTGACCCTTTTTAATTCTGCTACCAGGAAGCATTTCGGTATATTTCAAAAATCCGCCGTACGGTACTGTAACTGAAATATTGCCCTGTGGTGGCACATCAATCATTCCATTTACCGAGATTTCGTGTCCTATTTTTTGTTTTTCAACCTTGCCAATGACGATGTTGGTCTGTTCCATTTGCGCATCGGTCAGTTCAACTTGATTTTCTTCTGATTTGTGGTCGTCTTCAACAATTGGTTGTGCATTATCCTTACAACCTGTTGACATTAAAGCGACGATAAAAAAAAATGTTATATAAATATTCTTCATTTTATTGATTATTAGCGATGAGTTCTTCGATTTTTATGAGTGTTTGATTGTACTGGTTTACAAAATCCAAATATTTCACTTGAATGGTCAATGCCCTGTTCAGCCCTTGGATGTATTCGATATATCCAATTTCTCCTTCCTGAAATCCACGTTGGGAATTTTTCAACAGCAATTCCGCTTGCGGCAAAGCATTGTTTTTATACGATTCCAGATTTGTTTGCTCCGTCTGAAGCGTTTCCCATAAGGTTTCAAACTGGGTCTGCGCTCTGTTTTTTACAGCTTCCAATTGTGCTTCGTTCTCCATTTTTTGGATTTTGGCAGCTTTGATTTTCGCTGAGTGTGGTTTTAACCAAATTGGGACACTCAAACCCACTTGCACACCTGTGAATCTATCTCCAGAATCGAATACTGTTGGTGTTCCGTTTGCGGTTTCGCCATTGCCTATAAAGGATTGATTGAAATAACCCAATGTGATATCGGGTAATAGTTTTGAAACAGCCACGGATTTTTCATTTTCAGCAAGTTCAATTTGCTTTTGGTAAAAAGCGAGCGTTGGATTATTTGAGATTGCTGTAGAATCCTTCAACTGCGGTAACATTTCGGTTTTTACTTCTAAATTTCCCACATTGATATCAACCAAACTATCTGTATTCATTAGATTTTGCAATTGCAGTTGATGGTTTTTAAGGACAGAAGCGTTATCCAAAATCATAATCTGAATATCTGCCAGTTCCACATTGGCTGTTGCCTGCTCCAATGCA
>CAKZLK010000028.1 GCA_937125455.1 uncultured Aequorivita sp.
CTATAATTCAGTTCTAATTGATGATAACTCTAATGGTTGCAACACAATACAGGAAGTTGAAGAAGCATGTACATATGTGGAAACCTACGAGAATAATGTGGAGAATGAATTAATAATATACCCAAATCCTGTTACTGACAATTTATCAATAAGAATAAATAATAGATTGAAAATAAGATCAATAAACATTTACAACTACTTGGGTAAAAGTGTATTACAACAAGAATATTCGACTGAACAAATTGACATATCTCACCTAATTAAAGGTGTCTATATAGTAGAGTTTGTTTTGGAAAAATCTATTATAAGGCTTAAAGTAATAAAAAAATAAGTCGAGTAGGTAAAGGGGAATTTCACCCCTAAACCTCTCACAGAACCGTACGTGATAGTCTCCCATCATACGGCTCTTCGAAGTAGAACTCTACGGATGAAAACCATACGTCCAATGCACAAAAAGATTGGGATAGCATTTGTAAATGTTACCCAACCAGTTCCATGCAAGTTTTCGTGGTTTTCGTCTGTACCGACGATACTTGTTGATTACCCATTTGATGAGTCGAAGATTTAGTAAACGCATGGCTTTTGCTAATCCAGTTCTATTAAAATGTCCAAAATAATTAATCCAACCCCGTAAATATGGTGTCAGTATTTCGGATAGCTTCTGAATGTTGAAATGTACCATGCGATGAATCTTTAACTCTCTCAGGCGTTCCCCTACTCGCTTGATGGCTTTCTTGCTCATACTGGGAGTGAAAACCAACTGAAGATGACCCCACTTTCCTCTTGCTCGCCTCGTTTTAAAGGTAAATCCTAAAAAGTCGAAGGTGCGGTACAATACTGGAAATGGTGGGTGTTTCTTCTGGTTCCGTTTGCAGTAAACAATCTTAGTTTTCTCTTTATGGGCTTCCAGTTTACATTGTGCCAATCTTCGTTTAAGCGACTCCAACAAGCGGAGTGCTTCTTTGAAGTTCTTACAATGAATAACAACATCATCGGCATAGCGTTCGAATGGATTTTCAGGATAATGTTTGTCCATCCACTTATCGAATACAATGTCCATAAAGATGTTAGCCAACAAAGGGCTAATCACCCCGCCCTGTGGTGTTCCTCTTTCTGTATTCTTTTGAATACTTCCATCAGGAAGTCGCACATCGGCTTTTAGAAAACGTTCGACATACATCAAGATATGTTTCTCCTGAGTATGATACTTTACTGCTTTCATCAGTAGCTCATGGTCGATATTATCGAAAAAGCCTTTGATGTCCAAGTCGATAACCCAATCGTACTCCATGCAATTTTCTTTGCACTGTTGTACTGCTTGGATTGCCCCACGTTTCGGTCGATAGCCAAAGCTATTCTTGTGAAACGTTCGTTCGACTATCATTTCAAGTTCTTCTCGAATAACCATTTGTGCTACCCGGTCGCAAACAGTGGGTATGCCTAGTAATCTTTTGCTGCCATCAATCTTGGGTATCGCTACCTGTTTAACGGCTTGCGGATAGTAGCTGCCCGAAGAGAGTCGGTTCCAAATTGGATACAGGTATTTACCTGGCTTAGAAGTGACAGCCGCGATGCTTATTCCATCGACCCCTCCACTTCCTCCTTTGGATTTAACTTTCTTAAATGCAGACCAAACCGCTTCTTTCTCGATCGGTTGAGTCCTTGATTGTAATAAACTAATCATCCTCTTTCAAGTTGTAAGATTCATTCAATCTAACTCCGTTACCCCCTTCGCTAAAGTCAGGATTTCCCTAACCGTTCCTTGAATGCTTATTCGCTACTACGAGGCAATCCGCCACTATCTCAAAGTATCGGTACTCGCTGACTTACCAAAATAGGCTTCTCGTCATTCTCCCTTGACAACTTTGAAATAGCTTCTCCTGTTCCGTAGATTAGCCCGAGTTTGAGTCATGCCCTCTTTATCCCGTGTGCCACCTGACCAAAACTTAGGTGTTCGTCAGGTTCTGTCTCTCAGGGCAGCTGTCCCTTCGATTTTGACACAGTATACGTTATTATCGAGACCTCAATAAGGGTTCATTTGCATTCATCTCTACAAACTCACACCTGATACCATTATGATACAGTATCATACAGTACCTTTTCCCAAACGCTCAATACCATTCCGTGAAAGAACAGCACCTTTGGGTGGTTTGACCAATCCGCCTAATCAGCTTAGTCGAAGCCCATAGTATGTAATACATAACATTTCTTCATCTAATCTACAGTTATGTTACTCAAAATATATAACTTGCATCCTTGAGTAACGCAGGACACACAACGCCACATAACAATGTATATACTTTATGGCTAATTTTGGTTTGAAATTCAGGTTTAATGTTCCAAATCACAATTGTTGTGGTCAGAAAGATTCGTCTTCGAAAATCGCCACAAAAGTATATACTGCCCGTTACCAACAAGGCTAAGTGCGACGCGAGGCTGTCCAAATAACTGTTAATCGTTCTTTACAAATTGAATTAACCTCATGTTCCATCATGAGTAGCCTACCGGCACATGCGTCAATGGCAACGTTGGGGTGTGAAGCTGCCGGGAAAAGATTCCCCGAAGGATAACAACATTCCTGAAGGTGTCGGCTTGGTTGGTATGGTGAATATATGTAAACTGCCGTCGACGTACCGTGATGTATGAAAATGTGAAAGTTGTTGATACACATTGGCCAAAATGGCAAGAAGACAGGATGCGAGTACGTTTTCTATGAGCACATGGACGTTGTTCTTCCGGTATATAGGCAGCACCTAACCCGACTTGTTATTTGAACGGAACGTGGTAAGCCTGTTTTGCTCCTTCGTTGCAGAAGGTAGGTTGGCCGCGAGGCCAATACAACGCAACTCAGGTATGGGAGGATGGAGTAAGCCAAAGCCCTTTTGTAATGATTGGGATATGCCCACTTCCATCTGGTTCTCTTTTGCAAGAACATTGTAATAAGATTTTAATGAAGGAAACGCAAATGAAATCCATGAATAGGGATTGTGCACCGGAAACCATCCTGACTAACTGGAAAGCCATCAATTGGACGAAGGTTAATCAGTCGGTAAAGTCATTACAATTACGTATTGCAAAGGCAATAAGACTGGGCAAACATAACAAGGCGAAAGCCCTGCAATGGTTGCTTACTCACTCGTTTCACGCTAAACTATTAGCTGTAAAACGGGTTACAGAAAATTCAGGGAAACGCACGCCCGGAACGGATGGAGTGCGGTGGAAAAACCCTCAACAAAAATTCCGTGCAGCCTTATCTTTAATCAGGAAGAATTACAAAGCCCTACCCTTGCGTCGTCTGTATATCCTTAAAAAGAACGGTAATAAAAAAAGACCGTTGGGAATACCCACGATGAAAGACCGTGCATTTCAGGCTTTGCACCTTCTCTCTCTGGAACCAATATCTGAAACGCTCGCTGACAAAGGGTCCTACGGCTTTCGCCAAAAGCGAAGCTGCCACGACGCCATTGAAAGATGTTATATCCATCTTTCAAGAAAAGACAGCGCAACATGGGTATTGGAAGGAGACATCAAAGGGTGTTTTGACAATATAAACCACCAGTGGTTATTACAAAACATCCCGATGGACAAAAAGGTTCTGCAACAATGGCTCAAGGCCGGATTTGTTGAAAATAAACAATTGTATCCTACAACTCAGGGTACTCCGCAGGGAGGAATCATCTCTCCTACACTTGCCAACATGACCTTGGACGGGATGGAAGCGGCTATCGATAAGGCCTTTGGTATTAAAATCAGGTCGGACGGTTTCCGTAAAAACAACCCAAACAAAATCCACCTTGTTCGATATGCTGATGATTTTATTATCACCGCTACCAATAAGGAAATTTTGGAAAACAAGGTCAAACCTTTGATCGAAAAATTTCTTGAACAAAGAGGCTTGCTATTATCTCCGGAGAAAACTAAAATTACCCACATCACCAATGGTTTCGACTTTCTTGGTCAAAACATAAGACTGTTTCCTAAAGGAAAACTCCTTATTAGGCCATCTAAGGCTGCGATCAAATCGGTGAAAGAAAAGTTTAAAGGTATTTTTGTCAAACACAGGGGTTCCAAAGCGGCAGTTTTAATCCGAAACCTGAACCCAGTCATCATCGGATGGGCTAATTACCACAGGCATGCCTGCTCCAAGAAAACATTTTATTTGTTGGACAGGATAATGTGGAGAAACATCTGGAACTGGGCTAGACGCAGACATAATAAACTGGGATACAGGAAAATCGTCTCCCTCATCTTCATGAGTATTGGCAATAGAAATTGGCAGTTCTTCGGCAAATTCGACGATGATAAGACTATCTTACTTCGTTCTTTTGGCGCTGTTCATATTAAACGCCACAAACTCATCAAGGGAGGCGCTAACCCTTTCGATGTTTCCTGGGATAATTATTTTGCCAACAGGTTAAGGGCTAGATATGCGAACTAATATTCTGTATATTGCCGGGTGGTTTAATCTGCCTTTTGAGAGCTTGAGCCGTATGAGTCGAAAGGTTCAAGTACGGTTCTTAGGGGACAAGGGCGGAGTAATCCGCCTGAGTTACCCGACACGAATCTATAAATATTCGAAAATTGAATTCACATTTGATATTCTTAGATTTCTGGGAACTCTGGTGTAGCCCTTGCAAAAAATCATTACCCACCATTGAAAAAATTGCTGACTCTTATAAGTCAAGTGGTCTTATTGTATTTGGTGTTATTTCAGACACTGTAAAAGCAAATGAATATGTCCGGAAGAATAATATTACACTTAATCAGGTTGTTGGAAATGAGGAACTCAATTCGATACTTATGATTGACTCATATCCGAGATATATTCTTATAGACAGGGAAGGATTAATACAAAACATTTTTTATGGCTATTCCGACAATCTTGAATTGGAGATCAATAGACTTTTGTTTAATTAAAAACTGGCTACAACAATGCATATACTTTATGG
>CAKZLK010000029.1 GCA_937125455.1 uncultured Aequorivita sp.
TATTGCTCCTGTAACTTACTTAAATGGTATTGGTAGAGGTGTATATTCCAAGGATGCACTACAGAAACTATTATCATTAGTTTATCAAGCTAAAGACCGAAAAGAAAAAATACTATTAAAAATTAAATCACAGAATTATGAAAATTATAGAACGTTATAAAAAACCAACTCCGAAATTTTTTAGAGTATTAAGAAATATAGGTATTGCATTAGCTACTGCAGGAGGTGCTATTATTGCAGCTCCTGTTAGTATACCTGCTGCAATAATTACTGTGGCAACCTATATGACTGTTGCAGGAACTGTAGCTACAGCAGTTAGTCAAGCTGTTGTTTCTGATGAAAAAAAGGATGAATAAAATATGTTTCAGAACGATATTCAAATAAAGTCAGGTGTTGTTGGGGGAACATTACTTTCTACAGTTTTTACTATTAGTTTAGACGATATACTTTTTACTATTATTATGGCTGTTATTGGAGCAATTGTTAGTTTTTCTGTTTCTACATTATTAAAGTGGTTGTTTTTTAGAAAGCAAAAAAAGAATACCTAGTTTTAGTACTGGGTATTCTTTTTTTTTTTCATTGACTAGGTAGTAAGAATTTCGTTTTCAATGAGAATTATTCTAGTTTTTAAATGTCTTTGTCTAGCAAGTTGAATTATGTTTTTTGTTCCTTTACTTTTTCCATCCCAAAAAGCAATTAATGCGTCTGCATATATTGCCATTTGGTTATTTCTTTTAGGTCCAGCAGCTTTTCCGTATTTTATCCAATCAGCCGGAAATTTTATGATTTTGATTTTTTTTTCGGACGCGTATTGCTCTCCTAATTTGTCTGCACCTTTGTAATGAGCTCCAGATACAATCTCGATATTTTTATAATCCTGGAGAAATTTATCACATTCTTGCTTTAATTTTTGATAGTTGTTGAAGTTTCTGCTCCCAGCTATAATTATTTTCATAGTTTAATTTGTTAAGATCTTAGTAAGGCTATTTTTAGTTTTGATATAGTTGACAATTGTTGTTGTAAGTTTTCTTCGAAAGCAGTTATTTTTTTGAGTTTTTCAACTTTCAATTGCCATTGTTGTTCTTCATAGTTCTGCAGCGCAGTATTGATTACTTTTTTTACGTCTGAAATACCAATAAATGGAATGACAGAACCTTTTAAATAATACCCAAAGTATTGACCAACTTTTAAAGATAAACACAGGTAATACAAAGACTCTCTATTTGCTGTAGAAGTTGTGGAAATTACAAAGCAGTTTGGACAAGGTTTGTCTAATGGCTTTCCAGAATTTAATCCTTTATTCAAAATAAAAAAATGTGGGTTTGAGTAAGTTCGTCCAATTTTGTGGGTTTTGATTTCAAAAATTTGCATAAGTATCCATTTTTTAGGTTTAGATTCTTTTGCTATTTTTTTTGCCCATAAAATTTTGGAAAGGAAAACAACAAAAAGAAAGCTGTTTCTAAATGGAGAGGATAGACTATCAAGGTTTTTGAAAAAAATACTACCAACTACTGAATGTTGAATTTTAAGTATTAAGTTGTTATTTGGTGGAGATTTTTTTCAAAACCCGAAGGGCTTGACCTTTATAGGCTAAAAGCGGAGGCTTTTAAAAGACAAAATATTATACAATTAAATTTTTTCTTGAATGAAACAGATGCTGAAAGTATTGCAACATTAAGGGAACCATTTGTTTTGCTGTCTTTTTTTTGTTTTTCTTTTTATCCTTTACTTTTTATTATATCTATAATGATAGA
Organism: uncultured Aequorivita sp.; assembly: GCA_937125455.1. Lineage (GTDB taxonomy): Bacteria > Bacteroidota > Bacteroidia > Flavobacteriales > Flavobacteriaceae > Aequorivita. The sequence goes on from CAKZLK010000029.1 coordinate 1,755, forward strand.
TTTTATCTGGATTTTTTTTGTGATTACTTAACGAAATGAAACAAACAAAGACTTGAGATAAGGAATACTTGGACTTAGCGATGGTTTTGTGCAGTTGAATGAGATAAGGAATAATTAACTAAAAGTATTTTTAAAAATTTAGTATCTTTACTATTGTGAGTTTAATCTCACATTCTTTTTCATAGCAATTTTTACCCACCTCTCCACGATGTGGGTTTCTTTTTTTTAATAATTAAAGACGTAGTACCTAGTGCGTGAGCAGCAGCGAGAATAAGTGTAAAGACTTTTTATTTGTGCTTTCTAATTTTATTGAGGTTTTATTAAAAGTGAATGCTTACTATTTTAAATTTTAAAGGATTGATTTACTAATGAAACTTTTTATTTGTTTTATACATAGCATTTACTTTTAGTGAAAACGGTTACAACGTATGTTCTACACTAATAAAGAGTTTTACTCTTATTGGCTTTTTTTTGATTTTATATGTGCTTTATAATTTCTAATATAAACTGAATTTTTAATGATTTTACTAATGTTAATTTAAAATAACAAATAAGCACTTATAAAAACAATGCAACAATGACGAAATGTTTTTAAAATAACTAAATTTCATTATTAAAAATTCCCAATAAGGGAATTTTTTGTATCTTTGCAAAGTGAGAATATTTTCAAAAGGAACTTTAAGGACATTTTGGGAGAAATATCCCGATTCGGAGGACCAGTTAAGGTCATGGCACAAAGTGTTCAGTAATATGGAGTTTAAAAGTCCGAATGAGGTAAAGACCCTATTCGGTTCAGCGGATTTTATTGGCGATGGGAAAATGATATTCAATATATGCGGGAATCATTACCGGCTCATAGTCAAGATCAATTATGAAAAACATTTGGTTTTTGTTTTGTTTGTAGGCACTCACAAAGAATATGACAAATTGGATATAGAAAATCTATAAAATATAAATAACATGGACATTTCAATAATAAAAAACGAAAAACAGTACCAAACATACCTAAAGCGCATGCATGAAATTTTCGATGCCAAAAACGGCACTCCAGAAGGCGATGAGTTGGATTTGTTAGCACTCGTTATCGAAAAATATGAGGACGAGCATTATCCCATTGAAGACCCCGACCCTATAAAAGTCATCCAGTTTATGATGGAGCAAAGGAACATGAACAGGAAAGGGTTTGGTCTGGTCATCAAAAGCCAGAGTAGGGCAACGGAAATCCTTAAAAGGCAACGCCCCCTTACCTTGGCGATGATAAGGAGAATCCATGGCCAATTGGGAATTCCTGCGGAAATTCTAATTAAGGATTATAAGTTGGCTAATTAAATTATTTCTGAACGCTTATTCAAATTTAAATGGAAGAGGTCACATATAAAGTTTTGGATTATACTGAAGCAATCAGTAAAAAATCATTTCAGGATATAGTCAAGGAATTGGATTCTGAAGGGGTCTCTATTGATAAAACCACTCTTCCTGAAGAACAACTAAAGGTGTTCATGTCCATATGGTTTGTTTACAGCTTTCATTACGATGCCGTTGAAAGTGAACAAAGACCACTTTTTTTAAAAGCTGTTACTGATGAAAAACTTCCTCTACTTCAGATTTCAAGAAAGTTTTGCCTGTATTTATTCAATAACCTTGAAGCATC
>CAKZLK010000030.1 GCA_937125455.1 uncultured Aequorivita sp.
TCCGTGTGGAGTACACCGAGGACGGCAACGCAAAGGAATTTAAAGGACATTTTACCCTAAAACGATAAATAGAAATTATGAACATCAAACAAATTCCCCTTATCCTACTTTTGATATCATCGCTTTATGGATTTTCACAGGATGGTATACCTGTATACTCGGACTATTTTGCTGATAATTTATATCTGTTGCATCCATCCATGGCTGGAGCAGCAACACATAACCAACTGCGGTTAACAGCAAGAAAACAGTGGTTTGATCAAAAAGAAGCTCCAAATTTACAAACGTTAAGTTTTAACGCACGTTTGGGCGAACAATCTGGAGTGGGTGTCATTCTTTACAATGATAAAAATGGCTATCATTCGCAGACGGGTGGTTACCTTACTTATGCCCATCATATTATGTTTTCAAGAAGCGAAGCAGATCTTAATCAGTTATCGTTTGGGCTAAGTGCGGGATTGACACAACAGCGACTCGACGAAACTAATTTTCCTTTAGAAGATTATGATCCCGTAATAGTTGGAATTGTTCAAAGCACATCATATTTTAATGTTGATGCGGGTGTTTCCTATAACTTTTTAAATTTTTCAGGACACTTCACTGTAAAGAATATCATATTTCAAAACAGATCTATTTATACTGAAAAATACGAATCCAATAATCAAAGAAAATACTTGATTTCAGCTGGATATGCCATAGGAAAATACGGATCTGATTGGACTTATGAGCCTTCTTTCCTTTTTCAATGGAGCGAGGGTACTGGAGAACAAGCAGTCGATGTAAACTTTAAGGCTTACAGAACTATGGATTTCGGTCAATTATGGGGCGGATTGTCTTACAGAAGAAGTTTGGATGGTGCTGAATATCTGAATGGACAAGAAGTAAAAGCCCAAAAGCTTCAATTGTTCACACCTGTTTTAGGGATTAATTATAAGAACTTCATGTTTGCTTATACCTATTCGTATCAATCAGGAAATGTCAAGTATCAAAGTGGAGGATTTCATCAAATTACTTTGGGCTACGACTTTTTGGGCGGCAGACCAGAACCGTATGACTGTAACTGTCCTGCCATCAATTAATCTTTTCATAATAAAAAAATGCCCGATACTTATATGAGTATCGGGCATTTTTTTATTACTTAAAAACAACTATTCCCAAGTATAATTCTTTTTTTCTGCTTGCTTTTTTATGGCTTGAACCATTGCATTTTCCAATCCATTAGTTGCCTCTTTAGTATTTTCGGCAATGTACTTTCGGCGTTGCTCGTTCAAACCCATAATTTGTTTTTGAATGGCTTCTCTTTCCAAACGTTTTAATTCTAAATACTTTTTTATTTCCGAAGTATTCTTTCCTTTTAGTTCCTGTGGCAATTCGTCTTTTTTCAATTTATCATAGCTAAAATCTGCTTCTTTTTCAGCATCTACCAAATCCCAGTTGCTATTGGTGTAAAGATGACTTCCTTTTGATACCGTTCTGCTCACGGCATTTGCTTTACTGTATTCAGCAGCATTTGCATCTTGTTCTTGTTGTACCCGACTTTTTTTACTTCCAGCACTTCCGTAGGGAACATAAGTGTTGTTAAGCTTCACATTTAACTGAATAATTATGTCATCATAAGGGGATGGAACATACACAGTTTGTTGGTTTTGGTTTATAGCCATATAATCACCATAGGTAAGTTGGGCACCATCTTTCCAGTAACTATCTATACCGTGACGGTAATCACCACAAAAAATAGTATTCACAATTACTCCATTTTCCTTAGCATCCATTGCCGCGTCTTTATAATTGATTCCGCCTTGATCAAAAGGTTCGTTGCCTGCTATAAAGACCATTTTTAAATCATCATTCTCATTTCCCCAATCCAGTTTTTTCAAAGATTCCTGAATTACCGCTCCACAATATTCACTGCCGCCATTGGTTGTCAATGAGAAAAGTTCTTTGGAAACATCATCCAAATCTTCTGTGAAACTTAAAATCTTTCGAATGTAATTATCGCGTGAACTCAAATTATCATTCCCGTATTCGTATAAAGCAATTTGAAGTTTCGGACGGTCATTGCGGCATTTCGCGTAGCTAAGTTCGTTTACGATTTCCCAAAGTTGGGCTTTGGCCTGATCTATCAATCCGTCCATGCTGTTGCTTGTATCCAATAGTAAAGCCACTTTTATGTAGTGGTCCTTTTTCGGGGTTTCTATTGCGGCCAATAATTGTTTGTCGGTTTTTTTGGTCTCTGCTTTGCAAGAATATGTAAGTGCAAGCATAGCAACCAAGAGGATAATTTGAGATTTTTTCATAACGTTCATATATAATTTAAGGTAAACTTACGGCGAAGTTTTTTCTATAAAAACATACGTTGAGCAAGCGGTTTCTTTCATTTAGGGAAGCGTATTTTTGGATGAGGGAAGTATTCTTTTTTCACCTTTGCTGAAGCTATTTCAGAAAAACGTAATTTTAGACATTGCTGCAAAGTGCGTATGTTTACCGTTTTAAAGACCAAATGAAAAAATTTGTTTTTCTTTTATTGATAGTTGCTCTTTTTTCGTCTGCAGAAAGCTTTTCGCAAGTGAAGCGTTCTTCGGAAAATAAATCATTTATGCTCAAGGGCGAAGTGATTGACGGCGAAACAAACATGCCAATCCCAAAGGTGAATGTTGAGATTTTGGGCGGTCAATACACCACTACAAATTTCTCGGGAAGATTTACCATTTCTGCTAAAATAGGTGATGAGCTTGTGATAAAAAGCGATGACTTTGTTACGGTCTACTACACAGTCAAGAAAAATGATTTTGTAACGGTTCGAGTTGAAAAGGCCAAAACTGAAGCTGACCCTATTGTTTCAAAGACTTCAAAAGATTCTAGACCGGCTGGCTTCATTGTTTATCTGGATTCCGCTAAATTCTTTCTAAAGAAAGATGCGCAAAAAAGTATTGAATATGTAACCAAAGCACTAGAGCCCAAACGCGGAAAAACAATTTCAAAAAAAGAGAATAGTCTAGCTTTTGAAACTTTGGGAGACATCAACTTGTTTTGGAGTCAGCCAGATTTGGCAGTTGATAATTATAAACAAAGTCTTCAAAATAGTGACAATACAGATGTGGCAATTAAGTTAGCTAAGGCATTTGCACAGAACAAAAATTATCAGGAAAGTATTTCGGCATTTCAAAAATTATTGGAGAATAAGCTTTCAGCCTATCAAAAAGTTGAAGTTTACGAAGGTTTGGGCGATACTTATAAAGCTATTGGCGATGGCGTGAAAAGCGTTTTTAATTACCAAAAAGGGTTGGATACAGCAAAAGAGAATAGGATTACGCCTAAAATCACAAACTTAAATTCCAAAATCGGCGAAGCGTATGCGCAAAGTGGTTCTTTGAATGAAGCAGAAGAATACTTTGACAATTCGCTAAAACTTGCTAAAAAGGAAAACAAGCAACGTGCAGTTTCGGAAAAGAACAAAGTGGCTGATTTTTACAACCAAAACCGCGATTACGAAAAGGAAATCCAACTTCGTGAGGAAACTTTGGAGGAGCTGAACTCCATGGGAAATGCTGCCACAGTTGAAGATGAAGCGCTAACACCACAACGTCAAAATTATAAAATTGCCAATGCTTTTGTGGCACAGGAAAAATACAAACAGGCCATTCCTTATCTTAAAAAAAGTATAGCAGAGGCAGACAAAGAAGCCGATTTAATTGTTCAAAAAGATGCCGTGAGAAAACTTTCCGAGATTTATCGGGACATTGGCGAGTTTGACAAAGCCACTGAAAGTTACCAGCGTTACGTTGAAGTTGTGGATGAGCTTTATGTGAAAAAGGAGCAGGAAATTAGCCAGGCAGCACGTTTCAGTAAAGAGATAACACAAAAACAAAATCGTATTGCGAGCTTGGAAAACGATAGAAAACTTAATGAAAGTCGCTATAAATTGGCTTTTGAAAATCAAGAGTTAATCGAGAGAAACAGTCAAATTCAAAAATGGGTTATTGGGTCTTTAATTATAATCGTATTGCTTTTGTTTTTTGCAGCTTATACGCAGTACAAAAACGTGAAACAACAAAAGTTTGCCAATAATATTTTAGCATTGAAATCGCTTCGATCACAGATGAACCCACATTTTATTTTTAACGCGCTTAACAGTGTCAATAGTTTTATTGCAGTGAATGACGAACGCACCGCCAATAAATATTTGACAGATTTTTCATTGTTGATGCGTTCTGTTCTGGAAAATAGCGAAGAGGATTTTATTCCGTTGGAAAAGGAAATTGAATTGTTGGAGCTTTATGTAAAGTTGGAACATTTTAGGTTTAAGGATAAATTCGATTATAAAATTACGATTGACGAAAACATAAAAAGGAACGAATTTGTTATTCCTCCGATGTTGCTTCAACCGTATGTTGAAAACGCCGTTTGGCACGGCCTTCGATACAAGGAGGAGAAAGGTTTGTTGGAAATTAATTTCGAGCAAATCAATTCTGAAACCATAAAAATCTCTATTGTTGACGATGGTATCGGTCGCTCAAAATCGAATGAGTTCAAAACCGAAAACCAAAAGAAGCAAAAGTCAAAAGGGATGGGCAACACCCAAAAGCGAATTGCTATTTTAAACGAAATGTACAAAGACAAAGTAGACGTGAAAGTGGAAAACGTATTTGAAAACAGTGAAGGGACCAGAGTTGAACTTATTTTAAAGAAGGACTAATGAAACTAAATGCAATTATCGTAGAAGACGAAGAAACCAGCCGTGAAATCCTTAGAAACTATCTGGCGAAATATTGCCCAAATATTGTTTTGAAAGGCGAAGCTGCCAATGTTAATGACGCTTTGTTTTTAATACGAAATAATGATTTGGACGTAGTTTTCCTAGATGTGGAAATGCCGTTTGGAAATGCATTTGATTTACTTGACAAAGTTGGCGATAGGCAGTTTGAAACTGTTTTTGTAACTGCTTACAACCATTATGCAATGGATGCTTTAAATGCCCATGCTTCCTATTATTTGCTAAAACCAATTTCCATCGATAAATTGATTGAGGCTGTGGATTATGTTCAAGAGATAAAGGAAAAGGAAAACAACCTTCAGAATTCAATTTTAAAGCCGCTACAAACACAGGTTGCCGGCAAGATTACAATTCCGCTGCAAAACGGTTTTGAAGTACTTCAAATGGAAGATATACTCTATTGTCAGGCCGATGATAATTACACCCAGATTCATTTAAAGGTTGGAAAGCGTTTGGTGAGTAAAACCCTAAAATATTTTGAAGACTCATTGTCGGAAAATGGATTTGCACGTGTCCATAAATCTTATTTGGTAAATGTGAATGAAATTACCGAGTACAAAAAAGGAAAGGGTGGGAGTGTAGTGCTTTCCAGCGGAAAGGAAATAATGGTAAGTCCTTCGCGAAAGAAGGATTTGTTGGCTTATTTCGGATAAAAAAATTAAAAAAAATGATAATTAAACCTGTAAACGGAAAACACCCACAAATCCCAAAAGATTGTTTCATTGCTGAAAACGCCACCATTGTTGGCGATGTAGTAATGGGTAATGAATGTAGTGTTTGGTTCAATGCCGTGATTCGCGGTGATGTAAATTTCATCAAAATGGGCAATAAAGTGAATGTGCAGGATGGAGCCGTAATTCACGCTACTTATAAAACTTCGCCAACCACTATTGGGAATAATGTTTCCATTGGACACAATGCCATAGTTCACGGTTGTACAATCCACGATAATGTTTTAATTGGAATGGGAAGTATTGTTATGGACGATTGTGTGGTGGAAAGCAATACGATAATTGCAGCAGGCGCCGTGGTTTCAAAAAACACGAGGGTTGAGAGTGGAAGTATTTATGCAGGCATTCCCGCCAAAAAAATAAAAGATATCAGTCCCGAATTGACCAAAGGCGAAATTGAACGAATTGCCAATAATTATGTGATGTATTCTTCATGGTTTAAGGAATGATTTAGAAGTCTTTCTTTTCTACGGAAATCTTATCGGCATATTCTTTAAGAAGAAATTTTAAAGTATCAGTTTCTGCATTTGTGAAAAATTGAAGCGTTGGTTTTGTGTTCTCTTCGCGGAGCAAATCCAAACTTTGCAAAACAATTTTTGTCTGCCGTGCGACTGCTTCTCCAGAATCAATGATTTTCACATTTTCGGGAAGAATCTTTTTTAATTGCGGAATGATATACGGATAATGGCTACAGCCCAATACTAAGTAATCAATATTTGCATCTATCATTGGTCTGGTGTGTTTTTTTAATAACTCCACCATTTCTGGACCGTCAAGATTCCCAGCTTCAATGAGTGGTACAAGGCCTTCACCAATAATCTCTACTACGCTTATATCTTTTGTGAATTCACTGGTCGTTCTACTGAAGAGTGCGCTGCTAAGTGTGCCTTTTGTCGCTAAAATTCCTATGCTTTTTGAAGTTGTTTTTAGGGCCGCTGGTTTTATTGCTGGTTCAATACCTATAAATGGAATATCATAATTTTGCCGAAGCTTAATAATAGCATTTGTGGTTGCCGTGTTACATGCTACCACAATTATTTTGCATCCTAGTTCCAGTAATTTTTCAACGTTTTTGATGCTGAGCTTCGTTATCTCTTCAGCAGATTTATTTCCGTAAGGCGCATTTTTGCTATCGGCAAGGTAGATGGTATTTTCAAATGGAAGCAGTTTGTGTATTTCCTGCCAGATTGAGGAACCGCCAACTCCCGAATCAAAAACTCCTATGGGGCTGTTTTTATCCATTTAGTAAAAGTAGCTAATTACTTGAAATTTGGGCATAAAAAAACTGCCCGTTAGTAACGGGCAGTTTTAAAATTTTATAGTTTTAAAAAAGAATTACATCCCCAACTCTTTTTTAACGTCTGCCATTAGATCTTTACCATCGGCAAGGATAACTCCACTACCCACAGTTGAATCTAATACATACTGATATCCTTGAGCTTTAGCTACCCTCTGAATGGTAGATTGTGCTTTTTCAAGGATTGGTTTAAAGATGTCTGTTCTTTTCTTATCCAGATCTTGAAGCGCTTGTTGTCTGTATGCTTGAATGTTGTTTTGCATACCTTGAACTTCTTCAACTCTTTTTTGGTTTTCTGCGTCAGTTTTGCCTGCAGCCTCACTGTCGTATTGCTTCATTTTGGTATCAAGCTCTTTAGCCATTGCCTTAATCTCTGTGTCGTACGTTTTTTGCACTTTTTCCAACTGACTTTGAGCTGCTTTATATTCTGGCATTGCTTCAATCAGTTCCTGTGCATTAATATGTGCAATTTTAGACTGGGCGTTTACAAAACTTGTAGCTCCCACAAAAAGTGCCATTGCAACTAATAACGTTTTCATTTTTTTCATTGTAAGTGTATTTAATTTAAGTGTTATTTTATTTGAAAGTATTAATTATTAGATTTATTAATTAATCATTGATTATTGGCCATTTTCATCGCCTCCGCCTGTTGGAGGATTGTTTTTATTTTGGCGTGCATTCATAATAGAATCTTTTCTTCGTTCTCTTTCCTCAATTAAACGTTGTCTGCGTTCTTCAAACTCTGCTTTTTTAGCGGCCCGGATTGAGTCACGTTCCTTTTGACGTTGCGCCATCATTTCTTCACGCTCTGTTTTTTTGGCTTCAACAATTTTTTCGCGTTCCTCTTGTTTTTCCTGAATGGCTTTTTCTCTTTCGGTAACGGCCCCTTCTTCTTCAAGTGAAAGTTTTTCGCGTTGTTCTATTTCTCGTTTTTCTTTTTTATCGGCTGCCTGAACCCTTCTTCCTGCACGCTCTATGCTTCGCAAAACCAGATCACTGATGTCGTTTCGTTTTGCAGCAAAAAGCATTACAACATCTGCAGATTTATCAAAAATAAAATCATACTTTTTATTTTCAGCAACTTCCTGGACAATATTGAATACTTGATCTTGGATAGGCTGAACCAACTGTCTTCGCTGAATCATTAAATCGCCATTAGGTCCAAAGCGATCCTGCTGATATTGGAGCATTTCGTCTTCCTTTATTTTTATTTCTTCTTCGCGTTCGTCAATCAATTCCTTAGTTAAAAGAACCCTTTCATTTGCAAGGTTCAATTTCATTTGATCAATTTCCTTTTGTTTTTTTTCGATGTCCTGTTTCCAGCGTTGTACTTTACCTTCCAATTGGATGGAAGCTTCTTTGTATTCTGGAACACTTTCCAGGATATATTCCATATCAATATATCCTATTCGAACGCCTCTTTGTGCTTCTGCCATGAAGGTGAAGCAAAAAAGGGCAACGGTAAAAAAGAGTATTTTTTTTGTCTTCATATTATTTGGTTGTTGTTGTTTAAGAAAATATCGTGCCAGTTTTAAAATTGTTGTCCAATGATAAAGTGGGTTTGCCATCCATTCTTTTCGGTTCCACCCAAAACAGGATCAAATCCGTATCCAAAATCGATACCCAATAACCCAAATGCTGGCATAAATATACGTAATCCTGCGCCAGCTGAACGTTTTAGTTCGAAAGGATTGTAATTTCTGAATCCGTCATAGGATGCCCCACCTTCCACAAAACCAAGCACATAAATTGATGCGAGTTGCTTTAGGGTAACAGGGTATCTTACCTCTAACGAAAATTTATTGTAAATCGTATTTCCATCTACATCTGATAAAGATTGGTTTGGATAACCTCGTAATTGAATCACCTCTCGGCCGTCTAAGCTATATGCTCCAAGGCCATCGCCACCTACAAAGAATCTTTCAAATGGAGGTACTCCGCGGTCTTGATTATAGGCTCCCAAAAATCCAAATTCAGTATTGGTGCGAAGAACCAATTTATCAATTAGCCTGGTATACCAAGTCCCTTTGAATTTTACTTTATAATATTCTAACCATTTGAATCGCTCTTGGTCAATTTCAGAAATCCGATTTTTGGCATCAACATAGTCAGGGTTATCGCTGGTAACAAGATCTAGTTGAGCTCTCTCATTAGCTAATGATTTATAATTCACGCTGTTAAATGAGGAATAGGGTAAGGTCATTTTTGCTGTAATACTAAAATCAGAACCTTGGGTAGGAAAAACAGGGTTGGTTGCAGTATTATTTCGGCTTATACCTATTGTGTAGGCTAAGTTATTTGAATATCCATCTCCAAAGGTGAATAGACCAGTATTGTAATTGTTTAAGTTATAATGTTGAAAGCTAATAGCATTGGACCATACAAAATAATCATCCGGCCACTTCACTTTTTTGGCAAGACCTACTGAACCACCGGTAATGGTAAAGCTTCTTGATTTATCAGCCTGTCTATTGTTGTAGTCGTAGAAGTTCTGAATGGTATGTGAGAAAGATGTTGACAACTGCACAGGTTTTCTACCTCCCAACCAAGGCTCGGTTAGCGAAAGGCTATAAGTTTGATAGTAACCACTAGCTTGTGCACGAAGTGAAAGTTTTTGGCCATCACCCATAGGTAATGGTTTGTATGCTTTTAAGTTGAATATGTTGCGAAGCGAAAAGTTATTGAACGAAAGGCCCAATGTTCCCACAAAGCCACCGCCACCATAACCTCCTTGAAGTTCAATCTGACTGGAACCTTTTTCAACTACAGAATATTCTAAATCAACAAGACCGTTATTTTCATCTACTTTTTTGAAGTTTGGAGTAAGTTGTTCCGGATCGAAGAAACCTAACTGTCCTAATTCACGAATAGTTCTTACTACATCACTTTTGCTATATTTTTGACCAGGGCGAGTTCTTAACTCTCTATAAATTACGTGGTCATTGGTGCGATCATTTCCTACTACCGTAACATGGTCAAAATAGAACAAGTTGCGCTCCATAATCCTTATTTCAAAATCTATGGTGTCGTTGCGAACAGCTACTTCCACTGGATTTATACGTGCCGCAAGATAACCGTTGTTTTGGTAAAGATTGGTTATGTCATTTGCATCGGGTGCAGAATCATCCTGAATACGTTCCTGCAGCAATACTCCATTATAAACTTCACCTTTTTTTATTCCTAAAACTTGACGCAATTGGCTGTCGGTAAACACACTATTTCCAATGAATTTTATATCTCCAAAATAATATTTTTCACCTTCCTCTAATTTAATATCCAGTGCTATGTTCTTTTTGTTAAGAACTCTTAGGGAATCACTAATAATTCTTGCATCGCGATAACCATTCGATTTGTATTTCTTAAGGATTGACTCTCTGTCTTCTTCAAACCCTTCTTCAGTGTATTTTGAACGCTTCCAGATACGGGCAAAGTTTTTGCGTTTGGTCTTTTTCATTGAGCGGCGTAATTTACCGTCGCTGAAATATTCATTACCCTCAAAGTTTATCTTTTTCACTTTAACACGTTTTCCTTTGTCCACGGAAATAACCATGTTTTTTGAAATTTCTACACCGGTAGAATCAGTGAAGGGAGTGGTGCTAATTGTTACATCGGTATTATAAAAACCTTCTTTTTTATATTTATTTGCGATGTAGTTTTTTGTAGTTGTAATAAGGTTTTTTGTGATTTTCGCGCCAGCTTTAAGGTCGTTGTCTTTAATAATTTCCTTTTTCTTCGCTTTGCGAATGCCTTTCCCTGTTATGGTTACTTCATGAAGCTTTGGTAATTCCACAATATAAAGTTCCAAGTCAACATTGTCACCCTCAATATTAGTAACGTAAAAGGCTATATCACTAAAAAGATTTTGCTCCCAAAGTTTTTTGGTTACTTGGCTTAGTTTTTCGCCGGGAATGTAAATGCGATCGCCCTTTTTTAGACCGGTAAAAGCAACGACAGTCTGCTCATTAAAGCTTTGCGCTCCTGAAACTGTTATGTTGTTTATGGTATATTTTTTACCGCTGTCAAGTTCTTTTTGCTGTGCCTGAAGTGTAAAAACGGAAAGTATTGTAAATAGTAAAATACAATAAGATTTTCTGTATGTAAGCAATAGGGAACTATTGATTAAGTTGTTCACTGGTTTTTCCAAATCTTCTTTCTCTGTTTTGATAATTTAATATTGCTTCAAAAAGATGGTTTTTAGTATAATCCGGCCAAAGTGTTTCAGTAAAGTAAAGCTCGGCATATGCTATTTGCCAAAGTAAAAAATTACTAATACGCTGTTCGCCACTGGTGCGGATCAATAAATCTACATCTGGTAAATTTTGCGTGTAAAGATGATTATTTATTACCGTTTCATCAATATCATGCGGCGAAATTAGGTTATTTTTAACTTTAAGACTAATCTCTTTTATTGTTTTTGTGATTTCTTCCCTAGAACCATAACTTAGTGCGAGGGTAAGAGTCATTCGCTTATTGTTCTTGGTTTTTTCAATAACGTCTAACAGTTCCTTGTATGCTTTTTTGGGTAAAGCGTCCAGATTGCCTATGGCGTTTAGTTTTATATCATTGTCGTTTAATGTCTTTATTTCTTTTTTCAAAGAGGAAACCAAAAGCTTCATCAATAATTCTACTTCTATCTTTGGTCGGTTCCAGTTTTCTGTTGAAAAAGCATAAAGTGTTAAAAACGGAATGCCAATTTCTGCACTTCCCTCAACTATTTCACGAACAGCTTTGGTTCCATTTTCGTGACCGATTGATCGGAAAAGACCTTTTTGTTTTGCCCAACGGCCGTTGCCATCCATAATAATGGCAAGGTGTTGTGGCAGTCTATCTTTGTTTATTTGGTCTTTTAGGTCCATCTTCATTTTAAAAGTTGCAATAGCAAGGCTTTCTTCCGAAGGCAAAAGTAACAGTTATTCCAGTAAATACGTACCAATCGTCGCTATTTGTATTCCCAAACTTAAGTCCTTCCGCATCTGCCAGCCCTTTTACAGGATTACTTCCGTCCAGATCGTCAGTAAATGTGTAGCGTGCGCCTATTTCAAAACCAAACATAGCGTTTTGACTTATATTTGCTTTATAGCCTATTACCATTGGTATTGCAATACTAGCAGCATTGTCATACTCCGCAATCTCGCCAGTTCCTTTTTTGCGGAGTGCCGTGTAGCTAAATCCAGTAAGGCCAGTATATAAGTAGGGGGCTGAAATCGCTTTCTGGGCATGAACGTCAAAATCCCAGAAGGTGTATTCAATACCAATTGATATCTCTTTTACGGTATTTTCAAAGGAATATCCACGCTGTTTTCTGCGGCTGTTAGAGCTTTTAGCATCGTCACCTTTTATTTTAGCTACCATTATGGAACCTCTAAACGCATGTCTTGCACTGCGGTTCCATTTAAAAATTCCGCCTATCGCAAAGGTGTTTGGATTTATATAATTGGTTTTGCCAACATCGCCAATATAGTTGGCGCCTCCTATCATCCCACCTATTTCGTAGGTTTGAGAATGCGCCAAAAACGTTGTTAAGAGTATTAAAAATACAGTAGCGAAATACTTCATATACTTTAAAAGTTTGCAAATATAACAATAAACTTGTCTTGGCATTACCGTAAGCCAATTTGTCTTTGTTGATTAACAAATTTTGGTGAATTTTATTGTCTAATTCCGCTTGTCTTCACCCCATAAAAGTTTTTTTCGAAGCGTTTTTATAAAGCTGTCATCGTGAAGTTGTAATAATTTAATGGTAAAAGGTGCTTTCTTGATAATGATACTTGTTTCGTTTTCAAGAGTTGCAATTCGCGAATCCATAGAAACCAAAAAAGTGCTTTCACGTCCTGAAACTTTTAAAGTAATAGTGCTAGAATCTGGAATAACCAAGGGGCGGGCGTTAAGGTTATGGGCTGCAATTGGCGTGAGCACAATATTATTTGCTTCTGGGTCAATAACTGGTCCTCCGCAGCTTAACGAATATCCCGTAGAACCAGTAGGAGTTGCTACAATAAGCCCATCTGACCAATAGGAGGTAAGGTATTTGTCATTTACCAGCGTTTCAACTTTTATCATAGATGTTGTGTTTCGCCTGTTTACTGCAATTTCATTTAAAGCAAAATTGAGTGGTTGTATTTCTTCGCTCTTTGGAAATGTTTCTACAGTGAGAAGGCTTCTTTCAGAAATGGAATATTCGCCCTCCAAAATTTGATTTAAGCTTTCGGTAATTTCTTCTTTTTGAATTGTAGCCAAAAAACCTAGTCTTCCTGTGTTTATTCCAACAATGGGAATACCCAAATCCCCCACAAATGTTACGGCTTTCAAAATAGTTCCGTCACCGCCAATACTAAAAAAAAGATCAAAACTAGCGTCCAATTCCGTAAATGTAGAAAAGCCAGAAAAGTTTTTTGTAATGTCTTGATTTTGGTTAATGATGCCCAAAAAGTTTTCCTCTATAAGCACTTCAGCCTCTTTTTTTTGAAGCGCCCCTAGCAAAATCTGAATATAAATTTCAGAATTTTCGTGATAAAACTGGCCGTAGATACCTATTTTCATAAATTATATATTAAGGTATTTGTCTAAGTACTCAGAACGTTCCTTCAAATCTTCTAAAAACTTATCTTCCTCGTGATGGCTAATCACGTTATAGTTATACCTTCTAAAAGTTTGCACAATACTATTCATTGCCGTATGACCTACTTTTACAGTAATTTGAACGTTATCATTATCAATTTTAGAAATAAAGACCCCGAATATCCGGCTTCCGTTTGATTCCACTATTTGGCAGACTTCACTGAAAGAATAGTCTTGAGTGCCTTTTTCAACTACAATTATACCTCCGGTCTCGTTCAAAAAAGGAGTGTTGTTGAAAAGACTCATAATATCGCCCAATTCGTAATAACCTAGATATTTATTATCCGCTCCCAATACAGGCATAATATTGCTGTTGTTCAACGCAAAGGCTTCCAAAATATCCAGCCAGTTAGTGTCTTCAAGTACATGAAAAGGCTCAAGCGCATATTGAAAATCACTCAGTAGTTTTTTATTATCAAAACAATATGCGTCATTTTCAGAAACACAACCTATGTAATGGCCGTCTTTTTCAACAGGAACGTGCGAGTAGGTAAGTTGATTAAAAACGGTTTGCACATCTTTTATCTTTGCCGAAATATCAAATGGCTCAATATCGTTAATGATGTAATTCAAAGTTTCCATTGCAATTTATTTTTAACGCAAATTACTTAAAATAAAGGTTCAGTAAGCGCTCTAAGGTTTGTATTTTTGTTAATTCTAACACAAAGAAATGACAAAATTAAGCGTAAACATAAATAAAATAGCCACGTTGCGCAATGCGCGTGGCGGTAATGTGCCCAACTTAATTCAAGTTGCAAAAGACGTACAGAAATTTGGTGCACAGGGAATCACAATCCATCCAAGGCCCGATGAACGACACATTCGGTATCAAGATGCGTATGATTTAAATCCGATTGTTTCCACCGAATATAATATCGAAGGAAACCCGATGGATAATTTCACGAAGCTGGTTTTGGAAATAAAGCCTACGCAAGTTACACTCGTGCCCGATGCTGTAGATGCAATAACATCCAATGCTGGTTGGGATACGGTAAAGCACAAAGACTACTTAAAAGAAATAATCTCTGAATTCAAACGTAATGGAATCCGCACTTCCATTTTCGTAGACCCAACCTTAAAAATGATAGAAGGTGCCGCCGAAACTGGAACGGACCGAATTGAATTGTATACAGAAGAATTTGCAAAGCAATATTCCATGAGAAATAAAGAGGCTATAAAACCTTATACGGAATGTGCAATTCTGGCTAATAAGTTGAATTTGGGTATCAACGCAGGTCATGATCTTTCATTGGAAAACATTAAATTTTTTAAAGAAAACATTCCAGATCTGTTAGAAGTGAGTATAGGGCATGCACTTATATGCGAAGCACTTTATGATGGACTGGAAAAGGTTATTGCAGAATATTTAAAAAAACTTAATTGATGATTTTACATTCTCAAATTTTAGGTAAGGGCAAACCTTTCGTAATTCTCCACGGTTTCTTAGGAATGAGCGATAACTGGAAAACCCTTGGTATTCGTTGGGCGGAAGATGGCTATGAAATTCATCTTTTAGACCAACGCAACCACGGACGAAGTTTTCACAGCGATGAATTTTCGTATGAAGTAATGGCTGAAGATTTAAAAAAGTATTGTGAAGAACACCATTTAAATGAAATAGTTCTCCTTGGCCATTCAATGGGAGGTAAAGTTGCCATGCAATTCGCCGTAACCTATCCCGAAATGGTTTCGAAATTAATTATTGCTGATATTGGTCCCAAAGCGTATCCGCCACATCATCAGGATATTTTGAAGGCCCTTTCAAAGTTGGACTTCTCAAAGATAAAATCTCGTGGCGAGGCTGAAGATATTCTTTCAGAATTCATAAAAGATGAGGATACGCGGTTATTTCTTCTTAAAAACTTGTATCGAAAAAACAAAAATGAATTGGGTTTGCGAATAAACTTACCGGTACTTTCAGAAAAAATTGAGGAAGTAGGAGTGGCTCTCCCTAAAAATGCTGTTTTTAAGGGCGATACGTTGTTTTTGGGTGGCGAGAAAAGCGGCTATATTGAACCTATGGACGAACTTTTGATCAAAAAACATTTTCCTAAAGCTAAAATTGAAACAGTCTCAAAGGCTGGCCATTGGCTACACGCAGAAAATCCCAATGAATTTTATGATAATGTTATGAATTTTTTATAATATTGTAAAGAGTTTTCTTATGCGTGCATAATAAATTCTCAAAAATAATTCCTTACATAACATATTAACCTTCTGGTATTAACTCAAAAAAATAAAACAATTATGAAAAAAGTATTATTAATTGCCGTTTTTGCACTTGCATCGGCGGTAACTTATGCCGGTGGTTACCGTGTAAGTTTGCAGGGCAACAAGGCCTTAGCGATGGGCCACACAGGCGTTGCTGTTGTAAACAGCAGCGAATTGGTGTTCTTTAACCCAGCTGGATTGGTCTATTTGGAAGATAAATTTAATATCACTGCCGGGGCATTTGGTGTTTTCTCAAATATTGCATATCAAGACACTAGTTCAGGAGCAAATGCCCGAACAGATAGTCCTGTAGGTACACCGCTCTATTTGTATGCTTCATATAAAGCAACAGATTGGTTGGCTTTTGGTCTTGGTGTTTACACGCCTTATGGAAGTGAAGTAAAGTATGAAGATGATTGGGCAGGATCTCATTTGGTTAATAATATTGACTTAAAAGCAATCTATATACAGCCAACCGTTTCTTTTAAAATTAATGATAAGATAAGCTTCGGCGGAGGTCCTATTTATGTAACTGGTTCGGTGAATTTTAACAGAAACCTAAACCGTACACTTACCGATCTTGATGGAAATCGTTCAAATGTTACTGTTGATGCTACAGGCGTGAGTAACTGGGGATGGGTTGCTAGTACCATGGTGAATCTTACTGAAAATCTTCATATAGGTGCTACGTACAGATCTGAAATTATTCTTGATGCTAAGGACGGCGACGCAACTTTTGAAAATGTGCCAAATTCGCCTTTAACTCCTTTTGCAGACACAACATTTGACGCTTCATTGCCAATGCCAGCAGAAATGACTGTGGGTATGTCTTATGACTTCTTGGATAAATGGACATTTGCTTTTGATTTCAACCGTACTTTTTGGGACGTTTATGAATCGTTGGATATAGATTTTGCAAATCCAGCTATTCCAGATTCAAAGAATGCGCGTAACTATAAAAACGCTTCTATCTATCGTTTTGGAATGCAGTATGACGCTACAAAAATGTTTACATTAAGAGCTGGATATTATTTTGATGAGTCTCCGGTTCAAGATGGATATTTTGCGCCAGAAACTCCACGTAACGATAGCAATAACTTCACTGCCGGTCTAACAGTAAACCTTGGCGAGCATTTACAAATAGATGCATCTTTCCTTTACTCACACTTTAAAGAAATCGACGCTTCCTATAACTATTATTTTGAAAACGGAGTAGCTGTTCCTTTTAGCGGAACCTATAAAACCAATGCATTTGTTCCAGGTTTGGGGCTTACTTATAAACTATAACTGAAAAATTAAGAAGAGATGAAAAATATATTAAAATATACATTCGCGGTTATGGCCATTGGTCTTGTAAGTTGCGATCCAGAATTTGACAGCCCTGTAACCGATGAGGGGTTTTATACTAGTGGAACGGCAAACCTTTCAAAATATGTTGCTGTGGGAAACTCCTTAACCGCTGGTTATGCTGATGGTGCTTTATACATTACAGGACAGAAAAACAGTTATCCAAACATTATGGCGCAGCAGTTTGCTTTTGCTGGAGGTGGTGAATTCACCCAACCTTTAATGAATGATAATCTTGGTGGCTTGTTGTTAAACGGAACCCCACTAACAGAAAACAGATTTGTATTGGCGGTAGACGCAAATGGAAATCCTGGGCCAGTTCGTTTGGCAGGAAATTCAACTACTGATATTACCAATCATCTTTCAGGAGCCTATAACAATATGGGTGTTCCGGGAGCAAAAAGTTTCCATTTGGTGGCTCCTGGATATGGAAATGTGGCTGGAGTGCCTGTGGGTGCGGCAAACCCTTACTTTGTGCGTTTTGCAAGTAGTGAAAGCGCAACCGTAATAGGTGATGCTGCGGCACAAAACCCTACTTTCTTTAGTCTTTGGATTGGTAATAACGATATCTTGAGCTATGCCACATCTGGCGGTGCAGGTGTTGACCAAACCGGAAATCTTGATCCAACAACTTATGGTTCAAATGACATAACAGATCCAAATGTTTTTGGTTTGGTTTATAGCCAACAAGTTGATGCCTTAACTGCTGGCGGTGCTAAAGGTGTTTTAATTAATATTCCTGAAGTAACGTCCATTCCATATTTCACTACAGTACCTACCAATGCAATACCTTTGGATGCTGCTACCGCTGGTGCTTTGAATGCTCAGTTTGCTGCATATAATACACAAATTCTTCCAGGACTTGTGGGAATTGGTTTTATAACAGCTGAAGAAGCTGCTTTGCGAACAATTAACTTTTCTGCTGGACAGAATTTCCCAATTATGACTGATGACGATCTTACCGATATTACTGCAGTTTTGCAGGGCCCTCCATTTAACTTGCCAGCTTCTTTAGCTACATTGTTGGGTCAACTGCGACAAGTGAAGTCTAACGACTTGATAGTTCTTACTGCTTCATCTGTATTGGGAACAACTCCAGACCCAAGCAATCCACAAGGAGTTATTGGGGTTTCAATTCCGCTTAGTGATCAATATGTATTGGCTGCTTCAGAACAAGCGCGAGTAACTGCGGCAAGCACAGCATACAATGCTACAATTCAAGCCCTTGCCGGTGCTAAAGGGTTGGCTTATGTTGATGCAAAATCTGCTTTGGCAAGTGTAGCAAACGGAGGAATTCCTTATGATGGTGGTATTTTAACCTCTCAGTTTGTTACAGGTGGTGCTTTCTCTTTAGATGGTGTTCACCCTACGCCAAGAGGATATGCGTACACCGCAAACCTTATTATTAAAGCAATCAATGATACGTATGATGCAACCATCCCAATGGTGCACATAGGTAACTATGCAACTGTTACGCTTTCAAACAATTAATATAAAAATTAAATTTGCTAAAAACCGCTCTCTTTTGAGGGCGGTTTTTTTTATCTTTAAATTCAACTTAAACCTAAAAAAATGAAATTAATAATTAAACTTTTGCTAACCGCCTTGGCAGTTGTTGTTTTAGCTAAAATCTTGCCTGGTGTTGCCGTTGACGGTTATGGATCGGCAATTATTGTGGCCATTGTCATTGCTTTGTTACGATTGCTGGTAAGACCCATATTAGTGATTTTAACCTTGCCAATTACCGTTGTTACTTTTGGACTTTTCCTTCTTATCATCAATGCAATCATCATCTTAATGGCAGATTATTTTGTAGCCGGTTTTGCAGTGGCTTCAATATGGTGGGCGCTTCTTTTCAGTTTGTTGCTTTCGCTATTTCAATCTATTCTTTTTTCGCTTTTGCAGGACGACAAATAATTGGCTGAACAACAGTCTCTAAATGTTTGTTGAATTTTGCAAAAAGACGTACTTTTGCATCCCGAAATTCAGAAGAGAAAAAATGAACATTACAAAAAAAGACATCGATAAATTGAACGCTGTACTAACAGTGGAAATTTCAAAAGACGATTATTCCAGTAAAGTTGAAAAAGTGCTGAGCGATTATCGTAAAAACGCTAATATTCCCGGTTTTAGAAAAGGCCAAGTGCCAATGGGAATGGTGAAGAAACAGTACGGAAAAGCTGTTTTGGTTGAAGAGGTAAATAAAATTTTACAGGAAGCACTTCACAAATTTCTTACCGAAGAAAAATTGGACATTCTTGGAAATCCACTCCCAAAGAATGAAGCAGATATAAACTGGGATGCCGACGATTATTTGTTTGAATTTGAATTAGGACTTTCGCCAGAATTCAACGTTGATGTAAAAGGGAAAGAAGTTGTTCAATACAAAATCGTTGCAGACGATGAAATGCTGAACAACCAAGTAAAGACTATCCGTAAGCAATACGGAAAATTGATTTCGAAGAAAGAAGTTGATAAAGGTGATGAAATCACTGGAACATTTACTTCAACTGAAAAAGAAATCGAGAAGAAAACCACACTTTCCACTGATGATATTACTGGAAAAAAACAACTTGAAAGCTTGGTCGGTTCAAAAGTTGGCGATACAGTTACTTTGAAAACGAAAGGAATGTTCGCCGATGACCACGATAACCAAAAATTCTTGGGCGTTGAACACGACGATGCACACGGTTTGGACATTGAAGTTTCTTTTAAAATAGAAGAAGTGAACAAACGCGAAATGGCCGAATTGAACCAAGAGTTGTTCGATAAATTATTTGGCGAAGGCGTGGTTTCTTCCGAAGAAGAATTGAAAGCGAAAATAAAAGAAGATGCCGAAGGACAATTTGCACAGCAAAGCGATCAAAAATTGCTGAACGATGTGGTTGATTCTTTATTGGAAAATACAAAATTCGATCTTCCCAAGGAATTTTTACAACGTTGGATTGCAATGTCCGGTGAAAAGAGACTTTCTGAAGAAGAAGCAAAAGAAGAATACGAAAGAAGCGAAAAAGGACTTCGTTACCAGTTGATTGAAGGAAAGCTTCGTGCAGAAAATAAGCTGCAGGTTACTTTTGATGAGTTGAAGGACTATTCAAAAAATATGATAAAAGCACAAATGGCGCAATTTGGGCAAACGGATCCTTCAGAAGAGGAATTGGAATCCATCGCAGCAAGAATTCTTTCAAATAAAGAAGAAGTTCAACGTTTGAGCGAACAAATGAATTCGGCTAAATTGCTGAATTTCTTTAAGGAAAATGCAAAACTGAAGACTAAAGAGGTTTCTTACGATAAATTCATTAAGGAATCCTACGCATAATTCAGCGAAGAAATAGTTATCTTTAGGCGTTGAATTATATAATTTAACGCCTTTTTGACTTAAACCTTTTCCTGTTCAGGAAAGTATATTTTTAAAACGAACAAAAATTTATGAACTACAGTAAAGAATTTAGAAATTTTGCTATAAAAGATCAAGGAGTCAGTAATATGTACTACGATAAAATTATTAGTAGTATGTATCCAACGAACTTGACACCAAATATTATTGAAGAGCGCCAAATGAACGCCGTGGCGATGGACGTTTTTTCAAGGTTGATGATGGACCGAATCATTTTCCTTGGAACAGGAATTGACGACCAAGTGGCGAACATTGTTCAGGCACAATTATTGTTTTTGGCAAGTACGGATGCAACTCGGGATATTCAGATTTATATCAATTCTCCTGGCGGAAGCGTATACGCAGGCCTTGGGATTTACGATACTATGCAATTTATAAAACCAGACGTTGCAACTATTTGCACAGGAATGGCGGCCTCCATGGCAGCTGTGCTTTTGTGTGCTGGTGAAAAAGGAAAGCGTAGTGGTTTGACGCACTCTCGTGTTATGATTCACCAACCATTGGGTGGAGCACAAGGACAGGCGAGCGACATTGAAATTACCGCACGCGAAATCATTACACTTAAAGAAGAACTTTATAAAATAATTGCCAAGCATTCTGGCCAGACCTACGAAAAGGTTTATGAAGACAGTGATCGCGATTACTGGATGAAAGCAGACAAAGCGTTGAAATACGGAATGATCGATGAAATATTAACGCGAAGCTAAAAAAATAGATTTTTGAAAAAAGATAATATGTCTAAAGAAGATTTAGAATGCTCTTTTTGTGGTCGAAAAAAGTCGGAGACCAACTTGCTTATTGCAGGATTGGATGCCCATATTTGCGATCGCTGTATTGAGCAAGCGCATGGAATTGTAGTCGAGGAAGCTTTACATTCAGGCAATACAGAATTGTCTAAGGATTTAATGCTGAAAAAACCAAAACTTATAAAAGCCTTTTTGGACGAATATGTAATTGGACAGGAATTTACCAAAAAAGTTATGTCGGTTGCGGTTTACAATCATTATAAAAGATTGCTTCAGCCAAAAAGCGATGACGATATTGAAATACAAAAAAGTAACATCATCATCGTTGGTCAAACAGGAACTGGGAAAACATTGATTGCTAAAACCATCGCGCGAATGTTGAATGTTCCTCTAGCAATTGTTGATGCTACAGTTTTAACCGAAGCTGGATATGTAGGCGAAGACGTTGAAAGTATTTTAACACGTTTACTCCAAGCTGCAGATTACAACCTAGAAAAAGCCGAAAACGGAATCGTTTTTATTGACGAAATTGATAAAATTGCAAGAAAAAGCGATAACCCTTCAATCACCCGTGATGTGAGTGGCGAAGGTGTTCAGCAAGCATTATTGAAACTTTTGGAAGGCACAACGGTCAATGTTCCGCCAAAAGGAGGAAGAAAACATCCCGATCAAAAATTTATTGAAGTGAATACTGAAAACATTCTCTTCATCGCTGGCGGCGCTTTTGATGGCATTGAACGCCATATTTCAAAACGATTGAATATGCAAGCGGTAGGTTTTACAGCTTCATTGAAGGAAAATCAATTGGAGAAAGACAATATGCTTCGCTATATTATTCCGAAGGATTTAAAAGATTTTGGTTTAATTCCCGAAATAATTGGTCGTCTTCCCGTGCTTACTTATATGAATCCATTGGACAAAGAAACACTTCGTGCAATACTTACAGAACCTAAAAATGCCATTATAAAACAGTACAAAAAACTGTTTGAAATGGATGGAATTGATTTTGTGATTACCGAAGAAGCATTGGATTTTATTGTAGGACAGGCTATTGATTACAAGCTAGGTGCACGTGGCTTACGCTCTCTTTGCGAAGCCGTTTTGACCGATGCTATGTATGAAATGCCGGGTACCGATGAAAAGACTGTTCAGGTCACTAAGGAATACGCAGAAGAAAAATTGAACAAATCGACACTTAAAAAGTTGAAGGCGGTTTCATAGAAATTGAAATACCTTATATAAATAAAAAACCTCGGAAAGTTCCCGAGGTTTTTTTATATCTGCTAATTAAATGCTTATGGTGTTGCGAGCAAAGTCTTATTTTTATTGTAAAGAATTTTGTTCTGCATTTGCTCCTTTTTACTTTTCAAATTATAGCCAGCTACTTCATTTTCTTTTTTGTTTGCAGATTGCGTAGTTGCGCAAGATGTAAACAGAACCGTAAACACTGAAAATAATACTATATAAAAAAACTGCTTCATTTTGAAATACTAATGATTTAATGCATCAAAAGTACTGCGGAAGTAAAGCGCTCACAAAAGTTTTAGTTGAACTTACAGGTAAACTCGTTGAAATACAGTTATTGAAAAAAGCAGTCGATGAAGTGTTTAAAATGCCCGATTTACAGCACCTTACAAAAAGCTTTATCTTAAAAGTTCAGTTTAAATAGTGCTGTTTAATCGTAAAAGTTCCTCTAAATAGTCTCTAGTATTTGAAAGTCTGGGAACTTTATGTTGCCCGCCAAGCTTATTTTTTTCCTTTAACCAATCATAAAAAAGACGTTCTCTGGCGTGGTGAATTTTTGGAGCATTCAAGGTAGTATTATTAAAACGTTTGGCCTCATAATCACTGTTCACCTCCTGTAATGCGTTATCCAAAAGTTGTGTAAAAGAATTTAAATCTTCGGGTGGCGATTTAAATTCAATAATCCACTCGTGTGCTCCTTTTTCCTTTCCATTCATAAAAATGGGGGCTGCGGTGTAATCTACAATTTCGGCATTGGTAAGCTGTGAAACTTTTCGCAATGCGGTTTCGGCATTTTCAATAATTAATTCTTCGCCAAAAACATTGATGTGGTGCTTGGTTCTTCCTGTAACCTTAATTCTATAAGGGTCTGTTGAGGTAAAGCGAACTGTATCACCAATTTTATAGCGCCAAAGTCCAGCATTGGTGGTGATTATAACAGCATAATTTTTATCTTCCTCAACTTCGCTCAATGGAATTACTTTTTCTTCTGGAGTGCCATAATTATCCATCGGAATAAATTCATAAAAGATACCGTAATCCAGCATTAACAACAGTTCCTTGTTTTCATTGCGGTCTTGGATAGCAAAAAAACCTTCCGAAGCATTATAGATTTCATAATACCTGAAATCACTTTTCGGCAACAATTTATTGTATTGATCAATGTACGGGTCAAAATTCACACCGCCGTGAAAATATACTTCCAGGTTTGGCCAGACTTCAAAAAGATTTCCTCTACCTGTAGTTTCCATCACGTTGTTAAGCAAAACAAGCATCCACGAAGGCACCCCGGCCAGACTAGTTACATTTTCTTTGATGGTTTCGTTCACGATTGCCTGCATCTTGGTCTCCCAATCGCCCATTAGCGAAACTTCATTGCTTGGAGTACTGCTGAATTCAGCCCAAAAGGGCATATTGTCTATTAAAATCGCAGAAAGATCCCCGAAAACGGTTCCATTTTCTTGGTACAATTGTTTGCTTCCGCCAAGCCGTAAACTTTTGCCCAGAAATAACTGTGCGCTTGGATTGTTATTAAGGTACATACATAGTAAATCCTTGCTGGCTGCGTAATGGCAGTCTTCCAATGAATCCATTGTTACTGGAATAAACTTACTTTTGGCATTGGTTGTACCACTGGATTTTGCAAACCATTTTATGGGTGTTGGCCAAAAAATATTTGTTTCTCCACGTCGTGCCCTTTCTATTCGCGTTTCATTTTCTTCATAAGTGGTTATAGGAATTCTTTCGGAAAATTCACGATAGGTCCTGATTGATGCAAAATCATATTCTTTTCCAATTTCTGTATTTTTTGCTTTTTGAAGCAAGTTGAAAAGTAGTTCTTCCTGAACCTCAATAGGGTATTTCAAAAAAAGGTCTATTTGATGGAACCGTTTCTTTAAAAACCAAGAAGCAATGGAATTTACAATGGGGATTGGCATGTTTTTCTGCTATCTTTATGCTATAAAAATAGCGATTTTATAATTACGATTTTCCCTTTTTTTGAAGTGATGTTTTTACTGCATTCCTTCAGAAAAATATTTCGGCATAAATAATCATAAATAAATGAATTACGAAGGAGTACTCACCAAAATGCAAACTGAAAACGGTTCGCCCATTCAATATTACTTAGTTTTTGAAAATGACTTTTTGAATGTAAACCAATTATTGGATAAAAAAATTGCTATCAATTTCCTGCATTATCAATGTTTAAACTGCGGACTTCAAAAAAAAATATACCGTCAGGGTTTTTGTTATGATTGCTTTTATGAAATTCCCCAAGCTGCAGATTGGATCATTAATCCTGAACTTAGCAAGGCTCATTTAGGAATAGAGGATCGTGATCTTGCTTATGAAGAAAAAGTGCAAATACAGCCACACGTGGTTTACCTAGCCAACAGCAGTAGCGTTAAAGTTGGCGTTACTCGGAAGAGTCAAATACCCACCCGTTGGATTGATCAAGGTGCCCACGAAGCTATTGAGATAGTTGAGGTTCCCAATCGTTATTTGGCGGGAATTACGGAAGTTGCATTAAAGGATTACGTGAGCGACAAAACAAATTGGCGCACCATGCTCAAAAACGAGATTAAAGATGAAAACTTGGTAGCATGGCGTGATAAATTAAAACAATATATACCCGATGAAGCCACTGAATATTATTTGGAAAATAATTCAGAAACCAATCTTCAGTTTCCAGTTTTAAAATATCCCGAAAAGCCAAAATCGCTAAACCTTGAAAAAAATCCTTTTTACGAAGGAATTCTAAAAGGAATAAAAGGGCAATACCTCATTTTTGAAGATGATACCGTATTCAATATTCGTGGAAATGAAGGGGCTGTTGTGTCTATAACTGTGAATTGAATTAGTTTTCTGTTTTTGTAGTATCGGTCTTCTTTTTCTTCCCGCCTAAAATACCACCCAAAACGTCTTTTATAATTTTTGTGTTTTGTTGTTGGGCAGTTTGTTGCTGGTTATTTGTGTTGGTAATCGTTTTTGTAGAATCTTGTTTGGTATCACCACCCAATAATCCACCCAAAATATCGGTTCCTTGATTAATGAGTTTATCTTTTTGTTTCGCCAAAAGTTGCTGGGTAAGTGTATTGATTGCGGCTTCGGAGTTAAGTGAAACTTGAGGATTGGTAAATGTTCCTTTCAACCCAATGGGTAAAGCAACGCTCATTTCGTCGGCTTCTTTCGGGCTTAAATTTTGAAGTAATTTTGTTACTTCGCCACCCAAATATTTTGCAGGAACATCCAGCGTTAAATTATAATCGATGGATTTATCCAGGCCATGTGTTCCCGCTACTGCTAAATCAATTCCTTTCACATCAAAATGAAACGGCTTCACTTCAATTTTTCCATTGTTGAAAGTAAAATTGGTACTCACATCTCGCAAACTCAACCTATCTAAATTCAAAAACGAAACTTTGTCTCCAAGAGCGGAAAGGAGTGGAGCCTGCTGTGGATCAACTTCTGCAGTAATTATTTGCGCCAATGCAGTTCCGGCTAGTGTAGAAAGTTTTGGTGAAAGATCTTTCGTCAATTCTCCGTTCAATTGAAATTTCGTATTCAAACTTCCCTGTAAAGCCTTTGCAATCGGCACTAAAAATTGGAACATCTCCAATTCCTTGAAAGATTGATCAATGTCTATTTTGCTCAAATCGAGATCCATTGCAAAGGTTGGCGTTTCGTCTTTGGTAGAAACGTTTCCAGAAAGCGCAATGTTTCCACCAAAAATATTTGAGGTAAAATTGCTTATTGTAATGGTTTCATTTTTAATTGCGGCAATCCCTTTCGCATTTGTTAATTCTAGATTGTCATAAATAACTTTATTTGCGTTAAAATCTAATGTTGCATCAAGAAAATCTGGAATTTTTACGGCTTCCGGTGAAGTGGTTTTCTGGGAAGTGCTTCCTGATCTTTCGGAATTTCTTTTGGCTGAATTGTCATCCGAAGCCATAAAATCATTGACATTAAAAGTATTGGATTGAATGGCAAAACGCCCTTTCAAATCCTGTTTGCTCATTAAAAAAGGAATTAGGTTTTTAATGTTTCCCGAAGCTTTAAAATCAGTTTGGCCTGTTTGGGCATTCAATTCCTTTAAAGTTATTGTACCTGGCTCAAGTGCTAAATTTGCGTTTGAAACTTTCAATTCATTTTTAAAACCAGCGTCATAGGTAAAATTGGTCAAACTTGCGGTTCCACGTGCATCTATTTTTTGGTACTGCTCTTTATCAACGGATTCCATGTCGAAATTGGCGATAATATCTGCTTTAAAAATCCCACTGAGGTCCTGTTCCATGTCCACGGGCAACACCTTTTTAATATTCGCAAGATTTAATGTACCCTGCATTTCCATATTTATAAATGGGTTTTCGGTCATATTTTTAATGCTTCCATTTATACGAAAAGGTTCGCCGTCAATTCTAAACGTGAGCTTTGGAATGTTTAAATATGTATCTTTCAAAAAACCAGTTTCGTTTTTTAGTTGTGCGTCAATAGTAATATTATTTACTGCTTTTGGAAGATTGGGATATTTAAACGAGGCGTTCTCACTAGCCACTTTTATATCCATCATCGGAATGTGGGTACTGTCCACAATACCTTTCAACATTCCGTTTACCGTAAAATCGCCCGTGGTTTTCACATCATTTATTTGCTTCACATAGGTTTCTGGAAGAACGGCGAGAAAATTTTTAAAATCAGATGAGGGAGTTTTGAAAGTAATATCCACTTCATTATTTGTTTCGTTCACTTTTACAAAGCCATCAAATTTTAGGGGTAATTCGTTAATTTTAGCTTCGTTTTCTAGAAAAGTGTATTTCTGGTTTTTTAAATCAAGTTTGAAAACTGCGTCTAGTGAAATGTGGTTTTTGGTCAAATATTCGGCACTTTCGATCCTGAAAGAAGCAAACGCTTCGGTTTTTGTGTCTAAGTTAGTGACCTCCTGGGAAAGATCGCCACTGCCTTCATGCTGAACTTCTGTTAGCATTAAATAGGTTTTGTTGGCTTCGTCCAAATAGTTGATTTGTGAATTTTTTATCTCATATTTTTTCAATTTAAAATTAAAACCGCCACTATTAGATGTGTCACCCTCTGTAATTGCTGGAGCATTTTTTTTTACGGCAATGTCATAATTCGCGTTTCCGAGTGAGTCAATTTTTATATTTACAAAAGCCTCGTCCAATTTTATGGCGTCAATTTCAATGTCTTTTGTTTTGAAAAGTTGCATTATTCCCATATCCAACTTCAGGCTTTTTCCTCTGGCAAGTGTATCACCCTCAAATGGAGTTTTATTGATCACGCTGAAATTTTCCAACTGAAGCGAAGCATTTGGAAAACTGCTGAAAAGACTCAAGTCTAACTGTTCCCACGCTACTTTTGCGTTTAGGTTTTTTTCGATGGTTTGTTTTAGTATTTTTTCAAGACTTCCTTTAAAGATAAATGGTGCCGCTAACAACAGCAGAATTAAAATTCCGAGAATAATTCCTATTATTTTGAGCGATTTCTTCATAAAAAAATTGAAAAATTTATTGGTGATAATTTCTTTGATAACAACCTGTTAATAAAATGGCCGTAACAGAAAATTATATCTGCACACAAATTTACTTGGTAGTCATTTTCTTTTCCTTAATTTCGTCTTAAATGTTAAAATTGGATTCACTAAAGCCTCTTCACGACATCTATTTTTCCCTTGGCAGCAATATGGGGAACCGTTTTGACCATCTTCAAAATGCAGTGAATGCATTGTTTGAAGAAGTTGGGAGCATCATTAAAATATCTTCCGTTTATGAAACTCCCGCATTTGGTTTTGACGGGGATCCTTTTTTGAACTGTGCGGTTTGGCTGCAAACCGCTATGAAACCTTCCAAAGTCCTAAAAACTATTTTGGAAATTGAAAAAAAAATGGGGCGAAAAC
This sequence comes from uncultured Aequorivita sp., assembly GCA_937125455.1. GTDB lineage: Bacteria > Bacteroidota > Bacteroidia > Flavobacteriales > Flavobacteriaceae > Aequorivita. The sequence goes on from CAKZLK010000030.1 coordinate 28,281, forward strand.
GTCATGCTTCAAAAGGCTATGCTTCCAGACCTATTGATATCGATATCATTTTTCTCGATGATTTGGTAAAAGAATCTGCAAAATTAACCCTGCCTCATCCTGAAATGGAAAAGCGAAAGTTTGTTCTGCAACCATTGGCAGAGCTCAATTCACAATTAATTCACCCAGTTTCGCATAAGAATATTATAAAACTCTTGGCAGAAACAGCAGATAAAAGTATACTTCAAAAACAATCTAAATGGCTTAGCAATCCTATGAAGGATTATAATATTTCTCGGTATAATTACATAGCTATTGAAGGAAATATTGGTGCGGGAAAAACGAGCCTGGCCACAAAAATAGCGAGTGATTTTAACTCCAAATTAATTTTAGAGCGATTTAAGGACAATCCTTTTCTGCCGAAATTTTATGAAGATGCCGCACGTTATGCTTTTCCTTTGGAAATGTCTTTTTTGGCAGACCGCTATCAACAGTTGGTGGATGATATTACTCAATTTGATCTATTTAAGGAATCTGTTATCGCCGATTATGACGTGAATAAATCCCTAATATTTGCAAGCATCACATTGCCAGAGGAAGAATATGCGCTCTATAAAAAACTATACCATGTGATGCACAAGGATGTGCCAAAACCAGATGCCTATATTTATCTTTATCAAAATACGGAGCGTTTGCTGGAAAACATAAAAAAGAGGGGGCGTAAATACGAACAGAGCATTGAAGCCTCTTACCTTCAAAAACTTAATAAGAGTTATTTGGAATTCATTAAAAACCAACATTCCGAAACTATAAAAATCATCGATATTTCTGAGATGGACTTTATGAAAAATCGTGCGGATTATTTGAAGATTTTAAAAGAAATTCTTTCCTAAATACTAAATATTGTCGCTGTAAAATTATTTTTACTTCCTTGAAAAATTGATGGTTGAAAGCATATCTGCTTTATGTACCTTTGCAAAAAATATTAAATGAGTACACAAGACAATTACGACAAGGGAAGAAGTTCCAACAAGCCTGGAAAAAATGCACGAAAGAAAAGTATGGCTCGTGGAAATGCTCCATTAAAATCTGATACTTCACATAAAAATACTGGTCGCCAGCAAGACCCAACAAAACCAAAGCTGAAGTTTGACAAAACTGGAAAAGAAATTGGGCGTCGTGAAAAGCCAGCAATAGTAGAAGTAAAGAAAAGCAATCCCGAAGACGGCATTCGTTTGAATAAATATATCGCTAATAGCGGTGTTTGCTCGCGTCGCGAAGCAGATACATATATTGCCACTGGTTTGGTTACTGTTAATGGTAAAATCATTAACGAGATGGGCTATAAAGTTCAAATGAAAGATGATGTTCGCTTTGACGGTCGCCGACTAAACCCAGAACCAAATACCTATGTTTTACTGAATAAACCCAAAGGTTTTGCAACCACAGACAGTAATGCAAAGGGAATGACAGTAATGGATTTGGTTGCCAACGCTACCACAGCTAAAATAAAACCTTTCGGTCGTTTGGGTAGAAATGCTACGGGGCTTTTGCTTTTCACCAATGATGATGAATTTGTTCAGAAATTTACCAAGAAAGGAATTTCACGTTTGTTCCATATTGAATTGGACAAAAATTTAAAATCCGAGCATCTTAAAAAAATTAAGGAAGGGATCACAATTGAAGGAAAGGAAATAGCTGTAGAAGAAATAAGTTATGTAGATAATTCGCCAAAAAGTGAAATAGGTTTAAAGATAAAGCACACAGGAAACAGCGTTATCAGAACTATTTTTGAACATCTTGGTTACGATGTGGTTCGGGTAGATTGTGTTACGCTGGGTCCGCTTACCAAAAAAGATTTGCCTCGTGGTCGGTGGAGAACACTTACCGATAAGGAACTCAGCATGTTCAGTATGATTTAATGGAAAAGGAAATTTTTTGCCATTTCATTAATTATTGATTTTTTTTTGGCACATTTGTATTGAAAATAAATAAAGTGATCGTATTTTTAAAATGGTTGGTTTTTGAAAAATTTCAAAAACAAATATTCTAAATGAACAATACATTTTTACTTCTAGTCGCTGTAATGCAGCAGGTTACGGGCAAAAGTTCCACTATAAACGCCTTGCCTATTCGCATGTAAAATTCAAGTTAATTTTTTGTTATACCTCTACTATTTTGGGGAAGTAGCCATAAGAATTTTTAATTTACACCATTCAACGAAAATAAAAGAATGAATACCAAATACATAGATTTAATAAACCAAACATATTATTTTCCGCAAGAGGAATTCCGATTGGGTGATAATGGACTTGAATTTCACGGAGTAGATCTAATGGCGCTTGTTGAAAAATATGGCGCTCCGCTTAAGTTTACCTACCTTCCAAAAATTTCGGAAAACATCAATTTGGCCAAAAAATGGTTTGCCAACGCTATTGAAAAAAACAATTACAAAGGCACCTACAATTATTGTTATTGCACAAAAAGCTCGCATTTTAAACACGTTTTAAATGAAGCCTTAAAAAATGATATTCATATCGAAACCTCTTCAGCGTTTGATATTGATATTGTGGAAAGCTTGAAGGAAACGGGAAAAGTCACAGATAAAACATACGTTATCTGTAACGGTTTTAAGCGTGAGCAATACATTACAAACATTGCCAGGCTTATCAATAACGGCCACGAAAATTGCATCCCTATTATTGATAATTACGAAGAAATTGAACTGCTTTCAGACAATATTGAAGGTCATTTTAATGTGGGAATTCGAATAGCTTCTGAAGAAGAGCCAAAGTTCGAATTCTATACTTCTCGTTTGGGAATAGGATACAAAAATATTATTCCTTTCTATGAAGAACAGATTAAAAATAATGATAGGGTGGATCTTAAGATGCTTCATTTCTTTATAAATACTGGTATTCGTGACACCGCTTACTATTGGAACGAATTGGTAAAGTGTTTAAAAGTGTATGTTCGCCTTAAAAAAATCTGCCCTTCCTTGGTTAGTCTCAACATTGGCGGAGGTTTCCCAATAAAAAACTCACTGCACTTTGAGTACGATTATCAGTATATGATAGACGAAATTCTTAACCAAATAAACATTACCTGTGAAGAGGCCGATGTGCCAGTACCAAATATTTTTACAGAATTCGGAAGTTTTACAGTTGGCGAAAGTGGAGGTGCTATCTATGAAATTTTGTATCAAAAACAACAGAATGACCGTGAAAAGTGGAATATGATCAATTCCTCTTTTATCACGACCCTGCCAGACACTTGGGCCATCAGCAAAAAATTTATAATGTTGCCTATCAACCGTTGGAACGATGAGTATGAAAGAGTCCTTCTGGGGGGCTTAACATGTGACAGTGACGATTACTACAATAGTGAACAAAATATGGCGGCTATTTATCTGCCAAAATTCAGAAAAGAAAAACCTTTGTATATTGGCTTCTTTAACACAGGAGCTTATCAGGAATCCATTGGCGGTTTCGGGGGCTTGCAGCACTGCTTGATTCCTTCGCCAAAACATATTTTGATAGACAGAGACGAAAATGATAATATAACAACTAAACTTTTTTCAGAACAACAAACAAGCGAGCAATTGCTAAACATTTTAGGTTATGAGCACTAAGACGTACGCCGGAATCCCGCAAAAATATGCGGCCCTTGAAACATCAAAAATTGTATTAATCCCAGTTCCGTATGACGGAACCAGTACCTGGCAAAAAGGTGCCGACAAGGGCCCCGAGGCATTTTTGGACGCTTCAGAGAACATGGAGCTGTATGACATTGAAACCCAGACAGAGGTTTACAAACAGGGGGTTTACCTTGCAGACGCAATCACAGAAAATTCCTCTCCAGAAGCAGTGGTTTCTGAAGTACATAAAATCACAAAAGACTACATAAAACGAAACAAATTCGTAACAATTTTTGGTGGTGAACACAGCATTTCCATAGGAACCATTCGTGCATTCAACGAGTGTTTTGATGATCTTACCGTGCTTCACATAGATGCACACGCAGATTTGCGTAAAGACTTCCACGGAAGCACTTGCAATCACGCCTGTGCGGTTTATGAAGCCAGTCAGACCACAAACTTAGTACAAGTGGGTATTCGTAGTATGGACATTGCCGAAACTCGTGTGATGGATGAAGAAAAAGTATTTTTTGCGCACGATATGGCAAAGGATGAATACTGGATGGATAAAGTAATTGAAGCTTTAGGCGAAAACGTTTTTATTACCTTCGATCTTGACGCATTTGATCCTTCAATCCTTCCTTCAACAGGAACGCCTGAACCAGGGGGGCTTTTTTGGTATGAAACGCTGGACTTTCTAAAACAAGTTTTTGAAGAAAGAAACGTGGTAGGTTTTGATATTGTAGAACTTTGCCCAAATGAACAAGAAAGAGCTTCAGATTTCGTGGCTGCAAAACTGTACTACAAAATGTTGACCTATAAATTTGCAGGAACCGAAGAAGGAGACGAATACGATAACCATTTCACCGAAACCAAAAAAGGTGTTTCAAAATTTAATACAGAAGAAGATGAATACTAGCAAAGGATCAATTTCCCAATTTATTGAAAAATATTATTTACACTTCAACGCCGCGGCGCTTGTGGATGCTGCAAAAGGTTACGAAGCACAGTTGAACCAAGGTTCAAAAATGCTTGTTTCTCTTGCTGGAGCTATGAGTACTGCCGAATTGGGGAAGATTTTTGCCGAAATGATCCGTCAGGATAAAGTACATATCATCTCCTGCACAGGCGCAAACCTTGAGGAAGATATAATGAATCTGGTGGCTCACAGCCATTACAAACGTGTTCCAAATTATAGGGATTTAACCCCACAGGATGAGTGGGATTTACTTGAAAAAGGAATGAACCGCGTTACAGATACTTGTATTCCCGAGGAAGAAGCTTTCCGAAGAATCCAAAAACATATCGTGAAATTATGGAAAGAAGCTGAAGCCAAAGGCGAACGCTACCTTCCACACGAATATATGTACAAACTTCTTTTAAGCGGGGTAATGGAGGAACATTACGAAATAGACTTAAAAGACTCTTGGATGTACGCTGCCGCTGAAAAAAATCTGCCTATAGTTTGCCCTGGTTGGGAAGACAGTACCATGGGTAACATCTTTGCTAGCTACGTTCTAAAAGGCGAATTGAAAGCCTCTACAATGAAAAGTGGTATTGAGTATATGACTTTTCTTGCAGATTGGTACACTGACAATTCAGAAAAAGGAATCGGTTTCTTCCAGATTGGTGGAGGGATTGCAGGAGATTTTCCAATTTGTGTTGTGCCTATGCTTTATCAAGATATGGAGCGAACAGACACTCCATTTTGGAGCTATTTCTGTCAAATCAGCGATTCTACCACTAGTTTTGGAAGCTATTCAGGAGCAGTGCCAAACGAAAAAATTACTTGGGGAAAACTGGATATTGATACTCCCAAATTCATCATTGAAAGTGATGCAACCATCGTTGCGCCTTTAATTTTTGCGTACCTTTTGGGTATGTAAAAACAGGTAAATATTTTTTACAAATAAATACGAATTACGAAAACATAGAAATCGTTTCCCTCAATAAAAATAGTTGGGGGAAGTGATAATAGATTATGTAATACAATAACAGCATGGAACCACAAAAGATTGAAAATATAGAATTGAAATTTTTAACGCTTAAGGATTATGAGGCGTTGAAAGAAGCCACCATTCAATCTTATGGCGGACTGCCAAACAGCTATTGGAAAATAAACGAAATTGGTAGTCTTATAGATATTTTTCCAGAAGGACAAGTTGTAATAATGGCCGATGGCGAAATTGCAGGCTGCGCCCTCTCCATCATTGTAGATTATGACGAAATTGAAGACCAGCATACCTATAAAGATATTACAGATGATCCCACTTTCAGTATTCACGATCCAGAAGGCGATGTGCTTTATGGAATAGATGTTTTCATCCGTCCAGATTTTCGCGGATTGCGCTTGGGAAGAAGATTATATGATTACAGGAAGGAACTTTGTGAAAATTTAAATTTGAAAAGCATTGTTTTTGGCGGAAGAATGCCAAATTATCACTTGCATTCCGATAAACTTTCTCCAAAGCAATATATGGACAAAGTAAAACGCAAACAGATTGATGATCCTGTGCTAAACTTTCAAATCTCAAATGATTTTCACCCAGTTCGTGTCTTGAAAGGTTACTTGGAAGGTGATAAAGCCAGTGGCGAATTTGCGGTTTTGATGGAATGGGACAATATTTACTATACTAAGCCAGAGAAAAAACCAAAACCAAGTGCCGTAAAGAGCATCGTGCGTCTTGGCCTTATACAATGGCAGATGCGAAGCTACTCTGGCATGGAAGAGTTGATGCACCAAGCTGAATATTTTATTGATAGTGTTGCTGGGTATCGTTGTGATTTTGCGATGTTTCCTGAGTTTTTTAATGCTCCTCTTATGGCAAAGTACAACCATATGAGCGAACCGGATGCTATTCGTGAGTTGGCAAAATATACCAAGGAAATTACCGAAAAACTCTCCCAATTATCCATTTCATATAATATTAATATTATCACAGGTAGTATGCCTGAGATGGTGCGTGGAAAACTTTATAATGTAGGTTATTTATGCCGCCGCGACGGAAGTGTGGAGCGCTACGAAAAAATTCACGTAACTCCAGACGAAACTAGGGTTTGGGGAATGGTAAATGGAAATTCATTAAAAACCTTTGATACCGACTGCGGAAAAATAGGCGTATTGATTTGTTACGATTCTGAATTTCCTGAACTTTCAAGATTACTTTCAGATGAAGGAATGGATATCCTTTTTGTGCCATTCCTCACAGATACCCAAAACGGTTATTCCCGTGTAAGGCTATGTGCCCAAGCCAGAGCCGTAGAGAACGAATGTTACGTGGCTATCGCGGGAAGTGTAGGAAACCTGCCAAAAGTACACAATATGGATATTCAGTACGCCCAAAGTGCTGTGTTCACTCCTTGCGACTTCTCTTTTCCAAACAACGGAATAAAAGCCGAAGCAACCCCAAATACCGAAATGATTTTGGTAGCTGATGTTGATTTGGATTTACTTCGCGAACTTCATACTTTCGGCGCTGTTCGGAATTTGAAGGACAGAAGGAAAGATTTCTACAGATTGGAACGGGTAAAAAAATAATTATAAACCTGTAAGGTTTTAAAACCTTGCAGGTTTCAATTTTGTTTGAAGAAACAGTTCCCAAACAGCAACTCCAATTACAACAAGATATTCCAAGGCCACCAACCAAAGTTTTTCATCAAAGCCATTTTCCCCATACGCGGAATAACTTAGCACGATCATAAAACTCAATACAATCGGGAATTTATATTTCGTAAAAACCGATAGCAAAAGAGGAGTGGCAATGTACCACGGATGCATGGTGGTTGAAAGCAGAAAGTAAAATGAAATCGCAAAAAGCATAGCTGTAATCAACTGTTGAGGTGTTTTGTTTTTTCTGAAAAAAGCAATTCCCAAAACAAAAAATAGCACTATAACAGGAAGAATCTTTCCAACGGTTGCAATCAAATTCCATCCCACAACCTGAAATCCGATCCATCGAATTACATAATAAATACTAGCATTAAACTCAAAATTCTGAAACCAAAGTGCAATGGTTGAAGAAAAATTATGGATAAATCCCGTAGAAAGAAATGGTAGGAAAGTAATGCCAACGGTCATTATAATTACTGAATAAAACTTTAATAATGTTGTCGGGTCGAGCCTTTCGACTCCGTTCAAGACAGGCTGCGTCGAGACCTTCTTGTAAATAAAATATTTCAAAAATAAAGGAAGAAACAACAGCGGAATCAGCTTCACCGAAACAGAAATTCCAATCAAGACTGCCGCCCAAAACCATTTTCCTTTAAAAAGTAAATACAGTGCCCCAACAAAAAAGAAAAGCATCACTCCTTCAAAATGAAGGTTTCCGGTAAGTTCAATGATGATGAAAGGATTCAGAAAATACCAAAAAATGTTTTTTATTGGTAGCTTTAATTGTTCTAATATTTTTTTTCCGAAGTATAAAATAATAATATCTGCTAAAATAATAAAAGCACGCAAAACAATTATCGACCCCAAAATACTCTTCCCCGCAAAAAGCGCAGTAATTGCAAAAAAGAATTGATTAACAGACGGATAATTACTGAAATGGCATGCATTCAGAGAGCCCATTCCGTCGAGCAATTGTTGCGATTGTTCAATTGTCACCTCGAGCGCAGGGGAGGCGTCTGGTGTAAATAAATACGGACTAACGCCTTGTATTAATAAACGTCCATCCCATAAAAACCGATAAAAATCCTGAGAGAGATTTGGAGTAGCAACAATAAAAATTAGTCGAAAAACAATTCCAAAACTGGCTAAAATCCAAAAGTTGAGCTTGAATTTCTCAATAAAAAGATAAGCTGTAAAAAACAGGGCAGCGTAAAGCGAGATGAGTTTTACAAAATCACTTCGCTCCAAATCATATCCAAAACTGATGTAAAATGCGAGGGAAAGTGCCGCAAATAAAAGTGGGATTTTATATAATTTAATGAAATTCAAAAAACCGTTATTTTTAATCGTTAGCTAGAATTCAAAAAATCTAAAATCAGCAATCCACAATCGTTATTCAACTTAGTCTTGCCATTCAGCAATAAAAAGGTTGGTGTCGTGCCCGCCGCCATTATTTCTATTGGAAGAAAAAACCAGTTTCTTGCCATCATTTGAAAATACAGGAAAGGCATCAAATGTCCTACCGTGTGTAACGCGTTCTAAATTCTTCCCGTCAATATCTATTAAATATAGATTAAAAGGAAATCCTCTTTCTGCCTCAAAATTGCTTGAAAACAAAATCTTTTTCCCCGAAGGATGAAAGAACGGTGCCCAATTGGCATTTCCTAAATGTGTAAGTTGTCTAAGTTCACTTCCGTCGGCATTACAAATAAAAAGCTCCATTTCGGTGGGCTGCACCAAACCTTGGGCTAACAAATCTTTATATTCCTTTATTGCCGCTTCGGTTTTTGGACGGGAAGCACGAAAAATTAATTTACTTCCGTCCGGTGAAAAGAAGGCCCCGCCGTCATATCCTAATTCGTTAGTGATTTGTTTTACATTTTTCCCATCGAGATCCATGGTATAAAGTTCTAAATCGCCACTTCGCATAGAGGTGAAAACAATTTTATCGCCTTTTGGCGAAACGGTCGCTTCGGCATCGTACCCAGGTTCATTTGTTAGTTGTGCTGTAATATTTCCTTCTAAATCTGACACAAAAATGTCGAAGCTATCATAAACGGGCCAAACATATTTCCCTTCTTTTTTTAGTGGAACTTCTGGGCAGTTTATGTCTTTTAAGTGGGTGCTCCCATAAACAATATGTTTTCCGTCCGGTAGAAAATAACTACAGGTAGTTCTGCCTTTTCCCGTGCTTACCATTGGCGGCTGTTTATCCTTAAAAGTTTCATCGGCATTCATCAAAAACATTTGGTCGCAGTTTACACCCCAATTTTTGTAGTTGCTTTGGAAGATGAGCTTGCTATCGTCAAAACTCCAATATGCCTCTGCGTTATCACCCCCAAATGTTACTTGCCGAATGTTTTTGAAATGTTTTTCTTCCGAATAAATTAAAGTATCCTTTGTTTGTGGGTCTAGGACGGCAAATGAAGTTTTTTCGGTAGCGTTGGGCGATTCTTTCCCGGCTTCTTTTACTTCATTTTTACAACCCGCAAAAACGGAAACAATCAATAGCGTATATATTATTTTCATTTTTAATGTACTTTTGAACAAAAGTAATGATATGCGTGCAATTTTAGTATTATTTCTAGCAATGCTTGTTTTTTCCTGCAAGGAAACAAAAATGAAGTCCGTTAGTATGAAGGAAGACGTTTCTGTTTTGGCGAATGATAGTTTGAAAGGAAGGAAAACTGGTTCTTCAGACGAAAAAAAAGCTGCCAATTATATTGCAAAAAGGTTTACAGGTTTAGGTTTGCAACCAAAGGGAACTGATGGTTACTATCAAAAATTTAGTTTTAAGGTTAGTAAAAATCCACATCAGGAAGCGGAATTTACCTCAGAAAAAAATGACAGTACTGAAACGGGTGAAAACGTAATCGCATTTTTAGATAATAAAGCGGAGAATACCGTAGTTATTGGTGCGCATTACGACCATTTGGGAATGGGTGGTGAAGGCTCACTGTATCGCGAAGGTGAAGCAATTCATAACGGCGCTGACGATAACGCAAGTGGGGTGGCAATGATGCTTCACTTGGCAGATTCACTTCAAAAGAAAGATTCCCCTAAAAACAACAACTATCTTTTCATCGCTTTTTCTGGGGAAGAGGAAGGTTTGTTGGGATCAAATTACTTTGTGAAAAACCCGACCATCAACACCAAAAAAGTAAACTATATGCTTAATATGGATATGGTGGGAAGATTGAATGCTGAAAATACTTTGGCTGTTTATGGTGTGGGAACATCGCCAATTTTGAAACAAACCGTAAATGCAAATGCGGGCGATTTAAACATTGCTGAAAACGAAAGTGGTGTAGGTCCGAGTGACCACACTTCGTTTTATTTGGCAGATATTCCTGTGTTGCATTTTTTTACAGGCCAGCATGAGGATTACCACAAACCGAGTGACGATACTGAAAAGGTGAATTTTGAAGGAATGGAAATTGTTTCAAATTATATTTTTAGCATTATAAAGGATCTTGACGGTCAACCAAAACTTCCTTTCAAGAAAACCAAAAATGAGAGCGAAGCAGTTCCAGATTTTAAAGTGACTTTAGGTGTTGTACCCGATTATCTTTTCAGTGGAAAAGGAATGCGAATTGACGGTGTTAGCGAAGACCGCCCAGCGCAAAAAGCGGGACTTCAAAAAGGAGATATCGTCGTAAAAATGGGCGATTATGAAGTTACAGATATGATGAGTTATATGAAAAGCCTTTCAAAATTTGAAAAAGGAGAAACCACAATAGTTACCATTAATAGAAACGGTGAATTGATGGAGGTTGAGGTTACTTTTTAGGAATACTTCAACATAAAAAAACCTCACAAATCTTTAAGAATTGTGAGGTTTAAATCTATTTAATCACTTTTGGAAATTACATCATCCCGGGCATTCCACCGCCCATACCGCCTGGCATTCCGCCACCGGCATTATCTTCTTTTATGTCAACCAATGCGCATTCGGTAGTCAAAATCATTCCAGCAACCGAAGCTGCGTTTTCAAGCGCGATACGGGTTACTTTTTTAGGATCAATAATACCTGCTTTAAGCATATCAACATAGGTTTCAGATTTTGCATCGTAACCAAAGTTTTTCTTGCCTTCCAAAACTTTATTAATTACTACAGAGCCTTCACCGCCTGCGTTTTCAACAATGGTGCGAAGTGGCGATTCAATGGCGCGGGCCACGATTTGTACTCCTGTAGTTTCATCTAAAGTTTCGGTAGTAAGCTTTTTAAGCACTTCAATAGCACGAACCAAAGCTACGCCACCTCCTGCAACAATTCCTTCTTCAACAGCTGCACGGGTTGCGTGAAGCGCATCGTCTACTCGATCTTTTTTCTCTTTCATTTCCACTTCAGAAGCAGCACCAACGTAAAGAACAGCAACACCGCCAGCCAATTTAGCTAAACGCTCCTGCAATTTTTCTTTGTCGTAATCGCTGGTTGTAGATTCTATTTGTGATTTTATTTGATTCACACGACCTTTTATGTCGCTCTTGTTTCCAGCACCGTTTACGATTGTTGTGTTGTCTTTGTCAATAGTAACTGTTTCCGCAGAACCGAGCATATCAACAGTTGCGTTTTCCAAAGTGAAGCCGCGCTCTTCAGCAATAACGGTTCCTCCAGTTAAAACTGCAATGTCTTCAAGCATTGCTTTCCTTCTATCGCCGAAACCTGGAGCTTTTACTGCTGCAATTTTCAAAGAACCACGAAGTTTGTTTACTACCAAGGTAGCCAATGCTTCGCCATCAACATCTTCAGCAATGATCAGTAAAGATTTTCCTTGTTGTGCAACGGGCTCAAGAATAGGAAGTAAATCTTTCATTGAAGAAATTTTCTTATCATAAAGCAAAATCATTGGGTTTTCCAATTCGGTTTGCATTTTTTCGGTGTCGGTCACGAAATAAGGTGAAAGATAACCGCGGTCAAACTGCATTCCTTCCACAACATCAACATAGGTTTCAGTTCCTTTAGACTCTTCAACAGTTATAACACCTTCTTTACCAACTTTTCCAAAAGCTTTTGCAATCAGTTCGCCAATTAGTTCGTCGTTATTTGCAGAAATGGAAGCAACTTGCTTTATCATTTCAGAAGAATTACCAACTTTGGTGGCCTGTTTTTCAAGATTGCTTACGATAGCTTCTACAGCCTTGTCAATCCCGCGTTTCAAATCCATAGGGTTTGCGCCAGCAGCTACGTTTTTAAGACCTTCTTTTACGATTGCTTGTGCAAGAACTGTGGCGGTTGTTGTTCCATCACCAGCAAGATCGTTGGTTTTTGAAGCTACTTCTTTCACCATCTGAGCGCCCATATTTTCAAGCGCATCTTCCAATTCAATTTCTTTTGCAACAGTAACACCATCTTTGGTTACTTGTGGTGCACCGAAAGACTTACTGATAATCACGTTACGGCCTTTTGGGCCCAAAGTTACTTTTACTGCGTTTGCCAATGCGTCAACACCGCGTTTTATTGCGTCACGTGCTTCAACATCAAATTTTATATCTTTTGCCATTTTTTTTAATGCTTTTTGCTCTTAGCTGTATGCCTTAAGCTTTGGTTAAACTAATTTTGAACTTTTATGAAACGTTATATGATGGCCAAAATATCATCTTCACGCATGATGAGATAATCTTTGCCATCGAACTTTAATTCGCTGCCAGAATATTTTCCGTAAAGTACGGTATCGCCAACCTTCACGGTCATTTTGTGGTCTTCTTTTCCTTTGCCCACAGCTACTACTTTACCTTGTTGTGGTTTTTCTTTTGCAGAGTCTGGAATGTAAATTCCCGAAGCTGTTTTAGTTTCTGCCTCTTGAGGCTGTACCAAAACGCGATCGGCAAGTGGTTGGATTTTTAATGCCATTTCTATTTATTTTTTTAGTTGTTAAACTTTAGTTTAAATGTTTTGATTCCTAATTGGCAGAAACTGTGCCACTGCCTATAAACTGACATATTACAAAACAAAAATGCCAGCTTGTCAGAAGCTGGCATTTTAAAAAAATATTGTAACTAAATATTAGTTCGTTGTATCTGTTGCAGCTGGTGCTGGTGTTTGTGTAGTTGGTACAGCGGGAACAGCGCTATCATCAAAAGTTTTTGATTGTAAACTGTTGCCACCCATAATAAAAACGTTGGAAAATAAAATTAGCGCTAACATAATAGTAGCAAGGGTCCAAGTACTTTTATCAAGAAAGTCACTCGTTTTCTGAACACCGCCAATTTGTGCGCCACCACCACCGCCGAACGATGATGAAAGACCGCCACCTTTTGGGTTTTGAACCATTATAACTACGACCAACAAAAAGGCCACTATCATTATCAAAATTAAAAATATTGTAAACGTACTCATGATTGTTCTGAATTAATCAATTTATCTATCGCCCGAATTTGGTCTGCAAAGAAACCACTTTTTTCGGGATTTTTCAAAATTAAAATTTTATATGCTTGAATTGCTTTTTTATAATTCTTTTGTTGTAAGTAAACTTTTGCCAAAGTCTCCGTCATCAGTGAGTCAGGAGGTTGTGTATAAGGTTTTGCTAAGTTATTATTTCCCTCTTTTGGCGCTTTTTTTTCTATTTCCGAGGGAATTATTTTTGGACGTTCCTGGATAAACTTGTCTATTAACTCGAATTTCCGTTCTTTTTCCTCCTGTGCTGAAGTTTCCTCCTTTATAGGATTTTTGGAAGGGGAATCTTCGTGTGCAGAATTTTCGGTTGCTTTTTTTAACGGTTCTTCCGAACGTTCAATTGGCTTTGCTTTTATAAGTTTTAACCATTCGGAGAAGGAATGTGTGTCGTTTTTTGTGAATTCCAACGGTTTGTCTGGTTGCAGAATTTCCTCAGGATTTATTTCTTTCTTTTCAGCTATATTGTTAACGGATGCTACCTTTCTTTGGAAAAGCTCTGGATTCAAAATGTTTTCGGCCTTTTGCATTTCGGCCTTGAGTTGCTTGTCTATTTCTAAGCTTATTTGTTCCGAGACATTTTCAGAAATAACTTTAATTTCATCCACCGAAGCATCGTGCTGCAAGATGGTTTGTGAAATTTCATTCTGAATAAATTTTTCGGAAGTAATATATTCAAACAAAATATCACGATCGGTTGTGTGTGCCGCGGTAAGTTTCAGCGCATCGTTGTAAAGAAAACTGTTTTGATTTTTTAAACCTTTTAGCTGTAATGCCCGCGCACTTTGAAAATAAGGATATTTTTTAACGAGCAAATCCAAAGCAGCCAAATCCTCAGAAGTTATTTTCTGCGGATTTGCCAATAGATATGTATAACTCTCAATATTCAATGTCTAATTTTAAATAGTATCAATCCAGAATCTAAATTTTAATTTTTCTCCTTTAGGGATTATGGAACTTACCAGTTGGCAAGCGACTTGTTAAAAATATCCTGTGTTAAACGTTCAAAAATAATGTCTACTGCCGCATCAAGTTTGGAGCCTGTTAATTGAGTTTGTCCATTGTAGTCATAGTAAAAACTAAATGGTTGTTCAAAATCTTTCAGCGGTTCTTTGGTATTAAAAAAACGCACATTTATGCTTATTGTAAGTCTGTTTTGTGCTGCAGTACTATTGGAAGTTGCTGTTATTGGGGCAATATAATATTGGGTTATTTCGCCTTCGTAAACCAAATCGCCATTGTTGTTTACAAGGTCTAAGCTGGTTTGGTTTAGCAACAAATCCTGTAGTTTTTGCGTGAAGTCTCGTGCAATCCCAGGTTCCACTATAGGTGCGTTATTTTGAAAATAATTTACCTGTACAGTTTTGGTGGTGCTGTAATTTATATCAGCACCTGTAAACGAATACGCACCACAACCTTGCAGAAGAGAAGTTAAAGCTATTGTTATAAAAAGATTTAAAATATATTTCATGGTTATTTTTTAAAGATAAAGAGAATTACAGATCGTATTGCTTTATCTTTCTGTAAAGCGTTCTTTCGGAAATACCTAGTTCATCTGCAGCATCCTTTCTTTTTCCGTTGTATTTTTCAAGTGATTTTTTGATAAGTTCCAACTCTTTTTGTTGAAGCGAAAGATTTTCTTCTTCCTCAATATCTTCTGCGTAATCATATTTGTCTTTTCGCGACTCTGAAGCATTTTCTGGAATACTGAAAACTTCCACATCATTTTCCTCATCGCTATTCTCTTCTTCAATTATTGAAGCCAACTCTTCTTCGGCATTGTTTTCTTCATCATATATTTTATTGATAAGTGAAGACTGTTCTTCCTTCACTTTGGCGGTATTGCCAGTTTTCATCAACTCCAAAGTAAGCTTTTTAAGATCGTTTACATCGCGTTTCATATCAAAAAGCACTTTGTAGAGAATCTCGCGTTCACTGCTGAAATCGCTTTCGGCTTTTTTTGAATTTACAACTGCAGGAAGATTGCTGCCCATATCAGGCAGGTAGTGTTTTAAAGTATCATAAGAAATTTCGCGGTTCTGCTCCAAAACAGAAATCTGCTCTGCAATGTTACGCAATTGACGAATGTTGCCACTCCAGCGATATTTCAACAATAAATCCGTTGCTTGATCTGTCAACCTAATTGTGGGCATTTTGTATTTCTGCGCAAAATCTGCCGCAAATTTTCGGAAAAGCAAATGAATATCTTCTCTTCTTTCGCGCAGCGGAGGCAAGTTGATTTCCACAGTGCTCAATCTGTAGTACAGATCTTCACGGAATTTTCCTTTTTCAATGGCATCAACCATTTTTACATTGGTTGCGGCCACAATGCGTACGTCTGTTTTTTGTGCTGCGGAAGAACCTACTTTTAAAAATTCGCCATTTTCCAATACACGAAGTAAGCGTACTTGCGTAGTTAGGGGTAATTCGCCAACTTCATCTAGAAAAATGGTTCCGCCGTCTGCTACTTCAAAATAACCGCTTCGTGTTGCCGTAGCTCCAGTGAACGATCCTTTTTCGTGACCGAAAAGTTCGCTGTCTATTGTTCCCTCGGGAATGGCGCCGCAGTTTACGGCTATGTATTTTCCGTGCTTTCTATGTGAGAGCGAATGGATTATTTTTGGAATACTCTCTTTCCCTACACCGCTTTCACCCGTTACCAATACCGAAATATCTGTGGGCGCTACTTGTATTGCTTTTTCTACAGCGCGGTTCAGTTTTGGGTCGTTGCCTATTATTCCGAATCGTTGTTTTGTTGCTTGTATACTTTCCATAGTTAATTACTTTCAGAACAATCGATCACTTCACCGATAAGCGTGGCAGTAGTGCAATCGGTAATCAAAACCTCTACAAAATCACCTGGCTTAAAATTTTTCTTCGGAAAAACCGCAACATTGTTATGCTCTGTTCTTCCGCTCCATTCGTCTTTATTTTTTTTCGATTCTTTTTCAATTAAAACAGTGACGGTTTTTCCTAAAAATTCCGCCGTGCGAATGGCGCTATGCTTTTGCTGAAGATCAACAATCTCGGTCAATCTGCGGCTTTTGGTTTCTTCTGGAACATCATCTTCCAGCTTTCGTGCAGCCATTGTGCCAGGCCTTTCGGAATATTTGTACATATAGCCAAAACCGTATTTTACATATTCCATTAAGCTCAAGGTTTCTTGATGATCTTCCTCGGTTTCAGTTGGAAAACCAATAATCATATCTTGCGAAATGGAGCAATCTGGAATAATTTCCCAAATCCTGTCGATTAACTTCATATATTCTTCCCGTGTGTGTTGGCGGTTCATTTCCTTTAAAATCCGAGTACTTCCACTTTGAACCGGAAGGTGAATATGGTTGCAGATGTTGTCGTGTTTTGCAACAATATGCAACACTTCTTCGTGCATGTCCTGCGGGTTGCTGGTTGAAAATCGAATCCGCATTTTTGGATGTGCCGTTGCAGCCATATCAAGCAATTGTGCAAAATCGGTAGCAGTGGCTTGTTGCATTTCGGAAGCATTTTTGAAATCTTTTTTCAGTCCGCCACCGTACCAAAGATAACTGTCCACATTTTGACCAAGAAGCGTGATTTCTTTGTAGCCTTTTTCGGCTAAATCATTTATTTCACGTAAAATACTTTGTGGATCACGACTTCGCTCACGACCACGGGTAAAAGGAACCACGCAGAAAGTACACATATTATCACAGCCGCGGGTGATGCTTACAAAAGCAGTTATTCCATTTCCGCCCAAACGCACGGGCGAAATATCGCCGTAGGTTTCTTCTTTGGAAAGAATTACGTTTACTGCATCGCGGCCTTCTTCTACTTCTTTTAATAAATTTGGGATGTCTTTATAGGCATCTGGACCAACAACCAAATCGACGATTTTTTCTTCTTCTAGAAATTTTTCTTTTAAGCGTTCCGCCATACAACCCAAAACGCCAACCTTCATTTTCGGGTTGATACGTTTTACGGCGTTGTATTTCTCCAAACGTTTGCGAACAGTTTGTTCAGCTTTATCGCGAATAGAACATGTGTTTACCAAAACCAAATCGGCTTCTTCCAATAAATTTGTAGTGTTGTATCCCTGGTCTGCTAGGATGGAAGCAACGATTTCGCTATCGCTAAAATTCATGGCGCAACCGTAACTTTCTATATATAACTTACGGGAATTATCTTCACGAGCTTCCAATGTTAATGTGTTTCCTTGCGTATTTTCGTCAATTATCTTTTCCATAAAAATCCAACTTCAATGTAATTTTTAAACTAAAACCATTGAACTGGCAAATATACAATAATTGCAAACGGTGACAAAGTGGCAGAATGATTTAATGGAAATCTTAAACAGCAAAGAATTTAAATAAAATTATGAGGAAATATTTGTGTCTTTTCGGCTAAAACTCCTGTTGCGATTTTCAAATTTCACAGCTGAAATGATTCGTATTAAAAAATTCATATACTTTTGCAATCATAACAATATAGGATATGGCAAAGAATTTAGTGATCGTTGAGTCCCCGGCAAAAGCAAAAACCATTGAAAAATTTCTTGGGAAAGATTTCAAGGTTTCCTCCAGTTTTGGGCACATTGCGGATCTTCCATCCAAGGAATTGGGTGTAGACGTAGAAGGGGATTTCACACCTAAATATATAGTGAGCAGCGACAAAAAGAAGTTGGTGGCAGAGTTGAAGGCGCTCTCAAAAAAAGCTGAGATGGTTTGGTTGGCGAGTGATGAGGATCGAGAGGGGGAAGCCATTGCATGGCACTTGGCTGAAGAATTAAAACTTGATAAAAACAAGACCAAACGTATTGTTTTTCATGAAATTACAAAATCTGCCATTTTAAAAGCAATTGAAAATCCGCGACAAATAGATTATAATTTAGTAAACGCACAACAGGCGCGTCGTGTACTGGATCGTTTGGTGGGTTATGAACTTTCACCGGTTCTTTGGAAGAAAGTGAAAGGCGGACTTTCTGCAGGACGTGTACAATCCGTTGCTGTGCGTCTGATTGTTGAACGAGAGCGAGAAATAGAAGCGTTTACGCCAGTTGGTTCATATAGGGTTGATGCGGAATTTACTACGGCTGATGGAAGTAAATTCAAAGCGAAACTTCCAAAGAATTTTGACACCGAAGCAGAAGCACGCGAGTTCCTTCGTAAAAATTTAGGCGCTTCTTATAAAATTTCAGACTTAACAAAAAAACCTGCCAGCAAATCGCCCGCGGCACCCTTTACCACCTCAACATTACAGCAGGAAGCAGCGCGTAAACTGTATTTTTCAGTTGGGAAAACGATGACAATTGCACAGCGGTTGTATGAAGCTGGTTTTATAACATATATGCGTACCGATAGCGTCAACCTTAGTAACGACGCAAAAAATGCAGCACAAAAAGAAATTATTTCTTCCTACGGAAAGGAATACAGCAAACCGAGGGATTACAAAGGTAAAACGAAAGGCGCTCAGGAAGCTCACGAGGCCATTCGACCTACGGATATGTCTATGCACAACATAACTGGCGACCACGATCAAGCGCGTTTGTATGATTTGATTTGGAAACGGACGCTAGCTTCGCAAATGAGCGATGCTGCCTTGGAACGCACCAACGTGAAGATTGATGTGCTTTCAAAGGAAAAAGTTTCAGAAAACTTCACCGCTAATGGTGAAATGATAAAATTTGACGGATTCCTAAAAGTATATTTGGAAGGAACCGATTTTGAAGAAGAAGAGCAGGAGGGCATGTTGCCGAATATGAAAAACGGCGATTCGTTGGAGAATAATTACCTAACCGCAACTGAAAGATTTACGCGTCCACCGTATCGATTTACTGAGGCTTCCTTGGTAAAGCAATTGGAAGAGCTTGGCATTGGCCGACCGTCAACTTACGCGCCTACTATTTCAACCATTATCAGCAGAAACTATGTGGAAAAAGGGACTGTGGAAGGTGTAGAGCGAAAATATCTGCAGCTTACACTTCAGGAAGAAAGTATTAAAGATAAAATCTTGACCGAAACCGTTGGTTCTGATAAAGGAAAGTTAGTTCCCACAGATATAGGGATGATTGTGAATGACTTTTTGGTTGAACACTTCGAAAATATTCTTGACTATAATTTCACGGCAAAAGTGGAACAGGATTTTGACGATATCGCCGAAGGAAAAGAGGAGTGGACCAAAATGATGAAAGATTTCTACGGAAAATTTCATCCCCGTGTTGAAGACGTTGAGGAAAACGCAGAACGCGAAAGCGGTGAACGTATTCTTGGTGAAGATCCACAAACCGGTAGAACCGTTTTGGTTCGTCTTGGAAAATATGGTCCAATGGCACAAATCGGTGCTCCGGACGATGAAGAGAAAAAATTTGCCAGTCTACGTCCAGACCAGCAACTACATTTGGTTACTTTTGAAGAAGTAATGGATCTTTTTAAGCTTCCTAAGACTTTAGGGGTTTATGAAAAAGAAGAAGTTGAAGTAAACAACGGTCGTTTTGGCCCTTACGTTCGCTTCGGAAAAACTTTTATTTCACTTCCAAAGGGAATGGATCCGTTGGAGGTGGATATGGCTTTTGCAAAAGAGCTAATTGAAGAAAAGAAAAAAGCTGATGCTCCTATATATATCTATGAGGATCTGCCAGTTCAAAAAGGCGTTGGACGTTTTGGACCATTCATAAAATGGAACAATATGTTTATCAATGTGAACAAAAAGTATGATTTTGACAACCTTTCCGAAGAAGATATAATTGAGCTTATCGAAGACAAAAAGCAAAAAGAGATCGATAAGTTGATCAACGAATGGCCAGAGGAGAAAATCCGCATTGAAAAGGCGCGTTGGGGACGTTTCAATCTTATAAAAGGCAAAACAAAAGTAGAGCTTCCCAAAGGCACTGAAGCCGATAAAATTACTTTGGAAGAAGCGAAAGATTTATTGGAGAAGAAAAGTCCGAAGAAAAAGAAAGCTGCTGCAAAAAAGAAAACCACAACTAAGAAAAAAGCTACAGCCAAGAAAAAATAATGATAGAGTTTTTATCCCCAGTTTCAAAAAAAGTAATGGCAAACCGGGAAATTCTGCCACCGGGAACATTGGGAAAGCAAATTGAAGCCCATGTAAAAATGGGTGAGTTGCCAAGTTTAAAAGATGTAAAGTTTGCGCTCCTTGGAATTAAAGAAAACCGAGGTGATGTAGATTTTATGGGTGGAGACATTTCTTTTGATCCGTACAGAAAAGCTTTTTATTCTTTATATCCCGGAAATTGGAATTACAAAATTATTGATTTAGGTGATATTGAAAAAGGCGAAACTGCCGAAGACACTCGCTTTGCGGCCAAAGAAGTAATAGCTGCTCTTTTGAAAAAAAATATTGTCCCAATTATTTTTGGGGGAAGTCAGGATTTAGCTTATGCACAATATCGCGCTTATGACGGCATTGGCAATATGGTGAATGTTGTTAATATTGACAACCGTTTTGATCTTGGTAACGCAGAATTACCAATTTCCAATAAATCCTATGTGGGAAAAATGGTAGTAAACAAGCCTTACAACCTTTTTAACTATAGCGTTTTGGGCTACCAATCTTTTTTTAATGCGCCGCAAGAAATTGCTTTGATGGATAAATTGTTTTTTGACGCTTACAGATTAGGAGAGGTCGCTGCAGAAATAAACGTTGTGGAACCCATAATGCGAGATGCCGATATGGTAACTTTAGATGTTACTGCAATAAAAAGCGCAGAATTTAGTTATAAAAATAACGAAAGCCCGAATGGTTTTGATGGTCGTGAAATTTGCGCCATTTCGCGTTATGCAGGCATCAGTAATAAAGTACAATCTTTCGGTGTTTACGAACTGACTGATTCCCTTGAAAACAGAAGCGGGGCTATGCTAATAGCTCAAATAGTCTGGTATTTTATAGAAGGATATAACTTCAGAGTTGATGACGATGATTTTGATAATGAAAATCTATTTACAACCTATAAAGTTCCAGTTGAAGATGATGTTTTAGAATTTAAAAAGAGTAATAAAACAGGCCGATGGTGGATTGTTTTGCCTTTTATTTCAAATGTTAATAATAAATTAAAAAGACAAACGTTATTACCTTGCACTTATGGCGAATATTTGGGTGCATGCAATCAGGAAATTCCTGAACGGTGGTTAAAAGCCCGCCATAAAAATGAAGTATAATCAAACAAACAAGTAAAAACGTTGATTAAGGGTTTTTCAAAAAAAAATTGTTTTTTTGAAATTTTATAGATAGGTTTACGCCCTTGAATCTCGAAATTTAACCTAAATACCTATGAAGAAGTTTATTGCATTAACTGCGATCGTTGCCTTTTTGTTCAGTTGTAACTCCGGAGACCGGGGAGAACTGGTTGGGGCAAAAGGTAAAAAATGGTATCCTCAAAAGCCTTACGGAATGACGCTTATCCCGGGTGGATCCTTCATCATGGGTAAAAGTGATGATGACTTTGTAGCCGTTAACGATGCGCCAACAAAGACTGTTACCGTTCGTTCGTTCTATATGGACGAAACCGAGATTACAAATGCGGAGTACCGTCAATTTGTGAATTGGGTTCGTGATTCTACAGTGAGATTGCGACTTGCAATTATGGCTGATGAAGTTGGAGCAACACCAGGCGATGGGGGTGTGGGCGAATTTGCCTTTGTAGATCAAGAGAATGAAGAAATGACTCCATATCAGCAATATATGTATGATAATTACTTCGGTATGGGTGAAGATTACTATGCTGGACGAAAATTGAATGACAAAATTGACTTGATTTGGGATACAGCGGAATATCCAGACGAATATTATTCTGAAGTTATGGACACCATGTATATTCCAACGGAAGAATCATATAATGGACAACGTACTATCGATGTAAGTAAATTAAACTTCCAATATACCTATATGGATATTGAATCTGCTGCGCGAGATAAAACCAAAAGACGAAAAGATTTTATCAAAAAAGAAGAATTGAATATCTATCCAGATACTACCGTTTGGATTAAGGATTTTAACTATTCATATAACGAACCAATGCACAATGATTATTTTTGGCATGAAGCTTACGGTGACTATCCTGTGGTTGGTGTAAACTGGAAGCAGGCAAAGGCCTTCTGCGCTTGGAGGACGTTGTATAAAAACTCATACCAAAAATCAAAAAAGCAAAATTTTGTAAACTCATTCCGTCTTCCTGGCGAAGCTGAGTGGGAGTATGCTGCACGTGGTGGTCTGCAGTCTGCAACTTATCCTTGGGGTGGTCCTTATGCTAAAAACGACCGTGGTTGTTTTATGGCTAACTTTAAGCCGTTACGTGGAGATTATGCTGCTGACCAAGCACTTTACACAGTAGAAGCAGATGCTTATGAGCCAAATGATTTCAACCTTTACAATATGGCTGGAAATGTTTCGGAATGGGTGGCTTCTTCTTATGATCCAGCTTCTTATGACTATACATCAACAATGAACCCGAATGTAAACGATCCTGACAATATGCGAAAAGTAGTTAGGGGAGGTTCGTGGAAAGATGTTGCTTATTTCCTTCAAGTAAGTACCCGTGATTATGAATATGCAGATTCGGCAAGAAGTTATATTGGCTTCAGAACTGTTCAGGATTATATGGGTACCGATGTTACTCTAAATGATAAATTGGGCGACGCACGCTAAACATTCCGCTATTAATCCAAATCAACCTTAAATAATTTAACCTTAACTAAAATACCTCAATTAAAAATTAACTAATTATGGCACAAGCAAGATCATCTAAAAAACTATTTAACATGGCCTATGGCCTTGGAGCATCCGTTGTAATTTTAGGAGCACTTTTCAAAATTCTTCACTGGGAGCTTCCATTAGGCTTTACCACGCTTACAGGTGGGTTCCTTTTGGCCGTTGGACTTATAACTGAAGCAATTATTTTTGCTATATCAGCATTTGAACCAGTAGATGACGATTTAGATTGGTCATTGGTTTATCCAGAATTGGCTGGTGGTGCCACAACTACTAAAAAAGGTGTAAAAGAACCAGAAGATGCACAGGGGCTTTTGTCTAAAAAATTGGATGAAATGCTTAAAGATGCGCGTATTGATTCAGAATTAATGAATAGCCTTACAACTAGCATCCGTTCTTTTGAAGGTGCTACAAAAAGTATGGCTCCTACTGCTGAAGCTATGAACTCTACTAAAAAATACAGTGAGGAAATGGCACTTGCAGCTGCACAAATGGACTCTTTGAATAGTTTATACAAAGTGCAAATTGAATCAACAAGCCGTCAAACTGAAGCAAACCAACAAGTTGCGGAAAATGCTGAACAGCTAAAACAACAAATGCAGCACTTAGCTACCAACCTTTCTTCATTGAACGGTGTTTATGGAGGTATGCTTTCTGCAATGACTAATAGAAACTAAGATAGGTTTTCACCTTAATTATTAATCTTTAAAAAAGAATTAAAATGGCAGGAGGAAAACTATCCCCAAGGCAGAAGATGATTAACCTGATGTATCTGGTTTTCATCGCGATGCTTGCATTAAACATGTCCAAAGAAGTATTATCTGCTTTTGGATTATTAAACGAAAAAATTGAAGACGCTAACGTAGCTACTTCACAGCGAAACTCTGCATTCATGGAAGGTTTGGCTGTTAAAGCTGCTGATGAGCCCGCTCAATATGCAGCGGTTAAAGCAAAAGCGGATCAGGTATCTCAAATATCAGACGATTTGGACTCTTATATTACTTCACTTAAATCTGCATCAATTGAAAAAATTGAAGATCCTTCTGATTATGAAGTGATGGATAAAGCAGATTATTTTAACAACCTATTCTTTACAGGTGATAAGTATAAAGAAGGCGGACAAGAGTTTTTGGATAAAATGAATAAATATCGCACAGATATGATGACTGTTTTATCAGATACTGCTCTTGCTAAAGTTGCAGGAATCCAAGATATCAAAAAATCCATAGAAGCTAATTTTTCTACAGCAGAAGTAACCAATCGCGATGGCAAAAAAGTTGAATGGTTGAATTACAACTATGAAGGTTTTCCTTTAATAGCATCTTTAACTAAGTTAACTCAGATTCAAGCTGACATTAAAAGTACCAAAAGTGAAGTCTTACAACGAATGCTATCCGGCCAACAAGCTGCTGCATTGTCATTCAGTAATTATTCTACCTTATTGGAAACTTCAAAATCTGCATATTATTCCGGAGAAAAATTTGATGGCGCTATTGTATTGGGCCGAACAGATGAAAGCACTAAGCCGCAAAGAGCAGAACTTACTTTAGACGGTAGAAAGCTTGTGGAAGGAACTGATTATACTTTTGAAGGAGGTAAGGTAAAAATGAACGTAAATGCTGGTTCGCCTGGTGATCACAAAATTGAAGGATCATTATTTTACGGTGAAGGTGGTGATGTAACTGAGGTTCCTGTTGATCGCTCTTTCGCTACAATCTCATTACCAAACTCTGCAGTAATTGCTGCGGATAAAATGAACGTAGTTTATCGTGGTGTAGATAACCCAATAACTGTTTCCATTCCAGGAATTCCTGATAATAAAGTAAACGCTTCTGCACCTGGTCTTTCCAGAGTTTCAGGCAGCAAATATGTAATGCGTCCCGGAACTGGCAGAACTGTTATGATTTCTGCAAATGGAACATTGCCTGATGGTAAACCAGTAGGTTCTAAATCTGAATTCCGTATTAAGGATATTCCACCACCAGTTGGAGCCATCCGTGGAGAAACTGGAATTGTAAGAATGGAGCGTCAAGGTCTGGAAATTTCAACTATTTCTGCGGTACTGCAAGATTTTGATTTTGAAATAAATATTAATGTAACAGGTTTCAGCTTTAAAGTTTCAGGGCAACCAACTGTTAAAGTAAACGGTACAAAATTGGATAGTGCTGCCAAAGGCGCATTAAGAAGAGCTGGAAGAGGGGAAACTGTTCAAATTTTTGACATAAATGCAAACCTTGCTGGAAATTCAGGCTATAAATTGAAAAAGATTTCTCCTGTAATTATAGAATTAACAAACTAGATATTTGTATAAAACCCCTATCGGTATGAATTTGAAAAATGTTGTTTTATTTGCTTTTGGCCTTGGAATGGCTACTAGTGCAAATGCACAGGTGAACATTCTAAATGCTAAAACTCCTGAGGATATCGGTAAAAAAACCGAAGCACAAATTGCGTATGATAACGATGAGCCATTACCTTATGGCTATACGGACGAGCGTGATGTGTTGTGGTCTAAAACAACTTGGGAAATTATTGATCTTGATGAAAGAGTAAACTTCCCGTTGTACTATCCTATTGATACAAACAACATTGGGTCAGACAGACGTTCACTTTATGACGTTTTGGTGAAAAACATCAAAAATGGAAAAATTGATAATGTGTATGCAGATTCATACTTTACTGAAAAGCGTACTCTGAATGATATTGAAGCCTCTTTGGTTTACAGTGATACTACAGACTTAGGTATTGAGCAATTCAATGCTGAAGGAACAGTAGATCCGCAATACATTCGTCGTTTTTCATTGGATGCTGGAGATATTGAAGAATGGCACATAAGAGGATATTGGTATTTGGACAAGCGCCAAGGCGAGCTTAAATATCGTATGCTAGGTATTTGTCCAGTTGCTAACGAAGCACGTTCCAAAGCTTTTCCAGAAGATGGAATTGATTCAAAAGTTGAACTTTTTTGGGTTTGGTTTCCAGGAGCGCGCGAAGTTCTGCATAATGCGAAAGCATTTAACAGAAAAAACACATCGCAACCAATATCATATGACCACCTTTTAAACTCAAGACGCTTTGAGGCTGTTATCTATAAAGAAGACAACGTTCAGGGTGATAGGGATGTTAAAGATTATATCAATGACAATGCACTTATGCAATTATTGGAATCTGATAGAATCAAAGAGAAAATACGTAATATTGAAATAGATTTGTGGAATTATTAATAAGTTAATGAAACCCAAATTTTGAAGAAGAACCTTCAAGTTCCATTTTGGAAACTGAAGGTTTTTTTTATTCTAATTTATAATGATTGAGAAAGATTATATAATTGTAGGTCTCGGCATAGCCGGCATCACCATTTGTGAACAGCTTCAAGAGCACGGAAAGAGCTTTGTAGTGATCGATAACGGTAAAGAGGGGGCTACAGCTAAATCTGGCGGCGTATTTAATCCTACGGTGCTTAAACGCTTCACAGCAGCCTGGAATGCCGCTGCCTTTTTTCCTTTTGCTGTTGAGTTCTACAATCAGCTTTCCGACAAACTTCAACTGGAGATATACACAAAAACTCCAATTCTAAGAATTTTTAAAAGTGTTGAAGAGCAGAACAATTGGACCGTTGCTAGCGACAAGAAAGAATTACGGGATTTTCTTTCTTCTAATTTTTTAAAAAATACGAATATTGCTGTTGATGCACCCTTAGGTTTTGGTGAAGTTTTAGGGACAGCCCAAGTACATACGAACAATTTACTTACAGGATATCGAAGCTATTTAAAAGATAAAGACGCTTTGCTTGTTGCAGATTTTCAATATGAAAGCATTCAGCAGAGAGCGAATAGCGTGGTTTACAAAGATATTTCGGCAAAAAAGATCATTTTCACAGAAGGTTCAAAAGTAGTTTACAATCCATTTTTTCCAAAAAATGCAATCGTTGGAAACAAGGGTGAATACCTAATCATTAAAGCGCCTTCCTTGAAAATGGAGATGCTTTTAAAAGGTGCTATGTATGTGATTCCTTTGGGGAATGACGAATATAAAATTGGGGCTACCTATGGCCGTGATGATTACACTACAAATCCAACAGAAGTTGCTAAAGAAGAAATTCTTTCAAAAGTGAAAACCTTCATAAATTGTTCTTTTGAAATAATTGGACAAACTGCAGGAGTACGCCCCACAACTAAAGACCACAGGCCACTTTTGGGAAGTTTGGCTGAAAATCCAAATCTAGTTTTCTTTAATGGCTTGGGGTCACGCGGGTTTTTGATGGCTCCGTTGCTTTCTGAAGCACTTTTTAATTTTTTGGAAAATGATGTACTACTTCCTAAAGAAATGAATATTAAAAGGATGATTTAATTTTTCAGAATTACCCTTTTGCTTTATTCGGGTCGTACTTCATAAAAAGGTTAATCCAAATATTTCGGGAAACCCGTAAAATAAGTGGAAGCATTAAGACCAAGGTGGCAATTATGACCAGAAATGTATAATCTCTGTCCAAACCAATAAAAAAGTAAGCAATTATAAATGATGCAACAGCAATTGCTACTCCCACGGCATAGCTCACATACATAGCTCCATAAAAAAACGATGGTTCTATTTTAAATTTCGTATTGCAATGGCTACAACGCTCGTGCATTTTCAAGGCTTTTGAAAATTTATAGGGGTTAGGTTCTACGTACATTTTACCTTTGTGGCATACAGGGCATGTGCCTGTGAGAATGCTGTAGAGTTTCGTGCCTTCGAGGAATTGCATAATGCGTTTTTTTAGCACCGTAAAAATAAGCATCTTTGCAAAAATTTTAGTCCTTTTAAATGGTCAATATTCATAATCTTTCGGTTTCCTTTCAAGGTGACTATTTGTTCGAAAAAATCACTTTCCAATTAAAGCCTGGCGATCGGGTAGGTTTGGTTGGTAAAAATGGGGCGGGCAAATCTACCTTACTTAAAATAATAGCAGGAGAACAGGAATACGATACTGGACAAATTGCCACCGATAAAGAAATTTCCATTGGTTTCTTAAAACAGGATATCGATTTTGAAAAAGGCCGTACCGTTTTGGAAGAATCCTACGAGGCTTTTACCGAAATCAAAAGGCTTGAGAAACAGCTTGCTGAAATAAATAAGCAACTTGCTGAGCGCACCGATTATGAAAGTGACACTTATCATCAATTGATGGTAGATTTGAATGAAGTACAGCATCAATACGAAATTCACGGTGGCTACAATTATCAAGGGGAAACCGAACGTATTTTGCAAGGGTTGGGTTTTCAAAGAGAGGACTTTACAAAGCTTACCGAAACTTTTTCCGGCGGTTGGCGTATGCGAATTGAATTGGCCAAGCTATTGCTTCAAAACAACGATATTCTCTTGCTGGATGAGCCTACGAACCACTTGGACATTGAATCTATTCTCTGGTTGGAAGAGTTTTTGAAAGGCTATACAGGCGCTGTTGTGATTGTCTCTCACGATAAAATGTTTTTGGATAACGTAACCAATCGCACAATTGAAATCTCTCTTGGGAAAATTTACGATTTCAACAAGCCATATACGCAGTATTTAGTGCTTCGGAATGAATTGCGTGAGCAACAATTGGCTTCGCAAAAAAACCAACAAAAACAGATTGAGCAAACCGAAAAACTGATTGATAAGTTTCGAGCTAAAGCAAGTAAAGCTACAATGGCGCAATCGCTGATAAAAAAGCTTGACAAGATTGATCGTATTGAAGTTGACGAAGACGACAACAGTGTGATGACACTTCGCTTTCCGGTTTCTATCACTCCGGGAAAGGTGGTGATTGAGGCTGAAAATATTTCGAAGAATTACGGTGAAAAAAAAGTTTTGAACGGCGTAAATCTTTTGGTGGACCGCGACAGTAAACTTGCTTTTGTGGGCCAAAACGGACAAGGAAAATCCACCTTGGCTAAAATAATTGTCGGCGAAATAGAATACGGTGGCAAGCTCACTTTGGGTCACAATGTACAGATTGGTTATTTCGCACAAAACCAAGCAGACTATTTAGATGGAAGTAAAACCGTACTTGACACAATGATTGATGCTGCCAATGAAAAAAATAGAAGCCGTGTGCGCGATATTTTAGGCTCTTTCCTTTTTAGGGGAGATGAAGTAGAAAAATATGTAAGAGTACTCAGTGGTGGTGAGCGAAACCGATTAGCGCTTGCAAAACTATTGCTTCAGCCTTTCAACGTTTTGGTAATGGATGAACCCACAAACCACCTCGATATTAAGTCTAAAAACGTATTGAAAGACGCATTAAAAAGCTTTGAGGGAACCTTGCTTTTGGTTTCACACGATCGTGATTTTCTACAGGGATTGACCAATAAGGTGTATGAATTTAAAGACCATCACATCAAAGAATACTTGGGTGATATTGATTATTTTCTAGAGCAACGAAATCTTCAAAATCTTCGAGAAGCTGAGAAGCGAACAGTTGTTTCCGAAGTAAAGGAAAAAAGAAGTGCAGGCGAAGAATATGAAATTCAAAAGAAACTGAAATCTGCAAAAAACAAACTGAGCAATGTGGAGGCGACTATTTCACAATTGGAAAAAGAAATAGCTAATATTGATACCGAACTGCTTATCAATTACGAAGAAACCATTGCAAAACCTCACTTTTTTGACAAATATCAAGAAAAGAAAAAGAAGCTAAAAAAGCTAATGGAAGATTGGGAAGTGCTTCAAGAAACTGTGGAATCCCTGTCCTAGAATACTGAAAAACCCTGTAAATTCTTTCAATTATTTGTTTTAACTTGTTCTTTTTAAATAAGTTAAAAATTAATTGTGGGGATTATGGAAAACGAAAATACTTTCAAACTGTGCATCACTATGGCGGGTGCCGTTTCTGCGGGAGCTTACACTGCTGGCGTTTTAGATTATTTAATTGAAACGCTAGATCTTTGGGAAAAGGCCAAAGAAAAAAACCGAAAAATAGGAATCACACACCCAGATTACGATCACACTATTCCAATGCATCAAGTTGAGATTGACGTAATCAGCGGCTCTTCGGCGGGTGGTATTTCGGGTTCTTTGACATTTATGGCATTGGCCGATAAACATTTCAAAAGTTACAATAAAGACAATCCAACCGGAACTAATAACATTTTCTACAAAAGTTGGGTAGAAATGGGCAACTCTATTGAAAACAGCACGGTTGATAAGCTTCTTGATAATTCAGATTTAAAAGAATATGGTGAAGTGCGTTCGCTGCTCAACACTCAAGCTATTGATGTAATTGCGGATGAAGCATTGGCCGTACGCGAGCAACGCGAAATTCCGAAATATGCTTCGGACAGTTTAGATGTTATTTTAACGACCACCAATTTGCGCGGCATCAATTTTATGGTAAACTTTGACGATAGCGGCCACGATACCTCCAAGGGGACTGTAATTACAAATCATGGGGGTTTTTTCAGATATAAATTGAAGAACCAAAAGTTTTCTACTGGAATTCCTGAGAAGGAAGACGAACTTTATTATGTGCTCGATATTTCAAATGAAAAGCATCTTCAATACCTGAAGGATGCTACCTTGAGCACTGCTGCTTTTCCGATAGGTTTAAAATCGCGTGAGGTTGCAATTTCTTCAGAATACATTAAACGTTATCCGAAATATTTGTTCAACAAATCAAAAGGCATCGAGCCATTATTGCCTGATGGCGAAATTTATAAATTCAATTCAGTGGACGGTGGCGTAATAAATAACGAACCATACGGAATTGGGGTAAAAGTATTGAAGGAAAAAAATCCAAAAAGTATTGATAACTGTAAATATGGCGTAATTATGATTGATCCATTTCCCAATAAAGATCACGATGTTGCGGAATCTGGAAGTGGTATTATGAGTATTGCTGGAGGACTTTTGAAAGCACTTCGCAATCAGGTAATGTTTAATCAGGATGGGATTTTGGAAGCTTTGGATATGACGGATCGCACTAAGTTTTTGATAGAACCCGTTCGGAAAATTGAAAAGGATGGCAAATGGATACGTCCAAAAAATGATTTGGCTTCAGCACCTATTGGTGGTTTTGCAGGATTTTTGAGCCGTGATTTTCGAGCGCATGATTTTCAGTTAGGCCGAAAAAACTGTCAGGTTTTTTTGCGGTATTATTTTGCGGTTGCTTCTGAAGACATTGAAAAACGCCTGAGTATTGTGCCAAACAGTGCTATTAAGGATCGGTATCAATTTTCGGTTCCGGCAATGGATTCAAACGGTGAAAAGTTTTTTCCAATAATTCCCGATATGCGGGTTTTGAGAAACTTTGATAATCAAGTGGATAAAATAAATTATGGAAAGGATGCAGAAATTCAAGATCTACCCTTTCCAAAAATATCATTTTCAGAATTTGAAGCTAGGTACAAATCAAAAATTAAAGATAGAATCGGATTGATTGTGAAACACCTTTTAAAAAACAAATTCCTTTCTTTTTTAGCCAATTTCTTTTATGCAAAAAATGCAGGTTATAACTTTGTAAAAGATGCCCTTTACAAAGAGCTTCACGAGAATGATTTGTTGAAATAGTACTTATGCACGAACATTTTTTTCAATGTCCCCACTGTTGGGAAGAGATTTCGATGTTGCTGGATACTTCTGTCCGGCACCAAAAATATATAGAGGATTGTGAAATTTGTTGCAATCCCATCGAGCTAGAAGTGTCCTTTGAATACGGTGAACTTGCTGGTTTTTCAGCAAATGGTATTGGTCAATAGAATTTATTTTATTAAATTTAAAAACCAAAAAACAAAATATTCCACTATGCTCTCCACTTTTACACTTGCGGATAATATAATAGGATTTATTGTTGATGGACCTTATGATGAATTCGCTGTTGAAAAAATACAGTATGAAGTAAATGAAAAGCTGGAGATTTATGATAAGGTAAACCTTTATTTAGAAGACACTTCGAATGCTGAAATTTCGTTTAAGGCAATTTTAAAAAACCTTCCTTTTAAACTTAAGACCGGAAACCGTTTTGAGAAAGTGGCAGTGGTTACAGATCGAAAATGGTTACAGGTTTTCAGCAACTTCGAGAAATTGTTTTTCAATGCGGAAATCCGTACTTTTTCTGGACAGGACAGGCTTAAAGCGATACAATGGATAAGTCATTGAATTTTTTAGCCTTTTTTGTTATTACCCAACATCGCTTTCATTAAGGCGTTTTTTACACTAAGCCATAAGAAATTAAAAACTGATTTTGTTTTGTCGCGAGTGGCTTTAGCTTGTGATTCTCTGTAATTATTATTGTCCTTCTTGCTGTTTTTCGAAATAAAAATATTAGCTACTGCGGAAAGAAACCTATTTTTTCTTTTTCCATCTTCTCTCAATACAACAACCTTAAAATCGGTGTATTTTATTTTCATATCTATTCTTGAGGCTTCACTATTACCATCAATCGTAAAAAAAGTACTGTTCGTTGTTCCTTCTAAACGGACTTTTAGATTCGGTTCCGTAAAACTGTTCATTCTGTCGGCAACCATGGAGCCTATTTTTGCTTCAAAAAGAAATTGATCACTAGTGTTTTGAACATCAAAACTCCAATTTGCTGAAATTGGGGTTTTGTCCATAAAAATGGCATCTATCTTTATTTCAGTTTTTGTAGGACTTGTATAGGTATTGCTAACGTTTGAAATGGCAGCATTCAGATTCTTAAAATCTATGGAACCGCCCATATTTTCTTGTTTCTGTCTTTCTTCGTATTTTATTTTGGCATCGTCAATTTTCAAGGAATCTACCGTTAGGTCAAATGGTAGTTCCCGAAGCATTTTACTATACAGGGGTTTTGTTTTTGGATCATCGGCTACTAACTTGTCACGATAGACTTCTAGTGCAGGTGCTTCTAAAGAGATTTTTTTACTCTTTGCAAAAAAACGATTGTTCTCGAAACCAAAATCAAAATCAGCCACCAAGAGTGACTTCAAGGTAAGGGCGTAATAATCCCGCTCTTTTTTTATAATTTGCGAAAGTTCCCTTTTGGAATATTTCGTCTTAAGCTTTAAGTTTTTAAAAAGGGCATTGTGCTTTTCTAATGAAAAGCTTTCAACGGTAAGGTTTTCATAGGGACTCACTTTTACAAAAACCGTATCACTTTGGGCTTTAAAATCGTTATATTCAAAAGGAATTTTGCGTATAACAGTTTTATTGTCAACTTTTACCCCGTCTACCTTAACGGTTAGTCCTGATGTATAGATTTTTGTGGAATCTCCCCCTTTCTCATAGATAGCAAACTTGGTGTTTTTTATCTCAACATGATCCACAATAATTGGTTTGTAAATTTTTGCTACGGCTTGGCGAGTACTATCTTTGGAGGGCTTTAGGCGGTCTTGATAATAAACTATTTTCGGATTTTCAAGTGAAATGGCTTCGGCATGAATTTTACCATTGAATATGTAGTCCCAATAACTTATGTCGGAAATTTTCAGCTTTTCAACATTTATGAAAGTATGCTTAACATTGTCCTCCTTATTTTTAATGATTAGCGATGCATTTTTAACAATAAGTGAACCTCCTAATGATTCCACGGTAATATTATCATAGGAGCGGACCATATTTTCAGGCAATCGTTCTTGGATGAAATTTTCAAGCTTACTTTTTAAAATACTGTTAATGGAAACAGTTCCTATGATAAACACAGCACCTAAGGCGAGTATTGCTAATGCTATTTTCTTAAAAAATTTGTTCATGATTTAAAGATAGCGAAAGATAGCAAAGCAAAAACTACTATGTTTAACACTTTGCAAAAAATTATGTTTTCTAGCTTGTAGGGTTCAAAATCCTTTGTATCTTTGCAATCCAATATTTCTGTCGGCATTATGAACCGAAAGTTAAAAGCTAAAGATGAATTATTGAAAATCCATATCGCGGGATAGAGCAGTAGGTAGCTCGTCGGGCTCATAACCCGAAGGTCACTGGTTCGAGTCCAGTTCCCGCTACTAGCAAAGACAGGGCTTCACAGAAATGTGAAGCCTTTTTTTATAGACTGGGTACAACATAGGTACAACATTTTAAATTTTTTCTTCAAGAATTTTAATTTGAAGAGAATTGATGTCAATTGTACTTATATCTTATTTTGGTTATAGTTTCAGTTCGAAACTTGTTCTATATTGAGTTGAGGTTTGTATTTCCTAAAAAGTGCCAAATCAAATTTTAATTGTTGCAAGCCATACCCTTTCAAATCATAGATTTTCTTCCGGCAACATTTCTTGTATTTAGGCCCGCCACATAATGGACATTCTTTATTGGGGTGATATTTGATGCCATTAATGGCCGTTTCCAATAAGGAAACAATATTTTTTAAATCAGATAGTCCAAATTCTTCTTGGTAAAATTGTGCGATACCATCAAAGTGGTGCTTGTATTCCCCATTCGCATAACCCCCTGTGGATTCTTTATAATGATAATTGGCAAAAAAAGGATATATAACTTCTCTGTAAAACTCTTCAAAAACGATACCTCTCCCTTTTCTTTTCATTAGCTTATGCGGAATGTCCAAACAACATTCCCCTTTCTTGGAAATATGAAAGTCCCAATCTCTATTGATAATTTGAGTTTTCTCGATTACCATAGGAACGGTATATGGGTATTCAGCTTCGTTTATAAGAATTAGGATTTTAAAGTGCCCCCAGAGCTTATCACTTTTGTCTAAGACACTTATTTTGCCTTCCAGAGCTAAATATCCGGTTTTAGGGCTTTCAACTTTCTCAAAGGCAAAATATTTGTCCAGAAAATTTTCAATATCAGTACTGAGGCCTTTTTTACCCATAGTTGAAGTAAGGTTTACTTTTAGAAGCGATTGGATACAAATCACGGCTATTCCTGTTGGGATCAGGAAAGGTGTTAATTGTCAATACCAAGACACCCATATCATTTTGAACAGCTAGGTTGTTATCTACCAAATAGCGTTCCCAATCAAAGTTGTATTGGTAATATTTTCTTCCATCCTCATAATCGTGTATTTCTTTGCTTCGTTGCTCAAAATACTTGTCCTTTCTAAGTTGTGTTGTCACATTGTGACCTACAACTATGCCACTGTTTTTTGCGTTACTTTGCATTTTAGGTGCAAGACTCGTATGAAGACTGCAAGTAGTAACTTCGCCTGATTCACCAATGCCGGAATAGAACCAATCCACTTGTTTGGAATGACCCAAATCCAATCCTGCTCTTGTATGTATGTCTTGAATACCATTATCTTCAAAAAACTCTTTAAGATCATTTTTCACGAAATAGGATATCATAGAGAAGGACTTTAAGGCATCTTCTACGGCTTTTAGCTTTTCTTTCTTTTTTCCGCCGAAATATACCATTAAACCATCGCCCTGTATGCGATGCACGTAGCCACCGCATAGGTTTACTGCAAATATT
Source organism: uncultured Aequorivita sp. (assembly GCA_937125455.1). Taxonomy (GTDB): domain Bacteria; phylum Bacteroidota; class Bacteroidia; order Flavobacteriales; family Flavobacteriaceae; genus Aequorivita. Next base: position 63,969 of record CAKZLK010000030.1, read on the forward strand.
GATGCTCGGATGATACTTTCTGTAATCAACCTTACAGTTGCTTTTGTGAAATTGTTGAAGAGTTTAGTGCTTTTCTTAACATCTATGAAGCCGGAAATTATCCAATGTTCTTCAACTAGGTCTGTACCCTTTAAGTGCGCAAAGTCTGGATGACTTCCCAACGGCTGATAATCAAAAGTCTCGGGCACACCCATCCCTTTCGCAAATAATTTCATTTCGTGGGATAGCTCTCGACCTGGAAGTTCGTTTCTCAACGATTTAAGGTATTCACGGTTGCTTTCCAACAAAGGTTCGCTTAATCCGTAGATTTTGTTTGATTTTGTAGGGTCGTTCTCGACCGCTTTTTTAATTACGTTTTTGTAGTCTTCAAATAAGTTCATTTAAGAGGTTATTTTAATTAATATGCAGGTTAAGGGTGTCAATAGCATAAATTGTACGATTAATAGGCGACAAGCCCACTTTAGTTTTTTGAATTTTGATTTCAAGCCTTGTGAAAGAACAAAAACTTGATTTCTCAAATCTTTTACATTCTCTTTTTTATCTTGCTTTTTTGAAAGCTCGAAAAATTCTTTTTTGTCTTTCTGAGCGATACTGGCGAAATAGTATAGCGATTCCACATCTGACTTAGGTGAGAAATAAGGCATACTTGCTAATGCCAGCAGTATGAGGCTGCCAACGCCAAATAGAATAATCGCTGCTAAAAATATTAAGAGCCATATTTCTTTATCAAAGAATTCCTGAATTTGGGTTAATAGCGTAATTGCACCACCTGTGATAAAGGTATTTATGGCAATATAAACTGCTGTTTTGTTGTTAACGCTATCGTAATAATGATCTAGGCGACTCACGGTATATTCCAATCTTTCTTTTTCCATAGAGAGTTAAATTATTAACTAGGCTGAATCCTAAGAACCAGCCTAGTTGATTACTTAATAGTCTTTGCAATGGCTGAAACAGCCGCAACAAAAGTTACCACAGTAAGAATTGTAGAAATAACTTTAGCGTTATTTCCTTTTAAATGTAAACAGGTGTCTTTTTCACAAAGACTCAACCTGTCATTTTGAAATGAATAATTCATAGTCAAAATTTAAATTTGCCCAAGTTCACAGCATTTGGGTTTCGCTGAAGCGTTACTTACTTTTATCGGTAACACCCTTAAATTTTCCGCCGCTGGTTTTTACATCCATAAATTTTCCTGAGTCGGAATCTCTTTTAACGTAAAGCCCAGTTTTGGGATTAAATACTTGGGAACGGTTTTTAACTGCCCCTTTTCTAGCATTGTCACCATACGGTTTGTTCTTTGCCATAACAGGTTTATTTTGAGTAATTAAACAAATATTTCTTGCCACCATTATGGTAGCGGATTATTACTCTAATTGAAAAGGGAAGATTATGTGTGAGGGACTTGTAAATACCGAAATAAACGGTATATTTGTTTCGCCAAAAACAAAGTCTTTACAGATAATATTCCAATCTTATCTTAAAGTAAATAATAGAGCTGATATCTAGATGTCAGCTTTTTTTATAGTGCTTTTATAAATTCCATATACTTTTTTTCTTTAACAATACTACTCAATATTTCATCGACTGATAAGGCATTGACTCCATTAGTTGAGGCGCATTCCTTTATCACATCGTTTCTTTCCACAAGGCATCCATTTATTGTTTTGCAATAATAAATAGCTGCAAAATCCATAATGTGCAACCCGTTGAACTTTATACTTTCCTTACAAGAGAACTTAAAAAAATCGCCTTCCAGCGAGTATGTTTTTATTTTACCTTCTTCTACCAAGCGTTTCAGACGATTTTGTTCTACATAATCATAACAAGGTGATTCAAGTGCCATTTCAGTTACATAAAAACAATCTGTTGAATTGTCCAATATCCTTAGACTATCCAAGAGAAGCAATAATTCTATGTCACTGAATATATACATCTAGTTTCTCATAAAGTTTTTACCACCAAACCTAGCTTTAATATCTTTTACTGTCATATTTGATAGTTCCGCCGCCCTTGTATGGGAAAGTAAAGATTTACCTTCCCTATTATCGATATTCAATCCTTTTGCCAATAGGCTGAAAAATCGTTTTGGTTTTTCTACACCGCGATACTCGCCAAAAGAGGTTTCATTTTCTCGCCATTGGTCATAGTTCTCTTTCCAAGAGTGATAAGTGTCCCAATTGATAATGCCGAGAGTTAGGGCGCGCATTATAATAGCCCAAATGGATATGCCATAGGCAGATTTAATGCTCTTTAGTTCTTCTAGTGTGATACCGTTTCTTTGATTATTGAAGTGGTCAAACAGGACATCTTCAAAAAGCAACATTGCACCTGCAAAGTGATTGCAAAAACGTTCAATCTTATTGTGGTCGTCAATGTCAAAGTCAAGTATCAGGTGGGCCAACTCGTGCAAAGTTGTAAAGCGCCTTCGTGCAATGTCTGGATTTACAGCGTTGAGTACGATAATTGGTACTTCTCCAGCCCAACCAGAAAAAGCAACAAAGCTATTAGGTTTTTCTACCTCAAATATTTTGATACCCTTGTTTTCCAATAGGTGGATAACATCGTATATAGGGTTTTTTCCAAGTTTCCATTTTTTGCGAATAACCTTGACTGCATCTTCAATATCATCACCATTGGTTATCACAATATCTTCAACTGGATTTTTGAACTTGATTTTATCGTCCATTATGTTTTCAAGCTCAATGATGTTGAAGAAATCATTTGAAATGGTTTCTATGATTTCATTTTCAAAAATTTTGTGTGAGTCTTGCTTTTCCCTATATTCAATATTAGTCATCGAGAATGCAGACTTGTTGGTCGGATTGTATTCTAAGTTTGTGCTTTCAGTATTTATTATATCGAATGGTTTCAAATTTAAAACTTTAGAAAAGCGTATTAAATGATTGGTTTTCATTTCTCGTTTTCCTTCTTCAAACTTTTGGATATATGAAACTGAAAATCCTGTGTAATCAGCAAATTCTTGCTGGGATAGCCCTGCATCTTGCCTTAACTGTTTTATTCTTTTTCCAAGTTCCATTTTTTAAACGTGTTAGTTCAACATTTTTACAAAAATACGAAAAATTTATTACACACACAAAAATGTAAAATTTTATTTAATTGTGTGTTTTTTGAAGAATTTTGTTGGTTTTTTCATTTTAAAATGTCCCAAAAAAAGTATATTTTTGGGACAAATTAAAACAGTGAAGTCTGTAAAAGAAAAAATAAAGAGCGATATCCAACTTGGAAATAAAGGTAAGATAGTGTTGCCATCAGACTTTGAAATAAAGTATGGGGTAGAAAACACGAAAAAATCCTTATTGCGCCTTACCAATGAAGGGTTTTTAGAACGTTTAGCACGTGGTATTTATCTATACCCTGAAAGAGATGAGTTATTGGGTGTACTGTATCCGGATATCGAAACTATCGCAGAAGAAATTGCACTGCGTGATAACGCTCGCATTATTCCGACTGGACTACAAGCTTTGAATTTACTAGGTCTTTCAACACAAGTTCCATTGAATGTGGTTTTTTTAACCGATGGTTCGCCTCGCACCATTAAAATTGGTAAGAGAAAAATAAAATTCAAAAAAGCCAGCCCAAAAAATTTAGCTGCCAAGGGTAGGTTGAGCGGTCTTGCAATACAGGCATTAAAAGAGATTGGAAAAGAAAAAGTAACCAAAGAAGAAATTGCCAAAATTAAAGAACAACTTAAAAAGGAAGAACCGGAATTGTTATATCACGATATGAAGCTTGCTCCATCTTGGATTGCAAACATTTTTGGTGATTTACTGATGTATTATTATGAGTGATTTTTTACAATTTGATAATGATAGAAAGGCATTAATTTTTAGTCAGACTGCTGTTAGAACAGGTCTTCCATCCTATGCGGTAGAAAAAGATTGGTGGGTTACGGAAATTATGAGGATAGTTTTCTCACTTCCCTATGCTGAAGCTTTTGTGTTTAAGGGAGGTACTTCTTTAAGTAAGGGGTATAATTTGATAAGACGTTTTTCCGAAGACATTGATTTAGCGATTGATCGTACATTTTTTGATATGCCTGGTGAATTATCAAGAACCCAAATTAAGAAATTACGAAAGAAGAACTCTAAATTTATTAGTACAGAATTGATTGAGCACTTAACAGAAGAAATCGCAAAGAAAGAACTTCCAATTACCTCTATTGGGGTGGAGCCATATGAAGCATCTGACACTGACCCGTTAAGAATTTATATTACGTATGAACCTCTGACGGAAAAGAACAAATATGTTACTCCGAGAATTTTACTTGAGATAAGCTGTAGATCATTGATAGAGCCTTTTGAAGAAGTGCCCATTAATTCTTTAGTGGATCAGGAATATCCAGATACGACATTTACCAACCCAACATTTCCAGTAAGAACAGTACAACCCCAACGAACATTTTTAGAAAAAGTTTTTTTGCTTCACGAGGAATGGCAAAAGGAAGTAATTAGAGTTGATCGTCTTAGCAGACACTTATATGACTTAGAACGCTTAATGGATACTAAGTTTGGCAAAAAAGCTTTGAATGATAAGGATTTGTATTTTCACATCATTGACCACAGAAGTAAATTCTCAGCTGTGAAAGGAGTAGATTATGAAGATCATCAGCCAAAGGCTATTTGCATTTTACCACCTGACAATGTTATTAAACATTACGAAGACGATTATAATGAGATGAAAGAAAGTATGTTCTCGGGTAATACCCTTTCTTGGAAAGAATTGACGGAAAGGCTTAATAAACTCCAGAAACAAATCCGAGAGTTAAAATGGTGATTTAAATTGTTCGGCAACCAGTCTTTACATCAAATAATTCTTTCCAATTAATTAAAATATAATGACACCATCAGAAAAATATGTAGCAGATTTATGTGAAAAATCTTTTTTACCATTTTGGAGTTTTCCCAACCCTTTAGGCAAGAAGGACAAAGAATTATGCGATGTGCTCGTTGTATGCGGTAGCACAATCCTTTTGATTTCTGTTAAAGATATACAAGTATCTAGCCACAAAGATAAAAGCATCCAATACTCAAGATGGGTTAAAAAGGCTGTGGACGATTCAATTCAACAGCTTTATGGAGCAGAAAGATTCTTGAAAAATGTTGATGACGTAACATTAAAGAATCGGACCACGAAGGTTGCTCTACCAGATAAAAATGAACGAACCATTTATAGAATCGCTATTGCTTTTGGAAGTGATTATGATTTTCCATTGCCTATGGGAATGAATAATAGGGGTTTTGTACACATATTTGATGAACAATCAACAGCTACTATTATCAGTGAACTTGACACAATAACAGATTTTACAAGATATCTAACAGCAAAAGAAAAATTTCTTAGTTCAAATCATATGTTACTTCCAGAGGAAACGGATTTCTTTGCTCTTTATATTCAGACAGGACTTGAGTTCGATTATCCAGTAGATTCAATTGCTGGTTCTGGTGGGCTTTGGGAAAGTTACATTAAGTCAGAAGATTATAGTGATTGGAGAAAAAGAATTGCACCTAGTTTTATTTGGGATTATATGATAAACCAATTACACGCTTATCACATAAAAGATGAAACAAATGATCAGCAAATTCAAGATTTAGAAAATGCAATCCGAATAATAAATCTAGAGGACAGGATAAATAGAACTGAATTAGGTTTAGCTCTTGATGATGCTATTAAAAAAAAGTCAATTGGTAGAATGCTTCTCCCACAGCCAGGTGCCAATCATATGTATGTATTTATGCCTCTAACACAAAAAAATTGGGAAGGGAAAGAGAGAGAATTAGAGTTGAGATGCATTGTCGCTCGATACTTAAACCCATCTGTAATTACAGTTATTGGACTAGCTTTTGGATCCAACGGAAAGGATGAGAGCGTCTATGATATTTGTTACCACTACATTCCTGAGGTTTCTGATGATTTTGTTAAGCACGCTAAAGAGATTCAAAAAGAACTTGGATATTTCAAAAATTCTTTACAATCTAGTAATTCTGATTATTCATTGAAAGATTTTGATGGATTTGGAATTAATAAACAATAGTTTCAGGTTTAGATTTAGCTAATCTGTATTAGTGTACTGTGTTTTAACTAAAAACACTTCCATTATTTAAAATACCGTTCAGCACATTGCCCCTCCATTCCGCGAAAAGCTACATTTCGGCAAAAAAGCTTCCCTAAAAAGTCTTGGACACCATCCACAATTTCTCCTTTCCATTCCGTTGACCCTTCCCGATGCTCTGGGAAGGAACACTGCATTCCCATCCGAAATCGTGAACGAAGTCCGCCCCATCGGAATTCCATTTAATCATTTGGTGCCACTTCCTATGTATTGGTACTTCACAAAAGCCTTTAGGTCTACTCCCGCACCCTCACTGTCCCTCCCTTTTTTTGATAGCAAAATACCAACATTTGGAAGTTGAACGGAATGCATAAGCCAGTCGTGCCTCCTTTTTATAAATCCTTATCAATTCCAAATATTGAAACTGTATCAGCAACAAAAAAAGGTAACAGCGAGGGCGCTATGGGAAGTAAATCTAAAATGAATCTTATGAAATCATACAAAACATCAAAAAGGAAGCGGCACCAAAAAAAACAAAAAAGGAAAACGCTCAAGATATAATAAGTAAATCACTTCAAAAAAATAGAAACGCAAACTGTCTGAATGGTTCAGATAGCATTATTAATCTTTAAATATTTTATTATGAGTACTTTAAAAAATCACGTACAGTTAATCGGAAACGTTGGACAGGAACCAACCATTACCAACCTTGAAAGCGGAAAAAAAGTAGCCCGTTTATCAATCGCCACCAACGAACACTACAAAAACAGCAAAGGCGAAAAGGTACAGTCCACCGACTGGCACACGGTTGTAGCTTGGGGCAAGACTGCCGAGATTATCGAAAATTATGTATGTAAGGGAAAGGAAATAGCCCTAACGGGAAAACTACGAACCCGAAGCTATACCACCGAAGACGGAAACCAGCGCTATGTAACCGAGGTGGAAGCCAATGAAATCCTATTACTAGGAAGCAAAAGCGATAAATAATCCTAAAAAGCAAAGAGGACGTTCCCTTGGAAAGTTTCGCCCTCTTTTAATTATTAACCCTTTAAATAAGCTAATAATGAAAAGCAAAGTTAATGAAATAGCCATAAGTTACAGCGGAAGCACCAAAGCAAATTTACTTCCCAAGATCACCTGTTCCCAAAGTGCGGCAGATTTAGCCTATAGCCATTGGAACAAAGAAACAATCGAACTACACGAAACCTTTAAAATACTATTGCTCAATAATGCCAATAAGGTAAAAGGGATTTATGAGGTTTCCAACGGGGGGATTACCGGCACTTTAGTAGATGTGCGCATCTTATTTGCCGTACTCTTAAAGAGTCTCACTACCGCAGTAATTTTATTACATAACCATCCGAGTGGAACCTTAAAACCAAGTGAAGCGGATAAACGCCTGACCCAAAAAATTAAAAAAGCAGGAGAGTTACTTGATATTAAAGTTCTAGACCATTTGATAATTTCTCCCGATGGCGACTATTACAGTTTTGCAGATAACGGAATCCTTTAAAATCACGCTTATGATTTATCTAAATTTCACCGACTTGAGCGAGGAGACTCAAAACCGACTTTTGGAAAATTCTAAAAAAGATGTAGAACAAAAATTTGGGGAGGACATCCGCAAATACGTAAAGGAAAATTATACCAGTTTTGAAACGATGATTGAAGAAGAAGCCATACGGAATTTATATTCTTATACGTTTGTATTCAACATTTGAATTTTAAAAATTACGAATAAAACACCGCTATATTGTAGCGGTGTTTTTTTGTTGGATTAGTTCTAGTTCCATAAAAATTATTATCTTTAGTTTGCTGAAATTCAGCATTCAATTTTACGTAGGGTTATCCTTTTTTTGACTTTCGCCGATAATCCTGCCCATCGAAAAATTACATAACAGGAAATTATTTTCCTCAAAATGGCAATTGGATTTTGATCCAAATTGTACGGAATTTTGTTCGCCCCAGGCGAACGAAAAGGAGTAGCAAGAGGGTAACACGCGATGCGATGTTTAGTACTTCTTTTTGCTTTTAAGATATTGGTAATCAGTATTTTGAAAAATTGGAAAATTCCTTGCTTCCTACAATTTGCGACAAATGCCCTGCAAACGCCTATTTTTAGGGAATAATTTGCGACAAATCGGCGAATTATGGACTCATTTATCGGTATCAGGTTTAAAAAAGAAACGGCAAAACGTTTTCAGGAATTTTCAAGAACACACTTCAAATCACACACCGAAGCATTGGAGACAATGCTCGACTTTTTCTTCTACAACGAGATCTCCCCAAAAGAAAAACTAGGGCCTACCGGAAGAACCATAGAAGCGAAACTTTTAAAAAGGATTAATGCTGTTATCGCCATAATGCGAGATGTGGAAAAGACACAAACCAAACCCACTGTAGCAATGATTCAATCGCTGTTTGAAATAGAAGAACCCAAAAAGAAACCCTTGATTGTGGAAAAGAAATATGCCAAAGAACAACCTAAAGTAAGGTTTCAGGAAAAGCAAAATCATCATAACGAACACTAAATTTTTGAGCTATGTACATCACGATCACACCTCAAAAACTGGGAGGGAATTATTCACAAAGTTCAGGTGATTTTGTGGGTTACCTGGAAAAAGAAAACGAAGGCTTAGAGCCTTCTGAAATGGAAGATTTTTTTAATCAATATGATGATCAAATTTCCGCGGAAGAAGTGTTAAAGGATATCGATGGTAACGGTGCGAAACTCAAAAAGACCGAACCCAAATTTTATTCCATTACGGTCAGCCCTTCTAAATATGAATTAAAACGGTTACAGAACAGCAGCGAAGATTTAAAAAGATACACCCGTGAGCTGATGAAGGATTATGTAGCCTCCTTTAACCGTGAAATCAATGGACTACCTATTCGTATTGAAGATATTAAGTATTACGCAAAAATAGAACACCAGCGTACCTTCAAAGGCACAGATTGGCAGATTAAAGAAAACCAGCCCTATGCCACTCAAATCCTTCAGCTTAAAAATGAGATCCGGCACTTGAAAACACAGGGTAGGGAGGGGGAAATTAAATCCCTACAACGAAAGATCTCCAAATTGGAAAGGGAAGCGCCCCATCAGCAGGATGGAAAGCGTATCGTTCAGGGAATGCCAAAATCCGGAAACCAAAGCCATATCCATATCATTGTAAGCCGAAAGGATGCCTCCAATACCTTTAGCCTTTCCCCGGGGAGCAAGCATAAGGCATCGGAAGTCGAGATGCACGGGAAGACTGTAAAACGAGGCTTTGACCGTGACCAATTTTTTGAGCGTGCGGAAAAGACCTTTGATAGGATTTTTGGTTACCAACGAAACTTTACCGAGACCTATAAAGCAAGAAAGGATTTCGTCAAGAACCCGAAAGTCTATTTTGCATCGCTGATGAAACTGCCAACCAATGAAAAAGCGATTGCCTTTAAAATGATGAGAGAAAGTGGTGCTCCAATGCAGCCCAGCATTCCGGTTTCTCAGGCGCAATTGGCAATGAAAGTTTTTAACCGTCTACACCGGGGCGTGGAAGTAGCCATCAAATCAAGTTCCATTGGTATTTAATTTAATTCTAATAGTATGTATGTAGATCATCTCTTTACCGTTCTTTCCATCATTGGTCTAACCAGTGCTTTGTTTTATGGTGGGTATCAACTTTCCAACTATGCATTCCTAATAAACAACCTGTTATTGTTTGTATTGGCTTATTTTTTACAAACATCCAATAATTTGATTTTAGTATTGTTGAAAATTGTCTGTCCGCTTTTGCTAATCAATACGGCATTGTACGTTTTCTTACATAAAAGGAAAAACTCAAAAAATAGTGACCATAGGTATCAAGTGGATTTTGCCACGAGCAACGGAAATTTCAAACTGGACAATATTAAACGTGGGGCATCCATCATCGGTTCTGCGGGAAGCGGAAAAACCGAAAGTGTGGTCTATGGATTCCTAAAACATTTCCAAAAAGAAGGTTTTTGTGGAATTATTCACGATTATAAGGATTTTGAACTGACGGAAATGGCGTATCCACTTTTTAAGGATGGGGATATTCCGTTTAAGGTGATTTCCTTTGATAAAATAATCCATCGGGTTAATCCCATTGCTCCACGCTATTTAGAGAATGAGGAAAGTGTGAATGAGGTTTCACGGGTACTTATCGAGAACCTATTGGAGCAAAGGGAAGCTGGCACCACCGGAACTACTAAATTTTTCAATGATGCTGCGGAAGGATTAATTGGTGGACTCATTTGGAAACTGAAAACGACCTATCCCCAATTCTGTACCCTTCCACATTTAATTTCTATTTATCAATATCTGGACACCGACAGCCTGATACAGTTTTTGGAAACAAATACCACCTCACGGGCTATGGCAGATGCATTTATTAGTGGTAAGGATTCGGAACGGCAGACCGCTGGGGTAAAAAGTACCTTGGCCAATGCACTCAAGCGTATCAGTACGCAACGGATCTTTATGGCGTTGTCGGCAGATGAAGTGCCGCTTAATATCAATAGTAAAGAAAATCCTGCGGTAATTTCAATCGTCAATAATCCCAAGTTTGAAAGCTCGTATTCTCCGGTGATTGCTACCATTGTCCATACCATTACCAAACAAATGAGCGTACGGAATTCCAACCCTTCATTCCTGTTAATGGAAGAAGCGCCGACTATTCGATTATTGAATATGCATCGTATTCCGGCAACATTGCGGAGCTATAATATTTCTACGGTCTATGTGATGCAGGATAAGATCCAGAACGATATGATGTATGGAGATAAGGCAAGCAAGGCGATATTGAGCAATCTTTCCTATCAGTTTTTTGGAAAGGTCAACGACCCGGACACCGCAAAATATTATGAACGTTTTTTTGAAATCATTAAAGACCCGACTAAAAGTATAAGCCGTGGCCATAACCTCGATTTTGATACCCGTATAACCACAGGGGAAAAGGAAATTCCAAAAATCAGGGCGGATGTTTTCTTTCGTTTAAAGCAGGGGGAGTTTATTACTTATGCAGATGGGACTGACAAAAAAGTGCAGTTTAAATTAGCAAAGATTCAAAGGGGTTTACCAGAGAATTTAAAGCAGTTTTCTCAAACTGATCTGGAGACTAATTTTGAGCGGATTTATGAGGAGGCAAGATCGATTTTCAACTGTTAATATTACTAGAATCCAAATTATTAAACCTTTACCTATCTGAAAATTGATTAAATAAACTGATAATAAGCAAAAAGTGTGGAATTAGTTAAATATATTTGTGAATTCAAATAAAATTTGTATATGCGATTTTATCTTTGAAAACTAATTTAACTAGATGGATCTTAAAGAATTACATAAAAATATTGGAACTGCAAAGGATAATAGGAATAATCCAATACACGATTGGTATAGATTTACGGCAGGATTTTCATATAAATTAGTTCAGAAAATAATAGAATTGGAAGAACTAGGAGATAAAGACTGTATATATGAATGTTTTGCAGGGTGTGGGACAACATTAGTTTCTGCTCAGAAAAATGGTATTCCTGCTGTAGGTAATGAAGGTCAAGAATTATTATACAATGTAATAAAAGCAAAATTGGATTGGTCTGTAAACATAAATTCCTTGAAGCAGTTTATGTTGAAAATAGAGTTGTCTATAGAAAATGGAACCTACGAAAAGCCTTACCACCAACTGCTTAAAACGCTTTACACAGATAGCAACTTATTTCAATTATATTATATTAGAGATTTCATTACTGATAGTAAACTGGAAAATAATTGTAAAGTTTTTTTAAACTTAGCATTAACCCAAACATTACATAAAGTAAGTATTCATCCTATTGCAATCCCTTATATATCAAGAAGTAAAATGTTAAGTGGTAATCTTACTGCTTATGATACTTTCAAAAATACTGTTTTTAAAATGATAGAGGATTTAGCAACAGTAGATGGGATGAGTAATTGTACGAATATTTATAGACACGACTCTCGCAAGAGAAATGAAAAAATTGAAACTGATAGCTGTTCAATATCAATTACTTCTCCGCCGTATTTAAATAATTTAGATTATGGAGAGGTTTCTAAGGTTTGTTCTCATTTTTTCGGTTATACCAATGACTGGAATGAAATTACTGAAAAGGTTAGAAAGGAATTGGTGACAGGCGCTACAACACATTACAAAGAATCCGAATTCGATTTGGAACAGTGGAAAAGTAGTGATTTTTATATTAAAAATAAAAGTATCATTGATAAACTATTACCCGATATTAAAAAAATTGAAGAAATTAGTAAAACTAGAAAGGGAAGGAAAAGTTTTCATATCCTTGCCTTGTATTACTTTCAAGATATGTACAAAGTATTTTTAGAAATGCGACGAGTTTTGAAAGAAGGTAGTAAGGCATATTTGGTTTTAGGAGATTCGGCACCATACGGTATTTTTATAGATACAACTAAAATTTTGGGAGAAATTGCTAAGAATTGCGGTTTTAAAGGTTATGAAATAATTAAAATTAGAGAAAGAGGCACTAAGTGGCAGTCACTTACTTATAGACATAATATTAAATTGTCAGAAAACATATTGATACTTGATTAAAAGATTACCTAATATTAGCTTATTTCCCGAGGAAGTTTTACCATTTCTTACTGATAAAGAAGTATATCAGTATTATAATAAAGGATGGTCATTTTCAAATATCTACTATTTAAAACCCATAAGGGATATTTATCTTATAATAAAAAAAAATAAAACTGAAGATTTAAATAATAAGTTTATAAGGTATGAATATCTTAAAATAACTAAAGATCTAAGCAAAGAATGGTCTGAAAGAAAAATATTAGAATATGTCAATGCAATAAAAAATTTTGGACTCATTGATGGAAATTATAAAGTCCAGAAAAATATTTTCATTAATTCTGCTTTAGGAAATGAATTATCCGATGAAGATTTGCAAGATTTCAAAGACATATTTTTTGAGTTTTTTAGGTTTAAAGAGATAGCCACTTGGTATCTAATTTCCGATTCTAAAAAACAATTAGATATTAATGAGGTAACTATTCCGGACTTAATAGAAAAGTCCCGTCTTATGTATGCTATAAAGGAAGATAAATTTTTTAATAAATTCTTATTCTCTCTAGAGGATGTGTCGAAAGTATATGTGATTCCTCCAAAAGACTCTCATCTAATGCGGTTTATTGAAGTTTTTTATAAATGGGGTACAACACTTAACTTCATTGAAAAATTTAATCTAAATTCAGTAAATATTAAAACTTTTGAAAATAGAGAAATCACTTGTACTTACTTTATAAGGCCTTTCAAGAATTTCGATTTAATGAAGTTTATTCAAAAGCATTTCCAGTATCAAAGACAAATTTCTTTACCAGAACTAATTTTTAGTATATGTCAAAATTTTCACTATGCAGTAGATGAGATAAAATCTTTTCTAATTAATGAAATTCAATTCAATGATAAATTTACTTATGAAAGAACGTCAGCGGTATTTATCGTTAAAGGCAAGAATAAAAGTGAACAAATAAAATCGGCTACATATCTATATCCATTAATAGATAATAGTTATGTGTCACATATTATAGTAAGAAAATGAGTATAGACGTAAATAAAATTTTGAAAGATAGAGCTCAACAGTCTCAAAAAGACCGTTATTCTAAGTTCGGACTTAAATCCAATCCCTTTCCTAAATCTGGAACTGCAAATATCAACGAATCATCTGATCAAACAGTCGCACTTGCTCCAATAGATGAAAAAGTACATAAAGAAATTGTTAATTATATTGCTGATTCGCTATATGCAAGTTCTAAAAAAGATCAAAAATTAATTGGAACGATAACGGGAGATTATGGTACAGGGAAAACTCAATTATTATTATATGCAAAATCAATAATTCAGAACGAAAGTAAAAAAGCTTTTGCTATTTACATTAATAATCCTGGAACAAATTTACCGCAACTTATAGGATCTATAATTGAAAAAATCGGGCAGGAGCAATTTAAAAAATATCTTTGGACTCAGGTTCTTGATGAAATTAAAAAACCAAAGAATACATATAAAGCTGATCTTGAAAAGTTCCTCGCAAGTCCTCAAGGTGATATGTTCGGAAAATCTAATGATCCATTTTCTATTGAAAATGAAGCTAACCATAAAGCTTTTTTGGATGCATTTATCAAGCAAATAAATAGCAGGTCGAAGAGGGCTGAATTGAATAATACATTAAAACATATAATTCTAAGTATACTAGAAGAAAGGAATCAAGATGCGGTTATAGCCGATTACTTCTATAATTTAATCTCTGAAGATTTCGGTATAAGTAAAACTTGGGAAACGATAACATCAGGGAGTGGTAAATACCTAAACAACAAAGTAGTTAAATTACTTAATGCAATCATTGATATTGTACAGGAGCAGGGTTTTGAAAGATTTTATTTATTAGTTGATGAATTTGAAGATATTACCTCAGGGCGTTTAACAAAAAAAGAGAGTGATACTTATGCATACAATCTAAGAGCTTTAATTGATAAGGAAAGAAGGTGGTGTCTTTTAATCGCTTTGACCCGTACAGCCTTAGAGGATATCCAAAAAATTTCACCTCCTCTTGCTGATCGTCTTACTGATCGGGAGATTAATATAGAAAGATTATCTACTGCACAAATGAAAATTTTAGTATTAAACTATCTTAACTTAAGTAGAGAAAATAGTGATTCGCTCACTCCTTTTACTGAAGAAGCAATTCAAATGGTGAATAAGATTACAGGAGAATTGCCAAGATTAGCTCTTCGAAAACTTTACTTTTTATTAGAAAGAGCAGCTGACTCTGAATCTATTAACGAGATAGATGTGAAATTTGTAGAAGCTAATCTTCAGTAATATTATGTCAAACCAACCTTATGTAGATCCAGTTTTCAAAATTAAAATTGCGGTAGATACTCAATTATTAGCATACCTAATAGATGATAGTTATCCGAGTTTTACGAGATTTTTTAAAAACCTTACTAACTCTCCTTTTGTAGATATTGTGTGTTCAAGATTTGTCACTTATGAATATATTGGAATTAGGAAGTTAGAACACTATCTGAGAACACTCTATAAATCCACAAAAGGGAATATGAATTTTAGTTCTGCTCTTAAATATCGCAATGAATTTAAGGCTCCAGAACTAGACTATTCGGAATGCTACTCTGATATCAAAAATACTATTGAGGAAGAATTGAAAAAGCTCAATGATGATTTCGAGATTATTTATGATGAAAACATTTTACATCAAGCACTTTGGCTTCCACATCAAGATTTAGTGTTGTCATCACGTCTTTCTAAAGAAGATAGCTTAGTTCTACTGTCCAGTGTTTATCCACAAGAATTTTTAAAAGAGGAACATACTATTTTTCTGACTAACGATGACCAATTTTATAAAGCTTTTTGTGGAGGTGGAAATTATAGAATGTCCTCAATTGATGATGTCTTTCAAGATAATGATTTAACACTCCCAGAAACTTCAAATATTAAAAAAATCAAAAGCCCAAGTGGAGCTACTACACATAATCTAACAGGAGATATTGAAGACGATGTTATCGATGATTTTGCCCAAGATTTTATTTTTAATGAAATAGCAAAAAAGAATAAAAAATTACTGCTAGGTACTACGATACGTTGTGAATGTAGTGAAGTACTTAAGAAAAAATTATTATGCTTTGATTTAGCTGATGATGTTGAACTTCCAGAAGAAATATATTCGGTAATATTATATAGAACCGATTCTGCTATAAATATTTATATTCATCATACAGCTTTAACTAATTTTCATCAAGGAGATAAGATTAACGACTTCCCATATAAGGCAACAGAAGACCCGAAATCTAAACAAATAACATTAAAACTATCAAATGAAGAGGGAAGTGATTTGAAAGAAAGTTTAATGGATGAAATAACTAAAAAAGACAATTTAGTCTTCATACATCCAGATAACATTTGATAATACTGCTTGTTAGGATACTATATTGTAATAGTGAAAATTTTGCAAGTTTTAGCGATAGCCTATCATAGGACTACTTTCTCAAAAACGGTCCTGTATCTTTCGGCCCATTATGTGTAACCTTCCATACGCCATCTTCCTTGACTAATTTAAAAATACCGGGTTTGGGGTCGTAGGATGTTGAATATTTAATCCAGGTTACCGTACCTTCTTTTTGTTCATCCACGACCTTAAAATGAGGTTCGGAATTTTTATCCTCGGTAAACATTTCTTGTATACTGGAAAGATTTGCATACCCGGATTCTGTAGTATATTCCTTTAAAGTTGTCTTATCACCGTGATAAAAACTTTTAGCGACGATTTTAGCGGTTTCTGAAGGAAATAAATCTTGTTTTCTGGTACAAGAGAGAAATAATACTACTAACGAAAAAACGGCTATTTTTTTCATAATGATGTTAATCTGGGTTATTGATGAATCTATGCGATATCTTTAATTTTAAGTTTCGTTCCCCGTTCTTTTCATTGAGCTCAAAAACCGTTCTTCGGTCATTGCTTATCGAAAATTTTGGCAGTACATAAATCAATCTCACAGTTTCGTTTTCTTTTACTTTTGAAGGTAAATCATATTTAAAAACCGGTTCTTGATAAAGCCGTTGTAAAGATTTCTTTTTGCCCTTTTTTCTTGTTTCTACCGATAATTTCAGAAAATTGAGGTCATAATCCAACGAAGATTTATTTTCAATCTGAATCACGAAATACAGCTCCTTCTTGTCAAAAACAATATTCTCTACACGCAATACGATACCCTCATTCCTTTTTTTGAGTCGGCCAATGCGTTGTTTTCGATCAATTAGATAAGAACAAAATTTATTGTAATAATAGGTTTTGTTATCTATTGTGTCTTCACGTTTGACAATAGTAGTTGAATCAGCAACAATAGGCTTTTCATTACCGATGCTTTTAGATGACGGTATAAAGTAATTCAGCCGATCCAGCTTTTTCCTATACTTTACAATATACGAAAAAACAGCACCGTTTTTGTTGACTACCAAAAGATTGCTTTCTTTTCCGGGCTTTGCCTGAAGCAATCCGAAATATTGCCCTTTCTCACGATTATAGGTAAAGACAAAATTTTCAGAGCCTGTTATTCCCTGACGGATCGGTTCTGGGAAGAATAGTGCTACATTTTTTTGATCGTTCGCATAAATGGTATCAAGGTGAAAAGATGTTTGTGCTGTCATCATAACAGTAACAAGCAGGGATAGTGAGATAAAAATTAAATGCTTCATAAAAATAAGTTTTAAGTTTTGTTTTTGAGTCTATAACTTAGGCTTCAGGATGAGCCTGTAATTGTTGAGCACGGTGACCTTAATATTGCGGTTATTACGCTGAAATATCTTTTTGAAACCACTGACCTGTGGTATACCGGCGATATTGATATCATCCACCATATCCCCAATGACCTCGGTGGAAACCTGGGCACGGAAGTTGTTTTCCACATAGATACCCTCACTGCCATCCTGAAGGTCAAAGGCTTTTAAATTCGTTGGATGATGCTTAATATTTTCGATTTCGATCAATACCCGGTTGGGCTGAAAACTGATAAAACCGTAAATAGGCGTATTTTTTGGAAGGTGTTTCCTGTTAATGGTAGCGGCTTTGGACAGGCGCATCCGTAAACGGGAATTGGCTTTGACCACTTGGTCGCCATCCACCACGGCATAAATGAAGTCATCGGTAGTACCAGAAACTGAAATTTCATTTTCTTTCGGATCTGAGGCAAAGAACAATTGATGTTCCAGCCCCATTTCTTTAGCCGCAATTTTTTGTTCCATTTTTATTTCGTGAGAATCAATTACCCTTTCCACTTTGGTTTCAGCTTCGCTAGCACTCATATGCTGATAATTTCTTTGGGAATATTTAATTCTACCTGTGGCGTAGATACTGTCCACGATACGTTCTTTTTCCCGTTCGGGTAGATTTTCATCATAAAAGCCAAGCGAATCGATCAGTTTTTCGTCATAGATGCTGGGCGCATTAGTTTCTCGGACTTCTTTTAGATCGTTAATGGCATCCAGTTTGGAATCATATTCTTTTTGGTCTTCTTCCAGTGCGGGAACCGAAGTTTCCTTAAGGTTTGTAGGTTCACTTTCATCATTACCCATTACCATAATAGAATAGGAAATCAGGAAAATGATCACGACAGCGAATACTGACGCAAAGACTATTTTATTTTTTTCTATCTTCATTATTCAATTTTTTAAGAGATTTTTCGAAATAATCGGTGATGAGTAATCCGTGCGGATTGTTGGGAAAGTTTCGGTCGACGGTCATCAGGTTTCCGGTAGAAATTAATTGATAGGTGTCGATGATCGAACCCCTGTTGATCTCAAAAACAGTAATCGTTTTGAAGGAATAAGTTCCATTTTGTTCTTCGACTTGAGAATCGATACTCAATACTTTTTGAACTAAGGAATATTGTAATAGCCGATTGTAAACACCATCTGCCTTTTTTTGACGATATAAATCATCCACTGTGCTATTGCCCAGCCACAGTGCCTTTTCTAAATTCTTTTCATAATTACTTGCATCAATATTGTAGAAATAATTGTGGAAAAGCTCTAAATGCGCCAAAGTCTCCACTTTAAAATTTTCTTTCTGGCTAACGAGCTTTAAGGGAATGATACTACCATCGGTATTAATGGCAAAAGCATTGTTCAGGGCTTTTTTGTTGATGTTGAATACCATCCAAATGGCAAAAAAGCTGGAGAGTAAGCAGCAGATCACAACGGCTAAAACAATGAACCTATTTGTTTTAAGGATGGCGTAAATATTCTTGTAAGGTGTTTTCATCATAGCTGTTTTAGGCGGTAAATAATCGTAAAGTGAAAGAGGTGGCACGTCGGTACAGTTTGAACTTCAGAAAAACAATAAACCCTATGGTTCCAAGCTGTACCACCGGGGCAAAAAATCCGCTTCCCGTATCGGTACCGAATAGATTTGTCCAAAAGTTGGTATTGATCTCTGTATAGAGTGCATTAACAAAAACATTGACCAAGAAGAACGCCGGCACCAACATATAAACGGCAGCATATAGTTTGAAAAAGGTATAGGCCAGGGAACGGAACTTTTCAAATACGGACAGGCTAATCACCAGCGGAAAAAACGCTTGCATTATACCGAGAAGGAAAAAACGTTCCGCTAAGAACAACGGATAGATAAATAAATCTAGAATCCACAAAATGACCCCTCCAATAAAGGCAAGTATCTTGAATCCGTAAAGCGGGGTAACCAAAGCTTCATAAAGCAATGTCATTGCATTTTTAGCAGCATCTATAAGGTTGACCTCTTCTTCGATAGGAATATCCTGCATCTGCAAGGGGAGCAAAGCAGGAGCGGTGTCCCGATATTGGCTTTCAATGGAAACAAGAATACTGTCAAAAAAGCCCAATACCTGTGTGGAGAATATAACGAGGATAACTACCGCAAAATTCTTGACGAGTTCCCCCGGGCTTAAACCCCAAGTGTAACCGTCTTTGTCAGCCACTCCCTCATTATATTTTTTTAGAATATTAATCAGGAAGAAAAGCACTGCAAGGGTTTTCATTCCGCCAATGGTATACTGGGAGAAATCACTGTCTTGAATGGTCTGAAAAACAGTATCTACATATTCAAGACCAAAACTTAAAATAATTACTGCATTCATAATCAATATTCTGTTTCCCTGTTATTGATTTTATCCTGCATTTTTCGAAAGGAAATAATATCACGGTAGCGTTTGGTTTTTACCCTAATAGCGGAGACCATTTCCTTCGATTCCATTTCTTTCTGCTTTAATATGGTAGCACGTTCAGCGTCGCTCATTTTTAGGTAATCGCTGGATAAGATTTGATCAATAAAATCCATTGTATCCAAAGAATTTTGAACAATGTTTTCAAAAGATGCTGTGACACGGGAAATTTCTGCCGGCTTGATATACGGGGAGTTTAAGATATCCTGTAAATCATTTTGCATTACGCTAATAAGCCTATGATTGTTTTGCCCAATCTCTTGTACAGCCCTAAGTTGCCGTACCACGTTAGAAACTTTTTCAATCCTTTCTTTTGCCTCTTTGAGGAATTTCACGGACTTGATAAGTTGAGCGGTCTGCTTCCCGGATTCTACAAGTTGTTTTACCAGACTTACAAAATTGGTATTGTCATAAACGGGCATTCCCTGGGCCGTAGCACGGCTGTGCACTATAAAAATCAGGGCTATTGCAACGATTAAAATTTTTGTCTTCATAGTATTATGTTTTAGCGATGAATTCCTTGATAGCTTTTTCCATATCCTGGGTCTTTTTATAAAGGGACATTATGGTCTCATTTTCTTGTCCATCGGTGAGGTAAGCGGCATATACTTCTTTCGGAACTTCCAAGCGGAAAATGTTGCTTTCCTTTCCAATTTTGATAAACATTTCGGTATACTTTCTTTGGCCGGTAAGATTGTTTTTTATAGATTTTAACTGGTTCAGATCGTGGCTAGAGAGGTTGAGCCTTTTGACTAGTTCTTCATAGCCTTTTTCATTGTTCAGGCTATAAATGACCTGAGTGTTTTCGAGAATACTGGCTGAAGTGGAATTGTTGGGAAGTTGATTAATGGATTGCAGAATGATGCCGATTGCACCATTTTGTTTTCGGATAGCTTGGTAGTAAAATTCCACACTTTCGAGTACGTTTTCAAACTTCAGTTGCTTGGCGAACTCATCAAAAAGGATGATGCCTTTTTCAGCACGGTTTTTCCAAATGGTTCGTTGAATGGCCGATTTAATCAGCTTGAGCATTACGGAGAGTATTTCTTTATTGTCCTTTACTTCGTCCAGTTCAAATACAATAAGACGCTTATCTTCGATTTTATAAGTCTGGTCTTCGCTGACTTCAAAAAGGAAGCTATATAGACCATCGCCGACGTATTCAGACATTACGTGTAAAAAGCTGGTAACGTTGAAGTAGTCGGGATGGATTTTAAGTTGCCTTAAGAGATCTTTTTGATTGCTCTCAATAAAATTGTAAAAGCCATTCAGTGAGTGATTTTCAGAAACACTATGGTAATAATGGCGTAATATCTTTTTTACGGAAACCGATTGTGCCTTGGTTACCTTTAAATCAGAAGCAAATAGTTCAAAGAGAAATACAGATAAATCCTCCAGGCGTTCCGGGCTTAGGTCATTGGTGTCGCTGATGTAAAATGGATTGATGCCCAAGTTTTTTCCACTTTCATAACGGAGTAAGGTGTACTTCTCAGGATAAAGCTTAGCAAATTTGGTATAGGAACCACCCAAATCAATAATGACCAGGCGAACTCCGCTTTCAAAATACTGGCGCAGAATGTTATTGGCCAAAAAGGATTTCCCTTCACCGGTTGGTGCAAAAATGGCAAAGTTTCGTGCTTTGATGCGTTTTTTTTCCTCGTCCCAGACATCTTTGAGCACAGGTATATTATGTTCCCGGTCATTGAAGATGATTCCAGTAGAATCTGATTTGTAATTGCTGTTATTGATAAGCAGGCAAAGTGCGTGTTTCAGATCCGTTACATACAAATCATTATTGGAGAAATTAGAAGAAAAACCGCAGTAGCTGTTCAGGATATAATTTTTCCGCTCTTCGCCCCGTGGATAGTAGGGAATAATATCAAGCTCTTTAAATTCCGTTTTTATTTTGGAAGCAATTCTATCCAGGTTCCGGGCTTCCCGGTCCCAGAAAATGATGTTTAAGTGTCCGCGTATAATCCGGGCATTATCATCGGCATTGATCTGATCCAGGATGTGCTGGATTTTACCCAGTATCACTTTGTTTTGCGAACCGAAATTGGAGCTTTTGTTAAGCTCTTCCACTTTCTTATCAAGCAACTTGCGCCACTTGTGCTTGTCGTCCAGGTATAGGATTTGGTTAACGATATGGTTTTCGTTTAGCGTAAGCCCTAAACCATCAATAAACCCTTGATGAAATACAAAATCGTCAGAAGTGAATTTATCATTGGTTTTGCTAGTCTGTACACTTTCGCCAAAGCACAGTTCGCTGTTGATGGCCAGGGCATCAAAATAGTTTTCGCCGATGTTGACGTTTTTCTTGTCCAGTATGATATCGGTGTCAAAACCCTCATTGAAGCCATTGAAATACTGTTTAGTTATGATCTCAATCTCCTTAGCATCAAGTGGAATAAATTCAATTTTCCGACTGTTATTGATAAAGGAGACGGAATCATTTACGGCATTTATAAAATGTTGAACATTGTCATCCAATTCCTGTATTATCGTTTTTGAAACCTTGCGGAAAGGATTGACATATTTAGTGTTGTTCAGCGCTTTATTTTTGGTTAGTGTAAAAAAGAGATAGCAGTTGTGATCCATAAATTCGCGACCTTTAAAATGATCGCTAGTAGCTTTTTCCAAAAATGTGGTATTGGGAAGCTCGTCAGCAGTATAATGCTTTTTGAGGTAGACATCTTGCTTGTGGACTACAGTACCAACAGGCAATGATTTCAATGCCTGAAACCAGGCCCCGTGCATATCCTCAAAGTCCTTTTCCGATAAGGAATAAATTTCAGGTAGGTTTCCTTTATAGCATACTACTACATTGCCATTATTGGCAAATAGTATGTTGTTACGGATATCCGCAATGGGCTGATAAGTAGAAAGATTAATCGTGTTCATAATCAAGACCGGAATTTCGTTTGTTACTGATGCTTTTGGGGAAGATTCTTGTCAGCTGAAAAATCTGAGGATTGTTGATGATTCGTATCAGAGCGACATATAGGACTGCATTAAAAACCATTACGCTGATGATCACTCCAAAACTGAACGAGAAAATAATAATGAGCAAAGAAGCTATGATGGATATCATCATCACCGCAAAGAGGGAAAGGGGCAATCCAAAAATGACTGCCCTTTTTCTGATGTTTTTATAGACCTCGAACTTCTTCATAACAGATTTATTAACTTCCAAATGTCGCTTGGCGACTTAGACTACGATTCCAATGAGGTAGGTGAAAATGCCTACTACGGCGCCGGCAATAAGGACAAAGACCAGCACACGGGTAATCCCTTTTTTAAGGTCGGCATTTTCCCCGAAGAAATGGCCGGCATT
This sequence comes from uncultured Aequorivita sp., assembly GCA_937125455.1. GTDB lineage: Bacteria > Bacteroidota > Bacteroidia > Flavobacteriales > Flavobacteriaceae > Aequorivita. The sequence goes on from CAKZLK010000030.1 coordinate 87,141, forward strand.
AAAAAGAAAGCCGATTAAGAAAATGACCCCCAGGATGATGGGGAAAATTGTTCTAATGGTATTGGATACATCATCAACGGAATCTTCAATACCACCAATTTGTGCGAAAAGAGAAGTGGATAGCAGCGAAAGAACGCTGGCCAAATAATATGATTTTTTCATAACGGAACGGTTTAAATTTTTGATTCGTTTTCGTTATGAGAAAAGTAATAATTTACTTATTTAAATACCTGTAAATCAAATAATTGTGAATAAAATATTATTCGAATTGATTTGGATTTCGATGCTGTTATTTAATATCAAATTCTATGGAATTTGGAAGAGAGGTTGTTAATAACTCGAAAATTGAAAATGAAAAAAGTGCTCAAAAACGTCAGTTTTATGATTTTTCTACTCAAAAGTTGCTTGTTTTTGAGTCAGGATTTGGATGCAAAAAAGGTAATTGTAATTGACCCTGGGCACGGTGGAAAAGAATCAGGTGCTATCGGAATAAATGGCATCCAGGAAAAGGATGTGGTATTGGACATTGCTGAAGTTATTTTAAAACTGAATAAGAAGTTGGATGAACCTCTGGATATCTACTTAACTCGATATACTGATACGCTTATTTCATTATGCGATAGGATCACGTTGGCAAAAGCCATAAAGGCGGATTTGTTTTTGTCATTGCATTGTAATCATTCCGATAATCCCAACGCAAGAGGAGTGGAAGCTTACGTGGCTAATCAAAGTTCTGGGTTTTCCGAAGAAGCCATTTGGTTAGCTTTTCAACTACAGGCAGACCTTAACAAGAAACTTGGTTTTGAAAGTAGGGGCGTGAAGTTTGCAGATTTTCAGGTATTGCGGGAAACGATTAATGATTTTCCTTCGGTACTGGTTGAATTGGGATTTTTGAGTAATTGGGATGAAGCACGATATCTGATGAAAGAAAAAAATGTCCTCGCCATTGTGCTGACTATTTTAAAAGGTTTAGAAATTAAAAAATTAGGTTATGATTGAACTGTTTATCGAAATTATCAATAGCATTCAACAACTCACAACTATATACTTTAAAGAGTTTTGGAATTTAATACGATGAAATATTTTGGTTGTTTATATATTAATCGTAATATTGCAATTAACAAATAAGCAATAAAAAAAATGGGATTAGCCAAAACAGAAATGTTTACCGACGAACAAAACGAAATTTCTTTGTTCGCAAAAGTCTTTGGACATCCGGCAAGGATAGCGATCTTAGAATACCTTTTTAAAATCGACCATTGTGTCTGTGGTGATTTGGTCAACGAAATTGGACTTGCCCAGCCGACCATTTCACAACACCTAAAAGAATTGAAGCATTTAGGCTTAATTAAAGGGAATGTGGAAGGGACAAGTGTATGCTATTGTATCAACACTGAAAATTGGGTCAAAATGAAAGAAGTTATGATTCGTTTTTTAGATCAGGACATTCCAAAACCAGATTGTTGTTAAAAAAATTTAAACATATTAATCGTATAATCGCAATAAAACAATAAATATGAAACTCCTAGAAGTAAAGAACAAACTGAACCAATTGGAAGAAATCGCCTTCCAACTACCAAATGGGGAACTGGTTCCCAACCATTTCCACGTTACCGAAGTCGGTAAGATCACAAAGCATTTTATTGACTGTGGCGGAACCGAAAGAACTGAAGAAGTAGTAAACTTCCAACTTTGGAATGCCAACGATTATGATCACAGATTGCATCCCGAAAAACTGTTGAGCATCATCGAGCTTTCCGAAAAAGTACTGGAATTAGGCGATTTGGAAATCGAAGTGGAATATCAAGCAGATACGATTGGGAAATTCGGACTTGACTTTGACGGAAAGAATTTCTTGCTGACATCCAAACAAACCGACTGTTTGGCTAAAGAGCAATGTGGCATTCCTTCAGAAAAACCTAAAATGAAATTATCCGAAATTCAAACCGAAACTTCTTGCGCACCGGGAAGCGGTTGCTGTTAAACTTAAAAATAATACTAATTATGAAAATTATCCTGTTTAGTGATATTCACTCAAACTTACCTGCGTTGCAGGCCTTTTTTAACGATGTGGAGGAAAGGGATGCAGACGCCATCTATTGTCTCGGCGATTTAGTGGGCTACAATATTTGGCCAAACGAGGTCATCGAAGAAATCAAGAAACGAAAAATACCGACCATAGCTGGAAACTACGATTTTGGTATCGGAAGAAGTAGTGATGATTGTGGTTGTGCCTACAAAACAGACGAAGAAAAAGCCAATGGAGCGGTTTCTATTTCGTTGACCAATGAATTGATAAATGATGACAATAGAGTTTATTTGAGAACCCTTCCTGCACATATCAAGATTGAATTTAAACTGAATGACGATCAATTGAATGTGTTGTTGGTTCACGGCAGCCCAAGGAAAATAAACGAATACCTTTTTGAGGACAGGGCCGAAAAGAGTATGATACGCATTATGGAACAAGCCGATGCGGACATTATGTGTTTTGGTCATACACACAAGCCATATCACAGAACTTTCAATTCAGCAGATGAAAACACACCATATTTTAGACACGCTATCAATATAGGTTCAGTAGGTAAACCAAAAGACAACGATAATCGGGGTAGTTACGTGATTCTGGAAATCAACGAAAATGCTTCTGTTTTGGACAAAGACAGTATTTCGGTACAATTTGTAAAATTTGAATATGATATTGAAAAAGCTGCCAAGGCAATTGAAGAGAGTATCCTACCAAACGACTATGCCGAAAATTTAAGAAATGGATTTTAAAATTAGAAGGAATGAAAAACACTAATGATATCTATTTTTCCAAAGAACACACGTGGATTAGAATAGAAAATAAAACAGGAACTGTGGGGATTACCACTTTCGCTCAAAGCGAGCTCGGCGAAATAGTTTATGTTGACCTGCCCAGCGTTGGCGACGAGTTCAACCAAGACGAAGTCTTTGGCTCCGTTGAGGCGTTAAAGACAGTTAGCGATTTGTTTATGCCCCTGACGGGGGAAGTGACGGCTATCAACGAGGATTTGCTTGACAGCCCCACACTTGTAAACGAAAAACCTTTTGTGGAAGGTTGGATGGTTAAAATAGAAATTAAGGATTTGGAAGAACTATCAAACCTTTTGAGCGAAGCCGAATATCAAAAAAAAATCGAAAAATAAGATGACTAATAAAAAACTAAGTTTTCTTGATAAAAATCTGACACTTTGGATATTTATTGCAATGGCAATAGGAGTTGGAACTGGATATTTCATTCCTACCTTTCCAAATATCATAAATTCGTTCAGTAGCGGAACAACCAATATCCCGATAGCAATCGGCCTGATATTAATGATGTACCCACCACTGGCAAAAGTAAATTATTCGTTGTTGCCAAAGGTTTTTAAAGACACAAGAATTCTGGGTATTTCCCTTTTATTAAACTGGATAATCGGTCCCGCTTTGATGTTTGTCCTTGCAATTACTTTTTTACGAGATTACCCGGAATATATGGTTGGCCTCATTCTCATTGGCCTGGCCCGCTGTGTGGCTATGGTATTGGTCTGGAACGACCTGGCCGAGGGAAGTAGCGAATACGGTGCGGGGCTGGTAGCTCTGAACAGTATATTTCAGGTTTTTGCGTATAGTTTTTATGCTTGGATTTTTATTACGGTGCTCCCTCCTTACTTTGGTTTTGAAAGTGCTATTATAGATATTTCTATAGGTACGATTGCGGAAAGTGTAGCAATATATTTGGGGATTCCGTTTTTAATGGGGATTTTAAGCCGCTTGATTTTAGTTGAACTAAAGGGGAAAGACTGGTATGAGAACGTATTTATACCTAAGATTTCACCGATGACTTTGATTGCACTTTTGTTTACCATCGTGGTGATGTTCTCGTTAAAAGGTGAATTAATCGTGGAAATCCCAATGGATGTACTGATTATTGCCTTACCATTACTTTTATACTTTACCGTAATGTTTATTATAGGTTTCTTTTTCTCTAAAGCGATGGGAATTGAATACGATAAAACGGCTTCTGTAGCCTTTACGGCAGCTGGAAACAATTTTGAATTGGCCATTGCGGTAGCTATTGCTGTTTTTGGGTTGAATTCGGGACAGGCCTTTACAGGGGTAATTGGCCCTTTGGTAGAAGTTCCTGCATTGATCTTATTGGTTAGGGTTTCCTTTTGGTTGCGAAAAAAATATTATGGCAAAACCGAAGTTCTAAATTGACAAAAATCCAGAGCATAATTCACTTCCGTTTATCCCCAGCTCGCTCATCAAAAGCAATCAAGTTAAAAAGTTCCCGCATTCTGCTACGGACACGGTTGCCATAGCGTTCTTCCAATTCTTCAGCATTTAGGTTGGTGGTAGCGTGAGTCTTAATTTTATGTTTGGTTTGCAAGTACAGATCATAACGCGATAAAAGCACTTCGCCCATAACGTTTAAATCTTTTCCGTAAAACCTACCGGCTGGTTCTACCCCCAAATCGTCAAAGCAGAAGAACTTAGTATTGCCATATTCTTCAATAGTTTTAAAACCTAAATGATTAAAGCTAAAACTTACATTACGGCAAGGGATCATTTCATAGGGGCGTCGAAAAGGAACTATATGACGAAGAAGTTTCATTAAACTGGTTTTGCCACATCCTACCGGACCGGAAAGGAGAATCCCTTTTTCTAAATCTATATTAAATTTGTCGCAAGACTCACGGTCTTTGATAAAATAAGAGCATAATTTCAAAATTATCTTTTTATCCTCTTCATAAATCCTGAATCTTTTTCCGAAAATTAGTTTCCCCTTTGCATCCAGGTAAATCAAGATTTTCGGAAAATCGTATGTTACGTTTTTACCGTCAAATTCACCTAGCGAATATTCCACGCCACCTTCGGTTATTTTAGAGGGGTTGTCCATAGTCTTTGGTTTTAGTGGTTCGCAAGTTGTCCTCTTTAAGGGACGCTTGTTTTTTGCTTGGTTTGTTTTCCTGATCAAACAATTCAGCTCGATCCATCCAGTTAACGGCCAATGCTTGCCAGTCACGTATCGGTTCTCCGTCGCTCGTTTTCCAATCATTGGTTTGATAATGGGCAAAGAATTTTTTTCCTTCATCCGCATTAAAATTTTTTTTAATAAAAAAATCTAAGACGGCCTGCCTGGCCTTTGGCTGTTTAGTATTGTTTACTTGTTTGTTATTGTTTATAGTAGATACCAATGCTTGTCCACTGGAGGGACGGTGCTGGTTCACTACCGGTTCACGTACGGGATGGTACTGTTCCGCAAGTTGTTCTAATTTGGGATCGTAGTGTCCCGTAACCGGTTCATCACTTGTCCTGATAATGGACATCTTGATTTTACTGCCTTTGTAGGGATTATTCGATGGAAAGTAGGTGAGATAATTCCACCAGTCAAGGTCAGTTATGCAACGATGATAAGTAGATTTAGAACCAATCTTGGCTGCGCGCATCAAATCTCTACGGTTCACATAAAATTCATAGGCGAAGCGGCTGCTGTTCCATTCTTGGAACAGCGCCATATATAGACTAATATGGGTCGGATTCAAGCGGTCGTCGAAGAAGAATTTTTCAAAAGCCGCATTGAGTAGCTTTATATAATTCATTGCCTTACGAATCAAATTTGTGATGAACACGGTTTTCTGTCATCACGTTCTGGATTTCTTCGGCATCGTAGTAAATGATACCTCCCACTTTGGTGTACGGCAACGTGCCATTGACGCGAAGGTTTTGAAGTGTTCCCGGACTGACCTGGAGCAATTCCATCACTTCGGAAGATTTAAGATATTTCTTGATTTTTCCAGAAGCTTGTTTGGCTAGAAGGTTTTTGATATCATCGAGTAATTCCATTTTGAATTCTCGAAGATCGTCGGTGGTAATAATACTTGTTGGCATAATAGAACGATTTATGGAAAAGGGCTATCGGGAATTTTTAATTGATAGCCCTTAACCTGATTTGACTTTCGTTCTACAAATTTGAATAGGTTTATTGGATTTTATTCACAAGAAACACCCAAGTTGTGTGTTTTTATATACTAATTTTCAATGAGTTAAATTGTGTGAAAATAGACTTTATTGAAGTTTTAGGGAGTACCACTTCGATACAATTAAAATGAAAAATGAAACATAAAAACGTCAGCACAAGTTGTGTGACTCACTAGTCTATTCATCTGCGTCCTGCATCCGTTTTAAAAGACTTGATTTCATTCTATCTATAAACTTGGTAGGTTCAATTTTTCGAGCTCTTATTTCTAGAAATTTTCTATAGTAGTTACCCAAATCCAAGTCAAAAATCTCTTCACAGGCTATTGCCATATCTTTGATTCCGGCTTTCCCTCCTGTAATTGCTCCGGATGCTTGAAGAGCGTAAATTAGCTCGACCAGATCAATTTTATTTGCCGTCCATCCCAGATCTAATCGCTTAAAGCGCCTTTTAACTGGAATATTGATATTGCTTTTTTGACACTCCAATTTCTTTAATTCATTTAGATAGTGCGTAAATAGTAGATCATAGGCTATAATTTTGGCAACTGAATTATCGTGACTAGTCGAAAATTCGGCATCTGTGTAGAAATGGGACGTGTCTGAAATTAGCCCTATATTATCATTGCCTCTCAAAAAATAATACTCATCCAAACTGCTAGAATTTTGTCGATAGTATCGTATAAAATCTATATTTTGAGTATAATAGGTTTGAAGTTTGTGAATCTCTTCTTCAATAAAGATCTTCTTTATTTTATTTGAACCCTTGGGTTTTAACAAAAGGTGTTTATATAGCTTTACAAAGAATTTCAAATTTCCATAAATAAAAGGCTTTTGTTTTTTGAAGAACTTTATCTCCTCCTCTTTGTTTTTAAATTCTCCAGTTCTAACAACAATTCTTAATTTTTGTAAGAAATATCGGGAGGATTGCAGACCTTTTTCAACATTTTTAAAATCATCGAGATCTAAATTTCCGATCTCGTTGATATCTTCTTGATATGATTTGAGTATATTCTTAATCGATTTTTGCAAAAAGAGTATTGATTTTATGGTTAGTATTTTTCCAACTAGCTTTAATTATGCACTACGTGAAATGCTATTTAAGTGTTTTAAAAAACTTAAACATCAAAATGCGCTTTTATTTCCTTAGCCGTATTTCTTGCAGTCTTTCCAACACCATATATTGTGGCAGATGCAAAACCCGTCCAATTACCATAGCCCACTAACCATAACTTCGGATATTTTATCGAGCGGGTATTTTTGGTTTCGATATGTCCGTTCTTAATAATGCCTAATGGATTTAAATGTTTGAGATTAGCATTAAAACCTGTACACCATATTACAGCATCAAAAGTTTCCTTTTCTCCATCTTGCCAAATAACACCATCTTTGTAAAAAGAGTCAAACGGTCTTAATGCATCGTAAATATTTCTTTTTAGACCATTTTTGACAATTTCCACTTGAACAATGTCACTTAATGAAACCTCCTTTTCTTCAGTTTGTTTCTTTTCATTAAAGTAACTAGAGTTAGCTTGCTGAAATAAATAGCGACCATCTATTTCTTCTGGAAGAAAAGTAGGTTCTTCTAATGTTACCCACTTCGTTTGAGCTACTTTAGATAATTCTGCCAAAATCTGCGCCCCGGAGTTTCCGCCTCCAATAACAAGAATCTTTTTTCCTTTAAACTTTTTTGTATTACGATAGTCCACCGAATGTAATTGTACTCCTTGATAATCCTTTCGCTTAGGAAAACTGGGTATAAAAGGGTTTTTAGCTGTTCCTGTCGCACTTACTACAGTCTCAGCATAGAAATTTCCTTGATTGGTCTCTATTTTAAAAATACCATCTTTATTTTTAACTTTAGTTACTTTTGTATTTCTCTGTATGGAAAAATTATAACGTTTCTCATAGGCTTTGAGATAGTCAATAAACTCTTGCCTACAGGGATATTCATTTTTACTTTCTGGCATCTGCCAACCAGAAAGTGAACTGTATTGTGTAGGTGAAAATAATTTCAAATTTTCCCAAGTGTCCAACCAACTACCTCCAGCTTTATTTTTGTCATCCAGAATTAAATAGTTAATAGGGCTTTTATTTAAGAAATAGGCAGTGGAAAGTCCAGCTTGCCCGCTACCTATAATTATTGTATCATAAATAACCACGTCGAATCATCTTTTAGATTATTGGATCTTTTTTTCTATTTTATAAGGAGTTTTGTTAATGGCCTCTTCAATATCTTTTTCCGTGTTTTTTTGATTATCAAACCAAACAGTAACTTGACCTTTCTCCGTGTCTGACTCTGATTTAATAAATCCTTCTACTTTTCGCTTTAAAGAAAATTCTACAATATTTTTACAGCAGGATTGATTGAATTTTTTTAATTGATACGTTTTTTTCACGGTGTCTACTGCTACCTTGGATTCGTTAATGTTTTGTTTATAGGTTTTCTTTTGTTTTTCATTGCAAGACAATGCAAGACTGGATAAAAATGCAATGACGAGAAATTTATATAATGTTTTCATATTTAATTAATTTGTTAAATAGGGTAATAATAAGATGAAAATAGTAAGAATGGCAACGCACCATAAAAATGTTTTTGATCGTAAAAATGATAATGATTTCTTTTGTTTATTATCTAACTTATTTATTGCTTCTTGATTCTCGATGGTACAGCAAGCTTGTTCTTTTTTAGGGAAATATGCTATGTATAAATTATAAGATACTGCTATTAAACTGAATGCTATTAGATATGGTTTTATTATAGCTAGCCACATCAACTGTGAAACACTTGCTCCGAGCAAACCAGCAAAAGCCATTAAGGGACCAACACAGCAAGTACAAGCAACTAATGCTACAAATACGGCACTAATGGATGATAAAATTGATTTCATAAATTAAAATATTGAATTAAAAACATAACCAGAGATAATCATTCCTAATCCGATGACTGAAAAGAAAGCAATGATTAGTTTTTTTTGCATCACTTTTTTCAAGAGTAAAGCTTCAGGAAGTGATAAGCCAATAGACCCCATCATAAAGGCAATAGCCGTACCTAATGGTACTCCTTTGTCAACCAAGGTTTCTACGACTGGTAAGACACCTACAGCATCAATATAAAGTGGTATTCCCATAATAACAGCAATAGGAACAGCAAAAGGATTGGATTTAGAAATGTATGTCTCAAAAAAGGATTGAGGCACATAACCGTGAATAAAAGAACCTATTCCAATACCAATAAAGATGTATGGCACTAATTTTTTTAATGTACTTAAGGCTTCTTTATGTATTTCTGGAAACTTCTGTTTTAAAGACCTTTTATCTTCAATAGTTTTTTCAGTTTTAGAATGCAATTGTTTTAACCATTCTGCAATATGAGCTGACATTCCCATTTTATCAAGAATAATCCCACCTATAACACCTAAAACAATACCAGATAAAATATAAATTACAGTAACCTTCCAACCATAAGACACCCAAAATAATACAATAGCTATTTCGTTTACTAAAGGTGAGGTTATTAAGAAAGATAATGCAATACCCAATGGAATTCTAGCTTGCATCATTCCTACAAATAATGGAATTGATGAGCACGAACAAAAAGGGGTAATAGCTCCCAACAAAGAGGCTAATATGTTTCCTAAACCTGTTTTTTTATTGCGTTCTAAATAGTCACGTATTTTATCCATTGGTAAATAACTGGTGATGATACCCATAACGTAGGTTACTATCACAACCAAAAAAGCTATTAAAATAAACGTGGCAATAAAGTATTGAAGGGCTGTTGCAAACAGCCCTGATTGGTCTAAACCTAATAATTCAAACACTATATAGTCTGAAAAACTAGATAATAATTCTGTCAACTTCTCCATATTATGCTGCTTTTAGTGCTGCAAGAAGTTCTGCATCAGAATTAAATGATTTATAAGCGTGAACCTTACCGTTAATTACTAATGAAGGAAAAGACATTGTACCATAGACCATAGTGTCTTGCATTTCTGACAGTTCCTCAATAGTAATTGACAGATTGTTTTCTTGTGCTAATTTTTCTAATTGTTCCTTAATAGGGGAACCTTTTGCACAACAAGAAGAGTGTAAAATTTTAACTTCAGTGTTCATAATAAATGTTTTTAATGATTAAACTTTATTACGAAGTCTGAATTTTTTTAAAAAAGACACATTTTTAGGAACAAAAAAAAGTATTTTTTTGAGAGGTTACTTATAACCAACTATGTATCAATGGTTAATTAGTTATTTTTTTTTCTATTTCTTGTAATGGTGTACAGTGAGGTTTTATTGTGCACGACGAAAAATTACCTGATTTGTCATATTGAATATCACAACATTCTATAAATAGGGTCTTTAATTTTTCTCTACCTCGCTGGATTCTCATTTTTGTTGCGGATAAACCAAGGTTAAGTTGTATAGCAATCTCTTTTTGAGGAATATTTTCAATATCGCTTAGATGTAATGGCTTCGCATATTTTTCTGGCAGCAAACCAATCATAGGGATGATAAAATCAGACTCTAAAATGGGAGAAACTGTATCACTAGAAATACTATTTTCTTTCCATTCTTCATCAAAATTAAATTCAATCTTGTTTTTATTGTAATAATCTGCAATGGTATTACGAGTTACTTGAAACAACCAAGCTTTGATATTATTAACTTCTATGTTTTTTTTATGAGACTCTACCAATTTGAGCATCACCTCTTGAACAATATCTTCAGCAAGGTTTATATCGTTTGTTTTCTTTATGATATAAGCTTTCAAGAATTCATAAAATTCTTGTACAATTTCGTTTATATTACAGCATTCGTTTTTCATAGAATTCTTTTTTTCATACAGTTGATGAGTTAAAAATTAATTACACTATCTAGTGCCTCATCCGCATCTTTGTGAATAAAGTTAGCTTGATAATTTATCGTAGTGGTAACCGAAGAATGGCGATAAAGTTTCTGAAGCATCTGAATTGGAATTTTATCACCTGAAATATTTCCAAAACTATGTCTAGCAATATGCATACTCATTCTTTTGGTAATGCCTAGTTTATTAGCAACTTTTTTCAAATGTCTATTCAGGTTTCGAGTTACAGTTTGTGTTCGTATAGAAACCTTTTGAGTGTCATTCAAATCCGTACCTGTTAAATAATCGAAAATTAAATCATTATTTAATGAACTGTTTTGTCGATATTTTTTAAAAATTGAAATAGCTTTATCAGGTGTTTTTAGCGTTACAAGCTTACTGTTTTTATTCATCCGGTATCTTAATCTACCATCATAAAAATCAGACCATTTTAGTTTCAAAACATCACCTACTCTTATACCAGCAAAATAAAAACTAATGAGCCATATATCAACTGCTTTTTGCTGAGCCTCTGTCAAATCTGTACTGCTCTCTAATTTCATAATTTCTTTGCGGTTTAGTCCAATTTTTTGTGATTCAGGAATTCGTATCTGTATTTTCCCTTTTCCAAAAGGGTATCTTCCTCGATCAACTAGAGATTCAGATATGGCGAGGTTATAAATAGTTCTTATTAAGATTAGATAATTTACAACTGTTCTTGGCGAGCGTTTTTTATTGTGGAGTAAATATGTTTCAAATTTCCTGAGAAGGGGAACATTAAGTTCATTAAATGATAACTCATTTTTTCTGAGAAAATTCTTAAATTTTTTAAGCCTACCAAGTTCAGTATCGTATTGATGATGTTTTTCTCTATCCTTTAGGCTTTTCAGATGCATATCTGCTACTACAAAAAAATCCACTTTTTTCTTTTGTCTAATATTTTTTTTAATTGTTGTTACGGTCTGGTAATCAGAATTATTTTCAGCTTCTAGGACTTTTTTATTTGCTTCGGCAACTTTAGTAAGTAAAAAGTTATTAATGATATTGGCGTTAGGGTGAGATTTTCTAACGCATCTATTCTTCTCATCCCAATACTTTTCTTCGATATATTGACCAGTTCCTAAATAAGAGCTTTTTCTATCTTTGGTAATCCTGACAGCGATTGGATATTGACCTTCAGGATTTCTTTTTTTTCTGAGTACTGCTTTAACGGTGGCCATAATAAATGTTTTAGACTATAAAGATAATAAAAACAGGTACAACATAGGTACAACATTTTGTGTATTTAATTGATATTATTTGATTGTAAATAATATTTAAATTTAATTAAAACATTGAAAATCAATATTTTTTTTTGTTGTTGGTGCAGTATGGTAAAACACTCATAACCCGAAGGTCACTGGTTCGAGTCCAGTTCCCGCTACTAAGGTCAAAGTGCCAGAAACAAACGGTTAGGTTCATTCCTAACCGTTTTTTTTATGCAATCTATTCTTGAATTTATTACCTTCGAACACAGAATTGAACACGATTTGGAACACAAAAAGCAATTTTCTGCACCAAAAATCTACAATGCCAACGGCGACCTAAACAAGCGTTGGTATGTTTATTATTCTTTCCGAAATCCAGATAGTGGCAACCTTACAAGGCAGAAAAATGTATATGGGATAACAAATACCTTTACAACTTTCGAGGAAAGGATGTATGTACTTTCCACATATGCCAGAAATCTTTTAAAGTTATTGGAACAGGGCTATAGCCCCTATAATGACAACACAGAACTCTACCAAAATCTACAGCAGGAAGAGGAAAAGGAAAATTCAGTTCTTTCCAGCAACGGGATTGCAACGGCTCAGTTGCAGAAACGCAACGGCTCCGTTGCAACTGGACTGGAACAGAAAGAAACAACTGAAAACCCAAACATTCACACAGAAAAATCGGAAAATGCCAATTGCAACAACGATGAAACGGTCACGGTTGAAATGGCGTTGCAACAAGCATTATCCATAAAAAAGAATGTAGTCAACGAGCGTACTCACGCGGACTACACCTACAAAGCAAAGCATCTTCTGAAATGGCTGGAGGAAAATGAGCCAACAGTCGTTGCAATGGAGCAGTTGACAAAGCAACACCTCAATACATATCTCAACGATATTCTGGGAAAGACCAGCGCCAGAAACAGAAACAACTATAGAATAGATTTGAGCAGTCTCTTTCAGACCCTCAAGGACAACGACCTTGTTGCGAACAACTACCTGAAAAAAATACCGCCCCTTCGTTCAGTTCCAGTTCGTAACAGGGGATTTTCCCTAAAAGAGCAGGAAAGGATCTTTTCATATCTTGAAGAACGCGACCCCTTGCTCCTACTTTATATAAAATTTATCTCCTATGCATTTTTAAGGCCTATTGAAGCCTGCAGGATAAAAGTGAAGAATGTTGATGTACATAATAAAAGGATTCGTTTTAAAGCAAAGAACAAGCCATATAAGACCAAAATATTGCCTCAGCTATTGATAGACGCCCTCCCCGACCTTTCTGAGCTTCCACAGGAGAATGTTTTGTTCGCACCGGAAGGTCTTGGAGCGAACTGGGAATCAAAATTGGCAAGCAGGAGAGACTATTTCTCAAAACGGTTTAAGGAAGTGGTAAAGAATCATTTTGGGTTCAACGAGAATTATGGACTGTACAGTTTTAGACATACCTATATAACCAAATTGTACAATGAACTAATAAAGGAACAAGCACCATTTGCCGCTAAAAGCAAATTGATGTTGATAACTGGCCATACAACAATGACCGCGTTGGAAAAATACCTACGTACCATTGATGCAGAAATGCCAGCCGATTATTCAGATATGTTATAAATATGGACACTCATAAAGTAATTATAAAATTAAACAGGAGGCTCTTATCAAGATCGGTCTTTTATATTCCAAGTGAATTTATTTTTGATGGTATTCAGGATATGATAAGCCTTTCCCTTGATGACTACTCAGATCGACTTTTATATCTCGGGAAAGATAGAAGGAGCAAATCTCTTCAAAACCCAGAAGCGTTTGAAAATGTTACAAAAAAACGGTTCCAATTGGAAAAGACAGTTTCTTATTTACTGAAACAAAAAGGAATAATGGAAGAAGGTAGTTTTTCTTATCTACAAGATAAATATATGGAGTTCGTCAACGCAGCCTGTTATGGTTCAAAGGAATTATATGATAATGTCCAGAAATACTTTCCCGATGAGTCGTTGGTTTTATATAAAACATTCCTGCTACAGCAGAACATACTGAACAAACACAGAAAAGAGTTAGTAAGTGCCTTGAAGATTGCCAACAATCAACCGTACTCGTTGGAAGACCTTAAAAAGATGAGCTTATTGCAAGATCCAGCAATTGGTGAGGCATTTTCATTGCATTCAACGGGGTTGCAAACAACTGCGTTGCATGCGCAATCAAACGATGGCGTTGCATTGATTTCGGATAAACAGGCACTGAATTTTCTTTTAGAGACTGTTTTTTCAATACCTTGTGAAAGAATTATTTAAAAAATAAATAACGCTAATTCAAAAAACCAACAATGTTATTGCAACGGTACAACAGTACTGTTGTTAATTTTGGTAACGGTCTCGGCTATGAGTAGTTGCGTGGGTTAGCACATAACTCTACAAGTACACACCAAACTGAAAATCCACAAGGATTTTCAGAAGTAGGCGAGAACAAGCAATTACTTGTAGCCATTGTTGTAGCCAGTTTTTATTTATATAAATTTATTTTAATAATATTATCCTTAACATCAAAAAACCCAACTCCTTCCCCATAAACTTGAAAATTATTCAGATAATGGTTGTCTTCTGTAATTTTAATTTCTGTATCATATGTGAAAACACTATAATCCAAAAGTTTTTTTACTTTAATCATTTCCGAATTCTCTATTTTAGTCAAATAGGTATCTTTTTTATAAGTTGATATAAAATAAAGTTCATTTTGATATGGAAAACTTACGAGTATAGTTCCTCCAAATTTTTTGTATAATTCTTTAAGTCCTTTATCTGATTTTTGTTTAAAGAATTTTTCTTTAAAAGAATCAGTGGGTTTTAACTCTGTTAATTCAGTCGGATCACTAATTTCATAAAGCCCACAGGATCCAGACATATGAGCTAATGAAGTGGTTAAGTAATAAATTCCGTTGATTTTAATTAATGAAGCAGAACAAGTCGATTTAGCAACATAAATTTGAGAAGTGTTTTTGTTTTGAAATTTTATAGTTCCACCAAATTCTCCTCTGCAAGAGTCTTTTACTATATAATTCTCATCTTCGTAAAAATCTTCAAATTTATGTTTGAATAATTCATAATCTTTTTTAAAGTCTGACTTCTCTTTTTCTATGACCTCTAATTTAAATAAGTCACTTTCTTGACAAAAAGTCGATTGAAAATAGAAAGCTAAAATGAATATTAAATAAAATTTCATTGTTTTTTTCAAATTGGCTACAACGTTTGGTATAACTGCAATTACTGGCTATATTCCTTAATTTTCGGTTTAGCACAGACGTTAGCAATTCCGAGTGGATTCGGACGCAGTCGAATCCGCCGTAATTGCGGTTATACATTGTTGGCAACAGTATTTTTAGTTTTCAATTATGTGAAAAAAGTCACCAACGAATGTTAATTCAGGTTTATTAGGTCTAAACAAAATTGGTTTACTTCGAAGTTGAATTTTGCCCATTAAAGTATCTCCTTTTTTTAATTTCACTTGGTTTATCGTAAGTGAAAAATATTTAGGGTCATAGAGGGCTTCAAATTCTCCATTATATTTTCTATAATCAGCCCAAATAAATGCTTTGATGTTTATTGTGTCGGTAAAAAGTATTTTAATTCCTGTCCCACCCAGTCCTCGTTTAGAGAATCCAACTTCTAAAGTGTCGATCAGTTTTTTGTCGTAAGAATCGTTTATCAGATATTCTATATCAAATTCTGTAGTTTTAATATTTGTGTCAGTTGTTTTAAAAGTAGGGTCAATAACTATTTTTTGACAAAATGTTATATTGAAAACTAAAAATGAAAATAAAGTGAATAATTTTGTTTTCATATGTCTTGTCCTGAAATATGGCTACAGGTTAAAATTGATTTACGCTGTTTTTAAATATACCATATTTGGAGTTTTGAAATTTAAAGATAAATGTAATCTTATTTCATTGTATAGTTTAATTGCATTTTTTGTTGCTCTTTTGGCGTGGGCCACGTCCGTAAAGGTTTGGTCGAGATAGAATTCATCTTTCAATATACCGTTTACGCGTTCTGCCAAGGCATTTTCGTAGCAATGTTTTTCTTCTGTCATACTAATGTCTATCCTGTTTCTTTTAAGTATTTGCGTGTAAACATTGCTGCAATACTGTATGCCCCTGTCCGAATGGTGGATGAGCTGTTTAATGTCTTTAGCTTGATATAAAGCCTTTTTCAATGCTCTCACACAGCCATTAAGCTCTAAACTGTTACTTAAGTCATAACCGACTATTTTCCTAGAGTACATGTCTGTTATCAGCGCCAGATAGCAAAAGCCTTTTACTGTTCTGATGTAGGTAATGTCAGAGACCCAAACTTGGTTTGGAGCAGTAACTTCCATGTCTTTTATAATGTTCTTGTACTTATAAAAGCGATGGTATGAGTTAGTGGTCCTGGCACTGTATCTCTTTCTTAACGTAAGCATATCGTGCTGCCTTAATACGTTGAACAAAGTATCTCTTCCTACCTTCAGATTGGCCTTGGCAAACTCATCATCCAATGATATTTTAAGTTTGCGCACGCCTTCCCTAGGAAGGGATCTGCGTCTTTTGTGTACTATTTCGATAATCTGTTGTTCAACTTTTAAACGCTTATCAGCTCTATCTTTAAATTTATAGTAGGCATCACGTTTAAGTCCAAAACAATGCGTTATAGTTGTTAAAGAAGCAAATCCCCTAGATTTCTCTTTAGCTTTAATTAGGGCTTTATACTTAACTTTTTTTTTAGTTCGGCAACAGATTTATAGCCCAGGTCTTCTGCCGCAACTTCAAGGTAGGAATCCTGTACCATGGCATCCAGATCCTTTTTTAGCAGTAGTTTTTTAAGCTGTTCAATCTCTTTCTGGAGCTCTTTGATTCGTGTGATTTCGTCTTTTGTTTCCACTTTCACTCTGGTGTTCATAAGGTCTTTACGGTTGTACTTCCTGATCCATTCATTGATGGTGGTTGGTGCAATGCCATAAAGTTTGCCTAGTTGATTTTTGTTCAGTTTTCCAGTTGTAATTTCGTCAAGAATTTTCAGTTTAAAAGGTTCTGAATACCGTCTGATCACTTTGTCATTTTTATACATAATGTTTAGAATTATGTAGCCTTTATTCAGGACGGGTCATAATGCACCACAACGGTTAGTATAACCGCAGTTGCGGGATTAAATTTAATGTTTTTCGGTTAAGCACGGAAGTTAGCAATTACGCGTGGATTCGGACGCAGTCGAATCCGCCGTAATTGCGGTTATACATTGTTGCCAGTAGTACTTCTACACGCTATTGCAATTAGTCATCCTCAAATTCACGTTTCCA
>CAKZLK010000031.1 GCA_937125455.1 uncultured Aequorivita sp.
AGCAAAATAAAATTGAAAAAATCTTACAGATTAGACATTTATATGCCCATCGAAACGGCATAGTGGATGAGAAGTTTCTTCAGTTTTTTACAGGCGAATTTACAATTGGTTCTGAACACCAAATGGCTATTAAGAAAATATTCGAAAAATTAGATTACGTGACTGATGTAGTAAATAGAATAGATCTTAGTGCTATAAATAAATACAAATTATCACGAAGTAGTTAAAATGCTAAAAAGGCGCTTTTTCTATAGGGTCTCTAACAGTAACTTTCCATATATCGTCTTGTTTTACCAATTTAAAAATCCCTGGCGTTTTATCATAGGAGGTCGAGTATTTTACCCAGGCTATATCGCCTTCAGTAACTTCATCGATAAGTTTAAAATTAGATTCTGAACCTTTAGGTTTAGCAAACATTTTTTGAAGATTGGAAAATGTGGCAAAACCTTCTGGTGTTGTATGCTTTTTAAGCGTGGCTTCCTTACCTCGATAAAAGCTTTCTGCAACGATTTCTGCTACTGATGCAGGATCTGCATTCGTTGTTCCAGCACAAGAAATAAATAAGGCTATAAGTGCGTAAATGGCTATTTTTTTCATAATATTATTAATTTGGGTTATTGATATATTTATGTGATACTTTCATTTCAATATTTCGTTCGCCATCTTTCTCGTTCAATTCTAAAATTACTCTGCGGTCATTGGATAATGAAAATTTTGGCATGACATAAATAAATCTTACCGTTTCATTTACCACAATTTTAGAAGGCAGATGATGTTTAAAAATAGGCTCTATGTACAAACGTTGTAAAGATTTCTTTTTTCCTTTTTGTCGTGTTTCAACGGAAAGGTTAAGGAAATTCAAATCATAATCCAAAGTAGAATTATTCCTAATTTGAATAACGAAGTAGAGCTCTTCTTTGTCAAAAACTATATTTTCAAGCCTTAAAATAACACCATCATTTCGCCTTGTATATCTTCCAAGGTATTGTCTTCTGTCAAGAAGATAAGAGCAGAATTTTTGATAATAATACGTATCGTTATCAATACTTTTTTCAGAAGTTTCAGTCTGAATAGCATCTGCTATTTTAGGTTTTTCATTCCCAATACTATTTGATAATGGAACAAAATAATTGAGTTTTGAAAGCTGCGCTTTATACCTTACAATATACGAAAAAATTGAACCATTTCTATTGATTACCAGTAGATTACTTTCTTTTCCTGGTTGGGCTTGCAGTAAGCCGAAGTATTGTTCTTTTTCACGATTGTAAGTGAATACAAAATTTTCTGAACCTGTAATACCTTGTCGTATTGGTTCTGGAAAAAATAGTGCAACATTTTTGCTGTCGTTGGCATAAATAGTGTCAAGAACTTCTGTTGTTTGTGCTTCCACAAAAGTGGAAATCAATACGGATAATATAAATAGTATAAGTCTCATAATTTAGGTTTTAAAATAAGTTTATAATTGTTTAGCACAGTAACCTTTACATTTCGGTTACTACGGCTCAATACTTTTGTAATACCACCTAATTGTGGAACAGTAGGGATATTAATGTCGCCTATTACATCGTCAAAAACTTCGTTTGTGGCTTCAGCACGAAAGTTATTTTCTACATAAATACCTTCACTACCATCCTGTAAATCGAAAGCGTTAAGCTTTGTTGAATGATGTTTAATGTTTTCTATTTCAATCAAGGCACGATTAGGCTGAAAACTGATAAAACCAAAAACTGGTGTGTTCTTTTGCATTAGCTTACCATTTACAGTCGCAGCTTTGGTAAGGCGCATTCTTAATCTGGTATTTGCCTTTACAATCTGGTCGCCATCCACAACCACGTAAATAGTTGCATCTGTATTGCCAATAATTGAAAGCTCATTCGGTTTTGGGTCAGCAGCAAAAAATAGTTGATGTTCCAAACCTAATTCTTTGGCTTCGATTTTAAGTTCTCTAAGTATTTCAGCGGAATCAATTTCCACAAGTTGTTTCTTTTCGACTTTCTTCTGACCAAAGTTTGTATATCTTTTTTCAGAATATTGAATCTTTCCTGCATCGTAAATACTATCTACAATACGTTTCTTTTCACGTTCTGGCAGATCTGGATCGTAATAACCCATCGAATCAATTAATTTTTCATCATAGATACTTGGCGCATTGTTTTCACGCACTTCTTTCAGATCATTAAGAGCATCCAATTTAGAATCGTACTCTTTTTGGTTTTCTTCCAAATCTGGTATCAAAGTCTGTTCAAGGTTGTCATTTTTATTTTCATCATCACCCAATACCAATACGGAATAGGAAATTAGGAATATGAACACAATAGCCAATACTGCTATAAATACTATTTTATTCTTTTCTATTTTCATCGCTTAGTTTTTTTAAAGTGTTTTCGAAATAATTGGTAATTAAAAGTCCGTGTGGATTGTTTGGGAAGTTTCGGTCAACCATAATTAAGTTTCCTGTGGAAACCAATTCATAAGTATCTATTATTGAACCTCTATTGATTTCAAAAATGGTCGTTGTAGTAAAACCATACGAGCCATTATTTTCTGTTATCTGTGAATCGATGCTCAGTACCTTTTGAACTAAGGAATATTGTAATAATCGATTATAGACACCATCCGCTTTTTTCTGGCGATATAGATTATCCACGGAACTATTACCTAACCAAAGTGCCTTTTTCAGATTCTTTTCATAGTTACTTGCATCGATATTATAGAAGTAATTATGAAACAGTTCTAAATGTGCTAAAGCTTCAACTTTAAAATTTTCTTTTTGATTAACGAGCTTGAGCGGAATGATGCTTCCATCTGTATTAATGGCAAAAGCACTATTCATTGCATTTTTATTCGTGTTAAATGCCATCCAAACTGAAAAAGTACTCGATAGCAAAGCGCAAACAACTACTGCTAAAACAATAAATCGATTCAGTTTTAGTACGTTATAAATATTTTTGTATGGTGTTTTCATTGTGAGTTGAATTAGCTAGTAAACAATCTTAGTGTAAAGGATGTGGCGCGTTTATATAATTTGAATTTCAGGAATACGATAAAGCCTACCGAACCCAATTGCACAACAGGTGCAAAGAATCCTTGGCCAAAATCGGTACCAAACAAATTGGTCCAGAAGTTGGTATTTATTTCAGTATATATGGCATTTACAAATACATTGACTAGAAAGAAAGCTGGCACTAGCATATAGACAGCTGCATATAGTTTGAAAAATGTGTATGCAAGTGAACGGAACTTTTCGAATACAGCCAGACTTATGACCAATGGAAAAAATGCTTGCATAATTCCTAAAAGAAAGAAACGTTCTGCTAAAAATAGAGGGTAGATAAATAGGTCAAGAATCCATAAGATGGTACTCAACATAAATGCTAATATCTTGAATCCATAAAGTGGTGTTACCAAAGCTTCATAAAGTAAAGTCATTGCCATACTTGCAGCATCCAATAAGCCTACCTCTTCTTCAAGCGGTAAATCCTGTAATTGCAATGGTAGTAACGCAGGTGCAGTCCCTCGATATTGTCCTTCAATGGCAACTAAAATACCATCGAAAAACCCTAACACCTGCGTTGAAAAAATAACCAATAACACCACAGCAAAATTCTTTGCGAGTTCGCCAGGACTCAATCCCCAAGAATAACCATCTTTATCCGCAATCCCTTCATTGTACTTTTTAAGAATGTTGACTAGAAAAAACAAAACAGCAAGCGTTTTCATTCCATCAATGGTATATTGAGAGAAACTGCTGTTCTGTATGGTTTGAAACACCGTGTCGATATATTCTAGCCCAATTCCTAAGAAGATGGTTGCGGTCATTTCTAATAGTTTGTTTCGCGATTATTGACTTTATCCTGCATTTTTCTAAATGAAATAATGTCTCTGTAACGCTTTGTTTTTGTATTGATGTTTGAAACCATTTGTTTTGATTCTAACTCTTTTTGTTTTAGAACTTCAGCACGTTCGGCATCTGTCATTTTTCTTACAGGAGAGGCCATATCCTTATATTCTCCGCTCTTAATTACCACCGGGCTTAATCCGATCTTTTCAAACAATGCTTCAAAATTGGTGTACCCCAGAATAACCCCGATACTTCCGGTGATCGTACCCGGATTGGAGACGATGCCATCTGCTGCGGCGGCAATGTAATATCCCCCGGAAGCAGCAATCGACCCTAAAGATGCAATGACTTTTTTTACTTTAATGGTTTTTCGAATTTCCCGGTATATTTCCTGGGATGGCCCAACCGCACCGCCTGGTGAATCAATGCGGAGAACAATCGACTTAACGGAATCATTGTCCCTGAAAGCCTTTATCTGCTCCAGAATCTGACGGGATTCAGCGATCACTCCGTTAAGTTCAACAACCCCCACTTTTTCGCCGAACATGATGTCTGACTGATCAGACGAAACAAGTCCCATCAATGATAAGACAATGGAGCTTGACGCAATGATTACGGATATCATCAATAAAAAGAACAAATATGAAACGAATATTTTTATTGCTCATTACAATTAGCATGATATCTTGTGGTTCATCAAAAACT
>CAKZLK010000032.1 GCA_937125455.1 uncultured Aequorivita sp.
AAAAACGTATCCTGCATATCGCGCGCTGGATGATATTCGGGAAGGTTTAGAGCTGTAAAGTTATGCCAATCGTCCTCAATTTCAGGTCCTTCGGAAACGTTGAAACCGATGCGCAAAAAGATATCGATGATTTTATTTTTAACGATGGAAATGGGGTGGCGCGAACCCAATGGAATCATTTCACCTGGACGGGAAAGATCCCCATATATTCCTTTAGATTCCGCAGTATTTTCAACGGCTTCTTTAAGAGAATCAACTTTTTCCTGAGCTGTATTTTTAAGGGTGTTTATAACCTGGCCATACTCCTTTTTTTGTTCGTTTGGCACGTTTTTGAACTCAGCAAAAAACTCGTTTAATAATCCTTTTTTTCCTAAATATTTTATACGGAAGTTTTCTATTTCTTCTTTGTTGGTAGAAGAAAAGGCTTGTACTTCGGCTATGTGTTTTTTTATTGTATCTATCATCACTAAGTTTTCTGTGGAAAAAATATTTTAGTTAATCACTTCCTTCTCTATAAAATACTGAACAATTGCTTCTTTCATCAAGACGCTCTGTTCGCCAGCTTTAAGTGGGGGCAACTGTTCCAAAACTGTGTAATGCGGCCAGCCTTCTTCGTCAACATAATCAAACTCATAATAGCCATACGGCTCCAAAAGACGACAGATTGCAATGTGCATCAGATTCAGTTTTTCGTCTTTTTTAAATTTTCGGTGAAGTTGACCCAGCTCCTGAACGCCTATTAAATATATAATGGCATCCAGATCTAAAATTTGGTCATCGGCAAAACGGGCGCCCAGCATTTTTACTACTGCTTCCCATCGTTCTTTTAATTGTTCGTCGCGCGCCATTTTTCAAAATTAATTAGTTTGCAAAGATACATTTTACAATTCTGAATTATGAATTCGGAATTCAGAATTTGGAAAATGGTATATTTATGAAAAATTTCAAGACATGAACACTATTGACATTGTTATAGGCATCATTTTCATCATCGCTTTTTTTGTGGGGTTTAGCAAAGGTTTGCTGCGTTCCCTCGCTTCATTGATAGGAATTGTCGTAGGCGTTTATTGCGCAATGTTTTTTTCGGGCTATGTGGGCGATTACCTTATCCGTTGGTTTGATTGGAGTTCTGATACCAACACAATTATGGCTTTCGTCATAACTTTTTTATTGATAATGATTTTGTTTCGTATTTTGGGAAGGCTTTTAACGAAAGTTGCCGATTTTGCCATGCTGGGTATTTTCAACAAGTTTTTCGGCGGTGTTTTTAATGTTTTGAAATTTGCCTTTTTGATTAGTGTGATTTTTATGTTTGTGAATGCTTCGGAAAATTATAGAATTCTTACCGAAGAGCAACGCGACTCCTCCATTTTGTACGGTCCAGTAGCGGCTATTGCCCCAGCTGTACTCCCCACAATAATGAAAGAAGTTGATAATCTAAATACCGATGAAACTGAAGTTACTCCCGAAGGAAGTCCCGCCGAAACGGAACCACCCACAGAGTAAAATAATTTCTACACCACATTTTTTATATTGCCACGCGCATATTTCACCGCTTCTTTAAAATCACTGAAAATAAGTTCTTTGGGAACTAAATCTGGAATGATATCAATCTTTTCCATCATTACACGGGGTTGTGCCTGAAGGTCTTCAAACATAGCAGTTATTCCTCTTTTTGAAATATTCATTAATACTTCCTCCATGGCATAAAGACCCGATTGATCCATATAGGGCGATTTTCCCATTCGTATAATAACATGGGTTGCCGTGTCGGGGATTTCCATCGCCAACTTTTGAAAATCTGAAGTGTAGCCAAAGAACAATGGACCCTCCAAACGTTTTATAAAAACCTCTTCTTTGAGTTTTTCAGGAAAATTTAGCTCATCGCTCCAACTAAGTGTAAGTTCGTCGGCATTTTTCAGCGGAACTACTTTGGATTGATCTGCGGTGAGATCTCCAATTTTTTTCATAAAAATAATAGAGGCCAAAACTAATCCTATTCCTACTGCGTAAACCAGATTCCAAAAAACGGAAAGGAGCAATACCACCATCATAATTGTAACTTCAGCTTTTTGCATTTTCGGAATTGCTTTCAAACCCCTGTAGTCCATTACACCAATACCTACAGTTATCAAGATTCCTGCAAGTACAGCCGCTGGAATTTGTGATGCCACAGGGCCTAATGCCAATAATATTACGAGCAATAGTATTGCAGCTATCATACCTGAAAGTTTGGTTGTTCCACCAGAATTGATATTTACTACCGTACGAATGGTTGCACCAGCTCCGGGAATTCCACCGAAAATTGCGGCAATACTATTTCCTATTCCTTGCCCCATTAATTCGCGGTTTGGATTGTGTTTCGTTTTCGTCATATTGTCTGCCACAACTGAAGTAAGGAGCGAATCAATTGCTCCCAAAAACGCTAAAGTCATAGCCGTAAAAATATAAGGTGAAATCTGTCCGAATTCAAACGCTGTGAACATATCTAAATTTGGAATGGGGAAACCGCCCGGTATTTGATCTATGGGGCGGTAATCCAATTTTAGCAAATAAGCTCCACCCGAAACTACCAATAGTGCCACCAATGTACTTGGGATTTTAGTAGTAATTTTTTTGAAACCATAAATAATCAATATTGTGAGGGATGCCAAAATAAACTCCAGCCAACTTATATTCATAATAGCTCTCGGCAGGGCTTTAATTGCACCATAAACCCCAGAAGTTTCTGCTTTAGCTAGTGTTGTTGCTTCTTTTGATATTTCTGATTCGGTGATATCTCCAGCTCTATTTACTGTTTCTTTAAAATCCTCGAGGACCAAAATCCCTTCACCTGCCTCATCTTTTAGAATTTTATCCAATAACACCTCTTCGGCCTGTGGTTTGAAAGTGCTTATATATTCATTGTCATCCTGTGTATAATATCCCAAAACTGGGAGAATCTGCGTTACAAGAATTATTACGCCAATTGCCGTCATAAAACCCGAAACTACTGGATAGGGAATGTATTTTATATATTTTCCAACGCCAGTAATACCCAATAAAATCTGCATAAGTCCGGCCAATAAAAAAACCAATAAAATGTATGGCAAAGCTTCTTCAACACTACCGTTGTGCGCAGCAATGATTCCTGCAATAACAACCATTGAAACGGCGGTCATTGGAGCTGTTGGACCAGAAATTTGCGTATTGGTACCGCCGAAAAGCGAAGCAAAAAACCCAATAAAAATTGCACCATACAGTCCCGCATCTGGTCCCAATCCAGATTGCACTCCGAAAGCCAAGGCTAATGGCAGGGCCACAATTCCGGCAGTAATTCCACCGAATAAGTTTCCTCTGAAATTTGAAAATATATTTTTACTCATAAGTTTTTTTTAATAAATTTAAGTGAATATAAAGCTAAATTCCAGTTTACACTTAAAAATTTAGTTGATATACCTTGTCCAGCTCGTTGTCATTGCTGACATTTACGCCTAAGTCTTTAATGAGTCCTGACTCTAGTCCATACACCCAACCGTGCAAATACAGTTCTTGATTGTTGTGCCAAGCATTTTGCACAATGGAGGTTTTGGCAAGATCAAAAACCTGTTCCTTCACATTTACTTCTACAAAACGATTGAACCTTTCTTTTTCATCATTAATCCCATCCAGTTCGTCTTTATGAAGCCTGTAAACATCTTTAATGTGTCGAAGCCAGTTGTCAATTAATCCAATGGATTTATTTTGCATTGCAGCTTTTACCCCGCCACAACCGTAGTGGCCACAAACAATAACGTGCTTCACTTTTAAAGCATTTACAGCATAATCCAACACACTAAGCATATTCATATCTGTATGCACAACCATATTGGCAATGTTTCGCTGAACAAAAACCTCACCTGGTTGGGCGCCAATAATTTCATTTGCGGGAACACGGCTATCAGCACAACCAATCCATAAAACCGGGGGGTTTTGCCCTTTTGCAAGGTTTGTAAAATAATTGGGATCCAAACTTAATTTTTGTGCGACCCAGTTTTTATTGTTTTCTATAAGTTTATCGTATAGTTTCATCGAAATATTTTTTAAAGGAATTAACTTGAATTTCTTCCAAAGTGAAAATAATGGACATAATTTCCAGTAGCCAATGCAATGGAAATAGTATGGAGAAATTTTTAAAGTGTTTTTTGAGAAAAAATTACGCTATGCGTGGAGGCGGTGAAACCACGTCTAAAAAGACTTTGGAATACCTATCAATTTGAAAATTGTCTTTGGTTTTCTGTTTTTGTAGAAACTTAAGACTTTCTATATTAGAATGGATTTTTTCAAAAACAAAAACAAAATTAGAAGTGGGTATTTTGTTTGAATTTTCTTCTTCATTCATTGAAAAAAATGTAGAAAAGTCGGCTTGCTTATCAGAAATGCTAATAATAGCTGGTGTTACAAGAAAACTTGTAAATACGATTAACAATAAAACACTAACTAATCTCAAATCTTTTTTTTCAGAAATTCAAAAATAGCAGATTCAACTTAATTTCCTGTTAAGTATATATTAAAACTATAGTTGTTTAAGATCTGAAGCAGGAATCCAGCCATCCTTACCATCTGCCAAGGCGATGCGGAACCAATTCCCATCTTGTGC
Source organism: uncultured Aequorivita sp. (assembly GCA_937125455.1). GTDB lineage: Bacteria > Bacteroidota > Bacteroidia > Flavobacteriales > Flavobacteriaceae > Aequorivita. The sequence goes on from CAKZLK010000032.1 coordinate 4,619, forward strand.
CGAAATTTGTACTTTAGTTCCTTCGTGAAGTGTAAAAGCTACGTTGCTACCCATGGAAGGTTCTGTCTTTACTTCAATTTCACTTGCAAAGATAATCGCGGGTTGGTTTTTTGTGAAATCGCTATAAGTTAAAAAGGCCATTGTTAACGAAGCTACCACAAGAAAACCTGCAAACATTGAAATAACAAAAAGAAATCGCTTTCTTCTTTCGGAAAAGGCGAAATAATAAAAAAGAAATAACGCTACAAAAAAGATAGAAAATACTACTGCCAAAATCGCCCAACCTTCAAAAGTAAATATGCTGGAAATACTGTGGTACCATTTTGAAAAAACTGTCTCTGGCAAAGGCTCAATGGAATCAATACGCGCATTTTCGGCAAAGGCAAGATTGTTTTTTATATCGCTATCGTTGGGTGCAAGCTGCAATGCCTTTTCATAATAATAGATGCTGGGGCCAATGTGATTTAATTTATACTGCGCATTACCCAAATTAAAATACAACTCGGCAGAATGTTCGCCTTTGTCCAAAATCTGCATCCAAGAACTAATGGCTTGTTGGTATTTTCCGTTTTTATATAGTTCTTTTCCTTGTTCAAAAAGCTTTTCATTCTGACCAACACTGGAGAAAGAAACAAGTAAAATCAATAAGTACAGTAGCTTTTTCATCTTCTTTTATTTTACTGTATTTGTTTGTCAATGTTTGAAATTACTTCCGCGGATTTACTGTAATCCTGCTGAACGGATGTAGCAGTAGACGAAGCATAACGTGCATATTCACAGCTTTTCAGTAAGCCTATAAAGTTTTCCACTACTTGTCCTTCTACACTTCTTTCTAAGAGCAGCTTCGAAATATGACTTTTTTCCATTTCGGAAGTTTCAATATTCAACTTTGCTTTTAAATAATTGTGAAGGGCGCGTTCCAAGGCTTCATAAAATGCAACTGGGTTTGAAATATTTCTTTTTGCTTCGGAAAGATATTTTTTGGCAAGCTTGTTTGCGCGGCGAAGTTTATTGCCTTCCAAATCGTTTAGTCGTGCTTTTCGTTTTTTGCCAGCCATAATAAATAGAGGGATCAACAAAAAGGGCCCGCCCAAAAGGGACCAGAATAAGGTTGATTGAAAGAATGTTTCCTGCGAAATAGGTTTTAAGTTGGCATCCAGTTTTATGTACTTGAAATTATCTTTTGAAAGAACTACCTGTTTTTTAGAATCGTTTGTATTGGCACTGGCAGTTGTCGAACTGATTGGCCCATTTTCAACTTCAATTGTAAATTCTTTGGAAGTAATGGTTCTATATTTTTCAGTTTTTGGATCAAAAAACGAAAAGGTGATAGGGTTTACTGGATACGTTCCTTTAAATTGGGGTACAACGGTATAGGAATCTGTGATTGAACCTTGCATTCCATTGACAGTTGTGTTTACACTTTCATTGTGTTCAGGCTCATAGACTTCTAATGTATTTGGAAGTTTTACAGAAGGTGTATTGAACAATTTTAAATTTCCTTTACCAGAAATCCTTACGTCCAGTTGTAAAGATTCATTTGCATTAAGCGCGGTTTTGTTGGTAGTAACGTCAAAAGAAAAATCGCCTACCGCACCGTTAAAACCATCTGGCTTCCCTTCTAAAGGAAGTGGTTTTACATCAATAGTTCGTTGTCCCGCAGAAATAGTTTTGTTAACGCGCTCCATCAATCTACGACCAAAAATATCACGACGGTTGCCCTGAACGTCTATTGGAATATCAAGTGTAAGCGGTTCAATATCCAATTTTCCTGTTTTTTGTGGATAAAGAACTGTGGTTCTTAAAACTACGTAGCGATAATCTTCGCCATTATATTTTCCTTCAAAAACTTTATAATTGTTTTGATTGTCAATATTTTGACTCCAAAAATCTGCGTATTTTGGAGTGTCAATTTCACGCCATTGGCTAGTAATACTCACATCGTGTGAAACGTACAATTTGTAGGTTACTGTAATCGCTTCATTTAAATACGGATTTGCATTGGAAACTTCAGCAACCAAATGCACATTTTCACTCGCTACATAATCGGCATTGTTACCGTCTTTTGGAACAGCAACAGCGGCCGTAACTTCAATATCAACGGGAAGTGTTTTATAGGTTTCACCATTTACTTCAATAGTGGCTTGTCCAATGGTAACTTTTCCACGGCTTTGCGGAGCCAAAAAATAGGAATAAGTTTTTGAAAAACTGCGTTTCCCGTTTATCCACGAATTGCTGATGGACTGGTTTGGCCCACCAACAACTTTAAAGTTGTCAAAACTTGGCGGTCTAAAGTTATCACCGTCTTGATTCATTTCAAAATCAACTCGCAAACGCTCGTTTATTCCCAGCGTTTTTTTGCTCACTTTGGCATCAAACTGAACTTGTGCTGTGGTAGCTATGCTGCACAGTACAAACCCTAAAAGGAATAAAAAATTCTTCGTCTTCATAGTCTACCAATCTTTATCCGTTTTTACTTTTGCTCCTTTTTGCTTTTCGGCATTTATCTTATCCTGTGTTTTTTTCTCTTCGTTATTCATTGCTTCCAAAAGACTTTTTACTTGTTGCGGAGATAATTGACCAGGAACAGGTTGTTGTTGCTGAGGCTTATCACCTTCTTCATCTTTTGGTTTGTCTGGTTCGCCTTTATCTTTATCGCCCTCTTTTTTATCTTCTTTTTGGTCGCCCTTGTCTTTTTGATCTTTTTGATCTCCCTTATCGCCTTGGTCTTTTTTGTCCTGCTTATCTTTTTGATCTTTTTTATCCTGATCCTTGTTGTCTTTGTTTTGGTCTTTATTTTTGTCGTCTTTATCTTGTGGAGGGGGTGGATTTTTCTCCAACATATCCTTTGCCAACGCTAGATTATAACGCGTTTCTTCATCATTAGGATTGTTTCGAAGTGCATTTTTATAAGCTTCTACAGCTTCGGAATACTTTTTATCGTTCATATATGTATTACCCAAATTGTGAAAGGCTTTGTGCTTTTCAGTTTTGTCAGTTGCTGTTGCGGCAGCTTGTTTAAAACGAAGCATTGCCTCGTCATTTTTTTCTTTTCCGTAATATGCAGTTCCCAAATTATATTTAGCGGTTTCGCTTTTAGGATTTAATGAGATGGCTCTTCGGTAATCTGCCTCTGCGGATGGAAATTCGTTTTTCTGAAGTGAATGCTGTGCTTCACTCAAAAAATTCTGCGCGGCCTTCAATTCTTTTTTCTGGTCCTTTGCTAGTTGTTGTGCAAATGAATTCAATGAAAAAGTAATCGTGCAAAGAATCATTGAAATTCTTAACATAGTTTTTTTCTGAAAAAATGTTTTAGCTACAAGCATCATTTTATTCTTTTTCCTTTTCATTAAACAAATTCAACTTTTTTAGCCAAGCTGTTTTTCGTTCCAATAGGAATACATCTAATACCAGCAAAAACAATGCCCCAGCTAAAAACCACTGAAATTGATCTTTAAAATCTGTGAATTGTTTGGCTTCAAATTCCTTTTTGTCCATTCCGTTTAAAATCGCTTTTACTCGGTCCACAACTGCTTTGGTATTTGAACCGTCAATATATTCGCCATTGCTAGCTTTGGCAATGTCTTTTAGTGTTTCTTCACCCAAACGGGTAATAACCTGCTCGTTGTTTTGGTCGCGTTTGTAATATTGGAGCACACCATTTTCCTTAATAGGAATGGGGCCGCCTTCTAAAGTCCCAACACCAATGGTAAAAATACGAATTCCTTTTTTTGCTGCTTCACCAGCAATTTCTGAAACATTGCCTTCGTGATCTTCTCCATCAGAAATTATGAAAAGCACCCTGTTTGTTTGCCCTTCATCATCATAAAAAGTTTCAGCAAGTTTCATTGCTTGGGTTATTGCGGTTCCCTGTGACGAAACCATATCGGTATTCATCCCGCTTAAAAATAATTTAGCTGAAGAAAAGTCAGTAGTTATTGGCACTTGGGGGAAAGCACTCCCTGCATAGCCGATTATCCCTATTCTATCACCAGCAAGGCTGTTGATTATTTGTGTAATGAGCTGTTTTGATTTTTCCAAACGGTTTGGCGCAATGTCCTCGGCCAGCATACTTTTTGACACGTCCAAAGCGAAAACAATATCAACGCCTTCGCGTTTAACGGTTTCCAATTTGGTCCCGATTTTAGGATTCACCAAAGCGAAACTCAAACAGGCAATGGCTAAACAAATCACAAAAACTTTTAGAACCATTTTAAAAAGGGAACGGTTTGGGCTCAATTTTTTCAGAAGTTCTTTGTCAACAAATCGTTTTTGAACTGTTTTTTTCCAAACCAAAACCAATAGAAATAGTACCACAATTACCGGTATGGCAAAGAGAATATAAAAATATATGGGTTGTTCTAATTGGTACATTTATTATAAAAATCCTTTAAATATGGTTGTTCGCAATAAAAATTCAAATGCAATTAAAATCAGTGCAAAAATGGCCCATGGGCGGAACATTTCGTTATAGTTTGTGTATTTAAATTCTTCAATATCTGTTTTTTCAAGCTTGTTTATTTCCTCATAAATCTGTTCTAACTTAGTATTGCTAGTTGCACGAAAATATTGCCCGCCCGTTTTTGTAGCGATTTCTTTCAGCAGGGCTTCGTCTATTTCGACTTGCACATTTCCGTATTGAAAACCGCCGTCAGGGCGAATGCCGATGGGCGACATTGCCATTCCATTACTTCCTAAACCGATAGTATAAACTTTTATGCCAAATTCTACAGCAAGCTCGCTCGCTATTTTTGGGTCTATAAAACCTGTGTTATTTACCCCATCCGTCAGCAGAATTATCACTTTGCTCTTCGCTCGACTTTCTTTTAAGCGGTTTACGGCCGTTGCAAGCCCTGAGCCTATTGCAGTTCCGCCTTCAATAGTTGTATTGTAGGTTATGTTCTTTAAGGAAGAAAGTACAATGGTTTTGTCACTAGTCAATGGGGTTCTAGTATAACTTTCACCAGCGTATTCCACCAAACCAATTCTGTCATTCGGGCGACCTGCGATAAAACGTGCGGCCACTGTTTTTAGAGCTTCTAAGCGGTTTGGTTTTAAATCGCGCGCAAGCATACTGGCCGAAACATCTATTGCCATCACAATGTCAATTCCGCGGGTGGTTTTTGTTTTTGTGGATTCGTCAACGGTTCTTGGCCGCGCCATTGCCACTATTAATGCTGAAAGTGCCAAAAGGCGTAGCACAAATAGCAATGGTTTTAACCGCGCTAACCAGTTTTTTCCACTTTTGAAACCGCTTATACTTGAAATTTTCAAAGAAGCCGTTTGCTGTTTCCGCTTCCATAAATACCAAAGCACAAGTACTGGAAGTATAAGGAACAACCAGAAAAACTGCGGATTTACAAATTCGAAATTACTGCCCATCTTTCTCTGAAATTTCAAGTTCTATGGAAGCTTCCATTCGTTTTTTTATTTCTTCGGCATATTTACCATCATTTTGATACACTATCAAAACTTCCTGCAGACCATTTTGCTGTGCGAAAAGTAATAATTCATACGTGCTTTTTTGTTTCAATACTTTGTTGTCTGAAACTTGCACGTTGAATTCGCCATAAGCTTTTAAACCTTTTATTCCTTTTTCGGTTTCAAAATCATCGCGTTTTACAACCAAGTTTTTAGCGCCACTTTGTTCAAGGTCATCCAAAACTCCATCCAAAGCGGTTTCTAATGCAATGTCCTGTTTCTGGCTGAACTGTGTGGTTGAAACCATAATATATAATGGAGAAGTGTTTTTGCCATAAGTGAAAATATCCCTTCCGCTTACCACACTTTTATTGGCGTTAGTAGTTGGAGCTTCGGTTCTTATAAGCACTTCTGGGGTTTCCAAAATAACGGCTGGATTTCCATATTCGCTTTTTATCCATCTGCCTTCAGCGAGTTCGCGAAGGTCGTTTCCTAACACCTTGTCTTTTAAATTATCGAAACCAGTAACACTTCCGTAAATAATTCCAGCTAAAATAACCACTAAAACTACTCCCGAAATACCCATAATCCACTTTTTGCGTTTGCGCCTTTTGCGAAGTTTTTCTAGGTATTCTTGATTTGCCAAAAGTTCTTCTTCGGTAGGTTCTGGAACAGCTTCGTGAGTTTCGTTAATGATTTCTTCAATGGTTTTTCTATCAACTTCAGCTTGCCCAGACTCTTGGTTCATTTTTGCGAATTTCACCAAATCGGCCCGTTTGAAAATTAGATCCAACTTGCGAATTGTTTCCAAATCAAAGTCGAAACTTCCAGCGTCTTTGTGCATCATTAAACGAGTTATAAGCTCGTCACTCGTACTTTCCAAGGCGGCTTCGTCAACTTCACGATCCAGATAACGTTTTACAATTTCGGTAAGGTTGCTATAATATTCCTTGCTTTTGTTTTCTTTCAACAATTGGCTGTTGTCCAAGGTTTTTAGCGCAACAATTGCTTCTTCATAAGGAGGTAATTGCTTTTCGGCAGCATCTTTTCTTTTTTTTCTTTGGAATAAATAAATGGCAATTGCAATAATCAGAATAATTGGTAAAAGCCAATACAGAAGCGACAACCAATCAAACGGTGGATTTTTTACTTCTACCGCAGGTTTTATGTCGAACATTTTCTGTTTGGTGGTGTCCACTGGAACATCATTTACCTCAACTTTTAAGGAATCGGTAAAAAATGGTTTATTGTTGATGAAAATTCGCTGTGGCGGAATAGTGTAGTGACCGCTGTCAAACTGCGTTAGACCGTATTTTTTTATAAGTCGGCGTTTGGAAGCTTCAAAAGTGGTGTCCGTTTTATAGGATTCAATCATTTCCAAAGGAGCAAAAGTTTGCTCTTCCGGAAAAACTACGACATCTGTAGAATCAGTATCTACATTTATGGTATAAAGAATTTCTTCACCAATCCTAATTTTTGTAGAATCGACTGAGGAGGTTACTTGGGCATGGGATAAGAAGGAAAAGAGAAAAAAGAAAAGAGAAAAAAGAAAATAGCTGTTCCCTTGAAAATTTAAATTTCGGTTTTTGCGATTACTATTTTTTCTAATATCTAACATTTCAAACCTAACGTCTCTTAAAATAACCTAATAATTTTTTCACATAACTTTCATCAACCCTACAACTAAGTGCACCTGCGCCACTTTTTGTGAAAGATTCAACAAAATAATCTACTCGTTCGCGGTGGTAGCTGTAGTATTGGTTGCGGACACTTTTAGAACCCGTGTTTACTAAAAGCAACTCGCCAGTTTCCTGGTCTTCCATTTGTATCATACCTAGATTTGGGATGTTTTCCTCAGCTTTATCATAAATTCGAATTCCCGTAAGATCGTGTTTTCTGGCAGCAATTTTCAATGTGTCTCTGTAGTTGTCCGCAATAAAATCTGAAAGCACAAAAACGATGGCTTTCTTTTTCATTACGTTGCTTAAAAACTTTAACGCATTGGCAAGATCGGTTTTGTTGCTTTTTGGTTCAAATTCAAGCAATTCACGAATAATTCGAAGCACGTGCGATTTTCCTTTTTTCGGCGGAATGTAAAGTTCAATTTCATCTGAAAAAAGAATCAATCCCGTCTTGTCATTATTCTGCATCGCTGAAAATGCAAGGGTTGCAGCAATTTCGGTAAGGATTTCATTCTTAAACTGCTCTTGTGTTCCGAAAAATTCGGAACCGCTTATGTCTACCATCAACATTAATGTTAGCTCGCGCTCTTCCTCAAAAACTTTAACGAATGGCTCGTTATAGCGGGCGGTAACATTCCAGTCTATACTCCGTACGTCGTCACCAAACTGGTATTGGCGCACTTCGCTGAACGTCATCCCACGACCTTTAAAAGTACTGTGGTACTCGCCACCAAACACGTGATCGCTTAACCGACGTGTTTTGATCTCGATTTTCCGTACTTTTTTAAGAAGTTCTTTAGTGTCCATTTTGTAGAAATCAGTAATGAAAGGCAGTGCTAAAAAATTAATTTAAAACTTCATGCCAAGTACTTTTTACGGTACTTCAATTACATTCACAATTTTGTTGATGATTTCTTCGGAAGTAATGTTTTCTGCTTCCGCTTCATACGTGATGCCAATTCTGTGGCGAAGCACATCGTGTACTACGGCACGCACATCTTCTGGTACTACATAACCACGGCGACGAATAAATGCATAACATTTTGCGGCAATGGCAAGGTTGATACTTCCACGAGGGGAAGCACCAAAATTGATAAGTGGTTTTAAATCGGAAAGGCCAAAATTTTCTGGCGTTCTTGTGGCAAAGATGATATCGAGAATGTATTTCTCAATCTTTTCATCCATATAAACTTCACGAACAGCAGCCTGTGCTCTTAAAATTTGTTCAATGGTTGCCACAGGATTTATTTGTTCATATTCGCCTTTTAAGTTTTGACGGATAATGAGTTGCTCTTCGTCAATTTTTGGATATTTTATTACCGTTTTTAGCATAAAACGGTCAACCTGTGCTTCAGGTAAAGGATATGTTCCTTCCTGCTCAATCGGGTTTTGTGTTGCCATTACCAAAAAAGGCTTATCTAGCTTAAATGTAGTTTCACCAATGGTAACTTGTTTTTCCTGCATAGCCTCCAAAAGTGCAGATTGTACTTTAGCTGGAGCACGGTTAATTTCATCCGCAAGAACGAAATTGGCGAAAATAGGTCCCTTTTTGATGCTAAAATCATTCACCTTCATATTGTAGATCATCGTTCCAACAACGTCTGCAGGAAGTAAATCGGGTGTAAATTGTATTCGGCTAAAAGAACCGTGTACCGCTTTTGCCAGCGTGTTGATAGCAAGTGTTTTTGCAAGTCCCGGAACACCTTCCAAAAGAATGTGTCCTTGGCCCAAAAGACCAATCATAAGCCGTTCCACCATGTGTTTTTGGCCTACAATTACTTTGTTCATTTCCATTGAAAGGACGTCCACAAAGGCACTTTCCCTTTCAATTTTTTCGTTTAATGCCCCAATGTCAAAGGTCGAATTTGTATTTTCCATACTGTATTTAGATTCAATGTAGTCTGCCTTATAAAAAGACGGTGCAAATTGAAAATTTATTGATTAAAAGCCTGTTAACAATTGGTTAAAATAAAATATGTTAAAACATAAACTTTTCTTAGCGTTTTTAGGCATTTGTTAAGATTTTTAATAATGGCGAAAAAATGCATTTCAAATATTTCAGAAATAGTACTTTTAGTAAAAATTATAATATGGAAAATAAAATAGCATTTATAACAGGAGCAACCTCTGGAATAGGGATGGCCACAGCGAAGCTTTTCGCCAAAAACGGAGTGAAACTAATTCTCTGTGGAAGAAGGGAAGAGCGTTTAAAAAAGCTTTCCGAAGAACTTTCGGCATTGACGGAAGTTCACACTTTAAGTTTTGACATTCGCAATAAAGAAGCAGTTTTTTCTGCTGTGAAATCAATTCCGAAGCAATTCTCAGAAATTGATATTTTAATAAATAATGCCGGCAACGCCCATGGAATGGATCCTATTTACGAAGGAAATACAGACGATTGGGACGCGATGCTCGATATTAATGTGAAGGGTTTATTATATGTTAGTAAAGCGATTCTTCCAAGGATGATTGAACAAAAAAGCGGGCATATCATAAATATTGGAAGCACTGCAGGAAAGGAAGTTTATCCAAAAGGAAATGTATATTGCGCTAGCAAACACGCTGTAGACGCTATAAATCAAGGCATGCGGATAGATTTAAACGGCAAGGGAATAAGAGTTGGCGCCATAAATCCAGGAATGGTTGAAACAGAATTCAGTGAAGTACGGTTTAAAGGAGATTCTGAAAAAGCCGAAAAAGTCTATCAGGGCTTTACACCTCTAAAACCTGAGGATATTGCTGATATTATTTGGTTTACGGTAACACGCCCGCTACATGTAAATATTGCAGATTTAACCGTGATGTCTTTGGACCAAGCATCTTCTACCATTGTGAATAAATCATGATTAACAAACGCCTTTTAATCAAAAACCTGCTCGCTCACAACGACGAGAGTAGTTTTTATGATAAAAAGCGAAAAATTGATCTTGGAACAAAGGAGGGAAAGGCGAAATTCCTAAAACATATTTGTGCATTAAGCAACAGCAATCCTGCTAATAATTCATTTATAGTAATAGGCGTAGAGGATGAAACTAATGAAATTAGGGGAGTAGATTTTTTTGACGACAGTAAAATCCAAAATCTTATAAATGCCTACCTCACGAATGCCCCGTTGATTATTTATGAAAATGTGGCGTTCCCGAACTTACCTTCGGATAAAGTTGTGGGTTTGGTAACCATTCGTCCCAATGGAATGATTACGTCTTTGCGCAAAAATATCTGGAAATATTGGGGAGGCTCTATTTTTCTCCGAGATGGAAGTATTTCAATGCCAAAAGACTTTAATATAGAAATAAAAGATGTGAATTCTGAAATTGTGAAATCCATTGAAAATGCCGCAAAAAACAATATTGAACTCACACTGGACGGCGTGATGGATTTTACAAACAATCGCCACAAAGATTTAGAAAGCCACTATAAAGTTTTCAAAGAACAATTTGTAGTTTGTTGGGCTGGAAATCCGAAAAGAGTGAAAAGCAATATCTACTATTCCCGTGTAGATATTGAGCTAATTAATGAACAGGTAAGGCTTTTTTATTCAGCTTTGGATGAAATTAGTATTGATTTTACCGATGATTATTTTAAAACGGTAGAATATGTGCATTTGGGTTTGAACGAACAGTTTAAGTATTATCCGTTGGAAGAAGTTACGATTCAATTTAATGAAAACGGATCCTATAATATGGACTCAAAATTAATTTTTGAACCGCCGCAATTCAATAAAAAGACACTTTATCATATTTATAATTCAAATAATGCGGTACTGGAAAAGTTGAAAAAAAATATTCCGCTGAACGCTTCCGAGGAAAAAGACTTGCGAAATCTTCCATCAACGTACCTTATTTGCTATCTGAATGATTTTAAGGATGCGAAGGAAAAATTGCAGGAAGCCAAGGAATATTTAAGAGATTTTGATGCTGAAGCCTATCAACTTTCAAAGGAGTCCTTGCGTATTTTGAGAAAAGTTAGTTATAATTAAAATATGAAAACAGTTGTAATTGGCGATATTCACGGAGGTTTTAAGGCTTTAAAACAATTGCTTGAAAGCGCAAACCTTCCTAAAAATACTCAGTATATTTTTGTGGGAGATTATGTAGATGGTTGGAGCCAATCTGCTGAGGTGGTTTCGTATTTGATTGAATTTTCGGAAGAAAACAATTGTATTTTCCTTCGGGGAAACCACGACGAACTTCTTTATAAATATTTAAAGTTTGGTGAAAGCAATCCAATGTGGCTAAGTCAGGGCGGGGAAAGCAGTATAAAAAGTTATGCGAAGCTTTCCGAAGAAAAAAAAGAAAAACACCTTCAGTTTTTCGAAAATCTTGAAAATTATTACATAGATTCTGAAAACCGACTTTTTATGCATGCGGGCTTTACAAACCAACATGGGCCAGAATACGAATATTACCCAAATCTGGTCTATTGGGACCGAACCCTTTGGGAAATGGTATGCGCAATGGATTCATCTATTTCCGAAGACGATGACAAATATCCAAAACGACTTAAACTTTTTAAAGAAATTTATATCGGTCACACACCCGTAACCCGAGTAGGTTTTGACAAGCCTGCGAATTTTGCAAACGTTTGGAATGTGGATACAGGTGCCGCTTTTAAAGGAAAAATCTCCATGTTGGATGTGGATTCCAAAGAAATATGGCAAAGTGAAGCGGTCAATTTGCTTTATCCTGACGAAAAGGGCAGGAATTAATACTTCCTTATTACAAATTCCACCTTTCCTTACTATCTTTGTAATTCCCTCTAAAAAAATACCATGGCGCTTAAAAATATCCGACTAGAAGTAATGCAGACTGTTGAAAAAGAAATAGACAGTTATATTGACCAATATCTTATCCCAGTTGATGAAATTTGGCAACCCACGGATCTTTTGCCTAATTTTCAAAAGGAAAATTATATGGATGAGGTTTTTCAACTTCGCGAAGAAGCCAAGGAATTGGGCTATGACTTTTGGATTGTTTTAGTGGGAGATATGGTTACAGAAGAAGCACTGCCAACTTATGAAAGTTGGTTAATGGATATGGAAGGCGTTGACCAACACGGTCGCAATGGCTGGAGCAAATGGATCCGTCATTGGACCGGAGAGGAAAACCGCCACGGAGATGCGCTCAACAAATATCTCTATTTATCTGGAAGGGTAAATATGAAAGAGGTCGAAAAAACTACACAACATTTAATCAACGATGGTTTTGAAGTGGGAACTGGACGCGATCCCTATCGAAATTTTATTTATACTAGTTTTCAGGAACTAGCAACCAATGTTTCCCATAATAGAGTAGGGAAAATTGCTAAAAAGAAAGGAAGCAAATCTCTTGCAAAAATGTGCAATATTATTGCTGGTGATGAGATGCGCCATCATTTAGCATATCGCCAGTTTGTAAAAACCATTTTTGAATATGACGCAAGTGAAATGATGCTTGCATTTGCAGATATGATGCAGAAAAAAATTATTATGCCTGCACAAAATCTTCGTCAGAGTGGTGGTAAAATGGCTTCTGCTTTTGATGATTTCAGTAATGCAGCACAGCGTTTGGGTGTTTATACAACATACGATTATATTGATATTCTAGAAAAACTGAATGCCCATTGGGAAATATCAAAAATCTCAAACCTCACCGATGAAGCTGAAAAGGCACGTGATTATCTTTTGAAATTGCCATCAAGAATGCTTCGTATTGCAGAAAGGATTAAAATTCCGCAGGATGCCAACCGTTTTAAATGGGTTGAGCCGAATGGAATAGTATAGACTAAAAAAAGCCGTTTCAATTGAAACGGCTTTTTAATTTATAAAAATTTATTTCTACAAATCAAACTTAATTCCCTGTGCTCATGCATCCGACGAACGAGGCACGAGCGAGAGGAATGCACAATTAAAGATCGAATTTGATTCCTTGAGCTAATGGTAATTCAGTTGTGTAATTGATTGTATTTGTCTGTCTGCGCATATAAACTTTCCAAGCATCGCTTCCGCTTTCACGTCCGCCACCGGTTTCTTTTTCGCCACCAAATGCACCGCCAATTTCAGCACCAGAAGTACCAATGTTTACGTTTGCAATTCCGCAATCTGAACCTTGTACAGATAGAAAATGTTCTGCTTCACGAAGATTGTTCGTCATAATTGCAGAGGATAGCCCTTGTACAACGCCATTTTGAAGTTCAAGTGCATTTTCAACATCGCCGCTGTATTTCATCATATATAATACTGGACCAAAAGTTTCGTGCTGTACAATTTCGTAACTGTTTTTTGCTTCCGCTATTGCTGGTTTTACGTAGCATCCGCTTTCGTAACCTTCGCCTTCAAGAACGCCGCCTTCCACAATAATGTTTCCACCTTCTTCTACAACTTTTTCAAGTGCTGTTTGGTAATTTTTCACGGCATCTTTATCGATAAGTGGTCCAACATGGTTTTTTTCATCCAACGGATTTCCAATGCGAAGTTGTTTGTAAGCAGCAACTACAGCTTCTTTCACTTTGTCATATATACTTTCGTGAATGATCAGTCTTCGGGTTGAGGTGCAACGTTGGCCAGCAGTCCCTACAGCACCAAATACGGCACCGATTACAGTCATTTTAATATCTGCATCTGGAGTAACGATAATTGCATTGTTTCCTCCAAGTTCAAGTAATGATTTCCCTAAACGCCCTGCCACAGCTTGCGCAACAATTTTACCCATTCTGATAGAACCTGTAGCCGAAATCAAAGGCACACGTTTGTCGTTTGTCATCATTTCGCCAACTCTATAGTCGCCATTGATAAGGCAAGAAATACCTTCTGGCAGATCGTTATCAGCAAAAACCTTTGCAGCAATTTTTTGGCAAGCTACTCCAGTTAAAGGAGTTTTTTCTGATGGTTTCCACACACAAACGTCTCCACAAACCCAGGCTAATGCTGTGTTCCAGGCCCAAACGGCAACTGGAAAGTTAAAGGCCGAAATAATTCCAACCACGCCGAGTGGATGATACTGCTCGTACATTCTGTGTCCGGGACGCTCACTGTGCATCGTTAAACCGTGAAGTTGGCGGGAAAGACCTACTGCAAAATCGCAGATGTCAATCATTTCCTGCACTTCGCCAAGACCTTCTTGATAGCTTTTTCCCATTTCATAAGAAACAAGTTTCCCTAAAGGTTCTTTTAGTCTTCGTAATTCATCACCAAATTGGCGTACAATTTCACCGCGAAGTGGGGCTGGTTTCAATCTCCAGTCTTTAAAAGCTGAAGTGGCGCTTTCCATTACTTTTTCGTAATCGGCTTTTGAAGTTGTGGTTACTTTCGCAATTACTTGTCCATCAACGGGAGAATGTGAAGTGATTTTTTCACCATCTGAAAACCAATTTTTCCCAGTTGAAGTTCCTTTGTTTACTTCTTTAATTCCTAATTGTTCCAATGCTTCTTCGATGCCGAAGGAAGTGGTTGTTGCTTGCATATATTTATGATTTTTATTCGAAAGATTAATGAAGTGCAAAGGTACACAATGCGTTCAAGAAAGTAAAATGATACAGTATCTGTTTGGAGAATACAGTGTTAATCTTTTGTGAAACGTGGGTCGGTCTCCATGACCGTTCCGCATTTATCACAAGTTCGAAGTTCCTTACTTCCGTAAAAATGTTTGAAATGTTTCAGAAAATCTGTTTCAATATTGCTTAACGGGAAGTAAACCTCATATAATTTATTGTTGCAGTTGTCGCAAAACCAAAGCAAGCCATCCTTTCCTTCCAGATCGGTTCGCTTTCTTTCAATAACCAAACCTATTGATCCAGCACTTCTGCCAGGAGAATGTGGAACTTTTGCAGGATGAAGGTACATATCGCCTGGCCCTAGTTCCATAACTTTCTTTTCTCCATTTTCTTGAATAGCAACCTGAATATTTCCTTCAAGTTGATAGAAAAGCTCTTCGGTTTCGTTATAGTGGTAATCCTTTCGAGCGTTGGGACCAGCTACTATCATTACGATGTAGTCATCGGATTCAACATATAAATTTTTATTACCTACTGGTGGTTTCAGTAGGTCGCGGTTTTCTTTTATCCACTTATTCAGGTTGAAGGGTCCTTTAATAGCCATTGCCGTATTTTTACAGTTACGTAAAAATACGGCAAAATGATCTAATAGAAAAGCGATGTGAGGTTACTTTCTATAAAAGAGTTCGGTATAGTAGCTGCGGCCTTTGGAACATTTCATTACACCAAATCCAGTGTGGGTATAATTGCCCTCAATAATGGCTCTGTGCCCAGGGCTGTTAAGCCAAGCTTCTACTACTTTTTCGGCGGTATCATATCCATAGGCTACGTTTTCGCCCACTGTTTGAGCATCGTCGTGATATTTAATTCCTTCGGAACGATATCCAAAATTGTCATGATTGATTTGTTCTTTTTCAATCATGTATTCGGTATGGTCAACAGCAAAAGCCGAGGCATACTGAGTGTCCATTTTAAGCGCAGCAAGACCTAAGGACGCCCGATGGTCATTGACTAAAGTTAAAATTTCGGAAGACATTTGATTGTCGTTCTTTTGAGCTAAAGCTAGATCTATATCATATCTAGCGGCTTCAACTTCAACAGAATCCTCTTTTGAACAAGATGTAATGACAAGGCATAACAATGCCATTGCAAGTAGGTTGCTTTTTAGTAGGTGCATAATTTGGGAACATCAAATTTGGGGCATGATGTTATTCCAAATATATAAAAAAAATCAAACGAAAATGCTTTTAATCGAATTAATATTACACTTTATCGGATATATGGTTAAAATTTGATTTTAAATAATTAGGTGAAATATAGCTTAAGTACTATAAACATTATAATTTTCACGTATATTAGTGCTTACTAAAAAAAAGACTATGGTTAAAATTTTAACATATTTTATTGCGATATTCCTACTTATTGGATGCAAAAATGAAGAAGAATCTTCCTCTGAAACAGTTAAAATAACCGAAAAAGCGCAAAAAACAGAGGAAAACTTTGGAATTGTTATCCATGGAGGCGCTGGAACGATTCTTAAAGAAAATATGAGCGATTCCTTGGAAGCAGCATATAAATCCAAATTGAAAGAAGCTATTTCCGCGGGCTATGAAATTTTAAAAAATGGCGGGACATCATTAGATGCTGTTACGCATACTATTAATATCATGGAAGATTCCCCGCTTTTCAATTCGGGAAAGGGGGCTGTATTTACACACGACGGGACTAATGAGTTGGATGCTTCAATAATGGATGGCGCAACCTTGAATGCTGGTGCAGTAGCTGGGGTGAAACATATTAAAAATCCAATAGATTTAGCTAGGGATGTAATGCAAAAAAGCGAACACGTAATGCTTTACGGAGCGGGAGCAGAAGAATTTGCACAAATCTTAGGGTATAAAATGATGGACACTTCCTATTTCTATTCTCAAAATAGATATGAGTCTCTACATCGAGTTTTGGAAAAAGAAAAGGAAAAAGGAGAGAATCAGGTTTCTTTTAATGATCCATTCATTAAAAACTCAAAATTTGGAACCGTTGGTTGTGCAGCATTGGACAAACAGGGAAACCTTGCTGCTGGAACCTCAACAGGTGGAATGACTAACAAACGCTGGAACCGCATTGGCGATGCTCCTATTATTGGCGCAGGAACTTATGCTAATAATGCTACTTGTGCCGTTTCGTCAACGGGTTGGGGCGAATTCTTTATCCGGTCGGTTGTTGCTTATGATATTTCGGCATTGATGGAATATAAAGGAATGACTTTACAGGAAGCTGCTTCAGAAGTTATTCAGAAAAAAGTGCCAGCACTTGGCGGCGATGGCGGTATTGTTGCAATTGATAAAGATGGAAATGTGGCTATGGAATTTAATACGGCTGGAATGTACCGCGCAACAATGAACTCAGAAGGAAAATTGATTATTAAAATCTACAAAGAGTAATAAATGGAACCGTATTACGCCGTAATTTTTACTTCGCAACAAACAGAAAACACAGAAGGTTATTCTGAAATGGCACATTTAATGGAAAATTTGGCTAGCCAACAACCAGGGTTTTTAGGTGTTGAAAGTGCCCGCAATGAAATTGGTATCACCGTAAGTTATTGGCAAAGCCTTGAAAGTATCAAAAACTGGAAAACACACTTAGATCATTTAGTTGCTCAGAAAAAAGGACGGGAACAATGGTATTCCTATTATAAGGTGAGAGTTTGTAAAGTGGAAAGGGATTATGGATTTAGCATTTCATAAAATCAATTAGTTAATTTCATCCCAAATGTTAAATTTTAAAATACGATTATAAAACTGTTATACGTTACAAATTAACCTCCCCGCCATAAAACGTATTTAAGAAATTATTTCAAACAAAAGGAATTGGTTTTTGCTTTGCGGCCCAACCATTTTGCCTTATTTTTAAATGCTTTAACCATCGCTTATGAAAACCCATCTCAAGTGTTTACCTATCCTTTTATTGCTTTTCGTTTTTTCCTGCAAGGACAAGGACAAACAATCCGAAACCGACAATCTTTTCAAATTCAAGGAATACATTTCTTACAATACTTATGGAAACCAATCCGTCACTACGGACATTCGTGTGGAGCTTGCAAAACCCTTGGAACAATTTGAGTTGACACAGGAACTTTCTGCCGATGAATATTTAAAAATTTCTCCTTCTACGAAAGGAAAATTGGTTGTCGAAAATGGAAAAACGTTGATTTTTCAACCTTCTGAATATTTAAATCCTGATACTGAATATACCGTTACTGTAAAGCTAAATAAGTTTTACGAAGACATTGCTAAAGAATTCAAAACCTACACCTTCAGCTTTCATACCATTACGCCCAATTTCAAAGTCGATATTGGCAAACTCCAAAGCTACAGCAAGCAGTGGCAATATGTTGAAGCGTCCGTTGAGGCATCGGATGTTATCTCTTTGGAAAAAGCCAAGCAACTGGTTTCAGCTTCCCAAGATGGTAAAAACCTAAAAATGAAATGGCCTTCCGAAGCTACAGATGCACGTTACTTCAACTTTACAATTGACAGCATCAATCGTAAAATAGAAGATTCTGAAATTCTTATAAAATGGGACGGAAAACCCATCGGGGCAGAAAACAAAGGCGAAAACATATTTAAAATCCCAGGTCAGAACAATTTTACAATTTTAGATATTAGCAGCACATTGGCTCCTGCGGCACTTTTGAGCATAAATTTTTCGGACCCGTTGATGGAAAATCAGGATTTTGCTGGTTTGGTAACCATTGAAAATACAAATGATTTGCGTTACGAAGTAAACGGGAATGTTTTAAATGTATATCCGCCAAACCGAGTTGTGGGCGATGTAAAAGTCACCGTTTTCACGGGTATCAAAAACACCGAAGGTTTTGGTCTGAAAAAAGAATTTTCAGAATTGGTTTCATTTGAACAGTTAAAACCTGCCGTACGGATGATTTCAAAAGGCGTGATTCTTCCAAATTCCGTATCAACGCCCGTTTATTTTGAAGCTGTAAACCTTGCAAAAGTAGATGTTCGCGTCATTAAAATCTATGAAAACAACGTCCTTCAATTTCTTCAAAGTTATAATCTGAATGACAATAACACCTACAATATTAAACGAGTTGGACGAAGAATTGCCAAAAAAACCATCCAACTTAAAAACGACGATTTAGGAAATAATGGAAGCTGGAAAGCTTATGCAATTAATTTATCGGAATATTTTAAATCCGATCCTGGCGCCATTTACCAATTGGAGCTCAGTTTTAAAAAAGATTATATAACCTACGATTGTGCTGAAACTGCTTCCCAAGAAGAAAATTCCGAAGAAAATGAAGACGAATACTATAATGATTATTACGAAGAAGATCCGAATTACACTAACGATTACTCCGAAGATGAAGAACTACGTGAAGAGCGCTACTGGGACAATGAAATTTACCGCTGGCGAAACTACACCTACAACTGGCAACAACAGGACAATCCCTGTCATCCCGCATATTATAACGAAGAGCGTGTAGTTACCGCAAATATTTTGGGCTCAGATTTGGGCTTGATTGTGAAAAAAGGTAATAACAGGTCGTATCATTTTTTTGCCACAAATTTAATTTCAGCTAAACCTGAAGGGGGTGTAAAAGTCAAACTTTTTAATTATCAGCAACAACTTATTGAAACCGTAACCACTGAGAGCGATGGAATAACACTTTATGATGGAACCAAAAATGCAGCTTTCGCGGTAGCACAAAAGGGTAACAATTTTGCCTATGTAAAACTGGAAGACGGAAACGCCCTTTCCATGAGTAATTTCGATATTTCGGGGAAAGAACTTCAAAAAGGATTAAAAGGCTACACCTACACCGAACGAGGCGTTTACCGTCCCGGTGATAGCATTCACCTAACTTTTGTGCTGAATGATAACGCAAACCCGCTTCCAAAAAATCATCCCATTACACTTTCTGTTACCGATGCTCGTGGAAAATTGGTTCAAAGAACAGTTTCTTCGTCCTCTAAAAATGCCTCTACGGAAAATGGATTTTATTATTTCCCAATCGCAACTGACGCTTCTGCGCCAACGGGCAATTGGAACGCCACAATATCCGTGGGTGGCGCACAGTTCAGCCACACTTTAAAAGTTGCAACTATTAAACCAAACCGATTAAAAATCAAGCTCGATTTTGAGGATGAAATCTTAGACGCAACAAAACCAGTAAAAGGAACAGCGAGCGCAATGTGGCTCCACGGTTCACCCGCGCGGAATTTGAAAATTGATATGACCACTACTCTTCGTGCGAGCAATTCTGCGTTTCCGAAATATCCAAAATACAATTTCATAGATCCAATCCGGAAGTTTTCCGAAGTGGAAATCCCTGTTTTGGACACGCAACTTTCTTCTGAAGGGAGCACTGCTTTCAGCCAAAATCTTGAGGTTGGAAAGAACGCACCCGGAATGTTGAAAGCTACTTTTTTAACGAAAGTCTACGAAGGCGGCGGCGATTTTTCAATAGATATTTTTTCAAAGGATTTGGCGCCGTTTTCACATTTTGTCGGTTTAAAATCTCCCGAAGCGGGTCGTTACGGTTCTTACTTCACGGATGAAAACACAACGTTTGATGTAGTTTCCGTGGATGCCCAAGGCAAAGCTGCCGCCAATCGCGAGCTGGAAGTAAAAGTTTTTCAAATTGAATGGCGTTGGTGGTGGAATCGCGGTTCGGATAATCTTTCTACCTATGAAAATTCAACCGTGCATCGTCCTGTAAAAGATTTCACAGTAAAAACCGATGGTAGTGGAAAGGGAAAATTCACCGTAAATATTCCCGAAGAAGAAGGCGGACGTTATTTGATTCGTGTAATCGATAAACAATCCGGCCACGCAACTGGACGTATCACTTATTTCTACAGAAATTGGTCGCAACGCCCAAGTGACGGCGATGCGGAAAGTGCAAAAATGTTGGTCTTTTCAGCTGATAAAGAAAAATATAATGTTGGCGAGGAAGCTTTTATAACTTTTCCTTCGGGAAGTGATGGTCACGCCTTGATTAGTGTTGAAAATGGAACAGAAGTTTTGGCTACACATTTGATTGAAACCAAAAAGGGAGAAACCAAAGCCGCGATAAAAATTACAAAGGAAATGGCACCGAATATTTATGTGAATATTTCGTTGCTTCAGCCACATAGCCA
>CAKZLK010000033.1 GCA_937125455.1 uncultured Aequorivita sp.
AACAACCACTAAGGTCGTGAGTAAAATGAGAAAACGTTTTTGGGCCTTTTGCCTTCTTTGCATTCTTTTCTTATGAACACCAGCGAGGTCAGCACGTACTGGCGTCTTGGCCAAACGAGTAGACTTCATTCCAAACTTTCCAACTCTAATATAATGTGGGTTTTGCATAGCTTTCTCCTGTTCTAGTAAGATGCAAAATTAATGCCCGAATTAGGTGAGTAACTAGCTGAAATTGGAAAACCTTTAGCAGGAAATGCTTCAGGTTCTTTTGTATGGGTAATAGTTTTAGCACATATAGTGCACATATTAGGTGGTTTGTTTTTTTCTATCATAATAGCTATAAAAGCATTTAGAAACAGAAACGATAAAAATTTTGAATTAAACAATAAAGTTAATCCTAAGAGATTACTTGCTTTTGAGTTATTGAATACTTACTGGCATTTTATGGATTTTGTTTGGATTTACTTGTTTATATTTTTTTACTTTAATTATTAAAAAGAACTAAAACAAAACTATTTGTTGATGCTGAATATTACTTTATTGAAAAGAAAAAGCACGTTTTTGATATATTGAAATACTCCCTCGATGAGGCTGGTATAGACTTTGAAAAAGAGCCAATTAATCTGATCAATGACTCATTGATCAATGTATTAGGGAAAGTCATATCCAAAGTAAGAGCTAATGGCAAAGGAGATCAAAGGGCAATATTCCTTCTGGATCAATACGGATACTCTAATGTGCCAATTCCCTTACTAAAGTTGCTATTTGATGGAAAGAACATAAATACCGAAGCAATACTTACTTTCTCTACCGACACAATAGTCAATTATCTATGTGATAGACCGGAATATCTTAAAGGGCTCGAAAAAACTGGGCTCGCTGAGCTCTTCACAAGTGATTTCATCCGTGAAATGCGAGAAATCAAAATATATGAAAATAAAAAATCCAGAGCTTTGATTGAACAAAGTCTTTACGATTTTGTTTGGAAAGAAAGCGGAGCCAGATTTTTTACCCCATTCTTTATTAAATCCAAATCCAGTAAACGCTCATATTGGCTTGTTCACCTATCAAATCACCCGAAAGCAAGAGATGAAATGGTTAAAATACATTGGGAGTTTCAAAACAATTTTGCACATTACGGTGGTGCTGGATTAAAAATGCTATTCGGCTTCGATCCAGACTTAGAAAAATTTGAAACACAAATGGACTTAGAGTTTGTTTTTGATGATGGCAACACGGGTATCGTAATCTGGATGGTTCAACTCAGCGGAAAGCCCCCATTTAAAACGGGAAAGCAAACGCTGTTCAATGTCAATCATATCTACCGGAGCTTTATCGCTGGTTAAAATTACCTGCTTACCGTTTTGGTGTAAATGGTTGAAAATATGGAAGAAAACATCCTGTGTTCCAGCCTTGCCAGAAAGCAATTGAATGTCATCAACAATAAGTACATCTATAATTTGATAGAAGTGAATAAAGTCGTTACGGTTATTCTTTTTTACAGACTCGATATATTGCTGTGTAAACTTTTCCGCAGAAATATACAGCACGGTTTTTTCTGGATATTTGTCTTTTATGTCAACGCCGATTGCGTGGCCCAAATGCGTTTTTCCTAAACCAACGCCACCAAAAATAAGCAAGGGATTAAAGGATGTTCCGCCAGGTTTGTTGGCCACAGCTAAGCCCGCTGAACGAGCCAAACGATTTGATTCACCTTCAAGGAAGTTCTCGAAATTATAATTTGGATTTAATTGTGATTCAATTTTTACGTTGCGAATACCAGGAATAACAAACGGGTTTTTAAGTTCCGGGCTTTTGTTTTTTAATGGAACATCAACTTCCTGTGATTGCAGGTTGCTTCTGTTGGAACTTGGTATTTTTTCGGTGAATGGTTGCTTATTGCCATAGGTGTTTTCCATTTTAATGATGTAAACCAATTTGGCGGTAGCTCCCAATTCCTTGGTAAGGGCAACCTTTAAAATCTTTACGTAATGTTCCTCAAGCCATTCGTAAAAAAACTTGCTGGGAACTTGAATACTAAGAGCATTGTCTGTTAACTTTACCGCTTTAATGGGCTCGAACCAAGTTTTGTATGCTTGCGAAGTAATATTATCTTCGATGAAGGCCAAACAATTGTTCCAAACCGATTCCGCAGTTTTGCTCATAGTTAAAATTTGTCTTTTTGTTTTTTAAAAGGTGTGGCCAAAAAATAGGGGATGGAGTGTTTCCGAGCTATTTCTTAACAGTGCAAATATGTGAACAAAAAAGTTATAAAAAAAACTACATTAGGGTTGAATTTTTAGTTTTTTTTTCTCATACTTCCCTTTCGATAAAACTACAAAAAACTTTCTTTAATTAACACAAAATTTTGAAGAATACACTTACACAGATTAGAGTACGCTACGGCGAAACAGACAAAATGGGAATAGTTTATTACGGTAACTATGCCCAATACTTGGAACAAGGCCGCACAGAATGGCTTCGCGAACTCGGGTTTTCCTATAAATGGATGGAAGACAATAATGTACATCTTCCGGTCGTGCATTTGAGCATTGATTATAAGTCACCTGCCTATTATGACGATTTACTAACAGTGAAAACCACTTTGAAAAAAATACCCTCAGTAAAAATTGAATTTCAGTATGAAATTTATAATGAGTCCAAGCAACTTTTGGTTAATGCAACAACAGTTTTGGTTTTTGTAAATAGTACTACAAAAAAGTTGATGAAGGCGCCCGATTATTTGATTGAAAAATTAAACGAGGATTAATCAGTTTTCCATTCTTTTAATGGTCACTTTGTAGGTGTTTTCAAACAACTCAAAAACACGTTCCGCATCTTTTTTTCGAACAGAAATTTCAAACTCACAATTCAGCTCCATTTTTTGGTTGAGAAGATAGATGTTTTCGTCTTTGATGATCCGCATAACGGTGTTCATTTCGGGATACTCAAATTTTAAAACAAATGCCTCATCAATTGTTCTCTCGACAATTCTGCATGTTTCCAAAGCCATTTGCGCCGTGGTTTTATAGGCTTGAATCAAGCCGCCTACGCCAAGTTTTGTCCCACCAAAATAACGCACAGCTACCACGAGAATATTTGTAACGTCAAAAGATTGTAGTTGACCGTATATAGGCATTCCTGCGCTGTTTGATGGCTCACCGTCATCATTGGCGCGGTAGTGTTCATAATTTTTACCAAGCTGCCAGGCATAGCACCAATGACGTGCGCTGTGATGTTGTTTTTTTAAAACCTCTATGTGTGCTTTTACATCTTCTTCAGAAGAAACGGGAAAAGCATATCCAAAGAACTTACTTCCCTTCTCCTTAAAAAGAACTTCTTCAGAAGGTTTTAAAATAGTTTTATATGTATCTTTTTCAACTTCCAAATTTTAAATATCTATATTTTAAGTAATTTACCATTTTTCAAGGGCGATAAACAAAATTCCAAGAACGGCAAGTCCAATTCCAATCCAGTTTTTTGGCAGTAACTTTTCCTTAAAAAGCATAATGCCCAATAATGTTGAAATCATCACAATGGCTACGTTATTGACAGTAAATATTCCCGAGCTCTCTAATACATCACTTCGAAGGGCCTGCACCAAAAAATAAACCGAAAAATAATTCGGAATTCCTAAAGCGATCCCTCCCAAAATATTTTTTAACTTAATCTGAAGCTTTCCTTGGATTACTTGAAAGGTCAATAGTACGATACCAAGTACGCCTGCCATTGCAAAAATTGTTGCTGAAAAAATAGGAGTGTCATCTTTGGCAATATATTCGCCTTCAAGATATTTAATGGTTGTGTCAATAATTCCACTACCTAAAAAGACCAAGACCGGAAATATGAAATTGGCAGGTTTTATTTTTAAACCATCCTGTTTTTTTATAGAAGCTAGATAAACAGCGATTAATGCTAGAATTATTCCTGTAACCTTAAAAAAACCAAGACTTTCTTTGTAGTAAACCAAGCCAAAAAGAATAGGAATAACAACACTCATCTTTGTTGCCACAGAAACAACAGAGAGGCCACTTCGTTGTGTTGTTATTGCCATTAGATTAAAAACGATAATAAACATTGCGCCTAACCCCAATGCGAAAGAAAACCAAGCAAATTTTGGTATTTCTGAAATTTCTATGGTACTTTCCTGAAAAATAATTCCGCAAAAACACGCTGTAATATAATTCATCACGATAGCTTGCATGGTATTAATTTTAAACCTTGAAAAAAGTTTAAAAACCACAAAAATCATTGTGGACGAAAGAATGCTAAGCGCTAGTGCTATCAAATATTTGGATTTTTAAAAATTCGTAATGAATCGTTTTTTATTTTTTTTTCGGAAATCAAAATGCCTTTAAAAATTGGCGCTTTAATTCCTTCTCCAAAAGAGATGCTTCCGTTAAAGACGAATGCTTCATCCCAAAGATTGGCATCAATAAATGATTGCAGTGTTTTTGCCCCGCCTTCAACAATAATTGACTGAATATTTCTTCGAAAGAGAGTTTCGCAGATTTGCTGCGGAATTTCTTTGGAAAAATCAATCTTTTCAAGATCTAGTTTTTCAGAATTGGTTGTTTGCTTTTCATTAAAAACAATCGTTTTTGAACTTGCATCAAAAACTGAATACTCCTGTGGAATTTTTAAATTTCTGTCAATAACAATTCGCGTTGGGTTTTCTCCCGCCCAATCCCGAACGGTGAGCGACGGATTATCCTGCAAAACTGTATTGGTGCCAACTAAAATTGTCTGTTCATCGCTGCGCATTTTATGAACTAATTGCCGCGAAAATTCGTTGGTGATCCAAACGGGTTTAGTTTCTTTTCGGCTTTCATTTTTTGGTGAAATAAATCCATCTACCGTCTGTGCCCACTTTAGAAAAATATAGGGTCGTTTTTTATGGTGAAAGGTAAAAAACCGTTTGTTCAGTCCATCACATTCATTTTCCAAAACACCTACAATCACTTGGCAACCAGCTTCCATCAATTTTTTAATTCCGCGTCCTGCTACTTTCGGATTTGGATCCAAACTGCCAACAACCACTTTTTTTATGCCCCTCTCAATTATCAAATCGGCGCAAGGCGGTGTTTTTCCATAATGACTGCAAGGTTCCAGGCTAACATAGATAGTTGCCTCTTTTAGCAATTGTTCGTTTTCAACACTATTAATGGCATTCACTTCGGCGTGGGGTTGCCCAGCTTTGTAATGCCAGCCTTCGCCAATAATTATATGATTGTGAACAATCACGCTGCCCACCAATGGATTTGGATAGGTAGTTCCCAGTCCGTTTTTGGCCAGTTGGATGCAGCGCAACATATATTTTTCGTGTATCTTCACAGCGTAAAAATACAAGGATTTAATTAGAATGAACACACCAATAATTCGTCTTATTGAAAAGAAGGATAATTCTCAAATTGCCAAAGTGATACGTAGCGTTTTGGAAGATTTCAACGTTCCGAAAGTGGGAACTGCTTACGCGGATGCTTCTTTGGATTATATGTTTGAAAACTATCAAAAACCCAATTCGGTTTACTTTGTGGTGGAAGAAAACGATAAAATTATTGGTGGCGCTGGGGTTTCAAAATTAGATAACTTTGATGGCAACGTTTGCGAGCTTCAAAAAATGTATTTCCTGCCAGAAGCGCGCGGAAGGGGAGTTGGCATGCAAATGATGGAGTTTTGTTTAACAAAAGCAAGGGAATTTGGTTTTGAGGAAATATACCTAGAGACGATGGAATATATGACCCACGCCCAAAAACTGTATAAAAGAGCGGGTTTTGAATATATTGATTCTGCTATGGGCGATACCGGCCATTATTCTTGCCCAGTCCATATGCTGAAAACACTTTAAGTTTGACTTTAAAAGAATTAAGAACAAATTTTAGAATAGCGCTTTCCGAGTTATACCCTTCGGAAGAATTACAATCGTTTTTCAATATTCTAGCTGAAAAATATTTAAATCTCACCCGAATAGAAATCGCTTTAAACCTGAAAAATAAAATTTCTGTAGAAGATTCAGAAAATTTTCAAAAAGCACTTATTCGTCTTAAAAACTACGAACCTATTCAATATATAATTGGAGAAACCGAATTTTACGGATTTCCTTTTAAAGTGAATAATCATACCCTAATTCCTCGTCCCGAAACAGAGGAATTAGTTGAATGGATTATAAATGATTCGGAATTTAAAATTCAGAATTCTGAATTGTTGGATATCGGCACGGGCAGTGGGTGCATTGCGATTTCAATCGCTAAAAATTCAGCCAATTCAAAAATTTCAGCCTTGGATATTTCGGAAGAAGCTTTAAAAATTGCGCAACAAAATGCAGCGTTAAACAAGGTGAAGGTTGAATTCTTTCAAACCGATATTTTAAAAACAGAAACTCTTCCGAAGCACTACGATGTAATAGTTTCAAACCCACCGTATGTTCGGGAGCTGGAAAAAAAACAGATGCAGGAGAATGTTTTGAAATACGAACCAGAATCGGCCTTGTACGTAAGTGATGAAGACCCGTTACTGTTTTATCGCATAATTTCACTTTTGGCAAAAAAGCATTTGAAACCCAACGGAAAACTCTTTTTCGAGATTAATGAGTACCTTAGTAATGAATTGACCGAGTTTTTAAAAAAAGAAGGTTTTCAAAATATAGAAGTTAAAAATGACATCTTCGGAAAAAACCGAATGCTAAAATGTAGTTTAGATGAACAAGCTTGAAAAAATATGCGTCTTTTGCGGTAGTAGTGATGGCAATGACCTAGCCATAACTGATGCTGCTGTGAAACTTGGGGAAATTTTTGCCGAACGCAAAATTACATTGGTTTATGGCGCGGCAAAAATAGGAGTGATGGGCACAATCGCCAAAAGTGTATTGGACAAAAACGGAAAGGTAATCGGCATTATTCCAAATTTTCTAAAAAAGAAAGAAGTGGTTCATCTAGGTCTTACTGAGCTAATCACTACTGAAAATATGCACGAACGCAAAATGAAAATGCAGGAAACAAGTGACGGTTTCATCGCACTTCCTGGTGGGATGGGTACCTTGGAAGAGCTATTTGAAATTATAACCTGGCTGCAACTTGGCCTACATCAAAAACCAATTGGTTTGCTGAACATTAACGGTTTTTACAATGACCTTATTAGTTTGCTTGAAAACATGGTGCGCAAAGGCTTTCTTTCTATGGATAATTACAACCTTCTTTTAGTAGATTCCAATTCGGAACAGCTTCTTAAGAAAATGGAGGAATTTAAAATTGCCTTACGCCCAAAGTGGTTAAATTCTGACAGAACATAGCGCTTTATCAACAATTTACGGGAATTATAAACAAAAATATTTTGAAAAAGGTATTTTGTTAAATTTACATTACTAACCTTTAAAAATGTAAATTATGAATTCCTCAAAAAAGTATTTTGCCGAAGCACTCGGCACTTTTTCACTGGTTCTATTTGGTTGCGGAGCTGCAACTATTGCTAGCGTAACACATTCTGGTCCTGCCGGAATAGGTTTGCTAGGCATTTCACTAGCATTTGGTTTTGCGGTTTTGGTTATGGTCTATACCATTGGTCCAATTTCCGGATGTCATATTAATCCAGCAATTTCTATCGCAATGCTTGCAGCGGGAAAACTTTCCGTGAAAGATACGGTGGGATATGTTATCTCACAATGTATTGGAGCCATTGCAGCTGCAGGTTTGCTGTATGTTTTGGCAACAGGAAGCGCAGGTTTCTCCATGCCCGAATGGGGTTTGGGTGCTAATGGTTGGGGCCCTGGCTATCTTGGAGAATACGATATGAAATCTGCGCTGATAGCAGAATTTGCATTCACCTTTCTTTTTTTAATGGTGATTTTTGGGGCTACATCTTCTAAACATACATCGCCTATGATGGCGGGACTTGCCATAGGTATTTCTTTGGCATTAATTCATATGGTTGTTATCCCGATTACGGGAACATCAGTTAACCCAGCCCGAAGTTTAGGTCCAGCGCTTTTTGCTGGTGGAATGGCACTGCAACAGCTTTGGCTTTTCATTGTCGCCCCAATTGCAGGAGGGCTATGTGCTTCTTTGGTTCGTAAAATCTTTATCGATGATTGATTTTTAAGTTTCTTTTTGAAAATTTCACTGATAACCTCACAGTTTTTAAAAAGCTGTGAGGTTTAAAATTTTATATTTGTTCTATGAATATCGAACAACAAATAACAGTCTTACGCAACGAGCTCCGCGAGCATAACTATAATTATTACGTATTAGATACCCCAACCATTTCCGACTTTGAGTTTGATTTAAAGCTAAAGCAACTCCAAGAATTGGAAAAGGCACACCCGGAATTTTACGATGCCAATTCGCCCACACTTCGCGTAGGTGGTGAAATCACAAAGAATTTTGAGACCATTCCGCATACCTATAGAATGTTTTCACTGGACAATTCCTATTCAAAAGAAGATTTGGAAGATTGGGAAAAACGCATTGAAAAAATGGTAGATGGGAATGTTGAATTTACTTGTGAGTTAAAATACGACGGCGCTTCAATAAGTTTAACCTATGAAGATGGCAAGCTGAAAAAAGCAGTAACCCGAGGCGACGGTTTTCAAGGCGATGATGTTACTGCAAACGTAAAGACCATTCGCTCGATACCATTAAAGCTGAAGGGAGATTTTCCGCCTATTTTTGATATTCGCGGTGAAATAGTTTTACCTTTTGAAGGTTTCGCAAAAATGAACGCCGAAAGAGTTGATTTAGGCGAAGAACCTTATCGAAACCCACGTAATACTGCTTCCGGCAGCTTAAAATTACAGGACAGTGCCGAAGTAGCAAAACGTCCTTTGGATTGCCTTTTATATAGTCTGAAAGGCGAACGACTTCCAATAAAAACACAATTTGAAAGTCTTGAAAAAGCAAGGCAATGGGGGTTCAAAGTACCTGAAGCAGCTAAGCTTGCGAAAAACCTGGATGAGGTTTTGGAATTTGTGAATTATTGGGATGTAAACCGTCACAAGCTGCCCTATGAAACAGATGGGGTAGTGGTGAAAGTTAACAATCTGCAACAGCAAGAAGAGTTAGGCTATACCGCCAAATCGCCTCGTTGGGCGATGGCGTATAAATTTAAGGCAGAGCAGGTTTCCACGGTTTTAAACCAAATAACCTATCAAGTGGGAAGAACTGGAGCAATTACTCCCGTTGCAAATTTGAAGCCAGTAGAGCTTGCCGGAACTATCGTGAAACGTGCTTCCTTGCACAATGCGGATCAAATAGAAAAGCTCGACATTCGCGAAGGTGATACCGTTTTTGTTGAAAAGGGCGGCGAAATAATTCCAAAGATAATTGGGGTCGATTTTACGCAGCGCAATCCAAGCTCGAATCCTACAAAATACATAACTGAATGTCCTGAATGTGGAACACCATTAATTCGGGCCGAAGGCGAAGCACAGCATTATTGTCCAAATGCTGAAGGATGTCCACCACAGATTATTGGCCGCATACAACATTTCATATCCCGAAAGGCAATGGATATTGAAGGATTGGGCGGAGAAACGGTAGCACTTTTGGTGAACAACGGTTTAATTAATAATTATGCTGACTTGTACTTATTGAAGGAAGAACAGATAATTCCGTTGGAACGCATGGCACAGAAAAGTGCCGAGAATATGATAAAGGGAATTGAAGCATCAAAAGAGATTCCTTTCGAAAGAGTTCTTTTCGGTTTGGGGATTCGTTATGTGGGTGAAACCGTTGCAAAAAAACTCGCCAAACACTACAAAACAATTGATGCGTTGAAAAATGCTTCCGAAGAAGAATTGATAACGGTTGATGAAATAGGGGAGCGAATTGCCCAGAGTGTAGTTTCCTTTTTCGCTTCCGAAGAAAATATAGCCATTATTGAACGCTTAAAAAACTATGGAGTTCAATTGGAAATTTCAGCAGAAAAGCTAGCTAACCAAACTGATACTTTGAAAGGGCAAACTTTCGTTGTTTCTGGAGTATTCACAAAAGTTTCTCGAGACGAACTAAAAAAACTGATTGAGGACAACGGCGGGAAAGTTTCCAGTTCCATTTCGTCTAAAACGAATTATGTGGTTGCTGGCGACAATATGGGGACTAGCAAAAAAACCAAGGCCGAAAGCTTGGGTGTGGCCATTATTTCCGAAGACGATTTTTTACTAATGATTTCATAATTGAAAGTGAAAAAACGATGAAAAAATATATTTTTGCAACCCATGAACTTGGTGCTCCATGCTGAAAAAAGTAAAACAACATTCATTAAAAAAGCATATTGAAAGAAATCTGTTGGATCGCGATTTTTCTAAGCGCAACGAGCCTTTAAAGTATTTGGGTTTTCTGGTAGACGAAACTTTTTTTGACGATTTTGAAATGCTTTACGAGTTTGGAAAGGAACTCGGCTTGCAGCGAAAAGATGTAAAACTTTTCACTTTTGTGGAAACACGCCGTAAAATTCCATCGCTTCGGCAAAATCAAGTAACCAATAAGGAGTTCAATTGGCGTGGCGAAATCCACAACCAAAATGCAAAGGAGTTTCTTGATTTTTCGTTCGATGTACTTATAGGCTTATACAAGGGGAACCACAAATATTTGAGCGCAATGGTCGCTGAAAGCAATGCGAAATTTAAAATAGGTTTTAATGATGCGGATGAGCGGCTTTTCGATTTACTTATAACTGTTGATCTGCAGCAACCAGAAGCTTTGAAAAGTGAGGTAAAAAAATATTTGAAAATATTTAAAAAAATAGATTGATATGAAAGAATTAATAGGAACGGGCGTAGCACTCATCACACCTTTTAAAAGTGATTTTTCTGTAGATGTGGAGGGATTAAAAAAAGTGGTTAATTTCAATATAGAAAATGGAATTGACTATTTAGTAGTTTTGGGAACAACCGCTGAGAGCGCAACACTTTCAAAAGAAGAAAAGCAAGTTGTGATTGACACAATTGTTTCAACAAACAACGGTAGATTGCCTTTAGTTTTAGGGATTGGCGGCAATAACACACAGGAAGTGATTGCTGAAATGAAAACCCGTGACCTATCAGCCTTTACGGCTATCCTTTCTGTTTCGCCATACTATAACAAACCTACTCAAGAAGGTATTTATCAGCATTTTGCGGCAATTGCAAAGGCTGCTCCGTTGCCAATAATTCTATACAACGTTCCGGGCAGGACGGCTTCAAACATGCTTCCAGAAACGGTAATTCGTTTGGCGAATGATTTTAATAAAATCGTTGCAATTAAAGAAGCTGCCGGTGATATTGTACAAGCAATGCGATTGATTTCTGGCTGTCCGAAAGGTTTCTTAGTAATTTCGGGAGACGATATGATTACCTTACCAATGGTGCTTGCTGGTGGAGCAGGAGTGATTTCGGTTATAGGTGAGGGTTTTCCGAAGGAATTTTCAAAAATGGTAAGGTTAGGTTTGGATAAAAAAGTTGACGAAGCCTATCAAATTCACTACAAAATAGCTCCAGCAATCGACTATATTTTTGCTGAAGGAAACCCTGCGGGAATAAAGACGGTTTTCAATTCTTTGGGGATCTGCGGTGATACCGTTAGACTTCCTTTGGTGGGAGTTAGCGATGGTTTGAGAGCCAAAATTGAGGCTTTTACCAAAAATTATTGAAAACACACATTGCCTTTTGAAAGTTAAATTTTTCAAAAGGCTA
This sequence comes from uncultured Aequorivita sp., assembly GCA_937125455.1. Lineage (GTDB taxonomy): Bacteria > Bacteroidota > Bacteroidia > Flavobacteriales > Flavobacteriaceae > Aequorivita. The sequence goes on from CAKZLK010000033.1 coordinate 11,663, forward strand.
GTAAACGATAGTCTTTAGCGCAATACTTTAGCCGAAGAATAAGTTTGTTCAATCATGTTTAATTCCCTATTTTTGCACGATGTTTTTTAAGCCCATGCGATTACCACTTTTTATTTTACTCTGCCTTACTATTGTTCTTTCATCCTGTAGCGAATACCAACGGGTACTTCGGAAGGATGATATGGGCAAAAAATTTGCTATGGCAGACTCGCTTTACAGTAAAGGCAAATACAGAAAAAGCCTTAAGTTGATGGAGCAGATAGTCCCTTCGTATCGAGGGAAGCCACAAGGTGAAAAGTTGATGTTTATCTACTCCAACACTTACTATAAGTTGGAAGATTATTATTTGGCCGGTTATCAGTTTGAACGTTTCACACAAGCATATCCGCAAAGTGATAGTGTGGAAGTTGCATCATTAAAGGCCGCAAAAAGCTTTTATCAACTTTCGCCAAGGTATTCGTTAGATCAAAAAGACACCTATAAGGCTTTGGAAAAACTTCAAGAGTTTATTAATCGTTACCCTAATTCCGATAAAAGAACCGAGGCAAACACTCTTGTTGCGGAACTACGTGAAAAGCTGGAAACAAAAGAATACGAAACGGCAAAGCAATATTTGCATGTTGAAGATTACAAGGCTGCTATTGGTGCTTTTGATAATTTTATAACTGACAATCCAGGTTCCCATTATAGAAAAGATGCATTTTACGGAAGATTTGTTGCTGCCTATAAATTGGCTATCAACAGTATCCCGAGATTGGTTCAGGAACGCTTGGTTACCGCAAAAGGATATTACAATAATTTTATGAAATATTACAAGGATACAGAACTCGCTCCCGATGCAACAGCGATATATCAGGATATTGAGAGCAGAACTGTAACCACAGAAAAAGAACCCACTAGTTAATTAATTTATTATGGATATTAAAAATTCAGAAGCACCCATCAACACCGTTACTCTTGACAAGAACTTGATAGATGCGCCAACAAACAATATTTACGAAGCTATTTCAATTATTTCTAAAAGAGCTTCGCAAATAAATGGTGATATCAAAAAAGAATTGCTTGAAAAACTTGATGAATTCGCAACCTATAACGATAGCTTGGAAGAAATTTTTGAAAACAAAGAACAAATTGAGGTTTCAAAATTCTATGAAAGACTTCCAAAACCACACGCTTTGGCTGTACAGGAATGGTTGGAAAACAAGATCTACTACAGAAACACTGCGGACGAAGTAGTAGAATAAATAGGCTTCCTAAAACCCCAATAGGGGTGTGGAATATACCTAACTGAATACTGACAACTTAAAACTGAAACATGTCTGTTTTGAACGGGAAAAATATCTTGCTTGGCGTTACCGGCGGGATTGCCGCGTACAAAGCAGCTTTTTTAGTTAGGCTTTTAGTGAAAAAGGGAGCCAGCGTAAAAGTTGTGATGACTCATTCAGCTAAAGAATTTGTTACACCACTGACGCTTTCAACGCTCTCAAAAAATGAAGTATTTTCTTCCTTTACAAATGAAGATAAAGACCCCGATAGCCATCGGGAGCCTCAATGGAACAATCATGTTGAGTTGGCACTTTGGGCAGATTTGCTTTTAATAGCTCCAGCTACCGCAAACACACTTTCTAAAATGGCAAGTGGCACTTGCGACAATCTTTTATTGGCGTGTTATCTTTCTGCAAAATGTCCTGTTTACTATGCACCGGCGATGGATTTGGACATGTACAAACATCCAACAACTGCAGAGACTTTTGAAAAGTTGAATAGCTTCGGAAACGTTCAGATTCCAGCAGCTTTTGGGGAATTGGCAAGTGGATTGACTGGGCAGGGCAGAATGGCGGAGCCTGAAGACATTGTTTCCTTTTTGGAAAATGATATTCTTAAAAATCTTCCACTGCGCGGCAAGAAATTTTTAATTACCGCTGGTCCAACATATGAGGCTATTGATCCCGTTCGCTTTATTGGAAACCATTCCAGCGGAAAAATGGGTTATGCAATAGCAGAAACTGCTGCACAACTTGGTGCTGAGGTTATTCTAATTTCCGGTCCGGTAAGTTTAAAACTTGAAAATGATTTTATTAAACTGGTGCGCGTCACTTCCGCAGCAGAAATGTATAAAGCTGCCCACACATATTTTAATGAATGTAATGTTGCCATTTTAAGCGCAGCGGTTGCCGATTATCGCCCTTCGGAAGTAGCTAGGGAAAAGATAAAGAAGAAAGACGAAGATCTTACACTTCAACTTACAAAAACAAAGGATATTCTCTCCTCATTGGGGAAAATTAAGCAGCAGCAATTCTTGGTTGGTTTTGCATTGGAAACTGAAAACGAAGAAGAAAATGCAAAATTGAAACTCAAAAAAAAGAATTTAGATTTAATTGTGTTAAATTCGCTTCGGGACAAAGGCGCGGGTTTTCAAACCGACACCAATAAGATTACTTTAATTGACAAAGACAATAAAACCTTTGCTTTTCCTGTTAAACCTAAAAAAGAAGTAGCAAAAGATATTTTAGAATATATTATAGAACAGACAAATGCGTAAAATTTTACTTTTCTTACTATGTGTAACAGCTGTGTTTTCTGCACAAGCCCAAGAACTCAATTGTACCATTTCCATTGATGCTGAACAAACAGGACAGCCCAATTTGCAGATATTCAGAACTCTGGAAACCCAGTTGCGTGAATTTGTGAACACTACGAAATGGACTGACAAAGAGTATAAAAACCAGGAACGCATAGACTGTAATATGAGTATGGTAATCAGTAAATATGACGGCGATACTTTTACGGCAACACTCCAGATCCAAGCTTCACGCCCAGTTTTTGATTCAACTTATGATAGTCCAACGTATAACTATTATGACAAGCAAGTGAGTTTCAATTATAAGGAATTTGAGCCGTTAACTTTTAATATAAACAGTTTTGGCTCTAACTTAGTTTCTGTTGTAGCTTTTCACGTTTATACTATTCTCGGATTAGATGCTGATACCTACGTTTTGAATGGAGGCTCAGAGTATTTTGAAATTGCAAAGCAGATAACAAACACCGCCGCCTCCAGTAATTATTCAGGATGGAAAGCTACAGATGGTAACCAGTCTAGGTTTCGTTATAATGATGCTTTGGTTTCTTCAGTTTATAAGGAATTTCATGACGTAATGTACCAATACCATCGTGATGGATTGGATATTATGGCCTCAGACCAAAAGAAAGCTAAACAAGAAATAGCTGCAGCAATCAATAAATTGAAAGGTATAAATGACAGGCGTCCAAACTCTTTTTTGGTCCGTACTTTTTTTGATGCCAAAAGCGATGAAATACAAGCAATCTTTAGTGGCGGTCCACAGGTAGATATTACAAAATTAGTTGAAAATCTAAATAGATTGGCTCCCACAAAAAGAAGTAATTGGTCTGAAATCAAGTTTTAGAATTTCTTGAACTTGCTTAGACCAATCAATATCTTTCCCTTAAATTTAAAGGTCTAAAACTTAATCTCTAAAAGTGATAACAATCCTCGCCATAAAGAACTATGCGCTTATTGAAGATATCCGTGTGGAATTTAATGAGGGTTTGACCATTATTACAGGGGAAACAGGCGCCGGAAAATCAATACTTTTAGGTGCGCTGGGACTTCTATTGGGAAAAAGGGCAGATTTAAGTAGTGTTAAAGACGCCTCAAAAAAATGTGTGGTTGAAGGTCATTTTTCCATTGAAAATTATGGGTTGCAGACTGTTTTTGAAGAAAATGATTTGGACTATGAACCACATACAATTATCCGTCGTGAAATTTTGTCTGGCGGAAAATCCCGGGCTTTTGTGAACGACACTCCCGTTGCGCTATCTCAACTTCAATCCCTTTCGCCATACTTAATAGACGTACACAGTCAGAACGAAACTTTGGAAGTGGTTTCTGAAAACTTTCAAATGGAAGTCATTGATGCCTTGGCGGAAAATAATGAATTATTGAAAATTTATCAAGCACAATTTGAGGATTTCAAAATTGTTTCAGAAAAACTTTCCGCACTAATATTAGAAAAAGAGGCGGCTTCCAAGGAATTGGATTACAACACATTTCTCTATAATGAACTTCAGCAAGCTGGATTAAGAAAACTAAACCAAAAAGAACTTGAAGAAACATACGAAACGCTAAATAATGCCGAGGCAATTCAGGAGTCGCTTTCAAATGTAAACAAGCTATTGGATGAGGAACAAATAGGAAGTTTACAAACGGCAAAAGAAGCGCGACTTGTTTTGGGAAAGATCAAAGACTTCTCAAAAAATTTTGAAGATCTTTGGACGCGTTTGAATAGTGTTATCATTGAAATGGAAGACATTTCAAATGAAGTAAGCAATATGGCAGAAAAAATTGAAGCCGACCCCGAAACGCTTTTTCAAGTAAACGAAAAACTGCAGGCACTCTATAAACTTCAGCAAAAGCATGCGGTTTCCACAGTTTTAGAATTGATTGAAATTGAAGATAAACTTGAAGAAAAAGTAAGTGCCACTTTAGGATTGGACGATCAAATTAAGAATCTGGAAAAACAAAAAAACATATTCCGAGAAAATACATTGAAAACAGCCGTAAAGCTCCATGATAAAAGAGAAGGAATTATTCCAGTGCTTAAAAAAAAGCTTGAGGAAACACTTTTGCCTTTAGGTTTGCCAAATGCTCAATTCAAATTTGAGCTTTCAACTTCTGAAAATTTCACAAACAATGGAACGGATACATTGCAATTGTTGTTCACGGCAAACAAAGGGTTAGCATTCGGTCCGTTAAAGAAAGTAGCTTCAGGTGGCGAAATGAGCCGAATTATGCTAGCTATAAAAGCAGTTTTAGCCGAATATAAAAAATTACCGACCATAGTTTTTGATGAAATAGACACGGGCGTTTCGGGTGAAATTGCAAATAAAATGGCTGCTATAATGCACAAGATGAGTAAGTCCATGCAGTTGTTGAGCATTACACATTTACCACAGATTGCAGCAAAAGGAGACCATCATATAAAAGTTTATAAAGAGGATATTAATGATGTTACTGCCACCCATTTAAGGGTTTTGGCAGGAGAAGAGCGAATTTTTGAAATAGCACAGATGATTGGAGGCAAAAATGTTTCGGAAGCGGCAATAGCGAATGCTAAGGAATTATTGAATTAAAATGTATCTTTACTTTATCAATTTAAATTTGAAAACCAAAAATCTATTCAACCATAAAAATAAATTAAAACATGTCTTATAATTTACTAAAAGGAAAACGAGGAATCATTTTTGGGGCATTAGATGAAAATTCCATTGCCTGGAAAACTGCGGAGCGTGTCCATGAAGAAGGTGGAAAGTTTATACTGACCAATGCACCAATAGCCCTTAGAATGGGTCAAATAAAAGAATTAGCTGAAAAGACTAATTCTGAAGTTGTTCCTGCAGATGCCACAAGCATTGAAGATCTGGAAAATTTGGTAGCTAAAGCAACAGAAATATTGGGAGGTAAACTGGATTTTGTGCTGCATTCCATAGGTATGTCTGTAAACGTTCGTAAGGGCAATCATTACACCAATCAGAATTACGACTTTACACATAAAGGTTGGGATATTTCTGCGGTTTCCTTTCATAAAACGATGCAAGTGCTTTATCAAAAAGATGCCATGAACGAGTGGGGGAGTATCATTGCGCTAACTTATATGGCTTCACAACGTGTGTTCCCGGATTATAACGATATGGCTGATAATAAGGCTTATTTAGAGAGCATCGCACGCAGTTTTGGATATTTCTTTGGAAGAGATAAAAAGGTTCGTGTGAATACTATTTCGCAGTCCCCAACACCAACAACAGCTGGACAAGGCGTTAAAGGTTTTGATGGCTTTATAAGTTATGCTGAAAAAATGTCACCTTTGGGCAATGCTACTGCATTGGATTGTGCAAACTATACGGTTGCAATGTTCAGTGATCTTACAAAACGTGTAACACTTCAGAATTTGTATAATGACGGTGGCTTTTCAAATATGGGTGTGAGTGATGCTGTAATGGAAGCTTTTGTAGAAGGAAAATAAAATTTTAATCAATTTTTTTAATACGTAAAACCTACCCAATTATTTGGGTGGGTTTTTTTTTGGGCATGTTGATAAACTAGTTATGGTATTTGTTTGTTATTAACAATTTTTTAGATACTTTTAAGGGATTATTAACTAAAATTTATCAAATTATGAAAAGAAGTACTATTATTGGGTGCTTCGTCGGTTTGCTTGCACTCACGATGAATGCCCAAGAAGCAAAACCTTCTACTTCGCAGTCCGATACCGGGACGACGATTGTGGAGGCGCAAAAAAAGCCTGCCGCTTCCATCCAGGAGTTGCTTGCGAGGTATCAGAATATCGGCAATCAGTCGGGGTCGATTTCTGAATATTTTTCAAAAGAGGAGCAGCAGATGCTGCATTCCTACTTCAGTAACCAAAGGTCTGCAAAGTCTAATACGACTATACAGGGGGTTGGCAACAAAAATACCGCAAAACCTATATCAGCAGCCGAAATAAATAGCGGAGTTGCAAAGAATGAGCAATACATTCCTTTGTTTGTAGCTTCTAGCCACAAAGACAATTCTGAAGAGGCAAGAGAGATTGTTGTTTCTCCAGAGAATAGAGCTACTATGAAACAACATGCTCCATTATTTTTGGCTCCCTTAGCTCTTACTGCTGAGGAAGAAGCAGAAATTTTAGCTGCAACTCAACAAAGTGCTAAATCAAGTATTGTAAATAGTACAGTGACCCGCAACAGAACAATTCTTTCTGATATTATTCCAGCTGCGGGAGCTACCGAGACTTTTACTCCATCTGTTGGGGATCACTTTTTTGATACAGGCGGCCCCGGTGGTGGCGGTTTAAATGCAGGGGGTGGGCCAGGTACTGAACTGCCAGGTAATTATTTAAACTGTTCTTGTGTTACAGTGTCAACTTTAGCAGGTGTAACTGAAATAGAATTTTCCGTATTTGAGGTTTTTGGAAATTTTGACTGGTTAAAAGTGTATGATGGGACAGATACTTCTGGTACTGTTTTGTATGATAGCAATACAAATTCTGATACAGATACATTTGCAGGAATGGTAGCATTAAACGGTTCTGGAGTATTTACTGGGACTTCTGGCAATATAACCTTTGAATTTAATGCTACTGGTGTTGTTGACCATACAGGTTGGGATGTTGAAATTCTAGCTGCTGGTGGTGGCGGAGGCGGTAGCACCTGTTCGCAAAGCCATCCTTTTGGTGCAGCAGCAGCAGGAGGTTCTGGTTCTTCTGTAGATTCAGATTTTAAAACTGCTTCAGACATCGTTGTTGCAGCAGGGGAAGATTTCACTTTAGACACTATTGAGGTTCCTTTCCTTACATTTGCTCCAAACGATCCTCCAACAATTGCAAATATTGTGTATCACGAAGATGCTGCTGGCTTACCAGGAGCTGTTATAGGTAGCGAGACCGTTGTACCCACAATATTGAGTTCTACTCCTTGGGCTAACCCAGTTGCCATTCAATTTATGACCAGTTTGGCGGTAACTCCTTTCACTTTTGCTGGTGACGCTGGTTCCGATACTACCTACTGGATAGAAATAAGTATGGGTACAGCAACCAACCAAGCAACTGTTTTCTGGGAATACTCAAATGATATTCCTGTAGAGGGGCAACCAAAAGTTCAGTTTGATGCTACTGTGGGAACATGGAGTGTTCAAGACCCAACCCAAGAAGTAATATATACTTATAGTGGTAACTGCGAGCCGATTGGCGGCGGTGGCGGGTCTGCTTGTAGCCAGGACAACCCTGGCAATTCTTTTGAGAACGCATATTATAGCTCAACAGGTCCTACAGCACCTGCACAGGTTGTTTCTGGAGATATAACAGTACAGGCCGATACCGATTTTAGCTTCGAAAGCATTGCTGCAAATATTTGGACCACAGGTGGTCAGACCGTAGTTTCGGCAGATATTATTGTTTATAATGATAATGCTGGACTTCCAGACCCTGGTTCTATCGTATCCTCCCAACTCGGTGTTGTACCAACTTCACAAACTTTATTAGGTACTGCCTTTGGGTTTGATGTTTATGATGAAGCATTTGATTTAACTCCAGTTGCATTGCCAGGGCAGGCTGGTGTGTCAACCACTTATTGGGTTAGTATCTATCTTACCGTTACTACCGGTGCTGAAGGATTATGGGAAGTCAGTTCATTGTCCGTACAAGGTAATCCTGTTTCATTCTCAGCAGACAGTGGTGCTACTTGGAATGTAGTAACAGGTCAAGACCTTGTTTATACTTTTAGTGGAGAATGTACGCCAATTGGCGGCGGAGGCGGCATGCTCGATACTGCCTACGGAGTGAATAATAGTAATTTGGAACTTATTGGTTTCCCAGTGACTGATCCATCAACTGTTGAGGTATTTGGGGATTCACCAATAACAGATCCTGCTCTTTTTGAAAATGCCGGTGCAATTGATCCTGCAAATCCAACTACTGGTTATGTTTTAGATAATGGCGGTAACTTTTATTCTTTTGATGTTGCCTCGGGTTTTTATACTTCATTAGGAAGTATTCCTGGTGACTGGGTAGGTATGGAGTTTGATCAATCTACTGGTATTTTATATGCTATTGCTGGTGCAGATCTTTACACTATAGATCCAGTTGCTGTTACTGCTACCTTGGTGGGGGCAACAGGTATTAATCCGGGTGATCTTCCAATCGCGCTTGCCATTGACGCATCCGGTGTTGGTTATACCTATGAGATAGTAACTGACAATCTATATTCTATAGATCTTGCTACTGCTACAGCAACACTTATTGGTAATATTGGTTTTGATGCTAATTTTGGTCAAGGTATGTGTTATGATCCAACAACAGATATGGTTTATATGGCTGCTTTCAATTTTGCTACATTTGCCGCTGAATGGCGATCTGTAGATGTTTCAACTGGAACTACTTCTTTAATAGGTCCAATTGTTAGTACTGCTGCAACCACTCAAGTTGCTTGGGTTTCAATAGGCGAAACATTACCTCCTCCAGCATGTCCTGAGCCAACAAACTTAACGGTTACAAACATTGGTGCAACTTCAGCTGATCTTTCTTGGGATGCAGAACCAAATGCAAGTAGTGGCTATATCTGGTATGTATTTGACCAAGGAGCAAATCCACTTTCCGATCCCCCAGTGGCAACAGGAACTACTCCTGCAGGTACAACAACCGCCACGGCAACAGGTTTGTCAGGTGGGTTCAATTATGACTTCTATGTAGTTGCAGATTGTAATGCAGATGGACTAAGTCAATATGCTGGACCAATAACATTTGCTACTCCTCCAGCTTGTGGAGGTAAGTTTTACGATACTGGCGGCCCAGGTGGAGATTACCAAAACAATGAAAATGTTACCACAACGATTAACCCAGAAAATGCCGGGGATCAGGTTACAGTAACTTTTACAGCATTTGATGTAGAAGCAACTTGGGACGCTCTTTATGTTTATGATGGTCCAGATTCATCTTTCCCTCTTATTTCTAGCGGAAATCCAGCAACAAATAGTGGGTTCCCTGCCGGTGGTTATTATGGAACTACGATACCTGGTCCATTTGTATCCTCGGATCCAAGTGGTGCACTTACCTTCGTATTTTTGAGTGATTCTTCCGTGCCAAAAGCTGGTTGGGATGCCGATGTTGCTTGTGCGCTATCTCCTCCGCCGAATGACTTGATTGTTAACTCAATTGATGTAGATGAAATAGGATTCCCTTATACTGACCCTGCGGTTCATATGCCAGCAGCGACTACTGAGGGCGGAAACCCTGTAAACTGTGATCTAACGGGAGCTAATGGTGTTTGGTACAACTTTGTAGCTGCTGGCGACGGTACTGCAAATGCGATGATAGTAACTCCTGGCGGTGCCAGCTCTGTTACCTTCTATACTGCACCTGACGAAAATGCTACGGAAACAGACCTTACGCTTGTTCCGCAGCAAACCAACCAGTGTGGACCTGGTACTTCTGCATCTATATTCACTTTGGCCGGACAAGCATATTATGTATTCGTATTGAATACAGGTGCTATTACCGATATCGTGATCGATGGAACGAACCTTGGTGTTTCTGATAATACTATCGCTGGTTTCAGCTATTATCCGAATCCAACCAATGGTATCCTTAACCTTAAGAGTGTTGACAATATTGAAAATGTGTCGTTATACAATCTTTTGGGTCAACTTGTTGTGAACAATAGCGTGAACGCAACAACTTCACAGGTTGATATTTCTGGACTTAGCACTGGCACTTATTTAATGAGAGTGTCTGTTAATGGTCAGATAGGTACTTATAGAGTACTTAAACAGTAAATTATTTAAATTTTAATTATGGAACCACCCGTTATTAACGGGTGGTTTTTTTATTTTGAATGCTTTTCAATTTTTATTTTTTATTAAAATTTGACTGTAAAAAAATATAATTTATGGAGGTTGTTTTTAAGATTTCCGCACTACTAACTTCAGTAATTTCTATGATTATTGCAGAATCTTATTGTCAAAAGCTTTGATAATTGCTTTTTTTAGAATAGTTTTAATCCTTAAATTAAGTACTAACTAAATATTAAATTAAACATGAAAAAATTTACATTATTAATTTTTGCCTTATGTGGTCTTATGACTACAATGCAGGCACAATTTATTCAATCCAACTCTTCGGTGTATGGCTCAAGGAGTAGTGGGGTCGAGAATAGACAAGAGCCAACGGTTTCAATAGAGAATCTATTAACAAGACTTCAACAAGCAGGAAATCAGGCTGGTATAGATTCTCAGGAATTTACTTCTGCTGAAAAACAAGTTTTAAGTGCCTATTTTAGAACACAAAATTCAGCGAACAGAGGACCGCAGGCCACACTTCTTGATGAAGGTTTTGATGACATCACTACTTTGCCAGGCGCAGGTTATAGCTTTGTGAATGTAAGCGATGCTCCTGGATTAACAGATTGGTTTCAAGGTAATGATCTAGTTTTTCCTTCACAATCTGGAGGAGCAACCTCATATATTGGCGCTAATTTCAACAATACTGCAGGAAGTGTAATCAATAATTTTATGATTACACCAGTTCTTAATTTGGAAAACGGAGATGAAATTACATTTTGGACACGTACAACTACCGGAAGTACATTTCCGGATAGATTGGAAGTTCGAATTGATCCAACTGGAGCTGATACAGATCCTTCTGGGCCAGCAGACGTTGGTTCTTATACAGAGTTATTACTTGAAATAAACCCTACGTTGGTAACAGGTGTATATCCTGATGTATGGACAGAATTTACAGCAACTGTTTCCGGGCTTACTGGAGCAACAGACACTAGAGTTGCTTTTAGATATTGGGTTACCGATGCTGGTCCTGTTGGAAACAACTCTGATTATATAGGTATTGATTCATTGACTATTAACGAAGGAGCCGGCGGTGGTGGCGGTGACCCTACTGTTTTTGGTCTTAATTTAAGAGCATCTTGTTCTAATGATTTTGGTAGTTTTCCATTGCCTGGGCCATATACGATTGATCCAATTGCAACTAATATTAACCCTATTTATGGTGGTGATTTTGATGGAAGCGGAACTTTATACGCCTTTAATGGTACAGATACATCATTATTAACTTTAGATACCACTACTGGTGCTGAGACAACAGTAGCTCCTATAACAGGATTGCTTCCCACCGAAACTTTAAGAGGTATCGCGTGGAATGAATCAAATAGCACTATGTATTTACTTGCTGGACAGGGCGAAGTAGGTTCAATTTACACCGTTGATTTAACAAGCGGGGTTGCCACTTTAGTGGGTAGTTCTACGGTTACTGGTTGGCTTCCTATTTGGTTGGCAATAGACTCAAACGGAAATGCCTTTATGGGAGATGTAGGACTGGATAGTCTTTTCTCAGTTGACTTAACAACAGGTGTAGCAACTCTAGTTGGTGCATTGGGTGTTAATATTAATTTTGCACAAGATGCTGACTTTGACCCAGATACCGATACATTATATATGGGTGCATATTTAGGAGGAGGAGTGAATCTTTTTGCTTCTGTAGACACCGCGACTGGTGTAGCTACACCATTAGGTTCTGTTAATACAGATTGTGCTGAATTAGGTATTGTTGCAATTGAAGGTACTGGCGGTGGCGGCGGTGGCGGTTGTCCAATCGTTAGCGACTGTAACCTTTCTGATGTTACTCCAGATGATGCTACTAGTCCAGATGTATGGACCAGACCTTTCGCTGATGGAACTTGCTGTTCAGGTTTAGGTCCCGTTTCATACGATGTTTATGGTCCATTTACAGTTGATGTTACTGGTCTTTATACTGTTGACAGTGATCAGGATGGCGGTAATTGGGATGGCTACATCTTTATATATGAAACTTGTTTTGACCCATTGGATCAAACTACAAATTATGTAGCTGGAGATGATGATGGCCCTGGAGGTCTTGGAACTTCTCAAATTGCAGATGTTACCTTAACTGCAGGAACTGAATATTACTTGATTACCACTGGATTTGCAGCTGGTGACTTCGGAGCATTTACAAACACCATTACAGGTGTTGGTACAGCTAGCTGTGGTGGTCCTGTAGTGACTTATGACGATTGCGAAGGTGCTATTGCCCTTTCTTGTGGCGACAGTGTAACGGGAGAAACCCTAACGGCTACAGATAGTGGTGGTAATGCTGCTCCAGACGTATTTTATAAGTTTACAGGTACAGGTTCTCCTCAATTAGTGACAATATCACTTTGTGCTGCAACAGATTTTGATACAGTACTTAGAATATTTGAAGATTGTACACTAGCTAATGAGATTGCTTTTAATGATGACTCTTGTGGTCTTCAGTCCGAAGTGAGTTTTACTTCTGATGGTACATCTACCTATATTATAATGGTAGAAGGCTTTGGATCTAATTCCGGTAACTTCAGTCTTGATGTATCTTGTGCTGAGCCATTGGCTAATGATGACTGTAGCGGTGCTATAGCTGTTAGTTGTGGTGATTCAGTTGCGGGATCTACCGTTGGAGCTACAATTGATTCTACCACACCAGCTTGTGGACCTGGAATTACTTCTCCTGGTGTATGGTATACTTTGAATGATGACAGTGGCTTACCTGGTGATATTACTTTATCATTGTGTAACGGAACTGATTTCGATTCTAAAATTTCAGTTTACAGTGGAACTTGTTCAGCGCTAGTTTGTATAGATGGAAATGATGATGCTTGTGGACTTCAGTCTGAAATTACTTTTGCAAGTGATGGAAACACACAGTACTATATCCTTATACACAGCTTTGGCGGTGCTACTGGTAACTTCACTATGGACGTTACTTGTACTCCAACACCTCCACCCAATGATATGATTGTTAATTCAATAGATGTTGATGAAATAGGATTCCCTTATACTGACCCTGCGGTAGCAATGCCTGCAGCGACTACAGAGGGCGGAAACCCTGTAAACTGTGATCTAACGGGAGCTAATGGTGTTTGGTACAACTTTGTAGCTGCTGGCGACGGTACTGCAAATGCGATGATAGTAACTCCTGGCGGTGCCAGCTCTGTTACCTTCTATACTGCACCTGACGAAAATGCTACGGAAACAGACCTTACGCTTGTTCCGCAGCAAACCAACCAGTGTGGACCTGGTACTTCTGCATCTATATTCACTTTGGCCGGACAAGCATATTATGTATTCGTATTGAATACAGGTGCTATTACCGATATCGTGATCGATGGAACGAACCTTGGTGTTTCTGATAATACTATCGCTGGTTTCAGCTATTATCCGAATCCAACCAATGGTATCCTTAACCTTAAGAGTGTTGACAATATTGAAAATGTGTCGTTATACAATCTTTTGGGTCAACTTGTTGTGAACAATAGCGTGAACGCAACAACTTCACAGGTTGATATTTCTGGACTTAGCACTGGTACTTATTTAATGAAAGTGTCTGTTAATGGTCAGATAGGTACATACAAGGTGTTGAAGCAATAACGCTTTAATTTTTTAAACTCAATTAAAACCGCCCACATTTGTGGGCGGTTTTTTGGTATTAAGAACAAATGTTGAAGCTTATTTTCAATTGATTTTTTTTGTTTTAGATTCTTTTTTGAATATCTTTAGCCTTTAAAATGTAAATATTAACTTTTAAATCAAACTCTATTATGAAAAAAATTACAATGTTAGTTTTTCTATTCGTTTGCGCTATTGGATTTAGCCAAAACGATAACATTAAAGCTCCTGCGAATTCTTCGCAAGGTGTTAAACTCCCTGCGGCCTATTATAATTCAGCAGGAACAGCAGTTGGCGAAAGTACTGGTGTAATTTCTGCAACAGAAAGACCTGAGGTTATTGTTCCTTTTACTGGGACATATTTCAGATCTCCTGATGCAATTGTTTATGATAACGGGCCTTTCTTTAACGTAGCTGGACCTCCAGATATTAGCTTTTTACAAGATTCATCATTAGGTATGGGCTTGTTTGGTTTTGGTGCTCAATTTACTGCAGGAAACAGCATGGCTGATGATGTAGTGCTTACTGATGAGTATGATATTACTTCTATTGATGTATTTGCTTATCAAACAGGATCTACTGCACCTTCTATTACTGCATTATATATGCAGGTTTGGGACGGTGATCCAAGCGGTGGTGGAGCAAGTGTAATTTGGGGAGATCTTACTACAGATATTCTTGACAATGCTTCTGCTACAGATGCTTTTAGACAATTGGAAAGTGCTCCTGGAGATACTTCAAGAGAAATTCAAAGAGTAACTGCAAACACTACTGGCCTTACTTTGCCAGCCGGAACTTACTGGATTGAATATAGTTTTGAAGGTTCTGGTGCTTCTGGACCGTGGGCTCCTCCTATTGTAATCACAGGAAATGCTACAACAGGAAATGCACTTCAAAACCAAGCTGGTTTATGGGTTATTGCTGAAGATAGTGGTTCACTTACACCACAAGGTATGCCTTTCGTTATGTACGGTGATCTTGTTGGCGGCGGTGGAACTGCCTGTAACCAAGAACACATTCTTGTTGGCGATGCTAACGGAGGAATAGGATCTTCAGTTGATTCTGATTACAAATCGGCAGCAGATATCGTTGTTGCTGCAGGTGAAGACTTCACCATCGAAAGCATAGATGTTCCTTTTCTTACATTTGCTCCAGAAGATGCTCCTACTACTGCAAACGTAGTATACTATGAGGATGCTGCTGGCTTGCCAGGTACAATGATCGGAAGTGAGACAGTTGTTCCAACAATCTTGAGTTCAGCACCTTGGATTAACCCAATTGCATATGAGTTCCAGACTAGCTTAGCACTAACTCCATTTACCTTTCCTGCTGATGCCGGTTCTGATACTAAATACTGGGTAGAAATAAGCATGGGTACTGCAACAAACCAAGCAACAGTTTTCTGGGAGTATACCAATACAACTCCAGTAGAAGGAGAGCCTGTAGCTCAATTTAACGCAGCTGATGGATTCTGGACTGTTCCAGATGTTACCCAAGAAGTAGTTTATAATTTTGTTGGTACTTGTGGAGGTACTGCTGGGGTAGCAGATAACACCCTAGGTGGATTCACATACTATCCAAACCCAACCAACGGACTTCTTTCATTGCAATCTGTTAATAACATAGATTCAGTGACTATCTTTAACCTATTGGGTCAAAAGGTAATGGATGCCCAAGTTGATGCTACTAGTTCAGAACTTAATATTTCTAGTCTTAAAACAGGAACTTACATTATGCAAGTAACTGTTGAAGGCCAGACAGGTACTTTTAGAGTGTTGAAAAACTAAATTTTCATAATTGATATGAAAAGCCATCCACGAAAGTGGGTGGCTTTTTTTATTATTTGTATTGTATTTTTTTTCTGTTAACTTTTTTTGAAATACCTTTATCGTTATATTTAAAAATATTAACTATTAAATCAAATTTTATCATGAAAAAAATTACAACGCTAATTTTTCTATCTGTTTGTGCTTTAGGCTTTAGCCAAAGTAAAAGCATTACAGCGCCAACAAGTAGTTTGCCAGATCCAATTTCTACTACTATTAATTACGAAAAGCCTATGTCGGCTGACAGTTTTGATGATTTCTTGCCTGTAGCACCTCGCACAGTATCCATAGTACAGACACCTTCTGTGATTTCAAATCAAAGAGGTATTATGACTATTACTTCTTATTCTGATAAAGCCGTTTTTGAAGCAGCTTACTCAGGTGCTTTTACAACTGAAGATTTCGCTGGAGGACCTGGTGTAGGCGCAATCTCTCCTTGTGGCCCTGTTGTTAGTAGTTCAGGTGATGGCTGTTTTCCTGCTGGAGAACTTGTGGACGGATTTAATATCACTGCTTCTGTTCCAGCAGATGATGTAATATATATTGGAGCAACCGCTATTGGAAATGTATCAACTTTAATGGGTGCTAATACTTTTGCCGATTATACAGTTCTTACTTTTGTTCCAGATGGAGTTTATGCTTTAGGCATGGACTTGTTTGTAGACAGTGTACCCAATGCTGACATTCGTGTTTTTGACACAAGCGGAACATTGATGGATACTTTTACAGTTTCAAATCCTTCAAATGTAGAAAGTTTCTTTGGATTGATTTCTGATGATGCCATTGGTAAAATCGAGATTCAAGCTGAATCTGATGCAGGTGAGCTTTTTGGAAATCTTGAATTTGGAATTGATCCTCTTGGCGGCGGTGGAACTGCCTGTAACCAAGAACACATTCTTGTTGGCGATGCTAACGGAGGAATAGGATCTTCAGTTGATTCTGATTACAAATCGGCAGCAGATATCGTTGTTGCTGCAGGTGAAGACTTCACCATCGAAAGCATAGATGTTCCTTTTCTTACATTTGCTCCAGAAGATGCTCCTACTACTGCAAACGTAGTATACTATGAGGATGCTGCTGGCTTGCCAGGTACAATGATCGGAAGTGAGACAGTTGTTCCAACAATCTTGAGTTCAGCACCTTGGATTAACCCAATTGCATATGAGTTCCAGACTAGCTTAGCACTAACTCCATTTACCTTTCCTGCTGATGCCGGTTCTGATACTAAATACTGGGTAGAAATAAGCATGGGTACTGCAACAAACCAAGCAACAGTTTTCTGGGAGTATACCAATACAACTCCAGTAGAAGGAGAGCCTGTAGCTCAATTTAACGCAGCTGATGGATTCTGGACTGTTCCAGATGTTACCCAAGAAGTAGTTTATAATTTTGTTGGTACTTGTGGAGGTACTGCTGGGGTAGCAGATAACACCCTAGGTGGATTCACATACTATCCAAACCCAACCAACGGACTTCTTTCATTGCAATCTGTTAATAACATAGATTCAGTGACTATCTTTAACCTATTGGGTCAAAAGGTAATGGATGCCCAAGTTGATGCTACTAGTTCAGAACTTAATATTTCTAGTCTTAAAACAGGAACTTACATTATGCAAGTAACTGTTGAAGGCCAGACAGGTACTTTTAGAGTGTTGAAAAACTAAATTTTCATAATTGATATGAAAAGCCATCCACGAAAGTGGGTGGCTTTTTTTATTTAACTAACTTTGCGACATGCAAAGATACTTCTCCTTTATAATTCCCGTATATAACAGACCACAGGAAGTAGAGGAGCTTTTGGAAAGCTTTGCGAAACTAGATTTTCACGGTGACTTTGAAATTGTTTTAGTAGAGGATGGTTCAACGGAAACCTCTGAAAGCATAGTAAAACAATATTCAGATACGCTTTCCATTTCTTATTATTTTAAGCAAAATTCGGGTCCGGGAGATTCTCGAAATTTTGGAATGAAGCATGCTAAGGGTAATTACTTCATAATTCTCGATTCTGATTGCTTGTTGCCACCGCAGTATTTGAAAACTGTTGATTCATTCCTAAATAAAAGTTTTTATCATTGTTTTGGTGGGGCAGATGCTGCACATGAAAGTTTTAGTCCTTTGCAAAAGGCTATAAATTACACGATGACCTCTTTTTTTACTACAGGAGGAATTAGAGGAAGCAAGACCAGTATCAATCGTTTTGAGCCTCGCAGTTTCAACATGGGTATTTCAAAGGAAGCATTTAACAAAACTGGAGGATACGCAAAAATACATCCAGGCGAAGATCCAGATTTATCCCAAAGAATTTTGAAAGCGGGCTATACAACAACATTTCTCCCTAATGCTTTTGTTTTTCATAAGAGGCGTATTTCTTGGAAAAAGTTTTATACTCAGGTAAAAAAGTTTGGACTTGTTAGGCCTATTTTGAACCAATGGCATCCCTCTGCCGCCAAAATTACGTTTTGGTTTCCTACATTATTTGTAATTTTTGTAGTTTGCTCATTATTGTTATCTCTATTTTTCAATCCCATATTTTTAATCCCGTTGCTTTTATATTTGATTTTGATATTGTTGGATTCTTCGCTAAAAAATAAGAGTATTTATATTGGATTTCTTTCGATAGCTGCTGTATTTGTTCAGTTTTTTGGCTATGGTTTGGCTTTTTTAAAATCCACTTTTTTTATCAATCTTTTGAAGAAAGATCCTCAGAAACAATTTCCCTCCTTATTTTTTAGTTAATTTTATTGACATTCAAACAAATCATTATGTTGAAGGGATTTTTTAAGAATAGTAAAAACGAAAAAGTGAAACGCTTTCTATTCTTTTTATTACTTGCTACTATTTTTTGGATTTTAACTAAGTTCAGCAGGGAGTTTACTTCTACAATGACTGCAAAAATAAATTATGAAAATATTCCAGAAACCGCAGCGTTGTCTGATGATAATACTCGTGAAATCACTTTCGATCTGACTGCAAATGGTTTTGAAATACTGTTTTATAAATTCAAAAAACCTTCGCTTACAGTACCTGTAGGAAAATATTATTCTAATGAAAAGAATGGTTTCAAAATTTCTAGAAACCAATTACTGCGCATGGTAACCTCCAATTTCAACAGAAACCTAGCTATTAAAAATCTATCAGTAGATGAATTGAATGTGCATTTAGATCCAATTGTTCTAAAAAAAGTTAAAGTAATCGCGAAGACTGAGATCTCATATAAAAATGGTTTTAAACCTGTGGACAGTATAAAAATAGTTCCCGATTCTATTACAATTTCAGGACCTTCTGGAAGCTTGAAGAATATTAACGCCATTGAAACAGAGCTGATTTCCCGTAAAGACGTGGAAAATAATATTTCTGAAACAGCAAAAATTGTAAGCCCCGGAAAAGAAATTGTATCTATTAAGCCTAATAATGTAAAAGTAATGCTTGATGTAGCAGAGTTTTCACAAGGTCAATATACTATTCCTGTAGAAGTGATAAACTTACCACCTGATATTGATATTAAATTGGTGCCTCAAGCAATAAAAGTAACGTTTGATGTTTCTGTAAACGATTTTGCTAAAGTTTTGAAAGAAAATTTTAGGTTAGTGTGCGATTATTCCCAAAGAAATAAAGATGAAAACTTTATGTTGCCATATTTGGAAAATAAACCACCACAAATACATAATGTGGTTTTTGAGCCAAAGAAGATCGATTTCTTTATATTTAAATAATAGACATTTATAAATAAATATTAATCAATTGAGGATAGTCGGTCTAACAGGTGGTATTGGAAGTGGAAAGACGACGGTTGCATCATTGTTTTCTGAATTGGGCGCGCCTATTTACATTGCAGACATTGAGGCAAAAAAACTTACTGATTCTTCCAAGGTAATCCGCCGTGAACTTGTTGATTTGCTTGGCGAGAGTGCTTATGATGGTAAAAAGTTGAACCGTAGGTTTGTTGCCGATAAAATTTTTAATGATAAAAAACTCTTAGAGGCTGTCAATGGGATCATTCATCCAAAGGTTGCGGCACATTTCAAGAAATGGGTTTCAGTACAAAAAGCAGCATATGTTATAAAAGAGGCTGCAATACTCTTCGAAAATGGCAGCTACAAAGATTGTGACTTGGTGATATTGGTAACAGCCCCTAAAGCACTTCGTATTTCCCGCGTTATGGCCCGCGATAATTCATCGGAAATTGAAGTTGAGCGGCGCATGAAAAATCAATGGTCCGATGAAGAAAAAAGGAAGCTCGCAGACATTATTATTGAAAATATAGACTTGCAAGACACCGAAAAACAAGTTAAAGCCATTCATCAATCCTTAATTTAAGTTTCAATAATAGCTATACTTATCTTTTGTTAACATTTGGTTAAATGAACAAGTGGCTAAATGTTAAAATCTTACTTTTGAGTTATGAATAAAAAACTATTCGTATTGCTCATTGCTCTCATGAGCCTCTCATTGTTGGGGATAGTATTTGTTCAGGGATACTGGATTTCAAACGCATACAGAACTAAAGCAGATCAATTTACTATAAACGCCAAGCAAGTACTTCTGTCAGTCTCAAAAGAAATCAAGGTTAGAGAGATTGAGGCATATTATCAACTTTACATTCCCTATGTTGATAGTATACAAGTTCCTGATAATGCTACATTTACGGAGTTGGCCTATAGGATTCAAAATAAGAGCACCAACGAAACCTATGTTTTCACAGACGGAATTTTGGAGCAGGACTACAAGCTTTCTTCTGGTCTTTTTGATAGCGATGCAGATAGTATTCAATTTAAAAAACTAACAAATAGAAAGACCAAGACAAAAATTTCTGAAGGGGTTGATGGAAAAACAACTACTAGGGTCCAAACAGAATCTTTTTCACGATTAAAAGATTATGAGCAAAACCAGTTTGAAAGCTTTGTTAGTAATATTACCGCCCTTACACCAATATATAAAAGGATAAATGCAAATGATATTACAACCTTACTTGACAAGGAATTAAAGGAAAGAGGTTTAAATTCAAAATTTGAATTTGCTGTTTTTAGCAATAATCTCGAAACTAAAGTACGGTCAAAGAATTTTAAATACAATGAAGAAAGTACTTACGTTGTTCCTCTTTTTGAAAGTGAAAACAACACCAATTATGAACTATATGTAAATTTTTCAGAAAAACAAAAACTGGTACTTAATAGCATATTGGGAATGGCAATACTATCCTTGGTTTTTACGGCTGTTATTATACTTGCCTATTCAAGTGCTATTTCTCAGATATATAAACAACGACAAATCTCTCAAATTAAGAGTGATTTTATAAACAATATGACCCACGAGTTCAAAACACCAATAGCAACCATTAATCTTGCCCTGGATTCTTTAAAAAATCCAAAGGTAAAGGACAACAAGGAGTTTTTGGAGCGCTATTTGGGAATGATAAGGGATGAAAACAAACGCATGCACGCACAGGTTGAAAACGTACTTCGGATTTCGAAACTTGAAAAAAACGAACTTGATCTTCCAAAGGAACGGGTAGATTTACGAGAGGTGGTTGAAGATGCAATTTCACACGTAAGTTTGATTGTAGAAGACAGAGGAGGTTATATTAAAACTCATTATGGTGCGCTAAAAACCTCAGTTTTGGCTAACGAATCACACCTAAGCAATGTAATTGTAAACTTGCTTGATAACGCTATAAAATACTCTGAAAATGAACCAAAAATTGATATCTATTCCGAAAACGTAAAAAACAGTGTTATCTTAAAAATACGCGACCAAGGCATGGGGATGAGCAAAAATGTTCAGAAAAAAATATTTGAAAAATTTTACAGGGAACATACGGGTGATATACATAACGTAAAAGGTCATGGCCTTGGTCTTGCTTACGTAAAACGAATTTTGGACGATCACGATGCCGAAATATACGTGGAGAGCGAAAAAGGAAAAGGCAGTACATTCATTATAAAACTACACTTAATATCTTAAAATTATGGAAACAGAAAACAAAAAAATCCTTCTTGTTGAAGATGATCCCAACTTTGGGACAGTACTAAAAGATTACCTTGCCATGAACGATTATAACGTTACACATGCAAAAAATGGGATGGAAGGTTTTGAAAAATTTAAAAAAGACGATTTCGACCTATGTATTCTTGATGTAATGATGCCGTATAAAGACGGTTTTACACTAGCTAAAGAAATTCGCGAAAAGAACGAAGATGTGCCAATTATATTCCTTACTGCAAAAGCAATGAAAGAAGATGTGCTTAAAGGTTATAAAGTAGGTGCCGATGATTACTTGAACAAGCCTTTTGACAGCGAAGTGCTTTTAATGAAGATCAAAGCTATAATCCAAAGAAAAGCTACAGATTCTATAGCAGATAGCAAACAATTTGAATTCCAGGTTGGTAATTTCCATTTGAACTCTAAGTTGCGCTTTTTAACTTATAACAAGGAAACTCCAATAAAACTTTCTCCAAAAGAAAATGAATTATTACGTCTTTTGGCACTCCATAAAAATGATTTGATGCCGCGTGAGCTTGCATTGACTAAAATTTGGAGAGATGACAACTACTTTACCTCTAGAAGTATGGATGTTTATATAGCGAAGCTTCGTAAATATTTAAGTAAAGATGACGGTGTGGAAATAATCAACATTCACGGCGAAGGCTTCCGATTGGTGGTAAAGAGTGAAGTTGACAATTAAAATTCTATCATTAAGATAAGTGTAAAAAAACGCCTTTATAAGGCGTTTTTTTCTTTGATGAAGGTTGTGATTTCTGAAGCATCAGTATCGTAATTGAACCAATGGATGGCTTCATTTTTCTTAAACCATGTATTTTGTCTTTTGGCAAACCGGCGTGTGTTTTTCTTAATTTCCGATACAGCCTCTTCAAGGGAAATGATTCCTTCAAAATACTGAAAGAGTTCACGGTACCCAACTGTTTGCAGTGCATTTTTTTCCTTAAAGGGGAAAAGTGATTTTGCCTCTTCCACCAGTCCGTTTTTTACCATGTGGTCCACACGTTGGTTGATTCGCTCATAAATCATTTCTCGTTCAGCAGTCAAACCAATTAAAATAGTTTTAAAATCCCTTTCATCACTTTCTTTTTTTAGAAATGAAGAATACGGTTTTCCACTGCTCCGATAGATTTCCAAAGCCCGAACCAATCGGTGTGGGTTGTAAATGTCAACTTTCTTGAAATATGAAGTATCTACGCTTTTTAATTCATTTTGAAGCGATTCAATGCCTTTTTCATTCAATTCAGAATTCAATTGCTCACGAATTTCTGAAGGTACTTCGGGAAAGTGATCCAATCCTTTAATCACGGCATCAACATACAATCCTGAACCTCCTACCATTATAGCTACTTTATTTTTTTTAAAAAATTTTTTCAAGAATTCAATTACATCTCTTTCAAAATTACCCACAGAATACTCTTCAAAAACACTTTTATTTTGGATGAAATGGTGGGGCACAGCTTCCAGTTCTTCCTTTGAAGGAACTGCAGTACCAATACACATTTCTTTATAAAATTGTCTAGAGTCTGCAGATATAATTTCTGTTGAAAAAGCCTTGGCAAGTTTTATTGCAAGCGACGTTTTGCCAATAGCGGTAGGACCGACCACACAAATAAGTAACGTTTTCTGTGGTAGCATTAAGTTTCTAAATTACCTTCGTAATGTAATTTTTCACCACATTTGTGGCAATATTTGGCATCATCTCGATGACGTTGGGCTCCACAATTAGGACAAGATTGTGTATTTACGTGTACATAATCTTTCCCCAACACGTCATTTTTGTCCATGCTTTTTGTGTATTCCGCACTAACAATACCCGTAGGGACTGCAATAATTCCATAACCCAAAATCATAATGACGGTAGCCAATAACTGCCCAAGGGGAGTGGAGGGTGCAATGTCTCCGAAGCCAACCGTGGTTAGGGTTACAATACACCAATAAACACTTATAGGGATGCTTTTAAAGCCGTGTTCGGGTCCTTCAATTATATACATTAAAGTTCCAGCGATAACTGCAATAACAAGAACCGCAAAAAGAAAAACAAGAATCTTCGCCTTACTATTGGCTAGTGCCTTTCGCAATTTTGCAGCTTCCCCGATATAACGCGTAATCTTTAAAATTCGAAAAACACGTAAAAGTCTTAGCGCACGAACTGAAAGCAAAAAACTGCTTCCAGCAAAAAGGAATGATAAATAAAGTGGAATGGTGGATAGAAAATCTATAATTCCGTAAAAACTGAAAATATAAGCACGTGGTTTTTTTACTGTAATTATTCTCGCAATGTATTCAATACTAAAGAATATAGTAATGACCCACTCACCAAAATAGAGTATTTCGTGGTACTTGGCGTCAATTTCACTAACACTTTCAAGCATTACTAAAACAATGCTTAATAGAATAAGGATAAGAAGCACAACATCGAAAAGCTTTCCCATAGGGGTATCTGCTTCATAAATAATTTCGTGAAGTTTAAAGCGCCAAGATTTTTTATCGGTTGGTTTCAATTTAAAATTTTATGAAAGTCTAAAATAAGCAACTTTACGTTAATTAACCTTATTGGTTGAAAGGTTTACGGTTTTAAGCACTTTATTTTTTCGAAGATAATTCTGAATGATGTGCTGGGCATCGCGATTGTTCTGCATGGGGTTGATTATGGATTTTAAAATTTCCGGATTGTTTATCTGGTAATTTAAGTTGTAAAAACCATATCCTTTATAAACTCCATTTTCAATTAAAATCACGGAACGTTCTTCAATGTCTCTTCCACGATCTATGATGAGCATATTTTGATTTTCGTAGCTGTGTTTTTCTAAAAATGCTTTTACGCGGTTGTTGTATTCGTCAATCGGTTCTTTATTTATGCACGCGCCGTAACAATCTTTTATGGTATAGTTGAAACAATGTTTTGTGGTACTGTAAAGTCCTGTAAGTTTTTGACAAAGCTGATTTTCCTCTGTTATTTTAAAAAGTACTGTTTTTGCTTGTTGATAGTTACTGAAAGTGGTAATGGCCTTTTTCCTACCATCTGCTTTTTCAATCTTTAAATTTATATATCCATTTTCGTCTGTAAAAGAGGTAAGTTGATGCGAAAAAAGGGTGCGGCGTAGGGCTCTATTAAATATTGGCTTATTCTGTTTAATTTCCTCAGACTCTTTTAAAAGCGCAATCAATTCGTTTCCTGTTTTTTCGAAAGTTACTGACTTTACTTCCAGTTGTATTTTTTTCGACTTGCGATTGTCACTGGTAAAATGCTGCATCAATCTTTTTTTGATGTTTTTGCTTTTACCGATATAAATTACATTTCCTGCTTCATTGTGCATATAATAAACGCCAGTTTCCGAAGGAGTATTTTCAATAATGTCAAGAAGTTTTGGCTCTAATTGCCGTTTTGGGTCTTTGCGAAGCGTTTCAGTAATTATTTCTTTTGAAGTGTCTTTGGCAAGTAGCATTTTAAAAAGGGCTACAGTAGCTTTTGCATCACCCTGTGCGCGGTGGCGATCGCTTAGTGGAATTCCCAGGGATCGAACTAACTTTCCCAAGCTATAGGAAGGCATGTCTGGAATTAATTTTTTTGAAAGCTCTACGGTACAAAGCGTTTCTTTTTCGTAGTTATATCCAAGTCGATCAAATTCTGTAGTGAGAATCCTGTTGTCGAAAAGCGCATTGTGTGCCACCATAATACAGCCATCGGTTATTTCGATGATGCGCTTTGCCACTTCATAAAACTTAGGCGCATGCCGAAGCATTTCATTATTAATACCTGTAAGATTTACAACAAAGGGTTGGATGGGTTTTTCGGGATTGACCAAACTTGAAAATTGGTCAACAATTTTGTGGCCATCAAATTTATAGATTGCAATTTCGGTGATTCCCTCCTCATTGTATTTTCCACCTGTTGTTTCTATATCTAAAATTGCGTACATCAAAGTTTTTATTCTCTATGCTAATTAATTATAATTTCTTTCGCCAAAAATTGCACTTCCCACACGTACCATATTACTGCCGTTTTCAATGGCTAGTTTATAATCACTGCTCATTCCCATGCTTAAAATTTCAAACGTTTTTTCTAATTTTTGGGCTTTAGCTTTGAACGTATCAAATATTTTCTTCAATTTTTTGAACTCTTCAGAAATTTGTTTTTCATCATCGGTAAATGTAGCCATCCCCATGAGTCCGACAATTTTTATGTTTTGAAGCTTTCTGAGTTCTTCAGAAAAAAGCAAATTTTCGGCATCGGCTTCATCCATTCCAAACTTGCTGTCCTCCTCGGCTATTTTTATTTGAAGCAAACACGCTATGGTTCTTTGGTTTTTTTCTGCTTCCTTATTTATTTCCTTTAATAGTTTCAAACTGTCTACGGCATGGATCAAACTCACAAACGGAGCCATATATTTCACTTTATTGCGCTGAACATGACCAATCATATGCCACTGTATATCTTTGGGCATTTCCTGCCATTTGGCTTCCATTTCCTGGATTTTATTCTCACCAAAAATGCGTTGTCCTTTATTATAGGCTTCCATCAAATCACTCACGGGTTTGGTTTTGGAAACCGCTACTAACGTAACGCTATCTGGCAGTTCTTTATTGAATTTTTCTAAATTTTCTGAAATACTCATCTCTTTTTTTCTCTTTTCTCAATCAGAATTCATAAATAGTAACGCCACTTCTAAGCTTTGGTTCAATGTAGGTGCTTTTTGGTGGCATTTTTAAACCTTCGTCTGAAATCATTTTCATCTCCTCGGTAGTAATAGGCAATAAACCAAAGCCTACAGCAAATGTTCCGGAATCCACAACTGTTTTTACATACGCCAAATCTCTTTTACCGTGTGAATAATCTATACGCTTATCGTTTCGCAAATCTTCAATTCCAAGAATGGGTTTCAAAATGGTAACAAACAAAATATGGGTGTCCAACGCGTCGAGTGCATTATTGATTTCGTATTTGTTTTTCCGAAGATATAATGAATAAAATTCGCCATCTAAATACATACTGAAATGATGCTTTTTGGAGGGTTTGTAATACTCCATCCTGCGATTTTCTATTCTGAAATATTCATCCAGTTTTATTAAAAACTCTTCCTTTTTCAAACCATTCAGATCTTTTACCAAGCGGTTGAACTCATATATTTTTAAATCACTTTCGGGAATTAAATAGCTCATAAAAAAATTATAAGCCTCATCGCCTTTATGATGCGGATTTTCTACTTTCAAATCTTTTGCCAACAAATAGGAAGACGCAGAACGATGGTGCCCATCTGCAATATATAGGGCTGGGATTTCGCTATAAATTTTTTGTATTTTTTCAAGAAGCACTTCATCGTCAACATTCCATACATAGTGTGTGTCGCGATAAGTAGTTGTAAATTCATATTCTGGACGGCTCTGCATCACTGAATTTATAATCGCTTCAAGTTCTTCATTGTCAGGATAGGTTAGGAGCACAGCTTCGGCATTAAAACCTACTGTTTTTAGATATTCCTTAAATATTACTTCGCGGAACTCCATTGTGTCTTCGTGTTTTTTTATAACGTCATCGGCATAATCTTGAACACTCGCTGCGGCAACAATACCGTTGAACTCAAGTCCGTCCCTATTTACAATTCTGTATATGTAGAACGAAGGTTTTTCGTCCTGCATAAAAATTCCATCCTCTTTAAACTCTTGATAGCGATTACGCACCAAGCCATAACGCTCTTCTCCTGAAATTTCTTTGTGATATTTATAACCTGGGTTCACAATGTGCAAAAAAGAAAAAGGGTTGTCCCGTAATCGCGATTCAACCTGGGTTGCTGTGTAGCTGTCATACGAACGTGCCGCGAGCAGACTCACTTTGTCCCGCGTAGGGCGGACGGCTTTAAAGGGGATTATTTTTGCCATTGATTATATGTTCAGCGGATAGTGGCGGTTCGGATCCACCAAAATTTATTTTGAAAACATTTTTGAAACGTCTTCTGCTTTTCGATTTTGGCTGTAATCGTAAAATCCTTCACCGCTTTTTGCACCCAATTTCCCAGCCATAACCATATTTACCAATAAAGGACATGGGGCATATTTTGGATTTTTAAAGCCTTCATACATTACTTTCAAAATAGATAGGCAAATATCCAAGCCAATGAAATCAGCTAAAGCCAAAGGACCCATTGGGTGTGCCATTCCTAGCTTCATCACCGTGTCAATTTCTTTAACGCCAGCAACACCGTTGTAAAGAGTCTCAATAGCTTCGTTAATCATTGGCATCAAAATACGATTTGCTACAAAGCCAGGATAGTCATTTACCTCCACAGGAACTTTGTTTAGTTTTTTTGAAAGCGCTTCTACCGTTTTAAACGTTTCTTGGCTGGTACTGTATCCTTTTATGATCTCAACCAATTTCATAATTGGTACTGGATTCATAAAGTGCATCCCGATAACCATTTCGGGGCGTGATGTAACCGAAGCTATCTGCGTGATGGAAATGGAAGAAGTATTACTTGCCAAAATAGTATCATCTGGACAAAACTTATCCAGATCACGGAAAATTTTCAGTTTCAGATCCACGTTTTCTGTAGCGGCTTCTACAACAAGGCCTGCATATTCAACACCTTCTTCTAGATTAGTAAAAGTGGTTATGTTTTTTAATGTTCGCTGTTTATCAGCTTCTGTAATGGTTTCTTTGGCCACCATTCTGTCCAAGTTTTTGGTGATGGTCGCTATTCCTTTGTCGAGTGATGCTTGGTGAAGATCAATCAATTGTACTTTATAATCAAATTGAGCGAAGGTGTGGGCAATTCCATTGCCCATGGTTCCAGCGCCTATTACTGCTACGTTTTTCATTAAAATGAACTTTATATAATTTATATTCTTTTGAAATTTTCAATTATCAACATTGCTACTCGCAATGCCTCAGTTCCTTGCTGAAGTGATACTTCCGGAGTTCGGTCT
The DNA here is from genome assembly GCA_937125455.1 of uncultured Aequorivita sp. Taxonomy (GTDB): domain Bacteria; phylum Bacteroidota; class Bacteroidia; order Flavobacteriales; family Flavobacteriaceae; genus Aequorivita. Next base: position 40,430 of record CAKZLK010000033.1, read on the forward strand.
GCTTTTATTGCTTCGTAAAAACTCTCCAGTTCATCAAGGATGGCGTTGTTGTTTTCAATTTTTGGATTTTCAAAATAAATCTGTTTTTTGATGCCTTCTGCATTTGTCAATACCATTGCAAAGTCGTCGATTTCCTTTGGAGCATCCTTCATTTTTACTACTTCGCACTTCTTTTCAAGAAAATCTACTGAAATATAGGCATCGCGTTGAAAGAAGCGTGCCTTGCGCATTTTCTTAAGGGAAATACGGCTCGCTGTGAGGTTTGCTACACATCCGTTTTCAAATTCAATCCGTGCGTTGGCAATATCCGGTGTTTCACTGATGACTGAAACGCCACTGGCACTCACAGCTTTTACAGGGCTTTTTACTACGCTTAAAATAGCGTCGATGTCGTGGATCATTAAATCCAGAACTACCGAAACGTCAGTTCCACGCGGATTGAATTCTGAAAGACGATGGGTTTCAATAAACATTGGGTTGCTTATTTTGTCCTTAACAGCCATAAATGCTGGATTGAAACGTTCAACCTGGCCTACTTGCCCGCGAACCTTTTGTTGCTTCGCCAAATCACGAATCTGCTCCGCTTCGCTGACAGTCTGAGTGATGGGTTTTTCAATAAAAAGGTGTTTCCCGGCTTTTATTACTTCTTCGGCACATTCAAAATGTTTGCTGGTAGGTGTTACCACTACAACCATTTCACTGGCATTTATAAGGCTTTCCATTGAAGGAAAACTTTTGTAACCGAATTCAGATTCTATTTGTTCCGAAGCCTTTTTGCTGGCGTCGTAGAAACCCACAAGTTCATATTTTGTGGATTGTTGTAGTAATTTCAAGTGTATTTTTCCTAAGTGGCCTGCACCCAGAACTCCCGCTTTTAGCATTGGCGTGTGTTTTTCACAAATGTACGAGTTTCGGAGGAAAGTTTAAAAGTTTATGGGTTTAGAAGTTGATAAGTTATTGACTGTTATTTATCGAATTGTAAATTGTACTTTGAGAACAAATTTGGTTACTTTGTGACTCAAAAGGAATAAGTAGTGAAAGATACATTTACCCATCAAGGAATGCGAAAGAGATTGGTTGAAACCCTTAAAAAGAAAGGGATTGTCAATAATGATGTATTGCAAGCTATTGGTAAAATCCCGAGACATCTTTTTATGGATTCTGGGTTTGTGGGCCATGCATATGTGGACAAAGCTTTCCCGATTGCGGCAGACCAGACTATTTCGCAACCCTATACTGTTGCGCGCCAAACAGAACTTTTGGAAGTTAAAAAGGGTGATAAAATTCTTGAAATAGGAACGGGGAGTGGTTACCAAGCCGCTGTGCTTTTAGAAATGGGGGCAACGCTTTTTACTATTGAAAGACAAAACGAACTTTTTAAAAAAACAAAACGGTTTCTTCCGCAACTTGGGTATAAGCCAAAACGCATGGTTTTTGGAGATGGCTATATTGGACTTGAAAGTGAAGCGCCTTTTGATGGAATAATTGTGACGGCCGGAGCGCCATTTGTTCCAAATCCATTATTGGCGCAATTGAAAATTGGGGGCAAACTGGTAATTCCCGTGGGTGAAAATGTACAGATTATGACGGTCTTTACGCGTAAATCTAACACTGAATTTGAGAAAGAGGAGTATGGTGAGTTTCGATTTGTGCCACTTCTAGAGGATAAAAACTAACGATTTAAGTAAAACACCTCATTGTTTTGGTTGTCAGAATCTTGCCTGTTGTTACTTGGAATAAATCCATGTTGTTTTAATAGCTTTTTTGAAGGAATATTCCTATAATCTGTGTAGGCTTCAATGGTTTCAAAACCTCTTTGGTTAAACCCAAAATCCAACACGGCTTTTAGTGCTTCGCTCATAATTCCCTTGCCTTGAAATTTTGGATCGAGGTCATAACCCACTTCCGCAGTTTTTTTGTCTTCTGAAAAATTCCAGAGACATATTGAGCCAATTAATTCATTGGATTCTTTGGTTGAGATTCCCCAAGCGATTCCTTTACCTGACCTTAAATTTGAGTCCAATAGTTGTATATGCGCAATTGCCGTTTCTTGTGTTTGCGGAGGTCTCTTTATGTATTTATTGATCTCTTTGTCTGAACGGAAATAATAAACCCTATCCGCGTCTGTTAGTAGGACTTTACGAAGGTTTAAGCGTTCTGTTATTATTTTTGGGAATGGGATTGCCATAATGTTTTTCTTGTTTTCAGTGGCCTCTATGTAAATATTGTGGCAGAGACCCTATAAAGCTTTTATTTATTTTTAAAAAATTTAATCAACTCCTCAAAAGATTCCTTTGCGGCTTCTTCATCATATTTTAAAAGGTAGTGTTTTTTGCTAATGAAAGGAATAAATCTGAAATATTTTCCCTTTTTTAAGCTTTTTACATCATAGCCGTGGTAGGCATCATCATAAACCTGAATAGTTGCATTTTCAGCGACCATATACTTCAAAATATCATCAACTTTTACAATTCTATCCTTTCCGCCGGTCATAATAAGTACTGGAACTTTTGGTTTAAGTTGAATTTCATAACCATTTGCAGGATAAAACATTGCGATAGATTTTATATTAAGTCTTTCAAGCTCCGACGCATCATTGGCAAGCGGAATTAGACCCAGACCTGCACGTGACCAGCCCACAGCACTTCCATCGGAATTTGGATCTATAAGTCCATTTTGTTTAGCCCATTTTAAGGCTTCTTCCAGTGTCCAAAGAATCTTTGCAGGTTCGTCTTCGTCAACATCTCTTTTGGAAGCTTTGTAGGCCGCAACATTGTCAACCAACAAAACTGAAATACCTTCAGCGTTTAGCTTCTCGGCAACGTTGTAATAATGAGTTGTGTCTTTAAAAATTCGCAAACCGCCTGTTCCTGGAAGAAAAACGGCCCATTTTGAGGCATCGTAATCTTTTGCTTTTTGAAAATGGAAGAAATCGGTCATCTTCGCATCTTTTGGCACTTTCTGCATCGGGATGCAACTGGTGAAGATTGAGAATAAAAGCAATAATTTCAGTATAATTTTCATAATTTTTTAATTAAAGGCCTAAGAGATCTAAAAACTTTAGTCCGAAAATGAAGGCGCCATCACTACCACCGTTGTAATAGGAGCGTACATAATCTACCCGAAGCAATCTAAATTTTCCAAAGCCAAGGTTATCTATACCTACGGAAAATTCGGAATATGGTTTCCGTTCTTCGGTACTTAAAAAATGTGCGCCTGCAACTAGGTTGAGATTCAGCTGGTTTATCCCGGGTATCTTTCCTAAAATCCAACCCCTGAAATCGTGTTCCAGATGTCCTTCAAAATAACTTTTGTTGGTACTAAACTCATAATACGGCATCAAATTGAAAACATCCGTATAGTTCGGCGAAGTGCCTACCCGCGTTTGATTTCCATTGAAGTGTTTGTAGTCTATAAATGAAATTCCATCGCCATTTGCGAAGGTTCCACCTTTCAAGTTGTAGTAAAATTGGCCTTTGTTTCCAAGCGAAATGGATTGATTCAGGCTAGCTTCAAATTGTGTGTAGTCGTATTGGCTTTCAGTGATGGCAGTGCCGTTTTCAATAGAAAGGTTTAACTCGGGATATTTGTTATCGCCAATATTAAATTTCATATCTGGGTTTGAAAAGTACTTTTGGGCGAAGTTTATTCGTGCCCGTAGTTTGCTTTTCACGATGTTGTGTTCAGTGATTGCAGCATTGCTAAAATCGCCTGGCGCCAATGGATTGTTGCTTGTATAGCTAACATCATCAAAAGGAATTGTTACGTAATTCGTGTTGTTGAACAGCGGCTTTCTATTTTCATAGGCTACAGCGGCATATAGGTGGAGTCCATTAAAGACCTCTTGGCTGTAGCCAATTCGCCCAAAATTAAGCTCGTATAGCTTCATATAGTTGCGTTCAAAGAAAAGTGTGGCAAAAGTATTTATCAATGGGGAAATAGGCTCCGTATCGTTAAACTGAGCCACTTTGCTTCCGCCGGAAAGTGAGATACGTAATTTATCAGTCCAATTGAAATTTCGAAGGATGTTTGCCGTAAACCGAAGGCGGTCTTCAGAAATACCATAATCTGCCTCAATTGTTGCCGAAAGAGTATTGGTTTGATTGTCATCATACCATTTATTGAACTTTAGTCCAGCTTTGCTTTTCCAGCCTTGAACTGTGTTGAAATTAATATTGGGCAACGGACCTTCATAGCCTACGGACCACTTTTCGAATGAATTTTTGAAGGTATAACCAGTAAGTGGATTAAGAAATCCTGGTTTATTCGATTTTGCATCAAGCGAATCCAGATAGGGTTTGGAATTTCTTAAAATCTGAATACTGTCTTTCTTTATGTAATCCTTTAACTCCTCATTGGTAAGCGGCACTGGGCGACTGCCTTTCCAAAACAAGCTGTCTTTTTTATTGGCCTCGGGTTTAAAGGAAAGTACTTCATTGGTAAATGATTTTTTGTTAAATTCAGGTTTAAAATCATAATTGCTGTATACGGCTATAAACTTGCCATCTCCCTTCATTCCCAAAAATCCAAAACCGAAATCGACGGTCTGTGAAATCTTAACCCAAAAATCATTATTGGTATCGTACTTATAATTCTGTTTCACCATTAAATTGCTCACAAAAGGAACCTGTATTGCTGCACCGGTAGTGGAAAGTTCAGCACCATAAAGTTGCCAATCGTCTTCCACAATATATAGATACCCCTCCCAAACCCTGTCGTTTGGTCGTTTTGGAATAACCTTTATTTTATTGATAAGTTTTGGGCCTTCATAAAAAACACCGTCCAATTTATAGTTGTAGTAGCTCAATGCGTTATTAGCAATGGGTGAAACCAACGCAGCGTTTAGCTCCACTGTATTTTCATAAAATGAAATGTTTGCGCTTTGTGCACTGTTAAAGCTGAAACCGTTATCGTTTCCGCTCACTTTACTGGCGATGATTTTTTCAGTGAACTTATCTGGTTTTTGGTACGCGATTTCTGATATGGTTTCGGAAAGATATATAATGCCTGTACGTGTTGAATCCAGCATGCCGTCAAAATCGCCCACTTCTTGGCCCATAATTTTTTCGGGAACGTCTTTAACGTGCCAAAGGCCACGGGAGTAGAAATCTGCTTTATATTCGCTTAGCTTATCAAGGTTTTCTTTTCGTTGTGCTATGGTTTTTCGAATAATGCGGTAGGCAGGATCTTCGGAGGTATTCACTACTACTTCATCCAGACTGGTGCTTTCTTCTTCAAGGGAAACATTTAGAATAAAGGGATAAGCACTTGGGGAAACCGTTTTGGTCAAGGTTTTATATCCCAAAAACTGAAAAATGATTTTGTATTCTTTCTTTTCGGAAGCATTTAAAGAATAATTACCATCGTCATTTGTGGTGGTGCCAATATAACTGTTTTGAAGATAAATATTTACGTAGGGCAGGGAATCGCCTTGGCTGTTGGTGACTTTTCCGATTATTTGGGCTTGAAGCAAATACGTTGAAAGAAGTAGAAAAACAAAAAGAATTTTTTTCATAAAAGGGAATAACGACTACTTTGGTTATTTACGAACCAAAATACCAAAAGGTTGTGTGCCAATAAAATTTTTAAGAATTAATTATTAAAAGCCTTCTTGATCCTGCTCAGTTGTTTTTTTGAGTCACGCTCTTTGATGACTTCGCGTTTGTCGTATTCCTTTTTACCGCGGCAAAGTGCGATATCAATCTTTGCAAGCCCCTTTTCATTGGTGAAAAGAACCAAGGGTATAATGGTAAGGCCACTATTTTTTACTTCTTTTTCCAGCTTCTTTAGCTCGCTACGATTTAATAGAAGCTTGCGTTCGCTTTTGGGGGCGTGACTGAAATGAGTTGCGTGGCTGTATTCTTGAACAGTCATATTAATAACGAACAGTTCGTTGTTGCTGAATTCGCAAAAACTTTCTGCAATAGATGCTTTTCCTTCACGGATGGCTTTTATCTCGGTACCACGTAACACAATGCCTGCTGTGTACGTATTGAGTATTTCATACTCAAATCTAGCTTTTCGATTCTTTATTTTTACGGTTTTCTGGATTGCCATTTTTGAATGAATAATTAATAATGTAGAATGAATAATACAAAACTCTTCACAAATAATTTAATTCACGGTAATTGTTTCTACTTTTTTGTCTCTGCCGTTTAGGGTTACCTTAAAAAGGGTGGAATTGTCATTATCATCCATATCCTTAAACTTTTCTTCGCCAATAAGCTTATTGACCAATTGTGGAATGGTGTTGCTGTGGCCTACAATTAGGACTGACTTTCCGTTCGTTTCTTTTAAAAACTCATCAGAATAAATGGTTTCTGGGTTATAGAGGGTAGGGGAAACCTGTTTTTGTTGTGCGATTAGGGAAATTGTCTGTTTGGTGCGGATATATTTTGTAACATAAATTTTATCAATTTTAATAGGCTCAAAATAAGTTGCCCATCCTTTGGCCCTGACCATCCCTTTAATGTCTAGACTTGGATCTGGGTCGTTTGGGTCTGTGCGCACTTTTTCTGCGTGGCGTATCAAATAATATGTGGCGTTTTGATTTAGATTGGAAACTTCACTAACAGTTTCAGTTTTTGAACTTTTCCTTTCTTCATCTTTTTTTTGTCCGCAAAAAGTGAAAAGAGGCAGGAGTAACAGTAGTATGTATTGTTTCATCTGATTAATTTATTGTTAAATAACATTTTTTAAGACACATTAGCAAAGTTATAACTAAAACGGCGGAATCTTTAATATTTCGTTATTATAATTGGGTTCATAGCCGTTGTACCTTTATACTATTAAATAAAATAAAAATTAACTTAAAACTAAAAGCTATGAACGAAGATCAGTTTAAAGGAAAATGGAACCAAGTAAAAGGTAAGTTTAAACAAGAATATGCAGACCTAACAGATGATGACCTTAAGTACGCTGAAGGAAAATCAGACGAACTGCTTGGTCGCCTTCAAGAAAAAACCGGTGAAACCAAAGAAAAATTGAAGGAAAAAATTGACAAGTGGTAATTTTCACCTAAACTTTAATTACTGCTTTATTTGAAGCCAGCCCCGTCAAAATTTTAATATTAAAATTTTGACGGGGCTTTTTTTATAATTATAATCAACTTTTTATGATTCAATTATATAACTTCGCAACACTAAACCTAAAAAAATCAAAATCATGAAAAAAATTACATTAATTCTTTTATTCTTTACAATTTTCGCGAATGCTCAGACGGGCAACTATCAAGTTGGTGATGTGGTAGATGATTTTACAGTTACCGATATTGATGGAAATGAGTATAACCTATATTCTCTTATTGCAGATGGAAAATACGTATATCTAGATTTCTTTTTTGTAGACTGTGTTCCTTGCCAAAATTCTGCTCCAACTTTTAATGAGTTCTTCGATAAGTATGGCTGTAATGAAGGCGACGTATTTTGTATTTCTATAAATAATGGAAATGATGATAATGACAGGGTAAGACAATACGAAATAGACCATGGTGGTCCTTTTAATCATGCTCCCGCTGTTAGCAATGAAGGCGGTGGTCCAGCTGTGGACAGTAATTTTGGGGTCAATGCATACCCTACATTTTGCTTGATTGGACCAGGAAATATTATGTTGAACAGAGATATCTGGCCTTTAAATGGAATTCAAACTTTTGAAAACACCTTCCCTTCAGGGTTTGAGCCGCCAGTAATGCAATGTACTACTGTAGGAGTTGAAGACGTTACAACTCTTGATTTTAATATCTTTCCTACTGTATCTAAAGGTAATATAAATATTAACCTGCAAAGTGCTGCGGCATCTTCCGTAGCAGTTTACAACACACTTGGGCAACAGGTTTTTGCAAATAATTACTCTGATAGGAACATAAACCTAAACTTGCAATTGGCGCCAGGCATTTATATGGTGAAGGTAACTGCTGATGCTAGTTCAGCTACAAAAAGAATAGTTATAGAATAAATACTTCCCATTATTTATATTTTATAAAAGACCCACGCAACATTTTAAACAATGTTCGTGGGTTTTATTTTTCACTCTATTTTTAAATATGTTTCTTTATTAAATATAGCATTCTCCACGTTCGTAACAATTGTCGTGTTGATTACCAATTAAAGACTTTTGAGTTATATTTGATGCTTGGCAATCAAACAAATAATGCACATAAATACAATAGTTGTATTTATGCGCATGTTGGCAGTAATTTAAAATGACCGAAATACTAAAGAAATATTTAGTTGCAAAATGGTGGATTCCAATATTGTTTTTCGGATTATCTATTCTTCTTTTCATTAGTGGAGCGATTCTACCAAATACCGATTTTGGATTTTATTCTCTCGTGTTTTTTGGATTCCTATTACTAATTTCAGCGGTTTGGCAATTCTTCAAAGGAAGAATGCTAATTGGATTTTTTCAATTATCTTTTTTGGCAGTACCGATTTTGTTCTTTGTGTTTATGGCTTATATGTTTGCTGGAATGATGAACAGACCGGATGAAGAATTAGCTTTGGACAGAATCGAACCGTTAATTAAAGAAAAAACAGATTTAATTATCCCAAAAGATTTTGAGATTTTGGAAAATCTTATTGAACACACAGAAGGAGCTTTTGATTCTGATTATTATATCGGACTTACAATCGAATACAAACAATCTGATGAGAAAAATATTATAGAACAAATTATTAAAAGTACGGACTTGGAATCAGAAAAAGGCTCTTGGAAAAATTACGAAAATGGATTTGATTTTGAGCACAACAATAATGAAATAAATAGAGCTGAACCATTTTATTTCACGGTTGATACTTTAAATAATAAAATGGAATTGAATTTAAGTCACTTATAAATAAAAAAATACTGGCAACAATTTATAACCGCAATTACGGCGGATTCGACTACATTCGAATCTACGCCTAATTGATACCGCCGGTGCTTCTCCGAAAAATATTAAATTTAATCCCGTAACTGCGGTTATACTAAACGTTATCGAACATAGAAAAACCTGAAAATTAATGGCATATAATATTGTACTTATAGAACCAGAAATACCAATGAATACAGGCAATATTGGTCGCCTTAGTTTAGCATCGGGGTCCGTTTTACATTTGGTAAAACCATTTGGATTTGAATTAGATGATTCAAGGTTAAAAAGAGCCGGACTGGATTATTGGAAACACATTTCGCTGCATATTTATGAGAACTCGGAGGAGTTTTTCTCAATAAATAAGCACAAAAACATGGTTTTTCTCTCAAGTTCTGCAACGAAGGAGTATTGGTCTATTGATTATAAGGACGACATGTTTCTTATTTTTGGAAAAGAGTCTGTTGGTTTACCAAAAGAACTCATCGCTGAAAATTCAGACAAACTCTATAAAATCCCTATTTACAGTACTCATGTTAGAAGTTTAAATTTAGCCAATGCAGTAAGTATTGTCGTATATGAAGGCCTAAGGAGTATTAAGTAGAATTTTGTCAACCCTTTCTATTAGCATAAAATATTAATCAATAAAATCACGAATAAAACTACCACAAGATGATACAGCACGACGAATCCATAACCCAAAATAAAGATCGTATTAAATTGCCATTGACGTTTGATGCTTCTAAAATGCTTTCTGAAGTTGAAGCATTGCAACTAGGCGATTTTGAATATTACGATGTAATTTCCTTACGAGCACCCGCCCATATAGTCGACACTACTTTGCCTTTTCCGCCACCTGCAGATGACTATGCAGATGGTTCTTGGACAGACTGGCTTGACACCCCTTTTCTGAAAAAAAGTCCATACCTAATGAGTGTTGTTGATGCCTTCCGAAATAACACTATGGTCACTTTAGTTAGATTGCTTAGGCTAGCACCAGGATCCGTGGTAAAGGAGCATAGAGACCCTACACTTGCTCTGGAAATAGAAAAATCTGTTTTGCGACTCACCATTCCAATATGTATTAATGATAAGGTTAAGTTTCTTTTGAATAAAACTCCAGTTCCTATGCAACCTGGTGAATGTTGGTATTTAAAACTCACAGATCCGCACGAGGTTACTAATTTGGGAGAAACACAACGCATCAACCTAACTATCGATATGATACCCAACGAATGGGTGCGAAAAATGATTGCGGATGGCAAATAATTCTGGGGGTTAGGTATGTATAAAAAAAGAAAGGAGTACCTTACTTAGGTTCAAACTCAAACTATGAAAATTGTATTAATCATACTCGGAGTCATTCTTTTGACCTTTATCATTACTCAACTTTTTGCTATGAATAGTCAAAGAAATATTGAAACATATCCCTATGTAGTCAATAAAAAGTATGATGGATTTGAAATACGTAGCTACGATGCAACTTTGTTTACATCGGTCAAACTTGCAACTAAAGATTATAAAGATGCGTCAAGCAAAGGCTTCTCAATTTTAGCGGGCTATATTTTTGGAGGAAATGATCGGAACGAAAAAATTGCAATGACTTCTCCTGTAGCTATGTCTTTAGAAGATTCTATGACCGTCATGTTTATGGTGCCAAAAAAGATGAAAAAAGAAGCGCTGCCTCAGCCAAACCAAACACAGATAGAATTTCGAGAAGAACCAGCAAAAACAGTTGCCGCCATCAATTTTGGTGGTTGGGCTAATGATAAAAAGATAGAAACCTATAAAGAGAAATTAAAAGCCGCTTTAGACGCTGAGGGAATTGCTTACACAAACCGGTTTTATTTTTTGGGTTACAACCCGCCTTTTGAAGTTTTTAATCGTAAAAATGAAGTTATAGTCGAGTTGCAAAGTGAAGTGCTTAACACTATCAAAAAACAATAATTTTTTAGATATGAAATTAAGTCCATATGCATTTTTTAGCAGTTTTGGTTCTTTTTGTATTTGTAGTGTTTTTATGTTTCTGTCAACTTCTGTTGTTGCCCAAAAATCCAGAGCCATAGAAGCTATACTCGATACCAAAGCAAATCCAGCGTATATAAATAAACCCCCAAGCATTTGCTTGGGGGTTTTCAATCTAACTATTTAAGCGTCTAAAAGTCTAAAAAATTATTCAATTAAACTCTCTTGGTTTCTAAATACCAGGGCATCATCAAAATTATCTAGTAGAATAACACTTTCTGTGGTTATTTTTCCGGAAAGTATTTCTTTACTGAGCTCGTTTAGGACCTCACGCTGTATTACCCTTTTTACCGGTCTTGCTCCATACTGAGGGTCAAATCCTTTTTTGGCAAGATATGCAATTGCCTCAGGTGTGGCATCCAGCACAATATTTTGTTTCAACAACATTTTGGAAACACCTTTTAATTGAAGTCCCACAATTTTATGAATGTCACTTTTTGAAAGTGGTGTAAACATAATAATATCGTCAATACGGTTCAAAAACTCTGGTCGTACAGTTTGTTTTAGAAGTGCAAGCACTTCCACTTTGGCGCCTTCCATTGCAGTTTCGGGATCTTTAACGGTTTCAAAGCGTTCCTGTATTATCTGACTACCCATATTGCTGGTCATGATAATAATAGTGTTTTTGAAATCTGCCAGGCGACCTTTGTTATCTGTCAATCGACCTTCGTCCAAAACCTGCAACAAAATGTTGAATGTATCTGGGTGTGCTTTCTCAATCTCGTCTAGCAATACGACACTATAGGGTTTACGTCGAACAGCCTCTGTTAATTGCCCACCTTCATCATATCCAACATATCCTGGAGGCGCGCCCACCAAACGACTCACACTGTGGCGTTCTTGGTATTCGCTCATATCAATACGTGTCATTGCATTTTCATCGTCAAACAAGTATTCTGCCAATGCTTTAGCAAGCTCAGTTTTACCCACACCGGTTGTTCCCAAGAAAAGGAAACTACCAATAGGCTTCTTTTCGTCCTGCAAACCTGCACGACTTCTACGAATGGCATCGCTCACTGCTATAATGGCTTCATTCTGTCCAACCACGCGTTTGTGTAAGTGGTCTTCAAGTGTCAACAGTTTTTCACGGTCGCTTTGAAGCATTTTTGTTACTGGAATCCCAGTCCATTTTGCTACAACTTCCGCAATATCTTCACGGGTTACCTCTTCTTTTATTAAAGAAGTGCCTTCATCGTTTTCTGCGAGTTGGGTTTCTAATTCACTTAGGGCAGCTTGTGCATCTTTGATCTTTCCATAACGAAGTTCTGCAACTTTACCGAAATCGCCATCGCGCTCGGCACGTTCGGCTTCTAACTTATAGTCCTCGATTTGAGTTTTTAGGTTTTGAACGTTGTCAACCACTTCTTTTTCCCCTTGCCATCTTGCGTTTAGCTCGTTGCGTTCCTCTTTCATATTCGCAAGATCGGAGTGAAGTGCTTTCAACTTAGCTTCATCTTTCTCGCGCTTTATGGCTTCTATTTCAATTTCAAGCTGCATAATTTTTCTGTCCAAAACGTCAAGTTCCTCAGGTTTGGAATTAATCTCCATACGAAGTTTTGAAGCAGCTTCGTCCATTAAGTCAATTGCCTTATCGGGAAGAAAACGGTTTGTAATATATCTTTCTGAAAGTTCTACAGCGGCAATAATAGCCTCGTCTTTGATTCGCACCTTGTGATGGGTTTCATATTTCTCTTTAATACCGCGAAGAATTGAAATAGCACTCTCGGTATCAGGTTCGTCCACGATTACCTTTTGGAAACGGCGTTCCAATGCTTTGTCTTTTTCGAAATACTTTTGGTATTCATCCAAAGTGGTTGCGCCAATTGCCCGCAATTCGCCTCTGGCTAGTGCAGGTTTTAGAATGTTTGCGGCATCCATAGCGCCTTGACCACCACCAGCTCCAACTAAAGTGTGGATCTCATCAATAAAAAGCACAATATCTCCTTCACTAGAAGTTACTTCTTTGATAACGGCTTTAAGGCGCTCTTCAAACTCACCTTTATATTTTGCACCGGCAATCAATGCGCCCATATCCAAAGAATAGATTTCTTTAGTTCTTAAATTTTCAGGAACATCGCCGTCTACAATTCTGTGCGCCAAACCTTCCGCAATGGCTGTTTTACCAGTTCCAGGTTCACCCACAAGCATCGGATTGTTTTTGGTTCTTCGTGTAAGTATTTGAAGAATCCTTCTAATTTCTTCATCGCGGCCAATTACAGGATCCAGTTTACCGTCACGGGCAAGCTGGTTGAGGTTTTTGGCGTATTTGTTTAAAGAATTATAAGTTTCTTCGGCACTTTGCGAAGTAACGTTTTCACCACCGCGCAATTCTTGTATGGCGGCTTTCATTCCTTTTTCGGTTACTCCTTGATCTTTTAGGCTTTGCGCAATGCTACTTTTTGAGCTCAGAATAGCTAAAAGAAGGTGTTCGATAGAAACGTATTCGTCGCCCATCTTTTTAGCGATGTTGCTAGCCTCAATGACAGTTTTGTTCGCTTCTCGTGAAAGCATAATATCACCGCCAGAAACCTTTGGGAAGCTTTCCAGTTGCTTATCTAGAATTTGTTTTAACGTAACAAGGTTTACGTTAAGTTTCTTTAAGATGAAAGGAGTTACGTTTTCATCAACCTCAAAAATTGCTTTGAGGATGTGTTCGTTTTCAATTTGTTGATGACCAAATCCTTGCGCAATTTGCTGCGCTTGCTGGATGGCCTCCTGGCTTTTAATTGTAAAATTGTTAAAGTTCATATATATTTTTTTATTTTAATATCAGTTTAATCGCAGTTAGAAACTACGCTTTGAATGCATAATCTCAAATACAAAGCCATTATAAATTTACGACAAAATGTCTGTAAATCCACCTATTTTGACAGACATTATGACTGTTTTAAACATTTTTTCTTTTATAATTTCTTTTAGAAAATATGGGCATTTAAAATGTAGTTTTGTGTAATAAATAAGATACGAAATGGGATTTTTAGATATATTCAAAACACCAAGAGACATTGTTAAAGAAGAAATAGTCGAAGTGCCATGGCATTTATTGGCTCGTATAGAACAATTAGATGAAATAATTGAGGAGTCCAAGGCCAAGCCAGTTGCTATTTTTAAACACTCCACCCGTTGTGGAATTAGTAGAGGGGTGTTGAAGTTACTTGAAAAGAACTATAACCTTACAGATGACCAATTAAAACTTTACTATTTAGATCTTATACAAAATCGCGATATTTCCAATGAAATTGCTAGCCGTTTTAAAGTAAATCATGAGAGTCCACAAATGATTGTCATTAAAAATGGGGTAGTGGTGCATCACGATTCGCACCATTCAATTGAGGCTGCACATTTGGATCGATTTGTTTAAAATCTAGAGGGAGTTATTTCGTAAAATCTCCTTAAATCTTTCTTTAATATCCTGTCCGGCATCAAACACCATTTGTTCATTGTTTGGGAAGGGAATAAAATGATTGCTCAAAAGCTTTTTGTCTTCAGCTGTTAGAGCGCGTCTATCTCCTCGAAAGGTAGCGTAAGTATTCCTAAAAACAAATTCTGAAGAAAGGGGAAAACTATTTATTTGCTGTCTTTTGTTCAAGTCCTTATAGACCACTGTTCCGCCAACAAACACGGCCTTTTCTTGAGTGGTGGTATAAACAGTAGCGGAAATATCTATATATCTATCAATTTTAATTGGATTGCCAAGACTGTCTCTAACTATATTTCCACCACGATCCCGTCTAAAATCATAGCCGTCCTTAATACGCTGATTTCTGTTGTACTGGCTGTCAGATATACGTTCTGGGGTTATTTGAATGGTTTGAAAGTTTAAATCAATACCTAAATCATAATTAATTCCTTTCTCACGTCTACTGTCATATTCGGTCCAGAAATCGTCTAGGCCATAGGTGTTGAAATCTAATAAGTCCTGCTCCAGCCTGAAAGGTATAAATTGTCCTGTGTGATTGTTTAATGTTACAAAAACAAAATCGGACCCTTGAAAATGCGCATCTTCCTTTAACTGAAAAACATCTTTATAATTAAGTTGTACTTCATCCAATTCGCACAAAACGTTGAAAGCGCTCCTGTAATCCTGCTTTGTATTGCGCTGCATGTAAACCAAAGCTTCTTGATAGAGGGATTTTACATAAGCATCTTTCGCGGCCAATAAATCATTTGAATAATCTGAAAAAATGAAGTTTGCATTTCTGCCCATTTCGTTACTATAAAGCGGAAGTAGTGGGCGTATTAAATTTTGACGTGATTGAAGATCCAGATAGGTATAGTATATTTCTTTGGCTCCTGAAGGACTGTTTTCTTTTTTCAGAAAAGCAATTTGGAGCATGTCTTCGTCTTTCGCTTTCAAAAATGCTTCTTCAAGAATTCGAATGTGGGCATCATATTCTTTTGCACCTTTATCTTTTTGAAGTTTTTTTGTAGCAAGCTCAATTGCTTCATCATAATTTCCCTGTGAAATAAATTTTTGGGAACGCTTAACGCTATTGCATGAAATGCTGAAAAGTGCTGTAAATAGTAGTATGTAAAAAGCCTTCATGCCGAATTTGATTTGGTTATGAAGGCTAAAGTACAATAGTGATGCCAATTATTATTGTTTGATGGCAGGTAATAGTTTTGTTCTACATTCTCCGAAACCGATCCGCACATTTTCGTTTTCACAGAAACCTTTCAAAATAACAGTATCGTTGTCATTAATAAATTTACGTTCTGAGCCATCAGAAAGTTTGATGGGTTTTTCACCACGCCAGGTTAATTCTAGCATAGAACCATATGAATCTGGTGTTGGGCCTGAAATTGTTCCGCTTCCCATCATATCGCCACTGTTTACGTTACAGCCATTAATAGTGTGATGCGCCAACTGCTGACTCATATTCCAATACATATATTTGAAATTTGAACTAGAAACCTTGCTTTCTTTTCCTTTTTCTGGAGCAATATATACTTCAAGGTTTATATCGTAACTTTTCTTTCCTTTATACTGAAGATAGGGTAATTGTTCCATTTCAGGTTTTGGACCTTCAACTTTAAAAGGTTGAAGCGCATCCAAAGTCACAATCCAAGGGGATATGGACGAAGCAAAGTTCTTTGCTAAAAAGGGTCCGAGCGGAACGTATTCCCACTTTTGGATATCTCGTGCGCTCCAGTCATTGAAAAGCACCAATCCGAAAATATACTCCTCAGCTTCATTCACTGGAATGGGTTCACCCAATACATTTGCATCTGTAGTAATAAAGGCCATTTCAAGTTCAAAATCAACCAATCTTGAAGGACCAAAAACGGGTTCGGTTGCACCATCGGGCATCGTTTGTCCCCAAGGTCTTCTGGCGTTAATACCACTTGGAATAATGGAAGAACTTCTTCCGTGGTACCCTACGGGTATATGAAGCCAGTTTGGCATCAGTGCATTGTCCTTTCCACGGAACATGGTACCAACGTTGGTTGCATGCTCTTTGCTGGAATAGAAATCGGTATAATCTCCAACCTGAACCGGTAGCTGCATTTCAACTTCATCTAACGTGAAAAGGATATGCTTTCTGTGGTCTTCGTTATCGCGAAGTTTTGGGTTTTCCTTATCGAAAATATCGGCGATTCGGTTTCTTACGAGTCGCCAGGTTTTTCTTCCATCACTAATAAAATCATTTAAAGTATCTTGAAGAAAAATATCATCTGTAAGTTCAATTCCTTTAAAATAACCCAATTGGTGCAAGGCACCAAGATCAATGGCATAATCGCCAATTCGGGTTCCTATGGTAATAATATCATCGCGTGTTAAAAATACACCGAAAGGAATATTTTGAATTGGAAAGTCTGTGTCTGGCGCTGTATCGAGCCAGGTTTTACGTTTGGGGTCGTTGGCAGTTATAGGCATGTCAATATTTATTTTGCTGTTGAAAATAAAACTAAGTAAAAAAAATACAAATTGTTTAAAATCAATATATTAATTACTTGGCAATTTTTTTTTCAACGAATGTTTTGTTAGTAAAATTCTTCATCAAATATATATATTTCATGATAGTTACCGAATGTAATTACTATTTTTGGATTTAATTAACTTTTACTGATATTATGCAACGCGACGAACAAATTTTTGAACTAATAGAAGAAGAAAAACAACGCCAAACAAACGGTCTGGAGCTGATTGCTTCAGAGAATTTTGTAAGCGACCAGGTAATGGAAGCAGCAGGTTCCGTTTTAACAAATAAGTATGCTGAAGGCTATCCTGGCAAGCGCTATTACGGTGGCTGCGAAGTGGTGGATGAAGTAGAACAAATAGCTATTGACCGCGCAAAAACTTTGTTCGGAGCAGAATACGCAAACGTTCAACCACACAGTGGTTCGCAGGCAAATACAGCTGTTTTTGCAGCTTGTTTAAAACCGGGCGATAAATTTTTAGGATTCGATCTTTCCCATGGCGGGCACTTAACCCATGGTTCCCCAGTAAACTTTTCAGGCCGACTTTACGAACCCGTTTTTTATGGAGTTGATAAAGAAACAGGAAGAATTGATTATGATAAGGTTGAAGAAATTGCAATAAAAGAAAAGCCAAAAATGATTATTGCTGGAGCTTCGGCTTATTCGAGGGAGATTGACTACAAACGTTTCCGTGAAATTGCCGATAAAGTTGGTGCAATACTTTTTGCAGATATTGCGCACCCAGCTGGTTTGATTGCCAAAGGCATTATTGGCGATCCGCTTCCACATTGCCACGTGGTTACTACAACCACACATAAAACTTTACGCGGCCCGCGTGGTGGAATGATTTTGATGGGCAAGGATTTCGACAATCCTTTTGGACAAAAACTGAAAAATGGAAACCTTAAAAAGATGAGTAGTCTTTTGGATAGCGCTATTTTCCCAGGAAATCAAGGTGGGCCATTGGAACATATTATTGCTGCAAAAGCTATTGCTTTTGGTGAGGCCTTGACGGATGATTTTCTTCATTACATGGTTCAGGTAAAAAAGAACGCCGAACTTATGGCGCAGAAATTTGTTGATAAGGGATACGATATTATTTCTGGTGGAACTGATAACCATATGATGCTTATCGACCTTCGCAATAAAAATATTTCAGGAAAAGATGCCGAAGAAGCATTAGGAAAAGCAGATATTACGGTGAATAAAAACATGGTACCTTTTGATGACAAATCTCCTTTCGTTACAAGCGGAATTCGTGTGGGAACCGCTGCGATAACAACCCGGGGTTTAGTTGAAACGGATATGGGAAAAATCGTTGATTTAATTGACGAAGTAATTATGAACCATGAAAACGAAGCCAAATTGGAAAGCATTGCTGAAAAAGTGAATGTAATGATGGCTGGCTTGCCGTTATTTAAAAGTTAAGAAAAAAAAATCATCCAACTATTTTAAAACCTTCAGCTCTCAGCTGAAGGTTTTTTGGTTTTCAACGCAACTATTTAAATTTTTTCGGACTATCTAGTATATAGTAAAAGTTAACTTCTTTTAAAACTCATTAGTATGAAAAAAATATGCTTCCTTTTAGTGCTTTCACTAATATTCTTTAGCTGTTCAAAAGATGAAGATGAAGATCAAACTCAAAATTTTACCGTACACTTAAACGTTGATCGTTTTTATCAATGTGGAAATGATAATGAAAGCGTTCGTGCTTTTCTAAGTGATGAAAACGGAACAATACTAGATAGTGGTGATTTGAAAAAAGGACAACTTACAACCTTAAGTTTTTCGAAAGATGCCTCCGTACACTTCGATTTAAGCTATATGCGCTATGATATTACTGATTTGGGTAGAGAAGTATATTCACTAGTAACTTTTACAAACATAGAAGCAGGAACATACTATATAGAAGGCCCAAGTACTTTTTATGAAAGTTCAAATGATGAGATTACTCTAAAATTGTACAATACGGGCTATCCTTTTGAGGTTACATCTCGTCTTAATTGGGAAGGAGCTGGCGGCCCGGAAAATGGCGGGTATTTTAATTTCAGTTCAAATTTAGTAGTTTCACCTACAAGTGATTTTTATGCTTCTTTTAAAAGTCCTAATGATCAGTTTGATAGGTATTATTGGGGAGAAGATATACCTGAAGGTTCTGTTTTTAATATTGATTATGGCACGCTACCGGAAATTACTAACATCGTAAATACGCAAATTCCATCAAACAATTTTTTCTACTTTTCAGTAGAAGGACTTAGAAATAATGATGTAAATAATATTCATCATTCCATCGCTTATGAAAATTCTTCTGAAGGCAATACTTCGCTTTCAACTTCAGTCCCGCCTAATATTTTTGATAATTATTTATTTAATGTCTATTATAATACTAATAATCTAGGATATTCTAAAAAAATGTTCACGAACACTATTCCAGAGCAAATAAATACTCCCACAATAAACTTAACAATTAATAACCCGTCTCCACAGAATTTTAATATGAGTACAACTGGGGAAGCAACTATATATAATGTTACATTTAGAGCAGAAAATATTGATGACACGGTATTTTTTGTACAAAAAATTTATGGTGAAGTTACTCCCGAAGTTTCTTTTTCAAAAGAAAACTTGCGCATGAATATTCAACAGTCTTATCAAGGTTTATCCTGGCTTGAAACAATTTCGTTAGGTTCGGCTGGTTTAGTTTATTACAGTTTAACAAACTCCTATAAAGATATTTTGAAAAATGAAATAAAAGGAAAGCGGTACGAAATTCCAGCGGTAAATGGTTTTATTGACAGTTTTTCAAAACAATTCAATTAGCATAGGTTTGTTTGTATTCTGATTAAACCTTCAGCTAAAAGTTGAAGGTTTTTTTTATTATACACGGTAAGCAAAACTTCAATTATTTACCTTTGGGTTTATTAAATAGTTTCAGAAATATATGAATTTAGAAACCGACCGACTTCTACTGCGCCAATATGTATTAAGCGACGCACCTTTTATATATAAGTTAATGAATAGCGAGGGCTGGCTCAAAAACATAGGGGACAGAGGCATCAAAAATATTGAAGATGCTGAAGCTTATATGCAAAAAAACTATTTGAGTAGTTATGAAAAACACGGATTTGGGCCTTATTTGGTTTCATTAAAAGACGGAACGCCCATTGGTTCTTCCGGATTATACAAACGAAACAATCTGGAGCACCCCGATGTGGGTTTCGCTTTTTTGTCGGAGTTTGGCAACAAAGGATATGCTTTTGAATCAACTAAGGCGGTTATGAAATATGCTGCGGAAAAGTTGAAACTCCAAACTATTGTCGGCATCACGTTGCCAGAAAATATTTCATCAGTA
Source organism: uncultured Aequorivita sp. (assembly GCA_937125455.1). Lineage (GTDB taxonomy): Bacteria > Bacteroidota > Bacteroidia > Flavobacteriales > Flavobacteriaceae > Aequorivita. The sequence goes on from CAKZLK010000033.1 coordinate 60,577, forward strand.
AAGCTTTTGAAAAAATTGGGGCTTTCTGAAATTGGCACTTATAAATATGAAGATGGGGAAGAGTTGCTATTGTTTTCAAATTAAAACTAAAAAAAAATGATTACTGAAAAAGATAAACAATTTATAAAACACGCCATTGAACTTTCCGAAAAAGGAATGGACTCCAATGCGGGCGGACCTTTTGGTGCAGTGGTTGTAAAAAATGGCGAAATAATTGCTGAAGGCTTTAACCAAGTAACCTCAAGCAATGATCCAACGGCGCATGCTGAGGTCGTGGCAATCCGAAAAGCCTGTGAAAAGCTAAACACTTTCCAGCTTGATGGCTGCATTGTTTATACTTCCTGCGAGCCCTGCCCAATGTGTTTGGGTGCCATTTATTGGGCCAGACCAACTGCAGTTTACTATGCGTGTACAAAAGAAGACGCTGCAGAAATTGGCTTCGATGATCACTTTATATATGAGGAGATTGATAAAAATATTGAAAACAGGAACATAAAGTTTATTAATCTTGATAGGGAAGAAGGCCGAAAAGTTTTTAAAAAGTGGGAAGCGAAGGAGGGAAGGATTGATTATTAATGGATATTTAGTCGTTTATTATAAAATGGAAATGGCCTATAGCTATTTACCTTCAACGTGTAGATTTTAAAAACTAAACTGAAACTAAACTTCTTGATGGCATAATAATTTCAAATACAATTTAATTTCCAACAAAAAACCCGTCACATAGGACGGGTTTTTTAAAATTTAAAGTTTTTTTATCCTTGCGGGAACTCTATACTTTCGTATGCTCCAGCATCTGGATTGCTTGGGTCGCGAGGTTTTCCATCTAAATCTAGTGAGGGACCCACACCACCTCTTCCAATTCCATCAGCTCCCGAATTTCCTGTTTCAATATTGAAGTTATTCATTTCAGTATTTTGGAAAAAGGGATCTAAATTGAATTTGGTAGCGGTATATAAAGTATTGTTAGTAAAGTCATATAATGGTTCATTGTCAAATTCGCCAGAAGGATCTTCAAACCTAACCAAACAATTCTCGAATTTAAAATTGAAAGCTGCACCTGAGTTCTGTGAAAGTGAAAATTCACGGCGTTCATTTCCGTATATAATGCAATTTGTAAAATTGGCCTTAATAAGATCTGAGGCAACAGGGTTACCATCACTATCTAAAAAATAGTTGCCAATTGAAACTGATGGAAAGGAGCGGAAACTATTGGTCCAGTAATTGGCAAAAGTACAATGCCTAAAATCATAACTACCCCCAAATTGTATATTTAATGACGATTGGCCACTGTTGTTGATGACCACATTTTCACCATTAATAAGACTAGCTGTGCTTCGGATGCCATCAAAAGTGCTGTTATATATTTGTACGTTCTTTAAATTAACACGGCTGTTTTCGGTTGAAATACCTATAGTACTATTTTTAATTGTGGTATAGTTAAATTCATTGCTAACGCTACCTCCCGCAAGTGCTATAGTGAGCCATTGTCCAGGGATGTCTGAAAACCCAGGTTCCAACCGATCACCTTCAAAAATCACTTCGTTTTCCATTGCTTCCGGATCGTTGCTAGGCTCCCCCATTGATTTTATAGTTCCATTTTCAGCGACCAAAAGCGCGCTTCCATTATGAAAATGCACGCGTGCACCCGCTTGAACTGTTAGGGTTTTGTTTCCTGGAACAGCTGCATAACCGTAGATTACATATGGCTTTTCATTAGTGAAGGTCAACTCATTGTCTTCTAGAAAAAAACCTGGTTTGAGTATAGGGTTACCATCTGCATCATCTCCAAAATATAGTGTTTCGGTAGTCCCGTCTGGATACTTTTCAGGGAAAAGAAAAACGGCATCTTTTACAAGGGTTACCAGTTCTACTTTTTGCTCATTACCGCCACTGTCAAAAAGCAATTGGTCTGTATAAAGAAAATCTGGGGCATTTGTGGGTAAGCCATTTATGTCTAAGGTTGTTTCAATAAAAATGAAAATACTGTCCTTTGCCAAAACTTGTACATTCTCAAATACTTTCCCTGGGATTCCGTCAACATTCAAGCGATAGTTTGAAGCCTCACCTTGGCCCAATCGTACAGTAGGTATATTGATATCCTCATTGCTTCGGTTGTAAACTTTTAAATTATACGTGCTGGAACCAATGTTTGAAAAAACGGTATCCAGATAAACTGTATCTTTTGAAAACTCAAGACTTCCAGTGCTGGCAACGGTTTCAAAATCATTGCGGCAAGAACTCCATAAAACAAGACAACACAAAATTGCCAACCCGTATAAATACTTCATTAACTTAAAATTTTCGTAAAAATATAACTTTTTATGAAGCTTATTATTGTAATGTGAAGAAGTTTTCTGCCAGAATTAGCAATAGGTAGTCTGTGTGGCACTACTTTCTGCAATTGGTAATTGTTTACTTATCTTTTCGTTTTGCTTTTCGCTCTGCTTTTTTTCGGGCCTTTTTCAGTTTCATAAATTTTACTGTGTTTTTATAAGCTTGCTTTGCTTTTTCGTACCAATCTGGATTTTTTTGGGGTTGGTGATCTTCCCAATAAATTCCTCCAGCTGTAACTGAAACTAATTCACCCATCATTTCCACTTCAAGCTCTACGTCAATTGAATTTGAGATATTTGAAACAGTAACTTCTTTTATCGCAAAACCTACGTAGCTAAAAACCAAAATATCCCCAGCTTTTGTTTCAATGGAATAATTGCCGTCAAAATCGGTTTGGGTTCCAGTACTGGTTTCTTTTATTATTACGTTTGCACCAGGAAGCGGTAAGCCAGTATCATCTGTTACAGTTCCTTTTGTATATATAGTGACTACTTTTTCTTCTATTTTCTTTTCAGGTTCGGTAGCAATTCTACCCACAATTACTGTTTTGGTGCGAACACCAGAATCCATAAAAACATTTTCAATGGCATTTTTCCGCAAGCGGATTGTCTGTGTTCCATAATTGTTTTTGGTAAAGGTTAGTATTTCTTTATCTAAGGTGTAGATTTCATATTCACCTTTTTTATTAGTCCAGGTGCGCGCTTGGGTTTCATTAGAAGTGATTTCAACATTATTCAGTGGGTTCCCGTTTTCATCTCTTACAATACCTTTTGTGAAAACTTGCAATCGCAAATCGTTGGAATTACTAAAACGGCCTATACCCAAAGAAACCATTGGTTTTTCTGAAATAGAATTGGTCGAAGATTTAGGATTGTTTGGAAAAAGTGTAAGCGGAAGAAGCATTGAGGCCGCAAAAGGTGCAAAGTTATGACCGCTTTTTCGCTCTAGTTTTACTTCTCTATTTAATTGCGATTTTTTTAAACGTCCGCAAGCGTTTTTATTTTCCGTAAGGATTTTTACCAATTGTTCATCGGTTTTAGAAGTGAAGTCGAAAACTTCTTTGGTGCATACATTACAGAATTTACCTTTCTCAGTGAGGGACATTTCTGCCCAATCTTCGTGGCAAGGCTCTGGAATACGGATGATAATGGATTTTTTCATGGTTTGATGGTTTTATTGATTCAAAGGAATCAAAAATCAAAGCATGAAAAAACCGCTTTTGAGTAAAGCGGCTGTTTCAATGAGGGAAAGAGATCAACAATTTTTGATAAACGATTGTTGATTTTTGAAGTTTAATTATTTTTGAATTACTTCAATCTTAAAAAGTTTGTCCCAATTTTTTCCTGTTATATAAAGGATGTTTGGCTCACCTTTATAGGCTATTCCGTTAAGCACATCCAACTTAGGGTGTTGTGTAACCTTGTCTTTTAAATCTGTTAGATCTATTACGCCTTCCACTGCGCCATTGGTAGGGTCTATAATAGCTATAGAGCCTTGTTGGTATACGTTGGCATATATTTTTCCGTCCACCCATTCCAGTTCGTTTACGCTGTTTATTTTACTGGTATTGGTAAAAATTTCAATGTAATCCTTTTCTGCAAGCGTATTTGAATTTAAGGTCCAAATTCTATCGGTGCCATCGCTTTTATATATGTTGTTTTCAGTATCGTGGCACAATCCCCAACCTTCTCTACTGTTTCCATAAACAAAAGTTCCTGTTTGCTCCATTGTTTTTAGGTTATATATAAACCCTGTGTTTTCACGCCAAGTAAGTTGGTAGATTTTGTTGTTAAGAATAGTAAGCCCTTCACCGAAATACTGATCTGCCAGTTTTACATTTTTAAGAACTTTCCCCGTTCTATAATCTGTTTTGCGAAGTGACGATTCTCTATACTGCCCCGTACTTTCATATAAAGTGTCATTTTCAAACTCCAGTCCCTGCGTGTAGGCATTTATATCGTGCGGATAGGTTTCAATAATTTTGTAGGTGTACAGTTTTGGCTTTACGGAAGAAAGAATTGTAATATTTTTTGAGGCCTCATATTCTTCGCCATCGCTATATATTTTAGCTTTCAGTGTTTTTTCTCCGAGTTTTTTCCCCGAAAGGGAAATGGTATTGCCAGAAACTTCAATTCTATCTTTGTTTAAGAAGTAAACAATAGAATCGGTTTCAATATTTTTTTTGTTGTTTAAAGATACCGTGAGCACATCTTTTGGGGTGTAGGTTTTCTTAGGGTTCTTGATTTCCAATGAAAAATTATCTTTTTTGTCATTGGAATTACTTCCGCAGCCTCCCAAAAAAAGCAGTAAAAGGGTAGGAGCTAAAACGTTATAAAATTTCATAACACAAATTATTTTTCTGCAAGGTATTTATTAAAATTGAAATGTGAAAATACTTGCAAAAACTTCAAAAAACCTTATCTTTGCAGCGGCAAGTCCTACACAACCAGCTCCTGTTGAATCCTCCAGGGCGGGAACGCAGCAAAGGTAAATGGTCGTAGCGGTGTGATGTAGGTAGCTTGCCATTTTTTGTGCGCTAAACTTTCGTTTTAACAACACTCTCTTCACTTTATTTTTTAACAAAACTATTTGGAAAACTGAACGCATAACTGCACCTTTGCGATACAACAACCTTTTATGCCAAAAACAGTACTCATTACGGGCGGTTCCTCAGGAATAGGTAAAGCCATTGGCGAATACCTTACCAAGAAAGGCTATCAAGTCTTTGGAACCAGTCGAAACCCTGAAAAAATAGCAGATTCCGTCTTTCCACTTTTAAAAATGGATGTTAATGAAACTTCATCTATTGAAGCTGCTATTGCTGAAATACTAGGCAAGGTTGAAAAAATTGATGTTGTAATAAACAATGCTGGCATAGGCATTACCGGCCCCATTGAGGAAACTCCCGAAAGTGAAATAAAAAAGGCTTTCCAAACCAATTTCCACGGACCTATAAACGTAATCAAAGCGGTCCTGCCACAAATGCGTAAACAAGGTTTCGGGCACATTTTGAACATAACCTCAATTGCAGGTTATATGGGACTTCCGTACCGAGGTATTTATTCTGCCAGTAAAGCAGCTTTAGAAATTACCATTGAAGCCATGCGTATGGAAATATTGCAATTTGGTATTAAAATGACCAACATTGCTCCAGGCGATTTCGCCACCAACATTGCCGCTGGACGCTATCATGCGCCGGTATTGGAAAACTCTCCCTATAGAAAAGACTATGGAAATACCTTAAAAATGATGAACGAACACGTGGATAATGGTGGTGACCCTCTAAAAATGGCAAAGGTGGTTCACAAGATCATAGAAACTACAAATCCAAAAATTCATTATAGAGTGGGAGCTCCATTGCAGAAATTCTCCATTGTACTTAAGCGTATTTTACCTGATAAGGTTTATGAACGGATGCTTTTGAAGCATTATGGGTTGAAGTAGAATTATTTTAATTTTTTGATTTATATTAATTCCTTAAAATTAGTTTCTCATTTTTAAATATTTGATCAATTGAAATTAAACTTTATACTATTTCTATTATTATTCTTTTCAGCTTTTTCGATAAGTTATTCGCAGAACATTATTTTTAATTATGGGCGGTCATTTTCTATCTTACAGGAAACAGATAAGTATGATGAACCTGACTAATTGAATTATAAAAGGATAAACACTCCATATTATGGGGTAAGTTACACGCACAAAATTTGGAAACTAATAAATGTTGAAATTGGCCTAAACTATACAGAAAAGGGGTATAGTAATCCAGAAGTTAGAACTGGGAATACAACATACCTGGAGAAGCGAATTCGACTTAATTATTTTAGTATTCCATTAATGATAAAAGTTTATAATAGGGATAAATCGGGAAAATTCTATCCGTTTGCTTCATTCGGTGTTTATAAAAGCTTCTTAACAGGTGGAGATTATGAAGTAGAAATCTATAATACCCAAATCGAAGATAAATATATTGATAATGACTGGGGACTTGTTTTTCAAGCCGGTATTTCATATTATAATTTTGAATTTAACATTGGCTACAGCCAGGGTATAAAAAATATAGCTAAGGAAAACTTTATTGAAAGGGAAGCGAAGACAAATACAATTTATACATCAATTGGTTACAACATTAACTTAACCAAGAAAGAAAAATAAACGATTAGGTATAGAAATATAAATAGAATTCAATTAATTAATAATTGAAGTTTTAAGTAAAATTATTATTTATTTGATATACTACAATAATGCATAATCGGTGAAAATAGAATAGGTTTCTTCCGTGTATTATTATATTCTTCATCCGATCATAAATAACTATAATCCCCAACTTATCAATCTTTATAAACAACGCTATTCAATCAGTCTTTTCTTCCCTATTTTTGTCTTAAATAATATCAAATTACATCTATGAAATTCTTTATTGATACCGCAAACCTTGATCAAATCCGTGAAGCCCAGGGTCTTGGCGTGCTTGATGGCGTTACCACCAATCCATCGTTGATGGCAAAGGAAGGCATCACCGGCCGAAATAATATTTTGAAACATTACGTAGATATCTGCAACATTGTAGACGGTGATGTTTCTGCAGAGGTTATTGCAACCGATTTTGAAGGTATGATTAAAGAAGGGGAGGAGCTTGCTGAACTTCACCCGCAAATCGTGGTAAAAGTACCTATGATTAAAGAAGGCGTAAAAGCGATAAAATATTTTACCGATCATGGTATTCGAACCAACTGTACGTTAGTATTCTCTGCAGGACAAGCGTTATTGGCTGCAAAAGCTGGTGCAACCTACGTTTCGCCTTTCATTGGGCGTTTGGATGATATTTCAACTGATGGACTGGATTTGATTGCAGACATCCGTTTGATTTATGACAATTATGGTTTTGAAACAAAAATTCTTGCAGCTTCCGTACGCCACACTATGCACGTTATAAATTGTGCAAAAATCGGGGCTGATGTTATGACCGGTCCGCTTTCATCGATTGAAGGTTTGCTAAAACATCCATTGACGGATAGTGGTTTAAAACAGTTTTTGGAAGATTATAAAAAAGGGAATTGATTTAATTGTACTCTTCAGAGGATTTAAAAGATCAGTAAATCTTTATTAGTTTTAATTGAATAGTTAAACTGTTATCTATTCAAAAGTCCGAGAAGCAATTCTTCAAAATTGGGATTAAACATATTGGTTTTTCCTTCAAGAATTACTCCGTTTTTATCTACCACAAAAACCTTATTCATAGAGTTTAAAACAAGTTTCTTATCTGCGTCGGTTAGATTTTCAAGCTGAAATTCTGTTGATCTATTATATCCAGATCTCTTTACGGTCTCACGCCATTTCTTAAAATGTGTGTCAGTGTTTATGCCAAAAAATTGATATTCTGGATATTTAGATTTCATTTCATAGGCCCGATTGTGTATTTCCTTATATTGCTTAGCGGATTGTGAAGACCAAAAGAATAGTACGGTAGGTGATTTAATAAGGCTATGGAGGTCTTTTACAACATTATCTGTATTTACAACCAGAATGTTAGGAATTGTATTTCCTTTGGTAAGTTTTACTGAAGCATCTAAAACTTTTCTAACTTCTGTAAGATTTTTTTTATTGGTGTTCATTTTTGAAAATGCTTCAAAAAACATCTGTTCTTCTTCTGAATCTTTTGCATTAAGCAAAAAATACATAGCATTATAACGCAATAGATTGTTTTTGATTGAATCTGAGTTTACGATACTATCTATCAATTGAATTTTTCGATAGTTGTATTCAAAAGAGTTACGGTCAATAGAGGACTTTTCATTGAATTCGGCACAAACTATATTTTCAAAATACCTGTTCATAAAACGATAATAGGGATAGTAAAATTTAAGTTCATCCTTATCAAAATTTATATTCTTGCGATAATCAAAGTAATGTTCACCTAATTTTTCAGGATTGCTCCTGTTTGCAGCAGCATACATTTCCTTTTTAGAGTAATAGTCATACTCTATATTGGCAAGTGCAACTTTTTTAAAGTTCTCATCAACTTCGTTATTTGCTATAAACTCTTTATATTCTTTGGTTTTTAATTCTTTTAGGGAATCAATATTACTTTCAAAGTCTTTGGAAGAAAGTCCATACCATTTCGGTAAATTTTGGTTTTCTGCTTCATTCTTCAAATAGAGATCAATCAAAAGGTTGTTTTGCTCGCCACCTCGTCCAGAATAGGCCAAGGATTCATCAAAATCAATAGTATTTACGTGCATTAACAGACTGTCACCAGGTTCAATAAAGAAAACTTGGGTTTCGCTATGTTTAAAGGAATAGAGGCCAGGCTCTATTTTGTCTGTTCTGTATTGAAAGAAATTATTGGCATCCAGTTTTACTGTGTCCAATATGTGGTTTCCTTTTGAAAAAATAATATAATCTAGCGTTGGGTTTACTATTTGTCCTCCTATGTAAGTTGTTTTCACAACCGCTTCTTCCTTGTTTTTACAAGAAAATAGGAGGGTAACCAAAAAGAGAAGAAGTATTTTTTTAAACAATCGCACTTTTGTTAGCGTTAATCAACAAATGTAACCGAGCCTTTCACTGCATTTTGTTAAATGATGGTTAAAAGGATTTTTAAAACGTTAATATTTTCGGCTTGTCGCTTAAATACCTACTTTTGCGCAAAATTTAGAATTTTATGCTTTCAGTTTCAAATCTTTCTGTTCAATTTGGTAAACGAGTGCTGTTCGACGAAGTGAGCACACAGTTCACTACAGGTAATATATATGGAATAATAGGGGCCAACGGTGCTGGAAAATCTACATTGTTGAAAATTATTTCAGGCAAACAAGACCCTACCTCGGGTCATGTGCATTTGGAAAAAGGAAAACGGATGTCTGTCCTTGAACAAAATCACAACGCCTATGATGATTTTAACGTACTAGAAACCGTTGTTCGTGGTAATAAAGAATTGTTTTCCATAAAAAGTCAAATAGATAAGCTTTACGAAAATTATACAGATGATAATGCCGAGAAAATAGGTGAACTTCAGGTTGCTTTTGAAGAGATGAATGGCTGGAACGCAGATAGTGATGCTGCCGCAATGCTTTCAAACCTTGGCATTGATGAAAGCCTACACTATACGTTAATGAAAGATTTGGATGGAAAACAAAAGGTTCGTGTTTTATTGGCGCAAGCACTTTTTGGAAACCCAGATGTGCTTATTATGGATGAGCCTACCAACGATTTGGATTACGAAACTATTAATTGGCTAGAGAACTTTTTGGCAAATTATGACAACTGTGTAATAGTTGTTTCCCACGACCGTCACTTTCTGGACGCTGTTTGTACCCATATTAGTGATATAGATTTTGGAAAGATAAACCACTATAGCGGTAATTATACTTTTTGGTATGAGAGTAGTCAACTTGCAGCCCGCCAGCGTGCGCAGCAAAACAAAAAAGCTGATGAAAAGCGAAAGGAGCTTCAAGAGTTTATTATGCGTTTTAGTGCCAACGTAGCAAAAAGCAAACAGGCTACTTCGCGGAAAAAGATGCTTGAAAAATTAAATGTTGAAGAAATACAGCCATCTAGCCGTCGTTATCCTGCAATCATTTTTGAGCGGGAACGCGAAGCTGGTGACCAGATTTTAAACGTTGAAAACCTTTCAGCTTCCATTGATGGAGAAACATTGTTCAAAAATGTGGATGTCAATTTGGCGAAAGGTGATAAAGTTGTTATCTATTCCAAAGATTCACGTGCAGCTACTGCTTTTTACGAAATATTGAATGGACATGCAAAACCGGATAGCGGTTCATTTCAATGGGGAATAACTACTAACCAGAGTTATTTGCCACTTGATAACGAGGAGTTTTTCAAAAATAATTTATCATTAGTAGATTGGTTGCGCCAATATGCAAAAACAGAAGAAGAGCGTGAAGAAGTATTCCTTCGTGGCTTTTTAGGGAAAATGCTTTTTAGTGGCGAAGAAGCATTGAAGAAAAGCAACGTGCTTTCTGGAGGCGAAAAGGTACGTTGTATGCTCAGCAGAATGATGATGCTTCGTGCAAACGTGCTGATGCTCGATGAACCCACAAATCACTTAGATTTGGAGTCAATTACAGCCTTCAACAATTCACTTAAAAACTTTAAGGGAACTATCTTGCTGACTACTCATGATCACGAATTTGCGCAAACCATTGCAACACGAATTATTGAGTTGACCCCGAATGGAGCAATAGATAGATATATGACTTTTGATGAGTATATGAATGACAAAAAAATAAGAGAACTACGCGATAAGATGTATAAAGTAGAAGCTTAAAAAGAAATAGGCGACCAAATTATTGGTCGCCTATTTCTTTTAAAAAATCATCAATTATAGGTCGTGCTTTTTGCATCTCGTCATTTCTTATAAAGACCATTGTTTGATTTGCAATGCTCATTGTGAAACCCGCCCGCAGACTACTGTCGTGATCGTTTCGTTCAATAGGATTTATGCCGATATCGTTTAGACGTGCAACCAATCCTTTTGCTATTAAAGTTGGACCGGTGTAAATTCTTGTTGTTTCAGACATGCATCTATTTTTCGGTTTCTTTTATAAAGGCATCGGCAATTGGTTGAGCAATCGCCAACTCATCCTTCCGAACAAAAACGCGAACTTGATCGTCAAACTTACTCCCGGAGCCAAACATAACCCCACTTTGTTCATCATCTCTCAGTATTGGAGTAATATCAACTTCTTTCAATCTCCCTACAAGCGCTTCCGCCATAATATCTGAACCTGTGTATATACGGACTGTTTTTTCTGTATTTTCTGACATTTCTTTTTATGTTATTAGTTTGTTGTAATATAATAGCTTTATTAATTATACTGGCTATTAAAATCAAGCATTGTAGTATTTACTGTTCCAAATAGCTCCATTGAAATTTTTTCCTTTCGCAAAGCCATAGTACAAAACGATGCCTGCGACCATTTTAAAAATAAAAAGGAAAAGTAAAATTTCCTCTTGCATTCCGCCAGTTTTTGTAAACCAGCTCATTGGGATAATTGAAGTCAACAAAATACTTAAAACAAAAACAGTAAACACCAAATTTTCAAAGTTTTTATAGGGCCACATAAGTAATTTTCGGAAAGGATGCAGGTCATTCCCCCACTTGTGAACTAAATAAAAATAATTGTTTCCCATAGGTGCGAAAAGCAGCGGATCATCAGCGTTTTCAAGCTTCATGAGTTTTGCAGGTGCAACAATTTTGAAATTCTTTAATTTAATTTGATGTTTCTCCTCAAGACTTCTTACTTCGGAAATAGCTTCCTCAGGGAAACCTCCTTTAAAGAAATGTGAATCCAAAAACCGCAAACGGTAGGTTATGCAAAGTTTTTTTATGTCATCAATATGAAAAATATGTTCGCTTTGAAGTAATTCAAAATTGAAATGGTTATTACTTTCTCGAGATTTTTCTGTTAAGCTAGAGATAATTTCATCGCGCTGTTTTTCGTTATCTGAAAAAATACGGTGCACTTCATTCATAATAGATTGTTCATCAATACGTTTGCAGCGGTATTTAAGCAGTTGTTTTTCAATGTTGGTTCGGGAAAACATAGGCGTACTTTTTTGAAATAAATTTACACAGTACATTTATTCCAAACAACTATTTAACATAGTTTGATATTTTTTTTAATAAAACAGCGGCTTTTTCGTTTAGGTGATAATTGGCTTTGTATTTGCTATATTTACAATCTTAAAAAATATTTTTATGCACTTAAAAAATACATTTCTGCTTCTTTTTATAGTTTGTTTGGGAACTTCGGTTTCTGCCCAAAAATATCTTTCTGCAGATAAAACTGAAGTTAGTAAAGAATGGGAAGGAAATAATTTCACTTCTACCAAAACATTTACTGAAAATATATCTGAAGCTCAGCAGTTTAAGATCCTGTCAAAGTTACTAAAGAACGATCTGCTTAGGCAAAAACTTGAGAATGAGGAAATGGTAACAATTTTCGCAATAACAGATTCCGCTTTTTTACAATTATCAAAAAAGAGCAAGGATTCAATTTTAGGAAATACGTTATTGATGAATGCTATGGTAAAATACCTAGCAGTTCCAGGAAGAGTAGATAGTTATACAATAAAAACCGCCATTGAAAAAAACGGAGGAACAGCTTACCTGAAAACATTGGATGGCCAGAACTTGGAAGTTAGGGAAACTAACGGACAATTGGAGTTAGTTGATTCTGAAAATAGGACTGCCACAATTATAGCTCCCGATTTCTATCATAAAAATGGATTCTTCCACATTGTGAGTGGATATGTTTTTCCTGCCGTGGAAGAATAGTTTTATAAAAGTTAAATAAACCATAAAGTCCGGAAATTGCAAAACCGCAGTTTCCGGACTTTCGTTTATATGCACATAAACATAAAACTAAAAACACATTATTATGAAATCAAAATTTATTACAGCAGCATTATTTTCAATCGCCCTTGTGGCTGGAACATCATCAATAGTTGCACAGGACAGCATGATGAAAAATGAAAAAACAGTTATGGTTGGAGGAGCAGCAATGTATCCAAGTAAAAACATCGTGGAAAATGCAGTAAATTCAAAAGACCACACAACCCTTGTTGCGGCAGTAAAAGCAGCAGACTTAGTGGAAACACTTCAAAGCGCAGGTCCTTTTACGGTTTTTGCACCAACCAATGAAGCTTTTGAAAAACTTCCAAAAGGGACCGTTGAAACCTTGCTTAAGCCTGAAAACAAAAAAACTTTACAGACCGTTCTAACCTACCATGTTGTTGCAGGAAAGCACAGTGCAGCAGATATTATGAAGGACATTAAAAAAGGAAATGGAAAAGCAACTTACAAGACCGTAAGTGGTGGTACACTAACCGCAATGATGAAAGGAAAAAAGGTGATGCTAATGGATGAAAAAGGAGGTATGGCAACTGTAACAATTGCAGATGTTAATCAATCTAACGGTGTAATACACGTTATCGATAGCGTTGTTTTGCCTAAATAAGATTGCCCTAATTTTAAAAATTATTTTAAATGAAAACAGCGACCCAAAAGGTCGCTGTTTTTTTTGCTATCGTGTTTCTATCGAAGCACTGCTCCAAATTCCATTTCAAATTTTTGTTGCAGCTTTTTCATTATTTTGTCAATCTGCTTGTCGGTCAGGGTTTTTTCTTCATCTTGAATTGTGAAGCTCAGCGCATAACTCTTTTTTCCTTCGGGAAGATTTTCACCTTTATAAACATCAAAGAGAGTAACAGCTTTTAAAAATTTTTTCTCCGTATTAAATGCAGCATTGCGAAGGTCTCCAAAATGAACTGAATTGTCTAGTAACAAAGCAAAATCACGTTGTGCTGCTTGAAATTTAGCAATTGGTTTCAGTTTGAAATTAGTAAGCGGAATTTGTTTCAAAGCCAAATCCCAATTGAAATCTGCGTAAAAAACTTCAGCGTCAACATCAAGCTCTTTAGTGATTTTTTTGTTTACAATTCCGAACTCCACAATGACTTCTTTGTTTCTCTTGAAGGCGATTCCTTCTGAAAAAATATCATTTTCTGTAGCTTCTTCGGTGAAACCCTCTAGCCCCAATCGTTCCATTAGCACTGTAACGATTCCTTTTCCAAAGAAAAAATTACTTTTTGTATCTGGCAACGCCCAATTTCCTTCAGCCTTCAATCCGGTAATGAAAACTGAAAGATGTTTGGTTTCCGTTTGTCCACCGGGAAAGTTGTGATATGTTTTTCCGAATTCAAACAATTTTAAATCGCTGCTTTTACGGTTGCTGTTGTATTCAATCACTTCCAAACCTGAAAATAACATTGATTGGCGCATTACCGAAAGATCTTGGCTCAGCGGATTAAGCATAGCAACGTTGTAATTTTCCTTGATGTTTTCACACAGTCCGACGTATTTTGGAGTCGTGAGCGAGTTGTTTAGCATTTCATGAAAACCAAGACCAGTTAACTGCAAGGCAGTTTTGTTTTGAACGTCATAATCCTCGCCCAATAAAACTGTAGAAATAGATGCATTTAGTTTTTGGGTAAATTTTACATTGTTATAACCATACACGCGGAGAATTTCCTCTATTACGTCTACATCTCGGGTAACGTCGTTTCGATAGGCAGGAATAGTCATCCCGATACCTGTTTCGGTTACGTTGTTAATTTTCATTTCTAGTGAAGTGAGAATATCTTTGATGGTTTCCTTTGGAATTTCTTCACCGATCAATTTATTTGCCTTTTCAAAATTCAGGAAAACTTGGTGGTCTTCAATTTTCTTTGGATAAATATCTTCCAAATCACTTGTTATTTGTCCTCCAGCTACTTGAAGAATCAAGATTGATGCATAACGAAGTGCATAATCTGCAATGTTTGGGTCTATACCTCTTTCAAAGCGAAAGGAGGCATCTGTGCTCAAGCTGTGTCGTTTTGCAGTTTTCCGAATACTTACAGGGTTGAAATATGCACTTTCCAAGAAAATACTGGTTGTTTCTTCGGTTACACCACTATGCATTCCACCAAACACACCGGCAATACACATGGGCTTTTCAGCATCGCAGATCATTAAATCTTCCTCGTGAAGTTCACGCTCAACACCATCAAGTGTGGTGAATTTTGTTCCTGCCGGCAATGTTTTCACATTTACTGTATTGCCTGTAATTTTTGCTGCATCAAAAGCGTGAAGTGGTTGTCCGAGTTCGTGAAGCACATAATTAGTGACATCCACAATATTATTTATTGGTGAAAGTCCAATAGATTTCAATCTATTCTGAAGCCAAGCAGGCGATTCGCCAACTTTTAGATTGCTGATGGTAATTCCACAATAGCGAGGTGCGAGTTCGTTGTTTTTTACCTTTACCGCAATTTTTAAGGTTCTATTATCTATTCTGAAACTGCTGGTTGATGGAGTGTTCAGTTTTGCGGAAATACCTTTGTGAAGTAAGCCGGCTTTTAAATCACGGGCAACGCCCCAATGGCTCATGGCGTCAGAACGGTTTGGAGTTAACCCTATTTCGAAAACTTTATCGTTTTCAATTTCTAAAACTTTGGCCAAAGGAGTGCCTGGTTTTAGCTTTGCTTCGAGAACCATAATTCCCTCGTGCGAATTTCCAATACCTAGTTCGTCTTCAGCACAGATCATTCCTTCGCTTACTTCGCCGCGAATTTTTCCTTTGTTTATTTGCCAAGATTTTCCTTCAGAGTCATAAAGTGTAGTGCCAACGGTAGCTACGGGAACTTTTTGACCTACGGCAACATTGGGTGCGCCACAGACTATTTGTAGTGGTTCGCCTGTGCCTACATCAACTTTAGTGACTTTAAGTCGGTCTGCGTTGGTGTGTTGCACACATTCTAAAACGTGGCCTACCACAACGCCTTCCAAGCCGCCTTTTACGGAAGAAAAATCTTCTATTCCTTCTACTTCAAGGCCGAGGTCTGTTAATAATTCGCCAGTTTTTTCGGCGTCCCAAGGAAGGTTGATGAATTGTTTTAGCCAGTTGTATGAAATTGTCATAAGTGTAAAAATCTAAACAGAGGGCAAAGATACTATTTCCTTTAAAGTTGAAAGTTATAAGTTGGAAATTTTGTTAAAAGCTAAGCGTTTTTAACTGCAGGAATTTTACTACTTAAAAAGTAAATAATGACCAAGATAGTTGCTGAGGCAGTTATTAAAAAAGTAACGCTTGCGCCGAAATAAAACCAAAGCAGTCCAGCTATAACGCTTGCAAACATTGCGACAATACTCTGGAAGGCACTGTAAGTACCCACAGCAGTAGCGGTATTTTCGTCTTTGGAAATATTGGTAATCCAGGCTTTGGAAATCCCTTCGGTAGCTGCGGCGTAGATTCCGTAGCCAAAAAAGAGCGCAATGATAGCGTAGAGATTTGTTGTCAATCCCATTCCGAAATACACCAAACAAAAAATAACCAATCCAAAAACGAACATTTTTTTCAAGCCAATTTTATCCGCAAAACTTCCCAATGGGAAAGCAGTGAGGGCGTAGATTAAATTGTAAAAAATATAAATGCCGATAACCCAAGTATCCTCTAGTCCGGCGTCTTTAGCTTTTAAAAGAAGAAAAACATCGCTACTGTTGAAAAGGGCAAAGAACAATAATCCAAGAACTACTTTTCGGTATTCCGCGGGGCTTTTCTTCCAATAGTTGATAAAGGAGAAGAAGGATATCTTTTTCTTTATTGGATTGGTTTTAATTTTTTTGTCTTTCAAGAGAAAGGAGGCGATTACCGCCAAAACCCCAGGAATGAAGGCGATATAGAAAAGGTTTATGTAATCTTCTGGATAAAAATATAAATACAGTAAGGCTAGAGCAGGGCCTAGCACAGCACCAAAGGTATCCATGGAGCGATGAAAGCCGAAAACCTTTCCTTTGTTAGCTTTGTTGGTTTCTCCGGAAAGCATGGCGTCGCGCGCACCAGTGCGGATTCCTTTGCCCAGTCGATCGGTGGTTCTAGCAAAGAAAATCCAGAGTGGATATACAAAAAACGCCATCATCGGTTTTGAAATAGCGCTGAGGGAGTAACCAAGTTGCACGAAGGGGGCGCGTTTTGCTTTGCTATCGCTCAATTGCCCAAAATAACCTTTACTCAAACCCGCTACGGCTTCTACCAAACCTTCCAAAACGCCTATCAAAAGAATGGAAAATCCAATACTTTTTAAATAGATGGGCATGATTGGGTAAAGCATTTCGCTAGCCATGTCTGTAAACAGACTGACAAGGGAGAGGATCCAAACGGTGCGGGTGATGGTTTTCAAGGGTTTTATGAAATTTACCTTGAAAGGTACTTTAAATTATTTTTTTATAACATTTATAGTTTCATTTTGTCCGTTTTCATCTTTTATTTTTATGAAATAGACGCCGTTGCTTAAAGCTGAAATATCTATTTGATTTTTTTCTTCTGAAGTGAAGAGTAGTTGGCCCAAGTTGTTGTAACAAGCTATTTCAGAAACTTTTGAAGAACTTTTTATAATAAGCAATCCATTTGTCGGGTTTGGATAAAGACTGAAAAGATTGGCCTTGCTTTCTTCAATGCTTAAAGGGCCACGATTTTCGAACCAGATTATTTCGTCTAAGGAATATGACGATGCTAATACGTCCATTTTTCCATCGCCATTAAAATCATCTGCAAATACAAAAGTTGTATTGTCAACTTGGGAGGAGACTATTTGTTCTGAATCAAAATTCCCATTCCCAAGATTTTCATGCCAAAAGACCGTATTGCTGGAAAAAGAAGCTGTAAGTACATCCAAATCTCCATCTGCATCTAAATCTTTAGCATAGACTTCATAGGCGCCCTCTGTATTATTATTTATAGCTCTCAATGGGCCAAAAGTACCCTGGTTATCTAAATTTTCAAACCAAATTGCGGAATGGTCGCCGAATGAAGAAGCAAGGACGTCCTGATCGCCGTCATTATCCATATCTTTTATATCCACGGAAAATGAACTACTTATTTCTGTTGAAATTGTTTGTAGTGCTCCAAAATTGCCTCCCCCGTTATTTTCATGCCAAAATAGGACATCATTACAATAGTCTACTGCAACTAAATCTAAAAGTCCATCATTGTTAATATCTGCTGCTCTAACAGATTCTATACACGTGCCTGTGTTATTAATAACTTGGGTTGGGCCAAAATTTCCTTGGCCATTCGTATTTTCATACC
The DNA here is from genome assembly GCA_937125455.1 of uncultured Aequorivita sp. GTDB lineage: Bacteria > Bacteroidota > Bacteroidia > Flavobacteriales > Flavobacteriaceae > Aequorivita. The sequence continues at coordinate 78,570 of CAKZLK010000033.1, forward strand.
ATAACAACCCAAAATTTCCACCAGAAACAATATCAATATCTCCATCATTATCTACATCCATAGGATAGGTTACGTAAGGAGATGAAATAAGCGGACTAAAAATATGAGCTATAAAAGAGCCCCCTTGCCCATCCATATTTTCAAACCACCCTACTGTGTTATTATAATATGATTGAGAAACTACATCCATGTCTCCATCGCCATCAATGTCTGCCGCGTCAATAGAGATTGGATAATTCAATTGTAAAGAAATGGTTTTTGGTGAAGAAAAGTTTCCTATACCATCCATATTTTCTAGCCAAGATATTTTATCATCACCACTGGATGCACAAATTACATCCTTATCGCCATCACCATCCATATCAATAGACATAACTGTATATGGTCTGTTGGTACCGTTAATTTCCACCACAACATTTTGAGCACCAAAATTTCCTTGTCCATCAGTATTTATGTAATATGCTATTTTGTCATCTGTAGCAGAGGCGGAAATTAAATCTAAATTGCCATCGTTATCCAAATCTGCCAAGTTGAATTCCCTAAGATATTCTGTTTGGTTTGTTATTTGTTGTTTTGGTCCGAAATTACCAAGGCCATCCAGATTTTTGTACCAATAAATTATTCCTTGGGCATCGGATCCTGATATTACGTCTAAATAGCCATCATTATCCACATCTGCAGAAGTGACCAAAAATTGACCTTGTACATCAGCACTTACAAAACGCTGTGGACCAAAATTGCCCTGTCCGTTTAAATTTTCATACCAAACTAATTTTTGGTCGAATAATAGGGAAGTGGCAAGAACGTCTTTATCTCCATCGCCATCAATATCTGCCGCCGAAACCCCTCGTGGACGTTGCACATTTGTTGAGATAACTTGTATTGGGCCAAAATCTCCTTGGCCATTAATATTCTTGAACCACGAAACATTATCATTTGTATAGTCGGAAGCCAAAATATCCATATCGCCATCGCTATCAAGATCTTCCACATAAATATTATTATAGCTAGCTGAATTGTTTGCGATAATGTGTTCTTCAGAAAAAGTGCCTTGACCATCCATATTCTCAAACCATGCAATTGAATTGCTTGAGCTGGAGTTTGCAGTTATATCCAAATCGCCGTCGCCGTCCATATCTGCAGCTTGAATTTCTCTGGCTTGTGTTTCTGGAGCGCTAACAGTTTGCGGAGTTCCGAAATTTCCTTGACCGTCTAAGTTTGCATACCAAAAGATACCATAATAGGTAGCATTAACTAAATCTATATCACCATCATTATCAATATCTATAGCAATTACTTGGTTGGTTCTAATTGCGTTTTCTGTAATTATTTGTTGTGCTCCAAAACTTCCATTTGTATTTTTATACCAAGCTAATTTAGTGTCGTTTATGGATGAAGATATCATATCCATATCACCATCACCATCAAGGTCGGCGGCATATACCGATGTTGGGTTGTTAGTTCCGCCATCATCGTTGACAATAATGTGCGGTTCAAAATCTATTTGGGCGCTTATTGAAAAAGAAAAAAGTAACGCTGAAATAAAAAGTAGTTGTGTTTTCATTTGAAATATTTAGTAGCGCACAAAATACTTTTTTCCTACAACATATTCAAATGATAAAAATCATTTCTTCAAATTCCGAAACCGTTGCAATAAAGTAGGATGACTGTAATGCGCAAAAACATAAAGCGGGTGCGGAGTGAGGTTACTTAGACTGTTTTTAGAAAGTTTTTTTAGACCTGAAATCAAGGGTGGCGCGGCAAAAGTGTTCTTTGCGTAATTGTCTGCTTGGTATTCAAATTTTCTACTTAGATAATTCATAAGTAAGCTTGTGATGCCAGAAATTGGAGTGTAAAGCACGCCGAAGGCTATCAACCCAATATGAAAAGAAGGTTGCGAAACATTTAAAGCTTCGGAAAGGATTGGGTTTCCTATAAATAATGATAACAACCAAAGGGTGAAGCCTGTGGTGATTATGGCGGTGAAGAGATTGATAATAATATGGTTGCGTTTGTAGTGGCCAACCTCATGGGCGAGGACAGCTACAATTTCTTCTTCGTTTAGATCTTTTATAAGGGTATCGTAAAGGGTAACTCGTTTTTCGCTGCCGAAGCCTGAGAAATAGGCGTTGGCTTTGGTGCTGCGCTTGCTCCCGTCTATTACGAAAATTTTATCGAGGGTAAAACCAACTTTAGAGGCATAGGTTTCTATTTGGGAACGCAGTGTGCCTTCTTCCAGTGGGGTTTGTTTGTTAAATAATGGGACAATGAAACGTGCGTAAAAAAGATTCATCAATACTGTAAATACAGTTACAATTCCCCAAGCGTATAACCAAAAGTTTTTTCCAGTGCTTTGATAGAACCAGATGATGGCACCCATAAGTATGCCACCAATAATAGCCCCCATCAGCCATCCCTTCACTTTGTCAAAGAAAAAAGTTTTTCGAGTGGTTTTGTTGAAGCCGTATTTTTCTTCGATAACAAAAGTGCTGTAATAGTTAAAGGGTGTGGTGAGGATATCGCTGGCAATCATAATAATCCCGAAGAAAACTAAGGCAATGATAATTTCATTGTTTGATACGGAACGGGCTAAACCATCTACATAAGCAAAGCCATCCATAAAGAAGAATAGGAGGGTGGCAATGAGTGAAACAGTTGCTGTTAGCGTACTGAATTTATTGCGTTCCTTTTTGTAGCGTTGCGATTTTTTGTATTCTTCTTCATCAAAAACATCTTGTAATTCTGCGGGAAGCGGATCGTTGAAATGTTTTGCGTTTAGATAATCGAGAATTTGGTCAATCACAAAGCTGATGACCAAGATTGCTATTATTATGTAGAAAAGGGTTTCTGGTTTCAAGTGGAAAAATTTAGATTTAAAATTCAAGATTCGAAACATCCCCTTAGCCCCCTTCAAAGGGGGAATTTGCCCTCTCCCTTTGAAGGGAGGGCTGGGGAGGGATGTCTAAAATCCTCTTTGCCGTTTGGCCTCAAATATAAGGATTCCCGCCGCTACAGAAACGTTCATGCTGTCTATTTCGCCATGCATAGGGATAATGATATTTTGGGTGCTATTTTTTAGCCATTCTTCGGAAAGTCCTGTAGCTTCTGTACCAACTACTATTGCGGTACTTTCTTTAAAATCGCAAGTATGGTAAGGCACGGAGGCTTGCAATGCGGCGCAGTAAATGTTGGTTTTGTTTTCTTTTAAAAAAGAAATAATTTCCGAAGTGCTGCCTGTGGCAATCGTATTTGTAAACAAACAGCCTACACTGCTGCGAATGATGTTAGGGTTGTATAGATCTGTTTTTGGATTGGCGATGATTACAGCATCTACGTTTGCGGCATCTGCTGTTCGAAGTAAGGCGCCGATATTGCCAGGTTTTTCGGGGGCTTCTGCAATGAGAATTAAAGGGTTTTTAGTTTCTGGTTTTAGGTTTGATATGTTTAAGTCTTTTGTATGTGTAATTGCCAAGACACCTTCAGTGGAACCACGATAGGCAAGTTTTTCATAGATTTCTGAAGTGATTTCTATGAATTCGGTTTCGCTGTTTGCAGATTCCTTTAGGATGAAAATTTCTTCTTCGGGAATAATCTCGGAACAAAAAAGAAGTGTTTCCAAGAGGTAGCCGCCTTTTATAGCCAGTGAAATTTCGCGCAATCCTTCAATGATAAAAAGGTTTGTTTTGCGACGTTCGCGTGATTTTTCCTGTAATAAAACAATTTGTTTTATCAGTGGATTATGAAAACTTGTAATGTTTTTGTGCATAGCGCAAAGATACGCTACTGGTTTTTATATCCAGTACCCAAATTGATACGAAGCCCAAAACCGACATTGAAATAATTGACGCCTCCAAAAGTATCTTCCAGTTCAGCGGGAACTTCAATATTCATAAAATCGTGACGAAATTCTGGGGCCACATAAAAGGATATGTAAGTTGCTACTCTGTAACTTACTTCTGGACGAAGCCAAAGCGCTGTTCCGTTGTCTTCAAAACTATCACCTAAACCTCTATTGAAATATCCTGAATACCCTACGCCCAAACCAATTGAAAGGTCAAAACGTTGCACTTGTTTTTCGTAACCAACTACGCCTCCAAGAACTAAATTATGCATTCTGTCATAATTGCCCACAAGGTTACGGTCAGTAACTTTTCCGAAAAAAAAGCTCATCGCGGGGCCCACATAAAAGTCTCCAAAAACATTTAGCTTTAGCTGTGCTTGGGCTCCTGTTTTAAGGTCCATGCCGTCATGTACAAAGTTATCACCAAAGGCAACTGGTAGATAAGCCCCTACGGTAATGCTACCTATTTTATTTCCTGAAACTTTTTGTTCTTGGCTTGTTTCTTTTTTGGTTTCGGTGTCAGTTTGTTGGGCAAAGGTAACTGCTGAAAGAAACAGGGTTATAAAAAGTATTCTAATATTCAAAAACATAATTGGTTGGAGGATTTGTTACTGGAATCTCAATCGTCTGGGTAGGTTCATTATTGAGTTTGTATTCAAAAACAGCAACCGAGCCCAAGATACTTTCGCGGTTTATGGTACGGTTTTCTGAAGTTGGTCCAAAAGAGTTGCTTTCTATTTGGTCCAGCTCGCAAAAATCGTTGTCATTAGCCTGTATGGGAAGATTACAGATGTTAGAAGTGTAGGAGAGTGTGTAATTTAAAAAATTCTCATCGCCTGATTGGTTTTTCAAAAAAAGTGAAAAAGAGCCTAAACCATTAAGTGTTATTGTTCCCAAATCTATCAATAAATCGCGATTGGCCACTCCAGAAGAATAAACTTTGCTTGCATAATCTGGGTTATCGGTTTCGGAGCCAAATACCTCGGTTATGTTCACATTTACAAATAATGGATTGTCGTTTGCATTTAGTGATGTAAATTCAAAATTTCCTTCTGCATCTGATTGGGTACTTGCCAGGGTTTTGTAAACCGCACTTGTCCGCACGTTAATATTTTGCAACGGATTTCCATTATCATCAACGACCTTGCCTTTTACCAAAATGCGCTCGTTACCTGAAATATCTAATCTTTCGGCACAACCAAAGAATGATAGTACAACTGAGAGTATTACTATTTTTAAGAAATGGTGCTTCATTTTTCATAGATTTTAGCAAAACAAGAATACTATATTAAAACAAATAAGCCAAGTGTAAAATGCTAAAGTTAAAATTTTCTTAACACCTTAAAATGTTTTTATATCTTGCGGGAAAATTATTACATATGAAAAGATTAGTACTTTTTTTAGTTATAGGCATGAGTTCTCTTTCCATTTTTGGGCAACAGATTCAGTTATTTCAACAATTTAACGGGCATTATGATTATACCGCCATTGGTAATACACTCAATGCACAGGAAAACAATTCGCCTTCTTGTACCATACTTTCACAGAGTAGTGCAACATTAACTCTAAATCCTGGGCAAACCTTGGTTTCGGCAATGTTATATTGGTCGGGCTCTTCCGCTGGCGATTTTGAAGTTAAACTTAATGGAACCGAAGTTAATGCTGAAAGAACCTTTTCAGTCGTGAACAACGGGTTGCCTTTATTCGCGGCTTATGCAGATGTTACTTCCATCGTGGAAGCACAGGGAAATGGCACCTATACGTTTTCCGATATGGATATTATGGGCACTTTATCTGATTATTGTAATTTTGGCATTAATTACGGCGGTTGGTCCATCATTGTTGTGTTTGAAGATCCGTCACTTTTGTTAAATCAAGTTTCATTATTTGATGGTTTGGAATCCGTTTCATCCGCCAATAACACACTTGATATAACACTTACCAATATAGAAGCTGTAAGCGACCAATTATCTAGAATTGGTTTTTTGGCTTGGGAAGGTGATCAACAAATAGCTGTTGGCGAAAGTTTGTTTATCAATAATACTATGATAAGTAACCTGCCACTAAATCCGTCTGATAATGCATTTAACAGTACCAATAGTTATACAAATTCCAACCAATTGTATAATATGGATTTGGATTATTATGATTTGCAGGGTATTGTAAGCCCTGGTGATACCCAAATAGCTATTGAACTTACCTCGCAACAGGATTTAATAATGGTCAATAACATTATAACCGTTGTGAATTCTGAATTACCAGATGGTACTGTTGTAATTGATGGCGTGGTGGCTTCCCCCCAGCAAGATGAAATTGAGGTGACATATACTGTTAGCAATGTTAACAGTACCAATGTCCTACCGGCAAACACTTCTATCACTTTTTACGCGGACAATGTTCTAATTGCGGAAGATTTTACAAATCAGGATATCCCAATTGGAGGAACGCTTACCGATGATTTAACGATATCACTTCCTATCGGCACACCTTCCAACTTTACACTACGAGCAGTTATTGATGGCAATGGATTGATACCAGAAACGGATGAAGGGAATAATGAGTTTGAACTACAAATTTCATTATCAGTCATAGTAAACCCACCCGCTCCCAATCTTGTAGTTTGTGATGGCGATAATGATGGGTTTTATCCATTCGATCTCACAGAACAAGATCTAGTGATAACTATGGGCGACCCTGCATTATCAGTAACTTATCACGGAACGCTTTTGAATGCTGAGGACGGTGTTTTGCCATTGCCTACTCCATATGTGAACGACCGGAGATATTTGGATAACCCAATTACTGATCCTAATGATCCAAATTATGGAACAGGTGGAGTGTGGGCGCGAGTAGAAAGTAGTACCAGTAGTGAAATAAACATAGTTCCTTTTGCGCTGGAAGTACATTCCACTCCCATAGGAGACGAGCCTTTGCCATTACGTGTTTGCGATGATAACAATGATGGCTTTGCATTTTTTGATCTTACTGAAGTTGCTTCTGAAGTTCTTGGAAGTTTAGATCCATTGGGTTTTGATCTTTATTATTATGAAAGTTTGGCAGACGCAACAACCGCTGGAGATTTAGCAGCTACAAATCCAGATTTTTCGCAGGCAATCCCCAATCCTACAAATTTTTTAAATGTAACTAATCCGCAATATATTTATATTTTGTTAGTGAGTAACGCTAATGGAACTATTCCGCCAAACCCAAATAGTGCTGAAGGTTGTTATGATATTATAGAACTCGAACTAATAGTTGACGAAATCCCCCCAATAACCCAACCCAACAACCTCTTTATAAACGAAGGCGATGGTGATGGTTTTGCAATTTTTGATCTTACGGTGAATATTCCCGTGATGTTGGCAGGCCTGAATGCTTCAGATTTTGAAGTTTCATTCTATGTTACTGAAATTGATTCCCAAAACGATACTAATAGACTTTTAAATACCACAACATTTTTAAATACTTCCAACCCACAGACAATATATGTTCGGGTTGAAAATGTAAGTACGGGCTGCTATGTGGTAACCTCCTTTGAAATTCTTACAGATGAAACAGCACCCGATGCCGATGGTGATGGCATTGCCAACGAGGACGAAGATATAAACAACAATGGCAACCTAAACGACGACGACACAGACGGCGATGGCATCCCCAACTATCTCGATAATGATGATGATGGCGATTCGGTACTTACACTAGACGAAACCACCGGAATTGGCGCAGGCGTTGCACCTTCCTATGTTTATATAGACACCGATGGTGACACCATTGAAAACTACCTGGACAATGATGACGACGGCGACGGCACTTTAACAATAGATGAAGATTACAACAATAACGGCACTCCAATAGACGATGATACAAACGCAAACAATATTCCTGATTTTCTGGATGATGAAGTGTTTCTAGCTGTAAATTCTTTCGGTTTTAATGATTTGGAGCTTTATCCGAATCCAACCTCTGAAAGCTTTACCGTACAATCATCACAACTGGTTTCGGAAACAACTATTTCATTATATGACATTCAAGGCAAAGTATTGATTTCTGAAAAGATGCAACCGCAGAACGGAACATTGACTATGGATGTTTCTTCTTTAGAAAACGGCGTTTATTTCGTAAGGATTTCTTCCGAAGGGAATTCAGTTGTAAAAAAACTTTTAAAAGACTAAATCAAACTTTCTAAAGCCTAATACTTTAAAATCACAAACCTTTCTAAAAAGCTTCCCAAACCCGGGAAGCTTTTTTATATTTAGTAGTTAATAAACAACCATCATGAAAAAACTAATATTTGTACTCGCTGTTATCTTTACTCTTTCTTCATGTAAGAACGACAAAAAGGAAAATTCAGAAAACGCCACCGAAAATACTGAGATTGAGAGATTGGAAGTAGACTCTACTCAAACTTCTGTCCTGAAAGATGCTGAAAAGCCCAAAGTTTATCCTGCACCTCTTCAAGCTGTTTTTGCTGCCCACGGTGGGTTGGACCATTGGAAACAAATGAACAACATTTGTTTTGAGATGGAAGGAAAAAATGGTGATGAAACCCATACAGTTTCCTTGCCAGACCGAAAAACCAAAATTGAATCCAAGGATTGGTCCATCGGGTATGATGGAAAAGGCGTTTGGCTTTTAAAAAATGATTTAGGTTACGAAGGCAATCCTGTTTTTTACCATAACTTAATGTTCTACTTTTATGCTATGCCTTTTATTATAGCAGATCCAGGAACTAATTATATTGCTGTAGAACCTACCGAACTAGATGGAAAAATGTATAATGGATATAAAGTTTCTTATGATGATGGCGTGGGCGATTCTTCAAAAGATGAATACGTTTTATATTTTAATCCAGAAACTAAAAAAATGGCTTGGTTGGCGTATACTGTTACTTTTAAGGACCAAAAGAAAAGCGATGATTGGCATTATATAAAATATGATAAATGGCAAGAGGTAAACGGTTTGTTGCTTCCTGAAAAAATGATATGGTTTAATGTTGAAAACGGCAAGCCAAAAGGGAAAAAGATGGATATTAAATTCGATAAAATTGCAATCACGGAAACTATGCTGGATCCTGCTGTATTTAAAAAACCTTCCGAAGCACAATACGTGAAATAGGACTAAGTCTGAATTGGTTATTAGTAATAATTGCCGATTTCAATTTTACAGCTTCTTGTCCTCATAATAATTCACAACCAAGGCCACCATATAATCATAACTCATGATTCCGCGGCTTTGGTTGTTTGCTTTCAAAAAGTTATCCCAAAATAGTTTTGAAAAATTTTCAAAAGGGTTTTGATAGCTTTCCCAAAAATCGCGCATTTCTTTATAGCTCTCCAGAATTCCTGGGTTTATTGTTGTTAGGAGCTCTTCATATTTAGTTTGGTCTCGTCGTGCCACCTCATTGATTAAATAACGCAACGTAAAAATATAGCCAGCATATTGCATATAGAGATCGTCATTATGTAACGTGGATAGCGTAGCTATAAAGTTGGCTTCGTTTTCGGCGGCATATCCTATTTGGTGTGCTTCTTCGTGGCAGGCAACTACTGGAAATTTATAGGTTTTCATCAAATTATTCACCTGTGCCTCACCTGAAAAAGGGTTTAGGTAACCGCTATAGCCCATATAAGTCAATCCGAGACTCCAGCCGCTTTTTTTAATACTGCGGGGAGAATAAGCCAATTGCGGAAATTCCTTCTCAAGGTTTTTATAACCATTCAATGTTTTTTTAAACATTTCCTTTTGTGTGTAGGGCAATTCAATTTTCACGCTATCGGCAAAGCCAAGTTGGCGGTGCAACGCATTGCTTTTTTCTATAAAACGTTCAGTGGTCTCCAGCAATTGCTCTGTTGTATAATCGCTTTTCAAGCTTAAAGACTTGTGTAACGGAAGCCTATAATAATTAAAACCCCAAAGCACGTGGAACATAAAATATACTACCGAAACGGCTCCTAAAATTTCTACAACGAAACTTACCTGGTCGTTCCGAAGCCTTTTCACATTTTTATACAACCATCTAATTGCTACTACGGCAATAAGCAGATAAAACAAATCGCCAACTGAAAATGGAACCCAGCCAAAAATGTAGCGTGATATTTTTGAAATCCAAGGATAAATACCGAGGCTATAATATTTTTCAACAAACTCTGGAAAATGCTTTAAAACCTGAAGCGCAATGATCTGCACCAATAAAAATATCGTTAGAAATGCTGAGGTTCGTTTTTGCATAATCCAAACATACAAAGTAAATCTTTCACTACATAATTTTTATAGCGGTTACAAAACCGTAATTTTGTTTTTCTAAAATTTTAAAAATGAACGAAGAAATAAGAAACTTAGAGCCTAAAGCACTTTGGAATAAATTTGCAGACCTAAATGCGGTACCGCGTCCTTCAAAAAAAGAAGAACGTGTTATTGCTTTTATGAAAGACTTTGGAAAGAGTCTCGGTTTGGAAACTATGGAAGATGAGGTAGGTAATGTAATAATTCGCAAACCAGCTACCAAAGGAATGGAAGACCGTAAAGCTGTGGTTTTACAAAGCCATTTAGATATGGTACACCAAAAAAACAACGATACCGATTTCAATTTCGATACCCAAGGAATTGAAATGTACGTGGATGGTGATTGGGTTCGTGCAAAAGGAACTACACTAGGAGCCGATAACGGTTTGGGAGTAGCAACTATTATGGCAATCCTTGAGAGCAATGAAATTCAGCATCCCGCACTTGAAGCGCTTTTCACTATTGATGAAGAAACAGGTATGACGGGCGCTAAAGGTTTGAAAGGTGGCTTGTTGAATGGCGATATTCTTTTAAACCTAGACACAGAAGAAGATGATGAAATTGGTGTTGGCTGTGCCGGTGGAGTGGATGTTACTGCAACCGGAACCTATCTTGAAACTGAACCACCAAAAAATACAGAAGCTTTTACCATTAAAGTAAAAGGTTTGAACGGTGGTCATAGTGGAATGGATATCATCAAAGGGTTGGGCAACGCGAACAAACTAATGAACCGTTTGCTTTTTGCTACAAAGGATTTTATGCAATTGGTAAAACTTGAAGGAGGAAGTCTTCGCAATGCTATTCCACGTGAAAGTGTAGCGCAGGTTATGGTTTCTTCCGAAGAAAAATTCCAAGACGCTTTTGAAAAGATGAAGCAAGCAATTCTTTCTGAATATAAATCTTTGGAACCCAATCTTACTATTGCTGCTGTAAAAAGCAATGAAACTTTTTCTAAAGTGATGACCCATGAAGCGCAAAAAAACTTTTTGAACGCAATGAACGCTGCACACAATGGTGTTTACAGAATGAGCCCAGATATAGAGGATTTGGTGGAAACATCAAATAACATCGCTAAAGTTTCGGTTGCAAGTGGAAATATCAAAATCGAGTGCTTAACAAGAAGCTCAGTGGAATCTTCTAAAGATGTTCTAGCAAATGCACTGACTTCTGTTTTTGAACTTGCTGGCTTTGAAGTAAAGTTGGCTGGAGATTATCCTGGTTGGGCTCCAAATATGGACAGCCCCATTTTGAAGGTGTTGGATAGTCTTTACCAAAAAATGAATGGCGAAAAAGCTGAGGTAGCCGCTTGTCATGCTGGGCTGGAATGTGGTATTTTAGGTCAAAACTATCCAGAAATGGATATGATTTCCTTTGGTCCAACTATTAAAGGAGCTCACTCTCCCGATGAACGCGCGAGTATTTCTTCCGCTCAAAAATACTGGGAGTTTGTGCTTGAAATTTTAAAGAACATCCCGAAAAAATAGAAACAAGAGTCACGACCGCTTCGCTACTTGACCCACGATTGATTAGGATAAGCCTGAAGTTAGTTCTAAATTTTCTAAAAAATAGTTGTTGAATATTTCAGTTTTAAATGAATTTATCAATCTTATAATTAAGAAATAATCTGTCGTGAACCTTTTAAGTCGTGGTTCGTGAATCCAAAAAAAAAGAGGAACCAGTTTTAACTGATTCCTCTTTTTATGTTTATGGTAAAACCTGAAGTTATTGCGCGATATCAACAATTTCAAGTTGGAAAATCAATTCAGAATCTGGAGGTATAACCCCAGGAATTCCTCTCTTACCATACGCTAAATGGGCAGGGATAAAGATAGTTGCCTTGTCGCCAACCTTCATATTAAGAAGACCTTCGCGGAAACCTGGAATCAACTTGGCTTCTGTACTGTAATCTGTAGGTACTGGCACATATTGTTCTGCAGCTTTGCGCATTTCGTCAACCATTTCAAATTTTTCTGCATTTGACAATATATTTGAATCAAACATATGTCCATCAGAAAGGTATCCGGCATAGTTCATTAAAATTTTGTCACCTTCTTTTGGTTGGGGGCCGTCGCCTTTTTCATTAAAATAAATTTTAACGCCAGATGGCAATGAATCTGCTTTTGAACGAAGGGCGTTAAGCTCTTGTGCTTCAGCAGCCGCCACTTTATTTATGCGCTCTTCTTTTTCTTTCTTTTCTTTTTCAAGTTTGCCCATTTCTTCAGTGAAATAAGGAACTTTTATATCTCCTTTATTGATGATGTTTACTTTTTCAATAATAACAGGCTGTTTTGGTTTGTCTCCAGGTTTTTCGGTTTCTACGGTTCCTATAGAATCAACAACCTCTTGTCCTTTTACTATTTCGCCAAAAACAGTATGACGCCCGTCTAGCCATGGTGTTTCTTTCAATGTTATGAAAAACTGGCTACCATTGGTGTTTGGTCCAGAGTTAGCCATTGCCAACAAACCTTTCTTGTCAAAACGGATTGTATCGGTAATTTCATCTGGAAAAGAATATCCAGGGTTTCCTGTACCATCACCTTTTGGGTCACCACCTTGAATCATAAAATCTTTAATAATTCTATGGAAGGTAAGACCATCGTAGAAGCGTTTGCCTTTGTAAAGTGAATCTACCATACCGTTGGTGCCTTCTGCAAGGGCAACAAAATTTGAAACGGTAAGTGGAGCGCTTTCATTTTTCAGTTTAGCGACAAATGTTCCTTTGTTGGTAATAAATTCAGCATATACGCCATCTTTAAGGTCTGGATATTTTTCCTGACAAGACGCAAATGCAAGCGTGAGTAATAAAAATAAAAATGTTAGTTTTTTCATGGTGTTAATTTAATTTTCGTTTGTTTGTTCAATTGAGTGTAAAGTTATAGTGCTCTGCACAGGAATATTGGTGCCGAGTTTTTCTTGAATTCCATAGTAGCCAAAAGCTTTATAAGATGGAAAGAGAAAGGTTACTGTCTCGCCTTCCTTCATAAGTTTAATACCTTCGCGTACACCAGAGATAAGATCTTGGTTGCTTTGGTCCACTTTATAGTGTTGCAAGCCATTTTCTTTTTCTGAGAGAATAACACTGCCGTTCAAGTCTTTAATATCGTAGGTGAATTTTACCACATCGCCCAAATTTGGCATTTTAGCGGTAGTGGTGTCCCGTTTATTATAATAGTACCAAAATCCGTTTTCAGAGGAAATATAATCATTTGTAGAGTCTTTGGCTATGATTTTTTCGATGTAACTTTTTTCTTCATCATAGATTTTTTTGTTTCGTTCTGCAGACTCTTTTATAAAGGTTCCTGAGCTACTTTGCACTGGGCGCCGAGCTTCAGGGCTTTTGCAAGAAACGATTAAAACTAAAAAAAATAATATATAAACCAGCTTATGAAGCATGTGTGAGTTCGTTTTTATAACGGGGCAAGATACTAATAAATTCGCTTATGGTTTTGTTAAGGGATTGCGAACTTTTTCCGCCTGCAGCATTAATGTGGCCGCCACCGCTGTAATGGTTGCGTGCAAAATCGTTCACCGAAAAGTCATTTTTGCTTCTGAAGGAAATTTTCACAATATTTTCCTGTTTGTTTTCAATAAAGATTGCAGCAAAAATAACCCCTTTCACGGAAAGTGCATAATTTACAAAGCCTTCGGTATCACCTTTTTTGAAGTTGTGATCGTCCAATTCTTTTTGGGTCAAGGTAATGTATGCCGTGTGCATTTCAGGTAGAATTACCAGATTGTTTAAAGCTACGCCTAAAAGTTTCATCCTTTCAGGACTGTTTGTGTCATAAATATTTTGGTTAATAACAGCACTTTCCGCCCCAGCTTCAATCAATTTTGCGGCAACTCTATGTGTGGTTGGGCTAGTGGAGGAGAAGCGGAATGATCCGGTATCTGTCATAATTCCCGTGTAGAGATTAATAGCAATTTCCTTTGAAAGCTTTCCAGCTTGACCCAATGCCTCCATAAAATGATAGACCATCTCGGAAGTGGAGCTCATTTTCACATCACTATAAGTCGCTACCGCATAATCAGCAGGCTGTTGGTGGTGGTCTATCATAACGAACTTGGAGCCAGAGCTTTCCAAGACCGTTTGCATTTCACCAATTCTATCCAAACTATTAAAGTCGAGCGTAAAAATAATATCAGCGTCATTAATTAGCTCGGTGCTCTTGTTTGTTTCCCTCTCGTGAATAATTATATCATCCACGCCAGGAAGCCATTTTAAAAAATCGGGAAAATCGTTTGGCATTATTACGGTTGCATTGTGACCTAAACTTTTCAAAAAAAAGGAAAGTCCCAAGCACGATCCAACAGCGTCGCCATCCGGGTTTTTATGACCCACAATTATAATTTTTTGTGGTGAGGCAAGTAGTTTTTTAACAATTAGGGTAGTGTCTTTATTCATAAGGCGCGAAGATACAATAAATACAAATTATGAGCGAAAGGGTTTAGTAAAGTAATTAGTGCTGAAACCTTAAGAAATCATTAAACATTCCGTAAATACTTGCTTTTCATTTTCAAATGGTTATTTTTGCCGAAATTTTAAAAACAAAATGAGAACAGACAGAACATTCACAATGTTAAAGCCAGATGCGGTTGAAAAAGGACACGTAGGCGCCATTCTTGAAAAAATTAACGCTTCCGGTTTTAGAATCGTTGCGATGAAACTTACCCACATGACAACGCAAGATGCTCAAGCATTTTACGCGGTTCACAGTGAACGCCCATTTTATGGCGAATTGGTAGAATATATGACGCGCGGTCCAATCGTAGCAGCTATTCTTGAGAAAGATAACGCTGTTGAGGATTTCCGTACGTTGATCGGTGCTACCAACCCAGCTGATGCAGCTGAAGGTACCATCCGTAAATTATACGCAGCTTCCATTGGCGAAAATGCCGTTCACGGAAGCGATAGCGATGAAAACGCAGCTATTGAAGGTGCTTTCCATTTCGCAGGCCGCGAAATGTTTTAAGCATTTACGAAATATTATAATAAAAAACGCCTTCCAATTTGGAAGGCGTTTTTGTTTTTTAATGTCCTTTAATAAGCTTTCGGCTCATCATTATTTTTCCGTTTTTCACAAGATTAACAAAATAAATTCCTTCAGAAATATTTGGGATGGAAATGCTATTATTTTCTTTGAGTTTGGTTTGTGCAAAAAGCATTCTACCATTAATATCTAAAATTTCAATGGAAATTCCTTCGATATCAGAAATATTGAATTGTAAATTGAATTTACCATTTATAGTTGGGTTTGGGTAAATAGAAAATGTTTTGCCATTGTCGAAATCTTCCACGGCTGCAGTTTCATATGGAGTTTTTAAAATATTGGGGCCAAGCAGAACATAACCCACATCTTCCAAAGGAAATACAATATTGGCAGACCCAACATTGGCGTGGCAGTTTGCGGCATCGGTCTCTTCGTTTAGACTTTCTGTCCAAGTGTTACCACCATCAGTAGTTTTATCGATTAAAACATAACAGCAATCACACACCAAGGCATTGGAAGTAATCATATATCCTAACTCATCGTTAAAAAAATACATATCTGCTGCCCCAGTCAGAAAGTTTTCAATATAAAATTGATCCCAATTTTCATTATCATTTGTTTTATAAACTTGCTCTCCTTCAAAGGTATACTCATCCCAGCCAACTCCATTATATCCGCTTAATAAATAAACATTAGAATCTGTAACTGAAATGGATGACAAGTCATTATTGGTTGGTATGGCTATTTGCGTCCAATCTGCTCCAGCATTTTCTGTGAAAAAGAGGCTGCCATTGCTTCCGGCGATATAACCTACATTTTCATTTTTGAACTTTATATCGTTTAAATTTTCAGTGGTTAATGAAACGTTTAAAACCCAAGAGTTTCCACCGTCCGTTGAATGTAATATAGTTCCATTATACCCAACACCCCAAATGCTGTTTGATGCGTTAACATCAATAGAAAGCAAAGCTTCCGTTGTTCCAGAATTTAGTGCGCTCCAAGTTTGCCCAGCATTTGAGGTCTTTAGAATCTTTCCTTTGTCGCCCACAGCATAACCGTTATTTGGACTATCAAATGTTAAATCAAAGAAAAATTCGTTCACACCGCTGTCAAATTGTGTCCAGCTTTCGCCACCGTCCGTGGTTTTATAAAATTTCCCATAATCTGACACGACGTGTACAGTATTTTCATCAATTGGGCAGATCGCGCCGTGATAGTTATCAGTAATTTCAATGGGCAGATAATTCCAAATTTCCTGAGAAAAACCGAAGATTGAATGCAACAATATTGTTAAAAGTAGTAGTTTTTTCATGTCATTTCTTTTAAAAGATTATTATCCAAAATCAAGTTCGATTTTATCTCAAAATCAATTTTTTAATTAATTCCTTTCCCAATTCCTCATTGAGTAATTTGATAATTTTTTCTTTCCCATAACTCAATTCCTCACGCAAAACTGAAGATGAAAGCTGGACATATAAGGTATCGCGGTCTAATTTTATATCGGTTGTGTATTTTGAAATGGCACTTCCCATAACTTTATCCCAGGCTTCTTTGGCATTTACTTTATCCAAGCCCTTTTCTAGTCTGTTTTTGCCAATAAACTCTTTTAAAGCATCACCAATTGATATGTTTTCTGCGTGTCGTTTTGCCATTTTTTCTGTTGTGGGTTATCAGTTGTCGGTTGTGGGTTTTGGTAAATCGAACTTTTTAAATTTTGAATAGGTGTAAATTTTATTGTCTCTGTTTTTCACTATTAACGTGCTATCTTTCGCTTCAATAACTGTTTCTTTCCATTCATCAAATGGAGTTTTGTAATACATGCGTAAGCTGTCTTCCTCAATTTTAAGGTTGAAATTTTCAGAAACACCGTTTGTTGTAAACGTACCATCAAACTTTGGCGAAACTTTTGTGCGCATACCGCTGTCACCCTTCACCTCAATATAATCAACAACCGTGTTTGCATCAAAATTCTTTTTTTCACCATCGGGCATTTTCACGGTTTTTATTTCCCAATATCCGTTGAGGTTTTGTTTTTGGATTTCGGGATTTGGTTTTTCGCAACTAGTGAAAACTAGAAATAATGACAAAATGTAAAATGAAATTTTCATAGCTGTTTTATAAAGGAAACATTTTATAGGTCTGATGTACTTTTTTTATAACGTCTTCAGTTCTTTCTGCGTGGGTATCACTGATAAAAATTTGTCCAAAATTTTCGTTATCAACTAGCGAAATCAAATGTTCCACGCGCGTTTCGTCCAATTTATCAAAAATATCATCCAAAAGCAAAATAGGGTTTGTTTTTGAATGGTTTTTTATAAAATCGAACTGCGCCAACTTTAAAGCGATAAGGTACGACTTTTGTTGTCCCTGCGAGCCAAATTTCTTGATGGGATGGCCATCAATTTCAAAAACCAAATCGTCTTTATGGATTCCAAAGTTGGTGTACTGAGTAATTTTATCTTTTGTAATATTCTTCTGAAGCAAGGTTAACAGGTCGTTTTCCTGCAATTGGCTTTCATAAACCAAGTTGATGCTTTCACCACCACTGCTAATGGATTTGTATCGATTCAAAAATATAGGCAGAAATTCTTCCAAAAAAGCAGTCCGTTTCCCAAAAATTGAAGTTCCGAAAGTATGAAGTTGCTCATTATAGATATCAATTGTGTCTTGGCTAAACGTATTGTTTGCTGCAAAATATTTCAATAACGAATTGCGCTGCGCCAAAACTTTGTTGTATTTAATAAGTGTGTTGAGGTAATCAGAATCCCGCTGTGAAATTACGCCATCAATAAATTTTCTTCGTGTATCGCTACCTTCAATAATTAAATCCCTATCTGCCGGTGAAATGATGACCAACGGCAAAAACCCAATATGCTCACTGAACTTATCGTACCCTTTTCCGTTTCTTTTTATGATTTTTTTCTGCCCTTTTTTTGCACTGACTACAATTTTTTCTGGAGTATCTTTTCGTTCGTAATAACCTTCAACCACAAAAAATTCTTCCCCGTGTTTTATATTTTGTGTTGTAATAGGGTTAAAGTAACTTTTTCCGAAGGAAAGATGGTAGATTGCATCGAGCACATTTGTCTTTCCCACACCGTTATTTCCCACAAAACAATTTATTTTTGGGTCAAATTCGAAGGTTTCAGCTTCAAAATTTTTATAGTTGAGTAAGGCGAGTTTTTGTAAAATCATAAAAATGAGTGGGTTGTGCTTCAGGATTATTTTTGAAAAGGAAGAATAACCGCTTTGCAAATTATTAAAAAATAAGAAATATTTATCCTTTCAAATTCCATTAAAAATTTTATTTTTGCGCCACTATAACCTATAACTATGGCAACGTACAACAAACGCGGAGGCAAACCAAAAAATAAAGCTGAAAAAGAAACGCAGCTTGAAGAAAACAGTACAACGGCAGAAGTATTCAACACGCTGGATCAAGGCGCGTCGAGAACGGAGGCTTGGGTAGAAAAAAACCAAAAGGCCATCTTAGGCTTTATAATAGTTGTGGCTGTTTGTGTTTTGGGATACTTTGCATACGATCAATATATTAAAGGCCCAAAAGAAACTGAAGCAATGAACGAGATGTTCCAAGCACAGACCTATTGGGAACAGGCTTTAACAGCTCCTGCAAAAGATTCACTTTACAACCTTTCACTTCAAGGAGGTGAGGGTAAATACGGTTTCATTGATATTATTGACAACTACGGCGGAACAAAAGCTGCAAATCTTGCACATTACTATGCTGGAATGGCTTATTTGAATACCAACAAATATCAGGAGGCTATCACTCAGTTAGATAAATTTAGCAGCGATGACGATATATTGGCACCGCTGGCAAAAGGAGCTATAGGTGATGCTTTTGTACAATTAGGGCAAAATGAAGATGCTTTAAAATATTACGAAGAGGCTGCTTCAATGCGAACAAATGATTTCACAACGCCACGTTTTTTATTGAAAGCTGGAATTGCCGCAATGTCTTTGAATAAAAATGACAAAGCTTTGGCACATTTTAAAAAGATAGCAGACGAATATCCAAAATCAACAGAAGCCACTAAAGCCGAAATCTATACCGGCCGGGCGGAAGCAATGAGCAAATAAATGGCTACAGCAAATACAAATTTATCGGCTTACGATAAAAACACAATCCCAAACGCGAAGGACTTTCGGTTTGGGATTGTTGTTTCAGAATGGAACCATGCAATTACAGAGGGCATGTTTCAAGGCGCTTTTGATGCATTGAAAGATTGTGGAGTTATTAACGAAAATATAGTCCGTTGGAACGTTCCTGGAAGTTTTGAACTGGTTTTCGGTTGTAAACAAATGACTCAAAGTTATGATATGCTGGACGCTGTAATCGCTATTGGCAGTGTTATTCAAGGGGAGACAAAACACTTCGATTATGTGTGTGAGGCCGTTTCCCAAGGCATAAAAGACTTAAATGTACATGGTACTATTCCGGTTATTTTCTGTGTTCTTACAGACAATAACATACAACAATCCATAGACCGCAGCGGTGGCAAACACGGCAACAAAGGTACTGAAGCAGCAATAGCGGCTATTAAAATGGCACAGCTTAGGAAAGATTCTAAGTTTTAGAATATCCCAAAGTCACCCTGAGCGCAGTCGAAGGGCTGGCTAACTTCTACCTCTAATTGCAAAACGGCATCATAATTGTTTAAAACAAGCTTCAGAAACGTTTTAGAAAACATAGTATTTTCAGTAACTTTGAAGCACGACAATTATGGGACTAATAGGCAAAAGAAAAAACAAAAAATACAGTTACCAACCCCGCCATTATGAATTTGATGGCGAGAACAGCCCGTTTACAATGGGGCATAAGTTTGATCAATTCCGAACCACGGTTGGTGATAACAAAGGGTTGAAAGGAAAATTCAAAACCGCCTGGGCAGATATGCGGCAATCTTCCGATAAAAACGCAAATCGCAGGCTGATAGTAATTATTGCAATACTTGTACTTATTTTCCTATTTATTATAGAATTTGATTTATCTATTTTCTACGCATAAATTTTAATGGCAGACATCATTCAGTTATTACCGGATCACGTTGCAAACCAAATTGCAGCAGGAGAAGTTGTTCAACGACCCGCTTCGGTAGTAAAGGAATTGTTGGAAAATGCTATTGATGCAAAAGCAACTTCTATTACGCTAGTTATTAAAGATGCTGGAAAAACTCTCGTTCAGGTTACCGACAATGGAGTAGGGATGAGCGTTACCGATGCGCGGCTTAGCTTTGAACGGCATGCTACTTCAAAAATAAAATCAGCGGAAGATCTTTTTAATCTCCACACCAAAGGTTTTCGCGGCGAGGCCTTGGCCTCGATTGCTGCAATTGCACATGTTGAGTTAAAAACCAAAACCGAAGATGCCGAAATAGGAACCCATCTCACTATTGAAGGTAGCAAAGTAATTTCGCAAGATCCAGCAGTAGTTCCAAAAGGCACGACTATTTCAGTAAAAAATCTTTTTTACAACATTCCCGCACGACGAAACTTTTTAAAAAGCAATCCAGTGGAAACACGTCATATAATTGATGAATTTCACCGAGTGGCTTTGGCGCATCCAAGTGTGGCATTCCAAATGCTTCACAATGGAAGCGATGTTTTTAATCTTCCTTCTTCAAATTCACGACAACGAATTGTGAATATCTTTGGAAGTAAAACAAATGAAAAACTGGTTCCCGTACATGAGGAGACCGAGATATTAAAAATTGAAGGTTTTGTGCTAAAACCTGAATTCGGAAAAAAGAGCAGGGGAGAGCAGTTCTTTTTTGTGAATGACCGCTTTATTAAAAGTCCATATCTACACCATGCCGTGGCTTCCGCTTATGAAGGATTGATGAAAAACGACATTCATCCCGGATATTTCCTCTTTTTGGAAGTGGAACCACATTCTATCGACATCAATATACATCCCACAAAAACCGAAATAAAATTTGATAACGAGCATTCCATCTATGCCATGCTTCGCGCAACAGTAAAACACAGTTTAGGGCAGTTCAACATTGCTCCAGTCCTTGATTTTGAAAGAGATAAGGGCTTTGATACGCCTTATGAATATAGCAAAAAATCACCGACAGCGCCTTCAATAGAAGTGGATCGGGATTTTAACCCATTTAAAGAAAAACCGAAACAGGGCAACATCAGTTTTCCTTTTAAACGCGACCCTTCGATAGGCTCAGGGCAGGGCAGTTCTTGGGAATCATTATACGTGGGGTTAAAAGATGAAACGGCCAAGATTTCCAGCTTGGATGATATTGAATTTGAAAGCGAAGAAGTAACAGGAAGTTTGTTTGAAAATTCAGAAGCCGAAACCGGACAGATAACATTTCAACTTCAAAATAAATATGTTGTAAGCCCATTGAAAAGCGGAATGATGATCGTTCATCAAAACCTTGCGCACCAGCGGATTCTTTACGAAGAATTATTAAAAAATATTACTGTAAAAGAAGCTGTTAGCCAGCAATTGCTATTTCCGCTTCAATTGCATTTTTCAAAGCCCGATGTAGAAATTATTGAAAAGATACGCGAGCAATTGGAACATACGGGTTTTATCTTTTCGGAGTTAAAAGATGAAACTATTGAGATTAGCGGAATTCCTGTGCTGATACTAGAAAGCCATGTTGTAAATTTGCTCAACCAGTTGGTGCAGGACATAAAAGAAGAAGTTCCCGATAGTGGTTTCAGCCAAAATGATATGCTTGCAAAATCTATGGCCGCAAGTATGGCGATACGAACAGGGGTTTCCCTGAACAGAGAAGAAAGGGAACATTTAATAAACCAGTTGTTTGCGTGTAAAGAACCAACAGTTAGCCCGACCAACAAGCCTGTTTTTATAACATTGGACGCAAATGATATCGACAAAAAATTTATGTAAATGGGAAGAATAACCGATACCGTAAAATTTCTTTTAATACTCAATGTGATCTTTTTTATTGGATCGCAATTTACCGGCGGGATTGCGGAGCGTCTTTTTGCACTCTATTATTTCGAAAACCCCAGTTTTCAGTTTTGGCAACCATTAACTTCTATGTTTATGCACGCCAATTTTTTCCACATACTTTTTAATATGTATGCGCTTTGGGCCTTTGGTTCACCTTTGGAAATACGTTGGGGCCAAAAAAAGTTTCTATTCTTTTATTTTTCAGCAGGGCTTGGCTCGGCTTTGATCTATACGTTGGTAAACTATTATCAAGTACACGCTGGAATGGACGCTTTATTGAATGCCGGAATGAGCCAACAACAAATAATGGATCTGTTGAGTACGGGTAGTTATAATACTTCAATTCTAGAATTTGTTTCCCAGGATACAATTCAAGAGCTTTACAATACGTATAATGGAATGGCTTTAGGTGCTTCTGGTGCTGTGTATGGAGTTTTGGTAGCTTTCGGAATGATGTTTCCCAATATTGAACTCATGCTGATCTTTCTGCCAATCCCAATTAAAGCAAAATATTTTATTCCTGGAATTATCGTCCTCGACTTGGTATTTGGAATTACTGGAACACCAACTGGAATTGCCCATTGGGCTCACGTTGGTGGGGCCCTCTTCGGCTTTGTTATGGCTTGGTATTGGAAAAAGAACAGTTTTGATAACCACCGCTGGAATTAACTATGGCAACTACAAACTTTGCATATCAATATAAAATGGCCAGTGTTTTGGTCAAGCTCATTGTTATCAATGCAGCCGTGTTTTTGGTTGTTCATTTAGGCTCATTTTTCTTCAGTATTAGCCCGCAGTACCTTACGCGTTGGTTTGTTTTGAGCGATGATCTAGATACACTTTTATTCCGCCCGTGGACATTGATTACCTATGGTTTTCTGCATTTTGGCTTTTTTCACATACTTTTTAATATGCTTTGGCTGTACTGGTTTGGTCAATTTGTTTTAAATCTTTTTACAGGGAAAAGACTGTTAACAGTTTATTTGCTGGGAGCTCTTTTTGGAGGCTTGCTTTTTGTTTTGGCCTACAACCTTTTTCCCGTTTTTGCTCAGAGTCGTGGGTATTTGATAGGCGCTTCTGGAGCCGTAACCGCTATTATGATTTTTATAGCAACCTATACACCAAATACGGAAGTTCGTATTTTTACCTTCACAGTAAAGCTTTGGCATATAGCTCTGTTTCTTTTTCTTTTTGATTTGGTGCGCATTCCAACTTCGGGGAATGCTGGTGGTTTGATGGCGCACGTTGGTGGTGCTATATTTGGTTTTGTATATGCTACACAACTGGCTAAGGGAAATGATATCGGGATATGGTTTGAAAATTTTATGGATTGGATTGTAAATCTTTTCACACCCCGAAAGAAAAAACCATTCAAAAAAGTGCACCGTACAACACAACCTGCTCATAAGCGTTCTAAACCAAAAGAAACAAAATCTGAACACCAAAAAAAGGTGGACGGTATTCTTGACAAAATAGGCAAGAGCGGCTACGAGAGTCTGACCAAAGAGGAAAAAGACTTTTTGTTCAAAGCCGGTAAAGAAGACTAAACCAATGCGGAACTTTTTCAACAAGGTGATTTACATGGGCAATCTGCTCGCGGCATTTCTTTTGTTGATTTCGTTCATTTTACCTTATTTACCGCCGAAAAACTTCCCCACGGTTTCATTACTCAGTTTGGTGGTCTCGCTGCTTATAATTGTAAACATTCTTTTCGCAATTTATTGGGCTGTCCAATTTCGGCGAAGGTTTTTCATTTCCTTTACGGTTCTTTTTATCTCCTATTTTTATTTCAATGTTTTTTATGAAATGTCTTCGGAAGGCGATGCTTCACAATATAAAAACACACTAAATGTGCTTTCTTATAACGTACGGTTGTTTAATGCCTATGAAAAAAAACCCAATACAGATGCTAAAAAAATAATTTCGGAAATACTTATCGATGAAAAACCAGATGTGGTTTGTGTGCAGGAATACTACAAGCCCAACAATATCGACTTTTCTGCTTATCGGTATCAGTATATTCACTTTAAATCTAAAAAGGCAAAGTTAGGCCACGCCATTTTTTCGAAATATCCTTTAATAAATACGGGAGGTTTTGACTTTGAGGACACCTACAACAACACACTTTATGCAGATGTGGTGAAAGGCACAGACACCCTTCGTATTTACAGCGTGCATTTGCAGTCGTTGGGTATTATTCCACGGGTTAGTTTTTTACAGGAAAGTGATAATGAAAAACTTCGAAAACGCGTTTCCAGCGCTTTTGAAAAACAACAAAGTCAAGTAGCAGCTATTTTGGAACACAAGCAAAAAACCACACATCCGGTAATGGTTTGTGGCGATTTCAACAACACACCATTCTCGTATAGCTATCGCAAACTGAAAGACGGCATGCAGGATGCTTTCAGAGAACGTGGCAATGGCTTGGGAACTACCTTTAAATTTGAAAAATTCCCGATGCGGATAGACTATATTTTTGCCTCAAAAGGCCTGGATATCATTTCTTTCGACACCATGAAGAAAACTTTTTCTGATCATTATGCAGTTCGGGCTACTGTGGGTTGGTAATTTCAGAATTTCAAGGATTGTCTTTCCAAGTAACTTAACACATTTGGTCCTTCATTAAAAAGTAAGTCCAAAACGGAAAGATTCGGTAAAAAAGGATGGTTTGCTTGATGGACTTGTGTGTATGTTTCCGCTTCAAAATCCAACTTTCTTTTGGCGTCAATCAAATTCCGAAGATCTATCGATTCTGGATTTTTTTCGTAGGCAGTAGTTTTCGAAACTTCAATTTCAATTCCAATTAATTCACACAATACATCAAATGTTTTAAGGTTATGGGCCATTAAGCCTTCAACAGGTTCGGTGAAAAGATGTTTTAATTCATCCTCATAATATTCAAAAAAAGGGGAAGTGCGATAGGCGCTTTGCAAACTCTTCCAATGCTGCTCTTGCCAAGGAAAATCATTTTCAACATGTACTTCCTTTGTTTTTTGGCGCCTTTTTGTCTTGTTGTGTTTTATGGGAATATTTAAAAGCAGTTTTCCGTTGCTATGCGCAACAAACATGCGGTTTCGGTAGGTTTGCTTTTGGTAGTTGTCTTCAACTTCAAAAACCACTTTTTCGGACTGTGCAACTGCTGCCATTTGTTCAATGGAAGGAAAATATGAAGGATGAAGCAGTATTGTTTTCATTGGGAAATTAAAGACTTCAAAAATAGGAAAGAAAACGAAATCGAAAACGAAATCGAAAACGAAATTACATCACTTCAAAAGAGAGTGGGGAGATGTTTAAAACTTGAAACCTGAAACTTGAAACCTGCTACCGTTTTCGCTACCTTTGTATAAACCATTAAAATATGCTTATAATTGGCATCACCGGTGGCACCGGGAGCGGAAAAACGACTGTTGTTGATCAAATTGTGGAAGAACTACCCGCTGATGAAGTGTGTGTTATTTCGCAGGATTCCTATTATCACGACACTAGCCACTTATCTTTTGAGGAACGCACAAAAATAAATTTTGACCATCCAAAAGCGATTGATTTCGATTTATTGGTAAGTCATTTAAAGGAACTTCGGAAAGGAAATTCTTTTGAACAACCCGTATATTCTTTCGTAGAGCACAATAGAACTGGAGAAACAATTACTACCTTCCCAAAAAAGGTTATTATTGTTGAAGGAATTTTAATCTTGGCACATCCGGATATTCGCGAAATGTTCGATATCAAAATATTCGTTCACGCAGATAGCGATGAACGCCTGATTCGAAGATTGAAACGTGACATAGCCACTCGTGGCCGCGATTTGGAAGAAGTTCTGAATCGCTACCAAACAACGCTGAAGCCAATGCACCAACAATTTATCGAGCCAACTAAGGAATTTGCAGACATAATTATTCCTACTAATAGATACAACACCGTAGCTGTTAACGTTATAAGAAGTATAATTCACCAAAAATTAAGCTATACCGAATCGTGAAGCTCTCAGAAATAAAAAAAAATAAATGGGTAAGGTTTATAAGCAATAAATACATGCTTATCCTTATACTTTTCATTGTTTGGATGATTTTCTTTGATGCTAATTCCTATTTAATCCATCACGAGTTGGATAACGACATCAATGCTTTGGAGGACAATGCAGAGTTTTACCAAAAGGAAATCGATCACGACAAAGCCTTCATAAAAAAAATGGAGGACAGCAACGAGATGGAGAAGTTTGCCCGTGAAAGGTATTACTTGAAAAAAGAAAACGAGGATATTTATATAATTGAAAACGAAGATAGCATCAAAAAAGAAGAAAAACGATGAGTAAATTTCTATTTGAGGATTTTGATGAAGTTTCCGCAAAGCAGTGGAAGCAGAAAATACAGTATGATCTAAAAGGCGCCGATTATAATGAGACTTTAATTTGGAAAAGTCCCGAGGGTGTACATGTGAAACCATTTTATCACCAAGACGATTTTGTGCAAGGTTTTCAATCCATTCCCGGCCAACCACAGTCTTGGAAAATTGCACAGGAAATATTTGTTGATGATGAAAAGATAGCTAATAATATTGCTTTGGATGCTTTAAGCCGAGGTGCAGAGGCGATAATTTTTACTGCCGCCGAAGATTTTGATCCACGAACAGTTTTTAAGGATTTCCCTTTTGAAACGGCTTCAATCTATTTTAAGCTAACTTTTCTTTCCGAAGTATTTTACAGCAAACTCATCAAATTCTTTTCGCAAAAAAATGCTACTGTTTATTACAATATAGATTTAATTGGAAACCTGGCCCGAACTGGTAATTGGTTTCACAATTTGAAAAAGGACCACGACCTTCTGGACACTATTTTTCAGAAACATGATTCAGAAAACCTTCTTTCGGTTGATGCAACTTTGTATCAAAATGCTGGTGCAAATACAGTTCAGCAGTTAGCATACGCCTTGGCGCACGCCAATGAATATTTAAACCACGTATGTCACCCTGAGCTTGTCGAAGGGCTTCCGAAGCAGGATTTTAAAATAACATTTCAACTTGCCACTGGTTCAAATTACTTCTTTGAAATAGCAAAAATCCGAGCGCTTAGAAAACTATACGCAACACTGGCAAAGGAATATGGAACAAATGAAACCTGCCACATCATTGCCACACCTTCTAAGCGGAACAAAACCATATACGATTACAACGTAAATATGCTACGAAGCACCACCGAATGTATGAGCGCCGTATTGGGGGGGGCAGACACAGTTTGCAATAGGGCTTATGATGAATTGTATCATAAAAGCAATGAATTCGGGGAACGCATTGCCCGTAACCAATTGCTTGTTTTAAAATATGAAAGTTATTTCGATGCTGTAAGCAATCCTACTGACGGCACCTATTATATTGAAAGTTTAACGGATGAACTTGCCGAAAAAGCACTTCAGCTTTTCAAAGAAATAGAAAAGGGCGGCGGTTTTCTTCAGCAATTAAAAGAAGGAACCATTCAGAAAAAAATAATGGAAAGTGCTGAAAAGGAGCAACAACTTTTTGACAGCGGTGAGCTGAAACTATTGGGCACTAATTATCACCCAAACAAAAACGACAGGATGAAAGACGATCTACAACTTTTCCCTTTCGTAAAACGCAACCCGGTTAAAACCCTTATCGTCCCAATTATTGAAAAAAGATTAGCGGAAATCACTGAACAAGAACGTTTAAAACAAGAATCATGAACAATGAAGTATTAGGAACCGTTTTAGGAATCATCTTTATCGTCTTAGGTTTAGCAATCTTAGTGCGATATAAAAAACTGTCATCACATAAATATTTCCAACTTCTTTTTATAATCATAGCAATAATGTTGCTTGGTTTTGGAGTTTATATGGGTTGGAGAAGCATTACGTTATATGGATAGAAAAAATTTACAAAATATCGAATTGAAGACGGAAGAGGGAAGACGGAAGACAGAAGTTTCAGCGGTTCACCCTGAGACTTCAGCAGGACAAAATGAAACCAGGAACCTGAAACCTGAAACCCATTCAACTGCGGAAACTATCGAAATTAAAAAGAACTACAGTAAAGAAGACATA
>CAKZLK010000034.1 GCA_937125455.1 uncultured Aequorivita sp.
CAAATTCTTCAATTTTTAATATTTTTGAAAATAGAATTTCTCAAGATACTTTTTTTGTTTAATATAATTAATATATACCTGGTCTTTTCTATATCATATTTTATAATAATGTTTAAGCTTATACTTAATTTGATTCAATTTCTTTTAATATAGTTTAGTTTAACTACATTTATGGATTTGATTTAATTTTATTTAAATAAGTTATAAAGTTTGATATTGCTTCATATACATTACTTATATTATTCTTTAAAATTTCATCAAAAAAGCTTTAAATTCATTAGAAAGAAAAAATATTTTTTAATTTTTAAATTATATCTGATTCTTCTAATAAATTTTCTAAATGGAAATATAAAGTTAATCTTTTTTCACTATCTTCCAAAGAGTAATTACAAACTTCAAGTAAAATATAGGCACTTTCTTATGAACAAATCATATTTTTTCTTTCTTGAAATATTAACTCTTTAACAAAATGAATTGTTCTTATTCTATATTCTGAATCAATTTAACCTTATTCTAAAAGTAAATTAGAATTTAAAGAAGCACTACTCATTGTTCTTAATAATTTGATTTTATTCGTTTTCAATATATTTATCAGATCACTTTTTAAACCTGTAACCTCATAAATTAATTACCAATTTGAAAATTAGTATTATTCTTATTATTTTAATTTTTTAGATTTCTTATAACCACAAATTATTAATTCTTTTTTTATTAAGTATTTTATTCAATTTATTTAATTATCTTCAGAAATAATATTTAATTTAAAAGCCAGCCATTTTAAAGTCATTCCATTAAATATAATACTCATAAATATAACTTATATTGTTACTAACATGGCCATATGTTTAAATTCAGAATTAAAAAATGGATCTTTAAATAAATTTAAACTTAATATTAATGGAAAGGCACCTCTTATACCAGAATAAGCTATAATAATTAAATCTTTTAAACCAATCTTATACTCATACTTTTTTAAATCATTCATTAATGGATAAAAAATTAGTAAAATTAAAAATCAACAAATATTCATTAATATAAAAAATAACGTTATTATTAATAATTCTTTTATTAATATAAACTTTTCAAATTTCTTACTAAATAATAAGAATTCATTACCCATAATAATTCCTGTTAACAAAAACAAAATAGATTCTAAACAAAAATGAATAAAGCCCCAAACTGTTTCCAATCCTTTTAAAAGATTTTCTTCTATTACTAATAGTTTTGCTTTATAAGAAAGTAATAAAGAAGAGAATACTACAGCTAATATTCCACTAATGTTCCAAGAATAAAATTCACATATAAAAAATAACAAAAACGCATTAACAAAAGTAATAGATACTACTAGAATATCTATTTTTGGTGTATATTTCATCCAATAATAGAATGTCATACCAAATATTAAACCAATTATTGGTCCACCAAAAGATAAAGAAAAAATATCAAATAAAAATTTAAATAAAGTAACTTTTCCATTCTTTATAAGTTATGCTATTGTTTAATACATTATTATAGATGTTCCATCATTTAGTAAAGATTCTCCTTCCAATAATATTGTTAATTTATGAGGAGCTTTTAGTTGTTTAAATAATGAAGCAACAGCTACAGGATCAGTAGAACTTAAAATTGCTCCAATTAATAAATATCCTAAAAATCCATATGATTATTTAGGCATTAAAATATCCAAAACATAAGCAAAAAAAAAACAAGATAAAATAACATTAGGAAAGGCCAATATTAATATCTATTTAATATTTCTTCTAAATTAAAATAAATTTGAATTAAATCCAGATTCAAAAATCAATATAGGAATAAAAATAAAAAATAATTATTCTCCTTCAATATTTTATAAATAATTTAAACCAATATCTAATATAGTATTAGTCTTTATAATACCAAGTATTAAACCAAAAATTAATAATAATGATGAGTAAGGTATATCATACTTTAAACTTAAAACCTTAGTTAAAATACAAATTATTAATAAAAATGTCATTATATATATCCATATTCCCTTATTAGTTTACTATATCAAATTTCTCTTTATTTTATTATATATTTTCTTAAATTTAAAAGTAATAAAAATTTATTAAATAAAAAATAGTTATTTATTATATCATTATATAGAAAAATATATTTTTTATATTAGTCGCCTGTATCGTCTAGTGGTTAGGACCTAACGTTGTGGCCGTTAAAACCTGGGCTCGAATCCCAGTGCAGGCAATTTTTTATAATTATAATGGAAAATTAATTTGATGGAATATTAGAATAAATTCTTAACATGAAACAAGGATATGAAGGTTTTTTTGATGTTATATTTAGTTTTCTTTAAAGAAGATCTGATTTTTATTTAAATACAGAATAAGCTGAAAAAATATGTAAATAAAAAGCTGAATAATATTTAAAGAAATACCTTTAAGTAAAGAATAATTCTAGAATAGAATAAGAAAAAAAATAAAAAGAAGAATAAATATAAAAATAAAAACAAAAAGAAGAAGAAGAATTAAAATAATAAGAATAAAAAAAAGAATAATTAAAGAAGACTGAATAAGAATAAAAGAACATAGATAATAATTAAGAAACTAAGGAAGATAAAGAAAACTAACCAGCATAAGGTAAAATATTACCTAATAAAGGCAATGGGTCTTAAACAGATACTTATTTTTGGACATAGACTCTAAATGAACTTACTATTTAGATTCCTTTAGATAAAAATATTTCTAAAAAGGATTTAAATATATAAATTTAGTTAGATTTTATAAAAATTGAAAAAAAAGATAAATCTTAAACTTATATTAATGGTAAATGGTCTAATAGAATATATTTTGATGATTTAAATTGGACTATTAATACTGATAAAGATAAGAAGATTTTAGAAATTTATGTTACTAAATGGAGAAATGATAATCAATGGTGGGATTCTGTAGTAGTTGGAGAATAATAAATTGATACTTAAAAGATAAATCCTGAACCTTCCAAAATATCAGACCTAGATGGAGAAATGAAATCTACAGTAACTAAAATGATGTTTGATATGTAATAAAAAAAACAAGGATTACCAACTAGTGAAGAATTAGAAAAAAGAGAAAAATTAGATAAATTTATGAAAGCCAATCCTCATTTGGACTTCTCTAAGGCCAAATTTAATTAAAATAATATTTAAATTATAATGAAAAAATGAAAATTTTCTCATAATAAATAATATATTATAAAGCCTGGTTACTTTAAAAAACAAAGAATAAAATACGACAAAAATAAAAGTCATTCATTAAGAGCAAATCAGTATATAAAACGAAATTAAAATCTTAATAAAACTAACTTAAAAAATACAAATAAAATAGCTTTAATAAAAATGGAAAAACTGATACATAATGAATGACAATAAAATTACAAACTTTTAAACGATTAGATCTTTAAAGTATAAGATCGGATGGATCAATTCTCTTTAAAGAAAAACAAATTATTTACAAAATTAGAAAATATAGAAGATTTTGATAAAGACTAAATTTAATAAAAATAAAAAAAAATTGAAAATATCTAATAAAGTTTAAACTAAAACTATGAAGATAAAAATCAACATTATTTATAAAATAATTACTATGCTTAAACTAAAGAAAAAGGTATACAAGACTTTAAAAAGAAATTATATTTAAAAAAAATTGAAAAAAATTAAAGATAATAAATCTTAAGAAAGAAAATGAAAACCATAACTAATAATATTTTTAATAATTGATTAACTTTAAAAAATATCATTAATTTACCAGTTAAATAATATTAAAATACTCTTAGTTATTATTTTATATTATATTGTAAAGTATCTAATATTTAATAAGTAAAATTTATGTTAAAAATAAATGCAGGCCTATAAAATAAGCCTGCATTCTTAATTGTATTGATTGAAAATTATTCTAGCAACCTGAGCAAATATCGCCAAGATTAACACCTGGGAAATTATAATTAGTATCTAAATCAACTGGAGCATCAAAATCACAATCAATTGCTCCAGCCCCAAAGTCTCCATCAGGACCCATTTGAAGAATGTTCGCTTGGTTTCCACCAGCAGAACGATCTAAAACTCCTAGGTTCATATTTTGTTGAACACTGTAACTTTGACCATCATACTGAACCATTAAAGCTTTGTTATCTGCCCCGTGCTGTGCAGCATGAGCAATACTACCATCACCAATTTGGTGTGTGTTCAATTTGTGTCCAGAACCAGCTTGGTGTGCCAAGGATTTGTTTGAATTTCCATCTTGAGCTTGATAAGACATATTATCAGAACCTTGCTGAACTAAACCAGCTGTGTTATTATCACCATCTTGTTCTTGCTTAGCATAATTAGAAGCCTCACCATTATAATGATGACCTTGTTCCATACCCGCTTTGTTTCCAAAACCATCCTGATCTTGCTCACCATAGTTAGCTCCATCTATGCCTCCTCCTACTTGGCGAATACCAGCGCTATTATTATCGCCTATTTGATTTTGCAATGCTTTGTTGTTATCATTAGGCAAAGAATAAAGAACAGACGCAGCACTTGCATCCACATCGCTAATTACATTATTCCATTGATTCAATGCTTCGGGTGCTACAGTACCAATTAAAGTCACTGAACCACCTTGCTGAATACCAGCGTCGTTTGCAGATCCACCACCAGCAGTTGCAGTTTGGTTTTGCTGAGCTTGGTTGCTATTACCTTCTTGATATGCACGAGCCGAGTTACGCGCGCCGTTACCTTGTTGCGTAATCCAAGACTCATTCAAATCTCCAATCTGTTGGTTCATAGCATAATGACCAGCAGTTTGATTTGGTCCCGCATTTTGATTTATCTTAGACTTGTTAGCATCACCAGTTTGTTGCGTCCAAGCATCACTCTTGTCATAGGTCTGTTGGGTCTGTGCCAAGTTGTTGTTACCGTTTTGGTCGATAGCGGCATAGTTGTTTTGTGCCTGCTGACCTGTACCCTGACGAATTTTTGCTTTGTTGCCAGTGCTGGATCCATCCAGTTGCCCTTGACGGGTTACGGCCTCGTTACGGTCTCCTTCTTGACGTGTAGCAGAACTGTTTGTCGCTCCGGACTGTCTTACGTCAGCCACATTCTTAACACCACTATTAGATGATACCGCACCAGTCTGCATTACATCAGCTTGGTTTTGGCCTATTCCCGTAGTACCGTCGTCCTGATAGGTATATACAGATTGTGAAGTACCGGCCTGACGCACACGTACTTTGTTCTCATTGCCATTTTGGATTGACAATCCTGTGTTGGCACCTGCCGCAGCTCCTGGAAGCTTGGCAACTGTTTGAGGGTTTGGCGATGAATTACCCTGAGCATCAGTTACCTGAGCATAGGTCATTCCACCTACAAAAAGCGCTACTGCGCAAAAAACTAATTTTTTCATAATTAAAAGATTTAAAGATTAATATTTGGTTAAAAAATATTCGGTTTTCTGCAAGGAATTGTTTCCTTGGATAAATAATAAATCACCATAAAAATGATCTACAATTATAGTTTAGGGGATTAAATTTAAAATGTATTCAAAAACACATTTTAGAGGAAACTTTAAAAGTTGCTGAACCATTGGGCCAAAGACCAAAAAGATTCAATTACTAGGGGGATAGGTTTGTGTTTTAACACTTATTGAGGAGAATCGTTTTTGACATTACTATCATAACGACAATCCAAATATGCAACAAAATACATTAATATACAAGCACTTACGATTGAAGACCCCTAAAAAAGGGGTATTCCCCTTTTGAAAATGAAGATTTTCCTTACAAGAAATGGAAGTTTTCAGGATTAAAAACGCCAAAATATCGATGAAATACACATAAACTAAATTTAACACAATATGTTAAATTTATGTTAAATTAAAAAACCGTCCAAAAAAACTTGAACGGCTTTTTAGAGTAAAAGAATAATAGTTACTTCGTGAACAAAAGTTCTCTATATTTTGTTAGCGGCCAGAGCTCGTCATCTACAAGTAATTCGAGCTTATCACAGTGATAACGAATAATTTGGAAAAATGGCTTTACCTCATCGCAATATGCGAAAGCACGTTTCTCGGCATCTTCAATTTTGTTTGCTTTTTTTCTAGCATCAATCATATCGGTAATTCCTTTGTTGATTTTCGCAATATGTTCGCTTATTTGTTCAATCAGTTGCATTTGTTCAACAGAGAATTTTTTGAAGTCTGTTCCGTAGATATTTTTTAAACCTTGAACATTTTCAATTAAAATATTTTGATAACGAATTGCAGTAGGTATTACATGATTTCTAGCAATATCACCAAGAATACGACCCTCTATCTGAATACGTAAGGCATAATCCTCCACTTCTATTTCGTGACGGGCCTCAATCTCAATCTTGCTCATAATTCCCAATTCCTCAAAAAGTGCAATTGTCTTCTTTGAAACTTTTGCTTTTAGAGCCTCTGGAGTCGTCTTATGGTTACTCAAACCTCTTTTTTTAGCTTCTTTTTCCCAAGCTTCACCATAACCATCACCTTCAAAGCGAATACGTTTTGAATCTTTTATATATTCTTTTAAAACATTGAAGATGGCATCATCCTTCTTCATTTTTTTGTTTTTGATAAGGGCGTCCACTTCAACTTTAAAATCGATAAGTTGTTTCGCAACAATAGCGTTAAGAACAGTCATCGGGTTGGCACAGTTCGCAGTAGAACCTACCGCACGAAACTCAAACTTGTTTCCTGTAAATGCAAAAGGAGAAGTGCGATTGCGGTCTGTATTGTCTAATAAAATTTCTGGAATTTTACCAACAACGTTCAATTTTAAATCTGTCTTCTCCTGCGGAGATAATTTACCACTAGTCATTTTTTCCAACTCATCCAATACATTTGTTAGCTGAGAACCTATAAATGCCGAGATGATTGCTGGTGGAGCCTCGTTGGCACCTAAGCGGTGATCGTTACTGGCACTGGCAATTGACGCTCTAATCAATTCCTCATGATCGTTAACAGCCTTAAGCGTATTAATGAAGAAAGTCAAAAACTGAAGATTCTTCATTGGAGTGCTTCCCGGACCAAGGAGGTTCACGCCTGTATTGGTTGCCAAAGACCAGTTGTTATGCTTTCCGCTGCCGTTTACATTTGCAAATGGTTTTTCGTGGAACAATACTTTAAAATTATGTTTTTCCGCAACTTTATGCATCAAATCCATTAATAAGGAATTGTGATCTACAGCTAAGTTTGTTTCTTCAAAAATAGGAGCCAATTCAAATTGGTTTGGTGCTACTTCATTGTGGCGAGTCTTTACAGGAATACCAAGCAACATGCATTCTGTTTCCAAATGGCGCATAAAGTTTAAAACGCGCGCTGGAATAGATCCAAAATAATGGTCGTCTAATTGTTGACCTTTTGCTGAAGAATGGCCAAGCAAGGTTCTTCCAGCCAAAGAAATATCCGGACGGGAAGCTGCCAATGCGCTATCTACAAGAAAATACTCTTGTTCCCAACCCAAAGTTGCGCTTACCTTAGTTACATTTTTATCGAAATATTTTGCTACTGCCGTTGCCGCGTTATCAACTGACTGTAAAGCCCGTAAAAGTGGCGTTTTATAATCTAAGGCTTCTCCTGTATACGCAACAAAAACGGTTGGGATACACAATGTAGTTCCATATACAAAAGCAGGCGAAGTTGGGTCCCACGCAGTATAGCCGCGAGCCTCAAAAGTATTTCTAATACCGCCATTTGGGAAACTGGAAGCATCAGGCTCTTGTTGTACTAATTGTCCACCACCAAACTTTTCGATTGCTTGTCCGTTTTCCATTGTTTCAAAAAAAGCATCATGCTTTTCTGCCGTTGCACCTGTTAAAGGTTGAAACCAATGCGTGTAATGTGTTGCTCCTTTTGCTATGGCCCACTCTTTCATCCCAGTAGAAATATGGTCTGCAATGTGGCGTTCAATTTTAGAGCCATTCTCAACAGCATCAATTACACTTTTAAAAGAATCTTTGGTAAGATACTGGCGCATAGCCGCTTCGTTGAAAACGTTTTTTCCGAATATTTCGGAACGTCTTGCAGGTTCAGTAACTGGAACAGGAACTCGATTATAAGTTTCCTTAATGGCATGAAATCTTAGAGTTGGCATAATATTTTTTTAGGGTTTGATGACGCAAAAATATAAAAAATGCCAACACACCCCCCTAAATTTTACATGTAATTTATCAATAAAATAAATATATTTATCAACACCCCTTAAAAAATTAGGGGTTGATAAAAATTTAATTCATTTTAAAATAGTCATGCCGATAAAAATAGCATAAGCCACAACTAATAAAATTCCTCTTTTTCGACCTAGTTGATAGGATTTTGGAAGAAATGCCAATGGAAGTAATATTGCAGAAAACCCGATCATCCAAAAAATATCATTGGTGAGTACTTCTTTGCTTTTAACAGCTATCGGCTGGATTATGGCTGTAATGCCCAAAACAGACGAAATGTTGAATATATTTGAACCAATAAGGTTCCCAAGCGATATAGCCTTTTCCTTTTTTAAAGCTGCAATTACTGATGCTGCTAGTTCCGGAATACTTGTTCCAACCGCAATCAAGGTAACGGCAATAATACGTTCGCTTACACCAAAGGCCTCGGCCAGGGAAACAGATCCATTTACCAAAAATTCACTTCCTGCATAAAGAGAAACAGCACCTATTAACAACCAAACGGTTATTTTAAAGTTTGAGATTTTAGACAGTCCATCATCAATGCTATCATCAACTGGCATAACGTTTCTTTGATCCCTTGCCCTCTTGATTAAAACCCACAGATATACAAAAAGCATCAGCAAGAGTGCAAATCCCTCGGAACGCGAAATCTGCATGCCACTTTTCAAAATAAAATAAAGCCCAATGGAAAGGATCATCATTACGGGCCAATTAAGCTTATAAAAATCCTTATCAATCGCCAAAGGAGAAATTACAGCCGTTATACCCAGAACCAAACCTATATTTGCAATATTGGAACCTATTACATTTCCCAGTGAAATATCAGAAAAACCATTTAGCGCAGCCTGAAGACTTACTAATAGCTCAGGGGCCGAAGTGGCAAAAGAAACTACCGTTAGGCCGATAACCATCTTTGAAAGGTTTAGCTTGAAAGAAAGAGCTACCGAGGAGCGCACTAAAAACTCCCCACCCACAACGAGCAACACCAAACCTAAAAAGACAAGTATATAATCCATATGATTTTCTAAAGATTGCGAAGATACTAAATGACAAAAAGAATTAGTTGTATATTTGTTACTATCCCCTCAAACTTTTAAACTGCACAAAGGCCCCAATTTCTAATTTTGGGACTAATTTTTAATTTAAATATAATTATGGAAACTAATTTTAAGAGAGTGATTCAAAATCTTTCTATTTCTTTTATTTTGGTTGTGCTAGGCTTTCTACTTCTATCATTCAGCACAAAAAGTGTAACCACAACAACTTTAGACAACACCTCGGTATTAACAAAACAAATTTCCTTGGTTATTACAAAAAAAACGACCCTTGAAGAACTTCAAAAGATCAAAAAACAAATGATGGATGAAGGATTGGGATTTGACTTTTCAAATGTAGTGTACAATGAAAAAAATGAGATTATTTCCATCTCGATTCGCTATAGGGACGCAAACAATAACTCAGGGAATTATAGCGTGAGCAGCCAGAAGCCCATAAATGATATTCTTATCGTTTCTCAAGGAAACAGCATCTCTGTTAGAAGCACGGGCAACTCAAATCAGTCGATTATAAACCAAGGAAGTGGTGAAGGAAGTTCTAATAACACTGATAAAACCTATGAAGACCGCAGACAGCAGATGCAAGAAAGAAGCGAACAAATGGAAAGGGAAATGGATGAGCGAATGAAGGCAATGAAAGAAAGACAGGCCGAAATGAAAAACCGTATGCAACAGCGAAGGGATAGCATTAGCAAAATTGAGCAATCTCCTATAAAAAACAGTACATACTTTAAAGGGAATTCTCATCTTATCACGAAGAACACAACAGATATGGAGTTAAAACAGCTTCGAAACAGCTATGACGCGGAAAATATTTCATTCTATTACAAAGATGTTCAGCGCAATGGTCAAAAACAAATAACACATATTTCCATAACTATAGACAATAGAAACGGTTCAATCTCCTCTTCAGGATTTGGAAACGGCAAAGACGCTATAAAAAATATTATCGTAGCTGTAGATGAACAGCATACCATTATGAAAAATGCGGATTAGCTTTTAACGTCATTTTAAAATGCGTATTTTCAAAGAAAATTTCTAATGAGATGAAAAAGATTTTTTTCAAATTCCTTTCTAAAGTGAACAGAAAAATTCTCCCAAGCTTTACGAAGAAAGGAGTAAACCTTGAAAAGGCCTCAAAACTGCAAATGGCTATCTTTGCCTATAAATTGTGGGTCACCAAAAACGCGCTGGATTAATATTTCAGCAATGATTTAACTGTCTGATTTTTTAATTTTTTATTTCCTCTTAAAAATTCTAGTTCAATTAAAAAATTACACTGTACTATTTCGCCGCCCAAGCTTTCAATTAAGTTACAAGCAGCTTTTGCCGTACCTCCTGTTGCCAATACATCGTCGTGCAGCAGAACACGCTCTCCTTTTTTGATTGCATCTTCATGAATTTCAAGTACATCCATCCCATATTCTAATTGGTATGGCTCTTTTAGCGTATTGTAGGGAAGTTTACCTGGTTTTCGTATCGGCACAAAACCAGCATTGAGTTCTTGAGCCAAAAGTGTTCCAAAGAAAAAACCGCGAGACTCAATCCCAACTACTTTGTCAATTTTTTTTCCTTCGACCATCGCTACCAATTGTTGCAAACAAAAACTTGTAGCTTTTTTGTTTGCAAGTAAAGGTGTAATATCCTTAAAAAGGACTCCAGCTTTGGGAAAATCTTCTATATTTCTAATAAATTCAGATAAATTCATTTTTTACGGGTATTAATTTGCCTTGCAATGTAAAAAGAAATATATTTGCACCCGCTTAAAGCGAAATTAATTTCGGCCTTGTGGCGCAACTGAATAGCGCACCTGATTACGGCTCAGGAGGTTCCAGGTTTGAATCCTGGCAAGGTCACTAAAAGCAATACCAACAAATTACAAAACCCTGCTAATTTTATGATTAGCAGGGTTTTGTGTTTTTTCGTGATATCATTTAATTTGATATTATTTGGTTTTAAAGGTTCACAAATCGTCAACATCTTTTTATAATCGTCAACATACTAAAAATGTTGTCCTAAATTTGTCCAAACGATCAATATGGCTGATTTGACTTTCGTCTCAATTTTGTTTAACATTAAAGACGACAGCTATGCGTACTTCATCAACTTTCTCGATCCTTTTTTGGATCTATGGCACTCGCGCCAAAAACCAACAAGCCAACATTTATGCCCGGATTACCCTCAATGGTAAAAGAGTAAATATTAGCCTTAAGCAAAAAACGGATATTGCTTCATGGGATGCAAAACGACAAAAAGTTAAGGGTAATGGGCAAATATCCAGAACCATCAACTTTTTCTTGGACGAAACCAAATCAGAACTTATCAATTGCTATAGGGAGCTCCGCTCTGAGGACAAAGAACCAACGGCACAAATGATAAAGGCAAGATATCTGGGAGAGGACAAAAAAATACATACCATTATGGATATCATTCAATACCACAACGAAAGCATTGAAAACAAAGTTTGCGCCAAAACGTTGTGCCATTACCAAACAACCCAAAAATATGTACTAATGTTTGTTTCCAAAAAATATAGATCAAAGAATATTCCTTTAAAGAATTTGGATTTTGCTTTTCTTATGGGTTTTGAAACTTTTTTAAGATCACATCGTCCGAGCCATTATCAGGATCGTATTGGAAATAATACCATTATGAAGCATATCCAAAGATTCCGAAAAATGATCACGACCGCATATCACTTAGAATGGATAGAGCGCGATCCTTTTGTTACTTTCAAGCCTAAACATATAAAGACCCAAAGGGAATTTCTTACTGAAGCGGAGCTAAACT
Source organism: uncultured Aequorivita sp. (assembly GCA_937125455.1). Taxonomy (GTDB): domain Bacteria; phylum Bacteroidota; class Bacteroidia; order Flavobacteriales; family Flavobacteriaceae; genus Aequorivita. The sequence goes on from CAKZLK010000034.1 coordinate 12,034, forward strand.
CCATTGAAAGGTTTTCCTCAGACATTGACCGTCTTTCGACTGTGAAGGACCTATTTGTATTTAGTTGTTATACGGGCATATCATATACCGACATAATGAAATTAACTCCCGACAACATCGTCTTCGGTAGTGATGGAAAGAAATGGATCACAGCCAAGAGAAACAAGACTGGCACCCCATTTAAGATACCCCTTCTGGAGAAAGCAGAAGCTTTAATTGAGAGCTATGCTGGCCATCCTCGAACAAAATTTACAGGCTCCCTTCTTCCTACGATATCGAATCAAAAGCTGAATAGCTATTTGAAAGAAATATCGGATTTGTGCGGAATCAAGAAGAATCTCACTTTTCATATGGCCCGACATACTTTTGCAACAACAGTTACCTTAAGCAATGGTGTCCCAATTGAAACCGTATCTAAGCTATTGGGACATACCAAACTTGCTACAACGCAGATTTATGCCAAGGTTATTGAAAAGAAGGTAAGTGAAGATATGGGATTATTGCAGGAGAAATTAAATAGAAAATGAAAGAAAATCTGGACAAAACAATTTCATAGATAAAGGGATCAAACAACGCACTCCTGAATTTTGATTATTTTAGACTTGCTAAATTAATTTCAAATGGAAACAAATATCTACATTCATGCAATGGAGATAGGTTATTCCCATAATGAGGGGATTACTTATAAAGAATTAAAAAGGTTATTACAGTTAAAAACATTAGTTTCTATAGAAGGTCGAAGAGAATATACTTTTATCAAATGGTTTATAAAAAATTTTGACGCCCCCTTAATGCCTATTAAGGGTTCTGCGGTCATGAAAAGATATTATAATGTATTAGTAAATGATATTAAGGATAAAGAAAATATACAAGCCTATAGCGATTTTTCGAATAAAACTTACTTTTTAAAGGGTAAGACTGTAAAGCAATATCTGGATTATTTAGAACTCAAAGAAGCACGAGAACAGGCTCAGGTTGCTCAAAAGTCTTCAACCAAAGCTATTAGAATTGCCTATTGGTCATTAGCTATTTCTGCTATTCTTGCACTGACATCCATTATCATGACGCTTTACTTTTCCATAACAGCTCCAAAACCACCATACGATGTGTATATTAAGGAAAAACCTCAAGTTTGGAAGGCACCGGAGATTTATTCGCGGGATGCAGAGCATTCCCATTCTCCCGATAATATAAAAGATGGTGCGTTGCTGCAGCAGGTTAATAAACTGAAAGATGAGCTTAACAATGCTGATGAACCTATACAGTATTATGAATCAAAAGAGTATGAAAAACGTATAAGGGCATCTATTTTAAGCTCCATTATGTAATATAAAGCCCTAAACTTCTCTTATACCTAAATTTGTCCTGCTGATGGTTTGCAAATGACTTGAGATTATATCTACCAGCTATGAATAATAGGCCTATCCCAAACTTACACTAGGGTTTTAGTAGGCTTTTATACGGGTGATCCTAGAGTAAACAGGCAAGAAAGGTAATACTTGACCCGTCCAAATCAGTTTTAAAAAAAATAGAAAGTAGCTTTATAGTAGCCTTTGCCTAGCTTAAACGTAGGAAAAGTGTAGCATCCGCGTAGCATTCTACCCCCTCGATCTATACATTAACTCCACCTGAACCTACCATTAAGGGAGGTTATATGTAGCCTTACATCACATTAACTTTAGCCCTAAGTGCGAAATTAAGTGGATAAGATTGTGCGGTTTTAGAAATATCAGCTGGCAGCATCCATTTGTATTCTTCCGCTAAGGATAAAGAAATTTTTAGAAATCTTTTCGAAAGCCTAGGCCTTTTTGATTCGCTCGATGCTTTTAAATTTGATGAAATGGAACTCGTGAAGCTCCTAAATCGATTTCTTTTTTCATCAAGTAAAAAAGAAAGAACACTTCCCTCCCACTTCGGAAAACTACAAAAGCGTGCATTTTAACCGGGGAGAATACCAAAAATAACTATTTTGTTGGTTTCAAAATCCAGTGAAGGGCATTACAAATGCAAGAATAAAAAAGACTTACTTTCCACTTTGACTTCCCTTAGCAATGTGCCAGCGCGCCAGAAAGGATTTAATTGTTGGCATCCAACAAATTTTGCACCCGCTCTTCGATATCAATTTTTATAAGGTCCAAACTTTGCCCCTATAACAAATGGGCGTGAAATCGTCTTCTGCTATTGAAAAGTCTAAACAGGCTTCTAAAAGTTCTTGTCGCGTTGAAGCAAAAGGATTTCTTTGTTCATAGAACTATAACATTTCCTTTAAAGTGTATACATTAAGAAGTTCGTGAATGTCCCAAAAATCTTTTTTACGACCACCATTTGAAATAACTTCAAACTTCATTGCAGCAATTTCGTCATTTGATGCCAAACGTATATTGTCTTGCTCTAATAAAGGAAAAACAAAAGGGTCCGTATAATATATGTCCAATTTAACTGCGTTATGTTCATCTTCACCAACAAAATAAGATCTGCCAAAAACAACTTCACCAACAGAAGATGTGTCTACATATTGAAAGGTTTCATTTAAAATTTCTTCCAAACGATTGAAATCTATACTACCATATACTGCATCGGTGAATAAATCAATATCTATCGATTCTCTGTGACCTTGCTGTAAACTTAATGACGTACCGCCTACCAATCTAAAACTATTAAATTCTTCATTAGCCATTAATATTATTAAGGAGTCCCAAAGAAGATCCGAAACTGTATTTAAATGTAAAGGCATATAGAAGTTAAATAAGATTATACTTTTCTGCATTCTTTTGGAATGTAGCTAAACGGGAGTTTTTTATAGACTTAGCTATATTAGATACAGTAACTTTACCATAGTAATCTATAATTTCATTGATTTCTATATCATTACCTCTTTCCAGTACTCTTTTAATTATAGCACGTTTGTTTTTACTCCAATCTATTTTATCAAAAGTGGTATCCCAAAACAATACTTTTCTAATGTTGTTTAGGTTAGGTGCTCCTTTACTATTCTCAGCCAATTTAGTTTTTACTTCATAGCTTGCCTGTAACATCATAAAGTAATCATCTTCCGTCTGAAAGTAATCCGCCAATTTAATGGACAGTTCTGGATTGATGCCTCTTCTTTGATTTATAATGGCACTGATGGTTTGCTTATGTTCATTTATAGCCAAAGCCAATTGAGAGCTTTTAATATTATTGCGCTTTATTTCACGTTCTAATATAAGCCCTGGGTGTAAACCTTTTATCTTAGCTATTTTAGGTAACATATTTGTTTTGTAATACAAAAGTAGCAATAAACTAATTAGTAAACAAAACTGTTTACTAATTAGCAACTATATTAACAAATTGCGAAACTCTACTTAAAAATAAATTATTTATCTATACTAGATAAATGGACCGGTTCTTAAATATCTAACGAATGAAATATGAAAGTAGCTTAAAGGTAGCCTTTGCCTAGCTTAAACGTAGGGAAAGTGTAGCTTTAGCGGAGCACTCGCCCCCCTTGAACCATACATTAACAACGCCTGAACCTACCATTAAAGCACGTTGAGTATAGCCTTAAAGCACTATGACTGTAGCCCTAACAGCCAGTTTTACCCAGAAAACTTTTTAGGACGAAACATTACTGAGGACACGGGCGAGACGCCCGCGCCAGCAAGGGGTAGTTAGCTCCCATTCTAAATTAAAATTACTATATCTGACCTATCTTTTATTTTCTTCTTGCTTTTCAAGGCACGAACAATAAAATCTGACAAAATAGTTCTTTCTAGTTTGTCATTTTCTGAAAGATAGTCAATGAAATATTCATCGTAATCATCAGAATCTTCATAATCTTCTTCAAATATTACTGCTTCCCATGGTGTTTCTTGTATTACTTCTAAGAAATTTTGCGGAACACCCCAAATCGAAAATTCATCATCTAAATCAATTTTGAATCTTCGATTATTTTTGATATCAAATCGTAAAGCCGAGTTTTTTTTACGGAGAATTTTTTTCCAAAGATTATAGGATCCGGGAAGGGTGTTCATTTGATCGGAAATTAAATTTCCCGAATGAAAATTAGAGCATAAATCATATAATTTCTCTCCATATCCTTTTTGCGGAATGACTGAATAAGATTTCTGAATTTGAAAATATTCTTTGTTATGAAAAATTACTTTTACTAATCTCAAAAGAGATAAATCATTTTTATCATTATCCGTCAGAATATACAATTGAATATCCTCTCCATTTTGTTCGCCTTCAAAATGTAACAATTTGAAATTTTCTTCATCAATTTGAATTTCCTTAAAATCATAATAAATTCTGAGGTCTGGATGATAGTAATCCGATGTGTCAATAAAAGATGTTAAATTTGGCATCGTTTTTCTAAAATGGCAGCTAACTTTTTATGATCATTACTTTTAACCATTATTTACTTTAATTGTTTTCATCATACCGTTCGCAATATAAAAATTATTGTAATTATTGAACTTTCAAACATAAAACAATTTAGAACCCACCCCCTTACGGAAAACCGTAACAACGTGCATTTTAATCGGGGAGAATATCAAATATAAAGATTTTCATCATGGTTAGGGTTTTATAAAATCATGTAGTTTTGCAACGGTTACAAATGTTATAATTAGTAGTTTTCTCTACCAATCATTTTTTATCAACAATTTCAAAGCTATTTACTTTAGTGTTTAAAATTTTCCTTACCCTTTTTACGGCTCTTTTGAAATTTGGGAAAACATCTGGGTATTTATTTAATAATTCTTCTTGATATTTGAACATTTCAATAGTATTAATTTCCGCTATATTGTGATTCAAATTTTTTTGACTTAAACGTATGATTTCTGCTAATTTATCTCTTCTCTTTTTTATTTCAAACCTATTTCTAATCCGATTCTTTATAGAGATTTCTGATGTACCACTAACATTATTCCACTTCAGATAGTAATCTATAAACTCTGAAAAAATTCTATTTAATTCGAAACCTCCATGGTAAGTTTTTGGCAGTTTAGAAATTTCATTTCGCAAAGAGTTTAAATCCTTTCGAACTGCATCGCAAATATCATCTCCATAACCTTCTTCTTTATAAGATTTTAAGTCTTTAACAAGCATTGGTATAAGACTTGACCTCAATCGATTTAAAGTCCATAGAGGTGAGCCTTTCCTAGCGTTTAGGACATATTTGTTATTTTCTGACTCAACAATTTCTTTACTGTAAGTGAAAATTTTTTGTTCATTAAACACAAAACGTTCACTTAAAACGTGAAAGACGAGTGACATAGCTGAATTTGCAGCCCTTGGTTGAGCTTTTTTATTTTTTTTACCATCCCCCCAATCACAAATTCCTTTAATTATAATCCATTCGTGAATATCTTTGTTTATGCAAGCAGAGGATAGTCCAGTACCTTCCATTTCTCCACCTATTGCTTTTGGAAACATTTTTTTGAGTTTTTCACAAAACTCAAGATTATCAATTAACTTTTCACCAGACAATACATCTCCAAAAATAACTTTTGCTTTTTGTCTTTTACTTACAAAATGATTCCAATCAATTGCGGAAGAAAACACATTGTATAATAGCTTACCGCTGTAAGGCATTGAATCTCTTGGTGTATCTGCTTTGTCGCCAGAATTTACTCTTGACATTTCATAATTAATTATTCTTCGAGCTACTAAAACATCTCCAATTCTTTGTTTTTTTTTGTCGATGCCAAATGCAACACCTACCATAATAACAAGTTTTGGCTTTATTGTTTGTATAGCGTCTGAAACTGTTGTAAATGAACCTCTTTGGTTAGCAGAACCCATTCCTGATTCGACGTGCGCAACAAGATGGTAACCTAGACGACCAATTCTATAATTTATCTTTTTGTGAACAATGTTTATTATAGCGTCCTTTGATGGTACGGGAAGTAAATATTTTAGGACCCCTTCCCTTTCTGCTTCATTTACTGAGATTAGTAATATATCTGTTTTTTTTATTAAGTCAGATTCATTTTCGTATATGCCAGTTTCTACCTCAAGATTAAATTCGTATTTCATAAATATAAGTTGACAATTAATTTAGTTGGTTAGTTTAAAAAATAAATCTAAAATATAAAATTTATCTTAAAGGTTTGTTTTACTATTAATTACAACGTGTTTGGCTATGGTTTCCTTTCGTGAAAATCCGCGAGGATTTTAGTAAGTAAGCTTGCACTAGCAATGAATTATACCCGGATTTTTATCACACATTTTTATTCCGCAACAAAATATTCTTTCAAATGGTTATAACCGATTATTGATAATGTAAATCCAAATCCATATTCGTCATAATTTAACCATACGGAATAAGATGGCTGTTCATTATGATTGTCAACATCGTAAATTCCGTGAACTTCATTAAATCCCCAACTTCTACCAGTCCAATTCACTCGGTTTTCTAATATATCCAACTCATAAATTTCAAGTTCTTCCGTTCCTCCATTATCTGGCCCATACATTTTAATTAATTTTTCACAAACTTCTACCATATCAACGAGAGAAATTTTCTCGGAAGATGTAAATGTTAAGTTTGTTCCTTTTTGAAAAGTATGGTCTTTTTCATTACCTCCTTGTTGAATTTCTAATTGATTGAAAACATTAAATTCTGAAGGATTCAATTCGTAATAATATCTTACATAAGTTATAGTTCCGTCTTCCTCAATGTTTTCAGTTTTTGAGTCTTCTTGCTCTAAAAATAAAGTTCTTAAATCCGTTTTCAAAAAATCGGTTATATTTCCACTTTTTCGGGAAGTTCTATCAATATTTTTTTCTGTGGTTTTTGTTACAAAAAGAGAAAATTCAAACATTGGTTGACTTTTGTATTGTAACAAGACAGTTATGTTTTCAATAATCCAAAGGTTCATAATTTCGTCATCAATTAATACCGAAATTCCTTTTGTCAGATTTACGAGCTTTTTCTTGTCCTTGAACGTACTTGGTAATTCGGCATCAAAATATCCAGTTCCTAAAACAGAATATATTGTTTCGGCAATATCATTTATCTTGTCATAATCACGAGTAGTGGTGTAAAAAATATGCTTTAAATCGCCATTGTCGTGTTCTTTTAAAAGGATGTCGTCAAAAATTCCGAATGCTTTTGCATTGTGCTTTGTTTTTACTCCAGTAACTCCTGCTGCTATGTCTGCAGGATTTTCAAGTAATTGTTCGTACGATACCGTTCTAAAACTACTCTCATTCAATCCGAGAATTTGTAATACATTTTCGTTTCCAGATTTTAATTCGGTTAGAAATTCAGTAAGGGTTTTTTTTATCTTTTTATTGAAAAACATTGTTTTTTTTAAAATGTGTGTTAACTTGTTTAGGCTCCCAACTTTAATAAGTTTATCCCACCAATAGGATTGGCTAAACACAAATTATTAAGAATTTTTCTTTTTATAGTTCCAAATATAAATAAAACTAAAACCCATTACGGAAAACCGTAAAGATGGGTTTTATACCGGGGAGAGTACCAAATATAAAGATTTTTAATAAATAGAACCGCTATCTATTTCATTTTTAGAAGGTAAAAACAAAGCCGCTCAAATCAGCTTATATTGGCGTGGTTTTTAAAAATTATGGGGGTACGCAACGGTTACAGATCTTTTGAGCAGTTTTTACGATTTCAATAAGTCTATATTTTCAATAAAATAGCCTAATTTTTCTCTGTTACCAATTCCATAAAAGTGTCCGCGATTAAACTCAAATCGATTACCGTGAGAATGAGCTATCCACATATCAAAATAAAGTCTTTCGCTTGATGATAAACCACCACGTCTGCTCGTTTCAGTTTTTATTGCTCCAATAGTATCCCTTTCGGTATCAATTTCAAATTCGTGGTCAAAATCCATTATAGGCGTTTTGAATATGTAATCAAACAGTTGACGAATTGCTCTTATTTTTGTGTAATCAGAATATTTATCTAAAAGTTCAGTTTTAAAATTCCGCAATATTGTTCTCATATCAACCAATGATTGAAATAAATAATCTTGGTCAATAACTAATCGTCTTTCTATTCCTTGAGGCTGTCTTTTATTTGGACCAGCAGTATCTTGATAAAATGAATTTTCTTTTAAATTATTATGCAGAAGAAGATTTCTTGTCGCTTTTATTTCCGTCAGACTATTTAATTCATCTTCTTTCACAATATTTTCGGATATGCCTGTTATTTTAGTAAAATATTTTAAAATTTCAGGTAAACTTTTGTAGCTAATATTCTGAACCTTAACTTCAATTGCTTGTTTTAAAGGCTTTCCGTCAATCAAGTGTTCTTTTGATATGTGTTCACTTTTGATATCAAGTTTGTCAGGTATATGAGTTAGTACTATTCTCATAGTATCATTCATTGAATTTTCAAAAGAGGCAACACCTAAAACAAATAGACCTTCTAAAATTATACTATCTACATTATTCATTTTACGCTGACGAATTTTTTCAATCCTTTCCAACGCTTGGTTAATAGGCTCAACTAATTCTTTCTTTTGTAATAAAATTGGTCTATTCATTGTGTTTTCTCAAATTGCTCACAACTTATTTATACTCCCTACTTTATTGGTTTTATCCCTCCAATCGAGTTGGCCAAGCACAAGTTATCAATTTTTTTCTTTGTATAGTTTTCAAATATAAAACAAACGCAAACCCACCCATTAAGGAAAACCGTAACAGCGTGCATTTTAATCGGGGAGAATATCAAATATAATTATATTTTAAGTTTCAAAACCCGTGAAGGGCATTTCAAATGCAACGATAAAGAGACACGCTTTCCAAAAGCGCGCCAGAGGGTTTTTAGCTTACACATAACGTATTGCAGCTACCCGAAAGTGGCAATTTCGAAGCGATTCACTGTCAGCCAAGCACAAACTTGATAGTTTCACAATACTTCATTTAACCACTAAACCGTCACTTTTGGTTAGGTGATGTTGGCGGTAGGTTTTATTTAGTCAGTATCTGCGTGAACCCTCGGTCAATACTACCATCCTTCCAAGTTGTCGAAACAATGATTGTCTTAGGAATTATTTTTAAAGGAACATTCAAATTAAATACCCCGTTGGCCTGAACCTTATAAGTATTTGAATAAAACTGCACCTTATGTTTTTTTTCGTCTAATGAATCTAAGGTTGTAGTCAACATCGTGGACTTGGGAAAAGTGCCTGAAACTGACAAATTCTCTTTATTATCTGAAATAAATACGGAAAATGTGGTAGTGTCCTTTTTATCAACAAATGATAGAGAAAACAAAGCGAAAGCTAAAATGACAGATGAAATTAGCGTCCCACCCAGTGCTAAATTGAACCTCAAATTCTTTTCCTTCAGAGCACGATTATAGCCTAACTTAATTTCATATGGAATTCTAGGGTCAAAGGTTGATACTATTGGAAGTTGGGTCCAAACGCATAACCAATATGTAATAATTAAGGTAATAATTGGAAGACCTAAAAAACCTAAAACCCAAGTTGGGGCGTCAATTAAATTTATAGATACCCCAATAGTAAAAGAGGCTGTGTATAATCCCCAAAACCATAAGACCATCTTTTCTAGTTTTGAGGCTCCTTCATTCCTTGCGTTAACTGAGTTTATCACCCCTTGTTTACCATAGTTAAGCCAATATTCATCGTTTATTATTTCCATATCCTTTTAATTATAGTCTTTTTTGACTTTGTAAGGCTTTAAGTGCCCTTTAGGGCACACTAAATATGCTACAACTTCAACGTTTAACTTTAGTTGGGGTCTGGGTCTAAAACTTTCATTCAGGGAAGTTATGACCTGTTCATCTGAATTTGGGTCAAATTCAAATTCTTCGCCACATTCGGGGCATTTTAATTTTTGTTTTTCTGCCATTATTAATTGAATTTATAATTAAAACCGATTGAATAAACCTCATCACTTTTTGCATCAAATGGCAACTTACCATTAGCATAGCTAAAATAGAAACCAGATGTTGTTTGAAGAGCCATTACAAAATAAGAGTGTGTACCTAAATTAGCCTTGTGAATTGATTCAGGAGCATTTAATTCTTGATAATACCTATAGTTAGCATTGAAAAAAATATTTTCCTTTTTTACTCTTGCAATAAACGTTCTGAAACTTGTCTCGAATTTTATTCTTGGGAATGGGTCTATATTACCAATTAAATTTTTTCTTATTGTATCATTTGTGGGTATAACATAATCAAACCCTAATTGTGCTGTTGGTATAGTTGAACCATAAACAGTGAATTTTTTATCTGCTCCTGTTATTAATCTTAGTAAAGCAAAGGGGTAATCAAAAACATTAAAAAAAGACAATGTGCTATTTTTTTTCCACGCTTTAGCACTCAAATCAACCATCAAGCCAGGTGCAAATTGAGTTTTAGAAAAATCTTGATTTGATTCTAAAGCAAATTTCGGTACTAGGCTGTAATAATATTGATTTGATAGAACCAAATAATTGCTAAATTCATTCCATAAAGCAATTGCCTCTTTACTTTGCATATCACTTATGTTTACTAGTTTATCTTCCAAACTGTTGAGCCTTGTAGAAACGGCAGTTTGGTCTTTACTTTTTATTACACCACCAAAGAATTGAGACCAGCTATAATTTACTTTTGTTTCTAAAAAATCTGTTGGATTAAGGTTCTTATTAAATGCAATATTTCCTTTTGCTGTTAAGCCAAATGAATGTGAATTTCGATAATTGTCCTTTTCACTAAATTTAGCATAATCAAAATTAAAATCATATGTTAATCCCAAAGCCGTGGGTTGATTGTCCGTTGCTTGAAATGTTTTGAATTGCACATTTATGTCATTTAAGAATGACCATTTTATGCTATCACTTTTTATTGCTTGGTCAATAAAGTTTTTCCAAAGATTATTATAAAGGTCAGGGTTTTCAATAAGACCTGAAACTATTTTATTTATTTCTTCATCACTAACGTTTTTTGTTTTAAGGTACTCAACAAAATCGTTAAGTTGTTTGTCTACAATTACTTGACTATAACTTGTCATTGCTATAAATCCAATAATTATAGTAAGGTATATTTTTTTCATATTACTTTAAATTAGTATAATTATTTTGATTCATCCCAAAAATTATAAGAATCATCTACATTTGAGGCTAGATCTTTAACAAACTTGCTTTCGTCTGTTAGAATGGTTACCATACCTACCATGGCTTTAGTTCTGTCAATTTCAGATTCATATTTGGCTCCTCGTCCAACTCGAAATATATTGTCAAGTTGGTCTGCGATGATTGTTGCTTGTTGTCGTCTTAAGTCGGAACTTCCAAGTGCATTATAAAATGTCAGGTCGTTAATTTTTAAATCGCCACTATCATTAAAATTTGTAGATAGCTGTTGCATGTTAAATAGAGTTGTCCAAAGTGTTGTACAAGCTCTGCTGTTTTTTGTCCAGTCTGCCATATTGTTATTATTAGAGTTTAAAGCTATTTTTTATTGCAAAATATTGTTTTTAACACTGTTGGCACTTAAAGTTACCGCCAACTTGTTTATACCTGCTAATTCGTAGATTTTTATATCTCTATTCGGCATGCTATACACTAGTTTGCTTAAAAAACATGCTTTTTATTTTTCTTTCGTCTCCATCGTGCCGCCAGTTATATAGAGGCATGATAATTCGTTTATTTTTTTAATATGTAAATAAAGGGGGCATTATATTTATTCTTTAAAAAACCAACCCATTACGGAAAACCGTAACAACGAGCTTTTTAATTAGGGAGAATACCAAATATAAAATTTTTTGTTAAATAATCCTATCTATTTAGTTTTTAGAAAATCCAGAAAAAAACAAAGCCGCTAAAAGCGGCTTATATTGTTTAGATTTCTAAAAATTATGGATTTGTGCAACGGTTACCATTATTGTAAACAGTACCTTTTAGAGTCTCACTATATTTCGAGTGTATAAATTCTCTTTGATTTTTAATTTGGATAGGTCATAATTTTTTAGATTTAGAAAACTGTTGCAAAAGAAATTATGATATTCCGCACACCAAATAAATTTTTCATATAAGATAACAGATGCATTCGAAGTTTTGGCTTCATAAACTACTGTTATATAGTTAAATAAACCATTTGTTTTTTTAAAAATTATCTTTCATCCATCCCGTCTAGGAATAACAATTATGAACCCAGTTAAAACAGAAAAAATATTAGCCTTACTTATTTAATATTTCTATAACCTTGATGTCAATATTCAATCAAATAGATGTAAATTTTAATTATTTATTAAATTTCTTTGAAAAACGATATTGTCCTTCCATTATTCTTTGAGTCCATTAGGCAGAGGACAGAAATGTTATTTTTATTGCATACCAATCTGCATTCATACTTTCAATTGGATAATCTCAGAAGCAAAATGTTAATTTTTTATAAAATACTTACTTAAATACATTTAATATTACGAAATATTATTAGTAACAGCCAATTATAAAAATAATTCGTATATTTGAAACGCTCCCCAGCAATTTTTTAAAATTATAACTTTGAAAAATCTTTTTCTTTTTGGGGCGTTTTCTTTCTATTTTTCTTTTGGGTCTATTGGACAAACTATAAATCGTGATTTTAATCTCAATGGTGATTCATTCCAATATGGTGGTGCCATAAAACTAACTTATGAAATTCAAAAACTCCCAAACTTTAGATTAAGTATTGCGGGAGGTATAGGAAAAGAGTTGGAAGGAATTTCCAATATCTACCCTACATTCCATTTGGATTTACAAATGTATAATGGAGGTATTGGCGCATCACTTTTGAAAAGTCAAAGAGAAAAACTTCATTTTGATTTGAATACCTCTGTTATGATTATTTCTGGATTTGATAAGGTTAACGAAAAAGATTTAGCAGTTAAATTTTCTCCAATAAATTATTTCAGTACCAATTCGGCAACTCCATTATATAATCCTTTCAATTGGTCATTTTCATTAGGGACTAATTATATTGTTTTTTCTGACAAGAGTAATAAGAATCAATTTGTAGGGGCTCTAAACGCAAATTTTGGTAGATTGATTCAGGTAACATATTACAATGATGGCGCACCTTGGGGAAATATATTATCTGATGGTTATGATAGATATCATACAGGAGGAGGGGCTGTATCTTATTATGGAAATTTTAATGACGAAATAAATTTTTTAGAGGTTTCATACCAAAGGTTTACAGGCTATACTGAAAATTCATTTGAAATTGCTAACCATCTTCAATTAGATTTTATTCCTTATAAAGACAAGAAACAGTATTACTATAATCAAAGTAAATATAATTTTAAAGTTGCAAATTATACAAAGGGATATTCAGGATCATTTTATTTATACAATTTTGGAGGAGACGCTCAGGATAATATCCATTATATAATTAACTGTACTTATCATCCTAATACAATTGACTCACAAAGGATGGGGGTTAGTTTAGAATATTTATACTCAAATACTATAACAAAATGAAAAAAGTGTTTGCCTTTATAATTCTTATAACATTGCAATCCTGTTATGTGATTAATTGTAAGGTTCTTAAAAACTGTATTTCAAAAGTTGAGAACATTTCAAATATCAAAGAATCATATTTATTAGAGGATTATAATTGGTACGTTTTCCAAATGTATGAAAACAAGAATGAATTTTTTGATGATGAAAGTACTTCACAAGACTTAGCTCATCCATCTTTTGGTATTACGGAAAAACCTCAATCTAAAATAGCAGAGGAAACTTATCTGCTAGTACCTAAAGATTCTAATAATAATGTTATTTTGTATTTAACAACTTTCTCTCATCGTCATATTTTTGAAAATTGCGGAATTTTTAACTGTCCACAATTAAAAAATAAGGTTGTATTCATTGAGGATATTGATAAGGTGTATACAGGAAATATATACGATAATAGAATTAATTTTTATGAAAGAGGCAAAAATTCTAGGTTTCCGGATGTTATATGGAATATAAGCATTAATTCTAACTCTCTCATTGTTAAAAATGTAACATTGCATCCATCTTCTTTTAAAAGTGCACCGCAAGTTGATATTTCTTCGGTTTTTCCTTTTGAAATGGTATTTAATTTACAGCAAAGAGAAATTATTTATGGTAAGGGGGATAAAAGATATAATTTCTGCTTTTCTGAATGTGAAAACTCATTACAAATATCAAAACCTTCGTACGAAAATATTGGCGTACCAGTTTCTGAGATAAAGTTGAGTAAAAATAAATTTTACTTTTCAAACATTAAAGATGGTGTTAAGGAAAATTATGGATTTAGTATGAAAAGAATGCCTTTGATACACCGATAATAAATTTTTGATACAATTTAAAGACTAAATTCTATTAATGAGGAACAAAAAAAGTGAAAAAAAGACAGACCGTATTACAAAGTGGTTAAAAATTTTTAGGATTACCTCTTTATGCGCTTGTATGGAATTTTATACTTTCAACAAAGAGATTTATATCAAGATAATCTAAAATTAAAAACTGATCTAATAGAATTACTTACATCAATTAAAGAAACTAATTGGGAAGGAAGAAAGATGAGTTTGATTTGAAGTTAATATAAGCTTCCCCTAATTAGAACTGTTCATTCTTCTAATACTCCTTCAGACTTATTGTTTTTTCTAAAATAAGTAGGCTATGCAACGGTTACGGGCTTTGTTATCAAAAGTTTTTAAATTCATTAAACCAATTCTCTAATCTCTGAATTCGATCCAAATCATTGATATAATCTACATTATTGATGTTTTCGGGAAAAGCACTTAAACGAACTTCGCCTGTTTTTCTTTTTATTTCAAAGATTTTATCAAGAGTGGTTTCATAGTTTTTATTCGGAATTGGTAAAAAGACACAAAAGTTACGAGAGCTTTTAATTGTTTTTGCTGTAAATACAACCATAATTATTTCTAATCCTTTTTCACAAACAAAATGAATTCCTTCTTTATAGTAAGGCTTCTCAGAGAAGAAATAGAAATTCTTTGGAATTAAACCTTTTTCAGGTTTTAATATCTGAGTTCGTATAACGTCGTAATTATCAGTCAAAATAACCTTATAACCAGTATATTGAAATAATAAAATATAAGCAGTTTTAAGAACTGCATAATCCAATTTGTCTGGAATAATTTTTTTTCTTATAAAATTAAAATCAACAATTTTATCTTTCTTTAATTCAGGTATATTTTTTTCAAGTGTCGTTGGATTATTATTTTTTTTAGAATGAAACACCTTCATTATTCCTTTTTCATCAATTTTTAATGTAGCATTATATAATATTCCATCGATTTCTGTTTTTATTGCAACTTCAGTATTGGGTAAAAATTTAGAATTATCCAAGTCTATTAGTCTATTTACTAAATGATGGTCAATTTTAAATCCTGCTTCGTTATTACACTTTTTACATGTCAATGTGTTGGTTGAGCCACCTACAGATTTTTGGGGCGCATCTTCTAATGTCAATGGATTTTCTCCATCAATTTTATCATATTTTGTGAGGCATATTGGACAGATATAAAAATCTTTTAATTCCTGAAACTTATCGTTGATAAGAGAATTATCAATTAATAAAGTAAGGTTTTTAATATATTTATTAAAAAGATGAAGTGCTTTCAAATGGACTACGTTTAATTGTCGCCAACGTTTCGCGCACCGACTTTAGTTGCGGGAAAACGAATTGAATTCTTTCCGCTAAGATAAGCTTTTTCGAAACGAAAATGCATATATGTCTAAATATCAGCAATTAAGATTGTGGGCTGTTGGCGGCAGTTCGAACTTGGAAATCACAACAATTTAAGTAACTTTAGAAAAAAATGGAATTCGAATTTATAGATTTAAGTACTTATCTAGCAAGCGGCAAAAATATTCAACAATATGATTACCTTTATAATCATTCATTAACAGGCTATCCACTAAGAAAAGATTTCGACGCTAACGATTACTATTTAGTCACTGAAGTTGACTCTACCACTGGAATAATTTATGCTTTACGAATGGGAGGAAAGTCAAACAAGCCAAATGTAACTTTTAAACCCTGTCAATTTTCGGGACATTGGTGGATTCTTTCGCTACCTTATGTTATAAAACAGCAAATCTTCCCATCACTTCCGTAAACGAAATGCCGAAACTTTGTTTATAATAGCCATTTTATATTTTATTATCCCAATTTATCTATGCACTAGTTCCCTTAAAAACATGCTTTTCACTTTTCTTCATTTTTGATAATGCCAAAAGTTTATAACCATTCTCTGTCAAAAGGTTTTAAAGTTAAAAATATTCCATCTTCCGAACAATAATTTAAAACGCCTTCAGTATTAACTTCAAAATATTCTCCATGAATATTCGGTTCGTAATCATCATAGCGCATTTTCCCTTGCACTTCTTTTGATATGAGTTTCTTTGAAGATTTACTTCCATCAGAAAAATGAGTTTCGAGAAATAACACATTATTTATTTTAAGAAGCGTCATACTGCAATTATTCGACTCATCCATCCACTGGCCAAAAACATCTCTTTTTTCATTTCTTAATCCTTCCACTAAGGTACGTTCTTGTTCAATCCTTAGACCATTGATAGACGTTTCTAATTTACTTTCTTCAAAAGTAGCAGTAGCCCAATAAACACTGGTATCGGAAAAACCTTTAATTCTGAAGGAAATAAAAAGTCTTTTGGAAAGTCTAAACATATCTTTTCTTAATAAGTTTGCAGTCCAATCTATTTCCTTTTCGCCGACTTTAGATTCCAATTCAATTTCTACCATTGCTTTAATCTCTCGGATATATACTTTGCTAATAATCTTATATGGGACCGGGTCATGTCCAGTTATTTCAGATGGAATCTCTTTAAAATATGTTGTTCTTTCTTGGGTTAAATCATTAACCTTTATAGCTTCAAATTCATACGAATTAGGTTTTAAAACTATTTGAAAAAACTGAACTCCCCTACCTTTTAATTTTTCCATCATTAACTCCTTTTCACATTCATCCATATTTAGCCCAAAATATATGGACTTCAGACAATCTGGAACATATGGATGCTCACCGTAAAATCCAGCAACTATTCTATGCTCTTTCTCGTAATTCCATCGTATTGATTTGCAACCAGCTATTTTTTGAACAACTATTTCAGCTTTAGTACTGTTTACATCCCCAATTCCATATTCGGGTGGTTTTTTCTTGTACTGAACTGGAAATGAAAATGCTTCAAACGATCTATAGCTGTTTATTAATAAGTCCAAATCATATTCTATGCAAAATCCTTTATGACTGTTAGCATAGTGAGCCCAGAGCAATTCATCTTTATATGTTTGAGAAAGTGAATATATTCCAATTCCTCTTTTCTTTACATCAAATAAATTATTAAATGCATTTTCAACTTCAATAAATTGTTCAGATTTGTGCTTTCCAAATAACTTTGCAACAGCTTTAGCTTGAAACTTAAAAGGATTTGTATTGACAAGCGTTTCACAAGGATCATTTAAATCCTCAAATTTAGGAGACCAATAGAAGTTTTTTTCTAAAGAATTCATATCCCTTTCAAAATTTCTACCTCTGTATTTAAAGACTCTCATTTATTATTTAACTTTAAAAATTATTCGCTACACCTCTCAGTCATAACCCCAGTATATCTTAACTATAAAACAAACTTTATCTCAATCAAAACAGAAAACTATAAGAGTGGAAGTTTAAAATGTGGAGGATAATATGATTGCTAAACAAAAACGATTCAAGTGTGGTATCTAAATTAGTTATGCATCATTTTCAGGTATATCAAATTTTAAAACAACCTCTTTTTGAAGAGAATATAAGAATTCTTTAAAAATCCTGCTCATAATCGAGTCCTCCATATTCAAAAATGTTTCGCTAATTGTTATTAAAGACGCTGTCATATATTGAATTGGATCCAAAAAAAATAATCATTCGCACTTGGCAAAAAATAGTTCTCCGCATCCTCTCTTAATCCTAACCTTTTATTAATGCCCGAAACCCCCGAATGAACATTTTCACTTGCCCAAGTATAAACAACTCGATGATGGTCTTGTCCTACCAATTTTTCAATTTCGCGAATATTTCTTCGTCCTTTCGGTAAAACATTCATTGTCCATCCATAACTCTGTCCAAACTCTTTTCCATATTCCTCTAACACATCTTTCCTTTCTGACTCAATAAACGCTATGTCTTCATTTAAAAGTTTATCCATTTTTAGAAAACCACAATTTTCTTGATATTCTTTAGCTTTTTTCCATCTCTCTATTACATGATAATCTTGATACATTTCTGTGATTCTTGTATCATTATCATACAAGAATAAAAAGGTTACGCATAGTTCGTGAAGCGTTCTCCAACGGGACATTGCCCCATCTGCATAACCATTTGAGACTAAAACCCTAATCTCGTTTGCAATTTGGCAAGCTCGAACATGTAGGGATATTAATGTATCTAGTTTTAACTGGTCTTCAAATGTATCGAAGATTTTGAGATATGTGTCATAAGTGGAAACGCTAACTTGCGAATTCATCTCAATGAAAGATTCCACTAATTTAATTGCGTTTCCGTATTTTTTTTCAATACTCTCATTCATTTTTTTTTGATGGCTTCTTAAATCATTATCTTCATCGAAACAATAATCATAAAGTCCATCCCAAATTCCTTGAAGTAATTCTTCTATTATTTTGGGTAATTTGGTATTGATATACTCATCAAATTCGGATTCCGTTCCTTTAAAATTTTTTCTGTATTCAGCAATCAATTCTTTAATTCCTTTCTCAATGAAATATGGTTCGCTTATTTTTTATTAAAATATTTTCTAATAGAAGTTTAAAAAGATTCCTTAATTCTATAACCCATTATATAACAATAAAAATAAACTCGAACATAAGAACTAAGGAAAAATATAAGGGTAATCATTTAATTCGGGAAGAATACCAAATATAATGATTTTATGGTTTTTAATGAAGGGTAAAGGCATTACAGACGTAATTACAAATAGACACGCTTTCCAAAAGCACGCCAGGGGGGGGCGGTCTTTAAAAATTATGGGGTTGTGCAACGGTTACCGGTGTTGGGCTTAGTTTTTTAGTTTGTTAATTAGCCTGTCTTCATATTTTTCATAATCCTGACTGCAATAAAAAGGCACATCATTATAATCATCAGAATTCAAAACTGAATAGTATCCACAATCAACACCAAATGTATTTTTAATTTTTTTGGCTAATTCTTTAGTCATATCCTCTCTTTGAAATAGACTACGAGAATCTGAGAATTCATAGGGGAAACAAAGGTATTTTCCTTCCCTATTTATTTCAATTCTTTCCTTATTAATTAGCGCTCTTGATAAATCACTAAGACTATCGTAAATCCATAACCAACAACCCCCAAATTCGCCTCGTTCAATTTCTTGGTAATTGTTTTCAACTTCTTTTACTAATAAAGTAAAAAGTTTGTAAATTTTATTGTCCCTTTCTTCATCTGGATTTATGTAAACAGACAAATCAATTGTACTCTTAATTATCTCTTTTCTTTCTTGGCTAGGCTCTAAAATTGATTTGATTTTTTCAATTTGTTCTGTATAAAAAATGAATCTAAATGGCGAATGACCATTTCTGTCAAATATTGCTAAAATATCGCATAAAATTAATTTGGCTTCCATTTCCGTTTTAACTATAACTCCAATATCTGAAATCCCTTCTTCTAATATTTCTAATCCTGGAAAATCTTCAACTTCTGAGACGATTCCATATTCCTCCAACTCTTTCTCAAAATCTATTAAACTTTTATTATATGGGTATCTCCATTCTCTTTCGTGTGTCCAATCGATTTTTTTAAATGATGATGGATTATATGTTACATATCTATACTGTTCAATCACTGGTAAAACAGATTGATCAATCATTCTGTCACCTTTTTTTGTTTTATAAATGTTCAGTTCGTTAGTGCTCAACCCATAAATTACAGGTCTAGCCCCAATTTTATATAATTCTGATTTTAGAAAGGATAAACCATAAGAACTAATTGCTTGTCCTTGCTTTTCTCTTTTAGATGAAGTTTCAAGAAAAGCAGCCAATGGCATTTCAGTAAAACAAATTGCAGGCCTATTTCCATAAATAGTCCGATTATTATTTCTTATTGACCAAGTTGCAAAAATTTTATTATGTCTTATTGCAGCTCTTAATAAAAAGAAAGGATTATATACATTGTCTTCTGCAATATGATCGAATCCCCAGTTTTCAGGAAAAATAACATAATCTTTACTATGAGTATCAACCTCTCTAAAAAAGTGAATTAATCTATCTGATAAGTCATATCTATTTGTATTTTTCATTAATTCGAAAAGATTTTTAAATTAAGCCCAACTTGATTATATCCGCTACATTATTTCCCTTTAACTTCCAATCTGACAAGCTAAGCGCTAGTTTTAGAAAATAAACTACTTTTATTTTGTACCCCTATATCTTAATAAGATAATGATTATTGCAATTAAGGATCAAAATTTACTTATGATACAACTCAACAACCGTTTTGTAAAGATTCATCACTTCGGTAAGATATACTCCCATTAATTTAAATTCCGAAAATAGAATACCTCCAAGCAAATTGATTTCATTTTCCCCCATACCAAACATAAAATTTCTAATAACATCTAAAGCATATCTATTTTTGTTTTCTGTCGTAATCGCGGATGTAAGATAAATAACCTTTAAAAATTTTGCACAAATCGGAATGCAGAATTTATTATTATGTAGTGAGTATTGCAAGTTGTGTAAAGCCATTATATAATAATTGTCTTTTCCTACGAGCATTTGAAAAAATTCGTTTTTTAAAACATCTAAGCTTATACCAACACCAGAATAATTATTTTGCAATAAAAAACTATAAAATTCAGTACTGCAATTATCCCTGTGATAAACGTTTAAATATTTTTCTGGACTAAGTAACCATTGATTGATTTGTGTAGCGTTTTCTTTTTTTAAAAGATATAAGGACGAATCGCTTGTAATTAGCCTAAAGTCCTTTCTACTGGCTAAAAACATATTATCTACAAGGTAGCTAAACATTGTATCACTTTCTTTTCCCTCTTGTTTTAACCTAAATGCAATGTCAAGTTTTTCTTCTACTTTATCAATCGAACAATTTTCATCGATCCACCCTAAAATTTCTTTATAAAAACTAATTTTAGAATATTTATCAGGCATTGGAAAGACATTAACTCCTTTTAAAGTAATCTGAGCTGTGAGACCGTCTTCTGGTGAGCTTGCGGCTTCCTTTAATCCAATTGAGAAGATTTTTTTTGTGTAATGAGAGATAGTGAATTTACGTTGAAATTGGAAATTTAATTTTTTGGCAAGTTGATAAAATAAAATTACCGTAGTCACATCCAACCCATACACTTCATTCGCGGCAGTGTTTATAGGATTAGTTGCTAATAATGGTAGAGTTGTAAACTTTGCTGTGTTGTGACCTGTTAGATACAAATAAGCGTTAACAAGGTTGCCGTTAAACACCATTTTAGAAACTTCAGAAAAACCAATACGGGAGTTATAATAGTCTTGAAGTCCTTTTTCTTTGTATTCTTGTTCTTCTGTACCTCTGACCCCGAAGTTCTTAATAAGAAAGTCTTTTAAACCATCTTTATCCGATGGAAATTCCATCATTTTAAAACCCAATTGATTAAGTGGGTTCTTAATTTCTTCCTGTATATTCCTAAGTAATTTGAGTGCATCATTATAAATCTCTACAACCTCTACTGAGTGAATAGACATGTCCAAAGCATTTGTATCAGTAAATTTATCACCTACTTTTTTATCGATAAATCTCCCTTTAAAACCGTCATTGGAATCAACAAAAACCTCATCTAAATCCTCATTATTAACCCTGTACCTTACCCATACGCCAACTTCTACCTTGTCATATTTTTCAAAAAACCTATCGCTATATTTTATAGAGAGACCAAAATATTCCTTTCTTGCTTGAATATTGGATTTAATCAATGCTAAGTTGTACAGGATAGTAAAAGCATAATCAATCTCAATATCGTTTCGAAGTAAAATTACCGCAAGAGCCAATGCAATCGTTTCATCATTAAAATTATTAGGAAATAAGCTAACTTCATTTTTTATTTCATCATAGGATTCTAAATTTTCAAGCGTATTGATATAAGCTATAAGGTATTCTTCATTTGCAGGGTCTATTTCTTTAAGTAGTTTCCCAATGTTTTTAACCTCGCCCCAATTGTTTGTAAATGAATACAATGTATGCTCTATACGCAACAATTCTTCATCAACATACTCAAGATTTGTTCTTAAATTTTTAAGTATACCCAACAATTCAGAATACTTGCCTTCTCCCGCTTTCTCATTACTCAACAAACTCCTGTATAAGATAGAAGCGTACATCACTAATTCTTGTGAAGGTTTGTCTTTATCTACAAATCCAGATAAATATTCTATTGCCTCATTTATATGGCCAATAGACTGGTATGATTCAGCTATTAAGCTTTTATAGTTTTGCTCTAAATCATCAGCACGTTCAAGCTCTTTCAATTCCTTCACTATTATTTTCTCTCGCTCCTCTGAAACTTCCAAATACCTTGTTTCGCAGCTTATTAAAAAAACCCTTTTGAGATTTTCTGATTTAAAGTATTTGGATTTTACCTTTTCTATATCCTCTAAGAAAAATTCTAAATCTAATGACTTATGTAAAACATTAAAAAAAGAATTCAAAATATTGAATCCATTTTTCTCATCAATGATTTCAATATTAACAAGGTAATCGTTAAACACTCCTCGAATTTCATCAGTCTTTCTCAAGAAAAACAGAATCGCTGCTTTGACAAGATGGAACTCGCTGACCACTTCTTGCGAATCTTCATATTCAATCAAACTTGATAATGCAATTTCAAATTCAGAATTTACAACTAATGCTTGTACGTAGGTTAATGTGTAGAACCAATTTTCTTTGGGAATTGAAGTATATAAATTCTTCAAATTATGTAATCGAGACCTGTCTTTCTTTAGAAAAAAATCGAAATAATAATAAAAGTATTGATGATGCCAAATTGCCTTTGAAAGTTCAGTGTTTTCTAAAGTTTTAACATACTTCTCAAGTAATGGCATAAGGTTTTTCACTAAAGGATGTGATATGACTGGATTTTCCTTACCTGCAAGAAAACGAATTGGGTAATCACCAAAAATTTCACTGATAATTAAATCCATTGTAATCGCCCATAATTGTCGATTTGAAAACGTTACTTTATCATATTTATCGTATTCAATTTTAAAGGGAAAATTATCGATTCCTACATCTACCCCCAGCGCATGTTTTCGCAAAATATAATTTGCGATATTAATTTTAAAAACATATTCATCCTTGACAGTTTGTGGCGTTTCGTCTATAGCTTTTCTTAAATCGTTAGCATTATGGAGTCTTACTAACCAAGCCACAATATTAAATTCATCTTCTTTAAGAATTTCTTTAGCTATTTTATCCGCTTTTTGTGTTTCTTGCAGATTCAAATATTCTATTCCAGCTTTCTCTTTTAATTCCTTGTCGGAAGAATTTAATATATATGCTTGAACAAATTCTTTTGCGGTTTCTGGGATATCAAATTGTTGCAATTCTCTTTTACAAGTCGCTCTTAAAAAAAGAATTTTACTTTTTATTTCTGGATTATCCTTTAGTTTATCTGGAATCCTTGACAAGAGATTTCTCAATTGTTTTAATGCAGTCTCTGGCTTAAACTCATCAATTAGCGATTTTATATCCTGGAATTGCGCTTTATAGTCTTGCAGCAACAATTCAAGGCCTTGGATTTGAATATTGTAAGTGTCCCCTACTTGAAAAGAGCCACCATTAGTATTTACAGTACCAGCATTGGTATTACCCCCCATAATTATCCCCTATTCTAAAATTACCGCCATTAGTATCAACATTACCCATATTTACATTTTTACTACCCTCTATATTAATATCGGATTTGGGCAGTTTTGAAATAATTTCTTTAAAATGATTTAAGTTTTCAGAATTTGCTTCAATAGAATTTTCCAAAATAGATTTTACTATTTCAAGTTTCCTCTCATCTGAAGGATTTTCTTGAAGCTCCTTTAGAGCTTTTTTGGGTTCTCCATCTTTGTAAAATAAAGATTTTGCCCAGTCTATTGCTCCTTGGGATATCGATTTTCCTGTATTTTCTGCAAGGTTTTCAAGACCTTTACTCGCCAAGGACATTGCTAATGTACTAAGCATAGCTGAAGTTATAAGTGCCATAATTAATTGCTTTTAAATGAATCTAAATATATATTGGATAGGGCGGACAAAGTGAGCCACTTGCGGCGGATGAAAGTGAGCATAGCAAAGTAAGTGCTCAAAATCGA
>CAKZLK010000035.1 GCA_937125455.1 uncultured Aequorivita sp.
CTTTAGGGTCTCTAAAATCCCTAGCGCCTGGATTCTTTAAAACTGGATTGTCCTTGTATTTAGTCCATGTAAGACCTTCGTCCAACGAATAAGCAATACTTTGATTTTCGACGTCTATTTCACCTGTTTTCTCTTTTTTAGGGTCATGGCTGGTGAAAATTGCAACAATAGGAGTTTTGTCATCTGCTCCAAAGCCTGATGTATTCTCATGGTCTACAACGGCACTACCTGAAAAAATATATCCTAAATCGTCTGGGTATAAGGCTATAGGTTGTTCTTTCCAATTGAATAGATCGGTACTAATGGCATGCCCCCAATGCATAGGCCCCCAAGTGGTACCATCTGGATAGTGTTGGAAATAGAGATGATAATATCCATTATAATAGAACATACCATTGGGGTCGTTCATCCATCCTTTCTTGGGCGAAAAATGAAAGTTTGGGCGGTAGAGGTCTTCATTGGAAATGGCAACAGTATCTTGCCCATTTTGAGCCTGATTATCTTTCTTGTCTGTTGTATTTTTGCAAGAAAACACGATTGCGAAAATTCCTATTGTTATCACGAACTTGTATATCTTATTTTTCATTTTTGTTGGTTCTTTACAATACTTCAGTTTAATTTTTGTTCATCAAGACCTATGATATCATCGGTTGTATTCTTTCTTCCTTTTGTTAGTGTTTTACTAAGTTCCTCTAGCGAAATACCTTTGGTTTCTGGCATTACGAAAATCACAAAGAGCAATTGTAGGAACATCATAAAGGCAAAAAAAGCAAATACGGTACCCGCTCCGATCGAGGTAAACAACACGGGAACCAATGAGGGTATGATAGCGGCTAAAATCCAATGCACCGAACTACCGAACGATTGACCGGACCCTCTTAAATGATTCGGGAAAATCTCTGAAATAAATACCCAAATCACGGTGCCTTGGCCTATTGCATGTGCAGCAATAAAAAGGAAAAGAAAAATGGGCACGGCCATACCTTCCCAATTCAGGAAGAATGCACAGGCTACCAAAGTCAAAGAGATGATATAGCCAATAGAACCTGCGTACATCAATTGTTTTCTTCCTAGCCTGTCAATGAGGAATACCCCTAAAAGAGTAAAGATCATATTGGTCACCCCTATTCCTATACTGCTTAAAAGAGCAGTGCTCTCACCAAGGCCAGCTTCTTCAAAAATTCTTGGCGCATAGTACAAAAAGGCATTTATGCCTGACAATTGATTGAAAAAGGCAATGAAAAAAGCCAATAACAAAGGGAACCGGTATTTCTTAATAAAAATATTCTCTCCCGAAACCGTGTTCTCACTTTCAGTCTTTAATTCTAACATCAATACCTCAGGATCCTGATCGGGATTGATTAATTGCAACACTTTTTTTGCCTCTTCGTTTCGCATTTTGGTCAACAGCCATCTAGGGCTTTTTGGAACGCTCAATACGAAGACTGTATAAATAATTGCAGGTATGGCTTCCACACCCACCATCCATCGCCATGCGTTTTCACCTATACCATTTAATAGATAATTGGAAAAGAAGGCAATCAAAATTCCGAACACGATATTAAATTGATAAAGGGCCACCAATTTTCCCCTGTCCTTGGCAGGTGCTATTTCAGATATATAGGCAGGAGCAGCAATGGTAGATGCACCAACCCCCAGTCCACCTATAAATCTAAAAATGGCGAATGTGATCGGATCATTGGCAAATGCAGAACCAAGAGCGGATATAGTATAAAGTATACCTATCCATAATAATGTTTTCTTCCTGCCTATCTTGTTCGTGGGAATTCCGCCTAAAATTGCACCTACTACAGTGCCCCATAATGCCATCGCCATAACTATAGTACCATGAAAAACATCTGATGAACCCCACAAGGCCTGCAACTTTTTATCTGCTCCAGAGATAACTACCGTATCAAATCCGAACAGGAAACCTGCCAATGCTGCGGTAATAGACCAAACCCATATTTTTTTCATAATCGTAATTCTCTAGTATGGTTACTAAAGTATTCGTAAAAAACAAGAGGGTATTTTGATGATGTATCAATATGTTATGTTTTTGTTAAGGTGTATGTTTAAAATGATAAGTGCTTGATAAACAGTACTTAAAAATAAAATTTTAACATTGACTTAAATGCACTAACTACATTCATGTTACATGAAGTTTAAAATTGATACATTCAAAAGGGAGACTACGAGGTAAGGATAGTATGAATGTAACCTAGGTAGATTTCCGAAACGCTACGGGAGAGGTGCCGTATTTGTTTTTGAAGGCGGTTGAGAAGTAATTTGGAGAAGAAAATCCGTTGGTATATGCAATTTCGGCTACCGTTAATGAGCCAGTCTCGAGCATCACTTTGGCTTTTTCCAATCTGATGTTACCAATATAATCACTTATACTGATGCCCATCATAGCCTTTACTTTGCGATATAATTGAACTCGCGATATATTTAGGCTTTCGGCTAAATGTTCTACGGAAAAATCATCGTTACCTATATTCTTTTGTATCAGGTCATTTAGCTTATGAATAAATTGCTGTTCGATATTACCGAACGAATCAGCATTCTCGATTTTATGAATGTTATTTGTATAATAATACCGAAGTTTCTCTCGATTATAAAGTAAAGATTTGATTGATTGAACCAGTATGGAATAGCTAAAAGGTTTGGTTAAATATAGATCCGCTCCGGATTGAAGTCCTTTAAGATACGACTCTTTGTTGCCCAAGGCGGTCAGTATTATCGTAGGGATGTGCGAGGTTCGTAGGTCCTTTTTTAAGATTTCGCAGATTTCGAATCCGTCTTTCTCGGGAAGGTTGATATCGCACAAGATTATATCTGGGATGGTTTCAAAAGCCTTTTCAATAGCATCCGTACCATCTGATAAATGAATTTCATACTCTAGTTGTAATTTGTTTTTGAGAAATATTGAAAGATCTCTATTGTCTTCAATTATCAGTACTGAGTATTTTTCTTTGTCTTTATCCGGGGCCTGTATCAGGTAATTATCATCGAGCAAATGTTCCGAATTAAAATCGATAATATTGGTATCGACCAAATCATGTTCCGTTATAATTTCCGTCTCATCAAAATGTGCTTGCCCTTTATAAAGGGTTACTGTGAACTCCGTGCCGTGAACAGATTTCACTTGAATGCTGCCTTTGTGCATTTCAACAAACTCCTTGCTTAAATGCAATCCGATTCCTGAGCTGTTCTTTCTATTGTTCGAGCCCTTGAAAAATGCTTGAAAAACCCCATCCATTTCATTTTGAGGTATGCCAATACCCGAATCCTTGAAACGGATATTTACAATATTTCCGCTTGCATCATCTTCAATATGTATTTTAATCTTACCATTATCGGGAGTGAACTTAAAGGCATTGGAAAGGAGGTTGAAGTACACTTTGTCCATTAAGTTCCTGTCCATAAAGACGTCAAGGGACTCATTATTGGAGATTAATTTAAAATCAATGTTCCTTTTCTTCGCCTCACGTTCAAAATCTTTATAAATGATTTTTGAAAAGCCGAACAAATTGGTTTTGGATGCCTTAAGGTTGAACTTACGATCTTCAATTTTCCTAAAATCAAGTAATTGATTGATTAATCTCAAGAGACGATTGGAGTTGTTGTATATCAACTCCACTTCGTTCCGCATCTTCGAACCTTTCTCCTTTGCAAAGTCGCTCATCGATTCAATTGAGCTTAAAATCAAGGTAATGGGTGTCTTGAATTCATGGGAAAGTCCTGTAAAGAAATTTAGCTTCGCCTCGTTAATTACCTTTACTTCCTCCGCGATCTTCTCAATTTGATTGCGCTGAACGGTAATCTTTTCATTAGTCAATTCCAATTGCCTATTTTTCTTTCGAATGGCAAAAATGGAGTAGATACTGTAAATGGCAAGACTTAATATAATTGCCAAAAGTGCCATCGTAATTTTCAACAGATTGTTTTGCGAATAATAGAGTTCTTCTTGTTTTTTTATAGCCACAAGCTGATCTTCCATTTCGGCCCGCTGTTCATTTATTTTTTCAAATTGGTTGTTCATAATATCAGCGTTAACCCCATTGATGATGGTGGTAGATAGGATATTATTCTTGGGAACCGATTTTTTGTCTAAGATTCTCAAAGCCAATTTTATGGCTTCATCACCACCGGTTGGATAAAGAACGGTAGCCTTTAGAATCCCATCTTTTACTGCTTGTATTCCACCGTTGGCACCGGTAAGACCGTCGACGCCAATGAAATTGATTGATTTTTCCATTCCCAAATCGTGTGCGACTTCCCACGCACCGACCGCCATTCTGTCGTTATGGGCAAAAACATAATCAGTCTTAATGCCCTCTTTC
>CAKZLK010000036.1 GCA_937125455.1 uncultured Aequorivita sp.
TCTCTTAAAACTTACAAAAGAAGAAGCCGAAACAAAACTGCGTTGGGAACATGCTGAAGAGTTTGAATACAACGGCCGTATGTATGACATCGTTTCTTCAGAAATAAAAGGTGACTCCATTTTCTACAGATGTTGGTTGGATAATGAGGAAACTGATTTGAATCAGAAATTGAAAAAGCTTGTCGCTATTGCCTTTGACCAAAATGAGGAAAACCGTGAAACCCAAGAGAGTCTATACAGTTATTTATGGTCTTTTTTCTTTACAGACCCTTTAGATTGGCAAGCCACTCCTTCGCATAATATAGGCCTTGTTTTTCAGGATAGTATGTATCCAAATACCTTCAATTCCATCCGTTTAACTCCACCTACGCCTCCTCCCAAGATAAGTTAATATTCTAATTAGATCAAAATTTATTTTGTTGCTACTTCAGTTTGGAAGTAGCAATCTTTTAGAAATTTTAAACAATAGCTAATTGAAAAATTGTCTGATCACATTCTTCTAATTTACGTATTATAACAGAGAATCGCGACCTAATTTATCACCTACAAAGTGTAGTTCTCGACTTTAGTTTATCTTGAGCGAAGACGAAAGGCTCGAACAGACACTTAAAGCTATTTTTTAAATTTTAGTTAACTTAAAAATTCATTTAATGAAAAGAAATTTCATACTATGGCTATTGTTGGGTTTTGTGGGCGGTGCATACGGACAAACAATAACCATCAAAGATCATCAAACCAATGAAGCTATAGAGTTGGTAACGCTTTCAAATACAAAAACAAATCATTACGCCACGACTAATTCTAAAGGGCAGGCAGATATTTCGGGTTTCAAAGACTTGGAAAAGATTGAAATACGGAGCTTGGGCTATAAAACAGTTATAAAGAGTTATGCGGAATTAAAATCTGAAGGATTTGCTATTTCGCTTGAAGTCTCCAACTTCAATTTAGACGAAGTAGTGATTTCAGGCGCCCGATGGAGACAGAGCAGTGACGATGTACCTTCAAAAATCATTTCCATTTCCGCAAGAGAAGTGGCTTTGCAAAACCCACAGAGTGCCGCAGACCTTTTGGGTATTTCAGGAAAGGTATTTATTCAGAAAAGTCAGCAGGGTGGTGGTAGCCCTATGATTCGCGGTTTTGCAACTAGCCGTTTGTTGTATTCCGTGGATGGGGTGCGAATGAATACGGCTATTTTTCGTTCTGGAAACCTTCAGAATGTGATTAGTTTGGATCCATTCGCGATAGAAAATACTGAGGTACTTTTTGGCCCTGGTTCCGTGATCTATGGAAGCGATGCTATTGGAGGCGTAATGAGTTTCCAAACTTTAACGCCCAGACTTTCACTTACAGATGAAGCTTTGATTACTGGAAAAGCCAGTGCACGTTATTCTTCTGCCAACAAAGAAAAAACCGGTCATTTTGATGTGAATTTGGGTTTTAAAAAATGGGCATTTGTTACGAGTATCAGTTCATGGGACTATGACAACCTTCGCCAAGGCAGTCATGGTCCAGAAGATTATATAAAAGATTATTATGTGCAGCGCCAAGATAGTTCAGATGTTGTAATTACTCAGGATGATAAATTGTTGCAGATTCCATCAGCGTACTCGCAGATGAATATGATGCAGAAAATTCGATTTCAGCCTAATGAAAATTGGGATTTTCAATACGGATTTCATTTTTCAGAAACTTCGCCCTACGGAAGATATGACAGGCACAACCGTATTCGGAATGGTACTGCACGTTATGCCGAATGGGACTATGGACCACAGATTTGGATGATGAACAATCTTAACATCAACTATACTGCAAATAATCCTGTTTTTGATCAAATGAGTCTCCGCTTGGCACATCAGTGGTTTGAAGAAAGCAGAATTGATCGTTCATTTAATAAAACAGAACGTAATATTCAACATGAAGAAGTAAGCGCATACTCGGTAAATCTTGATTTTATTAAAGCTATAGGCGAGAAAAATACTTTTTTCTATGGGGTTGAATATGTGTTGAACGACGTAAATTCCGATGGGGAGTTGACTGATATTTCTACAAACATTTCTGAAGTTGGCCCTGCTCGTTATCCACAATCAAAATGGCAATCTTTGGCAGCTTATATTACAGATGAATATAAAGTAGCCGATAATTTTACCTTGAGTGCAGGAGCGCGTTACAACCATGTTTTGCTTGATGCAGAGTTTGATACAACTTTTTATCCTTTCCCGTTTACTGAAACTAGTTTAACAAATAGTGCACTTACAGGAAGTTTGGGCGGTGTATACCGTCCCACCGATTCTTGGGTTATCAGTGCCAATTTGGGTACGGCATTTCGTTCCCCAAATGTGGATGATCTGGGAAAAGTATTTGACTCTGAACCTGGAAGTGTTGTGGTTCCCAATCCAGACTTAAAACCGGAATACGCCTATAATGCTGATTTGGGTATTGCCAAAGTTTTTGGGGATGCAGTAAAGCTTGATGTTACTGGATATTACACACATTTGAAAGATGCGCTTGTTCGCCGTGATTTTAAATTGAACGGTTTAGACAGTATAATGTATCAAGGCGAATTGAGTCAAGTACAGGCCATTCAAAACGCAGCTGTTGCCAATGTTTATGGGGTGCAAGTTGGCCTTGAGGTAAAGCTGCCAAAAGGATTTGGATTTTCTACAGATGTGAACTTCCAAAGGGGCGAAGAGGAACTGGATAATGGAGAAACCAGCCCATCCCGACATTCCTCTCCATTTTTTGGAATTTCGCGTTTAAATTATAAGGCGAATAAATTAAGTATGGAATTGAACGTTAATTATCAAGCAAAGCGTGATTTTGAAGATCTTCCCGAGGAAGAAAAAGGTAAGACAGAAATTTACGCTTTGGACGAAAATGGAAACCCTTATGCCCCATCTTGGTACACATTAAACTTTAAGGCGCTTTATAAAATTACCGACACCTTTGATGTTAGCGGAGGAATTGAAAACCTGACGGATCAGCGTTATCGACCGTATAGTTCTGGTATTTCTGGTGCCGGAAGGAATTTTATTCTTGCACTAACGGCTCATTTTTAATAAAGAAAATTATGTGGCTAAACTTTTGGGAAAGAGTTTATTAATATTCGTTTTTTTAGTATATTTGATATAAGCCACGGGCTTATTTCTCCCCAATTAATTTGATAAAACCCGCACTTTATAGGTGCGGGTTTTTGAATTATATTTTTGAAGTTGATAGGTAGTGCAACTATTTATGCAATGGATTTATAATCTTTTCTAGGAATTTTATTGTAATAATGGATGCCGACGAAAGAAAAAATCAACTTTACCATTTCATTTTCCTTACAGAACAAGATAACTTCCTTGTTGTTTTCCCTTGCTTTTTCAGAAACGATATAAAGCATATATGCTCCAGCAGCATCAAACTTTTCCAAGGAATCTAAATCTACTATTAACGATTGCGTCCTGTCTAGTGTAGCCTCGATTTGGTATTGAACTTCAGATAAATTACCGCTGTATAATTTACCTTCTAATCTTATAAAATGATTGGTTAAAAAATTATGTATTGACATGCCAAGTGATTAAAAATTAAATATCACATAGGTTTTGTGCAGGAATTTAAGGGCGGATTTGATTCGGGGAGTTTAATTGAGTGTGAATTTACAAAATGTAAATAAAAAGAGGACTAATTTCTCTGTGCGAAGATGGCTACCTAATAAAGAAAAATTGAAGTTTTATTACTTCAAAACTTTAAAGGCAAGTTCTTTACAAATTGATTCACAATCAACTTCTTTTTAATAGTTTTACAGCCTTAAAAAATTGATATGATTTCAATAGATAATTTGGCAGTAGAATTCAGTGGCGACACACTTTTTAGCGACGTTTCCTTTGTGGTGAATGAGAACGATAAAATTGCCCTAATGGGGAAAAATGGCGCAGGTAAAAGTACGATGATGAAGATTATTGCTGGCGTACAAAAACCTACCCGTGGAAATGTGCGTGCGCCGAAAGATGCCGTTATTGCGTATCTGCCACAGCATTTGCTCACCAATGATAATTGTACCGTTTTTGAAGAAGCTTCCAAAGCATTCAAACAGATTTTTGAGATGCGGGACGAAATGGACCGTCTTAACAAAGAGTTGGAAACCCGTACCGATTACGAAAGTGATGCGTATATGAACATCATCACCAAAGTGGCGGAGCTTGGAGAAAAATACTACGCTTTAGAAGAAATAAACTACGAAGCCGAAATAGAAAAAGCATTGCGCGGACTTGGTTTTAAAAGAAGTGATCTGCACCGTCAAACTTCAGAATTCAGTGGCGGATGGCGTATGCGGATTGAATTGGCAAAACTGCTACTTCAAAAACCGGACTTGATTTTGCTTGATGAGCCTACCAATCACGTTGATATTGAATCTGTGATTTGGTTGGAAGATTTTCTTTTAAATAAAGCA
This sequence comes from uncultured Aequorivita sp., assembly GCA_937125455.1. Lineage (GTDB taxonomy): Bacteria > Bacteroidota > Bacteroidia > Flavobacteriales > Flavobacteriaceae > Aequorivita. The sequence continues at coordinate 4,433 of CAKZLK010000036.1, forward strand.
AAGGCCGTAATCGTTATTTCGCACGACAGAACCTTTATTGATAACATCACCAACCGCACCATTGAAGTGACAATGGGTAGGATTTACGATTACAAAGCCAATTACAGCCATTATTTGCAATTGCGAGCCGATAGAAGATCGCACCAAATAAAAGCCTATGAAGAACAACAAAAATTTATAGCCGAAACCCAGCAATTTATTGAACGTTTTAAGGGAACTTACTCCAAAACCAATCAGGTAAATTCTCGTGAAAAGATGCTTGAAAAGTTGCAGATAATTGAAATTGATGAAATTGACACTTCAGCTTTGGCGCTTCGATTTCCACCTGCGCAACGCAGTGGTGATTATCCAGTAGTAGCCGAAGGACTTACCAAAAAATATGGGGAGCATATTGTTTTTAAAGATGCCAATATGAGTATTTCGCGCGGGCAAAAAGTGAGTTTTGTGGGAAGAAACGGCGAAGGAAAATCCACAATGATAAAAGCCATAATGGGCGAAATAGATTTTGAAGGCACTTGCGCTTTGGGACACAATGCCAAGGTGGGCTATTTTGCCCAAAACCAAGCCGCGCTTTTGGATAAGGAACTCACCGTTTTTCAAACCGTAGATGAGGTTGCCAAAGGCGAAATCCGTACACAGATAAAAAATGTTTTAGGACGTTTTATGTTCAGTGGCGATGCTATCGATAAGAAAGTGGGGTTGCTTTCTGGAGGTGAAAAAACGCGTTTGGCAATGGTGAAATTATTGTTGGAGCCCGTAAACGTTTTGATTCTCGATGAGCCTACAAACCACTTAGACTTGAAGTCGAAAGATGTTTTAAAAGAAGCCTTGCTTCAGTTTGATGGAACTTTGATTTTGGTTTCTCACGACCGTGATTTCCTTCAAGGGCTTTCGGAGAAAGTGTTTGAGTTTAAGGACAAACGCGTAATAGAGCATTTTGAAAGTATAGATGATTTTCTTCAGCGTAATAGAATTGAGAACTTGAAAGAGATTGATTTGAAGGTGTAATTTTCTTTATGCAATTCTTTTTAAGCTTAAATGCCTAACTTAGGCATAGACTTTGTAAAGTCTAAAATCTAAATTAAAAGAGCGATGAAAACATACAGTATTCTATTCACAGTCCTATTTTGTTTTATTTTTCCCGCAAGCGTAGTTTCTCAAGAAAAGGATTTAAAAGCAAATACGAATCAGGAAACTAGCGCTATCAGCGCTGTAGCAAGTTTATTGAATTCAAAAACCTTTGAATTTATTGCCAACACTACCTATCCAACAAGTGGCATTCCAAAAAATTTGGTTGGTAGTAACTATTCCATGACCTTTTCTCCTAAAATGATCATCAGCAACTTGCCTTATTACGGACGTGGGTATAGTACAATAGCAATATCACGTGACAAAGGCATGCGTTTTGAAGGTACGCCTGAAAACTTCATCATTAAAAAAGATAGAGAATACCAAGTAAGGGCAAGTGTGAATTCAGAAAATGACACTTATGAAATATCTTTATCGGTAAGTGATTCTGGATATGCTTCACTCTCTATAAGCAGTAATAATCGAGGTACTATTTCGTATCAAGGGGAGGTTGTTCCGATTCAAAAAAAATAGTTTTTAAAGTACCAATTCTGTAAAAAGTCTTTCTAAAGTAGTGTTAAGGTCATCAGTAAAGCCATTGTGAGGTCGCGAAGTTTGAAGTGAAGAACTGCGCTGCGCGGTAAGCCATCGGAATCTGTCGGGTTTTTCCCATGCCGCCACGGGGCCACCATCTTTGGAGCCGGAACAAATTTTTTCGAAAGCTTTCAAATTACTTTCAATCTCTTCCACTTCCAATTCACAGGAAAAGAGTTTTAGTTTTTCGGTATCAATTTGGTGTTTGCAATTTAAGTATTTAGCCCCTTTGCTGAAAAGGATAATTCCAACATTCAGGAATTCCTCACGTTCCACGCGAGGTACCAAACGTATTACCGCATATTCATACAAGTGTTTCCCGGGCATCCTGAATCTGTTTTACAAAGTTATTTGAATGGTTTCTTCGCTGTACTAAAAATTGAAAATAGACATCTCTGATTTCTTCTGAAGTCATTTCGGAACCTTCCCAATCTAACCAATCCGATGGGATGAGGTTTGTTATTTCCCTTAGTTTTTCATCGGGGAGAAGCGCTAACATTTCATTATTTATTTTTTCAACTAAAGTTGCTTGGGGCAATAAAACGTGGTCTTTTATATATGGAAAAGGACTTTTGGCTGCTTTTTCCCAATTGTCCCAAGAATGGTGAAAATAGAAAGTAGCACCATGATCTATTAGCCAAAGTTCTTTGTGCCAAATAAGCATATTGGTGTTTTTAACCGTTCGGTCAATATTGGTTGTAAAACCATCTAGCCAAACAATTTTGGAGGCCAATAGTTCATCCACTTGAGTTACTACAGGGTCAAATGTGAGTGCTCCAGATAGAAAATGCAAGGCGAGATTGAGCCCCTGACTTCCCTTTAAAAGGTCTTGTATTTCCTCGTCGCCTTCGCTACGGCCAAAGGCTTCGTCGAGGTTTGCAAAAACGAGTTCTGGTATTTTTAATCCGAGTGTACGTGCAATTTCACCACCCAAAAGTTCTGCTATCAGAGCTTTTACACCATGACCTGCACCTCGGAATTTAAGCACGTATTTAAAATCATCGTCCGCTTCGGCCAATGCAGGCAAGGAACCGCCTTCGCGCAAAGGGGTAATGTAGCGCGTAACATTTACGGTGCGGAGTTCTATTTTGGCATTTTTCATTACTTTACAAAAATAGGTTTATTCTGAAAAGGGAAAAGGTGTTTTCTGAAAACTCTTTGCATCCAGTTTTTTTATTTCTTCGACAGCATGGAATTCTTTATCAGAATAGTTTAAATTGAAATGTGGAAGAATTTTACTTTTAAATTCTGAAATAAAAGAAGGGTATTCAATACATTTATTTTTTCCAAAGTGAGCGTTTTTAGCAAAACTTTTGTGAGCCTCGACCATCGCTCTAAGATACGCTTCAAATGATACGGTCTCTATTTTATTATCCAAAAAATACTCCTGAAGGATAGTTGTTGGGTGATAAAACCATTCCACAAAACCACGCCTGGATTTTGAGAGGCTTGCTACCACTTCTTCTGTTTTTCGGTCAATAAAAATCCACGGTACATTGGGATATACTTTCTGGAAAAGGTCGATAAAGAAAACATTCCAAGAGGTAAGCTTAAATACTACCTGTTCTGCTTCACCCAATGGCTTTAAATAGGCTTCAATAATTTTTTTTAGCTGCATTAACAGTATTGGTTCCTCTAACTTATAAAACACGGCCGAAAGCAGCAGTCCATTGATTGCTTCGGTTTCGGCAACTACACGCGTCTTTTTTGATCCTTTGAGCATATTGGCCAATAGGGTAGAGCCGCAATGGGAGGTATGGAAAATAAATCCTTTTAGTTGAAGTGACTCTGCATTTATCGAAGAATTTTCTGAGTTTAAATCGAGTTCTTTTCGGATGGAATTTGATGGGCGAACCAAACCAACCGCATCATTAAAAAAAGGATACTCAAACACTGTTGCTGGCAAATTTTCGCAGATTGTTATTGGTCTTTGATTTACTTGTGTATAGACAGGAAAATATGCTGATTTCAAAATAAAAGCACTTAAGTTAATAAAGGTTTAAACTACAAATTTGTTATTGAAAAGCAAACAGAATGTTCAAACTGTAATTAATATTTTTCAATTAACTTTGAAAATAATGAAAATTCTGTATACAACTAAATGAATTACCGGAATTATGAGTAAGCATTTTTTAAAATATTTTCTGTTATTATTTGTTTTACAGAGTGGGTTTTCCCAAGATATCTCTGTTGGAAAACGTGACAAAATACATTCTGAAATACTAAAACAAGACAGGGAGTTATCCGTATATCTTCCACCTTCATACAATACTTCGATAAACCAAAAATATCCCGTACTTTATATTTTGGACGGAGATTATAATTTTCAGTATGTAGCGGGCTTTTTAGAATTACAGGGAGCGATCAGTGAGCTTATTCCAGAGATGATTTTGGTTGCTATTTCTGGGAAAGGAACCAGTGAATATCGCAAAAATTGTAAACCTAAAATAGACGGCGTAGAAGATAGTGGTAACGCCGAAGAAATGGAGAGTTTTATTGAAAAGGAATTGATTCCTTATATAAACAAAAAATACAAAGCTGCTGATTATAAAATTTTGGGCGGTCATTCTGTTGGTGGCATTTTTGTTGTCAATACCGCTATTAACAACCCTAATCTTTTCAATGACTATATCGCAATCAGTCCCGCGCTATGGTGGGCCAAAAATGCTATGGAAGGTGTAATGGAAAACACATGGGGCAAAACCAAAAGTACCACGGCAAACCTTTATATGTCTTTGGCAAATGAAGAAGGCATGGGTGTGGAAAAATTTCTGAAAAAAGTGCCCGAAAGTATAAAAAAGGAAAACATAAGGTTTAAAAAATTTCCAGACGAAATTCACAATTCGGTTGGGTTGCCTACCTACAAATGGGCCTTAACCGATATTTTTAAAAACTGGTACGTAGAGGAAGCGTATTTCGACTCTGCGGAAGCTTTAAAAAACCATTACGCCGAAGTGCAAAAAAAGTATGGCAGCATTTTCAATATTTCTTATACTGTTGTTGGAAATACGCATTATATGCTTCAGAAAAATGATGAAGAGCGCTCTAAAGTGCAAGCGGCTTTAAAAGAGTTGAATCCAAATGCTTTTGTGCTCTTCAATACATATAGCGCTGGAAAACTTGTTGCAAACAAAGAATATGAAGAGGCAAAACAGCTACTGAAAAATGCTTTAGCTGTGAATCCGAATAATTTTGACAGTTATAATGTTTTGGCGAAAATTGAACTGGCTAAAGAAGATACCGTTGCGGCAAGCAAAGCGATCAATCAAGCAATAACCCTTGCAAATGAGCAGCAGGCCCGCCAATGGCAAATGAACGAATTGTTGGAAACAAAAGAAGAAATCAATAAAAAGCAGTAGTTTTATTGTGAATATACTATTATGAAAAACACAGCTACAATAATAAAAATCTCAATATTGCTATTTCTATTCGGGATATTCAATGGCTGTGATGAACCTAAGGAAATAAGCTCCTATAGTGAAAATCATTGGGAAGATTATTATGCCGATATTCCAACTAAAGATTCCTTGCAAAGTGGAAAAACCTATTTGAGTATCTATTCACATATTTATAGTTTTTCGTTGGAAAAATCGCATAACCTAACAGCAATGGTAAGTCTTCGGAATGTGAGCGATGTAGACACAATTTATATTTCAAAAGCCGATTATTACAACACCAAAGGAGAACTTATCCGTCATTATTTTGAAAAGCCAATCTATTTAAAACCTCTGGAAACCGTAGAAATTGTGATAGATGAGGCAGACGAGCATGGTGGTAGTGGCGCCAACTTTATATTTGAATGGTACACAAGTTCCAAAACACCCGAGCCGCTTTTTGAAGCAATTATGACTTCGCTTCGCGAATCGCAAGGGTTGAGTTTTACAACGCAGGGAAAACGAATTGAGTGAAAATTCAGAATTCAGAATTGTTTTAATTATTTTTGAAGAAAAAGAATTGAATGAAAATAGTAGTTTCCCCAGCCAAAACATTAGACTTTGAGTCCAAACTTCCCACCACACGCGGCACCCAGCCCAAATTTTTGGAAGAAGCAGAAATGATAAACAAAAAACTAGAAGGGAAAAGCAAAAAAGCGATTTCCAACTTGATGGATATAAGCGATAAGTTGGCCGAGCTAAATTACCAACGCTATAAAGAATTCAAAACGCCCTTTACGAAAGAAAACGCCCGTCCTGCCGTTTATGCTTTTGCAGGCGATGTTTACACAGGCTTGGATGCATACAGCATTTCTTCGGATAAGTTGGATCTGTTGCAGGATTCGCTCCGTATTCTCTCTGGAATGTACGGATTATTAAGACCACTAGACTTGATGCAGCCCTATCGTTTGGAAATGGGCACCAAACTTCCTGTAAACCGAAAAAAGGATTTGTATGCTTTTTGGAAAAAAACACTCACAGAAACTTTGAACGATGAGTTGGAGGACGGAGAACTTTTCTTAAACCTCGCAAGTGTTGAGTATTTCAATGCTATTGATGAAAAGAAACTGAAAGTGCCCGTTATCTCTCCCGTTTTTAAAGATTTCAAGAATGGTAAACTAAAAATAATTTCTTTCTTCGCCAAAAAAGCCCGTGGTAGTATGGCCCGTTTTGCTATCGATAAAAATATAAAAACCTTGGATGAACTAAAGGCGTTTGATTATGATGGCTACGCTTTTAGTGAAGAATATACAGTGAAGAATAATGAGCCTGTTTTTATACGGTAAGCTCAATTTTCAAAGCTGAAAGTTTCAAGTTGGATTAAATCGACAATTATAAATCTAAAATCGTTAATCAATTTGTTCCACCACATTCACCCATACCCACCATTTATTCCTGAAACTGCAACCAAACTAATTGTGGGTACTCTACCACCGCCGCGTTTCACTACTGGTGATTTAAAAGAAGGCGATGTCGATTTTTGTTATGGAAGTAGGGATGGTCAATTGTGGCCAATTTTGGATCGGATTTTCAGATTGGATTTAAAATTTGAAAATACTGCCGAAGCCATTGAACAGCGCGAGCATTTTCTTATGAAAAGAGGTATTGGTATTTGCGATATGGTTGCTTCTGCAAGACGTGAAAAAGTAGATGCCTCGGATATTGGGATGTTAGAGGTAGAGCTTCGTGATTTGGTGAGTATACTTAAAAAAAAACCTAAAATTAAAACACTTCTTTTTACGGGCGGAAACAGTAAAAACGGTCCAGAATATTTCTTTCGAAGAAATCTAAAAGAATACAATATTTCCTTAAAATTGGTTTCCAATAAAGTCCCGCGCATTCATACTTTTCAGCTGCCCAATGATGGTCGAAAGGTGAAAACGGTTTCCTTAATTGCCCCATCGGGAGCTGCAAATAGAGCAGTGGGTAGTCTTGCATCTTATAAAAAGATGAAAGATGAATTTCCTGAAAAAACCACCATAGATTTTCGTGTGGAGCAATACCGTCCTTTCTTCTAAACTTAGGATTTAAATTTAAAAATCTGTAATGGACTATTATTGCTTACAACCATATACATTTCATTGCCGTTTATTTTGATGGCTTTCATGTTTTTTGCATCACTATTTATAAAAGGTAGGTATTCTTTTGAATATTTAAAATTGCCTTTACCATCGCCCAACAATACATAGCCGTAGTTACTATCATAGCGAATGGTTTCCACTTCTGCATCATAAATGGCGCCTACGCCCATTATATCCATATTGCCATCGTTGTTATAATCGCGAGAGATAAATGAAAGCGTTGGTCCTAACTGCGCTTCGTGCGGGAGGTTTGTAACCTTGAATTTTCCGTCGCCTAAGTTTTCCACATACAAGCTTTCGAAATCATGACTGGTGAGTTTAAAAGCTTCTTTTAGTTCTTCCGCACCGTAAATACCATCCATATCCAAAGTTGAAAATTCTTTGTAACTTTTTATTTTATCGAGGAGAAATGGGTTTTGCTGGCTGCTGCATTCTTTTCCGCGAACGGGAACAATCCTTCCATCGTTAATTTTGCTCATAGCTATATCAAAGCTGCCATTGTCATCAAAATCCTTGGCGTAAATGAATAGTGGTTTTTCTTCGGAAGGATGAAATTTATTGTTGCCGCCAATGTTTCCAAAAACATAGTCTTCGTCACCATCGCCATCAAAATCTGCGGCGCTGACAGTAAACCACCAGCCTTCAGTATTTTCAAGACCGGCGCTATTTTCATTTTTGGTAAACGTTTCGTTATTATTTGTAAAAATGGTGGGAGCCATCCACTCTCCTGTTACCAAAAGGTCAAGGTCTTTATCGTTGTCATAATCCGTAAAAACAGCTGCTGAAATCATTCCTATTTCTTTAAGCGAAGGATTTTCTTCGGTTGCGTCCTTAAAGATTCCTTTCTCATTTTTGAGAAGATAGGAGCGAGGAGAAAGTGGGTATTTTCTAGGAACAACATTTCCGCCAACAAATAAATCCAGATCGCCATCGGCGTCATAATCTGCGACCACAACACTTTTTCCAGAAACCAACATCTTTGGCAAAGCATCTTTTTTATAGGTAAAATTGCCCTTGCCATCATTCATAAAAAGCCTATCCTGTAAAAGTGGGTTGTTTTCTTCCAATTCATATCCTGCGCTAACTACATAAAGATCTTGGTCGCCATCGGCATCGGCATCAAAAAAGATTGCATTTGCATCTTCATATTTTGCATTGTTTTTCCAAAGTGTCTCGTTTGTTTTTGTGAAAGATCCATCTGTTTTCTGAATGTATAAAGCGGCTTCGGCTCCTGCGGCATTTCCTACATAAAAGTCATCCAGTCCATCACCGTTAACGTCGGCAACAGCAAGACCACTGCCTTTAGTGGATTGTTTTTGGGGAAGGAGAAGTTGAAGTGAAAAATCGTCAAAATCATTCTCTTTCTGCATATAGTCAATTCCTATACTTGATGGATCTATGCTTGTTTTTTTGGAAACGGGATTTTGATAAGTAACTGCTCCCACAACTGCAGTGTTATAATCTACATTATGCATTTTGTTGATTTGAGGGTTGTTCAGTTTTGAAATTTTTCCATCGGGCCATTGCACGACCACTTCGTCCACTTTATCATTTTTGCCAAGTCCAAAATGTAGTACATCGGTTACAGATGATTGAAAACCACGGCTTACGTACAATTGCTGAAATTGAATGGTATCTGCCTTCTTTACAAAAACTTTTGCTCCAATCCCTAAGGAATTATTGCCTGGACCTTTCAATTTTACTTGTATATAATTGTTGTTGGCATTGTTTCGGTAAAGTCCTGCTTCATCATCTATGTTGTTTATTACTAGATCTAAATCGCCATCGTTGTCAAGATCGGCATAAGCTGCTCCATTTGAAAAAGTAGGATCTTCCATACCCCATTCCTTCATCTTCTTGGAAAACGTGAGGTCGCCATTGTTTTTATAAATATAATTGTTCAATTTCTGTGAGGGTAACATTGCTTGTACCGCTTCAAGTGTCATCTGTTCATTATTGGCTATTTTTTTCTTCATCTCGGTCCTAAAATCCTGATTGGTGTAATCCTTGATAACTCCATTTGTAATAAAGATATCTTTCAGGCCATCATTGTCAAAATCAGCGATTAATGGTGCCCAGCTCCAGTCACTTTTGGCCACTCCGCTCAGGAGTGCGGTTTCATTAAATTTTCCGTTGCCTTTGTTGTAATGTAGCATGTTTGCCATATAGGGATGGTTGTAACCAATAGCAACCATTTTATTGAAATTTTCGGTATTCATAGAAGCCATATTCTGCTTGCTACGCTGATAGTTTTCAGCAGTCATATCCACGGTTATTAGATCGGGCAGGAGATCGTTGTTGAGGTCTGCATAATCAGAGCCCATGCTATAAAATGAAATATGGTCTATGCGTTTGTTGATTTCGTTTTTGAAGGTGCCGTCTCTTTGGTTAATGTACAATTGGTCTGGCTCTAGAAAGTCATTAGAAACATAAATATCGTCCCAACCATCATTGTTGAAATCGCCCACAGCTCCAGCAAGTCCCCAAGCTTTATTGTAAAGCTTCGCTTTGCCAGTTACTTTTGTGAATGTAGTGCCGTCATTTCGGTACAATTGGTCGCTGGTAATTTCTTCAATTTGGCTCTGTATTTGGGAACTTATGGTACTGTTATTTTTAAAATCATAACGGTAGTTTACAACATAAAGATCTAAGTCGCCATCTTTGTCATAATCCAACTGATAGACTTGTGTGGAATAACCGGGATCGTCCAGACCCCATTTTTTGGCTTCTTCTTTAAAAGTGCCATTTTTTTGGTTAATGAACAGTAGGTTTCGTCTACCGTTATCGTTGTTTATCGAACCAGCTTTACAAACATAAATGTCCAACCATCCGTCATTGTTTATATCTAGCATACTAGCGCCAGTTGAAAAACCTTGATAGTCTTCCGTTTTTGAAGAGGTGGTAATATCCTCAAAGGAAAAATCACCTTTGTTTTTATATAATTTATTAGGTCCCATGCTGGAAACAAAATAAATATCCTGTAGACCATCATTGTCAATATCGCCTACAGCAACACCACCACCAACATATATATAAGTGTAATTTAAAAAATTAAAATCGACATTTTCTTTGATTACATTCTTAAAGTTTAGCTGCGAATTTTCAGAATTGATTTTAGTGTATAGTGTAGTCGCATTGTCAGTGAATACTGTATCACTCGTATTTTTTGAAGGTTGCGAGCAAGAAAACAAAAGCAGTACGAGAATAAGTATTTTAAGTAATATCTTCATAACTTGATGTTTAAATGTCTAAGAAGCAATTATTTAGAATTATAAAAAAAAGATTTTATTATTTAACTGTAATAATCACTAAATGTAGAAGTTTTTTGCCAGAATAATTATTTGTTTTTTAGTATAATAAACGGTAATTTTAACGACATTTTAACTATTAATTTAAATTATCAAAATTTATGAAAAAATTTACTTTATTAATTTTTACAGCATTGATTTTTACAACGTTCAGTTGGCAAGTCAGTGCGCAGTATTGCACGAGTACATTTTCAAGTCAATCGTTTGAATTTGTTACTAATGTAAACTATGCTGGGATAAACAATACTACCGCAGGTAGTGGCCCAAGTAATGATTATACCGCTATGGTTGCAACCGTTAGTCCTGGTGGAACCAATACCCTATCAGTTACTATTAATGCTGATTCATTTGATTTTGTTTATGCCTTTATAGACTGGAACCAAAATGATATCTTGAATGATGCAGGTGAAGTTTATACTTTGGCCACATCAACTTCTAGTGATGGGCCTCACACTTTGAATGTAACAGTTCCTGGAGGCGCTGCCTTAGGAAATACACGGATGCGTGTTATGGTTGATTGGGATAACTCTGTTCCAAACCCATGTAGAGTGGCAACTTTTGGTGAGGTTGAAAACTATACCGTAAACGTTACTAACGTTGTGGGCAATCCACCAACCATTGTTTGCCCAGGTGATATTACTATAAATAACACTACAGGCAACTGCAGTGGCGTAGCAAACTTTACAGGAATTGCACTTGACGATGAAGATGGCAACATCTCTGGCTCTATTGTGGCCACACCTGCAAGCGGAAGTACTTTCGCAGTTGGTGATACTACTGTTACTTTGTCGGTAACCGACAGCGATGGTAACACTTCTACTTGTGATTTTACCGTTACCGTAGTTGACAACGAGCCACCGGTTGCCGTTTGCCAAGATATAACAGTGGACCTTGATCCCGTAACGGGAATGGCCACCATTACCGGTGCCGATGTTGACAATGGTTCGACTGACAACTGTGGTATCGCCTCTATGAGCCTGGACGTTTCCTCGTTCGATTGTTCTATGACGGGTGCCAACACAGTGGTCCTTACAGTTACCGATAACGCTGGCATT
>CAKZLK010000037.1 GCA_937125455.1 uncultured Aequorivita sp.
AAGACTCATGAATATAATGACTTTAATCGTTTTAATAAAGTTTTAAATGAAGATGCTTCATTTTCGGTTTTGCTAAACGAGCAAAGTGCGACTAATTTTGGCAATGCAGTTTTTAATACCACAAGTGACACGTTTGCAAATGCTATGGCATTTGATTCTGATATGTCTCCAGACCAATTCGTACTTAATGGCGTGAGTATTAACAACAACTCTATTCAGGATTTTATAGATGTTTTTAAGAATACGATTCCGCAAGAAAACACCATTCAAAATATAGCACCATCAAGTAGTGACGGATTTTTAAGCCTTACTTACAATGATTTTCAAACGCTGTACGAAAACCTGATGACCTATAAACAGCAGAGTCTTGATAGCACACAACATTTTGAACTTTTAGAAACGCTAAAAGAAGTTGGTGTAATTCGCCTTGAAAACAAGGATGCTTTGGTGTTAACATCTATTGACGCTTATAGCACTACTGAGGTTTTGAATAGTGAGGAACACAAAATTGACAGTTATAGAAATACTGATATTTTTTCGTTTGAAGATTCAGAATATTTTAAGAGCATATTTTCGCCAATTCTATCGTTTGACAATGCATCAACTTATATTACTATTGATGATTATTTTGTATTTGCCGATGATGATATTCTAAAAACCATTATCACCAATTTTCAAAACGGAAGCACTTATAGTAACGATTCTAATTACAAAAACCTTCAATCATCTTTAAGTGACGAAGCATCACTATTATCTGTTATAAAAACCAATACCATTACACCTATTCTAGAACAGGCGTTTAATGATAGTATTAAAAAACTGGATATAAAAAACCATAAATATTCAGGTTTTCAAATGGTACAGGATGATGGGTTTGTGCATATTAATGGCGCTATTAAAAAGAACAAATCCAAAGCACAACAAAACACTATAACCGAAGAATTTAGCGTAAGCTTAGAGGCTGATATTTTAACCAACCCTCACTTTGTAATCAACCATCGTACCAAGCAAAAAGAAGTGGTTGTGCAAGACATTAACAACAACCTATATTTAATTTCAAACAAAGGAAAAGTCCTTTGGAAAAAACAATTACTCGGCACTATTCTAGGAACCATTGAGCAGGTAGATTTATATAAAAACGGTCGTTTGCAACTCGCTTTTGCAACTGCTAATCGTGTTTATATATTGGATAGAAACGGAAACGATGTATCTCCTTTTCCCTTAAAGTTCAACAACCTAATTACCCAACCTTTGAGTGTGTTTGATTACGACAACAACAAAAATTATCGTTTTCTTGTTACACAAAATAATGTACTAAATATGTACGAGAAAAATGGTAAACGTGTCAACGGATTCAAATATGACAATACAGCCAATGATATTATTACACAGCCAAAACACTTTAGAATAAACAATCAAGACTATATTGTATTTGCTGCCGGAAACTCTTTAAAAATCTTAAATCGTCGTGGACAATCGAGAGTAAGAGTTAACGAGACTATTGACTTTTCAAGCAATGCTATTTATAAATATAATGACCAGTTTACAACTACCTCCAAAAGTGGCGATTTGGTTCAAGTAAATTTAAAAGAATAAAATATCCCTCAGTCCATACATCTTTATCATCTTGTGCATTCAAAGCATTCAGTGCTTCCATACAAGCAGCAATTAGAGTATTGAAAGCATATCCATTTGCAAAAACATCATTTGATTTTTTTAAAAGATATCCCAAATCAACCTCTTCCGATGAATTCTGCTGTGACATAACAACTATTATTATTAATTAATGACTGTCTTTTTTAATACAGATTTTAGGCTTTCCCGCCAATCTATCTGCTTTAATTTTAACTTATTATGCGTCTTTGTATTATCCAACACACTATACTCTGGCCGTGCGGCAAAAGTACGGTAATGGTTGGTTTTTGCAAGATTTGTATCTTTTAATTTTTCCGTTTGCCTAAGTATCTCTTCTGCAAAGCCAAACCAAGTGGTTTCTCCCTGATTGCTGTAATGGTAAACGCCATAATCTGTTGAATCTTGTGCAATTACTTGCAATAGTGCGTTTGCTAAATCATTTGCGTTTGTAGGCGTTCCTGTTTGTTCGGTTGTAATTGTGAGTGGTTTTTCTGCTTCAGCATATTTTAAAATAGTTTTCAAAAAATTATGCCCGTATTGCGAGTAAAGCCACGAGGTTCGGAAAATGAAAAAGCTATTGCAGATTTCTTGAATATACTGTTCACCTTTTAATTTCGAAGCCCCGTAAACATTGAGGGGGGGTGTTGAATCGGTTTCCAAATAAGGAGATTCCTTTTTTCCATCAAAAACGTAGTCAGTGGAAATATGTAACAGAACTACATTATTTTCATTACAGGTTTCAGCTAAATTTTTCACTGCTTCGGCGTTAATTGCAAATGCGCGATCCTTTTCGCTTTCTGCTTTCTCAACATTTGTATATGCCGCTGTATTGATGCAGTAATTAAAAGTATTTTTTCTAAAAAAATCTCTTAGCAACCCGATGCTTTCAATATCAAGCTCTTCTTTTGAAGTAAAGACAAATTCAAGTTCAGGAAAACCGGCAGCCGCATCTTTTATGCATCTTCCCAATTGTCCGTTTGCGCCTGTAACCAGTATTTTTTTCATATCCCCTAAATCCCCCAAGGGGACTTTTGCCTTTTCATTATAACATTATATCTTCAATAAAGTTGAACACACTTTGAAAATTTGGCATTCAGGGATTCCAAAACCATAAGAATTTCGTTTTTCGGAAATATTATTTTCATCAACCTCATAATTAAATTCAAATATTGTCCCCTTCACTTTGGGAAGGGCTGGGGATGGGATCCATTGCTTCCTCAAAAGTGGGAAGTTCCAAATCTTTTGCTGAAATAATGAATTCTTCCTTTGGAAGATGCCAATTCAACGCTAAGGTTGCGTCATTATAGATGATTCCGCTTTCTGAGGCTTTATTGTAAAAATTATCGCATTTATAGGAGAAAATAGACTGCTCTGATAACGTAATAAAGCCGTGGGCAAAACCCCTTGGAACAAAAAGTTGAAGGTGCTCTACATCATCCAAAACGATGGAAAAAGATTTTCCAAAGGTTTCAGAACCCTTCCGAATATCCACCACAATGTCCAATACCATTCCTTTTACTACCCGAACGAGTTTAGCTTGTGCCATTTCTCCATTTTGAAAATGAAGACCACGCAATACGCCCTTTGATGAAATTGACTGATTGTCTTGAACAAAATCAATTTTGAGGCCTGTGGTTTTTTCAAAAACTTTTTGGTTATAGGTTTCATAAAATAAACCTCTTTCGTCGCGAAAAACATTCGGTTTTAAAATAAAGCAATCTTTTAAAGGTGTTTTTTGTAGTTCCAAATCTAGTCTAATTGTAGTAAATGTTTTCCGTAACCACTTTTTAATAATGGTTCTGCCAAGGCTATTAATTGTTCTTTCGAAATGTAGCCCATTTCATAAGCTGCTTCTTCAATGGCACCTATTTTAAGTCCTTGTCGCTCCTCAATAACCTCAACAAATTGTGCTGCTTGCATTAAGGAAGCAAAAGTACCTGTATCCAGCCAAGCCGTACCTTTATCGAGAATACTCACATTGAGTTTTCCCCGTTTTAAATACACATTGTTAACATCGGTTATCTCTAGTTCACCACGTGCGCTAGGCTGAATATTAGCAGCAATTTCAACCACGCTGTTGTCGTAAAAATAGATTCCGGGAACGGCGTAGTTTGATTTTGGGTTTGTCGGTTTTTCTTCTATTGAAAGTGCTTTTCCATTTTTGTCGAAGTCCACAACGCCATAGCGTTCGGGATCCAAAACGTGATAGGCATAGATTACGCCACCATCAGGGTTGTTGTTTGATTGTAAAAGTTCTTTCAAGCCAGAGCCGTAAAAAATATTATCGCCAAGTATCAATGCAACTTTATCGTTTCCTATAAAATCCTTTCCAATAATAAATGCTTCTGCAAGACCGTTGGGGTTTGCCTGCTCGGCATATTGAAAATTACAGCCCAACTTTCTGCCATCGCCCAAGAGTTGTTCAAAAAGAGGAAGATCCTGCGGGGTAGAAATAATCAAAATATCCTTAATCCCTGCGTACATAAGTGTTGACAGCGGATAGTAAATCATTGGTTTGTCATAAACAGGCATCAATTGCTTGCTTACCGCCAAAGTAATTGGATGTAATCGTGTGCCAGAGCCACCTGCTAAAATTATTCCCTTCATAATCTATCTTTATTATTCAAGTACCATCCAATAGTTTTGCGAATACCAGTTTCAAAATTCTCTGCCGCTTTCCAACCCAATTCATTTTCTATTTTTGAAGCATCGATTGCGTATCTAAAATCGTGTCCTGGGCGGTCTTTTACAAAAGTTATCTGCTCTTTATAGGGTGCATCCTTAGGAAGCATTTCATCTAGCAATTCACAAATAACATCCGCAATATAAAGATTTTCGCGTTCGTTACGGCCACCGATATTATAGGTTTCTCCCAACTTACCTTTCTCCAAAGCTAAATAAATCCCGCTGCAATGGTCCATAACGTAAAGCCAATCGCGAACATTCTTTCCATCGCCATAAATTGGAATTGCTTCTCCTGAAATTGCTTTTCGAATAATGGTTGGAATCAATTTTTCCTTATGCTGATTGGGTCCGTAATTGTTGGAACAATTTGTGGTTACAACTGGTAATCCATAGGTGTGAAAGTAACTGCGAACTATAAAATCTGAAGATGCTTTTGAAGCACTATATGGACTGTTGGGCGCATAGGATGTTTCTTCTGTAAAAAGCCCAGTTTCGCCTAAAGTGCCATAAACCTCATCGGTTGAAATATGCAGAAAGCGTGCATTCTTGAATTCAGTTTTTAAATCATTGGGACCATGCATCCAAGTTTTGTAGGCGCTTTGAAGTAAGTTGAAGCTTCCCACAATATTTGTTTGAATAAACTCTGAAGGACCTGAAATGGAATTGTCAACATGGCTTTCCGCAGCAAAGTGAACTACTTTTTGGAATTGATGTTTTCTAAATAAATCTTGAACAAATGCGGCATCACAAATATCGCCTTTAATAAAAGTTATTTTATCTGAAACGGTTTCCAAATTCTTTAAATTTCCGGCATAGGTTAGCTTGTCCAGTACGAAAATTTCGTCTTCTGAATTTTTAAGGACATATTCCACATAATTGGAACCAATGAATCCTGCTCCTCCGGTAACCAGTACTTTATCGTTTTTCAAAATTAATTTTTAGAAGTGTCTAAAATCTGTTTTAACATCTTTTCGGTAATTAAATAGGTTGGCTTCACGCCTGTTGTTCCCAATCCACCGGAAGCCAAAGTACTCCCAGTTTCCAATGGATTATCAGAAGCATAATACGCATATCTAACCTTCACTTTTGAACTTATACTCCGGCGAATCTTGGATGCGGATTGTATCGCTTTTTGATAATGCGCACCTTCCATCTCAAGACCGATTACATTCCACGTAGAATTGTGGAAAAACTTCAGTACGTCACGGTTTTGAAGCGAGGTTCCTAATACAGAAATCATGGTTCCTGTATATACATTAACGTCATCATCTTTAAAAAGGGACTTCTCTAGTTTATTTTTAAAGGGGTAATTATCCCCTGTACCTTCAAAAACATGGGCTGATGGTATCATTATATCTCCCTTTCCACCTTCCAAAATTCCTGCTTTTCCCATAATAGAAACGGAGACCACATTCAAAAAATGTCGCTCTTTATTTACGTCAAAGTATGGTTTCAAAAGCTCGTCCATGGTTTCGTAGGCTTGTTCGCCAAAAGCGTAGTCCATTACAATAATAACTGGCTTTTTGGAGTCTTCAACGTTTTTTAATCCTTCGATATATGGGCTTTGTTTTATTTTGGCTGTATCTATTATTTGAACATCGATGTTGGTTCCACTTTGATCTTCAATAAATGTCATGCCTTCTGCCAAAGCAGTTTTGTTTACTTTTTCGCGTAATTTTAGATTGGCGACATTGCTTAAAGCCTCAAAAACTTCCATCGGTTTTTTCTTTGAAAATTCTGTTGGAAGTGCTTTTGGGCCATAAAGACTATTCATTACACTGTGCATATTAGCACTGATAATGTCTATTGGCCTATCCAACAAACCTTTTTCCTGTAATTTTTGCTTAATGTGATAAGCCCATTGCTCTCCATGAATATGGTGGCCTAAGCTTTCGCGCAGCACTGGACTAAAGGTGATAATACGTTTATTGTCTTCAATAATTTCCTCTATCGCAATTTTTCCAAGAAAATAAATAATATTGAAGAACCTGTTTTCATTCTTTTCACTTGCAAAAAAGGGATATACGCTCTTAACTTCTTCAAAAGTTCTTCCTAGGAAATTAGCAGTGTGTGTAAGTGCTATTTCTTTTTCTTCTTGCGTAAGCTTCCCTTTTTTTAGAACAGCCTGTTCAAGTTTTTTCCAATCGCGGATTACTTCGCCATTCTCATTAATGAGAACTTGCTTCATAATTTTGTGCGACTCGATGAAAAGAAAAGTCAAATGCGTTAAGATATCATAGATTTCCGAACGTCCGCGGGTTATCTCAATATTCATCTGTTCCGAATCAATTCGATAGCAGTTTCTGCGTCGTTTTAGTGGTATTATCGGCTCGAAATGTGAGTTTTTATATCCTTCGTCACTTGTTAAGTTTATGAATCGACATTCCTCTATTCCATAGGGTAAACGGTCCATAACATACAACAAGCCTTGAAGTTCTACTTTATCTTCCTTTATAGAGCCATATATCTCAGGGCGTAAGGTTAATAATGATTCGCGAAGCGTTTCTCCGGAAACTCCCATGGGCTTATAAAATCCCCGATTAAAGAGGTGGCGCATAGTGATGTACAATCGCTCAATGGCCTGTGTGCTTTCCTGTGCACGTGTTCTGGTGTGTGATTTGAGTTTATTCATTGGATACAAAGATAACACTAATTTTGGGGCTGGATTTGTATTAAAGCATCAGCAATTTTACGGTCGTTGGAAAGGCGCGGCACTTTGTTTTGACCGCCTAGCTTGCCTTGAGATTTCATAAATTTTTGAAAACTATCTTTTTTTAGAGAAGCAATTTTTAGTGGTTGAAGCACTTTCCCTTTAATCAAATCTTGATAATATGAGTTTTGTAGCTGCATTTCTACATCGAGGAATTCGGCTACTTTTTTTTGATTTTCTGGTGCACTTTCAAATTCAACAAGCCATTCGTGATAGGGCAGTTGTCCTTCCAATGGTGTAATTTGTGGTGCAACAGTGAATTCTGTAATAGAAAAATTGAATTTTGACATGGCTTTATGCATTGCCGCTTCCACTTCTTTGCCAATTACATGTTCGCCAAAGGCTGAAATAAAATGTTTTATCCTTCCAGAAACAATTACGCGATAGGGTTTGGTAGAAGTAAACTGTACGGTATCTCCCAGATTATAACCCCAAAGACCTGCATTTGTTGAAATAATCATCACATAATTAACACCTATTTCCACTTCACCAATAGTCAGTCGTTTAGAGTTTTCCTCAAAAAAAGTGTTGGCTTCAACGAATTCATAAAAAATTCCTGAGTTCAAAAGCAACAACATCCCCTTTTCTTTTTGTTTATCCTGAAAGGCAAAAAAACCTTCACTGGCAGGAAACAATTCAATACTATCCACTTTTCTTCCAATTAAACCTTCAAACTTGGCGCGATAAGGTTCAAAATTTACGCCGCCATAAATGAATAGGTTGAAGTTTTTAAAAAGATCGCCAACTTTCTTCCCTGTATTTTTCTGAAGTTTTTCAAAATACATTTGCACCCACGAGGGAATCCCGCTTATTACTGTCATATCCTCATTCTTGGTCTCTTCAACTATAGCATCCACTTTGGTTTCCCAATCTTCAATGCAGTTGGCTTCCCAACTTGGCAAGCGGTTTTTTTGTAAATATGCAGGTACATAATGGGCCACAATTCCTGAAAGCCTACCTGTTTTAATACCGTTTTTTTCATGCATTTCCGGGCTTCCCTGTAGAAAAATCATTTTACCATCTACAAAATCGGCTTTTCCAGTTTCGTTTATGTAGCATAAAATTGCATTTCGTGCTGCCTCAATATGATGAGGCATTGATTGTTTTGTGAGCGGAATGAACTTCGCGCCAGAAGTGGTACCAGATGTTTTAGCAAAATAGAGTGGTTTTCCTGGCCACATTATATTTTCTTCTCCCGAAACCACGCGTTCAACATACGGTTTCAACTCTTCATAGTCACGTATGGGAACTTGTTTTGCAAAAGTTTCAAAAGAATTAATGTTTTCAAAATTATGATCCTTACCAAAAGCAGTATCCTTTGCTTCAGAAATCAGTTTTGCAAAAACTTTTTGCTGCGTTTCAACAGGTGCGGACGACCACTTTTGGATTTTTGCTACGACTATTTTGGCAAATATTTTTGCTCCGATGGATTTTAAGGACATAGGCTATTAATCAAAATCTATGAAACTGGTAGGGTTAATAGGATATCCATCACGCCAAAGTTCAAAATGTAGATGTGGGCCAGTGGTTAATTCACCGGTATTCCCAACAGTAGCAATTACTTCCCCTGCCTTTACTATTTCGCCCTGTTCTTTCGTGAGCATTGCATTGTGTTTGTATACTGAAATAAGATTGTTATTATGTTTCAAAATAATTACATACCCGGTCTGTGCTGTCCATTCAGCAAAAATTACGGTTCCGTCTGCCACAGCTTTTACTGGCGAGTCTTTTACAGTCACTACATCTACGGCATAATGTTTTGTTTTAGAATTATAGGGTTCAGAAATAGTTCCCTTTACTGGGGCAAACAAGGAAAAATCTTGAGCTTGTGGTGCAATAAGGGGGTTGTATTTGTCTTCTTTAGCCACTTCAGCACGAAGGAGAGAGTCTTTTCTAGAGGTTCTAATTAAAACGGAGGGATCTGTTTTTGCTACCTCAATGATTGAATCCTTATTAAAATTGACCGTTTTTACATCGCCTGTAAGTACTTTTTTTATGGATGCGAGGTATTGTTCATTTACATCGAGAATCTTTTGAAGGGAGTCTGTTTCGTAGGCTAATTGTGTAGCTTGCTTTTTTAAGGCCGTAGATGAATATCCAGGGATGTATTCGCGAAGCGGTGTAAAAGCAATAATAAAAGTAGTGGTCAAGATTAGAAACAGGGCAAAAAGCGTGCTGAAAACAAACACATTCAGCCTGTTCAATTTAAACGAAAAACGTTCTTCAAAGGTTTCTTCGTTAAGGATTACCAATCGGTATTTGTGCAATAATTTCTTTTTGAACCGCTTGGCGCCTTTTTCTTTCTTTGTCATACTGCGCAATTACTTTTTACAAATATAAAATAAACTATAGCCATAGAAGCTAAAGTTATCTTGAAAACGTTGTATCTAAACATTTCTTGTTACATTTGCGTAATTAAATATTGAAAATCATGAGTGCATTATTTATTCCTTTAGGTGTTGTAGGTCCTTGGCAGATCATATTGATTGTAGTAATTGTCTTGCTTCTTTTTGGTGGCAAGAAAATTCCAGAACTAATGCGAGGTTTGGGTAGTGGTCTTAAAGAATTTAAGGACGCCTCCAAAGACGATTCAACTGAAAAAAAGATTGACGAGAATAAATAAATCTCGCTCTAATAATAAAAAAGAGCCTTTCGGTTTTGAAACTGAAAGGCTCTTTTTTATTTAACTATTATTGAAAGCTATTCAATTTTAGCCGAATCTAAGATGGATTCCAACTCAAATTGAAGGTCTCTTTTGGCCGCGGCAGGAGCATAGGTAAAGCCTTCCAATATTAAATAACGGTTGTTTTTTTCATCTCTAACTGCAAAGTTCACAAAAGGACCTCCCATCCAGGCACCTTTTACCTCCCAAGTGCCTTTGGTTTCATAGGCAAATTTTCCGTCAAGCTTAGTTTTAAAGATATAAGGTGCATAGGCATCTTCTGTAATAAATTGGCCTTCGTCTTCAACTGGAAGCAATTTACTACCTATGGAATCACGGATTTTTATGATATCACCCACTGCAGTACTATCATTTTTTATCATTGTTAAAGGAACTTCATAGACAAGAATATTGGTTGTGCCATCCTTTAAATCTTTCCGCATCCAGAAAAAACTGTCAGTAGCTTTAGCAATTCGATATGCGCTAGGAATTTTCATACTAACCCCCATTACTTTCTTCAATGAGTCCGTTTTCATTAATGAAATAGCGGTTCTTCTTTGCCTTTCCTTTATTTCAGAAGCGTGAAAAGCTTCAATTATTTTTGGAGCGTTTTTATCTATCAATTCCACCAATTTTTCTTCGGAAGTAGCTTTAATGACAGCTCCTGCCTGTGGCTTGGCATATTCATCCTTGGCAATGGTTGCTTTATCTTCATCGCTAAGAACCACATATAAAAAAAGTCGATTGCTTCGTGCAAAACCTGTAAATGCCTCAGGGGGCATTTGGTTCATAGAAAACAGTGGTTCATCTTGAGGAAGACCATCTGTAGGTGCGGCAAAATTATTTCTAATCGCCTCGCCCACAATGCCATTCCACAAATCGTTTGGTATGATAATCTGTAGGGAGTTAATATTTCCTACAGAATTTGGAAGCAGGGTTTTGTCTTTTTTTCCACCTTCATTACAAGAAGTAAATAAAACAAAAAACGAAAATAATGCAATGTAAAAAGATTTCATCTGCCAATAATATTTGCTTTTGGGGATAGATGGAATATCCTTGTTTAATCTTTTAAGCGGTAATTCTAAATCTGATAATGGATATTTCATTAAAAGGATGTTTTTTGGAACTATCCTTTATAGATTTTAAGTTTAGTTCCAGGCTTTAGGTTAGTACCACTAATATCGTTCCATTTTTTGATATTTTGTACCGAAACACCAGGAAATTTTTGAGAAATACTCCACAAGGAGTCTCCGTTGCGCACTGTATATGTTTTTTCGGAAGAATTTCCTTGCGAAACTGTATTGCTTGCAATATCTTGTGAAGTCTTTTTAGGATATATAATCAAGTTTTGACCTACCTTTACCGTGTTGCTGCGCATACCATTCCAACTTCTTATTTGGCTAACACCCACACCATATCTTTCAGCAATTCTACCTAAATAATCTCCTCTTTTTACTCGATAGCGAATTTTTTCAGGTTGTTCAATCAATTCTGGCAATGGCTTTTCTGCTTCTTGTTGCTCTTCTTGAGCAAAGGCATATATTGCATTTTCGTTGTTCACGAAAGCTCCCACAGAGGTTAGGGGAAGACGCAATACATAATTTTCATCCTTAATTACCGGAATAACACCAAGTTTATAGGATGGGTTTAAAAACTCAAGCTCTTCTTTGTCAAGATTGGTAAGCTTTGCTACTTGATCAAGAGTAATTTGTTGTTTTACTCTTATGGTGTCAGTGGCAACGAATGGAATTCTAGTGCCATGTTTCTTAAAACCATGCTCTTCAGCATATTCAAAAATATACATAGTGGCCAAAAAGGCAGGAACATATCCAGCCGTTTCACGTGGAAGATAGTCGCGTAGATTCCAGTAGTTCGTTTTTCCACCTGAACGACGAATGGCTTTTGAAACATTACCAGGACCTGAGTTATAGGCTGCGAGCGCTAAATCCCAATCGTTAAAGCTATTGTTCAAACTTTTCAAATATTTACAGGCAGCCTCTGTAGCCATAATTGGGTCGGAACGTTCGTCTACGTAAGAACTTACATCCAAGCCAAACATTTTGCCGGTAGTAAACATAAATTGCCAAAGACCTGTAGCGCCAACCCTTGATTGTGCGCGTGGGTTTAAGGCCGATTCAATTACGGCTAAATATTTTAATTCTAAAGGAAGATTATTTTTGTCGAGCTCCTGTTCAAACATGGGAAAATAATATTCGCTCAAGCCCATCAATCGCTCCAGTGTTCCTCTTCGGTTTTTTAGATATTGTTTAATTACGCTTTCCAAAGATGGATTGTATTCTACCTTGAAAGGCGTTCGGGCATCAAGTTCTTTTAGCCGCTGTTTTAACACTTCGGTGGGAAGCTCATCATAATCAACAGCTTCGTAATTTTGATTTGCTACACTGCTATATACATCTTCAAAAAGATCTGATTTATATAACTCTTTTAACCAAAGACTATCTTTTTTCCTGGCTATTGCCATATCCTTTAGGTCGTATATAGTGGAGTCTTTAATAGAGGTAGCAAGCACTGTGGAAGGTAATTCTTCAGCAATTTTAGATACTCTTATAGAATCAATAACTTGTACCTTTTTGGTATTAAGCTTCTTGCTATTCTTTTTACCCTGTTGGGCAAAACCCATGCTGAAGAAAAGCAACAGCATAAAGGGGAGGATTTTGTTTAGTTTCATCAGCTTTTTATTGCATTTGGGGATTTGGGTAAATTCGCCTGATTAATACGCTTTAATTAAGGGTAAAACTCAATATTCTTAAAAATTGTAACGCTTTTTAAAAAATAAAATTTTATCAAATATAATAATTTGGCGAAATTACACAAATTTATATGCCAAAAGCCTAATATAGTGTTATTTAACTTTTCTACAACAAGGCCTTAATTCCTGGTAGGGTTTTCCCCTCAAGCATTTCAAGCATTGCGCCCCCACCTGTTGAAACATAGCTTACTTTATTTGATAGATCAAATTTGTGTACAGCCGCAACTGAATCACCACCTCCTACTAATGAATATGCACCATTTGCTGTTGCTTTTGCAATATTTTGCCCCAAAATTTTTGTTCCCTGAGCAAATTTATCCATTTCAAACACACCTACAGGACCGTTCCACAAAATGGTTTTGGACTGAGCCAGAACTTCAGCAAAAATTTTGTTTGTCTCTGGTCCTACATCAAGTCCCATCCAACCATCAGGAATATTATTTGCGGGCGTAATTTTAGTATTTGCGTCTTCTGAAAAACGATCTGCTATCACAGCATCTACTGGCAAATGTATCAATACATTTTTCTTTTTTGCCTCCTCTAAAATTTCCAATGCAAGATCTTGCTTATCGTCTTCAACCAGAGAGCTGCCTATTTTTCCACCTTGTGCTTTTATAAAAGTAAAAGCCATTCCGCCACCAATTATTAGATGATCTATCTTGTCTAAAATATTTTCAATTATAGTAATTTTTGAAGATACCTTTGCCCCGCCAATGATTGCTGTAACAGGCTTTTCATTAGTTTCCAAAACTTTTTTTACATTTTCAATTTCTGAAGCTAACAATATTCCAAAACATTTATTTTCTGGAAAAAATTCAGCAATAATTGCAGTGGAAGCGTGAGCACGATGTGCTGTTCCGAAAGCGTCATTTACATATATATCCCCAAATTTTGATAGTTTTTCGGCAAAATCACGATCTCCCTTTGTTTCTTCCTCATAATACCGAAGGTTTTCTAACAAAAGAATTTCACCAGACTTTAAGTTTGAAACTGCCTCGGCAACCTTTGGGCCAATACAGTCGTCCACAAACTTTACCTGGACCCCAATAATATCAGATAGGCACTTAACGATATGCTGTAGTGAAAATTCGGGCTCCTTATTTTTGGGTCTTCCAAGGTGTGACATTAACACACAGCTACCGCCATCCTCCAAAATTTTTAAAATAGTCGGTTTGGCTGCACGTATTCTAGTATCGTCAGTTACGTTGAAATCCGCATCCAGAGGGACGTTGAAATCTACCCGGATTAATGCCTTTTTTTCTTTAAAATTTATATCGTTTACCGTTTTCATATCAAAAATATTATGCTGCAAATATAGTTTTTTTGGTCTTTAATAATAAGTTGATTTTTAAAGACAAAAACCATTAGCGTGTGGAAGTTTCATAAAAGTTATTTCAAAAATTTGTACAAGAAAATAACTCCCAAAAATGTTTAGATTTGCGTATGGATTTTTCAGAAATAATTGGTCACCAACATATAAAATCGCATCTTCAAAAGACCATTGAAAATGGTCGTATTCCACACGCACAACTATTTTCGGGTGTCAATGGGAGCGGGTTGTTACCGCTGGCTATTGCCTATGCATCAGAATTGTTGTGTATCCAATATGAAAAAGGAAGTGCTGAATATCTTTCCTCCAAAAACAAAGTTTCAAAATTAATTCATCCTGATTTGCATTTCGTTTACCCAGTAAATACAAGTGATGATGTAAAAAAGAATGCGGTTTCGGATAACTATGCAGAAGGGTGGCGCAGTTTTGTGATGAACAATCCCTACGCTTCGCTTTTTGAGTGGCTTCAAAGTATTGGAATCGAAAAAAAACAAGGCAACATAAGCAAATTTGAAGCTGAAAATATATCCAAAAAACTTTCCCTTAAAGCATTTGAAGGCGGCTATAAAGTGATGATTATCTGGATGGCCGATAATATGAACGGCGAATGTGCGAATAAAATTCTCAAATTAATTGAAGAGCCCTCAGACAAAACTGTACTTCTTTTATTAACTGAAAAAGAGGAGCAAATAATCACTACCATTCACTCGCGTTGCCAAAAACTTACTATTCCCCTACTTTCTGAAGCCGATATTGCTGAAAGTTTGATTGAAAAACAGTTCCTAAAAGAGTCATTGGCCTATCAAACCGCCCGAAGATCAAGGGGTGACTACAATAAAGCACTACAACTACTGGACGAAACAGGTGAAGATGAGGTTTTTGAAAATTGGTTTATAAGTTGGGTTCGGACCGCTTTTAGAGCAAAGGGAAATAAAGCGGCAATCAATAATTTATTGGATTGGAGTGACGAACTTGCTGGACAGGGTCGTGAAACCCAAAAGAAATTTCTTTTTTATTGTATTGAAGTTTTTAGACAAGCACTTTTGAAAAATTACAACGCAGAATCACTTTTATTTTTTGAAGCAAAAGATGAATCTTTCTCTTTACCAAAATTTGCGCCTTTTGTACATCAAAATAATATTTTTGAAATTAATACGGCTTTAGAAGATGCTTCCTATCATATTGAACGAAATGGAAATGCCAAAATAATTTTTACAGATCTATCTATAAAACTAACACGCTTGATCCACAAACCAGAATTGATATAGGTATTTTTTATTATAAATTTATATTTATAGAAAATAGCTATGGAATTTGTCGTAATTAAAGCCCTATTTAAAAGGGAAAAATAAAAAACCCACCCATTTCCCCTTTAAAGCCCTCAATACGTCTTAGAGGTCGCTAAAATTCGTTATTTCATCTTTTTGAAGCAATAGATATGCGAAGAATACTCCTTCGTGCTTTTAGCTTTTAAATTTGATAGAAATCCAATCCAAATTGCTTTTAGAGAAAATTTATTCCCAGATTTATATTTTTCAGAAAGTAGGCTCACGTAAAATGAATCAAAAATCATGGGATCTATTTTTTCAAGTTTAAAATTTTCCGAAAAAAGTTTTTGAATCGACTCTTTTGAAAAATGCCAAAGATGTCGAGGCACATCAAAAGCTGCCCAAAATTTGTCGTAATGGTTCGCATCAAAACTTTTGAAATTGGGAACAGCAATAATTAATGTTCCGTTTGGTTTTACCAAGTTTGATAATGTTATGATTGTTTCTTCCAAATTTGGAATATGTTCTAAAACATGCCAAAGCGTAATTACATCAAACTGCTGTCCTTTAAAATCATTTAAAGAAGGTTTTAATTCAATTCCTTTTTCTGAAGCTAATTTTACGGCATTTTTATTTGGTTCCATTCCTTGAACTTGCCAACCGTTTTCTTTTGCAACTTTCAAAAAATCTCCTGTTCCAGCGCCAACATCCAGCAAAGAACCAAAACCATTATTTTGACTGAAAATTAATTTGACTTTTTTCTGAAGCGACCATTTTTTTACTAATTGGTACAGGCTCGAAAATAAACCACTCTTTTCATCTGTATGTGATATATAGTCTTCGCTTTCGTAATACTTCGAAAGATCTTCAATTTTTGGCTGGGGGAAAGTTTTCAAAAAATCCAATTCTGGATCATAAATCAAATCAAAAGATTCACCGGAAACCAAATAATCCTTTACTGATAAATATTTTTTCTCGTTATTTTTCAAGAATGAAACTTTTGTTTAGGGAAACTTAATTGTTGTTTATAATGAATACAGCTGAAGTGTTCCACGTGAAACAATAAAACTAACGCCCCATATACACTAATAGAACAGAAACATCATTCGGAGAAACCCCACTTATTCGAGATGCTTGTGAAACAGTAGCAGGTTTAATTTTTGTTAGTTTTTCGCGAGCTTCATAAGACAACGATTTCAACTTTGAATAATCAAAAGAGGATGGGATTTTCAATCCCTCCAACCTGTTTAATTTATCAGCATTGTTTTTTTCCTTGTCAATATATCCGGAATATTTAACTTGAATTTCTGCCTGCTCAATCATTTCAGTATCTAAATTATTTTCCGCAATATAATTTTTTACCGAAGCTATCCCCTTCATATCTTCCATGGTTACTTCGGGACGAGAAAAGAATTTAAACATTTTATCGCTTTGTTCAACCAAAGCAGATTCTCTCGCTTCAAAAATAGGGTTGATTTCTTCGGGAACGGCACTTGTTTCCTTAAAAAACTGAACAAAAGCTTCCGCTTTTTCTTTCTTTTCCTCCATCTTTCGCAGACGCTTTTCACTTGCTAAACCAATATCAAATGCTTTTGGCGTTAGTCTAAAATCAGCATTATCTTGACGCAATAAAGTTCTGTATTCAGCCCGAGAAGTAAACATTCGGTAAGGCTCCTCTGTACCTTTTGTGATAAGATCATCAATTAAAACCCCAATGTAAGCTTCATTCCTTTGAAGGATAAAAGATTCTTTTTCATGAACCTTTAAATGAGCATTAATCCCAGCCATTAATCCTTGCGAAGCTGCTTCTTCATAACCGGTAGTTCCATTTATCTGTCCAGCAAAATATAAACCCGAAACCAATTTTGTTTCAAGTGTGTGCTTTAATTGTGTTGGAGGAAAATAATCATATTCAATAGCATATCCTGGGCGAAAAAATTTGACGTTTTCAAAACCGGCCACTTGACGTAAAGCTTTAAACTGAATATCTTCTGGCAATGAAGTTGAAAAACCATTTATGTAATATTCAACGGTATCCCAACCCTCAGGTTCTACAAAAAGCTGGTGTCTGTCTTTATCTGCAAAACGATTAATTTTATCTTCTATTGAAGGACAATATCTTGGCCCAAGACTTTGTATTGAACCGTTAAACATGGGCGAACGGTCAAAACCTTCGCGCAAAATATCATGAACCTCTAAGCTAGTGTAGCTCATGTGGCAGGAACGTTGACTCTTTAATGGAGTTGTTTCATCTGAATAGGAAAATTTCTCAGGAATTTCATCACCTGGTTGTTCAATCATTTTAGAAAAATCCAAAGAACGACCATCAACTCTTGGTGGAGTTCCGGTTTTCATTCTTCCAGATTCAAATCCTAAATCAAGCAAATCTTGGGTTATTCCTGTAGAAGCTCTTTCACCGGCTCGTCCTCCCCCAAATTGCTTTTCCCCAATATGAATTAATCCATTTAAAAAAGTACCATTTGTAAGAACAACACTTTTTCCCTTTATTTCCAAACCCAGGGAAGTTTTTACACCTCGAATTTTACCATTTTCAACAATAATTCCAGCGATCATCTCTTGATAAAAATCCAAATTTGGAGTTTGCTCAAGCATTATTCTCCAAGTTTCAGCAAAACGCATTCGATCACTTTGAACTCTTGGGCTCCACATAGCAGGCCCTTTTGACTTATTAAGCATTTTAAATTGTATTGCCGTCTTGTCTGAAACAATTCCGCTATAGCCGCCCATTGCATCAATTTCACGTACAATTTGCCCCTTAGCGATTCCACCCATAGCAGGGTTGCAACTCATTTGTGCTATTGTTTGCAAGTTCATTGTAACCAATAAGGTTTTTGAACCCATATTAGCAGCTGCAGCTGCAGCTTCAGAGCCAGCATGGCCAGCACCAACAACAATTACATCATACTCGTTTTGAAACATATATTATTTTAATTGTTCCACGTGGAACATTTAGTTTTATTTATTCTTAAAAGGGGTGCAAAATTACAATAAAATACTAATTTTAAAGGAATTAAGATGTATAAATTACCGTTAAGGACTAGAAAGTCTTTTAAGACATTCGTCTTCCTTTTCTCGCATTAATTGTTCATCTAAAGTACTCTTGTCTTTATATCCACAAAAGTGAAGAATTCCATGAATCATAACTCGGTGTAATTCATCATTAAAATTTGTATTGAAATCGGTAGCATTATCTGAAACACGATCGACAGAAATATAAATCTCTCCATTTATTTGTTTCCCTACTTTATAATCAAAACTAATTATATCAGTTAATGTATCGTGGTTTAAAAATTCCACATTCAGTTTATGCAAATATTCATCATCACAAAAAATATAAACAATTTCGCCAAGTTCGAATCCTTCTGAAACGATACAATCAGCTATCCATTGTTTTAATAGAGCTTCGTTTTTTAAATCAAATTTAGTTTCAAAATTAAAATCAATCATTCGTTTCCTTAAAATATTCCTGAACCTTATTTTTATAATCTTGGCGCAAAGGTAAGGCCTCTCGATTCAATATTTCGGTGGTGTTAAAGTATTTTTTAATTTCCTCAGGAGATAGTCTTACATTGTTTTGAAAATCTCTTTTGTTAGTTTGTGATTCTCTTCTGCTTTCCTGTCCTTGTTCAAGGTCAGCCTTATCCAATTTCAAAAGCTCATATTTCAAATTAAGCATCTGCTGAAGGGTGTTTTGATTAAAACCTTTGTCCAATAATTGTTGTTCAATACCTTCCATTTTCTTCAACAAATCTCCCCCATTTCCTTTTAAGCCTTCTTTACTCAACCTATCTTGAAGTTGATTGCGTAATTCTTGTTGTTGTTTGTAAATTTCAAAAATCTCACCATTCATATCTTCACTGTCGCCAGTACCTTCTTTATCGCCACCTTTTTCATTTCCTTTTTGACCATCTTTTCCATTCTCGCCATCCTGTCCATTTCCATCACCATCACCATCACCTTCTCCCTCTCCTTTACCTTCTCCTTTGGAACCCTTCTTACCTTTCTTCATACCTTCTTTCATCTTTTCGCCGAGACTTTCTTGTTTTTCAATAATATCTGGAAGTTGAAATCCACCGCCACTTCCTTGTCCTGGGCTTGGTTTTCCCTTTCCAGAACCAGAACCCATAGCCATGGACATCTGCATCTGCATGTTGCCTAAAATATCACTCAATAAAACGGCTAAATCATTTGCTCCCGTAATTGTATATTGTTGATTACCAATACCTTGTCTTGTTTCATTTTGCGCCAATCGGTCCAAAGATTTATCAATATTATATTGAATTTCTGTAAGGGAAGTATTTATCTGTGAACCTATTAGAGGTTGACGGAGGGATAAAGCGAATATACTGTCGTCTATATGTTCAAAATTGATCTTAAGATCGTTTTGGATATTTAATTTCTTTCCAAAAACTGGATTTCCATATTCAATCTTTTTGAAAGTTTCCATTAAATCTTCCTGTTGAAATGAAAAAACCACAAGATTATCCACAATTTGACGAAGCATTTTAACGTCTTCCTCTATTGTTTCCATCTGTCCCGATTGCATTTGCATTTGCATACTTTTACTCATCTCCTTCATTTTCTGGCCAGCCTTCTTTTGATTTTTTTTAGCATCACTAGGTTTTTGTTCCTCTAGTTTATCTGTAGCTTTCTGTTGTTCTTCATCAATCTGCTTTTCCGTTGGTTTGTCTTCAGGAATGTCCATTGGTTTCTTTAAACCTTCATTTTCCTTTTGGAGCTCTTCCATTTGTTTCTTGTAATCTTCAAACTTTTTGTTTAAATCATCCTGAGCTTCTTTGGTATTTTCATCTTCGGTTTTATCAGCTAGTTTTTCTTGCTCTTCACCTAATTCGAACAATTCTTCAGCAAGTTTTTCAGCTTTCTTTTCTACATAATATCTTTTTGTCAACTCTAACAATTGCTCAAGATTTTTCTCTTGGTTTTTGTTTTGTTTTGATAGTTTCTCCAACTTATCCGTTAGCTCTTCCTTCTGGATTTTATCCTGAAGTTTTTCGAGTTCATCAAGCAATTTCTCATTTTCTTTTAATCGCTCTTCGTTTTCGTCCAAACGTTTTTCTAGTTCCTCTTTAAATGGATCTTTCTCTTTATTCTCAGGCTGAAAATTTTGAAGCTCCTCTTTCATTTCCTTTGAAAAATTCTTCATCATTTCCTCCTGTTTTTGTTGGCGCTGGATGAAGTTTTCAAGTTTCTTTTTGTCGTTGTAATTAAGCTCGTTCTTTTCTTTCTGGGTTCGTGATAACTCTTCTAGCGTTTGCTTTCTATCTTTTAATTCTTCCAAAGATTTATCAAGCCCTTTTATGGCATTTTGTTGGTTTTGTAACTGCTCGTCATCTAGCTCGTCTTTTGTAAATTTTCTAAAGGAATAAATTCCAGATTTAGAGGATTTGAAATTGTGAATGGCATCGTTGTCAAAAACCTCAAAATAATATTCATATGAAACGCCTTCATCCAAAGAAATGGTGCCTGGAAAAGTATATGTGAATTGATCAAAATTGGTTTTATTTAGTGGTAAAGCCTGCGTTTTAGCTTGTTTTTCATCTCCTTCTGGAAAATATACCAATCTAAGTTTTGTAAGACCGTAATCATCTGAAATCTGGCCCAGAAAGAAAAATTGCTGTGCATCCGTACTGTCTTGTTTGGACTGTACATTTATTTCGGGGAATTGGTCTTTTACAACATTTAAAGTAAAGGCAAGGTTTTCGTAATCCTTCAGCTTTTCGTTGGAAGTGGTGATGGCATAATCGAGCTTGTTATAAATTCCTCTTTCAAAATTGAAGCTTTCTCCTGTTGAGGCAAAAGAAAATATTGTGTCCACGGTCTTTAAAGAAACTGCGTCCGTATTTTTTGTAGCTACACTCCATTTTACACGTGTTCCCTCGGGAATGGTAGCATTTCCAGTACTTTTTAAAGTTTCGTCTCTTTTTCCGGTATAAGAAGGATAGTGCAAAACCATTTCAAAATTGAGCAGTGTAGGTGTTTTTACAACATCCAATGTATAATTACGGGAAGTGACTTTATTCGCCTTTAAGCTAAAATCAATAGATTCCACTGGTTGCTGAAAAGTATATTCAAACAAACCCGGTGCTGTTTGCTGTAGATAATAAGTGTCTCCGTTATAATTAATGCTGGCATTTTCTGGAATAGCGGTCCCCTCGGTTCTAATTTTTAAGTTGAAAGGCTTGTTTTCAACAGCATTCAAATTATCGTTCATCACAATAAAAGAAAACGGTGCGGGCGGTTCAAAAGCGGTGTCGTAATTTACTACACGTTTATAGCTACTGGAAAAAATATCCATTCCTCCTAAAACACTAAAAAGTAAAAAAACCAAAACAGGAATGGCGGCGTATTTTAAATATTTGGCATTCTTTTTAAAATTTACAGCGCTTTTGAAGGGAACAGGTTGTAGCTCTGTTGCTTTTTGGTCGATACTTGCGGCTAGTAATTCACTTTCGCGTTGGTTTTGGTTGAGCTGAATTACATTGAGTAATTTATCACTTACCTGTGGAAAATGGTTTCCAATTATTTTTGAAGCTTCTTCGTAA
The DNA here is from genome assembly GCA_937125455.1 of uncultured Aequorivita sp. Taxonomy (GTDB): domain Bacteria; phylum Bacteroidota; class Bacteroidia; order Flavobacteriales; family Flavobacteriaceae; genus Aequorivita. The sequence continues at coordinate 21,645 of CAKZLK010000037.1, forward strand.
TTAATCCCTTTTTGAAGTTTGAAAAGTTTTGCAAGTGGAAAGGCAATAAACCGAACAAATAAACCCACTTCAACAATTACAAACGCCCAAAACAGTATGCGTCTTCCTAGTGGATTAAGCCATAGAAAGTATTCAACGAGCAACGTTATCAACAAATACAGCAGCCCAATGGCGAAAAAAAGGATAGCTCCTTTTATAAGCTCATTGGTGTAGTATTTCTTAATAAACTCCTCCAGCTTTTGCTGGATGATATTGAAAGTGCTCATAATTCTATTTCTCTTTGTAGCAAACTTCTAAAATACAATAATATTTTGTTCTTCGCACGCCACAAATATTGCTCCAAAAAAAGAAAAAACCACACTACGCAATAACTTTAAAATGCGGTTGCATAATTGTACCTTTGCACCTTCATAAAAAGAATACAGATTATGTCTCAAAAAGTTCGTGTACGTTTTGCCCCAAGTCCAACAGGGCCTTTACATATTGGTGGTGTTCGCACTGCTTTGTTCAATTATTTGTTCGCAAAAAAACACGGTGGTGATTTTCTATTGCGAATTGAGGATACAGACCAAAACCGTTATGTGGAAGGTGCAGAGCAATATATCATTGAAGCTTTGGATTGGCTTAATATTCCTTATGACGAAGGTCCCGGGAAAGAAAAAGACTGTGGCCCATACCGCCAAAGTGAACGGAAAGACCTTTATAAACAGTATGCAGATGCGTTAATTGAATCCGGAAACGCATATTTCGCTTTTGATACTGCTGAAGAACTTGACGCACATCGAAAAGACCACGAAGCAAAAGGGAAGACTTTTATATACAATTGGCACAACCGTTTAAAACTGAAAAATTCCTTGGTTTTTTCTGTGGAAGAAACGCAGCAGAAAATAGCCAATGGTGAAGAATATGTAATTCGTTTTAAAACTCCCGAAGATGAAACGCTTTATTTAAATGATATTATACGTGGAGGAATGCAGGTAGAAACCAACATCCTTGATGACAAAGTTTTGTTCAAAAGTGATGGAATGCCAACCTACCATTTGGCAAATATTGTGGACGATCATTTAATGAAGATTACACATGTAATACGGGGCGAAGAGTGGTTACCGTCTTTAGCACTGCACGTTTTATTGTATCGTGCCTTTGGTTGGAATGCACCACAGTTTGCACATTTACCATTAATATTAAAACCAACCGGCAACGGAAAACTCAGCAAACGTGATGGCGATAAAATGGGGTTCCCTGTATTTCCTTTGGAATGGAAAACTGCGGATGGCGACTTGTTTTCTGGCTATCGCGAAGATGGATATTTACCAGAAGCCGTTATAAATATGCTTGCATTTTTAGGCTGGAACCCAGGAACGGAACAGGAAATTTTCAGTTTGGAGGAATTGGTTGAAGCTTTTGAATTAGAGCGCGTTCATAAAGCTGGTGCAAAATTCGATCCTGAAAAAACGAAATGGTTTCAGCATCAATATCTTCAAAAGGTTGATGATGCAGAACTTGCAGAAGAGTTTAAAAAGTTTTTGGATACAAAAGAGGTTTCGACTGCGCTCAACCTGACATTAATCGTTTCATTACTTAAAGAACGAGCATCCTTTGTAAGCGATCTTTGGGAGCAGGGAAGTTTCTTTTTTGAAGCTGCTGAAAGTTACGATTCTAAAGCTGCTGAAAAGGCTTTCAAAGCTGAAACACCAGCACTTTTACAGCATGTAGTTTCAATTTTAAAGATTTCCGGAGACTTTTCAGTAGAAAACCTTTCAGAAAAAGTAAAAGGATGGATTACTTCAGAAAATATAGGTTTCGGAAAAGTGATGATGCCACTGCGATTGGCTTTGGTTGGTGAAATGAAAGGTCCAGATGTTTTTGATATTCTTTCAATTTTAGGAAAAGAAGAAAGTATTTCCCGTATTGAAAAGGCGATTGATTTTATGGGTTAAAAATAAATTACAGCTGCCACAATAATTGTGGAACTGTGCCCTTTAAAGTCTTCAATTTCCAAATTTTTACCATTCAGTTTACCCAACATGTTGGTCACACCGTATTGGTATTGTGCGCTTATCCGAAAATGTTCTAATCCAGCTGTAAACCCACCCGCAAGGCGAGCATTAAATCTGGAAATTTCTTGTATATCTTTTGCAGTAAGGGTATTGTAGCCCGTTAAAATGTAATCTTCGTACTCGTCTCTGTCCAATTTCATTTTTCCATTTATATTGAAAACAGGTCCAAATTCAATACTTAAATGCTTAACAATAATGTTATAGCTTCCCAAAAAATTGATTTGTGCCCCTTGGATGGTATAACCAATATCTTGAGTATCTGTCCCTAAAAACCCACTTCCTTCCACTCCCACGGAAGCACTTTGAAAGCTTATTCCATAAACTAAATCAAAATCATTTCTAAAAGCTCCACGAGTTGTAAAACCAGCTATAAAGCCTTCTTTTTGCTTTGTTACCAAATCGTTTGTTTGAATATCGAAAAAAGTTATTCCGCCCTGTATTCCCAAAAAATTATAACCATCATAGTTACGTTGGGCAAAGGTTTGCTGAAAAAAGAAAAGACAAAAGGAAACAAAAATTAATTGTTTAAAATTCATAGCTGGGGATATTTTGAGGGCGTGAAAATAGGTTTTATTTTTTGTATCTTCCACAATGTTTAATTATTAATATTTAAAAATTATGGGTGGATTTATTTTTATACCACTGCTTATTGTTGGGTTTTTTATTCTATTGGCAGGATTTTTTACAGTAAAACAACAAACCGCTGCAATTGTAGAACGCTTCGGAAAGTTTCAAAGTATCAGACACTCAGGATTGCAGTTAAAAATTCCTTTAGTCGATCGAATTGCAGGTCGTATCAATTTGAAAATACAACAGTTGGATGTAATTGTAGAAACTAAAACCAAAGATGACGTTTTTGTGAGACTGAAAATTTCAGTACAGTTTCAAGTTTTGGAACAGAAGGTTTATGACGCCTTTTACAAGTTGGAAAATCCACATGATCAAATCACTTCGTATGTTTTTGATGTAGTTCGTGCAGAAGTGCCTAAAATGAAACTCGATGATGTTTTTGAACGAAAGGACGACGTTGCAATTGCCGTAAAAGCAGAATTGAATGAAGCGATGAGCACATACGGTTATGATATTATTAAAACCTTGGTTACGGACATTGATCCTGATATACAGGTAAAAGCTGCAATGAACCGAATAAACGCAGCAGAGCGTGAAAAAGTAGCTGCCGAGTTTGAAGCGGAAGCAGAACGAATTAAAATAGTAGCTAAAGCTCGTGCAGAAGCCGAAAGCAAGCGCTTGCAAGGACAAGGTATAGCAGATCAGCGACGTGAAATTGCACGTGGTTTGGAAGAAAGTGTAGATGTTCTGAACAATGTGGGTATTAATTCACAGGAAGCTTCCGCGCTAATTGTGGTAACACAACATTATGATACACTGCAGTCTATTGGTGAAGCCACCAATACCAACCTCATTCTTTTACCAAACTCTCCGCAAGCTGGTAGTGAGATGTTGAATAATATGATAGCTTCGTTTGTAGCCAGCAATCAAATTGGTGAAGAGATGAAGAAAAAAAACCTCGAAAAAGGAATAGTTAACAAAAAGAAACCAAAACGCCAATCTCCACCAAGACAAGAGGAGGGTGACGATTTAAATTATTAATACAAAAAATATACAATAGCAAAGCCCCCCTAAATTTAGGGGGGCTTTATTTATTAATTAATCGAAGTTAGTTAAAATAAAAAGATACTAATCATCTTCATCATTCGTTTTTACGGTTTTGATACCTATCAATTTATCAACTACTTTTAGAACAAAAGCCTTTTTAACAATAGAAGCTACAGTACCTGCTATCAAGTTGATTGGTGAAAATGTATCTCTTATTGTTTCCTTGCTTTCGTTCAGTCCCATTTTCATCTCCTCAAGGTCAATTTGTGATTTTAAGCGGAGGTACTTTAAGTCTCTGTCAATTTCTTCAAAGGTATTGTATCGCTTCATAAATATTATTTTGAAATATTTGCTTCTCGAATAGCTTCATCTTGAAGTGTATGCTCATAATCAACTACCTCTTCTTCTAATTTAGATTTTGGATCTAAATCGCCGTCATCATACAGTATTCCAGAAAATTTATGGAGCATTTTTTGTTCTATAATCTTTCTTCCAAAGACAAACATAAATATTAAAATGATTCCGTATAAAGCACCAATCAGTAAAAAGCCTACATAAACATTTTCAAAAAAAGTAGCCAACCAAAAAGCAGCACCAATAGAGAGAAATAGTAGCACAAATAGGAAAAGGCTTCCGTAAACCAAAAGATTTACTAATGAAATGGCCCCTTTCATTGTAGATTTAAACAAGCGCAGTTTATAATACTCCGCCATGCTAAGGGTATAATCTTCTATTCTATCCGTTACCTTGTGCAGGCTATCTGTTAGGCCTTTAAATGCCATATTATGCAGTTACTTTTTTAGCTGAAGCTTTTGCTTTATCAACAGTAGAATCTATTTGAAGTTTTGCGTTTTGTTTTCTTAATGCTTCTAATTTATCCTCCATAGCCAACAAAATGTCATCTGCTTTATAGCTAGCTGAAGATAAAGTATCGTTCAACTTTTGCTCAAAACTATATTTAGCTTTTTGAGCTGTTTCGCTTAGCGTATGACTAGTTTCTTGAATTTGTTTGTTCAATTTTTTCTGGGCTTTTTTAGCTTCTTTGCTAAGTTTATCTCTTGTTTTTGAACCTTTTTCCGGTGCATATAGTATACCCAATCCCGCTCCAATCGCGGCTCCGGTTAATAATGCAATAAGTGTTTGACCAGTATTTGATGCCATTGTTTTAAGTTTTATTTGTTAATAATAACAAAGGTAGGCAACTCTATTTTGGTTAGCTGTTAACAACCGGTTAATAGTTAATTTTCAATATATAAATTTATCTTAAAAAGTATAATTTTTAGCCAAATTATCTTAAAAAAAGAAGTATATTATATTTAAAATGTTAATTATTCGGATAATTTAGACCAAGAGTCGCGTAATGGAACCGTACGGTTGAAAACAATTTTTTCTGAAGTTGAATCTTTATCCACAACGAAATATCCCAAACGCTGAAACTGAAATTTATCTTCTGCTTTTGAATCTTTTACACTGGGTTCAGCGTAACCTGTAATTACTTTTAAGGAATCAGGATTTATGAATTCCATAAAATCTTTCGCTTTGTTAGTGTCTGGCGAAGCTTCTGTAAAAAGACGATCATAAAGACGTACTTCAACTGGAAGTGCGTGTTCTGCAGAAACCCAATGTAGTGTTCCTTTTACTTTTCGCAATGAAGCTTCAGAACCACTACCACTTTTACTGTCGGGATCATAAGTACAATGAATTTCTGTAATATTTCCTTCCGAATCTTTAACAACGCTTTCGCCTTTAATGATATAGGCATTTTTTAAACGTACTTCTTTTCCAAGGGTCAATCGGAAAAACTTACGATTTGCCTCTTCAAGAAAATCTTCTCTTTCAATCAACAATTCTCTTGAAAATGGAACTTCTCGACTTCCAGCGCTTTCATCTTCTTGATTGTTTTCAGCCTCCAGCATTTCGGTTTTACCCTCGGGATAATTATCGATTATCAATTTCACAGGATCCAAAACTACCATTATTCGTGGTGCTATTTTATTGAGATCTTCACGAACGTTAAATTCCAAATGAGAAACATCAATCAAATTCTCACGTTTTCCAACACCTATGCTGTCTGCAAAGTTTTTAATGGATTCTGGGGTATATCCTCTTCGACGCAAACCGGAAATTGTAGGCATTCTGGGGTCATCCCATCCTTTTACAACACCGCTATTAACCAATTGTGCAAGTTTACGTTTGCTTACAACCGTATGACTTAAATTTCTACGGGCAAATTCACGCTGTTTAGGACGTAATTTTTCAGATTCGTACACTTGGTCTAAAAACCAATCGTAAAGCTCTCTATGCGGCAGAAATTCAAGCGTACAGAAAGAATGTGATACTTGTTCTATATAATCGCTTTCGCCATGAGTCCAATCGTACATTGGGAATATTTTCCAATCAGTTCCGGTGCGGTGATGGGGTTTATTAATAGTTCGATACATAACCGGATCACGCATCAACATATTGGGAGATTCCATATTTATTTTTGCACGAAGCACGTGTTCCCCTTCTTTGGTTTCGCCATTTTTCATCTTTTCAAGCAAGGCCAAATTTTCTTCTACAGAACGATTTCTAAAAGGACTTGGTTTCCCTGGAGTATTGGGAGTTCCTTTTTGTTCTGCAATTGCTTCTGAGGTTTGGGAATCTACATAGGCTTTCCCATCTTTTATAAGCTGAACAGCCCAATCATACAACTGCTGAAAATAATCGGAGGCATAGCGTTCTTCAGCCCATTCATAACCCAACCACGAAATATCTCGTTTTATTGCATCCACAAATTCCTGTTCTTCTTTTGCAGGATTTGTATCGTCAAATCGAAGGTTTACCGGGGCATTATACCTTTCGCCCAAACCAAAATTCAAACAGATTGAAGAGGCGTGGCCAATGTGAAGATAGCCATTGGGTTCTGGTGGAAAACGGAAACACAATTGTTCTTTTTTATAACCTTTGGTGAGATCTTCCTCAATAATATGCTCAATAAAATTCAGCGGCGCGGCTTCGTTTGTCATATATTTTTAGTTTAAAGACGTGTAGGTCCTATAAATAATGCTTTTGTTTTAAGAGGTACAAAGGTAACCAAATAACATAAAAAAGTATCTTTGCGAAAACTAATTCTATGGGAACCATTCGTTTAAAAAATATAAAGATTTATGCCTTTCACGGCTGCCTGACTGAGGAAGGACAAATAGGCTCTGATTATTTGGTGAATCTTTCTGTAAAGGCAGATTTAAATAAAGCCTCCAAAAGCGACGAGCTTGCAGATACCGTTGATTATGTGATGCTTCAAAAAATTGTGAGAGAGGAAATGGCGATACGCGCCAAGCTTTTAGAGCACGTAGCAAAACGCATCATAGACAGTATTTTATTGAAGGTTGAAATGGTTAATGAAGTAAAAGTTACGGTTGCCAAACGCAATCCACCAATAGGCGGGGATGTCGAAGAAGTTAGTGTAACAATGAAGATGAAACGGTAATTTGTTTTTTAAGTAGGAATTTTAAGTTTAATTTTTTTACATTTGCAACCCTAATAGGGCATCGTGGCCGAGTGGCTAGGCTCAGCTCTGCAAAAGCTGCTACAGCGGTTCGAATCCGCTCGATGCCTCAACAAAACCTTCAGTTTAAACTGAGGGTTTTTTATTTATTAGAAATGCAGCGGTTCCCCCGAAGCGTCGGGGCGCTCGATGTCTCAATAAAAGTTTTAGTTTAAACTGAGACGTTTTTATTTATAATAATTTTCAAATTATGAAGAATTTAAAAAACAGATTGTTAGCATTTGGAGCCTTATTATTTATTATCTCTTGTAAAACCTATACTATTCCAGTGGAGAGTTTTCGTGAGCAAATGATTAATGAAACTTCAGAAAATATGAAAAAGGTTAAGGTTAACAACCCTTTTTTCTATTCTAATATTAAATATACTTCTAACAATATAAAGCGAATAATTGTAATAGATAAAGACGGAAAAAGAACGTATTTGGACAATTCTCCATCAATAGAAATGCGGGTGACGCACGTAAATGGGAAAAAATACCACCTTTATTTTGATACAGTTATTTTAGAAAATGATACTTTGAAAGGGGGTAGATCTCGGTTTGCCCAAGTTTTAGATAGACAAATACCTATGGATAGCATTGCTAAAATAGAAGTCCAAGATGGGGGAAAGAAATTTGAATATAAAAACTGATATAATAGCCAATTAACCTAAAGAGGTTCTTCTATCGGTGGAATAGGCTTTTCCAATGGATGTTGTTGACCAGGGATTTTTTCCAATCCAGCTTCAACTCCTTTTGGAAAAACACCTTGAATTAGAAGTAAAATACCAAAACCCAATATTAAAATACTAACCCACTTTTTAGTTTTGAAAATAAAACGTGGTGTCATTTTATTTTTTAATTTTTTAGCCAAAAGCATTTTTAGAAGATCCGTAATGAAGAAGGTTGCAAGTACAGTAGCTATAAAAAGCAATACTCCGTTATGCGAAGTGGTTAAGGCATTTGCCATTATTAATGTACCTATCCAACCAGCTAAAACGCCAAAGTTTACAAAATTCAAAAGAAAACCCTTTAGAAATAAACCACCAAGATTCTTTTTCACTTTTACAGCGTAATGTTCCCGGACAATTTTGAAAATGGATTTGTTGGTTCGAATGTATGAAATGATGCCGTAAGCAATAAGAATAGCACCTCCAAAGATAAGTAGGCCGGGATCGTGTTTTACTTTTTCAAGAATTCTATTGGTGCTGAAAAAAGCGATCAATATAAAAATTATATCTGCAAAGAGCGCCCCGAGATCAAAAAATATAGCGGCTTTAATCCCTTTGGTTATAGCAGTTTCAATGAGTGTAAAAAACACAGGACCGACTGCAAATGCCAATAAAAATCCGTAGAATGCCGCATAGAGTAAACCGTCAAACATAGTAGGGTAAAAATACAAATTACTTTTACCCAATAACGGTAAAATTTTAATTTTTACTTTCTATTATTTCAATATTTCCGCCTGCGAATTTCTTTTTCTTTACATCTTTTGGATTACCGTAAACAGCAATATACCCTCCAGCTGTAACTTTTGCCTCAACTTTGTCATTTGCGTAAACAGTAGCAGAACCCCCTGCGGTTACGGTAACGTAAGCCTCAGAAGAGATTAAATCCTTTGCTTCATATGTTCCGCCAGAATTAATATTTACATCTTGCTTTGTTGTTGTTCCTTTAGTTTTTACGAGACCCCCAGAAACAGATTTAACTTCAAGATTATCAGAAGCTATAACAATATTAATTTTACCACCTTCCTGGGTTTTAAGTTCCAATTTAGGTTGTTTTATTTCCGCTTCAGAATATATCTCAGAACCTTCGTTTGCGTCAATAATTGAAATATTTTTAAAGTATACAGTTACTGTAGTGGCATCCCCATCAAAACGTTCTTCCAATTCCATGCGTATTTTTAAAACGCCATTGTCATTGATTGTTTTTACAAATTCCGTATTCTCACCAGCTACAACAACACTATTCTCATCAGACGGAACAAGTTTTACTGTGATAAGATCATATACTTTTAATTCACTAAAATCTCCAACTTCTGTACTTCCCTGAGAAAATGATAAGGCAGAAATAGAAAGAATTGCTATAAAAATTAGTTTTTTCATCTTTATAAATTTAATTTTTATAATCTTTTTCGTGTCCTAGCATTGTAAAATCTAAGTGTTTTTTCACCAAATCAGCATTCTTTACTTTTACATATACTTCATCACCAAGTCTATAAACATTTTTAGTCCGCTGACCGATTACTGCAAACTCATCTCTATCAAATTCGTATCTGTCATCGCTCAAATCTTGTAAACGGACCATTCCTTCGCATTTATTCGACATAATTTCTACATAGATTCCCCATTCAGTAACCCCGGAAATTACTCCTAAAAAGTCTTGGTCTTGATGATCCTGCATATACTTAACCTGCATATACTTGATACTATCGCGCTCAGCATTTGTAGCAAGATTTTCCATATCGCTGCTATGTCCGCACTTTTCTTCGTATTCTTCTTCTTTAACTGACTTTCCGCCATCTAAATAGTGCTGTAATAAACGGTGGACCATAACGTCGGGATAACGACGAATGGGCGAAGTGAAATGGGTGTAATAATCAAATGCCAATCCGTAATGACCTATATTGTGCGTAGTATACATCGCTTTACTCATCGTTCGTATGGCAAGTGTATCTATCAAATTTTGTTCTTTCTTGCCATGAACATCCTTTAAAAGCTTGTTCATGGAAGTTGCAGTGGTATGACGGTCTTTGGTGTTCAGTTTATAACCAAAACGTTTAATTATATTTTCTAAGGCTGCAATCTTTTCATCATCCGGCTCATCGTGAACACGATATACAAAAGTCTTTTCTGGTTTTTGTTTTCCTATAAATTCAGCAACGCTTCTGTTTGCTAAAAGCATAAATTCCTCAATCAGTTTATTGGCATCTTTACTTTCTTTGAAATAGACACCTTCTGGATTGCTCTTTTCATCCAAGATGAATTTTACTTCCACTTTATCAAAAGAAATTGCTCCAGCACGCATTCGCTTAGTTCTAAGTATTTTAGCTAAACGATCCATTTCAAGAATGGCTGCTGCTATTTCAGGTTTAACAGTGTATTCTTTATCTGTAATTGAAATGTTTGAAGGAATTGTGTGTGTTTCTTTGGAAGGATTTTCAATAACATGCTGCGCTTCTTCATAAGCAAAACGCGCATCACTATACGTTACGGTTCTTCCAAACCATTGCTTTACTACTTCAGCTTTTTGATTTATTTCAAACACTGCAGAAAAAGTATATTTTTCTTCGTTTGGACGAAGCGAACACGCATTGTTTGAAAGAATCTCAGGAAGCATGGGCACTACTCTATCTACCAAATAAACTGAAGTTGCGCGCTCATAAGCTTCATCATCCAGTTCATTTCCTGGAGTGAGGTAATGTGAAACATCTGCAATATGGATTCCTATTTCGTAGTTTCCGTTCTCCATCTTTTCAAAGGAAAGTGCATCATCAAAATCCTTTGCATCTTTTGGATCTATCGTAAATGTTAAAACATCGCGCATATCGCGGCGTTTTTTTATTTCTGCAGCTTGTATTGAAGTGTCAATATTATTGGCATAATCTTCTACTTCCTTTGGAAATTCATACGGAAGACCGTATTGTGCAAGTATGGAGTGAATTTCAGTATTATGTTCGCCTGGCATTCCAAGCACTTTTATAACACTTCCGAAAGGAGAATCGGCTTTTTCAGGCCAATCTTCCATCGCTACCAATACTTTTTCTCCATTCTTTGCACCGTTTATTTTATTCTTTGGAACAAAAATATCGGTGTACATTTTATAATCGGTAACATCAACAAATGCAAAGTTTTCTTGCACTTGAATGGTACCTACAAATTCGGTGCGCTTTCGCTCAATAATTTTTGTGATTTCACCTTCTGTCTTACCACCTTTTTTGCGTTTAAAAACATAAACTTCAACAATATCGCCGTTTAAGGCTTTATTTAAATTTTTATTGCTTACATAAATATCATCTTCTAAATCCTCGACGATAATATAACCTTGGCCACGGCCAGCAATGTCAACTCTTCCTGTGTAGTAATTTTGAGAAGGTGTAAGTATATATTTACCGCGTTCAATTTCTTGAATGGTTCCTTTTCCCTGCAAATCCTTTAGTTTTTTAACTATTTGGTTTCTGCTACTGGGATCGTCCAGTTGAAGTTTTGCGGCAATTTGTTTGTAGTTGAAAGCTTGTGAATGATCTTTCCGAAGAATGTTTAATATAGTTTGGGAAAGATTTTCAATTTTATTGTTTTTCTTTTTTCTTTTTTGTTTTGGCATAGTTTGTTTTGTAATAAATGTAAAAGTACTACTTCTCAAGGAATGACGTGTTTTCATTAGGAAAGATTTAGTACCTTAGTAAGGGTCTCTGATATTCATAAAAATCTAAAATGAAGCATTTTAAAACCATAGCAATATTTTCATATCCTGCAGAATATGCGGTACTTCAGCTTTTATTTGACCAAGAGGAAATTCGATACTTTTTTCAAAATGAAACAATGATCAGTGTTTTTCCTTTTTATTCAAACGCTATGGGTGGGATTAGACTGCAAGTGCATATTGATGACATAGCACAGGCAGAGGAAATTATAAAAAATTTAGATCATCCTTCCAATCTTAAAATTGTTTAAGCAACTTTCAAAAAATCGTTTCAGTTACTTTTTATTGTTATCAACATATATATATACATCATTTCTTTTTTTTGAAATTTTAAAATAAAAAATGGTGATGATTATAGGGTGTTAATATGTACAATAACTTTTTGAAAATTTACTTTGAAATTAATTTATCTCCTTTTAGTAATAGGTTATTAACATATATTTAAGATTTAAAATCCTTAATAGTAAACAAATAGCATGCGTAGTTAACAACTGTGAATAACCTATTTTGATAAATGAAAACTTATAAGTTTATATGGAAATGTTGTTTGAAACAGAAGAAATTTTGATAACAACTAACAAGTAAAAAATAGTTTAAATTTTTGGTGTTCTGTAATTTTAAAACCTATTGTAAATAATTTTTACACTCGCAATTTTACTTGTCGTAATTCCGCAAACAAATATCAACAATGTTGTTAACTAAATAATGAAGTGTTCGTTAAGAAATCGTTATCAATTGATTTTCAATATATATTGAACACAAACACTGGGGTAATTAAAATTATAATTACTCTTAAATAAAAACACGATGTTTTATCTTTGAAAAAAATTTAAAGTCATGAAAATTTCCATCGGTAACGATCACGCAGGTACAGAGTATAAGTTTGAAATCTTATCTTATTTAGAAAAGGAAGGTTATACAGTTATTAACCATGGAACCGATACCGAAGCAAGTGTGGATTATCCAGATTTTGTGCATCCCGTTGCAAACGATGTTGAAAATGAAAATGTAGATTTCGGAATCATAATCTGCGGTAGCGGAAATGGTGCCAATATGACCGCCAATAAACATCAAAAAGTACGGTCTGCACTTTGCTGGACCAAGGAAATTACAGAACTTGCACGCCAACACAACGATGCTAATATTTTAAGTATTCCTGCCCGTTTTACAAGTAAACCACAAGCTGTTGAAATGGTAAAAACTTTTTTGAGCACCAAATTTGAAGGTGGCCGCCACCAAAATCGCGTTGAAAAAATCGCGTGTTCATAACCCCATACAATGCCGCATAACCACGCACATTCCCATGACCATTCACATCCTGATTTGAAAGGAAAGAAACTTTTGCTTTCTATTCTTTTAAATATTGTTATTACTGTTGCTCAAGTAATCGGCGGATTGATTTCGGGGAGTTTATCTTTGCTTTCAGATGCGCTTCACAATTTTAGTGATGTACTTTCTTTGATAGTAAGTTATATAGCCGACAGATATTCAAAAAAAGATGCTTCGGTAACCAAAACCTTTGGCTATAAACGGGCCGAAATTATTGCTGCTTTCGTTAATTCTGCAACTTTGATTATTGTTGCTATCTATTTAATTTATGAAGCCATTGTTAGGTTTACAGATCCTCACGTCATTGAAAGCGGTTTGGTTATTTGGCTGGCAATACTCGGAATTGTCTTTAACGGCTTTAGTGTACTCTTGCTTTTTAAAGATTCAAAAAGCAATATGAATATGCGGTCGGCTTACCTTCATTTGTTTACTGATATGGCTGCGTCCGTGGCTGTTTTGATTGGTGGTCTTTTGATGAAAAATTTCGAATGGTTTTGGGTGGATAGCGTCCTGACGGTTTTAATAGCGCTTTATTTATTGGTTATGGGATATGATCTATTAAAAAGGTCTTTTAAAGTTTTAATGCTTTTTACCCCAGATGACATAAATTTGGAAGTAATTCACGATGCGGTCTGTGAAATTCCAGAGATAAAAAATATACACCATATACACATTTGGCAACTCAATGAGCAAGAAACACATTTGGAAGCACATGTGGACTTTTATAAAAACGTAACACTTTCAGAATTTGATTCAGTGCTTATTAAAGTTGAAGACGTACTTTTTCACGACTTCGGAATAAACCACGTAACTATTCAGCCAGAACATCAAAAAGATGACCCAAAAGATATAATTGTTCAAGATTGATTTTATTTAAAAAGCTATGGAAATTGAAGTAAAGAATTTTGAGGAATTAAGCACGAAGGAACTATACGATGTTTTGCAATTGCGAAGCGAGGTTTTTGTTGTGGAGCAGGATTGCGTCTATCAAGATGTTGATGGAAAAGATGATCGTGCCCTTCATGTTTTGGGAATGGAAGACGGAAAGCTTGTTGCTTATACACGCTGTTTTCAGCCAGGGGATTATTTTGATGAAGCAGCTATAGGAAGAATTTTGGTACGCGAAAACTATCGAAAACTTGGTTATGGACATGAAATCACCAAAGCGTCCATAAAAGCGATTAAAACAAAATATAAAGCCGATAAAATAAAGATATCGGCTCAAACTTATTTAGTTATTTTTTACGAAAGCCACGGTTTTAAAACCATTGGCGACCGTTACTTGGAAGATGGTATTCCACACATCGCGATGCTTAGAGCTTAATAAGGTTCTTTTCCAAATTAAGATCTTTCAACATTTCATCTGTGAATTTGTAATGACCACGCCGTGTAATGATTCTAAAGCGCTGGTTCCTCATGCGCGTTAACGTATCTAAAAACTGCCACTTAGATTTTAATAATCGCGGCTTTTCAGATTTTAAACTTATTTCAAAATAATGCTTAATTCCAGCGCGATCTGCTACAATATCAGGAGTAATCACTACATCGCTATCTTTTTTGTGATAGGATTTTGGAGTTTCATAACCTTCCACATCGGCCTTAATGTGTTCAAAACCCCGGTTCTCTAAATAGGCCACAGATTCCTTCAGAATCTCTTTGTTTTCGTCTCTTTCTGTTTGTACCATAATTCCCAAGGTACGATAATATTGATAAACAGTCGGTTAAGGTTTTGTTAAGTGAATTTTTGGAGTGTTAATTTTCTTTAAGGAAGGAATAGTAAAAACGATTTTTTATCCAAACAGGTATGGTTTTGAATAAGGTTGGGAAGGAGTTCGTTCATTAATAGTTTTTATTAAATAATTAAAGCTCTTCACTCAAATAAGCATAATTGAATGTACTGACCCTAATTCTCTCCTGCTTTTTTATTATAACATAAATCCAAACAGGCACTAATAAAATTAATGCTAGAGCATACAATCCCATTGGGCTTTTTGAACTACTTAAAATTTTTGCCCAAAATATTAGAACTAAAACAGAACCAATCAAAAAAATAATACCTGCGAATAAATATGTGTGCTTTGATTCCTTGGCATATATCTTATTTAATGGAATTTCTAAGTTTTTATTACAATTTTCGCAATTTAATTTCTTAATTTTTGTATTATGCTTCATAGCATATTCTATACGAGAAGTTACTTGAGATTTAAATGTATTCTCAAATTTACAATGAGGACATTTTAAGAAGAGTCTCAAAATTAATTTTTTAATTAAAATAACTAGATCTCGATCGCACTCTACCAGACATTAGCTTACTTTAAAATCTTATTATACCGCCCAGCATCATTCAAAACAGCAACAGCCTCCAAAATCTCTGGATTGTGCTCAATTTGATAATTATACAAACCTTCGCGATAAAAATAACGCTTCAAAATTTCGTCGGTTAACAATGATTCTATTTCTACTTTTTTCTCCACAATGGCTTTGTCTTTGGCAGTATCAATTGCTGCCATAAGTTGGTTGTATCCTTCAGTAATATCTTTATTTAAGTCATCATCTTCAGACATTTTTAAACCTTCGGCAAACTTCTTTTCGGTTTCGGTTTCGTATTCAAAATTGTTGTCTTTTAAAAATTTCAGAAAATCCTGAAAATCAGCTTCTCCGAATTTAAAGTTTTTCCAATCCGTCATTTGATGGTTGTAATAATACTTCGTGGCGTAATCAAAAATGGCGTTGTCCTTTAGCAAAGCTGTTGTAATCGGACTATAAACAGCAGATTTCAATTCCACATCTGGAAGGATTCCGCCACCGTCATAAACCGTTCTGCCGCCTTTAGTTTTAAAGGCGTTGTATTCTTTAGCGTCTTTCCGAACGGGATCACCATTCTCGTCACGGTGCCAATAATCTAAAGCTTGGATGCAACGGCCACTAGGTGTGTAATAGCGAGAAATAGTAACTTTTAACTGTGTTCCATATGTCAACTTTTTTGGACGCTGCACAAGCCCTTTTCCGAAACTTCGTGCACCCACAATCACAGCGCGGTCCAAATCCTGCAAACTGCCAGAAACAATTTCGCTGGCAGAAGCGCTTCTTCCGTTTACCAAAACTACCAATGGAATTTCCTTATCCACAGGATCGAATCTGGTTTTATATATTTGATTGTATTTTTCGATAACAGATTTAGTGGTCGTGATCACTTCGCCTTTATCCACAAAAAGATTTACAACATTAATGGCTTCATTCAACAATCCTCCTGGATTTCCACGTAAATCTAGAATGATTTTTTTCGCCCCCTGTGATTTTAAATCTACTAAAGCAGCTTTCGTTTCAACAGTTGTTCTGCTATTGAATTGCGAGAGAACAATGTATCCAATATCAGTATTCATCAATTTATAAAACGGAACAGCTTTAAGCTCTACCGCACCTCGAGTGATGGTTGTGGTTGCAGTTTTCCCCTGTCTTTTATAGGTTACATCAACTGTTGATCCTGGTGCGCCTTTCAGCAATTCCCCCGCATCGTCCTGCATATCTGCAATATTGATGTCGCCTATTTTGATTATTTCGTCACCAGCTTTCAATCCGGCTTTGTCTGCTGGATAATCCTTGTATGGTTCAACGATAATAATTTTATCTTTTCTGCTTTGGGCAGAAGCGCCAATGCCTGTGTAAACACCGGAATTATTGATTTTTGCATCTTCCACTTGTTGTTCGTTCCAATAAACTGTGTAGGGGTCCAAATCTTCCAACATGCCTTTTATTGCATTGTCCATAAGCGTTGCCGGCGTTACCTCATCAACATAATTCATATTCAATTCCTTGAAAAGTGTGGTGAAAATTTCAATCTGTTTGGCAATTTCGAAGAAATCACTTTTGAAACTTACTGTGGTAAAAAATATGCCTAAGGCGACTAAGGGAATTAGGATTCTTTTTTTCATTTTCTGAAATTTAATGTGTTTTCTTTCTCTTCTTCAAAAATATGCGAAGAACAAAAACTGTAATTATTGCAACGAGGAATAAAGGCCAAAGGTATAAAATGCCTAAGAAAAACACTGAAATTCCGTTCCAGCCACCCTGAAATGCATTTTTCATTTTTTGACCGTACGATTGTGTGATGCCAGTTTCTGCGGTGGTCTTATAAAATTCAATATTTATGGTACTCATCGAAACTTGATTTTGAAGATACTGCAAACGGCCTTGTTTTGCTTCAATTTCTTCACGAATAATTGAAAGTTCACGTTCAATTTCCAGCATTTCTTTTACATTAGTTGCTTTTTTCAGTAATTCAAGATAACGCTCTTCTAGTGTGCGCTTGGCTTTAAGGCGTGCTCCCAGATCTATAAACTCCTCGGAAACATCCTGTCGTGAAATATCGCGTTGGTCAAAATAATCTACTCCTTCAGAAATACCGTCCACAAAGAGTTGAAAATTTTCCGTAGGGACGCGAACAAGTAAATTTCTAAAAATGCGATTATAAGATTTTCCACTATTGTCACTTTGAACCAAACCTTTGTATTGTGAAGCGAGCTGAATTATCTTTTTATGAGTTGCTTCTACATTTTTGGTTTCAAAAACCAAATGCGCGGTTTTGATAATTTTTTGTTCTTCCACTTTAGCGGAAGGCATCAGCTGCTGTCTTACCTCTGTTTCTCCCGCTGGTTCCATTGGAACTAATCTAGACCCTGCATCGTAATTTTTCTCGGAACTTCCGTTTGAACATCCTAAAACGAACAATAAAAGTATACTGCTAGCTATTTTCATCCCTTAATTTTTTAAGCAGCTTATCCATTGCTTTTTCAACTTCGGCGTACTGCGGTTTGACTTTTCCTAAAAAAAGAAAGAGCATCACAAATTTCTTGCCGTGAATTTCGTCAAGCAGTTGTTTGTTAAGCCGATATGCTTCGCGCAGTTGCCTTTTTACACGGTTTCTATCCACAGCAGATTTAAAATTTCGCTTGGGAACGGCGAATGCAGCGAGGTTGGTTTCAATGTTTTCCTGGGGAAGAAAAAAGACTTTTATGGGAAATTTGAAATAGGTTTTTCCCTCCAAAAACAAATTTTCGATTGTTTTCGTGCTTTTTAATTTTTCAGTTTTTGGAAATTTTTGATTCACAATGTAAATATATAAAAAGACCCCGCAGTATTCAGTACTTGCGAGGTCTCTTTAAAAAAAGGAAAGTAAAGATTATTTGTTTTCGTAAATATTGTTTTCTGGATTAACGTCTGCCATTCGTTGTGTGGCGTCAATCATCATGTTTTTTACTTTTTTTCCGTTCTTTATTTCAAAAGTATAGGTTGGATACGCCCATGGCCAGTCTTTTAATACGGTGCGTTTTAAATCTGTAAATGGGTTGGGTTTTTCACCCCACATCATTTGTAAGGGAATGTAAAATAATTCTTGTGAACCGTCTTCATAAGTAACATAAAGATCTATTGGCATTGGCATCAAGCCAATTCGTTCTAAAGTCACCTTGGTTTTCTCACCATCTGCTTCAACTGCTTTAATTCCGTAATCAATGGTATTTGTTGTTTGTGTCCAATCCGTCAAATACCAATCCAGTTCAAAACCGGAAACTTTTTCCGCAGTACGAATAAAATCATTGGGGGTTGGATGCTTGAATTTAAAATCGGAATAATATCTTTTCAATGTTTTTGAAAGGTTTTCTGGACCAATAACATATCCCAACTGTGCTAAAAATACTGCGCCTTTGCTATAGGCATTCACACCGTAAGCTCTGTTGGTAGCATATCGATCTGCATGTGTAGTTTGGGGTTGCTCTTTGCCACTATTAGCCATAAGAAGATAACCTCTGTATGAACCAGCGTGGGGGTTTGGTTTTTTCTCATTCATTACATAATTCATTCCTTCGCTTGAAATGTAAGAAGTGAAACCTTCGTCCATCCACTCGTGTTTGCTTTCGTTGGTGGCCAAAACAAATTGAAACCAAGAATGTGCAAGTTCGTGTGCGGTTACGCCAACCAAACTTCCGAAATTTCGTTCGCCAGTAATCATGGTACACATGGCGTATTCCATTCCGCCGTCACCTCCCTGAATTACGGAATACTGCTCATATGGATATTGCCCCACATTTTCATTATAAAACTCCATCAACTCAGCAGTTTTTGGCTGTAGTTTTTTCCAGTTTTCAGCAATTTCGGGATCATTTTTATAGAAAAAATGAAGTGTAACTCCGTTAGGTCCTGGATAGGTGTCGTGAACATAATTATTATCTGCTGCCCACGCAAAATCATGAACATCTGGCGCTAAGAAGTGCCAAGTGTATTTTCCTTTTACGGGATGCATCGGTTTCTGACCCGGAACAGTATAACCGTGTCCTACTTCAGCAGGATTTTGAAGATATCCGGTGCCACCAATTGTATAACTTTCATCAATACTTATAGTAACATCAAAATCTCCCCAAACACCGTAAAATTCGCGGCCAATATAAGGATCGGCGTGCCAACCTTCAAAATCGTATTCGGCAAGTTTTGGGTACCATTGGGTCATTGTAAGCGCAACGCCATCGGCATTGTTTCTTCCAGATCGACGGATTTGCAGCGGCACTTGGGCATCCCAATTCATATTAAAAACAGTGCTTTCACCGGGTAGTATTGGTTTATTCAAAATTACCTCCATCACGGTACCTTTAACCTCATATTTTGCAGTAGTTCCATCCTGAGTAAATAAAGTTGGTTTTATGTAACCAATTTCTGAAGGTGAAAGCTTAGAAATCCTATCCATTACGCGGCTGTCTGGATCTGCTATGGTTCGTGATCGCACGTCCATTTCACTACCTGGTTGAAAGGCATTAAAATAAAGGTGATAGAAAACCTTATTTAAAGTATCGGGAGAATTGTTTGTGTATTTCAACTCCTGCGTTCCCTTATATTGAAAGGTTTTTACATCCATTTGAACGTTCATTTTATAATCAACTTCTTGTTGCCAATAACTATTATTGTTTTGGGCAAAAGCCGAAAAAAATACCGCCGTTAAAAAGAATCCATTTAAAATATACTTCATTATCTAGACATTTTATCGGCCATAATAAGGGCGTTGTATAAGTTTACCATTTTTCCCGACTTCGAAATATTTGCGAAAGATTTTGTATTTGAAGTGTCGCCAGAAAGAATAACATCTGTGTTTGTTGTAAGTCCGCTATCCATAATAATTTGTTTTACTTGTTTTGCGGAAAGTTTAGGGTAATAGGAACGGATCATTGCAGCAACGCCAGCAACTTCTGGAGATGCCATTGAGGTTCCTTGTAAATATTCATAGGTATTCAATGGTGTTGTTGACCAAATTTTTACACCTGGTGCAAAAACATCCACGTTTGTTTTTCCGTAGTTTGAAAAGTTCGCTACCATATCGCTTCCGTATTTAAAGTTAAGCGCTCCCACGGTCAAAAATGTGTCGGCCATTTCAGAACCATTGTCAAATTGATCATTTGGATAGATATTAACAGTATCTAAATCTAAACCATCGTTACCTGCTGCATTCACAATCAAAACATCTTTTGAGGCAGCATATTTAATAGCATCATATACCCAATCTGAATGTGGGGAATAGTATTTTCCAAAACTGGTGTTTAATACTTTTGCACCATTATCAACGGCATATCGAATAGCTAAAGCGATGTCTTTATCATACTCATCACCATCTGGTACGGCACGAACAGGCATAATTTTTACATTATTTGCAACACCATCCATACCAATTTTGTTATTGCGTTGCGCCGCAATTATACCTGATACATGCGTTCCGTGTTTAACGTTCTCTCTAGTTGGATCAGGACCTGCCACATTATTATCCCCGTATATATTATCTGCAATATCATCAGGATTATCACCCAAAACGCCACGGAAATCCTTGGTCATATTGAAATTATTGTTAAGTCTTCCATCGAAGTATTTAACACCATCCTCTAGTTCATTAATGACCTCTGGTACCGTATCGGCATAGTTCAACATCTGGCTGAGCATTGCAATTTGTTGTTGCTCTGGTGCTGAAGGATTTTTTATTGCGGCAAGATCTTCTTTAGTATAATCTGCTTTCCCAAGTTTTTTGGCCATTGCCTCATGGGTTGGCTTTAATTGTGAAAGAATTTGTCCATAACGAGTTTTGTTAGCAATAATATCTGAAGACTCTTTTTCGTATTCAGCTTCAGCTTTTTGATAAAGGGCATATTCTTTTCTATCAGCAGCGCTTATAGAAGATTCATCTTTTCCTTCATATTTTGGCTTTAATTTTCTAATGATGCGAACATATTCCATGTTTTCATCTGTAATGTTACCAAGGAAATTCCACCCGTGGACATCATCAATAAAACCATTATTATCGTCATCTATTCCATTACCGGCTATTTCGCCCGGGTTGGTCCAAATCACGTTTTTAAGGTCTTCATGATCAATATCAACCCCACTGTCAATTACGCCCACAATCACCGTTTCGCCTTTTCGTTTTTTTATAATTTCGCTGTAAGCCTTATCAACACTCATTCCTGGAACCGTGTCTTTTACCAAGTCCATTGCCGGCCAATGCTTAAGCTGCGCATCAACCAGAGGGGTTATTTTTAAGGGATTAGTGTCAATATTTTGGATGGGAGTTGCAATAATGGGAGCTCCGCTTCCACAGCTTGCTAAAACAGTTGACATTGCAACTGCAAAAAGAGTGATCTTAAAAAGTTTCATCGGTATATAAAATTTGTTTTTTTGGAAGATGGAATGCCCAGGAAACACATCTTCATTTTTGTTTTAAATTTATTAATGGGCATTTCAATGTTTTTAAGAAGTATTAATTAAAAAACTCGTTAAGTGTAAAGGTTTCTTTTAGTCGAACCCCTTTATCAGTATTTTGAACTGTAATTATTGGATTGTGCGCATCGTGTTCTAGGAAAAGATAGAAGTTGTTTTCTGCTGCTTTGTTCAGAAATTTTTCCTTTTCGGGAAGTGTCAACAGTGGACGAGTGTCATATCCCATTACAAATGGTAGCGGCAAATGGCCTGCAGTTGGTAGTAAATCTGCCATAAAGACCAGTTTTTTCCCTTTATAATTTATATGTGGAATCATTTGTTTATCAGTATGCCCATCTACAAAAAGAATTCCGAAATCAAGTTCATTGGCTTCAGCAAAATCTGAATTGGGTTTTGATACAAACTTTAGTTGTCCACTTTCCTGCATTGGCAATATATTTTCTTTTAAAAAAGAAGCTTGTTCCCTTCTATTGGGCTCAGTGGCCCAATGCCAGTGATCTTTGTTGCTCCAGAAAGTTGCATTTTTGAAAGCGGGTTCATAACCTGTACGGTCTTTGTTCCATTGAATGCTTCCACCGCAATGGTCAAAATGGAGATGTGTCATAAAAACATCGGTAATATCATCTCTGTGAAACCCTTGTTTCTTTAAAGATTCGTCAAGATTATAATTGCCCCAACGGTAATAGTAACAAAAGAATTTTTCACTCTGTTTGTTTCCCATTCCAGTATCTATCAACGTAAGACGATTGCCGTTTTCAATAAGAAGGCAACGCGCTGCAATGTCAATCATATTATATTCATCTGCTGGATTGGTTTTAGACCAAAGTGTTTTAGGCACAACGCCAAACATAGCGCCGCCATCAAGTTTAAAATTGCCAGCTTCAATAGGGAATAATCGCATACCATGATAGAAATGAGCTGCAAATTAATAAAAGCGTTACACACGAGAGGTCGAAGTATAAATTAATTATACTATTTTTAACAAATCGTTAATGTTTTGAGGGAACTAAATATGTTTAATTTAGCCGAAAACCGAACCAAATGGTAGAACTTGCAGGAATTATAATTTTAGGGATATTGGCTCAATGGGTAGCTTGGAAATTTAAAATTCCAGCAATTCTTCCTTTAATTTTAATTGGTCTTTTGGTGGGTCCGCTTTCTACGTTTATGTCGGAAGATGGAAATCAATGGCTTCAACCAATATGGAATGGCGATAAAGGTCTTTTTCCGGGTCAAAATCTTTTCTATTTTGTGTCTTTGGCAGTGGGAATTATCCTTTTTGAGGGTGGACTTACCTTAAAACGTGGTGAAATCTCAAAAGTTGGTCCAGTAATTGGGAAACTAATAAGTATTGGTGCGGCCATCACATTTATCGGCGCGGGTATTGCAGCGCATTATGTTTTTGGACTCAGTTGGCGTATATCTTTTCTTTTTTCAGCTTTAATAATTGTAACTGGACCTACCGTAATTACTCCAATTCTTAGAAATATTCCGCTTAAAAAAGACGTGGCTGCGGTGCTTCGATGGGAAGGAATTCTTATTGATCCTATTGGCGCTCTTGTGGCTGTACTTGTTTATGAGTTTATTAGCGTTGAGGGTGATTCGGGCTATACAAAACAAGCATTATTAGATTTTGGAAAAATTGTTTTAATAGGCATGGCTTTTGGAATTTCGGCAGGATATGCACTCTACTTTTCCATAAAAAAGAAACTGGTGCCGCATTATCTGTCTAATGTGGTTTCACTTTCCATGGTAATGGCGGTTTTTGTAATTAGTGATCTATTTGCCCATGAATCTGGACTTTTGGCAGTAGTAGTTATGGGTATGTTCCTAGGAAATAGTGATTTGCCAAGTCTTAAAGAACTTCTTTATTTTAAGGAATCGCTCAGTGTATTATTAGTTTCCATACTTTTTATATTGCTTGCGGCAAACATAAGCGTTGAAGATCTTTTGTTAGTCTATAACTGGAAAACGGCAATTTTATTAGCCATTGTTATTTTTGTACTGCGTCCTTTAACGGTCTTTGCCAGTACCATTGGTTCTTCGCTTAAAACAAATGAAAAACTCTTCATTAGTTGGGTTGGCCCCCGGGGAATTGTTGCTGCTGGTATATCTTCACTTTTTGGTACCCAACTGGTTTCAAAAGGCGTTGTTGGCGCAGAATATATTACTCCCTTGGTTTTTGCCGTGGTTTTGTTAACTGTGATCATAAACGCTACAACAGCTAGGCTTATGGCAGATTGGATGGGTGTCTTTTTAAAGAAATCTGAAGGCATACTTATGGTTGGGGCATCAAAAGCGTCTCGATTGATCGCTACTTACCTGCATAAAAATAATCGCCATGTTGTTCTAATAGATTCCAACCAATTAAATATAAACAGAGCAAAAGAGCTAGGCTTGGAAGCGTTTACTGCAAACATTTATGCGGATGATCTAACCGATAATATAGAATTGAACGATGTGGGTTATTTGCTAGCAATGACGGGCAGTGACGAAATTAACAAACAAGCTATTAATCGTTTTGGAAAGTTTTTTGGTGAAAACGGAACCTTTCGGTTGATGACTACGGAAGAAATGCGCCAACGTCAAAACCTTTCCGCAAAAGAATTATTTTCATACACCCACGATTATACTCGATTTACGGAAGTGGCTCACGACTTCCCATCAATTCAGGAAATTCCCGTGGAAAGTCATAACCAATTTTTACGTGTATTAAATATTATTGGCGAAAATGAAAATGCTATTCCACTGTTTATGAAAAGCCCGAATGGTTTCTTAGATTTAATTACTTCACCCACAGACTTGGAAGTTGAAGAAGGTAGTAGCTTGGTCTATCTTGGAAAACCGATGGATTTTGAAGATGTTGTAAACGCAACCCGAACAGAAAACGAAGGGAAATCCTAAAAATAATTTCCCAACAAAACCGTTCTCATAAAAACTTTTTTTGATGAAAAAATCTACCTTGATTATAGCAATAGTTTGTAGCCTATCAATTTTTTCTTGTAAAAAAGATGATGGCATCAGTTGCACTAGTTGTTCTTCATCTGAAACTGCAGATTTTCAAGTTTGCAAAGAAAGGGATGGCAATGCATCGGTTAACGGACAAAACACCGGAACGCCTTATGATACTTATATATCTGGACTTGAACAGGCTGGAGCTAGCTGCGGAAATTAAATCTAGAATTTTAATCGTTCAGCTTAAGTACGGCCATAAAAGCCTCCTGCGGAATTTCCACATTACCCACTTGACGCATCCGTTTTTTTCCTTTTTTCTGCTTTTCCAATAGTTTTCGCTTTCGCGAAATATCACCCCCGTAACATTTTGCAGTAACATCTTTCCGAAGTGCTTTTACAGTTTCACGCGCAATGATTTTTGCGCCAATGGCGGCTTGGATTGGAATATCAAACTGCTGCCGCGGAATAAGCTGACGTAATTTTTCGCAAATTTTCTTTCCAATATCATAGGCATTATCACGGTGAAGTAGCGCCGAAAGTGCATCTACAATGTTTCCGTTTAAAAGAACGTCAACTTTCACAAGATGTGATGTGCGCATCCCGATAGGTGAATAATCAAAAGAAGCATATCCTTTTGAAACGGTTTTCAACCTATCGTAAAAATCGAAAACAATTTCTGCCAATGGCATATCAAAAGAAAGTTCAACTCTTTCGGTTGTTAAATAGGTTTGGTTGGTTATTTCACCTCTTTTTTCAATACAAAGTGACATCACGGAACCAACAAAATCTGATTTTGTAATGATTGTGGCCTTAATATAGGGTTCTTCAACACGGTTCAGTTTTGAAGGGTCTGGCAAATCTGAAGGATTGTTTACCAAAATTGGAACATCTGGCTCTTTATTGCTAAAAGCGTGATAGGAAACGTTTGGAACGGTTGTAATCACCGTCATATCAAACTCTCTTTCCAGTCTTTCCTGAATAATTTCTAAGTGAAGCATCCCCAAAAATCCACAACGGAAACCAAAACCAAGTGCGGCGGAACTTTCAGGAATGAAAACTAAAGAAGCATCGTTCAATTGCAATTTTTCCATTGAGTTTCGCAACTCTTCGTAATCTTCTGTGTCCACAGGATAAATTCCTGCAAACACCATGGGTTTTACGTCTTCAAAACCTTCAATCATATTTACGGTTGGGCTTTTGGAATCTGTAATGGTATCGCCTACTTTTACTTCTTTGGCTTCTTTAATTCCGGTAATTAGGTAGCCAACATCGCCAGTTTTAATTACCTCCCTTGGAAATTGCTTCAGCCTCAAAGTTCCTACTTCATCAGCATAATAGCTTTTTCCGGTAGCCATAAACTTGATGTGCTGTCCTTTTCGTATTTCGCCATTCAGAACCCTAAAATAGGTTTCAACCCCGCGGAAAGGGTTGTAAACCGAATCAAAAATCAAGGCCTGCAATGATTCATCGGGATTGCCTTTTGGTGGCGGAATCCGTTCAATAATGGCACTTAATATTTCATCGATTCCAAGTCCAGTTTTGGCACTGGCGGGAATAACTTCTTCAGGCTTACAGCCCAAAAGATCAACAATATCATCTGTTACTTCCTCTACGTTTGCAGAAGGAAGGTCTACTTTGTTCAAAACTGGAATTATTTCCAAATCGTTTTCCAAAGCCAAATAAAGGTTCGAAATTGTCTGCGCCTGTATACTCTGCGCTGCGTCCACAATCAGTAACGCGCCTTCGCAAGCGGCGATAGAACGGGAAACTTCATACGAAAAATCGACGTGTCCGGGAGTGTCTATCAGGTTGAGCGTATATTTTTCGCCTTTGTAAACATAATCCATCTGGATAGCGTGGCTTTTAATGGTAATGCCACGCTCGCGCTCCAAGTCCATATTGTCAAGCAATTGGTCCTGTTTTTCGCGAGCGGTCACGGTGCCAGTTGCATCCAAAAGGCGATCTGCCAAGGTGCTTTTTCCGTGGTCAATGTGGGCAATAATACAAAAATTACGAATGTTCTTCATATAAGTTCCTTCAACGTAGTACAAGTTGCAAATATAGATTAAAAGAGTGATTATATTGTTCAAGATTAATTCATCTAAAATAATTGCAAAAAGTATGTTTTTAATTAATAATTTTTTAACATATTTGTAATGATAAGCTGTATTTTAGCTATACTATTTGTTTTCTCCCCAGAAAAAATCATAGTAACGGGTGTCGCCCCAGATGTCTACTTATGTTATGAAAAGACTTTTCATTTTATTCTCCTGCCTTTATGGTGGTATTATAATGGCGCAGGACCTAAATATTTCTGGGAAGGTCATTAATGCTGAAGATTCTCCTTTGTCTTATGTAAATGTATTGGTTTATAAAGCTAATACTGAAAATCCTTTAAAGGGAACAACAACTAATGAAGATGGCTCTTTCATTTTGGAAGGTATTGAAAAAGGGACATATAATATTAACTTCAGCTATATGGGTTTTGAGGATTTGGTAAAAACCTTAGAACTTACTTCAGATAAAAATCTTGGAAATATTGTTTTAAAGGAAAACAATGAAATACTGGATGAAGCTGTCATTACCGCAAAACTACCAACGATCAAGAAGACCGCCGGCAAACTGGTTTTCAATGTTGAAAACACCTCTTTTTCCGTTGGGAGCACAATGGATCTTTTGAAAAAAACACCAGGTGTTGTTGTAATTGGCGAAAATATACAAGTGAAATTTTCTTCGCCCATAGTTTATATTAATGGAAAAAGAGTCTATCTTTCCTCTTCTGAAGTGGTTTCACTATTGGAAAATACCGATGCCGCAAACATAAAATCCATAGAGGTTATTACAAACCCCTCTTCAAAATTTGATGCCGAGTCGGGTACCGTACTCAATATCATTACTGCAAAAGCTATTTCAATTGGGTACAAAGGATCGGTAAACGCAACTTATGAGCAGGGCATCTATCCAAAATACAAGTTTGGAACTTCACATTTCTACAAAAATAACTGGCTAAATGTTTATGCCAGCTATACCTACGACAAAAGAAAGGAATATAAAGAAGATGATAGCTATATCAGATTTTTTCAACCGGATGAGATAAGTACAAAATCTATTTTGGAAACAGACTTTAACCGCACTACACAGTATGAAAATCATAACGGAAATGTTGTTTTGGATTTTATGCTGAACGATAAAAATTCACTTAGCCTTACTTCAAATATTTCCGTTACCCCTAAAGTAGACTATAGTAATAATGGAGAATCTTTGAGTTATAGTCCACAACGCCAAATAGATTCAACTATCACCACATTAAGTCATATCAATTATGACAAAAACAACCTTAATTTTGCGCTGGATTACAACCGTGAGCTGAATGATAAAGGGGCTACGCTTTCAGTTTCAGGGAATTATATTTATTTTGATAACGCACAAAACCAAAGTGTTAACTCCGATTATTTCTTGGCGAATGGCGATTTAATAAGAAACACAAGTTTTTATACAGATTCAAAACAGAAAAGCAACATTTTTACAGGACAAGCTGATGTTTCAACAGAACTTTGGGGTGGTTCTTTTGAAACTGGCCTAAAGTATAGCAACGTTATAACAGAGAGCTTGCTGGATTTTTTTGACATCGAAAACAATACAAATGTCTTCAACAGTGCATTGTCTGATGATTTCAATTATAATGAAAACATCTTTGCTGAATATATAAATTATGAAAAAGATTGGGGAAAGTGGAGCTTTACCTTTGGACTTAGGGGAGAGTATACAGATATTACTGCCAATTCTCGTTCTTTAGGCCAGGTGAACAACCAACAGTATTTTGATTTTTTCCCATCGGCATCTTTTCATTACACTATAAATGATAACAATGGTATTGGGTTAAGCTATAGTAGAAGCATTGAACGCCCTCGTTATCAAAGTTTAAACCCATTTAAATATTTTATAACCGAGCGGGACTTTAATAGCGGGAATCCAAATTTGGTTCCAGCAATTGAAGATAAAATTACATTGACTTTTGATCACAAAAACAAATTGTTTTTTGAGCTCTATTATCAAAATGTTGAAAACAGTTTGGACGTGCTCACATTTCAAAACAATAATAACAGCACTTTGGAAAGAATTGATGCCAATTTGATAAAAAGTTACCAATATGCTTTTGACATAACATATTTTAATTCATTGAACTCTTGGTGGTGGTTGCATATACAAACCTCTACTTTTTATTTGGCAAATGAGTTATATGCATTACAAAGCACACAGGATACATACACCAATGATACTTTTGGACAATATATTTTTGCTACAAACAATTTCACGCTTTCCAAAGACCGCTCTTTTACAGCAGATCTAACGGGTGTTTATATTTCAAATTTTGTATTTGGAAATAGGTCTTTCAAAAACCAAAACTATATTAATGTTTCTTTGCGAAAAGAGTTTTGGGACAAACGCGCCAGTCTGACTGTAGGCGTAGATGATGTTTTCGATACTTTGAAAGATATGGCTTCCACTTCACGATATTACAATCAAGACAACCACTTTTATACAAACTTGGAATATAGATTGTTTCGTGTAGGCTTCAGGTACAATTTCGGAAATGCGCGTCTTCACGATAATAGAAAGGAAATAAAAACCGACGAAGGCGATAGGCTGGAAGAGAAGTAATCAACTTCAAATCAACCAAAACAAGTAACACGTCTTATTTACTGATATTTACTACTTTTGCACTTCTAAAGAAAAGAAATTGCCAAAAATTGGAAACATACAATTGCCAGACTTTCCGTTGCTTCTCGCACCAATGGAAGACGTAAGCGACCCACCTTTCCGGGCTCTTTGCAAAGAGCAGGGCGCTGATGTGGTTTTTACTGAATTTATCTCTTCCGAAGGGCTTATTCGCGATGCGGCTAAAAGTGTGATGAAGCTTGATATTTATGAAAAGGAGCGTCCCGTGGGCATTCAGATTTTTGGTGCCGTTTTGGAATCTATGTTGCGCAGTGTTGAAATAGTCGAGGCCAGCGGTCCAGATATGATTGACATCAACTTTGGCTGTCCCGTGAAAAAAGTGGTTTCAAAAGGTGCTGGTGCCGGAATATTAAAAGATATCGATTTAATGGTAAGCCTTACCGAAGCAATGGTGAAACACACCAAACTTCCCATTACCGTAAAAACCCGCTTGGGGTGGGATCACGATTCCATTAAAATTATGGAAGTTGCCGAACGTTTACAGGATGTAGGCTGCCAAGCTTTGTCTATTCACGGTCGTACCCGCGCTCAAATGTATAAAGGCGATGCCGATTGGAAACCGATAGCAGAAGTGAAAAACAATCCACGTATGCACATTCCCATCTTTGGAAATGGCGATGTGGATACTCCTGAAAAAGCAATGGAAATGCGTGACAAATACGGTTTGGACGGTGCAATGATTGGCCGTGCAAGTATTGGTTATCCTTGGTTTTTTAAAGAAGTAAAGCACTATTTTAAAACGGGAGAACACTTACCAGCACCAACAATGCAAGAACGCGTTGATGCCGCCAAACGTCATCTGCAAATGGCCATAGACTGGAAAGGGGAAACCCTTGGCGTTTTTGAAACCCGTCGTCATTATACCAACTATTTTAAGGGTATCCCAAACTTTAAGGAATACCGAATGAAAATGGTAACGAGCGATGATTCTGCCTCTGTTTTTGAGGCTTTTGATGAAGTTTTAGAAACATTTGGGGATTATGAATTTGTTTAAGGTTACTGAGTGTAGTCGAAGTATGGGGATTATGAGTTTGCTTAGGTTTTTGTGTAAATAAAAAAACCTTCCCCTAATAGAGGAAGGTTATATTGATTACTCCAATTAATTTTACTTTTGGATGGTTATTTTCCAAGGTGCTTCTAAATTATTTAATCTTTTTATCAGGCTATCGTTCTTATAGATATCAAAATAGCGAAAATCTGGATATCTCGCACTATCTCTACTACGAAGAGTATCAATTTCTGAAATACCTTGATAACGTAACAATAATAATTGATTTGTTACCCATTCAGTATCTTCTTCTGGCTCTTGGCCAGACTCCCAGCCTATGCCTAAATCAAATGGCCCAAATACTCTTTCCCCAAAAACATCTGAATAATCCGAATCAATAGGCAATTGAAACCAGTCTCCTTGAAAAATCAATTCATCGCCTTCGTTGAGATATGCTCCTTTTGCTTCAACTTCTCCTAAATTAAATGGAGATCCATCTGCTTTTTGAAGGTTCAAAAAGACATTATATTCTGCTGGAAGTCCATTTCTAGGGTTGTTTTCTTCTTTATTGCAAGATGAAATCAGTAATAGAGAAAATATAGATATTAAATAAAATGATCTCATAACGTTATTTTTTTAAGATTAATTTTTTAGTAAAAATTCCTGTTTCTCCTTCAATGTTTACAGTATTATTTATTAGAATATCCACTAGTTCTTGATTTTTCACAAAAAATCTATCCAAAGTGTATTCTTCAGAATTTATTGTTGTACCACATCCAATAGAAGGTTCTGGATTATTTTGAGCTAAAAGCACAAGAGGAATTGTTAATAAAAAAGACAGTAAACTTTTTTTAAAAAATGGTGGGGGGGGGGGGAATTTTTTCTCATAACTTAGAAAATTTAAAGATTAATAAAATTTCTGGGGAGTTAAGATTATTCAATAGTATAGATTTATCCGTTATAAACCAAAGTTTACCGATAAAAAACAAAGTAAATTTTTAGTTTTATCGTAATTTGCACTTCAATAGAAAATGGTAACAAGCGCTGATTCTGCCTCCGTTTTTGAGGCTTTTGATGAGGTTTTGGAAGTTTTTGCAAATTATGAGTTTGCTTAATAAATATTAAGCGCCTTTATATATAAATCCTTTTTATCTTTGAAGCTCAAACTATCATAATGCAGAGGCTCAAAATACTAAAGACCCATTATATTACCCACAACGTTAAGCGTTTTGTTCTAGAAAAGCCTTCAAATTTTGAATATAGTCCAGGGCAATCAGCATATATATCCATTGGCTTACCAGGCTGGGAGGACCAGAAAAGACCGTTTACCTTTTCTTCATTGCAACATTGGGATTATTTAGAATTTATCATCAAAATATATGAAGACCACAAGGGAGTGACTGCACAATTGGGCAAGCTCAATACAGGTGACGAGCTGTTACTTCATGACATTTTTGGAACAATTCAATATAAAGGGCCCGGTATATTCATTGCTGGCGGAACAGGAATTACCCCTTTTATTGCAATCTTTAGAGCACTTTTTGAGAGTGGAAACCTGCGGAACCTTGCGCTTTTGTATTCAAATAAAACCAAGGATGACATCATTTTACACGATGAACTAACAAAGATGTTGGGCCCTGCCTATAGGAATGTATTCACCCAAGAAGGAGTAATTGGTTTTCGAGAGCGCAGAATTGACCGTAAATTCCTTATAGAGACCATTGGGGATTTTAGTTCTCGTTTTTATGTTTGTGGTCCTGAGATTTTTACTGCAGAGATTTGTGATGCGTTGATAAGTTTGGGCGCAAATCCAGAATATCTGATCATTTGAAGATGTGTTTAATAGCTCAAAAGCAATATGATTTTTAATATTAAACCACCAACTTCTCCCTCACTCTGCTCGATGCTATTTTTGAAGCAATAATCCCCAAGATACTTATTGTTGCAAAAACAATCACAACATTTATAAGCTTCAGTTTTACGGGATAGGCCAGCGTGCTTGTTATGGCCACAAATTCAAATTTTAGTTGTGCCAGTACGGCAAGTATTCCTAAGAAAATCCCAAACAATCCACCAAGCAAAGTCATTAACGTTCCCTGCAGAAAAAAGATTCTGCGTATTTCGGGCAACGATGCGCCCATGTTATAGAGCGTTTTTATGTTTTTTCGCTTATCCAAAACCATCATTATTATTGAGCCAACCACATTGAAAAGCGCAATAATTAACACCAAAGTGAAGATTAAGTAAACTGCAATGTTTTCGGTATTCAGCATTTTATAAAGCGCATCGTTTTGTTGGATGCGGTTTTTGATAAGAATTTTCGAGGGAAAAATTTTATCAATTTCGTTGCGCACATTTTCTTCGGAAGCGGTTGGCAACAATTTCATTTCAACGGAAGAAATTTTTGTGCTATCCAACGATAACAGCTTTCGGGCGAAGTCCAAATCAGAAAAAACATACTTTGCATCCAAATCTTCATTTACTTGATATACTCCAGAAACCACAACATTTTCTTTATTAAAAGCGTCGGAAGGATTCAATGCGTTTAATTGTCCAGTTCCTGGTTTTGGCACATAAATTTCCAATAAACTTGAATAATCATTGACGCCCATGGATAGCTTTGCAATTGTGGAAAGTCCAACAACTACTTGGTGTTCGCCGGGAACGAACCATTCTCCAAAATACATTATACTGTCAAGTTGGGTGACTTTTCCGTATAAAGAATCTACACCTTTAATGAAAGATATATGATTTTTGCCTTTATAATGAAGAAAAACACGCTCCTCAATTATTTCTGAAAAGCTTTCGATTCCTTTTATGTTCTTGAGTTGGTTTCTTTGCGCTTCTGAAAGCGTGATTGTTTTTCCAGTTTCGGGAAGTATTTTTAGATCGCTATCAAATTCGTCGGTAAACTGAAGGCTGAAATCCTTCAAACCTGAAAAACCAGAAAGCACTATAAATAATGACATTGCTCCCACCACCACACCAACAGCAGCAATACCTGTAATAATGTTGATTGCATTGTTACTGCTTTTTGAAAACAAATAACGCTTAGCGATGTAGAGCGAAAAGTTCAAGTTATGATTTTTTTCTTTTCGGAAGCAAGTCTGGGTTTTTCAGTGGATTTTCTTCGCCTTTTACCGCCTTGTCGATCTTTTCTATATATTCAAGAGAGTCGTCGTTATAAAATGAAAGATCAGGCATTTTACGCAGTTGATTTTTTGTAAGCTGCGCAATTTGATGTTTTATTTGAGGTTTTAAATTATTGAGTTCTTTCACTATACTTTCAGCTTTATCCGCAGGAAATACGCTAACATAAACTTTTGAAATGGAAAGATCTGTGGTCACACTTACTTTGCTCACTGAAATAATAATACCCATCTGCCCCGCTTCGCGAAGCATATTTTGAAGGACGTTTGCAAGGTCGTTTTGTAAAACGCCGGCTATTTTCTTTTGTCTGTTACTTTCTACCATACTGCAAAAATAGAATATAAAACCTTACGGAATGTTAATGAAGTGGCAAGCTTATTGAAATTCAATAGAATTAAGTTTGTATTTTTGAACCATCAAGAAGAATTTATGGAGAAAATTGAACATATAGGTATTGCGGTAAAGAGTATTACTGAAGCCAACAAAATTTATGAAGCTTTATTGGGAAGTGCGCCCTACAAAAGTGAAAAAGTGGAAAGCGAAGGAGTGGAAACATCCTTTTTTCGCTGTGGAGAAAGTAAAATTGAGTTGTTGGAAGCTTCAATTCCAGATAGTCCAATTGCGAAGTTTATTGAAAAAAAAGGGGAGGGAATTCACCATATTGCTTTTGCGGTAAAGGACATTAAAAAAGAAATGGAACGTCTAAAAAATGAGGGCTTTATATTGTTGAATGAGGTTCCAAAAAAAGGGGCAGATAATAAACTTGTTGCATTCCTTCATCCAAAATCCTCAAACGGAGTTTTGGTAGAGCTTTGCCAAGAAATCGAGAATAAGTAAAAATTGTTTTGTTGTATTTGCAAAGTGTTTTACATTTGCAATCCTGATATTTATTCTGAAGGCCACAAATGTATATAAAATGTGGTTGATGGAATTTTTAAACAGAAACGGTCCCATAGCTCAGCTGGTTAGAGCATCTGACTCATAATCAGAGGGTCCATGGTTCGAGCCCATGTGGGACCACTTTTTTAAACGGCTTATAGAAAGCCAAAGTAAAATCGGTTAAAAAGACAATTTTCACGTTAAAAATGAGTTATTAAACATTCAATAACTCATTTTTTTATTTGAGGATAAAAAAAATTTATTACTTTAGGCGCACAAATACGATCCCCAAATCGTTAATGAATAACCATGGCATCACTTATTTATAATGTAATTATGCTTGTTTTGCAAGCTACCTCTGGCAATCAGGGACCGCCGCCACCTGCTCATGGAGGTGGTACTAGAGGAGCCCAATTACCTATTGATGATAATATTTGGATTTTGCTTGCCGCAGGTATTTTATTTGGAGCCTACATAATTTACAAAAGAAGCCGATCTACAAATAAGGTTGCATAAGGTTTTTTACATACTTTCCAATAATATCAAATTCTAAGTTTACTTCACTCCCCACTTCAAAAGTTTTAAAATTTGTATTTTCAAAAGTATAAGGGATAATTGCAACGGAAAACTCTCCTTTTTTAGAACCAACCACCGTTAAGCTAACGCCATTCACCGTAATAGATCCTTTTTCTACAGTATTGAACTCAGTATTTTTATATTGAAAAGTAAAAAGCCAACTACCATTTTCTTCTTGTATGTGTTTACAAACTGCCGTACCATCTACGTGCCCCTGAACAATATGCCCGTCTAATCTAGCACCTAGTCTCATCGCTCTTTCCAAATTTACACGAGATCCCTTTTTTAAAGACTTTAAATTTGTTTTCTCCAAAGTTTCTTTAATAGCAGTAACCACATAAGAAGCTTCTTTTACTTCAACAACCGTTAAACACACTCCATTGTGCGATACACTTTGGTCTATTTTTAGCTCTTGAGCAAGCGGACTGCTTATTTCTATATGAAGATTCTCGCCTTCTTGTGTAAGTTGGGCTATTTCGCCAACGCTTTCAATAATTCCTGTAAACATTGTAGTATTTAGTTACATTTGTAGTGCAAAAGTAACAATTTAAAAAGCCAAACATAATGAGCAGAGAGGATAAAATAGTGGTCGGTATTTCCATTGGTGACATTAACGGGATTGGAAGCGAAATAATTCTGAAAACGTTTGAAGATTCACGCATGCTGGAGTTTTGTACGCCCGTTATTTTTGCTTCGGTAAAGTTGATGTCTTTCTTCAAAAAACATTTTGAGATAGATATTAATTTCCATGGAATTGATAAAATAGAAGATCTTATTCCGAAGAAAATTAACGTACTTAATGTTTGGAAGGAACACGTTGATGTAACTTTTGGTGAGGAAACTCCAACTGGCGGAGAATATGCAATAAAATCATTAAAAGCAGCTGTTGCAGCTTTAAAAGAAAAAAAAATAGATGTTTTGGTTACTGCACCAATCAATAAATCCAACATCCAATCCGAAAGTTTTAATTTTCCGGGTCATACAGATTATTTGGCGCAAGAGCTGGAAGGCGAAAGCTTGATGCTTTTAATTTCTGAAAATTTACGTGTTGGTCTCTTAACGGACCACGTTGCGGTGAAAGATGTTGTGAAAAATATTACCCGTGAACGAATTGATAAGAAAATAAATACAATTTATCACACCTTGATTGAAGACTTTGGAATTGAAAAACCAAAAATTGCAGTTTTGGGAATCAATCCACACACGGGCGATAATGGGGTAATTGGCGATGAAGACGATACTCTTTTGCGTCCTGCTTTGGATAATATTCGTAAAAACGGAAAAATGGTTTTTGGTCCTTATGCAGCAGATAGCTTTTTCGGATCAGGTAATTATAAAAACTTTGACGCTATTATTGCTTCATACCATGACCAAGGTTTGATACCTTTTAAAACGCTTGCTTTTGGAAAAGGTGTAAACTTTACCGCTGGGCTTAACCGCATTCGTACTTCGCCCGATCACGGCACTGCGTTTGATTTGGCTGGAAAAAAACAGGCGGATTTTGAATCTTTTCGCGAAGCAGTTTTCAGCGCTGTTTCTATTTTTGAAACCCGCGAGGAGTACAAGGAAAACTCAAAAAATCCACTGCAAACTTCACGTAAAAGAAGCTTCTCAAAAAAGAAATAGAAAAACTAATTGCTATTCAAATAATTTTTTATCTTTGCACCCGCCTTATCCGTAAGGTTAAGGTCTTAAATAGGTGTGGAAATGAAGGATTTGAAAGAGTTTACAATCCCTTTTGTGGGGCTTAAATTAGGAAAACACCAGTTTAACTTTGAATTAAAAAAAGCGTTCTTTGAGCATTTTGAGTATGACGAATTTAATGACGCTGCCATTAATCTCGATGTACTGCTGGAAAAAATGAGCACATTGCTAGAGTTCACATTAACATTTAATGGAACTGTAAATGTTGCTTGCGACATGACAAACGAGCCCTTTGATCAAGAGATATCGGGAACATATCGTTTTGTAGTAAAATTCGGTGAGGAGTATAATGATGAAAATGAAGATTTGCTCATTCTACCCCATGGAAGTTATGAAGTGAATATTCAGCAATATATTTATGAATCCATCGTATTGGCTATGCCTTCACGAAGAATTCATCCCGGAGTAAAAGACGGTACATTAAAAAGTGACATACTCGACAAACTTGAAGAACTAAGTCCGAAAGCGATTGACGAAGAAGAAGCGCCCGAAGACGATAAAACAGATCCCCGATGGGATTCATTAAAAAAACTATTAACGGATAAATAATAAATAGCAATGGCACATCCTAAGAGAAAAATCTCGAAAACAAGAAGAGATAAGAGAAGAACGCATTACAAAGCTACTGCCCCTACAATTGCAATAGACCCTACAACAGGTGAGTCGCATCTTTTCCACAGAGCACACTGGCACGAAGGAAAAATGTACTACCGTGGTCAAGTTGTAATTGATGCAACTGAGCAAGTAGAAGCATAATATTTTATAGTATATTAAAAAACTCTCACAGCAACGTGAGGGTTTTTTTGTTTTTTAGCTTTGAAAAAAGTCAAAAACAACTTAATTAGTGCCGAATTTCAAGTAAAATTTAGTAATTTTCACTCTTTTTAAAAGATTTTTGGTCTTTTTAGTGAATTTTAATTCAGCTTTATGAATAATATCACGGCAGCTATTACCGCTGTAGGGAGTTACGTGCCAGACTATATTCTCTCCAACAAAATTCTGGAAACAATGGTCGATACCAATGATGAATGGATCACCAGTAGAACAGGAATTAAGGAGCGGAGAATATTAAAGGATAAAGACAAAGGTACTTCCTATCTTGCCATTCAGGCGGCAAAAAACCTTCTTCAAAAAAGCAATACTGACCCAGCAGAAATTGATTTGGTTATCATGGCAACCGCAACACCAGATATGCCCGTGGCGGCAACTGGAGTTTATGTAGCAACCCAGATAGGCGCTGTAAACGCTTTTTCATATGATTTGGTCGCAGCTTGTTCCAGCTTTCTTTTTGGAATGTCAACCGCAGCGCGCTATATTGAATCTGGAAAATATAAAAAAGTACTTCTTATTGGCGCTGATAAAATGTCGTCAATCATTGATTATACAGATAGAACCACCTGCATCATTTTTGGTGATGGCGGTGGGGCAGTCTTATTTGAACCTAATACTGAAGATCTAGGAGTAAAAGATGAATACTTGCGTACCGATGGTGTAGGAAGACCTTTCTTGAAAATTGATGCTGGAGGTTCATTGCTTCCTGCTTCAATTGAGACCGTTAATAACAAACAACATTATGTTTTTCAAGAAGGCAAAACAGTTTTCAAATTTGCTGTTTCAAATATGGCAGATGTTTGTGAAAAAGTGATGAAGCAAAACAACCTGACCAGCGAAGATGTAAATTGGTTAGTTCCGCATCAAGCCAATAAAAGAATTATTGATGCCGCCGCTTCGCGAATGAAACTTCCCGAAGAAAAGGTAATGATGAACATACATAAATACGGTAACACAACTTCTGCAACCTTACCGCTGTGTTTGGCCGATTATGAAAAACAACTAAAAAAAGGAGATAATTTAATATTTGCTTCCTTTGGCGGAGGCTTTACTTGGGGCGCCGTTTACCTGAAATGGGCTTACGACTCAAAATAATTTTAATCAACCAAAAGACTAAACTTTGAAATATGGATATAAAGGACATTCAAAATTTGATCAAGTTTGTGGCAAAAAGTGGCGCCAGCGAAGTAAAACTTGAAACAGAAGACATTAAGATCACAATAAAAACTGGATCTGAAGATGGTAGAGGTGAAACAACCTATATTCAACAAATACCAACAATGTCTCAACCGCAAATGCAAATGCAGCCACAAACTGCTGCAGCACCTCAGCCAGCTGCTCCTGCAACCGAGGAGGCAGATTCTAAACTGATAACTATCAAGTCACCAATCATTGGTACTTTTTACAGAAAACCTTCTCCTGACAAACCCGTTTTTGTTGAAGTGGGAAGTACCATAAACACAGGAGATGTGCTTTGTGTAATTGAGGCAATGAAACTTTTCAATGAAATTGAAAGTGAAGTTTCTGGAAAAATTGTAAAAGTTTTGGTTGACGATTCTTCTCCTGTAGAATTTGACCAACCATTATTTTTAGTAGATCCATCGTAAATGTAAACCCCAAATCTCAAATCGCAAATTCCCAAAGTTTGGAATTTGGAATTTGGAATTTGTTATTTAAGAAACATTATGTTTAAAAAGATATTGATTGCAAATAGGGGCGAAATAGCACTGCGAATTATACGTACTTGTAAAGAGATGGGGATTAAAACTGTGGCTGTTTATTCAAAAGCTGATGAAGAAAGCCTGCACGTCCGGTTTGCTGATGAAGCAGTTTGCATAGGCCCCCCGCCAAGTAATCTGAGCTACCTTAAAATGTCTAACATTATTGCTGCTGCAGAAATTACCAACGCAGACGCAATTCACCCAGGTTACGGATTTCTTTCCGAAAATGCCAAATTTTCAAAAATTTGTCAAGAACACGGTATAAAGTTTATTGGTGCTTCCCCTGAAATGATTGAGCGCATGGGCGATAAAGCCTCTGCAAAAGCCACAATGAAAGCAGCTGGAGTGCCAACCGTTCCCGGAAGCGAAGGCATTATAGAATCTTACGAAAAATGCGAGAAGCTTGCAGAAGAAGTTGGCTATCCCGTAATGCTAAAAGCCACCGCAGGTGGTGGTGGAAAAGGCATGCGCGCCGTTTGGAAAAAGGATGAACTTAAAAAAGCTTGGGAAAGCGCCCGCCAAGAAGCTTCAGCAGCCTTCGGGAATGATGGAATGTATATGGAAAAGCTCATTGAGGAGCCACGCCATATTGAAATCCAAGTCGTTGGCGATAGCACAGGGAGAGCATGCCACTTAAGTGAGCGCGACTGTTCCATTCAACGACGCCACCAAAAGCTTACAGAAGAAACGCCTAGTCCATTTATGACTAAAAAACTTCGTACAGACATGGGGCTTGCTGCTGTAAAAGCTGCTGAATATATAAAATACGAAGGCGC
The DNA here is from genome assembly GCA_937125455.1 of uncultured Aequorivita sp. GTDB lineage: Bacteria > Bacteroidota > Bacteroidia > Flavobacteriales > Flavobacteriaceae > Aequorivita. The sequence continues at coordinate 61,669 of CAKZLK010000037.1, forward strand.
TGGAACTATTGAATTTTTGGTAGACAAACATCGCAATTTCTACTTTATGGAGATGAATACGCGTATTCAGGTAGAACACCCAATTACTGAACAGGTAATTGATTATGATCTTATCCGTGAACAGATTTTGGTTGCAGCTGGAGTTCCTATTTCGGGGAAAAACTATACGCCTCAGCTACACGCAATAGAATGCAGAATAAATGCTGAAGACCCTTATAATGACTTTCGTCCTTCACCGGGTAAAATTACTGTATTGCATGCACCGGGCGGTCACGGAGTTCGTTTGGATACACACGTTTATGCAGGCTATACAATTCCGCCAAACTACGATTCTATGATTGCGAAGCTAATCACTACGGCACAAACCCGAGAAGAAGCAATCAGCAAGATGAAACGCGCTTTGGACGAATTTGTAATTGAAGGTATAAAAACAACAATTCCTTTTCACCGTCAGTTGATGGACGAACCGGATTATGTAGCTGGAAATTACACAACGGCATTCATGAATACATTTAAAATGAACGAACCTGAGGAAGAATAGTTCATCTAAATAATAAATTATAAGCACCAAATTCCAAAAGATAATTTAATGGAACTTGGTGCTTTTTTGGTTTTGGAATTTATATATTGACTTGTTATATAGTTTAAAATGAATTTGAGTTTTTGGGAATATAAAACCTGGTTTTCTAACATCGATTTTGCTGTAATTGGCAGTGGAATTGTTGGATTGAATTGTGCCCTGGAACTTCGCAAAAAATATCCTAAAAGTAAAATTGTAGTCTTTGAACGTGGCATGCTTCCCAGCGGAGCAAGTACCAAGAATGCTGGATTTGCTTGTTTTGGAAGTATTTCTGAAATATTGGAAGATTTAAAAAACCATTCCGAAGAAGAAGTAATCCAACTTGTAAAAAGTAGAGTTGATGGTTTAAAATTACTTCGAAGCACTTTGGGAGATGAGCAGCTTGATTATAAAGAATACGGTGGCTACGAACTTTTTACTAAGGAAGATGGCGAACTTTTTAATACCTGTAATGCACATATAAAATATGTAAATGAATTGTTGAAACCTATTTTCGGAGCGGATGTTTTTTCAGAAAGCGGAAATAATTTCGGGTTTAAAAACATTCAACCAAAACTGATTTATAGCAAGTTTGAAGGTCAGATTGATACGGGAAAAATGATGCTCGGACTTATTAAAAAAGCCTCTGAAGAACATATTTTGATATTGAATTCTTCAGAAATTACAGGCATTTCAGACAATGGAGAATGTGTTTCACTTCAACTAAATTCATCGGAAACACTTCAACACTTCGACTCCGCTCAGCACAGGCAAGATCAGTATAGCATAGCCGTAAAAAAAGTTTTTATTGCCACAAATGGTTTTGCAAAACAATTTTTAGATGAAGATGTAAAACCTGCAAGAGCACAGGTTTTGGTAACTAAACCTATTGAAAACTTACAAGTAAAAGGCACATTTCATCTGGACAAAGGCTATTATTATTTTAGAAATATTGACAATAGAATTCTTTTTGGAGGCGGTAGAAACTTAGATTTTAAAACGGAAGAAACCACCGAAATGGAATTGACACAATTAGTTCAAGAAAGGTTGGAGCAATTGCTTAAAACCGTAATTTTACCAGACCAATCCTTTGAAATTGAACAACGCTGGAGTGGTATTATGGGAATTGGCAATCAGAAAAAACCAATTCTAAAAGCAGTTTCAAAAAACATTTTTTGTGGCGTCAGATTAGGTGGTATGGGCGTTGCCATTGGAAGTTCTATAGGAAAACAGTTAGCTTGTTTGTATGATTAAAAAACTATTCAAATTCATTTTAAAGTTTTTCCTTTGGTTCATTGGCCTCACCGTATTATGGGTGCTTATCTATAAATTCGTCCCCGTCCCTTACACGCCATTGATGGCTATTCGCTCCTTTGAAGGCGATGAAAAATACCAAACACGCCACGATTGGGTTCCAATGGAAGATATTTCTCCTTATTTGCAACTAGCAGTTATCTGTGCCGAAGATCAAACCTTTTTAAGCCATAGTGGGTTTGATCGTGAGGCCATAGAAAAAGCTTTAGAGAATAACGAAAAAGGAAAGAAACTACGGGGCGGAAGCACCATATCGCAACAGACGGCGAAAAATGCTTTTTTATGGCCAGACAGAACTTGGTTTCGAAAGGGAATGGAAGCTTATTTTACCTTGTTAATTGAAACACTTTGGAGTAAAGAACGTATTTTGGAGGTCTATTTAAATAGTGTGGAAATGGGCAATGGCGTTTTTGGTGCTGAAGCGGCTTCACAATATTGGTTTAAAAAGTCTGCTAAGAATTTACGGCCAGAAAATGCAGCTGCAATAGCAGCGATATTACCTAGTCCGCAACGATATAAAGCCAATCCGCCTGGATCCTATGTAGCGAAAAGAACGCAGTGGATACTTCGACAAATGCGTTATTATGGACCTTTTACATTAGAAAAACAGGAAGCGAAAGAAGAAAAAAAGAAAACGAAAACGAAGAAATGACCGCAGTAGAAATTAAAACCGAATTGCTGCAACACTGCCAAAAACAGGTTGATAACCGTTATTCCAAAATAAAACAGACCATTGCCGATATTGAGGAATCACTATTGGAAGAGGCTAAAAGTAGTAGTGGTGACAAACACGAAACTGGTCGTGCGATGCTTCAAATAGATCGCGAAAATGCCGGAAAGCAGTTGCAAGAAATCGAGAAAATAGTGCCACTTCTCAAAAAAATTGATGTAAAGGCAACTTCAGATTATGCACGCTTGGGGAGTTTGGTTTATACAGATAGGTTTACTTATTTCATCAGTCTTTCAATTGGCACGGTTCCCATAGGAAAAATAAATTATCTCTGCGTTGCTTTGAATTCACCTGTTGGAATACTTATTTCTGGAAAGAAAAAGGGCGATGTGTTTAATCTGAATGGAAATGACTATAAAATCACAAGTGTGAAATAAGCCTAAAATGCTATCTGTTTTAAGAGTTTTGGCATTTTTATGCTCATCTCCAATAGCCATTTCAGCTGTTCACGAACTAGATGAGCCTCTTCAATTTTTAAATTATAATCATCTTCTTTCGGCTTTTCATCTTTATAAAAGGTTATACTCTTTCCGAAAGTAGCCTCAAAAATATCTTCGGAATCAGTTTCAATTTTTTCTACTTCCAAAGAAATCCCTTCCTTTAAAACATTTTCAGCATCCAAAAGATTTTGGACAATCTTTGAAGAAACCTTATTGAAATTTTCAGAGGCCGGAGTCGTAGGATTGTTTAAAATATAAGTGCTCAGCGAAGCCAACGAAGATAAAAAAGTGTGGTTCAACATTGCAATCTCATATAGCTTGTCTAAGTTTTTCTGTTTAGATTTTGGCTCTTGAGTCATTCGTTGAAAAGCGGCACTGAGGTCAGACATTTCCAAAAAGGCCTTCTTTCGTGCCACTTTATATTGGGAGGGAATGCTTCCTTTTTTGTTGTAGAAACCAATTATTTCTTCTAAATAAATCCGATTCGCTTGAATAGTTCCCAGTAGCGTTTTTTGTATTCCTTGAATTTCCCAAGCTGGCCAAAGCAATAAATTTCCCAAAGTTGCCAGTCCAGCACCAATCAGTGTATCTGTTACTCGATATTGGATTACGTTAAAAATATCAGGCCGCAAAAGTGCGTAGATAAAAACCACACTAAGTGTGATAAATGTGGCTGCAGCTTTGTAATTTCGTTGCACCATTGAAAAAGCAATCACAAGCGAAACGATTGCCAAAATACCATAAACAGTAGTGTTTTGGGTGATTAAAACAATACCAACTGCCAGCATACCGCCAATTAATGTGCCTATTGTACGTTCTTTTGAACGTGTTTTGGTAAGGCCAAAGGTGGGACGCATTATTACAATTAATGTAAGCAAGATCCAATATGGGTTTTGTACGGAAAACAGCATTCCCAAACCATAGCCAATCATTGTCATCACTCCGAGCCGAAGCGAATGTTTAAAAATAGGGGAGCGTAAGTTGAAATTTTCTATAAGTATTTCAAAATCATATTTCTGTTTGGTCAAGAACCTTCGGGAATCTTCTTTTTTCAATAATAAAAGTTCACGTTGTGCAGGGTTTTGTAAAAGCCATTCAATTTTTTCAATCTTTTTTATTTGCTCCTTTTGGTATTTGAGAAGATTTCTCAACATTAGCAAATTTTCATCAATGCCTTGTTCGTTCTGCGAAGCATATTCTGTAATTTCCCGTTTAATTATTTCTTGAAACTCCTGAATTTTAGTGCTATCTCGAAGCCTTTTAGGTGTAGAAAGATTTGTGGCAATAGTATTTAGCCGACTACTCATGGCAAAAAGAAGTCTTTGAAAATTTTTTAGCTGTGCAGTATTTTTTTCAAAAAGCTTATCTGTTTTTGAATAGTTTACGGGGTTTGCCATTGCCAATTCCAGCATATCCACTAATTGCACAAATATCAACATCCGTTTTCCTTCGTACTCAGATTTTCCGGAACCGGTTCGACTGGAAATCAAAATATCGCGCAACGTTTCGTGTGTTGCGGTCAGTTCGGTTTGCGTGGTCAGCAAATTTTTTAAAAGCTCTGTTCGGTCTGTGGTTTCGGCAACCAATTCGCCTCTGGTTTTTAAATAATCTGCTGTTAGTTTGATCGTCTTTGCAAGATAATATTCCGTGGGAGCTTTCGGGAAAATAAAATGCCTAAGTATGGAAAGTGCCGCGTACCAAAGTCCGCCAATGCCTATAAGCAGCATTCTTTCATAAGGCTCCATTCCACTGGAAACATTTGAAAAGCTTAGGACCAATGCCAAAAGTCCTGAAAAGCTGATTAACGATGCACGAAATCCATAAATGGCCAGATACGATATACAGAACATTAAAAATCCTAAAACTGGAAATAATAACCAAAGCGAAAGATGCAAATAACCACCAATTAAACTCACGATCATAGCTAACGAAGTGGCAAATAAAATGCCCGTAATTTTATGCCGAATGCTTCCACTCACATCGCTGGGCGAGGCAAGCATGGCGCCAACGGTGATTGTTATACCAATGGTTAGCTCGCCAAATTTAACGCCAAAAAATATCGGAACCGTAAGCGCAATTCCCAAAAGTATTGCTTTTGAGAAATCGGTACTTTTAAAGTATTCCGAAAGATCTTTAACTGTTGTAGCTAGTAAGTTTTTTAAATATTTCAAAAGTATTTGTTTTCAGAAGCTGTAAAGATATACTGCACAAAGCTAAGTTCGTTAATCTTTTCAGAAATGTAACTCTGTTATACTTTTATTAAATAAAAGCAGGTGTTGATTCTGTTGTATTTTTATGTTTTAATTTTATGGTATTAACTAAAGAAATTGCACCAATGAACAACGTAATTCTACTAAAAAATCGCCCGAAAGGAAAACCCACACTGCAGGATTTTGAATTTGCCAAGGAGGAAATGCCGCAACCTAAAGAAGGTGAAATATTGCTAAAAGCAAAATACGTTTCTGTTGATCCGTATTTACGGGGTCGAATGCGCGATGAAAAATCATACATACCGCCTTTTGAAGTCGGAAAACCCCTGGAATCTGGAATCATCGCAGAAGTTGCTGAATCTTTTAACAAGAATTTCAAAAAAGGTGATTTTGTAAATGGAATGCTTCAGTGGAAACAATTCCAAACCTCAAACGGTAATGGGTTGAATAAAGTTGATGGTGAAAAAGCACCACTGAAAGCGTATTTGGGTGTTTTGGGATTAACGGGACTAACGGCTTATTTGGGCTTGAAAAAAATAGGAAAACTTGAAAAGGGCGAAACACTTTTGGTTTCTGGCGCCGCCGGTGCCGTAGGAAGCGTGGTTGGACAAATAGGAAAAATAAAAGGCTGTAAAGTTGTGGGAATTGCTGGCAGCGAAGAGAAAATTGATCGTATCCAAGAGAAGTTTGGTTTTGATGCGTGCATTAATTATAAAACTACGGACAATATGAAAAAGGCCATAGCCGAGGCTTGCCCAGATGGTGTTGATGTTTATTTTGATAATGTGGGTGGTGAAATTCTTGATGCTGCTTTAACCAATATGAATAAATATGGAAGAGTTATAAATTGTGGTGCTATTTCTCTTTATAACGAAACAGAAACGTCAATGGGACCAAGGGTTGAAACAACACTAATTAAAAATAGTATTTTAATGCAAGGGTTTACGGTTCGCGATTTCGTAAAGGATTTTGGTCCAGCCCAAAAACAATTGGCGCAGTGGATGGAAGAGGATAAACTTGCCTATATGGAAACAGCTGTGGAAGGTTTTGAAAATATTCCACAGGCGTTTATTGACTTGTTTGACGGGAAGAATAAAGGAAAAATGATCGTTATTGTTTAAACTAAATCCAGTTTTTTTTCTGTGATGTGGCGTCCAAAGTAGGTATGTTAAGTTCTGAAGCAATATGTTTTGCAACTTTGAAAGCTTCTTCTGCTTCATCAGCCATAAAAACTTCAATATGCTTTTTGTCCTCATAAAACAGGTTTATTTTATAAACCTCGAAACCTAAATTTGCTTCTGCGGTAATAACGCGTGCTCTGCTATTTTTTACCGTTTTGAAAACAGAAATATATTCCACATTTGGAAGTGGTTTCCAAGAGCCAATACAAAGGCCTAGTATCCAATAAATTTTTCTGTACCGTTTTGTTGAAAGGTCAAGTTCAAACCCTTCAACTACCATAAGCCTTAGTGCTGCGCCCAAAAGTACGATTCCAAACAATGTGCCTGAATAAAACAAATAGATTGAAAGTAAGGACAGGAATATAGCAAAGATTATTTTTATTGCTGCAACAGACTGTATGTGACGAATTTTTAAGTTCATTGATTACTACCTCTTCAAGTCTTTGCAATATAAAAAGTTTTTCCTTCTTTTAGTTTTTGGATATGGTGAAAGAAAATTTCTGACCCTTTAAAATTAGCTTCAATTAAATAATAACTTCCTTTAAAATAACACTTTTTCACAGTTACTTCAAGCCTTGTTTTTTCTTTGGAAATTTTTAAATGATGTGGGAAAATGATTGTGCTTTCTGAAGTCTCTTCGTTTGTGAAAAGGTTTTTAGGAAGCAGATTCGCTTCACCAAAAAAACCAGCCTGATATTTAGTTCCAACATTTTTGTAAATGAATTCAGGCGTGCCAAACATTTCCTCGGTTCCGTCTTTTAGCATTAAAATCTGGTCTGAAAATGATAAAGCTTCATCGCTGTCGTGGGTTGCAGTTATACAGCTGATATTTTTTTCTTTCAGATAATTAAAGATTCTTCGTTGTAATTTATTTTTTCGGAATGTATCAATATTGCTAAAAGGCTCATCCAGCAAAAGTATTTCGGGTTCATTTGCCAAGGCTTTTGCCAAAGCTACACGCTGTTTTTGGCCACCGCTGAGGTTTTTTACCAATGTATTTTTAAAGGCCTCCATATCAACTATCTTCAGAAGTTCCGAAATCCGTTTTTCATCTTTTTCTTCGTCCAATCGAGATAAATGCGAACCCAAATTTTCAGCAACGGTCGTAAAAGGCATAATATTGAATTCTTGCGCTACGAGTTTCATGAAGGGCTCACCGGGAATAAGCGTTTTGGTTGGGCCGAGAAGCTTCTTTTCGTTGTAAAAAATACTCCCGTGCTCTAAATGAAGCAATCCAAAAATGAGGTGTAAAAGTGTAGATTTTCCACAGCCGCTCTCACCGAGAATGCTGAGATGCTCTCCAGGCGATAGCTTAAAAGCAATGTCTTTTAGAATGGTTTTTTTAGAATAGGAAAAGGAATCAATTTCAATTTTTAGCATCATAAAAATTATTTTGCCAAAATTCCTTCGCTTTCCAAAACGGGAAGTTTAACTGAATTTTCTTCAGAAATACTGTTTGGTTCAAAAATGAATTTCCTTTCAAAGAGTTTATTTTCGGCAAAAAAAGTGAGCAAATATTCGTTGGTAAAGCCTAAAACTTCAGTTGGAATGAATTCTACTTTTGCAGCGGTTTTAGGCTCCATATTTCCCAAACCGTGACGGAGGGTTGATGTTTTTCTATCTTCGCTTTTTCCACGGGACAAGACTAAAACTGTTGCAATTTCATCTTCGCGATCATTTACCAAGTAAATATTCCACTGTTGGCCTGTGAAATCCTTATCCCATTCTTTTACGGCAACAATATAAACATCCTTAGCTTTGGGGATTTCAATGTCTTTTCGCATAATCAATCTTCAATTTTCCACATAATCCAAACCGCCAAAAGTGCAATGGCTGCCACACCTAACAAGATAGAACCAATCATTATTTTTATTGCTGCAATAACAAATGTTAAGTATGCAACAGCTAAACCCACAATAACAAGAAGGGCAATAACAAGGTATTTTTTCATAGCAAAAAGTTTTGAGTGTCGTTTTTATTTTAAAGATACAAACTATAGTACACTTTTAAACTGTTCTAGAAAGCGAACGTCATTTTCACTGAACATTCTTATATCTGGAATTTGGTGTAATAACATAGCAATACGATCAACACCCACACCAAAAGCAAACCCGGAATATTCTTCAGTATCTATACCACAGTTTTTAAGTACGTTGGGATCAACCATACCGCAGCCGCCAATTTCAAGCCAGCCAGTTCCTTTGGTGATTCGGTAATCTGCTTCGGTTTCCAGACCCCAGTAAACATCTACTTCGGCGCTTGGTTCCGTGAACGGGAAATAGGACGGACGCAAACGGATTTTAGATTTTCCGAACATTTCGGTAGTAAAGTATTGCAACGTTTGCTTCAAGTCTGCGAAGCTTACGCCTTTGTCTACATACAAACCTTCCACTTGATGAAAAAAGCAGTGTGAACGTGCTGAAATGGCTTCGTTTCGATAAACCCGACCAGGAGAAATGGTACGGATGGGCGGTTTGTTGTTTTCCATATAGCGAACCTGAACCGAAGAGGTATGTGTTCGTAATAAAATATCTGGGTTGGTTTGAATGAAAAACGTATCCTGCATATCGCGCGCTGGATGATATTCGGGAAGGTTTAGAGCTGTAAAGTTATGCCAATCGTCCTC
>CAKZLK010000038.1 GCA_937125455.1 uncultured Aequorivita sp.
CACTAACTATAATAGAGACATTAAAAATCAATAATTTAAATTTTAAGAAAATGGAAAACACAAAGAAATTAATTCAAGTTCTAACAAGAATTCAAATAATCAGCAGCATTGTTTGGGCTATTCTACTAATCACTTGCTACCAAGTAGTGGGGGAGTCATATAAAGAGATTAGCCTTATTTTAATCTGCGGTTTCTTTATTGAATTTTTACTTATAAGTTCATCTAAAAACAATTTGAAAAAGGTAAAAAGCGAAAAGGTATAATCAAATGATAGTATTGATATTCTGTAACATCTAATCCAATGGGGAAACAAAACGATGATATATTTTTTGAAGAAATTCTTGAAAGGAATAAGTATAAAATATACAGGATTTGTAATATTTATGCTGTTTCTCCAATAGAACCACAAGACCTTTTTCAAGAAGTTATTTTTGAAATTTGGAAATCTCTTAAAAACTTCAAAGGTAAATCATCGATTGATACGTGGATATACAAAATTACTGTTAATGTTTGTTTGCGTAAAAAAATGAAATTTGATAAAAGCAATAGCAAAACAGACCGATTTGAATCTATTCATTTTATACCCGTAGAAAAAGAAATTGACACTTCTGAACAAGAAAAATTTAAATATTTAAAAGAATGTATTTCAACATTAAATGAAACGGACACTTCACTTATTGTCCTTTATTTAGATGATTTATCCTATAGGGAAATTGCAGAAATTACAGGATTATCAGAAAATCATATCGCAGTTAAAATGAAGCGAATTAGAAAAAAATTATTCAAATGTATCACTCCAAAAATCAATTAAAATGTTAGAAAAAGAATTAAAGGATATTTGGAATAATGCTTCTCAAACAGCACAAATATCAATTGAAACAAACCTGCTGGTTGAAGAATTAAATACGAGAATAAATGGTATCCAGAAAAAGATAAGAAAAAGAGATATTAGAGAGATTGCTGCCTCAATCTTTGGTATACTTCTTTTTGGGTATTTATTTTTCGAAATTCCGTTTCCAATTACCAAACTCGCTTGTGGTTTGGCAATCACTTGGTTTGTATTCGTTATTTTAAAATTCAGAAAATCAAAAACACAGAATATTAAAACTGATTTTTCATTAGCATTAACGGAGCAACTTAAACATCAGAAAACAATGATGGTACAGCAAGCAAAACTATTAGATTCTGCTTTGTATTGGTATGCTATTCCTCCTTTTATTATGAATTTTATATTCATTCTAGGGTTAGAAAACCCAACTGATTATAATTGGACCAATAGTATCGCAGAAAGCTTATTGCCTCTTACTTCTAATTTAAAAACAATAACAATAATAGGTTTAGCATTATTTTATGCATTTACTTTTTGGGTAAATAAAAGAGCCTTAAACAAGGATGTAAATCCTGCGATAAAGAGCATTGAAAAAATGCAACAACAAATAAAATAACAATAATGAAACATATCATATTTATACTAATAGCCTTTTTATTTATCAATAACACTTTTGCTCAAAAAGAGAGTGAAATATCAAAAACTGTATCAAATAATTTTCAACAAAAATATAATGCCAATGATTATGAAGGTATTTTTAACATGTTTGCAAACGAAATGAAGAACGTTATGCCACACGAAAAAACGTTGGCTTTTTTACGCGGATTAAAATCGGAAGCTGGTGATATTAAAACAAAATCTTTTGTAAAATATGGGCAACCAAACGTTGCATTATACAAAACAAACTTCGAACGTATTGTAGTTGCTCTATATATTTCTGTAGATGAAAATTCAAATATAAACGGATTAATGGTAAAACCTTTTCAGGAAGAAAAATTACCAGCGCTTACTCGTAATGTTTCTAAATTAAAACTGCCTTTTAATGAAGAGTGGACAGTACTTTGGGGAGGAGACACCAAAGAACTAAATTATCACGTGATTGACGAAGCGCAAAAAAATGCTTTTGATTTTGTTATTACCAATCCACAAGGCAAAAGCTATAAAAATGATGGTAAAAGCAATGAAGATTTTTATGCTTTTGGGAAACAACTTATTGCACCAACAGACGGAGAAGTTGTGTTAGTGGTTGATGGCATTAAAGATAACAAATCAGGAACAGCAAATCCATTATATGTTCCGGGAAATACAGTTATTATAAAAACCAAGAACAATGAATATTTGTTCTTCGCACATTTTAAAAAACATTCCATTGTTGTAAAGCAAGGACAAATGGTAAAACAAGGAGATTTATTAGGTCTATGTGGAAATTCTGGAAATTCTACAGAACCACATATACATTTTCACATTCAAAATGTTGAAGATATTAATAACGCTACTGGAGCTAAATCCTACTTTGAAAACATTTTAGTAAATGGAGAAATGAAAAAAGATTATTCCCCAGTTAAAAAGGAAAAAGTAAAAAACAAATAGAAAACAACTGCCAATACCGTATCTTATGAAAAGCAAAAAACAACATAAAATTATGTGTAGACTCGTAAATTCACAAATCCTACCCGTTATTGGGTTGGCCATCACAATGACCATAGGACCCTACTCCTTTGCACAGCAAACCTCTAACGAGGATTCAATTTCACAAGAACCATCCCAATTGAATCAGAATGAGCATGAAGTACCTATGGGGAATAAAATTCACGAACTTCCGCAGGGATTGCCCTTTGCCGCATTTAGTGCAGGTGGAGAAAAAGAAAAAGCATTGGAAGATTTTATGACTGAACAGAAAGTAGCCGGCTTCCTCATTTTACAGGATGGAAAGATCCGATTGGAACGCTACGCTCTTGGGCACAGCGAATCAAACCTGTGGTCGTCATTGTCTGTTGCAAAGTCAGTAACGAGCACCCTTGTGGGTGCTGCCATCAAGGATGGTTACATCAAAAGTGTGGATGACTACGTAACGGACTACATCCCTGATCTAAAAGGCAGTGCATACGACAGTGTGACTATCCGCCATTTATTGACCATGACCACCGGTGTACGATGGAACGAGAACTATACAGATCCGGATTCTGACATCGCCAAGTTTGATAAAGATCCGATAGAACCGGGCATGAATGCAACCGTAAGTTATATGCGACGTTTACCAGCCGAGGCAGAACCCGGCACAAAATGGGTGTATAGTACAGGTGAAACGCACCTGCTGGGTGTCCTTGTCAGTTCAGCTACCCATCAAACCTTATCCCACTACCTATCCTCCAAGATCTGGATTCCGTATGGTATGGAGCAGACGGCCACATGGAGACTGGATCGAACCGGCCAAGAAATGGCAGGCTGTTGCCTCCAAATGCGGCTGCGTGATTTCGCAAGATTCGGACAATTTGTTCTAGAAGACGGACGCATCAATGGTAAATCCATTGTCCCAGACGGTTGGTTCGACACAGCAACCCAAATACAAGTTCCGCTTTGGCCCGGCGCGGGCTATGGATATGGGTGGTGGATCTTTAATGGTGATAGTTTCGAGGCATTGGGGATTCATGGCCAGATGATCTATATCGACCCTTCAAGGAAACTTGTAATTGCAGTAAACAGTGCATGGCCGGAAGCCGAGAGTAACGAACGATATATAGCAGTCGCTAATTTCGTAAAATCCATTACTGACGAGATTGATAAAGAGTAAAAGGACATTTTTCGCAACGAAACCATAGCCTAAATGTTAGCAGCAACTTAAAAAAAGACGATGAACAAAGAATCTTTCCTTAGGGAATTTATGAATGACATTTGGAATAAAAAGAATTTTGAAAAAGTTGAACAATATGTTCATCCTGAATATACGATTCATCTTGATACAACTGACCCTTGGGAAGGACAAACTCTATCTCATTCAGAATTCAAAGAACGGTTGAGTTTTTCATTCAACTCATTTCCTGATATGAATTTTGAAATAACATCTGCAATTCCAGAAGAAAATCACGTTGCTATAACTTGGATATTAAATGGAACAAACCTTGGTATGATAGGAGAATATCCGCCAACTAAAAAGTCAATTAATACAAAAGGGGTAACAATTTATCATTTCAAAGACAATTTAATTTGTGGGCATACTCAAGTTTTTGACAGAGTAACTGTTATGAAACAATTAGGATTTATGTAATATGAAAACAAAAAAAGAACTTAAAGAAGAGTACAAACAAATGAAAATTCCTATGGGAGTTTTTCAAATAAAAAATATTAAAAACAACAAAGTTCTGATTGACCATAGTATTGATATGGAATCAAAATGGAACAGGCATAAAATGGAACTCAAATTTGGGAACCATAGGAATAGAAGTTTCCAAAAAGTTTGGAATGAGTATGGAGAGGAAAATTTTGTTTTTGAGGTATTATCCGAACTAATAAAAAGTGAAGAGGAAAATATTAATTACAATAAAAAATTAAAAACCTTTCAAGATATGGTAATTGAAGAGTTGGATATTGAAAGAATCTATAAATAAAAGCAGGTGCTAACAATTTATAAAAATAATGCTTAGTTTATTGCATAATCAAAGGTTAGTGCGTTTGCTAGCTTCTGATTTTCCTTCGGAAAATCCTCGCATACAAAACCGCACTATTCTTATACAATCACGTTAGCAGCAAGCGCAAAAAACAAATATGCCATTAACAGATACAATAGATCAAGTAGTCAATCTGACGAAGGATGAAAAATTAGCTATCGAAAAGTATTTTAAGGCTAAACCCTTATCCAAAGGAGAATTATGGATTAAAGAAGGTCAACACTGTAACCATATAGCTTTTATTAAAAAAGGAATTTGTCGGATATTCTATAATGACCAAGACGGGAATGAAATCAGTTGTTTCTTTATGCCTGAAAACAACTTCATTTCTTCGTATACCAGTTTTTTAACGCTAACCCCAACCAAGGAAAATATTGAAGCTGTGGAGGATGTAGAAATGCTGGTTATTAATAGAGAAGATTTAGAGAAATTATCTAAAGAGGTTCCAAAAGTTCAAATCTGGAGAAGAGTTATTGCTGAGAACCTATTTATTCTTTTGGAAAGACGTATTTCAATGCTTCAATCCAAAACGGCACAAGAGCGTTATGAAAATATGATTAAAGAAAATGGCGATATCCTTCTAAAAGTACCATTACAATACACCGCTAGTTTTCTTGGAGTTACCCCACAACACCTTAGTAGATTAAGAAAAAATAGTATAAAGTGATTTCTTAACATTTGTTCAGTGGCTAGACATTTAGCTCACCTACCTTTGTGGTGTAATTAAGTGATAGCACTCAACTATAAAATTAGAGCAAATGGAAAGTAAGATTCATACCGTACTTGGAGCGAATGGAGCAATTGGAAAAGCCGTAATAAAGGAACTAGAAATTCGTCAACTTCAAATAAGAAAAGTTAGTACAAAACCTACCTGGGTTCAAGCAGATTTACTTCGTAAAGAAGACGCTGAGAAAGCCATTGATGGCAGCAGTTACGTTTATCTCTGCATAGGCCTTCCATACAATGCTAAGGTTTGGGAAACTCAATGGCCTCAGGTCATGCAAAATGTGATTGACGCCTGTGAAAAGGCTCAAGCTAAGCTGATATTTTTAGATAATATCTATATGTACGCTTCGCCTTTACCTGTTCCGTTTGATGAAAGCACGCCTCAAAACCCTAATTCAAAAAAAGGAAAAGCTCGTAAACAAACTGCTGATTTAATGATAAAAGCCTTAAGAGATAATAAGATTAAAGGACTCATTGGGCGCTCTGCTGATTTTTACGGAGAAGGCGCTATAAATAGCCCCTTTTATATTTCTTTTTTGGAGCGAATGTTACAAAATAAAGGGCCACAGACTATGGTTTCGGCTGATATAGAACATACATATGCCGATGTTCTTGATAATGGAAGAGCTTTAGTGGAATTAGCTTTGAATGATGATTGCTACGGTGAGGTATGGCATTTACCGGTTGGAGAACCAATAACGACAAATGGAATGCTTGCAATATTTAATAAAAAATTGGGCAGCAATTTTGAAGTGAGTGTGATGCCAACATTATTAAAAAAAATACTGTCCATTTTTATACCTATTATAAAAGAAGCTAAAGAAATGGAGTATCAGTTTGAGCAGAAATACGTCATGTCTGATCATAAATTCAGAAAGAGATTTCCCAATTTTAAAGTTTCTTCTTATCAGGATGGAGTTAATAGAATGGTGGAATCGTTTAAATACATTGAAAAATAAAATGCCAGCTGCTAACTAAAAAAAAGACGATGAACAAAGTATCTTTTCTTCGGGAATTTATGACTGAAATATGGAATAAAAAGAATTTTCATAAAGTTGAACAATATGTTCATCCAGAATATACGATTCATCTTGACACCACTGATCCTTGGGAAGGACAAACTCTATCTCATTCAGAATTCAAAGAACGGTTGAGTTTTTCATTCAACTCATTTCCTGATATGAATTTTGAAATAACATCTGCAATTCCAGAAGAAAATCACGTTGCTATAACTTGGATATTAAATGGAACAAACCTTGGTATGATAGGAGAATATCCGCCAACTAAAAAGTCAATTAATACAAAAGGGGTAACAATTTATCATTTCAAAGACAATTTAATTTGTGGGCATACTCAAGTTTTTGACAGAGTAACTGTTATGAAACAATTAGGATTTATGTAATATGAAAACAAAAAAAGAACTTAAAGAAGAGTACAAACAAATGAAAATTCCTATGGGAGTTTTTCAAATAAAAAATATTAAAAACAACAAAGTTCTGATTGACCATAGTATTGATATGGAATCAAAATGGAACAGGCATAAAATGGAACTCAAATTTGGGAACCATAGGAATAGAAGTTTCCAAAAAGTTTGGAATGAGTATGGAGAGGAAAATTTTGTTTTTGAGGTATTATCCGAACTAATAAAAAGTGAAGAGGAAAATATTAATTACAATAAAAAATTAAATACCCTTCAAGATATGGTAATTGAAGAGTTGGATATTGAAAGAATCTATAAATAAAAGCAGGTGCTAACAAAGAACTGAGTTAAAAAAAAAGGCTGTTTTTATCCCCATCCCTGGTATACTTTTCAATAACGTCAATTGATATTGTTGGTCTTGTTTTACCAGTTCCAGTGAGCGTGTCTCTATTCCCTTTACCTCTTTATCCAAATGTTTTAAATCTCGTTTTAAAAATCGAAGAACTTATTTAGATGGCACTTCTAAAACCTCCTCTCCAAGAGGTTTATTCTTGGTTTGAGTGCGCTTCTTTAAACAATTGTCTAACAATCGGAATAACTGTATACATTCCGCTTGCGCATTTGTTAATGCTGTGTATTGAGGAACGTCATTAATTTGTCCATACTCATAAATAGCCTTAGCATCACTTTTAAGAATAATTTAAAGCCTTGTGCATCATTCTTAAAACTTTGATGTCCTTTTTATGGCTGTAAACATCAAATAGGTCTTTACTGATGTCTATTCCGAAAATTTCTCTATTTTTATTCATAAGAACTGAATTTTGAAATGACAATCTACTATGATTTCAACAACTTAAAATCGAGATATATAGTCGCTCAGAACTGAACGAAATTTTAATAAAAAAGAGAGGGGATTATTCCCGAAGTCTCGGGATTGTCGAAGTTTAACTTCACGATATATAGTAACCTTAAACCTCTCTTTTGTTCTTTCTGATTTATATGCTTTAATTTAGTGTTTTTATTAAAATGCTAACTTAAGCCTTATATAATGCATGAAACGCCTCATATACAACACATTTAACCAATTAAAAGGAAAACCATTAAAAATTCAATGTCAGTTCATAGAAGTCCAGATAAAGTATAGTAGAAAATGAGCGACCATCTACCCATATCATCTTCCAATAAGTCCATTGCTGTTCTCCCTTTTGTTAATATGAGTGCCGACCCTGAAAACGAATACTTCAGCGATGGCATTACAGAAGAAATAATCAATGCCCTAACCACTGTGAAGGGCTTGAAAGTTATTGCGCGCACATCCTCTTTTGCATTTAAAAACAAAAATATTGATGTGCGAACTATTGGGGATCAGTTAGGGGTAAGTACTATTTTGGAGGGGAGTGTTCGGAGAGTCAAAAACAGGGTTCGCATTACAGTGCAGTTAGTCAGTACTAATGACGGTACTCACTTCTGGTCAAAGAATTTCGATCGGGAGATGGCGGATATTTTCGCCTTACAGGATGAAATAAGTTTGCGAATAGCTGACCAGATCCGTGAAAATTTTGGTCACCTCAATATTCAGGAACATCTAATTAAAGAGCCTACAAAAAATATAGAGGCCTACAATCTTTATCTTAAAGGTCGCTATCAGCATTTAATGTGGGATGGACCAGGAATCGCAAATGCAATAGAACTCTATGAACAAAGCGTAGCGAAAGACCCCTCATTTGCTTTGCCTTACTTTGGTTTAGCGTATTGTTATGCCATGTCCATATCATGGAGAAATAATAAAGGTTTATTGCAGATGACAAAAGAGAAACTCAGCAAAGGGTTTAATCTAGACAAACAATCCTTTGTAGGGTATTTTAGTAAAGCAACATTGTCTTTTTGGAGTCATTGGGATTTTATCAATGGGCATAAATATTTTCAAAAAGCAATAGAACTTAATCCATCCTATACGGAAGCAGAAGAAGGATTATGCGAATTGTATACAGCAGTGGGATATTTCGAAAAAGCACTCTGGCATGCTGATAATATTTTAAAAATCAATCCTTTTGCTACGAATCATTATTTTACCAAAGCAAATATTCATTATTTAAACGAGGACTACACCGAAGCTCTGGATTGTATAGAGATCTCCTTAAGCATCAATCCTGATTTCACACATTCTATCGCATTAAAACAAATCTGCTTAATTCTTACGAAAGATTACGAAAAACTAAATGACTTCTTAAAACAAACACCTTTAGCCGAGAGACCAGAAGAATGCAGAGTATTGTATAAGCTGGTCAATGCAGAAGAAAAGATCGATATTGATATCAGCAGAGTGAGCTTAATGATAAAAGAGGATATTGGATCAGCACGATTTCCCTGGCCATTATTCTTGATGGTCCATTTGGGGAAACACGAAATGGCATTGGACTTTTTGGAAGAAAACATCAAGATGCGTACCGGTCAGATCATCAACTTTATGAATATTCCACTGCTTAAACCTTTACACCGGTATCAGCGATTTCAGGATTTGGTACAATCTGCTTTCCGTGTAGAGCTATTACCACCTAATCCCGAAATGCTAATACAAATCACCCCGACTAAAGCCTTAATGTCAGTTGCTGAAATCGATATGGTTTTAGAAATTATTGAAATAGGAATGAAGGAAGAAAAGTGGTTTCAAAACCCATCTTTATCTTTACGCGAACTTGCCGAAAACGTGAATATTAGCAGTAACAAGCTTTCCTGGTTGCTGAATGAACGAATCGGCCAAAACTTCAATGAATACATCAATAGTTTTCGTTTGGAGAAGTTCAAAGAGAATGCCCTAAATCCTGTCAATAGCCACCTTACCCTTTTAGGACTAGCTTATGAAAGCGGCTTTAATTCAAAATCGGTATTCAATGCCTTCTTTAAAAAAATCGAAGGGATGACACCGAAAGATTGGTTTAGGTCTAATCAAATTTAAGCCTGTTTAAAAAGTCTCAAATCTCATTATAAAGTCCGCAATTTCATTTCAGGACGATTCATCTTCCTTTACACCCCATCTTTGCATTATCAAATCGATAAAGCAGAGTAAATAATCATCGGATGATGATTTCTTTCCCCTTTGAACTAACGATAACGGGAGGTTCTTTGTAAAAATCGATTTTTATTTAAAAATTATTATGAAAAATTTAGTTACAATTCTTTTATTTTTTTGCACGCTTAGTGCTTTTGCTCAAAAAAACTCGACTGAGGGTAAAGAAACTGAAGTAGCCTATAAGTACAGGGTAAGTTTACCTTATTTTATTATAACAGATCCTATCGGGAATTCCTGGAACGATCGACAAAGTACACAAATGGTAGAGCTTCATGTAAAACGCAACCTGGATGATAAGAACATTTTAGGACTGAAGTTTGCTACCTGGCGATTGTTTCAACCTATGGGAATTCAATGGTGGGATGGTCTTTCGGATAAGCTAGATACAGAAAGTGAATTCTATCCAGGACATGTTCGAGAAACAGGAATAGGCATAACGTACCAACGTATGCTATGGAAAGGGCTATTTGCAACTGCTGAAGTTCTACCGCAACTTCAAACCTATAAGGATTTAGACGGTAATAAACTTGGAAATGGTTTTAAACTTTATAACTCGTTTCATTTGGGCTACCATATCTCAATTGGTAAGAAAAAACGATTTTTTATAGAACCACAGATTCATAGTCAGGTGTGGATGTTTGGTAACAATGCTCCTGATGGATTTAAACAGTTGGACGATAAATGGGCAAATTACTTTCTTTTTGAGCCAAACATTTACATCGGGGTGAGTTTTTAAACTTAGTCTGACAAGTCAGGGATCACAATTCTTGGCTTGTCAGACTATAAGTACAAAACAATAAATAGTATATTCAGCAAAAGTACTTTTCATCATCCGATTTGCTTAAAAAAGGGATCCCTTCAATTAAAAAATGTGGAGAAGCTTTGAATATTCCCACCATTTTAGCAAATTATTCAAGAATAAAGTTGGTCTTAGTCCCAACGAATTTCGAAATTTAATCAATCAAAAAAATGAAAAAAACACTTTTAGCATTACTGATATTACTAATTTTTGTTTCTAGTAAAAATAATAAAACAAATAGAAACTAATGCCAACAAAACCTATAAACAATAAGGGCTTCGGCCTTAAACCAAAGATTTTTGTGTTTTTATGATGTCCGCAAAATCTTTTGGATTTTACTTTAAACAAGGAAAAGAAAAAACAAAACAAAAAGATTTCGCTATGTGCGTGGCGGAAAGCAAACGCTAGTTTGCGCCCATACTGTTCATAGCTCAACCATTAATAGAATAGTTGACCCGTCCTGAAGAAAGGCTATATAATCTAAACAGTTATGTTAAAAATGATAAAATACATCGTATTATGCCTATGGTTGGGTAATATCTAAAAGTGATAGAAAGAACAAGGTCGTTGCTCACAACGGCAGTAACGTAATATATTTTGCAGATTTCGTTAGATTTATAGATGACGATGTAGTTGTTATTTACATAACAAATACATTTTTAGAAATTTATGCAGTAGGTGTAATAATTTCTAATTTAAACCACTAACCAAAATACAATATTGAGTAACGATTTT
Source organism: uncultured Aequorivita sp. (assembly GCA_937125455.1). Lineage (GTDB taxonomy): Bacteria > Bacteroidota > Bacteroidia > Flavobacteriales > Flavobacteriaceae > Aequorivita. The sequence continues at coordinate 11,245 of CAKZLK010000038.1, forward strand.
TATAAAGCATCTATTATCCCCTTTTCGGGAATAATGCTCAAATTGTGGAAGATATTTACAATTCACAGGAGGTTTTTGAAGATAATTTTAGTGAGGAAATGGAGTGAAATACTTAAGTTTTCAGAGTAACCTTTCATGTTTGTTTTTTGAAAAACATAATGACCAATACAGATGTGTGATTAAAAATTTTAATGGAGACCATCAGATTTTATTTTATGGTGGTGAAAACCGACTAAACCCAACGAGACAAATTTAAAACTAAATGTATTTGTACAGAATAATTTCGGATAACGAATGGAGACAGAGTAAAAAGGAAGGAAAAGTTCCAAGGTGTAATTCAGATAGACGTGCTGGTCACGTTCATTTAAATAAGTTTGAGGATATAATAACTGTTGCTAACAAATATTTTGAGCCTGCCGAAAAACCTGTTGTGTTAGAAATCGAGATGTCCTCAGGTTTAGATGAAAAATTGATATGGGAGCAACCAACTGATGAAAAAAACTGGGAACAAGCAAATTTGCAAATTGAGAATATCAATATGAAAGATGTAAAAAGATTTTCATATCTAGGTCTAAAAGGCAATTGCGAATTTGAAATTAGCCAATTTTCTGATTTCACAAATTATGATATGTAGAACCCTTAAAACATCAATTTTAAACATCGAAAAGTGACGTTTACTTAATAGCAACTTTTCATGCCAAAACCTTTATTAGTAACAATTTAAGATCGATACAAAAAGTAATGAACAAAGAGGCTTTCTCACGAGAATTTATGGATGAAATTTGGAATAAAAAGAATTTTGATAAAGTTGCAAACTACGTCCATCCTGAATATACAATTTACCTAGACACTACTGATCCATGGGAGGGAAAAACACTATCTTATTCCGAATTTAAAGATCGATTGAATTTTTCATTCAACTCGTTTCCTGATATGAATTTTGAAATTACAACTGCAATTCCAGAAGAAAATCACGTTGCTATCACTTGGATTTTAACTGGAACAAACCTTGGAATGATAGGAGAATATCCACCAACCAATAAAGCTATCAAAACAAAAGGTGTAACAATTTATCATTTCAAAGACAATTTAATTTGTGGGCATACTCAAGTTTTTGACAGAATTACAGTAATGAAACAATTAGGGTTCGTCTAAATAGGAAAACAAAAAAAACTTAAATATTTTAGTAGAATAATAAGTATATTATTTGAAGCTTTTCATGCTTTCAACTTTTGCCAAACACAGAAAAAATGATTCATTTAATTGTAGGAAATACAGGTTCTGGAAAAACAACTTATTCAAACAAGTTAAAAGAGACAGTGAAGGGAATTATTTTCTCGATTGACAAATGGAATAATATATTATTTCTTCCAGATAAAACAGAGAAAGACGGACTTGATTGGTTTCTAGAACGCATTGAGCGTGCAGAATCTATAATTTTAAGTTTAATATTACAGCTAGAAAGAACTGGAACAGACGCTATTCTTGATTTAGGATTGTCAAAATTTGAACATCGGGAAAAATTTAGAAAATTCGCGAAAAGTAATAATATTGAGATAAAGATTCACTTTTTGGATATTCCAAAAGAAACAAGATTGCAAAGAGTATTTGAGCGCAACAAAGAAAAAGGAGAAACTTTTGAATTTGAAGTAACTCAAGAGAATTTTGATTTTATGGAAAGCTGGTTTGAAAAACCGACTAAGAAGGAAATGATAGACGGAATCTTGGTTAAGGAATAAAACATTTAACTATACCTCATAAAATTTTCACCTCAAGTTAAACTAAACAATAAATTTATAGTTTAAAAATATTGTTAAACAAGAACTTAGCAAAATGCTCTAGCGGTCATATTTATAATGGTTAATCTAAAATTAAAACCAAACACTGCAACTGTAGTTAAAGATACCTGAAAAACACACAACTAAACAACAATGATAAAATTGTTGCACTTTCAAACAAATAAATCAACAAAGTTCGTAATGAATTGACAACAAGCATATTCGCATAAAAATAACCTGGTTTATACTTCGTTAAAAAAAGAAATGATAACTTTGAGAATTGCACTAAAAAAATATCCTTGATAGGAAAGTGACTACCTAGTACAGCCTATCTATTTGCCCAATAATTTGATTGGGAGGTAATTTTAAAGGTGGATTTAAGAATTATAAACTTGAAAGACAAAACCATAGCTGTACTTCCGTTCGTAAACATGAGTTCCAATGTGGAGAATGAATATTTCAGCGATGGGATTACCGAAGAAATCATTAATGCATTGGCAAAGATTGAGGGACTCAGGGTTACTTCGCGCACCTCTGCCTTCTTCTTCAAAGGGAAAAATATCCCCATTACAAACATTGCAAAACAACTTAACGTTTCTACTATTTTGGAAGGAAGCGTTCGATTGGCAGGGGAAGCAATACGAATTACTGCCCAGCTGATTCAGGCTGAAAAAGATTTTCATTTCTGGTCTGAAACATGGGACAGAAAACTTGAGAATATTTTTGAAATTCAAGATGAAATAAGCCTTATTATAGCTGATAAATTAAGAGAACAGTTTGGTCATTTCGAAATTAAGGAACATCTGGTGGAAACGCAGACAGATAACTTAAGTGCTTACGAATACTCTTTAAAAGCTAAATTCCTAAGAAACAAATGGAACCCTGATGATGCAAAAACGGCACTCTCACTTTACGAGAAAGCTTTGAAATTGGATCCAAATTATACAGTAGCACATTTAGGCCTTGCCGAATGTTATAGCTTTTTGGGCACAACAGGATTTATGTCTTTTGAAGAAGCTTGGGGAAAAACGATTCAATACACAAATCAGGCTGTTGAATTAAAGGATAATTCATCCGGGGTTCATTACCAACTATCCAATTTGGCATTTTTTATTGAATGTAATTATGATAAATCGTTGAAAGAAATGAAAAAGGCGATTGAGATTAATCCCAATAATGCCGAAGCACAGCAATTCATTTCTTTCTTATATATCATTGCAGAAAATAGAAAAAAATCACAGCAACATCTTGATATTGCCCTTAGTATTAACCCACTTTCCGAGGAGACTCATTTTTTTAGAGCTTATTACCATTACATGATTAATGATTATGTTAAATCGCTGGAAATGCTCGACAACTGCTTATTTGCGAACCCAAAAAATATTCCTGCCCATTCGATTAAAGTTGTCTGTTTGCTTAAACTCGGCAGATACGATGATGTGATTAATTATTTCAATACCATTCCAGCAGATGTTGTTGTTGAAGATGAAAAAACCGGTGCTATTGCGCTGGCTTATTCTTTAAAAAAAGATACAGCGAATGCAAGCATATATTTAGAAAAACTTAGCATGCGGGCAAAAGAAGCGAATGGATTTACTGCAGACTCCTACCTGTTTTTACTGTATGCTGTTAGCGGAGAAATAGACAAAGCATTTGAATGGGTTGCTCAAGCAATTGAGAAACGTTCTTCATTATTGTTGCTTAGATATACTGACCCTTTGGTTGATGCATTAAAAAATGACAGCAGATATGATGAGTTTCTGAAAATTATCTATGAAACCGAAGAAATTGAAGAAGTTACAGAGGGAAGGACCGCTTTAATGGATGCCGATAAAGCTGCGGAGTATTCAGAAAAATTATTGGCATATCTTTCTGAAGTTAAACCTTATTTAGACCCAGACTTATCTTTGCGCAATCTTGCTAAAGGAATAGATATCCATCCGAACCAGCTCTCATGGTTACTTAACTCTAGTATCGGCAAAAATTTCAACGAATTTATCAATCACTACAGAATTGAAACATTCAAATCCATTGCAAAAGACCCAAATAACGCTCACCTTACCATTGAAGGTTTAGCCTATGAAAGTGGCTTTAATTCTAAAACGGTTTTCAACACCTACTTCAAGAAAGAAACTGGCTTAACACCTAAGCAATTCCTTACACAGCAAGGATAAACATTTCTTTTCCAATAACATTCACATTCTACTTTGTACGGAATTATAATTCCGTACTCCTCTTTTATAATTCGGAACGGCTACACCTGTTCCCTGACATACTTTTGCCTCATAATTATTACAAAACAAGTACAAAATGAAAGCAGTTGAATGTACAAAATATGGTGGAGTTGAATTTCTTAAACTGGTTGAAATTGAAAAACCTTCTCCTAAGGAAAGCGAGGTATTAATAAAAATTCACGCAACTTCTGTTACTTCTGGTGATGCCAGAATAAGACGTGCCGACCCATTTTTGATTCGACTGATCTTTGGATGTAAGAAACCCCGAAAATCTGTTTTAGGTGTTGTTGTTTCCGGTGAAATTGAGGCAGTAGGAAAATCAGTAAAAAAGTTTAAAGTTGGTGATCAGGTTTTTGGTTCCGCAGGAATGAAGTTTGGTGCGCATGCCGAATACGTTACAGTTTCTGAAAATGGGGTACTTGCTTTAAAACCTGACCGCATGAGCTATGAAGAAGCAGCGGCTATCCCTTTTGGGGCAACGGCAGCATTACATTTTCTTAAGATAGCAAACATCCAGCAAGGTCAAAAAGTACTTATCTATGGAGCCTCTGGTGCTATAGGTACCCTAGCGGTTCAGTTGGCTAAAAATCAAGGGGCAATAGTTACCGGGGTATGCAGCACTTCAAACATTAAGATGGTGAAAGCTTTGGGGGCCGACAAGGTTATTGACTACACCTTGGAAGACTTTACTAAAAATGGAGAAACTTATGATGTAATTTTTGACACCGTGGGCAAGAGTTCATTTTGGGGGGCGCTAAAATCGCTGAATAAAAATGGGCACCTCCTAATGGCAAGTGCAGGGATGGGATTATTGATGGGTAGTGCCATTGTATCACCCTTTATCAATAAAAAAATTGCTTCAGGGGTAATCGAGGAAACTGCAGATGACATGAATTTTATAAAACTATTAATTGAAAGCGGAAAATTGAAAGCGGTAATTGACAAAACCTATTCATTAGAGCAAATTGCTATGGCTCACAATCATGTTGACCAAGGGCATAAAAAGGGAAATGTAATTATCCGTATACTTCCTTAAATTTGAACATTAAATGAAACAAATGGAATCACTTTTTAAATCAGAAAAAGGAAAGAAAGAAATTTTAAGTCTCTATGACCAAAAATTAGATGAACTCAATATTGAATTTGAATACATAAAGATTAATACCAGCTTTGGGGAAACGAATATCATCGCAACAGGAAACTCATCAAATCCGCCAGTTTTAATTATTCACGGCTCAAATGGTTGTGCGCCAATAGCACTGGAAACCTATCAAAATTTAAGTAAAGCTTATAGAGTATATGCCGTTGATGTTCTTGCACAACCTAACAAAAGTGCTGAGACGAGACTAAATATGAAGGATGATTCATACGGAAAATGGATGAATGAAATAATTACAGCTCTAAATATTGAAAATGTAACTATGGCAGGTTTTTCATTTGGAGGATTGATCATATTGAAAACGCTCGAATACGACGAAAGGAAAATCAAGGAAGTATTTTTATCTGCACCAGCCTACATTGTAAACGGAAACCCAATAAAAGCTTTATTCAATATTTTCATTCCAATGAAAAGGTTTATGAAAACGGAAAAGCCCAAATATGTTGAAAAATTTTTAGCAGAAGTTTTTACGGAACGTGACGAATTTGCCATCAAATACTTATCAAAAGTGTTTTTGCATTTCAAAATGGATTTTACACCAGTACCAGTTATAAAAAAAACAGATGCAGCATCAATAAAAACTCCAATTACCCTAATTGCGGCAAAAAACGATATTTTGTTTCCTGGAGTAAAAATACTAAAACGCGCAAATAAAATTTTCCCTTCGTTAAAAAATACAGTTTTGTTGGAAAAATCTAAACACGTCCAAAACAGCAGTGATAATTACAAAATTGAAAAAATGATACTAAACAGTATTTTGCTACAGCAACAGAAATAAAAAAAGCAATAAACAAAGACGATTGTTTTATTTTAATAAAAGGAGTGAATCACCAAGTTTCATCTGATGAAGAGTGCCAAAATGATGTTGATAAAAAATAAAATTACCGCACACAATAGAGATGTTAAACCTAAAATAACAAAAAGTATTTCAGGGCAAAGGCAATGCTTTAACTAATTTTAAAGATATCATAGATTTTGTACTTATGCATAATAATGTAACATATATAAAATACAAGCGTCTTAATAAGAAGTTAGTCAACCTTAATGACTTCAGAATCTATTATTTTATTAGCTCTAAAAAGAAATCAATCTCATTTATCGATATTAAATTTTAAAAGAAAAAGAATGCGTTCATATACATACGCGGTCCTATTGTTGTTAATCTGCTTAACCCCCTCACAAATACTCGCTCAAGCTGAAACCCAATCAAGTGTTGTGGATCAGATTAACCTAGGGGTTAAATACTTGTCTGAAAAAGAGCATATTAAGTCCATTGAAGAATTAATTGAAGCAAAGGAAATAGCAATTCGTAATGAATGGTACACCCAAGCCTTTAATGCAACTTTGAATATTGGCACCAACTATTACTTAATGTTGGATTATGGCGAAGCATTTCAGTATTATTTACAAGCTTATGAAATAGCAATAAAGCATCTTGGCCCAAGGCAGGAGATGGCTGTTTTTAATAATATTGGAGTTTTATATATTGAAGAAAAAGACCAGCTAAAGTCCGAAGAGTCGTTTTTAAAAGCCTATGAAATAGCCAAAAAACTCGACGATAAAAAGCAAATAGGTACCTATGGTATTAATTTGGCGTTGGTTTTGAATAAAATGGGAAAATTGGATCGTGCCGAACAATATATTGAAGAGGCGCTGCCCTTGTTAAAAGATACACCTAATGTGTTGCTACTGGCCAAAATTGCAAAGTCTGAAAACCTACTTTTAAGAAACCAATATATTAAAGCCGAAAAACTGGCCTTGGATATTCTACCGCAAATAGAGAATTTATCACTATTAAAGGAACAAATTACGGTTAATGATAAAATCACCATTTTATTAATCTTAACCGATATTTATGAAAAGCAAAACCAGTTTAAAACTGCTCAAGACTACGCTTTACAAGCCCGTTCAGCTCAAGAAAACATAGAGGGACGCATAGAGATTTACAATCGCCTTGCTACGCTATATGGAGAAACAAATGATTTTAAAAAGGCAATGGCCTATAAGGATTCGGTTATCATAGCTACAGATTCGCTTTACTCCATTAAAAACAGTGCCTTATTTAAAAGTGAGAAAGTAAAGTTCCAAATCCAGAATTACCAGCACGAACTTTTAGAAAGTAAAAAAGCATTAAAACAGGAAAAACAATTTTTCTACACCTTAATTATTGGTGTTATCCTCATTATGGGCTTTTTAATTTGGGTGTACAAAAACAATTCTCTTAAACACAAACAACGGAAAAGAATTGTAGAGCTAGAATTGGCAAAAGAAAAAAGTGATCACTTATTAATTGAAGAACAACATCGTGAAAAAGAAGCCGTAGAATTGTTGGAAAAAGAACGCCTTAAAAATGAACTGGAAATTAAAAACAGGGAATTGACCGCAAAGGCCATGTATCTGGCTAGTAAAAATGAACTCATTGAAGAAGTAGTTCAATCTTTGTCTGTTAATACCCAAATCGCAACCAATACCCCTTTAAAAGGCCAAATAAATGATCTGAAAAAACACTTAAAAAAAGATACCCAATGGGATAGCTTTTTTGTGCACTTTGAAGAACTAAACCAAGGTTTTTTAGATAGATTAAGAATAAAACACCCCCAATTAACGCCCAATGATATTCGGTTTCTAACCTTTATCTACATGAATTTGAGCTATAAGGAAATAGCTTCTTTATTGAATATTACCCCACAGTCCTGTCGAAAGCGGAAAGAACGTATTTCAAAAAAAATGAATATACCAGATAATCTTTCACTTCAGGCATATCTTTCGGCTATTTAGAACACTGTCACACATTTAAATACTAAATGTCACAAAATGTCCGCTTCCTTTTTTGAACAAAAACTAGCTTGTATCTATTTTTATCAAATCTAAAAAAAGAGATTGCATTGTAATCTTCAAACTTTCTTAATAGTTCAATTTAAAATATTAATTCTAAAATTTATCTAATGACAAAAATTAACATTACAAAATGCGTTGTTATCCTTGCATGCTTATTTGGGATTACAACTGCAAATGCCCAATTTAACCAAACAGCTAAAATTGTAAGTGCAAATAGGGAAGGTCGTGCCGAATATGGAACTTCCGTTGATATAGCTGAAGACTTTGCCATTGTTGGTGCTTCAAGAGAAACAATCGCCTCTGGGGCAGCATATATATATAGTAAAGATAGCCAGGGAACTTGGAGTTATTCTCAAAGATTGGCGGCTACTGATCCCAACGAAGGAGCAGAATATGGTGGCGGTGTAAAATTTTCGAATGACTTCGTAGTGGTAGCGGCTGGAAGAGCAGACGTAGGGGGTACTCAAAGAGCTGGAGCCTTGTATGTTTATGATTATCAAAATAATAACTGGGAGTTCGACACCAAATTGATAGCCTCCGATATGAGTAATGATGCAAAATTGGGTATGAACCCTACCTCCTTGGATGTTGAAGGAAATACTATTGTTGGAGGTGCTCCTGGTGAAAATGGATGGGTCGGTTCGGTATACGTGTTTACCAAAGAAGCAGGAACCTGGTCGGAAACCCAAAAAATTCTAAGTCCTAATCCTCAAGGATCAGATGTTTTTGGAGTAGGGGTCGCCATATCAGGTGATTACATTGTAGTTGGTGCAAATGAAGTAGATGGACGCAAAGGTGCTGCTTATGTGTATTTAAAAAATAGTGGTGGAACTTATGACTATGTACAAACTCTTATGGCATCAGACGCAGCCAACGATAATTTCTTTGGCACCTCAGTTAGCCTATCTGGTGATCAAATGGTAATCGGGGCTTATGGCGCAAATATGGAACAAGGTGCGGCATATGTATTTGAAAAGGACAATCAAGGAACTTGGTTAGAAGTACAAAAACTAAACGGCAATGCATCAACTGAAGGTACCCAATTTGGTTGGAGTACAGATATTCAACAAGATTATCTTGTTGTAAGTGCGCCACATATTTTTGGACTTGAAGCAGGTGAGACTTACTTCTATAACAGAGATAGTTCAGGAACCTGGACAGAAGATCAAGTGATACAAGGTGCCGATACCGTAGGGGAAGATTTTTATGGATGGAGTGTTGCAATGAATGAAAATCAATTGATAGCTGGAGCACCTTGGGAAGATCACGATGAGAATGGTGGAAATGAAATAGACCGCGCTGGATCGGCTTACATTTTTAATAATCCTAACATTTTGGGTGTACCTAACCACGCTACTGCTGAAAATAACATTGCTGTTTACCCTAATCCAGTAAAAAATATGTTGAATTTGGAAAGTCAGTCTAAAGCTATTGCTAATGTAAAGGTATATGCAATAAGCGGGGCACTTTTAAATGAAGTGAACGATATAGACAGCAGCAATTTTACATTGAATATTTCAAACTACACAAATGGGTTTTATTTTGTGAATCTTACACTTGAAGACGGTTCAGAAGCTATTCAGAAAATTATTAAAAACTAACAGCTGAAAATAGCACTCTTCTAAAATTATTTAAATGAAAAGAATAACAGTTTTAAGACTTGTTATGCTCCTTTGCATAACAGGCTGGCAGGCTTCTGCCCAATTTTTAGAAAGTTTTGACACGGAAATTCCGAGAGAATGGACGGTTATTGATAACGACGGACAAGGAACAACATGGCAATATAATGCTGGTGATGCCTACCGTGGACTTGGGGAAGCCCGAATTAATTTTGAAACAAATGCACATGATGACTATCTAATTTCTCCCCAATTTACCGTGAACTTAGGAGTTTCAGATCAAGTTTCATTCTTTGCTGGGGGAACCGGTGTAGACACTCCAGAATCTTTTGATGTTAAACTATCTACTACGGGTACAAATCCTTCAGATTTTAATATTCTACTGGGATCAGAAACTACAATTGCAGATGTAGATGATTTGGGTGAATATATAAATTATACCTATAACTTGGCGACCTATGATAGACAGCCTGTTTATGTGGCAATCGTGGCAACTTCTACCGCAGCATTTCATCTGTATATAGATGAATTTTCAGTGGAAGCCTTACCAAGTTGCCCGAAACCCTCAAATATATTCCTTGAAAATTTGACCGCTACCTCTTTAGATCTCCACTGGACTGAAGGTGCGACGGAAACTGAATGGACGGTTAAATATGGCTTGCAAGGTTTTGATCCAGAAACTGAAGGCGAATTAATGTCTGTTACTGGAACTCCAAATACCACAATAACCAACTTAGTGCCTGGAACTGTTCAGGATATCTATGTGAAAGCACTTTGCGGAAATGGAAATGGAGAAAGTCAATTTGCCGGCCCATTAAGATTCGTTACACCTTGTTTGGCTGCAACTATTCCTTTCTTCGAAGGCTTTGAAAGTGGCTATACCCATGGCGATGATCTCAATGGGTGTTGGTCGCAGGAGCTAGTGACAAATTCGTATTGGAAAGTCAATAACTCCATTACTGCCAATAATAGGGCTCCGCGTACTGGCAACTGGGATATATACTTAGCCTATGGAAGCGAAGTTTGGATGTTTTATCCAGTAGAGGTAGAAGCTGGCACGAACTATACACTTACCTTTTACGCTAGACAGAGCAATACGGAAGGGGCGAACATAGCTGCAAGTTATGGGATTTCGGATAGGTCTGGAGATATGACCAATGTAATAATTCCCACCACTGAAATAACAGAAGGAGATTATCAAGAGGTAAGTGGTACGTTTATACCTTCCAGTACAGGGATAGTTTATATTGGTATTCTAGGGCATGTAAACCCAGGATTTTTTCCTTTTTATATGACTATGGATGATCTTTCCATTACGGAAACGCAATCCTGTGTAAAACCAACGGATGTGCAGATAGATGCCACAACACCTACCACAGCAGCTATTAGCTGGACGCCAAGTGGATCTGAAACCGACTGGTTGGTAAAATATGGTGAACCTGGCTTTGATCCTGAAACAGAAGGTGATTCGGCTCAAGTAAGAGACAATCCAAACGTTTCCATTACTAATCTTATTCCTGCCCATATTTATAGTGTGTACGTTCAAGCACAATGTGGTGGGGGTGATGGTAATAGCTTTTTTACAGGACCTATAACCCTTAAAACCCGCCCTGTTAATGATAATCTTTGTGATGCTACACGCTTAATAGTAGATGCTGGTTGCAGCGGCAGTAGCTACTCAAATGTAGGTGGTACTTTGGAAAACAATGAGCCTCAAGGCTCTTGTTTTGACGCTGCGGGAGACCAAACGGTCTGGTTTAGTTTTGACGCTCCCGTGAGTGGTAACGTTACCGTGACCACAGATTTTGAGGGAGGAACATTAGAAGATACTGAGGTGGCAGTATATGAAGCTCCTACGGACTGTAGTGATCTTTCCACTTTAGGTGTGGAAATAGGCTGTGATGAAGATGGCGGAAATACCGGAACAGGGTTTTTATCAATAGTAACTTTAGCTGATTTAACGGCAGGCAGTACTTATTTTATTCAAGTGAATGGATTCGTAAGTTTTGATGATGGAACCCTGGAAGGGAACTTTTGTATTGAAGTCCAGGATAATGGCGTAAGTTGCCCAGCACCCACTGATATTACCTTTGACAATATAACAGTGACAACCGCCGACGTTAGTTGGACTCCTGGCGACAGAGAAATAGAATGGGAAATTGTGTATGGAGAATCGGGTTTTGATCCTACTACTGGAGGAATTACTGTTATAGATGACGATGGTCTTTTAGGAGAAACCCTTTTAAACCTTAATGCCGATACGGCTTATGATGTATATGTACGCGCTATATGCGGGGTTAATGATGAGAGCGACCTTAGCGAAGTAGGATCATTCACCACCCTGATAGCACCTCCGGTCAATGATAACGTTTGTGACGCCATACGCTTAATAGTGGATGAAGTATGTACAGGAAACACCTATACAAACATAGCAGCAACAACGGAACGTGATGAACCCGAAGGCAGTTGTTTCCTCCAATTACCTACCAATACGGTCTGGTTTACTTTTGAAGCACCAGTAAGTGGAAATGTAACGGTTACCACAAATATTACTCCGAGTGATTTGGTAGATTCACAAATGGCGGTTTATGAAGCACCTTCAGATTGTAATGATTTAACTACGATGGGTATTGAAATTGGCTGTAACGATGATGTGGATTTTGGCAACAACCAATTGTTATCTACTGTTGCATTAACTGACCTTTTGGAAGGTGAAACATATTACGTTCAAATTAACGGAAAAGCTGGCGACGAAGGCAACTTCTGTATTGAAGTACGAGATGATGGTATAGCTTGTCCAGCACCAACAGATATTACAGTGTTGAATATTACCGAAACCACTGCTGAAGTAAGCTGGATAGCCGTAGGAAGCGAAACCGAATGGGAAATTAAATACGGACCCTCTGGTTTTGATCCAAATACCACTGGGGTGAGTGTTTCCGATAATGATGGCGTACCCGGTAAGACCTTAAATGGCTTAGACCCCAATACCAATTATGACCTTTATGTTCGTGCTGTCTGCGACGCAGATACCCAAAGTGATTTTGTGGGGCCTGTATCCTTTAGTACTATGGAGCTATCGGTAGCAAGCGAGAGCTTTAATAGCTTTAGGTATTACCCCAACCCAGTAAAAAATCAACTGACTTTAACGGCAAGTAATCCCATAGAAAATGTACTAATCTATAACTTGCTGGGTCAAAACATTACAGAGTTTAATGGAAATACATCACAATTGCAATTGAATACCGGCAATTTGCAACAAGGTGTGTATTTTATGAAAGTAACGATTAATGGAGCTGAAAAAATCTTTAGGATTATGAAAGAATAAAATCTGTTTTTTCATTTCATTTTAAGAAATGAGATCATTATGTAGTTAATAATAGTTGAAGAGACTGCCCCTCTGGTGGCAGTCTCTTTTTTAATTCGATTCAAAAAAAAAACTTGTGTAAGCATCACATTAGATCACTTATAAATCAAATCAACCAAGATGAAAGTCTAAGAGCTTAAGACTATTTAATCTATGGCATTAACCGAACTCTTCACCAGAAGTATGATATTAATCGGTATTGTTTGATATTATAAAAAACGAAAAGTGATGAAAATAGATAGGAAAAAGTACCCTAATGTTCACTAAAAGTGGTTCATTGGAATGAAGGGATTTGAACTTACTCAGTTCGCTGAAGCACAAGAATTGTAATGCCTTCGATGAACAATTGTTACACCTATAAAAAAAGGCATCCTGAAGATGCCTTTTTACTTAAAGTCGGGATGACAAGATTTGAACTTGCGACCCCACGCCCCCCAGACGTGTACGCTACCAGGCTGCGCTACATCCCGAGATTTTAAGATGCAAAAATAATCAAAATATAAAGCTTGACAAGTTCCTTTTTTGATAAATACTCAAATATTTAAATAGGCGTCCAATTCAAAAAAGTATTAATACTTTTTTAAGTAAGCATCATTATCCGATTGTTTAATTTTGAGTAAAATTCAAAAAATGACAACTAGTGAACCCCTCGAAAAAGAATATGACTTAATCTGTGTTGGTGGTGGAATTATGAGCGCTACACTTGCATTGATGCTGAAACTGATAGACAAAAATCAAAAAATCCTTATTCTTGAAAGGTTAGATCGAGTGGCTTTAGAAAGCTCAGCAGCTTGGAACAATGCGGGTACGGGACATTCTGCTTTTTGTGAATTGAATTATACTCCTAAAAGAGCGGATGGTTCTATAGACGTTTCCAAAGCTATAAAAGTCTGCTCACAGTTCGAAAAATCGAAGCAGTTTTGGTCTTTTTTAATAAGGAATAGTTTCATTAACAATCCGAAGGATTTTATACACGCTGTTCCTCATCACAGTTGGGTGGAGGGTGAAAACCATGTAGCTTTTTTGAAAAAACGTGTAAATGAAATGACCAAACACCCTATGTTCGAAGGAATGAAGTTTTCGGAGGATTTTAGGGAACTGGAGAAGTGGTTTCCATTAATTATGAAAGACAGAGAGGCTTCTGAAAAAATTGCAGGCTCACGAATGGAGTTGGGTACAGAGGTGAATTATGGCGTTCTTACCCGAACTTTTTTTAAAATTTTGGAAGAAAAGTTTGATACTCCAGTTTTCACAATGCACGAAGTTGAGGATGTGGACCCCACAAGCGCCGAAGATTGGATGGTGAAAATAAAAAACCTTGACACAAAAAAAAGAATACATTGTGACGCAGCGCACGTCTTTATTGGTGCTGGCGGTGGCGCACTACCTTTGCTGCAAAAAATAGAAATTGATGAAAAGGAAGGTTATGGAGGCTTTCCTGTGAGTGGAGAATGGCTGATCTGTAAAAACCAAGAAATAATAAAAAAGCACCATGCAAAAGTGTATGGTAAAGCTGAAGTGGGCTCACCACCAATGTCTATGCCTCATTTGGATACACGCTATATCGATGGCAAACAAGAGCTTTTATTTGGTCCTTTTGCAGGTTTCAGTACTAAATTTTTAAAGGAAGGATCGTTTTTTGATCTTTTCAAAAGCATTAAATGGGATAATATTCCTTCTATGTGGGGTGTTTTTTGGCATAACATTCCGCTTACAAAATATCTTATAGAGCAAGTACGAATGGGCCACGAAGATAGAGTAGATGAGCTTCGGAAATTTGTGAAAAATGCTAATAGCGAGGATTGGGAGCTTAAGGTTGCAGGACAACGTGTTCAAATTATTAAGCGAGATGAAGAGGAGGGAGGTACACTAGAATTTGGAACCGAAGTTGTACATAGTAAAGACGGAAGGATTACAGCGCTTTTAGGCGCTTCCCCAGGTGCTTCGGTGGCAGTGGATATAATGATTGACTTATTGCACTTTGCTTATCCTGAAAAAGCAAAATCAGAATTATGGCAACAAAAACTTACAGAAATGATACCTTTTTGGAACAAAGAGATTGAGAAAAATATTGAAGACTTCAAAAATATCAGATTGAATTGTTCAGAAATACTTCAAATAAATTTTCTACAGGAAACAGATAAGATTGCTTAATGGAGATATAGCAATTCTTCATAACTTTTGTGGGCACATTCCTTTGAAAGTTGTTATTTTTACCTTTCGAAAAAATATTGAAATAATATATCATGAGTGAAACAATTGAAAGAATAAAATGCCTTATTATTGGCTCTGGTCCAGCAGGATATACTGCAGCTATATATGCTGCACGCGCAGATTTGAAACCTGTTATGTACACAGGAATGGAACCTGGAGGACAGCTTACAACTACAACTGAAGTGGATAATTTTCCGGGCTATCCCGAAGGAATTGATGGTCCGACCATGATGGTACAACTGCAACAACAAGCCGAACGTTTTGGAACGCAAGTAAGAATCGGCATGGTTACAAACGTCGAGTTCAGCGATGAGGTGGGAGGAATTCACAAGGTAACTGTTGACAACTCAACAAAAATTGAAGCCGAAACTGTTATTATTTCAACAGGAGCAACTGCAAAATATTTAGGATTGCCAAGCGAGCAAAAATTACGCGGAGGTGGTGTTTCTGCCTGTGCAGTTTGTGATGGATTTTTCTATAAAAATCAAGACGTAGCAATTGTTGGAGCAGGAGATACTGCTGCTGAAGAAGCTACCTATTTGGCAAATATTTGCAATAAAGTTACAATGCTTGTTCGCAAAGACTTTATGAAAGCTTCAAAAGCGATGCAACACCGTGTGAACAATACAAAAAACTTAGAAGTTCGCTATAATACTGAAGTTGACGAAGTTTTGGGCGAGCAAGTGGTTGAAGGTTTACGAATGGTTAACAATATAACTGGTGAAAAAGAAGAGATAAAAATAACAGGTCTTTTCATAGCAATCGGCCATAAACCCAATACTGATATCTTTAAAGGTCAGTTAGATATGGATGAAACAGGTTATTTAATAACTAAAGGAAAATCTACTAAAACTAATAAACCAGGTGTGTTTGCTAGTGGTGATGTTCAGGATAAAGAATATCGTCAAGCCGTTACTGCCGCAGGAACTGGTTGTATGGCAGCTTTAGATGCAGAACGTTATCTCGCAACAATTGAAACAGAGATAACAGCTTAATCATATTTTCATTATAAATTAAAAGCACCTGAAATTTTCAGGTGCTTTTTAATTTTCAATAAATTTTTCTCAGTTATTAAAGCTTAGAAAAAGTAAGCATTTCTGATTCTCCACTACTTTCGTTTGTGAATTCCAAACTTACTTCTGTATTGTTGGTGGAAACAATTGTCCAATTTTTAGAAATTAAATCAAACGGTGTGGTTTGGTTGAATTGTAAATTAAATTTCTCTTCCACACTTGTAATATTGTCATACCCCCAAGTGCCACTTTCTGAAAAAAGATTATTTTCGGCACTAACGCTGCCATCTTCATTGAACGTAAAAACAAAACTTTCAAAGTTTATTGTTTGATCTGTACCTCCTTTAGTGTATGAACTTATACTCCAAGTTCCCTGTGGCAATATGGTTTGGATATCTTGAAATTGAGTATTTTGAATATCTCCAGGATCATCTTTAGAGCTGCAGGAAGCGAGAACAATTATCGATAAAATTAAAATGATTTTTTTCATAATTAACGTTTTTTCAAATATGAGGTATTAACATTGAAATCTTCTTAAAATTAATATAAATGACAAAAAGCCTAATAGTGCTTTAAGAAACTATTAGACTTTTGCGGCAATTCAGGAGCTTTTCTAAAATAAAGAATTGTCGATAGCTTTACATTTTGTGTACACTGCCCGAATGACTTTCGTTACTGTTCACCGAAACCGGATTTCCATAGTAATTTATATCGCCACCACTGCTAACGTGGGTTTCAAGTTGTTCTTTTACGTTTACAGTGACTTCAGCACCGCTGGAAGCTTCGGCATTACAGCTAATTACTAATAGATCTTTTGCATTAATTTCACTTCCACTGGAGGCATCAGCTATTAATGACGAAGCTTTGCCTTTAACCCGTAAGTCTGCACCACTACTGGTTTTGGCGGTAAGATCTTTTGCAAAAACCTCTACGTTTAAATCAGCACCACTGCTACTTTTTAATGAAAGAAATTCACTTTTTATAACAGTGTTTCCTGTTACATCTGCTCCGCTACTTGCTTCAATATTCGATAATTGTTTATAGGTTACATACACCTTTTTCGATTTAGATCGTCCAATATTTTCAGAAGTGGTAACGTGTAACTTCCCATTTTCTATGTCTGTTTCAATATATTGTAGTAAATTTTCGTCAGCTTCTACAACTATTTTGTTTTCATCACCTTGTGTAAGGTAAACATCCAATCCAGCGCTGCCTTTAACCTCAGTGAATTCGTCGGAAACATTACGTTCTTGTGTTACTACTTTTCCATTGCCTTTTTCACCGGTATTGATGTTGAAATGGCAGGCGCTTAAAAGGAATGCCAGGCCGAATGTTATAATAATATTTTGTGTTTTCATACTATGTGGTTTTTGGTTGTTAGTCAACGTTTACTGATGTAGTTTATGAGAAGTTTCAGTTGCGGTATTATTATTTTTAAATTCATCTTTCACTTCTTCTTCCCAGTTTTTATTTTCAATTGTATTTAGTGTGTCCAAAACTTTTTTCGAATTCATCACTTCCAAGGAGTCTGTTTCCTCAGTGTTTTCTTCGATTTCCTTACAGTCGAGACACTCAGGGGTATTTTTTAAGATTCTGAAGTAATGCGCATCGTTGTCCCAATTGGTTAACTCTGAAAAATCTGAATTGAAACCATAATAGGAAGTTGTATTTTCCTCCGAATAAATTATAGTTCCTTCTGGCACATAAACCGTTATATCAATTTGTTGGTCGCGATACTTATTTGAAGTATCTGTGATGAAGAACCCATCCAGTTGCAAACTATTATTTTCAAATGAATAATTATATTCAATAGCTTCTGCACGTTTTTTAGCATCTAAGTGATTGTTGCCTTCAGCAGATTTTTCGATGACTATTTTTCCGATGGAATCCTTAGTGGATTTTATTTTTAGCGCGATGTCATTTGAATATATTACTCTTTTGTCATTCGCAGTATATTTTAAAACCAAACCATTATCTCTTCCCACTTCATAACTAAATTGCTTGTCAGCTCTCATCGAAATGTGCAACGTATCTCCAGTTTGAACGGATAACATTTGTTCTTCAATATAATTTCCGTCGTAAGCTTGTTCCGTAGCCTGTTTTATTCCCAAAATAGCCAAACCTATAACTGAAAGTGCCCAAACCACAATCAATAGTATTTTTACGGTAGAACTCATCGATTTTAGATTGTTTATTAAAAGCTTTAACCCTAAAACAAATAATACAAAAAATGGGATTCCAATAGCGAATAGAGCCAACAAAGCTAAAAGCCACATAGGTACATTGGTTGTATCTACTAAGGCAATATATTCTGTTAATTCATTATTGCCCCAAAAATCGATGGAACCAAAGGTGAAAAATGCTATTACCAGACCAATAATGGTTGATAATGAAACAATAATTATAAATACACCTATAAATTTAGCGAACACTTTAAAAAGCGTTGCGATTAAGTTTCCCAAGGTGTCAAAAAATCCTGAAGCACCAGTCTTTATTTTGTTGCCATACTTATCGTAATCTACGTTTTTTACACGATCGGTAACATTGTCAAAACCCTCTTTGAATTTTCGCTCTATGTTTGAAATATTTACGGGCTCTCCCGTCATTTTCAATTTATCTGAAGTAGTCAAAGCAGGTGGAACCAAAATCCACAGTAGGATGTAAACTACTATAGGTGAGCCCATTCCGGCTACAACCAAAAGCACCCACAAAAGACGGATCCAAATGGCATCAATACCAATATAGTGACCAATCCCAGAAGAAACTCCAGAGATGTATTTGTTATCAACATCACGGAAAAGTTGCTTGTGCGAAGCATTTCCACTTGATTTTGCATATGTTTTTGAAGAAGGTGGAACGTCTTCAAAAATCTCGTCGTCCACTTCATAATCTTCAGGTTGGCCCATAACAGCAATTACCTCATCTAGATTTTTTAAAGTTATTACCTGGGAAGAATTTTCAATTTTTTCAGAAAAAAGCTCGCCAATACGTGCTTCTATATCCTGCATTATCTCTTCACTTCCGTCAGCACCTTTTAGCGATTTTTTAATGGCATCAAGGTAGCGTGAAAGTTTCCCAAAGGCATCTTCGTCTATATGAAAAGAAGTGCCTGCCAAATTTATGTTTACTGTCTTGTTCATTGTGTGTTTTTTTCGCTGGTTACTTTGGTCACGGCCTGTTGCAGTTCTGCCCAGGTATCGTTCAATTCTGTTAAAAATAATTTACCGGTTTCGGTAAGTTCATAGTACTTGCGTGGTGGTCCGCTGGTAGATTCTTCCCAACGGTAGGAAAGCAATCCCGCATTTTTAAGCCTTGTGAGTAGCGGATAGATTGTGCCTTCCACGACAAGCATTTTTGCGTCCTTTAGGGTTTCAAGAATATCTGAAGTATACGCCTCACCGTCTTTGAGGACGGAAAGAATGCAGAACTCCAAAACCCCTTTTCGCATTTGCGCTTTTGTGTTTTCGATTTTCATAATTCCTTTTTACTTGTTTTTAATTCCTGTTCGTTGTTGATGATGAATAAATAAGGAAGCGTGCTTGCAGTTTCTTCGCATTGTTGATGAGTCAATACGCTAACAGTATTCTGTTCCTGGGGCATGCTTACACCTATAAACTGTAAAATGGCAGCTAATAGGTAACTAACTAATGTGCTCATTTTGAATGGTGTTTTTAAGATTGGTTTTTATAAATGGTATTGAAAGTGGATAATGATATAGTTGTCCTCTTGATGCATGGATGGATGCATTAATTACTGCGTAAAGTTCAAAAATGAATAGTCCAAATAATAATAGTATTGCTAGACCAAACAACAAAATGTATCCTGAAAGATTTTGAATGTTGTTTATTGAAAATTCTCCAGCGCTGTTATCAATCGTTTCAATTAATGAAACAAAATCTGTGGCAAAAATGATAAAGAACGGAAGACAGATTAGTCCTATCAAAATAATATATACCAAAACACTCAACTGAAAATTGATTGCTTGCTTTCCGTGTTCGTCCACAAATGCTTTATCTTTATTAAAAGTCCATATCAAAAGTGGCGCAATAAAATTTGCGAACGGAAAAAAATATTTTAAAAATGTAGACAAGTGGATTAAAGCACTTGTGTTTTTTTGGTTTTCTGACATTGTAGTTTCCATAACTTATTATATTCTTATGCAAATATATGTCTAAAAGATAGTAGTGTGTTACGCATAGTACTAAAATTAACATATATTTAACAAATAGGAAGTCATTGAATTATTGAATATCTTCGTGAAATATTCTTTAGAAAATGAAACTTAGCCCAAGTAAAATCAATACTTTCTTATTGTTTAAATTGCCTTCTGCATACTTCACCGGCGTGCGTGTAAAAACTATTTCTGATAATGCATGTGAAACCACTGTAAAGCATAAGTGGATTAATCAAAACCCATTTAAGTCCATGTTTTGGGCCGTACAGGGTATGGCAGCTGAACTTAGTACTGGAGCATTGGTAATGAAGGCAATTAAAGAAAGCAATAAAAATATATCGATGCTGGTAGCAAACAATAAAGCTAGCTTCTGCAAAAAGGCAAGAGGAAGAATAACCTTTAACTGTAATGACGGTCAATTTATAAAAAATGCAATCGAAACAGCCATTAGCTCTGGAGAAGGACAAACCTGTTGGATGAAAGCTGAAGGAAGAGATTCTGCCGGAGACTTAGTTTCTACTTTTGAATTTGAATGGACAATAAAGGTCAAATAATTTAAGCGCTATTGTTTCAATAGTTTAGAGGGTTTCTACGTCTGTTAACAAATCTTTAACAGGGTTAAATAAAGATGCAAGAGAATTTAATTCGCAAATAATTGTTATATTTAAATCAGATTAATTGAAAAAATATCATTGCCTATAGAATAAAGCTACTTAATTTTATTAAAAATCAATTAACTATGGCAAGAGCAATGTTTGATTACACCAAGGCTGTGCTTTCAAAAGTAAGTTTTGACGTCAATTTGTTTTGCAAGGAATTGAAAAAAGCATTAACCCGATTACTTCCTTACGAAATTGAGGAACTTAAGCTCTGGGTTGATTCGCTTATCAAGCAGAACCCCCAATTAAATCAATGTTTAATTTATTTAAATCCATAAAAAAATCCCCCTGATAATTCAGGGGGATTTTTTTTAAAATTGATTACTTTTTGATAGGACTGATAATTTTTACATCCTGAAAGGCAATGGCACCGCGTATTACTCCAGATATAATATCTTGAAGTGCATTTATAATTTGCATTTTTAACTCACTTTTACTGTAAACCAGACTGACTTCCCGAGCTGGGGACGGCTCTTTAAAATATTTTAAATTTTTGGTTTGCGAAGGTAAAATATCAAGCGTATGCAAATAGGGTAGAAGCGTCATTCCTAGGCCTTCGTTTGAAAGCTTAACAAGTGTTTCAAAGCTGCCGCTTTCTAATTGAAATTTTTCGTTTATACTACTTTTTGATGCTTTGCAAAGATTTATAATTCCATCACGGAAGCAATGGCCATCCTCTAAAAGTAATATATCTTCAATATCAAGATCGGCCACTTCCAGTTTTTCCTTTGAAAACAATCTGTGGTTCTCGGGAATGTAACCTACAAAGGGTTCATAATATAAAACTCTTTCTTTAATTTTTTCATGTTCCAGAGGTGTGGCAGCAATTGCTGCATCTAAATAACCATCGTTAATTTTTGTTATGATTTCGTCTGTATTCAACTCTTCAATTTTCAATTGCACTTTTGGATATCGATTTGAAAAGTTCTTCAAAAACATTGGTAATAATGTAGGCATTATCGTAGGGATTATACCTAATTTAAAAGTACCCCCAATAAATCCTTTTTCTTGATCTACCACATCTTGCATCCGTTCAGATTCATTGACGATATTTCTGGCTTGTTCCACAATTTTTTTTCCAACGCCGGTAAGTTCAATTGGTTTTTTAGTTCTGTCAAAAATCTGAATTTCCAGTTCGTCTTCCAGTTTCTGTATCTGCATACTTAGCGTGGGCTGAGTAACGAAAGTCTTTTCGGCAGCCTTAGTGAAATTTTGGTGCTCTGCTACAGCCAAAACGTATTTAAGTTGGGTGATTGTCATTGCTTAAAGTATTTATGCAAAGATAGTTTTTATATCAAAAAAAACTATTGAAATATTCAGATATAAAGATTTTACTTATGCAAATAGCCCGATGGCTTAGATCGGGCTATAACAATTTTATTTTGAATTTTTTTACATTCTAATTTCCATCTCTATGGGTTGATCGGCAACTTCAAATTTTGCATCGCTCCATTGTGGTGGGCCAAAACTCATTGCGTTATTGGAAACTCCGTAGGGCTCCAAAGGCATTCCGTTCATATCAAAATCCATTTGTTTGTTGCTGTTCTTGTCGTGAAAAAGGATAATTGCGTACTCTCCTGGAGCCACATTGGTAAAAATCACAGTAGCTTTTCCGTCTTTTATAATGCCTTCAGCACTTTGTAATCCTTTTTGCATAAAATGGGCTTCATCATCCAGGGCGACTAGTACGCTTCCTTCGTTACTAGTTACAGGTACGGTTATCTGTATGGTTGTTCCTTCCGGCACTGAAGCAGTGTCGTTTTGCGCGTTCAAAAAGTGAGTGAAAAATGTTAGACCGATTAAAGCGATGATTGTTTTCATAATGATAAGTTTAGTGGTTTTAAATTATAAATCAAATGTCCAGAAACTTTTCATTTGAAAGAAAAAGCAATTACCCAACTGTCGAAATTTTATGTTGAAGTGTTATAAAAGTCCTCTCGCTTTTATCTCAAGATACTTATTTATAATGTTAACAGTAAGGTTTTCGGGTGCTGTTAAAATGGTCTGTATACCACGCTGCTGAAGTTCGCGAACCATCAGTTTTTTGTCAAATTCAAATTGCTGCGCTATAGTTTGGTCTACAATCTCAGAAAGATTTTTCGCTTCAGAATTGGATAAGGTTTTCAATTCGGTATTTTCAAAAAAGATAACGACCAAAACATGTTTCTTAGCAATTGACTGCAAATAGGGCAATTGCCGATGCAGTGCAGAAATGTGTTCAAAATTTGTATAAAGCATCAAAAGGCTTCGATGTGTTATTTTTCTTTTTACCAAAGTTTGCAATACGCCATAATCTGCATCCAAGAACTTGGTGTCAATATTGTAGAGTGCTTCCAAAATATTGTTCAAATAAGTTTTTTTGGCCTGAGCGGAAAGAAAATTTCCAGGTTTGTTTGAAAAGTCTACTAAACCAACCTTATCATTTTTTTTAAGTGCAATGTTTGAAAAAGCCAGTGCACTGTTTAAAGCATAATCCAGCAATTTCAATCCGTTAAAAGGCATTTTCATTACGCGGCTCGTATCAATAATTGAATAAACCGGCTGCATCTTTTCATCTTGATATTGGTTTACCATGAGTTGGGCGTGCTTTCCGGTGGCTTTCCAGTTTACTGTTCGTACATCGTCACCAGCAACATATTCCTTTATTTGTTCAAACTCCATGGTATGGCCAATGCGCCTTATTTTTTTTAAACCAATATGGGATAGCCTATTATCGATAGCTAAAAAATCATATTTTTTCATTTGAATAAAGGAAGGATAAACCTTTACCAGCTGTTCTTTATTAAAAGTATACCTTCTACGCACCAACCCAATTGTTGCGGAAGCGTAACAATTTAAATTTCCAAAAATATACTCGCCACGTTCTACAGGCCGCACTTCATATTGAAATGTGCTTTTATTTTTCCCAGCAATTGAAATGCTTCTGAAAAAATCTCTTTTCTGAAACTGTACAGGCAACTCGTCAATAATACCAACATCAATTTTGAAAGGATAGTTATTTATAAGAAGCACAGACACTGGATTGTTATCGCTATTAGAGAATTTTTCGGGCAAAATACGCTCACCATCTAATCCATTTTTACTGAAAACCATTGTAATTTCTACCAAAATGAAAACAGCAAACACTAAAACCAAAATCCAAACAATTCCAAAAAGCCATTCCCACCAATACGAAAAAAGAAACAGTACGGACAGCGTTGCCATCACGTAAAAAAACCGTGGTGTTAAATAAAGGGATTTTAGAAATTTAATCACTTATCTAGGAATTTCTATAGATTGGCTTATTATGTCAATAATAGTTTCAGGTGTCATTCCTTCCATTTCGCGTTCTGGCGAAAGAATGATTCTGTGTCTTAAAACAGGAGCCAATGTTTTCTTCACGTCATCGGGAATTACAAAATCACGTCCATTGATTGCTGCATAAGCTTTTGAAGCATTCATTATGGCGAGCGATGCACGTGGCGAACCTCCTAAAAATAGATGTGGGTGGTTTCGGGTTTTGTCTACTAGCTGTGCGATGTATGTAAAAATCTTATCTTCAATCAATACCTCTTGCACTTGAGCACGGAAGGTTTTTAGTGCCTCGGGAGTTAGTACGCCTTCAATCTCGTTCTCAGGAACTACCTGTTTGCGGTCGTGATGAGTTTTTAAGATGGTTATTTCTTGCTCTAAACTGGGATAACCTACTTTTATTTTGAAAAGAAAACGATCCAATTGTGCTTCTGGAAGCGCATAAGTTCCTTCCTGCTCCACAGGATTTTGAGTGGCAAGAACAATAAAAGGATATTCCATAACGTGGCATTTTCCATCCATGGTTATTTGTCTTTCTTCCATCACTTCAAACAGTGCAGCCTGTGTTTTTGCAGGCGCACGGTTTATCTCATCAATCAGGATTACATTTGAAAAAATTGGTCCTTTTTTGAATTCGAATTCTGAAATTTTCATATTTAGGATCGAAGTTCCCAAAACATCGCTAGGCATTAAATCTGGCGTAAACTGGATACGACTGAAATCTGTTTTCAATGTTTTTGCAAAAAGCTTTGCGGTAATGGTTTTTGCAATTCCCGGGACCCCTTCTATTAGAACGTGCCCGTTTGCCAAAAGGCTTACAATAAGCAGCTCAATAAAATCTTCCTGTCCAATTATTATTTTTGAAAGTTGCTTTTTTATATTGTCCACTGCCGTTTTTAGCTCATCCAATGGAATGCGATTGTTAAAGTGTAACTCGTCGTTGTTTTCTTCAGGGTTTTCCATCTATTTTCTTTTTAAATTCTTTAATTTCTTGGTATAATTTTAGCAACTCTTCTTGGGTGGTGTTGCCTTGGCTGCTCACTTTTTCAATAAAAGTAAACAGTTTTAGTGTGTCTTCTTGGGTGTTTCCACTGCGTTCTGCTACAGTTTTATAAAATCGTTCATTAACTTTTTCCGTAGGAACTCTTAAACGGGTTCGGATGAATTCCATAAAAAGCGCAATTTGTTTTTGGGCTATTAAATGGTTTTCTCCTTTGTCAAGATACATTCCTGCAATCGTCCGTGTGTACTCATACGTTTTATTTGTAAGTGGCTGAATGATCGGGATGCTCCGTTGCTTTCTTCGTCCTTCAAAAATTACAAATAGTAAAACCCCAATCAAAACAAAATAATAGGCCCATTTAAAATATTTATTGTTTAGGAGCACGCGCAAAGGTGAAATATCTATGTGTTTTCCAGACTTGTAATAATTGTCCCAATATATGGTGTTTCCGTCGTTAATATAGGATAAAACCTGTGCGGTAAGTTGGGCGTTTTCTTCGGAAAGAAGAAAGAAATTTGAAAAAATCTCGGGTTGCATATGCAGGAAAAACTGTCCTTTTCCCATCGGGATTTTGATAAAATTAATTCGTGGTTCTTTTATTTGGAGCGTATCAATGTATGCTCCCGAAACACCCAGGACAGTCTGGGAAACAGTATCTATTTTTGAAAAATAACGAACGGGTAAATCTTTTTTAATATGAAAGGGTTTCTGTGAATCAAATTTTGCGTTAACCAACTTAAGCAATGGTTCGGTGCCTATTTTTTCAACATTTACTTCGGTAGTGGTCTCAAGTTTTAAAGTGTCAAGGAGTTTATCATTAAAATAATTAGCTGAAATGAAAACAGTATTTCCTTTTTCGGCCCAATTTATAAGTGAATCGAGTTCTGTTTTGTCAAAATCCAATGAATTGTTTACAAAAAAATAAGTTCCATTTAAAGTACTGTCCTGCAAAACTTCAAAGGGAGGCGTATTTTTTTCAGTAAGCTTATCGTTAAAAGATTTTTTCAGCAAATCGAAAAGCACATATGTTCCTAACGGAATTTTGTCTTCTTTGCTATAGCTTGGAAACCAATTTACAGGCTGTGGTTTTGTTGCTTCCATATATACCAATGCCGCTAGCACGAGCAGAAAAGCAATGAGGAATACTTTTTGGAGCTTAGTCAATGGTTTTTGGTATTTGGTTTTCCAAAGCATTAAAAGTATGCTCGGCTTTTTTATAATCGGTTTCGGTAACGGCAAAACTTCCATACCAAATATAATCGTATAGCGTAGTGACTTTCCGGAAGCCAGAATTTAATTTTTCGGAGTTTATTTCAGAAAAATATTCGCTGTTTGTTTTATCAAATTCATAATTAATTATTTCTGCATCTGTAAGTTTTTTCAGAATCAATAAATAATAATAGCGCACCGCAAGTCTGTAATCTTTGTTTGCTAATGCCTTTTCAATTAATTTTCGAATGTTTTTACTTTTTATAATCTCTTCTTCTTCGGAAAAGAAAACCCCGGGTTTTTCTTTCGATTTAAAGAATGTAGCTCCTGGATTCAGCTTGTAAAAAAGCCAAACAACAAAAACAATAATTGCCAAAAGAATTAGATAGGGAAGCACGTGTACCAAAAATGAAATAAAACCACCAGCTTCAAAATCGCCAACCAACCAATGCCAAAACTTTAGCCAGAGTTCCCAAAGCCAATTTTGAAATTGTGACCACCAATTTTCCTCAACGGTTTTTTCGGTATAATTAAAGGCGTTGTCTTTTTTATATTCGTCAATGATTTCTTTACTGAAAACAGGTGGGTTTAAGTTTTCAGACGTATCATATATAATCTCCTTTTCTTCTTGCTTGGCAATAGAATCCTGCGCTAACAGTTTGGATTGACCAATGCTGGCAATGAACAAAAAGAAAAAAAGCAACCCCCATTTCTGCATACTAATCTTGTTGTTTCCCGATAGATTCTATGGTTTCCATTGTGCCTGTAAAGTGTTTTTTTTCATTTAAGTTAAAGTACACAAAAGCAGAACAGATAACGATAATAGAATAGAGCAGATATTGAAAAACCATACCGATTGTAGTCAGAGTAATGTAAACCCAGTCAAACATTGATGTTGGATCTGCTGATATTTCTTGACTTCCCGTAAGTGTTTTGATGAAAAAATAAATGTATTGTGGTACCTGAAATACGATCATTATAATGTAATACAGTATAAAAACTACTAAAAATGTAGCAAAGGTAATCCACCATTCATTTTTAATAATATTGAAACAATGACTGATTGTGTCTGACACTTCTTTTCCTTCAAAAACCACTACGGCATAGGCAACTGATAGAACTACGCCCAGATAAATCCCAGGAATAACACAGAACATGGTTCCAACCCCTACGATAATACCTACTAAAAAGCTTGTACCAATCAGTTTCCAAAAATCATTTTTAACGCCTTCAGAAACTTCATCTTTTAGTGCAACACCATTGTTTTTCACATAGGACTTTATATAATGAAGTACTACGCCGTTTAGCAATGCATAATAAACTACTCCAGCTAACATTAAAACTAAAAAAGATAAAATCATAGTAGCTGAAAACTGAGATAGTGAACCAACACTTTCTAGCATTCCAAAACCACCCACGATAGATTGCATATAGAAAACATAGGCTCCAAGCATAATTAAAAGTGCAGGTCCAGCAATTTTAAATATCATTCCAAAAAGAGATTTCCAGTTTAACCGGATAAATTTGAAGATATCGGTCAAAATACTTCCGAGTTCGCGCTGTTTTTTAAAATTTATTGTTTCGTTCATGATTGTTAGGTTCTATTTTTAGTATTCTATATTAAATGCCTTCTTTTTTAACTTCAAAGGATATAAAACATAATAATATATAATTAGAAAGAGGGAACTTCCTATAATAAGTAGTGCTAGCCAATCTGGCATTTCAGTATGGCGAGTTACAAAACCTTCAAGGAATCCTGCAATGATGAAAAATGGGATGGTGCTTAACATAATTTTTAACCCATCTTTTGCGCCACGCATAAAAGATTGCAGTCTTGAATAAGTTCCGGGAAACAAGATACTGTTGCCAAGAACAAGACCTGCACAAGCAGCTATTATAATTACTGAAATTTCAATGGTTCCGTGAATCCAAATGGTTCTGGTAGATTCCCAAAGTAATCCTTTTTCGTAAAAAAAATACTGAAAAGAACCAAGCATTATAGCGTTTCGCATAATGATAAATATAGTTCCAAGGCTTAAAAAAAGTCCGTAGACAAACGCATAAAGCGCTACGGTTATATTGTTTATCGTTATGCCCAAAAACATATTTAGCGCTCCCATTTCTTTATAAACAGCCATTGGATCGCCTTTTTCAATGTTTGCCATAGTCATATTTACATAACCATCGCCCAAAATGAGCCTAACAAAATTGCCATCTGTTGCAGCTGAATATGCACCAACTATCGAAAAAAGAGCAAATACAACAAACGCAATGAGCAACTGTTTATGGTATTGTGAAAAGAATCTAGGAAACTCCTTTGTGTAAAAAGTGATAAATCTTGTTCGTGATTCGCGTTTGGTTTTATAAATTTTTTGATGCGCCAAAACGGAAAGCCCATTTAAATAGCTTAGCGTATTGCTGTTAGGATAGAAAGTGCGGGCGTAGCTTAAATGATCGGTTACTTCAATATAAAGTGCGCTCAGTTCATCAGGATTCATTTGAACATTATTCCGAAGAACATTTTCAAATTTTAACCATTTATCTTTATTTTGCTTCGCAAAAGCGGCTTCGCGCATATTGTGCAGTACTTTTGCTCAAAGAAACAGATTTAATGGATAATTTTCAAATAGAAACCGCCCAAAATGTAAACATTTTACAAAATGTAGCAGGAGTGGGAGAGCGTATTGTTGCCTATCTGCTTGACGGTCTAATCATGGGGTTTTACATTTTTTTAGTAATTATGCTATTTGCAAATGTAAATTTATCTGATGATTATTATATGATTGTGGGTTTGACGATTGGTCTTCCTCTTTTTTTATATCATCTTTTATGGGAAACACTTTGGAACGGAAGAAGTCCTGGCAAAGCTTTAATGAAACTAAGGGTTGTTAAAACAGATGGTTCTAAACCCGCGTTTTCAAATTATTTATTGCGGTGGTTGTTGCGAATTATTGATATTACAGCAACTAGCGGTGGTTTAGCGCTAGTTACCATTTTATTTAACGGAAAAGGCCAACGAATTGGAGATATTGCTGCTTCAACTACTGTGATAACTGAAAAGCAGACAGTTAATTTCTCGCAGACTATTTTAATGGATATTCCCGAAAATTATGAACCCAGTTATCCGCAGGTTACTGTTTTTAGCGATTCAGAAATACAGACTATAAAGAATGTTTTTACAGAAGCGCGCTATAACGGGAATCACAATGTAATTTTGAAACTTGCAAACCGTATTTCGTCTGTTATGGAAGTAAAACTGGAAGAAACCCCTATTATGTTTATCGACAAAGTGATAAAGGATTATAACTACTATACACAAAACATGTGAAACTGATACTTTTAATTGACATATTTGGAACCGTTGCATTTGCCATTTCGGGAGTACTTACGGCGCTCAACAAACGATTGGATCCTTTTGGAATTTTGATAATTGCTTTTGTTGCGGCCGTGGGTGGCGGAACTTTAAGAGATATTCTAATTGATGCTCCTGTATCTTGGATGCGCAACCTCACTTTTATATACGTTATTTTTGGTTCAACCATTTTTGCAGTCATTTTTAGAAAGCGACTTGGTTATATTCGTCGATCACTATTTTTGTTTGATACTATTGGAATTGCGCTTTATACTATTGTTGGTGTAGAGAAAGGGATTGCGGCTGGTTTTCACCCTACCATTTGCATTGCTTTAGGAACAATTACGGCCTGTTTTGGCGGTGTGCTTCGCGATATTCTTTGTAATGAAATCCCTATTATTTTCAGAAAGGAAATTTATGCCACAGCCTGCATTTTGGGTGCTTCAACATATTTCTTATTGCACTTTTCCCGAATTCCTGAAGATTTTATAGTGATTATTTCGGGTTCTGTTGTTATTATTATTAGGTTGATGGCAGTTTATTTTAAATTGTCTCTGCCAAGTATTTATACAAATGAGGAAATGGAGAATTAACTTACTCTAAAACCTTCGCAGTAATATAAATATTATTCAAAGGCCAATCGCCGTCGTCGGCTTCCACTTTTGAGATTTTTTCAACAACGTCCATTCCTTTTGTAACTTTTCCGAAGATGGTGTATTTCCCATTTAAATGTGTTGTTGAGGATTTTGGGCCGAGGAAGATAAAAAACTCATATGGCGCAGTTCTGTTATCTGGGTTTTCACGATATTCCTTTGCTCCGGAAACCGTTCCGTATTCGTGCACACGACCCGGAATTATTTCGGCAGGAAGTAAATATTCCTTTCCCAAAGCAGCACGTTTCTTTTGCGTTGAAACCAAATCGCTATTGCCAGCCTGAATTATAAAATTTGGAACCACTCGATGGAAAAATGTTTCATCAAAATAATGCTGCTTCACTAAATAGATGAAATTGGCGCGGTGAAGCGGAGTGTCTTTATAAAGTTCTATTTCAATATCTCCAAAGCGGGTGCTTATCAAAACTTTGGTTTCAAGATTTTTTTTGCCGTATTCGGTTAAAAAAGCAACCAAATTTTCATTGGTAATTTCGGGATAATCGGCCGTGTCTTTCTTATCGGTTTCAACTGCTTCTTCTTTTTTGGTTTCAGTTTTAATTTCTACTAAAGTTTTAGAATCTGATTCGGTTTCGGAAGCCTTTTTCTTATCTTCACAGCTACCAAAGAAAAGAACAATTCCAAAGCAATAAATAAATAATTTTTTCATAAATGGATTTTCGCGATTTTGAAAAACGGATTG
The DNA here is from genome assembly GCA_937125455.1 of uncultured Aequorivita sp. GTDB lineage: Bacteria > Bacteroidota > Bacteroidia > Flavobacteriales > Flavobacteriaceae > Aequorivita. Next base: position 42,508 of record CAKZLK010000038.1, read on the forward strand.
TAAAAGTAACAAAAATGGAACTTCCGGGCGAAGCAGTTCAATTTAAAATGGCGCCAATGGAACGTTTGGAGGAATTAAAAAGAAATGCTATTGCAAAAGATACTGCAAAACGGGCCGGTGTAATGTCGCTATTTTATCCTTCGGAAAATTTTGAAACAAAGCTAATTTTGATTCTTAGGAAAACATACAAAGGTGTTCATTCGGCACAAGTTGGTTTTCCCGGCGGAAAATTGGAAGTAGAAGATGATTCAATTCAAGATGCTGCCCTTCGGGAAACGGAAGAAGAGGTTGGTGTTTTGCGTGAAACTATTTCGGTTTTAAAAAAGCTTACTGAAGTTTATATTCCGCCGAGTAATTTTTTTGTACAACCATTCTTAGGAATAACCACGGAAGCACCAAAATTTGTTCCTCAGGAAGAAGAAGTAGAGGCACTAATAGAAGTTGCATTGCAGGATTTTATGAATGATTCAAATATTGTTAGGCAAACGCTTTCCACATCATACGCCACGAGCATTGAAGTACCAGCTTTCAACCTGAACGGGCACATAGTTTGGGGTGCTACTGCAATGATGCTCAACGAAGTGCGTGAATTGCTTAAAATGGTACTGTAATGGCTTATTTTAGTATATTTGTCAAGAATGAATAATGATTAATGAAAACCAATACTGCCTAAGGCAACTGGTTACTGCAACTGAATACTGACCACTGAATACTGACCGCTGAAAATGAGTCTCTTCAAGAAAAACCCTTTCGGACATATAATTTTTTTAAAACTCTGGTTAATACGAATAGCAGGGCTTTTAACCCATAGACGCTTTAAGGGTTTTAACGATTTGCAAATTCATGGGAGTGAGATTTTAAAATCACTTCCCGAAAAAAATGTACTTTTTGTAAGTAATCACCAAACATATTTTGCAGATGTTGCTGCAATGCTCCATGTTTTTAACGCCAGTCTGAGCGGGAGGGATGACAGTATAAAAAATGTTGGTTATTTATGGCGGCCCAAGCTCAATATCTATTTTGTGGCAGCAAAGGAAACCATGAAAGCCGGTTTACTGCCTAAAATTCTTGCCTACGCTGGCTCCATAAGTATTGAGCGTACTTGGCGTGAAAAAGGTAAAGAGGTGAATAAACAGGTAAAGATGAGCGATGTGAGTAACATCACCAAAGCTTTGGATGATGGTTGGGTAATTACTTTTCCACAGGGGACCACCAAGCCCTGGAGACCCATTCGAAGAGGAACGGCACACATAATTAAAAAGAACAAACCAGTTGTTGTTCCTATTGTTATTGATGGATTTAGAAGATCTTTTGATAAAAAGGGAATACGTATAAAAAAGCGTGGTATTCTTCAATCTATGGAAATAAAACCACCATTGGATATTGATTATGAAAATGACACCATGGATGAAATTGTTGAAAAGTTGGAATATGCAATTGAGCAACATCCTTCTTTTCTAAAGGTAATTCCCACTTCGGCAATTCAAAGTGAAGAAGAACTGAACAAAGAACGGCAATGGCGTTATTAAAATGTTTTCAGAATTAATAACAGCAGAGCTTAAGCTATAAGTCGCGAAAGTAAATACTACTTTTCTAGACTTCTATCTTCTCCAACTCCTTATAGTTATTGCTAAGCCTTCGCAATAAAATTCCATATACAAGCCTGTAAAAAAGCATAATAAAACCAATCATAACGATTCCAAAAAGGATTTGAATGGCGAAGAATATTTTCATAAAACGTTCCTGGGAAATGTTTGCGATGCCATAATCTTCTGCCATAAACCTAAAGACAATATCTTGGTTTAAATAATAATAAAAATTGATTCCTATTATCAACAAAACTGAGGCTGATATGTTATAAATCACAAAATACTTGACGGTTTTTCGTGTAAGTAAAATATTTCGCATCAATTGTTTAATGGAATCAGTAGATGAAATTTTCCGATAGTTTCTGTAAAAAAGAAAAATAAAAAATCCAAAAACTACATAGTTTATCAAATTAACTGCTATCAGAATATTGTGCAAACCAATGTCATCACTAAATTTGGTGCTCGATTCTGGTACACATAACGAAAGCCCTGTCCAAAAAATAATTTCGACAATACTTATAAAAAAGATCCACTTCACGATGGAAGAAGATTTTTTCAACAGCATTTTATAGATGTCGCTATAAGACAAATGGGGTAGCTCTTGCTCCTGTGCTTGCCATTGTTTTTTTAATAATTCCAGTTCATCCATAGTGGGTTACGGATTTAAAATAGTTCGTAATTTTTCCTTTATCCTGTTCATTTTTACGCGTGCGTTTACTTCAGTAATACCTAAAGTTTCAGAAATCTCTTTATAGTTTTTGTCTTCCAAATACAGAAAAACAAGTGCTTTGTCAATATCATTTAAATCTTTTACGGCAGTGTACATCAATTTCAGCTGTTGCTCAGTTGTATCATCATAAGGTTCTGAAGAAATCTTAAAACTAACCCCTTCAAAATCTTGAGTCTTTATACTGCGTTTTGATTTTCTATAAAGTGTTATTGCTGTATTCAGAGCCACTCGGTACATCCATGTGCTAAACTTGGAATCACCCCTAAATTTAGGGTATGCACGCCAAAGCTGAATGGTTATTTCCTGAAACAGATCGTTGTGAGCGTCACTGTCATTAGTGTATAACCTACAGATTTTGTGTACAATGTTTTGGTTCTCCTCCAGTTGGGTAACAAAACTATGTTCAAGTTCTTTGTTCAATGGTTCTGTGTTGTCTTTCTAATTAGTGTTCTTAGAAATTGCTTTGTTACAAAAATCTTAAAAAATAAGATAACTCGATGAACAAATTGTATTTTTATAACTTGTAAAAAAAAGATGAATATTCCCGAAAACAGTGTGCCGCGAATTGTTATAATAGGTGGCGGATTTGCTGGTATTTCCTTCATAAAGAAGCTTCAAAAAGAGAAAGTACAGATTGTTCTTTTTGACAGGCATAATTACCACACTTTTCAACCATTATTATATCAAGTTTCCACTGCTGGCTTGGAACCGGATTCCATTGCATATCCACTTCGAAAGATTTTTCGAAAGAATATGGATTTCCATTTCAGAATGGCTGAGGTTGAAAATGTCAATCCTGATAACAATACCATTTCAACCTCCATCGGAAGTTTGAAATATGATTATTTGATAATTGCTACGGGTACAAGAACCAATTTCTTTGGAAATGAGAGCATTGCAGAGAATAGCATGCCGATGAAGACCGTGCCACAGGCACTGAACATACGAAGTTTGATGCTTCAAAATATTGAAATGGCGGATATTACTGTTGACGGAGCGGAAAGAAAGCGGTTGCTCAATTTTGTTATTGCTGGTGCTGGGCCTACAGGAGTGGAGCTAGCCGGAGCTTTGGCAGAATTTAGAAAAGGTATTCTTGAAAATGATTATCCCGAACTCGATGAAGAAGAAATGAACGTCCACCTAATTGAGGGGTTGGACAGAGTATTGCCTCCAATGAGCGAAACGGTTTCTAAAAAAGCTCAGAAATTCCTTGAAAATCTAGGCGTTCAAGTTCATCTTGAGACATTTATAAGTGATTATGACGGAAAAACGGTTACTACCAAAGACGGTAAAAAGTTTGAAACCGCTACATTCATTTGGGCTGCTGGCGTCACTGGTGCGCCCATAAAAGGCATAAGTGGTGATGCGTTGGTAGAAAAAGCCAATCGTTACAAGGTTGATGAATTCAACAAAGTTAAGGGCTTTGAAAATATATACGCTTTGGGAGACATTGCGCTTATGGAAAATGAGGAATACCCTAAAGGGCACCCACAAGTAGCGCAACCAGCAATTCAGCAGGGAAAACACTTGGGGAAAAATTTTAGAAAAATGTTAAAAGGTGCTCCCATGGAACCTTTTAAATATTTTGATAAAGGTACTATGGCTACCGTTGGTAGAAACAAAGCCGTGGTTGATATTGGTAAATTGCACTTTGGCGGGGCAATCGCTTGGTTTTTATGGATGTTTGTCCACCTTTGGTTCTTGGTAGGTTTTAGAAACAGAGTTGTAACTTTTTTCAATTGGACGTATAGTTATATAAACTATGATCGCGCTGCACGATTGATTATTCGTCCATTTAAAAAAAGTTAAAAGTTAATTGTTATTAGTTATTAAGATTTTTTTTAAAATTAACCTGCAACCTACAATTTATTGAACCTTTACTGGAATTGGCCCTCCATTTGAAACCCAACCCCCACCAATTTCATCAAGATTTACATCCAGTTCGTCTGTGGTTTCAATTTTTTTGATATTCACCTTCACTTCGTCATAAGTATCAACACTTTTTAGGTTTACATTCAATTCATCATAAGTATTGATGTCCACCAAACGAACATCCATAACCTCGTTCATCGGTACGAGTTTATATCCAACGGGTACTTCTGAAATTTTTTCTGTTTCATTTGCATATGCAGAAGGAATAAATTCAAAATCCTTTATTATGTTTATGGTTAAACAAATTGCAATAATGGTTAAGATTATTTTGGTGTATTTGTCTGTTTTCATGGTATAAAATTTTTAAATTTATTAATAGCTGAGTTTAGATTTTTTATCGGTGCATTAACAGTTTTTGTATTTATCATTAAGTCCAACGCCTTGTTTTATCATTTCCATACATTTTTCGAGTCGATTTTGTTCGGTAGCTTCACGTTTTGCTTCACCAATGTACTCTGCATATTCACGTTGTCTTCCTGGCGTTAAGCCGTTAAATTTTTTCTGCAATTCTTTGTCTTTTGCAAGGGCATTTTTGAGAATTTTTGGAATCGCGACTTCTTTTTTTGGTACTTTTTTTAATTCTTTACCAGCAGCGGCATTTGCAATGGCTTCTTTAATATACTCCAAAACAAGATTGGAATCAATTTCATCTTCTTCCTCAAATCGCCATTGGCGCAATGCTTTTGTTACCCCTTCTTGTGCATTTATTAGTTTTTTGTGTCTGTCTTTCAAAAATACCCCTTGATGGAACCAAAGTGCCATATGGTTTTTGAAATCTGCCATTGCTGCAACCATTTTACCGTCTAATGTGTAGGTGGGTTTGCCCCATTTAACTTCTTCTTTTAGTTCTGTTTTTTGAAAAACAGCGCGAAGCTGTTGTAGTTTTTCTTTCCACTTGGTTTGCTCAGCAATAAAAGCATCTACTTTTTCTGAATCGGTCATGCTATTCGTTTTCTTCCGAAGATACAATTTTTCCATTTTTTACTTCAGGAAAAAATAATATTGAATTTTCATCAAGACCGATATAATTTGATGCTTTAGAAAATATTTACTGAAAAGCAAAATATATTTATTGTTTATCAATAAATAATTATCTATATTCGTTTTATATTTCTAAATTAACTAATATGAAAACAAATGTTATAATGAAAATAATGAATATTATATTCTGGATAGTATTCATTGGTTTATGTATTAAAACTGGAGCTTTGCTCGTGTCTTTTTTTATGTGTCTATTCGTTAATCCAGAAGCTTCCGAAGTCCTTTATCTAGGAGCCCATTTTTTTGATTTAGAGCCAATTTATTTAAACCATTATATAGGCATTCTCAGTTTTTTAGTAGTATTGACTGGTATGAAAGCTTATATAGCCTATCTCGCGGTCAAGCTTTTTATGAAATTCGATTTGAAAAATCCATTCAACACAAATGTTGCAGATTTGATTTCTAAAATCAGCCATTTCGCATTAAGTATTAGCATTGTTGCTTTAATTGCCAATCAATATACCGAGCGTATTGTAAAAAAAGTAGCAGAAATGTCTCAAATTGATTGGGGAGCGCAGGAATTCATGTTTTTTGCGGGTATTATTTATATTCTGGCTTTGGTTTTCAAAAGAGGAGTAGAGATACAAAGCGAGAACGAACTAACAATCTAATTATGCCAATAGTTGTAAACTTAGACGTAATGATGGCAAAACGGAAAATGTCATTAAATGAGCTTTCGGAAAAAGTGGGATTAACGCTTTCCAACCTTTCCATTTTAAAAACTGGAAAAGCAAAAGCAGTTCGCTTTAGCACACTGGAAGCCATTTGCGAAGTATTGGAGTGTCAGCCCGGAGATATTCTGGAATATGTTGAGTGAGTTATGGGTGTAAATTCTATTAAAAAATGAAATATTACAATTGGGTAATCCATTTTTACAATTCAGTTTCTTTTTTTCTGAAAAGATGGACCAATATTTAAACTTTGAACTGAAAATAAAAACCAACCAATCCATGAAAATTTCAGTCATTACTTTTTTTACTCTTTTTTCTCCTTTCATCATTTTTGGTCAAAACATAATAGAAGGTATAGTTACAGATAATAGCGGAACGCCTATTATTGGCGCGAATGTATATATAGAAGGCTCTTATGACGGAGCTTCTTCTGACGACAATGGAAAATTTTCCTTTGAAACTTCTGAAACAGGTACTCAAACCTTAACTATTTCCTATGTTTCCTTCGAAGCTTTTAAACTGACCGATGACGTTTCGAAAATGAAAAACCTAAAAATTGTTCTTCGAGACGATGTTAATTCTCTGGAAACTGTAACTATTTCTGCAGGCTCATTTTCTGCGGGTGACAATAGCAAGATTTCAGTTTTAAAACCTTTGGATATTGTGACAACCGCAAGCGCATTGGGCGATTTTGTTGGTGCGCTGCAAACACTACCTGGAACCACTACTGTTGCCGAGGATGGTCGTCTTTTTGTTCGTGGTGGTGATGCTGGTGAAACCCAAATTTTTATTGACGGCATTCGTGTTTTCACCCCCTATAGTCCAACAACCGATAACATTCCTACTCGAGGAAGATACAGTCCGTTTCTTTTTGACGGAATTACTTTTTCAACTGGAGGGTATTCAGCAGAATATGGGCAAGCGCTTTCCTCTGTTTTACTGTTGAATACAATTGATGAACCCACACAGGAAAAGACCGATATTGCGATTATGAGCGTTGGTGGCGGCTTAGGGCATACTGAAAAGTGGGAAAAAAGTTCGTTGAGTTTAAATGCTTCTTATATAAACCTTGCGCCATACATTGCAATCCTTCCCGATAGAAATGATTGGCAAAAGCCTTTTGAAACAGCTTCGGGTGAAGCGGTTTTCCGACAGAAAATTGGGGATGGGCTGTTGAAAGTTTATGGAGCTTTTGATACTTCCAACTTTGCACTTACGCAGGAGGATGTTAACCAGCCCGAAGGAGTTCGTTTTAAATTGAACAATCAAAATTTTTATACCAACGCAAGTTTTAGTGAAATGCTAAAAAACGATTGGACCATTTTTGCAGGTGGAAGTTATACTTACGGAAACACAAAAGTAGGTATTGATGAATCGGATATTAAAGATGTGGAAAATTCAGCACATTTTAAGTTGAAGTTGAAAAAACGTTTCAGCAACCGATTTAAACTGAATTTTGGTGCAGAACAATTCGTGACTGATTTTAATGAAAATTATGACGAACCCAATTTTGCGGCGAAGCTTGGTTTCAATAATAATATTTCAGCAGCCTTTACTGAAGCTGATATCATCTTTTCTAGAAAGCTTGCTTTAAAGTTGGGTGTTCGTGGAGAATACAGCGAGATGTTTAAAGAGTTTACGGTTTCGCCCAGAGCTTCTTTTGCCTATAAAACTGGGAAGAACAGTCAGCTTTCTTTGGCTTACGGCGATTTCTTTCAACAACCGGAAAATGAAGTGTTGAAATTCACGAATGATTTGGAAGCACAGCACACACAACATTATATAATGAACTATCAATATTCCGCTAATAACCGAATTTTTCGTGCTGAAGTTTATAGAAAACAATACAGCAATTTAGTGACTTATAATGAAGCAATGCCCGATGTGAATAGCATATTTGATAATAGCGGTGATGGGTATGCGCAAGGATTGGATATATTTTGGCGCGATAATGAAACCCTTAAGAATATAGATTATTGGGTAAGTTATTCCTATTTGGATACGGAGCGGAAATATAAAAATTTTCCGATTGAAGCTACCCCGAGTTTTGCTAACACTCACAATCTTTCGGTTGTGGCAAAATACTGGATAAACGATTGGAAAAGCCAGATTGGCTTCAGCTATCAATACGGAAGTGGAAGAACGTATACAGATTTAAATGAACCAGGGTTTCTTCAGAAAAAAACAAAAGGATATAACAGTGTGAGTTTAAATTGGGCGTACTTACTATCACAACAAAAGATTCTCTATTTTTCAATAAACAATGCTTTCGCCTTTAAAAATGTGAATGGATATCAATATGCAAATACACCAGATTCTAATGGAAATTTTGCAAGGAGAGAATTAAGACCAGCAGCTGATCAGTTCTTTTTTGTTGGATTCTTTTGGACCATTAGCGATGATAAAAAGGATAACCAACTTGATAATTTATAATAATTACAGTTCAGTCATTAAATTCAACAATTGGGTATTTCCTATTTTTGAGAAGGCTGATTTTTAAGGAAATTTGAATTCATTAATAACCAATTAAAAAAACTACCATGCAAAACATAATCACTTATTTAACGCTGTTTTTTACAGCTTTGGTAATGCAAGCCCAAACCGAAACAACTGGAACTGCGAATGCGACACCTACAAAATATCAGCAAGGAATGAATAAGGCTTTTCAATTGTGGCAGGAAGATAAATCTTGGGATGCTGCAAACGTTTTTGAAAGAATTGCAACTGCAGAACCCGATAATTGGCTGCCACCATATTATGTTGCCCAAATAAATGTAATCAACAGTTTCACAGAAAAAGATCCAGCAAAACTAAAATCACAATTAGACAAAGCACAGAATTTCATTAATGATGCCACTGCTATTTCCAAAGACAATCCGGATTTACTGGTTTTGCAAGCACAGTTATATACAGCTTGGATAGTTTTTGACGGACAGCAATACGGGATGACCTATTCCCCTAAAGCATCAGAACTTTACAACAAAGCCTTGGCACTAGCACCCGATAATCCGCGGATCATTTTGGCAAAGGCAGAATGGGATATGGGCGGCGCAAAATATTTTGGACAATCCATTGAGCCCTATTGCAAAGACATACAACGAGCCATAGATCTTTTTGCTACCTTTAAACCTGCAGGTGAATTTTACCCAGCTTATGGCGAAGAGCGCGCGAAACAAATTCAGGCGGAAAGCTGTAAATAAAACCTTCAATCACGAATCCACGATTACTTTTTAAATATTATTCGTGAATTCGTGGTTTACATAATGTTATTTCAATGCGTATTTTAAAAGAATTTGGTAAGGCATTTTTTGTTGGAACCCTTGTATTTATAATATTGGGGTTAATTCAGTATATCAACGGATATGAATTTGCCAATAGCAAGGAAATTCTTATAACATTTCTTTATAATCAACTGTATTCGGTTGTCCTTTATATGGTAAACGCTCACTATTTTGGGTTTTTACTGAAACAATTTCCAAACCAGGTTTTTAAGACGCGAAATCTTTTAAAAGGACTTTTAGGTGGAATTTTGGTCACGCTTTTGGGGCTCTTTTTTATTCGCATAATTACGGAAGTAATAATTGAAGGAAGAAATTTTTCAGAATTTATATTTTCTGAAAAGATTGAATATTATTACATATCGTTTATAATTTCTGCAGTAGTTACCACTATTTTCTATGCTTTTTATTATTACCGAAATAAACAGCAAACCATTGTAACCGAACAAAAAATAATTGCTGGCACGGCATCTGCAAAATTTGATGCGCTGAAAAACCAGCTGGATCCACACTTTCTCTTCAACAGTTTGAATGTGCTCACCAGTTTGATTGAAGAAAGTCCAGAGGCTGCAACGCGTTTTACAACATCGCTTTCCAAAGTGTACCGATATGTTTTGGAACAAAAAAGCAAGGAATTGGTTACGTTGGAAGAGGAATTGAAATTTGCTGAACTCTATATGTCACTTTTAGCGGTACGTTTTGAGGATAGCATTGTTTTCACAAAGCCTTCAAAATTGGAGAACCCACAGGCAAAGGTAGTTCCATTGTCGCTTCAGCTTTTATTGGAAAATGCTGTAAAACACAATCAGGTAATGCCTTCCAAAAAACTTTATATAACTATTTCTGAAGAAAACGGAAACTTAGTTGTGACAAATAATAGTCAGCCAAAACAGGTTTTAAAAGAAAGCACAGGAGTCGGGTTACGAAACATTCGCGATAGGTATTCGCTTTTAACAAAGCGTCCTGTAATTATTAATGAGAACGCAAAAGAATTCAGTATTGCGATTCCTATTTTGGGAGAAAATATTCAAATAATGAATACACCGGATACATTTATTTCAGAAAAAAAATACAAGCTTGCCAAAAAAAGAGTTGAGAAGCTGAAGGGATTTTATATTCACTTATTGATTTATATACTTTTTGCACCAGTTTTTATCTATTTAAATTATATTTCAAATGCTGGTTTTCCGTGGGCACTTTTCCCTATTGTAGGCTGGGGTATTGGCGTTATGGGGCATGCTGTGGAAACTTTCAACTACAATCCACTCTTTGGAAAAAACTGGGAGGAGCGTAAAATAAGGGAATTGATGGATAAAGACGACTAATTACAGTTCATCCACTTATATGAACGGTTCGGAAGTTTCAATTTTATATTCGTCTTTCACATCATTAATTTTATACTATAATTTTAAAATAACTTAATTATGGAACCTAACGATAAAGACAGCAAATATTTTAAAGCAAAACGTCGCGTTGCAGAAATAAAGAAATTCTACAGCAGTTTGATATTTTATGTCATCTTTATTGCCGCACTGGCAGGACTGAATTATTATGTGAATGAACTTCGTCATCCCTGGTTTTTATGGGCAGCGTTTGGATGGGGAATAGGCATTTTCTTTCAAGCAATAAAAGTATTTCAATGGACACCTTTTATTGGAAAAGACTGGGAAGAAAGAAAGATGAAGCAGTTTATGGAGGAAGAGGAAAAACGAAATAAAAGCCATTGGAATTAACAGAGAACATACTCATTTTTTTTATTTTTTAGCGAATAGGTTTGTTCTTTCACGCTACAAGGATATTTCAATATAATTTTACCTTTATTAAAAACTGGGGGAAATCGACAAATAAAAAAAATATTGATAAGAATTAAAAAGAACTAAAATGGAAACCCAAAAAAGTCTTGCTTATTTAAAAGCAAAGAAAAAAGTGGAAACACTTAAAGCTTTTTACAGCCACTTGGCAGTATATATTCTTGTGAACACTGGAATAATTCTTGTTTCAGCAAATGTTTTTAATTCTGAAAAAATTGATTTTGACCATTGGAGTAATTATGTTACAGCCTTCTTCTGGGGTATCGGCTTGGTGTCGCACGCGCTTTATGTTTTTTACGTAATGAATATTGAAAACAATATTTTTAAACGCTGGGAAGAAAAAAAAATTAAACAATTTTTGGATGAAGATCAATTTTAAAATGTGAAAAATAATATTTAAAAGTAATTTAGATCAACCATCAACCATCAACCATCAACCATCAACCATCAACCATCAACCATCAACCATCAACCATCAACTACGAATGAACGCATTAATTATTGAAGACGAAAAACCATCTGCTCGCTATTTGCAACGTATGCTTGAAAAGCAGGATGTAAACGTAAGCCAAATGCTGCACAGTGTTGAAGAAGCGGTAAATTGGTTCCAAAGCAATCCGCACCCAGATCTTATTTTTCTTGACATTCAGCTAAGTGATGGACTTTCATTTGAAATTTTTGATACTGTTGAAGTGAACAGCGCTATCATTTTCACAACTGCTTTTGATGAATATGCTTTGCAGGCCTTCAAATTGAACAGTATAGATTATCTACTGAAGCCTATTGACGAAGAAGAATTGCAAGCTGCTGTTAAAAAGTATAAAGCATTTAAACCGGCAGTCCAAAATGTACAATTCAATTTTGAGGATATAAAAAAACTGCTTGTAAACCCTGTAGAGCGCGAGTATAAAAAACGTTTTACCACAAAAATTGGACAGCATATAAAAATGATTGCTGTAGATGAAATTGAATGTTTTTATTCTGAAAACAAAGGAACATATGCATACACAGCAGATGGCCGCGATTATCTATTGGAAACAACTTTGGAGCAGTTGGAGCAGGAACTTTCGCCAGAAACCTTTTTTAGAATCAGCCGAAAATTCTATATTAATATAAATTCTATAAAAGATATAATTTCTTATACCAATTCGCGACTTCAGTTAAAATTGAACAGCTATAAAGATCAAGATGTAATCGTTGCTCGGGAGCGCGTGAAGGATTTTAAGCTTTGGTTGGAATAAAGCTATTTTTTCTTTTTGTCAATTTGAATTCTATTTTCCTGAAATGAAGAAGGCAAAAGTTTCGGGATAAATTTTACTAATAACGGCAACAGAACACCACCCCCTGGAAGAAGAAAAATAGTTAATGATGGGATGCTTTTACACACATCAAGTAATTGTTCCTTCACTTTTGTTTTTTCTTCAGCGGAAAGATCGCGTAATGTAGATTGCCCCAAAAGAACCATCAATTCACCACTTTCCTCTAGCTCACGTGCCAAACGGTCTTTATTGCGAATGATCAAAAGCTTTACTGTAGATGAAGATTGCTTATAAAACTGTTTGACTGGATGTGAATATTCAAAGAGAAGAATTTTCTCTGTATACTTTTTTGAAAAATAATCGAGTGCAGAAAGGCTATCTTCCAATTCTTTTTCCGAAAGATTTAATGTTACCAATAATTGCTGCAAAAATTGCTGTTCGGTATTATCTAATTTCAAATCCTCCCAAACGGTTAGCGAGCATAGATCCAGTATATATTTTCTTTCCAAGGAATCTTTATCATTGTCCAGATAGTTTAGACTTTCCAAAAAAGTGGCAAAGCTACCTTCTTTTTCGTCAATTATATATTCTGAAGAGGTTTCAAAAAGTTCAATTAAAAGCTTGTCGTACTTTGACTTTTTCTTTTTCGATTTCAAAGTGTAAAAACAGGCCGTGAGGGCTATAGCTTCCTGCTGTCGGTAATACTTTTTTGCCGAATCACAATCTTTTTGCCATTTCTTATACGCCAATACATCTAAGTAGAGCAGGGAATAGGTTAGTAAAGAAATGGAGTTTCTTTTAAAGAGTGAGTTAGCTACCTGCAAACGCGCAGAAAGAATATGTTCTAAGGTATTCGACGGACTCTGGGAAAGTGAGAATTTATGAAAGAAACCAGTTTTCCCTTTTTCAAGTTGTTGGTAAAAAGAAAGTATATTATTGATAGCATCTTCATTGCTACTAGTTTTGTTTTCCTGAAAAAACTGAAAGAGGAGTGCGTGGAAAAGGTTTATTTTGGTAAGCTCCTCCTTGGTATGCTTTAAAGTTCCAAGAGATTTTTTGGGCAGAGCGGAAACAGAGACTCCATAAATAAAACCGGTTTGTTTCAATGCTTTATAAAAATCGTGTTCATTATTATAGTTTCCTATAAGCTCATTCTTTTCAAAAAGATTTAGAAATTTTAAAATCCAATCGGGTGCGGAAGGGTTCATTGAATTAATTATTATTATTTTAGGGCGTTGAAAAACCTTGAGTTCGCTACGTTAACAAAAGATTAACTTATTTGAGAAAACCATGCACTTGCATTTAAGCGTAAGTATAGCGAACGAGTAAAAATAATTAATAAAAACCAACAAAAAAGATGAAAAATTCAAAACTTTTTACATTAATCGGTGGACTGGGAATAGCAGCACTATCGGTATTTTTAATATCGGCGGATCATATTGACGCGCCGGCTGTTGCAGGTACAACAGCAGATATTACAGATTTTTATGCCTTTCAAGGTGAGAACAACAACAATTTTGTGTTTGCAGCAAATGTGCAAGGACTTTTATCTCCTGGTACTCCTACAGACCAAGCTACTTTTGATGAAACCGTTTTGGTGGAATTCAACATTGATTACAACAATGATCTTAAGGAAGATTTGGTGATTCAGGCCATAAAGCGTGGCGACTCTATGTACTTCTTTGGCCCTTCTGTTCCAGCCATGACAGGCTTACAGAGCACTATAGCCACTTTGGCTCCTAATAGTGTAAAAATTTCCACGAAAGATGATGTTCAGATAGCAGAAAAGAACGGTATGAAGTTTTTTGCAGGACCTCGCGAAGATCCTTTCTTTTTTGACTTTAACAAATACAATGCAGTACTTGCTGGAACTGCATCGGGTTTTGATAATCCTGGAGTAGACACCTTTGCCGGATCAAATGTATTGAGCATCGTTGTAGAGTTGCCAAAATCAATGTTTCCGAACGGAACTGCAGGGGTAAATCCATTTGCGCCAAGTACTCGTATGTATAATGTATGGGTAGAAGCTAAAAGAAAACAATAAAAATTGCTAACCTTAAAAATTATAAAATGATGAAATGCCCATTTATCAATTATAAATCTAATAGAAGATGTTGTACAAGGGCATTCCATCTTCCTAACTTTCAAATATAATATACAGATGAAAACATTTAAATATATATACCTTTTAGCAGCAATATCCACATCGCTATTGTTTGTGCAATGTAAAAATGAAGATGACAACGTAATTATAAACCCAAGCTGTAATGATGGTGTTATGAACGGAAGTGAAACCGGTGTTGACTGTGGTGGACCTGATTGTGTGCCATGCGGAACAGAACTGGATTTTAGTGGAACCTACGTTCAAGAAGACCAAATGGGGCGTCCAGGTATTAATACCGTATTTGGAACTTCTGGTTTTAAAGATGCTTTTAATGTTACCGTTCCTTCTGAAATGCAAACTGCTTTTCAATCAAAATTTCAGGATAAACTATCTGGGCCAATGGGTTTAAACCCCGCATTTACAACTAATGCTTTAGGCTTAACGGCTGAAGAATTCACAACCGTACTGTCAAATGATGTATTGTGGTTAGCACAGTCAGGAATAACCACTTATTTCAATGGAACCGAAATATTGACCGGTAGAGCGTTGAGCGACGATGTGATTGATGTATCCTTATTATTGATTTTTGGTGGCCCTGATGGAACTGCCAACCCAACTTTGACAAGCGATGGAGTACCAGCTAACGATGTTGCTTTCTCAACATCATTTCCATATTTGGCTGGACCATTTTAAATTATATGGTTTTAAATCGGAAAAAGAGAACGCTTTGTTCTCTTTTTTTTGGTTTAAAATATATTCTAAATAATTACGCTATCAACATAAATAATTAAAAATGAAAAAAATAATAACAGTGTTAATTATAACTGTTTTTTTTGGTTGCCAAGAAAAACCAAAAAAAATAACTGACAGCAAAGATTACGATCCATATTTAATTACAAACAACAATCCTTCAAAAGAAAAACTTCAAAAAGAGTTTGAATTTTGGCAAAAAAAATTCAATAATGATTCAACCCATTTAATGGAAATGAGCCGGCTTTCTGGAATTCACGCAGGAATGTTTGGAATTACGGGTGATATTTCAGAATTGAAAACTTCTGAAAAGCTTATGAAAAAGTCGCACGACGTTTCGGCGAGAAACAAAGATTCCTATTTGCGTAGTTTGGCTCATAATTACGTTTCACAACATCGTTTTAAGGAAGCACAGGTTTTGTTGGATAGTGCCTATACCTATCCGGATAATCATAAAGAAACCGAAATGATGCTTTTTGATGTGGCAATGGAACTTGGTGAATATGACCGCGCAGATACACTTTTGGGAAACATAAAAGATCCAAAAGACTTCAATTATCTAATTCGTTTGGCTAAGTGGAGCGATCATAACGGTAATCTGGATGCTGCCATAAAATATATGGAGCAAGCAAAACAAATTGCTGAGGAACGCGACAACAAAGGTCTAAAGTTGTGGGTTTACAGCAATATTGGCGATTTTTACGGTCACGCTGGAAGAATTCAAGATTCCTATGATAGTTATTTGAAAACTTTGGCTATTGAACCAGATAATCATTATGTAAAGAAACAACTTGCTTGGATGGTGTATTCTTCTGAAAAAAACACAAAAGAGGCAAACCGTATTCTTGATTCGGTAATGGTAAACCATAAAGCTCCAGATTACTACCTTTTAAAAGGACAAATGGCTGAATTTGATGGAAATGCTTCCGAAGCAGACAAAGAATATAGCAAGTTTATAAAAGCAACTGAAAATCCGGATTACGGCGGTATGTACAATACCTATCTCATAGATCTTTATGCAAATAGAGAGCCGCAAAAAGCCTTGAAATTGGCCCAAAAAGAAATAACAAACCGCGCTACACCTGAAACATACCAGTTATTGGCATATTCCCAATTTAAAACTGGCGACAAAGAAACTGCTTTGAAAACAATCGAAGAACATGTAGAAGGTAAAACATCAGAACCAAAAGCACTTTTTCATGCGGCATTGATATATAAAGCTAATGGAATGGATGATAAAGTAAAGTCTCTTAAAGAGGAGTTGATGGGTGCTTTTTACGAGCTGGGTCCAGTTAAGGCTAAAGAAATAGAAAATTTATAATAAAGTGAAAACCAACTTTGCTCTTTTTACGTAAATAGAATTGAGGTTGGTTATCTATCAAGAAATTGGTAGATTTTATAAAACTGGTTATACCAGTTTTTCAGAGTTTTTTTGTTAGTGGAAGCGTCCGTCATTTATGACGGACGCTTTTTCCTTAAAGAATAAATCCTCTTGAAGCTTTGAAGAAAACAGAACGGCTATATTAATTATAATAACTTTTTCACTTAATACATTCTTTTGTCAGAAGTTTGATATTTAAATTAAAGAAACCCTCGATTTATAAATAAAAAAACCTGAACAATCATTCAGGTTTTTTATTCAATATATTAGTTCTTCTATATTGTTATCATTCCCAGTGTATATAATTGTGAAAGCGTAGGTGTTTCGCTTCCGCCTTCAGGTTCTAAGGTTATTCCAAAAGCCTCTGGGTCTGGGAAATTGATAAATTTATAGATTTCATCACCAGCCTCATTTTGGAAATCGATCAAACCAAGGCTTGTGGGTGTTAATGGATCCATTTTAAGTGACCAAACTTGGTAAACTTTTCCGCGAGGCGGAGCTGGTAAACCTTTGACATCTATATACGCTACATTCTCCTTTTTGTTCAAATAAACTTTAGCGAAAGCTTCAGGAGCAACAGTTTGATTTCCAGGTAGCGTATATGCCTGATAATCTTTAGATCTTAAAATCTCAAGGGTTTCATTATTTTTGGCAAGCTGATTTTCAATAGTGGATTTTTCTTGCTTTAAAACTGTATTTTCAGTAGTGGTTACTCGCAATGAACTATTCAAATCGTTCGTTTGTTTAAGCATCCACATAATTCCCCCCATAAATAAAATGGCTGCAGCCCAACCTGTTATTGCTGGCAAATTAAGAGTTCTTACTTTACTATCTTCCACATTTTTTAAATTCCTTATTGAATTTAAAATATTTGTCCAACTCATTGCTTGCACTGGTGGTGCTACAGTTTCGGCTAGATGTAAAAGCGAAGCTTCTATAAGTTCAATTTCGCGCTTTACTTCAGGGTATTTGGCAATCGCTTTTTCCACTTCGATAACTTCTTCTGGAGACAATGCGCCACAAACATAAAGCTCTAAATTTCCTGATGCTATAATTTCTTCTGCGGTCATATTTTTTATTATCCTAAAACCATCACCCTCAAATCGTTGATACAGGTTCGGTTTCTTGTTTTTAATGTTCCTAACGGTATTTCTAATGTTTTTGAGGCCTCTGCCTGTGTAAACCCTTTAAAATATAAGAGATCAATTATCTTGATACAAGCCGGTTTTAATGCATCCACAAACTTTTTTAATCCAATAGCATTCGTTTTAGTGTTTAAACTATCTGAGGATGATAATATATCTACGAAATTTGTGGTGCTTAGGTTTTTTTTGGAGTTCTTAAATGCCTTGGAGCGTGTTTCGTCTATGGCCGTATTTCGCGCAATATTCAAAAGCCAGGTAAAGAAACGTCCTTTATTGACGGAATAGGAAGAGGCGTTGTTCCATACTTTTATGAAAACATCCTGCAATATTTCTTCCGCGGTGTTTTCGTCTAAAACGATACTGTAAATTATTCCATAAATAGCCTCACTATACATGGTATATAAACGGGAAAATGCTTTTTCATTTCCATTTTGCATTTCTAGAATTAGGTCATTGGGTTGCTCCATAGAACTCTTTTTTAAGAGTAAATGTAATGAAATTATTATTTCTTTATGTGGTGAACTTTCTGATAGGCAATAAACATAAAAAGGTTTCTACTGACAAAATGTTAAATTTATTCTGAACTTTAAGAAAAAGTTGTGAAAAAGCTAAATTTTAATAGCTTTACAGAACTTAATCTGCTTAAAACTAATATTAATCAAAAAAAATTAAAAATGAAAAAAGTTACGCGGAGTTTCTTTTTGGCAATTATGTGTGCTATTTCTAGCACTATGATTGCACAAAACCTTACAGGAACAATAAACCAGCAATTGAATCATTTTGTAGAACAAAGTGAATTATTGCCCCAAGATGTTCAGTGGCAAATAACAAGCGAAACCGTTAGTAGAACTAGTGGGATTCAACATGTTTATTTTAGACAATTACTGAACGAAATCGAAATTTATGGAACTGAATCCAGTATCCATACAATGTCTAATGGAAAAATAATTTCAAAAGACAGTAAATTTATAAAGAATACTACTGAAAAACTTTCGGGTTCTACACAACCAGGTCTTACAGCGGCACAAGCAGTTCAAGCTGCAGCTTTGCAGTTAGGTTATTCCGTCAATGGTTCATTTTCTATATTGGAAGGTGCTAGAGGTGTTGCTAGAGAAACATTGCTTAGTGATGGCGGAATTTCCTTAAGCCCAATACCTGCCAAATTGATGTACGCCCTTACGGAAGAAAATCAACTAGTTTTATGTTGGGATATTTCAATCCAAGAAAAAAGCCAGCAAAACTGGTGGAGCGTTCGTGTTAATGCGACCACAGGAGAAATTATAAATAAAGCTAACTGGATGGTAAGCTGTGACTTACATCACGATCATAGCAATGACGTGAAAGAGATGAATTTCAACACCAACCTTTATGATATCCCAAATTATGACGAATTGGTTGAAGGTGCGGCGGCAGGATGTACAGAATGTTATGAAGTAATTGCATTACCTCTTGAAAGTCCATATTATGGTAATCGTACAACCGAAGTTCAACCTGCTGATGCAACGGCATCTCCTTTTGGTTGGCATGATACTAATGGAGCGGCAGGAGCTGAGTTTACAACAACTCGCGGTAATAATGTAAATGCATATGAAGATGGTAACAATTCAGGTTATCAGCCAGATGCTGGATCAAGTTTACAATTTACAGGTTACCCTTTTAGTCAAATTTATACCAATGCAAATCAATATGAGGATTCCGCAATAACAAACCTTTTCTATATGAATAATATCTTTCACGATATTATGTATCAATATGGTTTCGATGAAATAAGCGGGAATTTTCAGGAAAACAATTACGGAAACGGAGGTGCTGGCAGTGATTCTGTAAATGCAGAAGCACAAGATGGCTCAGGAACCTGTAATGCTAACTTTGGCACACCTCCAGATGGAGGAAATCCTACAATGCAGATGTATATCTGTGGTGATAAGGATGGTGATTTTGACAATTTAGTGATTTTGCACGAGTACGGACATGGTATTTCAAACCGTTTAACTGGTGGTCCCTCAGCTTCAGGCTGTCTGCAAAATCAAGAGCAGATGGGTGAAGGATGGAGTGACTTTTTTGGAACTATTTTAACTATTGAGCCAGGTGATGCAGGTACTGATTCTAGAGCAGTAGGAACGTATCTTTTTGGCCAAGGCCAAGGCGGTGGTGGTATTCGTGACTATCCGTATAGTACTGATATGGGTGTGAACCCACAGACATATGATTTCATTAAAACAGCTGCAGTTCCTCACGGAGTAGGATCGGTTTGGGCTGAGATGCTTTGGGAAGTAACTTGGGCATTGATTGATGAACATGGTTTTGATCCCAATATTTATAATTTCACAGGTGATGTGAACCAAGACGCAGGAAATGTTATGGCTTTGGCCCTTGTTACCGAAGGTATGAAACTGCAACCATGTAGTCCAGGTTTTGTAGATGGCCGTGATGCAATTCTTGCAGCAGATCAAGCTATTTATGGAGGTGCGAATGAATGTCTTATTTGGGATGCATTTGCAAAAAGAGGATTGGGCTACAGTGCAAGCCAAGGCTCTTCAGGTAGTAGAAGTGATGGAACTCAAGCTTTTGACACTCCTTCCCAAACAGCTACTTTATCTGTATTAGAAGAAGTATGTGCTTCTTCTGATGTTCTTACAGATTTGGGCGGAGGTGCGCCAAGTGGAGGTGTTTACAGCGGCCCTGGTGTTACCGATAATGGAAATGGTTCTACATTCACTTTTGATCCTGCTGTGGCTGGAGTTGGTGTTCACACCATTACATATGATGTTCAGGCAGGCGCTTGTTCAGTCGCATCTTCAGCTACTGATGATATTGAAGTACTTGCTGTTCCTGCGGGTCCTGCAACTAGTGGTGTTCCAAGTTTCTGTGTGGGAGATGATGTCACGGTTACTGCAACACTAAACGACCCAAGTAATGTAATTAGGTGGTTTGATGCTTTAACGGGAGGTAACTTCCTTTTTGAAGGCGAATCATATACTTTTACACCTACGGGAACTACAAATGTCTATGCACAAGAAAGTGCTCCTGGACCTCTTTCACAATTGGTTATTTCAGAAATTAGCTTGCAAACACCAGATCAATTTGAAATTCAAAATGTTGGTGTGGCAAAAGATTATTCTGGTTATAAAGTTGCTATTAGTGAAACTCCTTATACCGATATAAACTCAGTAAACCCAATTGTGAAAACACTAGGAAACATGTCAGCCAATTCAGTTATGGCTTGGAATGATGACAGTGGTGCTGGATATTGGGGTAATAATATTTTTTGGAATAATGCTGAAACAGGTTGGATAGTAATTATTGACCCTAGTGGAAATGTAGTCGATTCAGTATTTTGGAACTTTAGTGCGTCACAAATTTCTACATTTAATGTTACTATTGGAGGTTTCAATGTAACAGCAGCTGATCTTGACTGGACTGGAGTTGGTGCAGCATTAATCTCAGATTGTGGTTCAAATTCTTTTAGAAGAGTTGGTGACACAGATTCTGCAGCTGATTGGTCTGGTACTTGTGAAACTTCAGATTTCGGTACTCCAAACAGTGATATTAATTTAGGAACTCCTGGTTGTGCAGGGGAGCGCACATTAACAGAGGTTAATGCTGAAACTGAAGCTCCAGTAATCACTTGCCCTTCAAATGTAATGGTTCAAGTAAATGTAGGTGATCAATTTACATTGCCAGATTATACTGGAGACGCTTCTGCAACTGACAATTGTACACCAGACGCAGTGATTACACAAGATCCTGCTGCAGGAACTATGGTTGGAGCAGGCGTTACGACTATGACAATGACTGCAACTGATGCTGCCGGAAACGCTGACACTTGTACCTT
Organism: uncultured Aequorivita sp.; assembly: GCA_937125455.1. Lineage (GTDB taxonomy): Bacteria > Bacteroidota > Bacteroidia > Flavobacteriales > Flavobacteriaceae > Aequorivita. Next base: position 64,034 of record CAKZLK010000038.1, read on the forward strand.
TACCGTTACGGTAGAAGAAGTTTTAGGTCTTGAGGATAGCGAATTCTATAACAACATTTCGTTATATCCAAACCCAACCACGGGACTAATTACATTGCTGAACAAAACAACAGCGCAATTAGAGAACGCAGTTATTACTGATGTAAATGGCAGAACAATTATGAAAATAGATTTATCTGAAGCTGGAATAGAAACCAATTTCTCATTGGAAAACCTAGCCACAGGAATGTATTTTGTGAAAATAAATGCTGAAAATACAAGTGTTGTAAAACGCATTGTAAAGCAATAATCATTTAAATATTTCTTTTTTAAGAACCCGCGTCAAATTGTTTGACGCGGGTTTTTTTACACCTCACTTTTCAATAACTTTGGCAGATGAAAAAAATTCTATTCTTTGCGGGGAGTAACAGCAGTAAATCAATCAATCACAAGCTTGTCACTTTTGCTTCATCACAAATAGCTGTTCACGACGTTGAGTTAATTAAGCTAACAGATTATGAACTTCCCTTGTTTGGAGAAGACATTGAACGTGAAAAAGGCTATTCTGTAGATTTAAAAATGCTTTACAATAAAATAAAAGAAGCCGAAGCACTCGTTATTTCTGTTAACGAACACAACGGAATGATCTCAGCCTATTTTAAAAATATAATAGATTGGCTTTCACGACTGGATCGAAAGTTTCTTGAAGGAAAAAAAGTCCTGTTAATGAGCACATCTAATGGAAAACGCGGAGCTGCTTCTGCTTTGGAGTACACAAAAAATGTTTTACCCAGATTTGGAGCAACTATAGTAGAAAGTTTCAGCATTCCTTCTTACTCCGAAAATTTTTCTGAAGAAACCAATTCAATTTCCAACGAAGTTTTACTTCTCGGATTTACTGACGTTCTCCAGAATTTTGTGCATCAAATTGAACAATAATGCGCACTGTAAAGAAATATCCCTTTTCTTTAACCGAAAGCTCAAAAACACGCTTTCTGAATTGGGCGCAGCAATTTGAAGAAGTTATTTGGCTGGACAGCAACAACTATTCTCAAAAACACGAAACCTATCAAGCTATTTTAGCCGTTGATGCTTTCACTGCACTAAAAACAGACTATCACAAAGCTTTTGACAATTTAAAAGAATATCAAGCCATCACTGCAGATTGGATTTTTGGATACCTTACCTATGATCTAAAAAATGATGTTGAAAGGCTACATTCCAATAATTTTGACGGATTGGGCTTTCCTGATTTGTATTTTTTTCAACCTAAAAAGCTTTTCCTTTTTTCTGAAAATAATGTTGAGGTGCATTATTTGAATATGGTTGCTGATGAAATTGAAGAAGATTGGACAGCCATTTTTGAAACGAAAGATAAATTCGATTCTCCCGAAATCTCTAAAAGCCTAGGTATACATATCCGAACCACAAAAGACGGCTACATTCAGAAAGTAGTGGAAGTACTTGAGCATATTAAACGTGGGGATATATATGAAGTAAATATTTGTCAGGAATTTTATTGTGAGAATGCTGCAATCAATCCTCTGGAAACATTTCTTCAGCTAAATAAGATTTCAAAACCTCCCTTTTCAGTTTTTTTGAAATTGAATTCCCTATTTGCACTCTCAGCTTCACCGGAGCGCTATCTCAAAAGAACGGGGAATGCCGTCATTTCCCAACCCATTAAAGGCACTGCTAAGCGTTTTGGAGATAAAGAAGAAGATCTGAAAATGGCGCAACAATTGGCCAAAGACCCCAAAGAACGCAGCGAAAACATTATGATTACTGATTTGGTGCGTAATGACTTGTCTCGCATTGCCGAAAAAGGCAGTGTTGTAGTGGATGAGCTTTGCAAAATTTATACTTTTGAGCAAGTGCATCAAATGATTTCAACTATTAGTTGTTCCGTTCCACCAAATTTTTCCAGTGTTGAAATTTTGAGAAACACATACCCAATGGGTAGTATGACTGGTGCTCCAAAAATTTCAGCTATGCAAATTATAGAAGAAACTGAAGATGCCAAACGCGGATTGTACAGTGGAGCGATTGGTTATTTTTCACCTTTAGGTGATTTTGATTTTAATGTGGTTATTAGAAGTATTCTTTATAATGCTTCCAAAGAATATGTTAGCTTTTCAGTGGGAAGTGCAATCACTATAAATTCCATTCCCGAAAAAGAATATGAAGAATGCTTACTGAAAGCAAAAGCCATGCGGGAAGTTTTGAATGCTACTTTATAAGTCATTAAACTCATATTTCTAATTTATTAGTGTTTAAGCTTATAAATATCATTTATTAGCTTATTGGCTAATAAATTTATATATTTGAATAAAATTATAAGGAATGAACTATTCAGCGATATCTGGAGACATTGTTTCATCAACAAGTTTAAATGTTGAAGACAGTAAACTTGTTGAAGAAAGCTTAAAAATCCTGCTCAAGAATTTAAAGCAAGAATTTAATGTCTATGGTCGTATCATAAAAGGAGACTATTTGGAGTGTGTTGTGCCAAATCCCGCTGAGGGTTTACAAGTAGCGTTAGCCATTAAAAGTTTTGTGAAGTCCATTCCTATCGATATCAAAAAATACACAAAAGACGATAACCGTGTAAAACAGTTTAAAATCCACGGAATAAGACTTGCAATCGGCTATGGCAAACTGAGCCGTTACAATCCCGAAGAGGGTGTAATAGACGGGGAAGCCATTTATTTTTCAGGTCGCGAAATTAACGGTGAAACCACATACAACAAAGAGCGTATCGTAATAAAGAACACCTTGTTTTTTGCTTCAAAAAGCGAAGATTTAAATAAAAATTTCCAACCTTTACTGGCGCTGTTGGATGTTTTGTTAAGCAAAGCAACCTCTCGGCAATGCGAAGTTTTATATTTAAAACTAATGAACAACCAAGAAGATGAAATAGCCAAACAGCTAGGTATTGGACAATCTGCTGTAAATCAACACTCAACAAGTGTAGGCTGGAACGCCATTGAGGATGCGGTTAACTATTTTAAAATGATAATTTCAAAATAGAAGTTATGGGTTTAAAAGAATTATTACTACTCCAATTCATTGCACATTTGTGTTTGGATTATTTTTTTCAAACCGATAAATTGGCAAAGCAAAAAAACACAATCGGTTTTAAAAGCTCTTTTTTGTATTGGCACGCACTAACTTGTTTTGCGCTATCGTGGTTATTTTCTTTGCAAGTGAGTTTCGTTTTGGCTGCGGCAATAATTGCAATAACTCATTTTTTGATAGATGGGTTTAAACGTCATCTCAACAATAGTAAGCATTTTGGAAAATATGCTTTCTTCATAGATCAAGCAATTCACTTAATCATTCTGACAGTTGTTGTAGTTTTGTTTGATAAATGGTACGGAATAAATCCTTCAATTGAAGTTTCTCTTAATTTTAAATATCTTTTAATAATTGCTGGATATTTAGTGTGCCTAAAGCCCGCAAATATTTTTATAAAAGAAGTATTTCAAGCAACCGGGATACAAGTATCCAGCGATAACGAAATGCCTAATGCTGGTAAGGTAATCGGTGTTTTGGAACGAATTTTAACGCTCACCTTCATCATTATTTCTCAATATTCAGCTGTAGGTTTTTTAATTGCGGCCAAATCTATTCTGCGTTATAGAAATGATGAGACTCTAAAAACCGAATACGTACTCATTGGTACAATGCTCAGCTTTGGAATTGCCGTTATTGCTGGAATAATAATTAATTTCTTTTAAATTTTAATTCATTTGCTAGCTCGCTTCAAAAAAAATATTGAAACTAATTTTTCATTTTTAAAAGGAAAAAAGCTGCTGATTGCTTGTAGTGGTGGTTTAGATAGTGTGGTTCTAACACATCTGATGAATGAATCTAAATATGAAATAGCCTTGGCACATTGTAATTTTTCGCTCCGCGGAAAGGAAAGTGATGGCGATGAAATGTTTGTGGTCGGTTTGGCCAAAAACTTGGAAATTCCAGTTTTTGCAGAAACTTTTGATACGAAAAAATTTGCCAAGGAACAGAAAATTTCAACCCAAATGGCAGCTCGTGATCTTCGTTATAATTGGTTTACCGAAATTTTAAAAGATTTTAAATACGATTATTTATTGACCGCTCATCATTTGGACGACAATTTGGAAACGTTTTTCATCAATCTTTCTCGCGGCACTGGTTTAAATGGACTCACAGGAATTCCGAAGGAAAACAACAGAGTGATAAGGCCGCTTTTGAATTTTTCACGCGATGAAATTTTTAAATATGCCGATGCAAATAATTTGAAATGGCGTGAAGACAGTAGCAACAAAAAAACAGACTACCTTCGGAATAAACTACGCTTGGAAGTGTTGCCGCAATTCAAAGAAATAAATGAGTCGGTTCTAAAAAACTTTCAGAAAACCCAACAAAACCTACAATCTTCACAAAATCTTATTGAAGATTATATGGCGTTGGTTTACAAACTTGTTATTTCCGAAGAGATAGATTCTTATAAAATAAACATTCAGAAAATCAAAGAATTACCGCATACCGAAGCTTTGCTCTATGAATTGTTGAATGGTTTTGGATTTACGGAATGGGAAGATGTTTCAAGTTTACTAGATGCACAAACGGGCAAGCAGCTTTTTTCAAAAACGCACCGACTTTTGAAGAATCGTGAAGAATTGTTGTTGACAGAAATTGATTCAGAAAAAGTAAATAAAGAGTTTTTGGTTTACGAAAAAGGAATTACTTCGCCAATCAATTTGAAAATTGAGCCTTCTGAATATATTGGTGAAACCGAGAAAAACTTAATTTATGTTGCCTCCGAAAAATTATCTTTCCCCTTAAAACTCAGAAAGTGGAGTAGTGGTGATACTTTTCAACCTTTCGGGATGAAGGGAAAAAAGAAATTGAGTAAATTTTTTAAAGACGAAAAAATTCCTTTGACCGAAAAAGAAAAAATCTGGCTACTATTAAGTGATGATAAGATAGTTTGGATAGTCGACTACCGTATGGATGAACGTTTTAAGATAACTGAAGACACAAAAAAAATCATCAAAATAACTTATTTCCCAGAATAGAGAGAATTTAAAAAAATCTATGAAAGCATTAAAAATACTATTAGTTTTATTATTTATCAGTTTCGTTTCCTTCGCACAGGAAGAAAATTATGTAAAGGAAAATTACAACAAAAAGGAAACCACAATCACAATGCGAGATGGTGCGAAGCTTTTCACGGTAATTTATTCTCCAAAAGACACTTCGAAAAAATATCCCATACTATTCCAAAGAACACCTTATAGTTGCCAACCTTATGGCGAGGATCAATTTCGATCAAAAATTTCTCCCAATGAATTTTTAATGAAAGAAGGAAATATTGTTGTTTATCAAGACGTTCGCGGCCGATGGATGAGTGAGGGTGTTTACGATAACATGCGCGCATACATTCCAAACAAAAAAGGAAAACAAATTGACGAATCTAGCGATACCTATGATAGTATTGATTGGTTGGTTAAAAATGTTCCAAACAACAATGGAAACGTTGGTGTTTGGGGAGTCAGCTATCCAGGTTTTTACGCAACTTGTTCGTTGTTGGATTCTCATCCAGCCTTAAAAGCTGTCTCGCCACAAGCCTGTATTGCCGATTTCTTTTTTGATGATTTTCACCACAACGGTGCCTACTTGTTGAGTTATTGGCGGGCAACTGCATTATTCGGTTATGAAAAAACACAACCTACTGACAAGCCTTGGTATAGCTTTCCGGAGTTGGAATCAAAAGATCAATATCAATTTTTCTTGGATGCAGGACCACTAAGCAATCTCGATAAATATTATAAAGAAGACAATGTTTTTTGGCAACAACTGAAAGAGCATTCCAGTTATGATGAATTCTGGAAATCACGTGGAATTCTTCAGCATTTAAAAAATGTAAAACCAGCCGTAATGTTTGTTGGTGGGCTTTTTGATGCGGAAGATCTTTATGGGCCTTTTAATAGTTATGAAGCTGTAGAAAAGAACAGTTCCAATTACAACACCATTGTTTACGGTCCATGGAGCCATGGAGATTGGGCGCGAACCAATGAACGACAGGCTATTGGGAATATCTATATTGGTGATAATATATCGAGAGATTATCAGAGGGATGTTGAAACAAATTTTTTCAATCATTTCTTGAAAGAGAACGATAAAGTAAATAATTTGCCCGAGGCCTATATGTTTGACACGGGTAAAAACCAGTGGCAATCATACGAACAATGGCCACCAAAAAATACTGAAAAGAAAACCTATTATTTGCAAAGCAACCAACGTTTAAATGACAAAGCCGAAAAAAGTTTCACTTTTGAAGAATTTATCAGCGACCCCAAAAAGCCTGTGTCGTATTCCGAAGATATAAAAATGGTTTTTACTCCGCGAAAATATATGACAGATGACCAGCGTTTCGCCGCACGACGTCCAGATGTCTTGGTTTTTGAAACTCCCGTGCTTACCGAAGATATAACAATGGCTGGTCCAATTTTTGCAAAACTCAACGTTGCAACCTCTGGAACAGATGCCGATTGGGTTGTTAAAGTGATTGATGTTTTTCCCGCTGATGCAGAAGATTTTCCCGAAACACTGGAATATTTAAAAATGAGCAATTACTTTATGATGGTTCGAAGCGAAGTGATGCGTGGTCGTTTCAGGAATAGTTTCAGTAATCCAGAGCCTTTCATTCCAAATGAAAAGACAGCCGTAAATATAAAGCTTCAAGATATAAATCACACCTTTAAAAAAGGTCACAAAATCCAAATACAGGTTCAGAGTACATGGTTCCCATTGATTGATTTAAATCCGCAAACTTTTGTTCCGAATATCTTTGAAGCAAAAACTGAAGACTTCAAAAAACAGACCCATAAAGTATATAATGATTCCTCGATAGAATTTACAATATTAAGGAATTAATAAAGAAAGGTCTAAAAAAAAAGTTTCCCAGCCAATGGCCGGGAAACTTTAACAAACCTAACTTAGTAAACTTTAAAGTGCACTAAGAATATTTTCTATCCCCACAAAAAATATTTCTTTGTGCATTATCCACTAATTCTATTACTCAAATATATGCCAGTTATTAAATACTCACAATACGTACTTACACGTATTTTTTTGATTAAAATCATTTTGAATTGCAAACAATAATAGTAACTTTCAGACTATGAAAAAACCAATTAAAATAGGCGTTTTAACCAGTGGAGGAGATGCCCCAGGAATGAACGCAGCTATTCGAGCAGTAGTTAGGTCCTGTGTGTACCATAACCTAGAATGCGTAGGAATTTATCGTGGTTATGAAGGTTTAATAGAAGGAGACTTTATGGAGCTAAATGCACGTTCGGTAAAAAATATAATTAACCGAGGAGGCACATTTCTTAAATCTGCCCGTTCTAAAGCATTTATGACCACAGAGGGTAGAAAAAAAGCTTTCAAAAATCTTAATGATGCAAATATTGATGCCTTGGTAGTCATTGGTGGCGACGGAACTTTTGCTGGAGCCTCTGTGTTTATAAAAGAATTTAATTTCCCAATTGTTGGTCTTCCAGGAACCATTGATAATGATATTAACGGAACAGATTACAGCATAGGCTATGACACGGCTTTAAATACTGCTGTTGAAGCGATTGATAAAATTCGCGATACAGCAAATTCACACAATCGTCTTTTTTTAGTTGAAGTGATGGGCCGCGATGCAGGCGATATTGCATTAAACGCAGGAATTGGCGCTGGAGCAGAGGAAATTTTGATTCCCGAACAAAATATGGGGCGCGAACGTTTGTTGGAATCGTTAAGCCGAAGTAAAAAATCAGGAAAATCCTCAAGTATTGTTGTGGTTTCCGAAGGAGATCAAATTGGAAAAAACATCTTTGGTCTTGCTCAATATATTGAAGAAAACTTAAAAGAATATGAAGTGCGGGTTACCGTCCTTGGGCATATTCAACGTGGTGGTTCACCCAGTTGTTATGACCGTGTTCTTGCCAGCCGCTTAGGTGTTGGAGCGATTGATGCACTGTTGCGAGGTGAAACAAACGTTATGATTGGTATAATTCATAATAGAGTAACCTCGGTTCCCTTTTCCGAAGCAATAAAAGGAAACAATGAAATTGACGAAGAATTGATACGAGTAGCAGATATAATTTCAATTTAAAATTTAAAAAAACAAAAATCAGGAATGAAAACGAAAATAGGAATTAACGGCTTTGGCCGAATTGGGCGTTTAGCCTTCAGAATAGCATCCCAAAGAAATGATATGGAAATTGTTGCGGTAAATGATTTGTTAGAAGTAGATCATCTCGCATATTTATTGGAATATGATTCCGTTCACGGAAAATATTCTGGAAAAGTAGAAGTAAAGGATGGAAATTTAATTGTTGACGGAAAGAAAATAAGGGTAACTGCCGAAAAAGATCCTGAAAATTTGAAATGGGATGATATTGGTGCAACTATAATTATAGATTGCACAGGAATTTTTAAGGAAATTGATTCAGCTTCTGCGCACCTAAAAGCTGGCGCCAAAAAAGTTGTGCTATCTGCACCTTCAAAAACAGCTCCAATGTTCGTAATGGGTGTTAATCATAAAGATGTAAAGCCAGCCGATACAATAATTTCAAATGCCTCCTGTACTACAAACTGCCTTGCCCCATTGGCAAAAATAATCAACGACGAATACGGTATCGTTGAAGCTTTGATGACCACAGTACATTCCGTAACAGCTACTCAGTCCACGGTAGATCAACCTTCAAAGAAAAACTATCGGTTGGGAAGAAGTGCATTGAGCAATATTATTCCAACTAGTACTGGTGCTGCTGTAGCTGTAACCAAAGTTATTCCAGAGTTAAAAGGAAAACTGACAGGAATGGCTTTTCGGGTTCCAACCACTGATGTTTCTGTTGTAGATTTAACAGTACGTACCGAAAAACCAACAACTTACGAAGAAATTAAAAAGCTTTTCAAAAAAGCTTCCGAAAACGACTATCATGGAATCGTGAATTATACCGAAGATGAAGTAGTTTCCCAAGATTTCGTTTCAGACCCACATACTTGTACTTTTGACGCCAACGCTGGCATTGCGCTTAATAATAATTTCTTTAAGTTAGTGGCTTGGTACGATAACGAATACGGCTATTCCGCAAAACTTGTAGATTTGGCCGCTCACGTTGCAACTTTATAAATTATGACCCTAATAACCGATGGCGGTTCTACCAAATGTGATTGGGTACTGTTGGATAACTCTGGGAACCTTGTCTTTAAGACTACAACCTTGGGTTTAAATCCCACTGTGGTTCCTAAAGAAGAATTATTACTCTGTATTGCTTCAAACGAAGATTTAAAAAACGTCTTTAATAGTGTTGAACTACTTGATTTTTATGGAGCAGGTTGCGGTACTGAAACGCCACGAAAAATTTTAAAACAAGTTTTGGAAGAACTGTTTTCAAAAGCGAACGTAAACGTTTTTGAAGATATGTCAGCCGCTGTTTTTGCAGCGACTACAGCACCTGGAATTGTGTGTATTTTAGGAACGGGAAGCAACAGTTGCTATTTTGACGGCACAGATATTCATACGCCAATTCCCGCATTAGGCTATATTTTAATGGACGAGGCCAGCGGGAATTATTTCGGAAAAAGACTGATTCGCGATTATTATTACCATCGCATGCCCGTGGAAATTGCTTTGGAATTTAAAAAACGTTTTAATCTTGAGGCCGATGAAATAAAAATGAATTTGTACAAAAAGCCCAATCCGAATGCATATTTGGCCTCTTTTGCGCAATTCATTTTTACACAGAAAGAAATAAACCCATACTTTTACGCGCTGATCAAAGAAGGTATTTCCAATTTTATTGAATGCCGCATTCTTTGTTTTGAAAAAGCACACGAAGTTCCGGTTCATTTTATTGGTTCTATCGCACATTTTTCAGAAAAAATAATCAGGGAGTGTTTTAAAGAACACAATCTTGAATTGGGAAATATCGTTCAACGTCCCATTGACGGACTGATTGAATATTATAAAAAAAGATAATTTAAAAATGTCATTACCCGCAATAAATCCTACAAAAACTGAAGCTTGGAAAATGCTTGAAAAACATTTTCAAGAAATGAAAGAACAGCAAATGCAGGATGTTTTTTCAGAAGACCCCAATCGCGCTGAACGTTTCAAGATTGAATGGCAGGATTTCTATGTTGATTATTCGAATAACCGAATTACCGAGAAAACCATTTCACTTCTATTAAAGCTTGCCGAAGAAGTAAAGCTGAAGGAAGCCATAGCCCAACAATTTTCTGGAGAAAAAATAAACGAAACAGAAAATCGGGCCGTGTTGCATACTGCACTCCGCGATTACGACAATATGAAACCAGAGGTGAAGTCCACACTTCAAAAAATGAAACTTTTTTCTGAAAAAATAATTAGCGGTAGTCATAAAGGTTTTACTGGAAAAGTGATTACAGACGTAGTGAATATAGGTATTGGCGGAAGCCATTTGGGACCAGAAATGGTAACGGAAGCGCTTCAGTTTTATAAAAATCATTTAAAAATTCAATTCATTGCCAATATTGATGGCGATGATGTGACGGAAAAACTCAATAAACTAAATCCTGAAACAACACTTTTTGTAGTAGTATCTAAAAGTTTTACCACACAGGAAACAATTGCGAATGCTTCGTTTGTAAGATCATGGTTTTTGAAAAGAGGCACTCAAAATGACATTCAAAAACACTTTGTAGCGGTTTCAGCGAATGGGAATGGCGCCAAGGAATTTGGTATTTCAGAACATAATATTTATCCAATGCAAGATTGGGTTGGCGGTAGGTTTTCACTTTGGAGTTCCGTAGGTCTTTCTATTTGTTGTGCGGTTGGTTTCAATAATTTTGAAGCCATGCTGAAAGGCGCTTTTGAAATGGACAATCATTTCAAAAAGGAAGATTTTGAAAATAACATTCCTGTTGTACTGGCCTTACTTTCAATTTGGTACAATAATTTTTTTAAAGCTGAAAGTGAAGCAGTTGTTGCTTATTCACAATATCTAAACAAATTGGTTCCTTACCTTCAGCAAGCCGTGATGGAAAGCAACGGAAAAAGCGTGGACAGAAATGGCGAAAAAATAGACTACCAAACAGGAACGATTGTTTGGGGGAATGTGGGCAGTAATTCACAGCACGCTTATTTTCAACTTTTGCATCAAGGAACAAAATTGATTCCGACGGATTTTATAGGTTTTAGAGAATCGCTTCACGGCAATATTGAAAACCACAATATTTTAATGGCAAATTTCTTTGCCCAAACGGAAGCACTTTGGGAAGGAACGCATAATAAAAAGGTTGAAGATCCCTTCAAAAATTTCGAAGGTAACAAACCGACCAATACTATTCTTATAAAAAAGCTTACCCCAAAAAATCTTGGAAGCCTTATAGCACTTTATGAACACAAACTTTTTGTACAAGGTATAATTTGGAATATTTTCAGCTACGATCAGTGGGGTGTAGAACTTGGAAAGACTATTGCAAAAAGCACTTTAGCCGCAATTGAAAAAAGAGAACCTTCAGCTATTGTATCTGCTTCAACACAAAAATTATTAGATAAGTTTTTGGGAATGAAATCATAACTTCAGGTTTTAGACTTCCTATATACAACATTTTTTAGTATCTTTCTTGTGTAGACTCCCCAGCTATAATTAACTTGTTATGCTTACAAAAGTCTATGGAAGCGCCGTCTTTGGTGTTGAAGCCACAACTATTACTGTTGAAGTAAATGTTGATAGTGGAATAGGTTATCATTTGGTTGGTTTGCCCGATAACGCTATACGCGAAAGCAATTTTCGTATTGCTGCAGCATTGCAAAACAACGGTTACAAAATTCCCGGAAAAAAATTGATTCTCAATATGTCACCAGCCGATCTTCGGAAAGAAGGCTCTGCTTATGATCTTACTTTGGCGATGGGAATTCTAATTGCTACCGAACAAATTGAGGAAAAAAATCCACTCTCTGAATATATTATTATGGGTGAATTGTCTTTAGACGGAAACCTACAGCCCATCCGCGGCGCTTTACCAATTTCTTTAAAGGCTAAAGAAGAAGGTTTTAAAGGATTCATTCTTCCGAAACAAAATGCAAAGGAAGCAGCCATAGTTGAAGGAATCGAAGTTTTTGGAATAGAGAATATAAAGGAAGTTATTGATTTTTTCAACGAAAACATTCCGCTCGAAAAAACTGAAGTGGATATGGAAGCAGAATTCTACAACCATTTGGAACATCCTGAGTTCGACTTCGCTGATGTGAAAGGGCAGGAGTCTATTAAACGGTGTATGGAAATTGCCGCAGCTGGCGGACACAATATTATTTTGATCGGTCCACCGGGTTCTGGAAAAACGATGCTAGCGAAACGATTGCCAAGTATTTTACCGCCAATGACTTTACAGGAAAGTCTGGAAACCACAAAAATTCACAGCGTTGCAGGACGAACTATGGAAAAAGGAGGGGTCATGACTTCACGACCTTTCCGAAGTCCACATCATACAATTAGTGATGTTGCATTAGTTGGCGGCGGACAATATCCACAGCCGGGGGAAATAAGTTTGGCGCACAACGGCGTATTATTTTTGGATGAATTGCCCGAATTTAAACGCGGCGTTTTGGAAGTAATGCGCCAACCGTTGGAAGATCGCGATGTAACCATTTCGCGAGCAAAATTTACCGTAACTTATCCTTCCAGCTTTATGTTGGTTGCAAGTATGAACCCAAGTCCAGGTGGCTATTTCAACGATCCCGATGCGCCAGTTATGTCTTCACCTGCGGAAATGCAGCGGTATTTGAGTAAAATTTCAGGACCGCTTTTGGACCGGATTGATATTCATATTGAAGTAACACCTGTTCCTTTTGAAAAGTTAAGTGATGAACGCCGTGGTGAATCTAGTATTGTTATTCGCGAACGGGTTACTAATGCCAGAAAAGTCCAGTCTGAACGTTTTTCAGAATTTGAAAACGTACACTATAATGCTCAAATGGGAGTGAAGCAAATTCGTAAGTTCTGTAAGCTTGATGAAGCTTCACTACAGCTTTTAAAAACCGCGATGGAAAGATTGAATCTCTCTGCGCGTGCTTATGATCGAATTTTAAAAGTCGCCAGGACCATTGCAGATTTGGAAGCTTCTGAAGAAGTTAACGGCAACCATATTTCTGAAGCTATTCAATATAGAAGTTTGGATAGGGATGGGTGGTTTGGATAATCATCTCGCTTCTTTTTAAAAAAGATTTTCATATTCTGAATCTCTTGAAGCCGCCTCTCGGTTTTTAACTCTTAAATAGTTTTTGTCTATCCTCCTACTGCGGTATCCCAATAAGTGTAAGAATTTTTTTGTGAAAAAACGGGCAATCTTTAAATTAACAATCAACTCATCTTTTTTATTAGAAGCCCAAGAAACACCAGGAAGCAATGGTAAAATTCTATCGAAATGGATTGTTCGCAATACTTTTGAAATATTTAGGAATATTTTTGGGATACGTCTTATCAGAAAAAAACCGTCATTTCCTTTTGCTTGGTATAAAGGCATAAAAACACGGCAGTTTTGATGTGCGAGTATGGGTTTTCCGTTACTATTTGCTAGATGTTTCCCGTTACTTATTATTTGAAAATTTGTAAAACCAGGATTCATTATAAAGTCTTCATCAGGTTTAATCTCATATTTTTTAAAAATCTCATAAAAGGATTGCAATCCTCTTGTATTATCGGATAAGTGGTTAAAGTACCCGTCAAAGTCTATTTCATTTTTTGAAATACTTCCACAGAAAACAAGTGATAGGTAAATAAATGCAATATGATTGTCGACGGCATTAGGATTTTCGTGTTGGCCACCTTCAAAACCAAAGGCAATATAGCCCAGTTCATTCGTATAGCTAAGTAGTGCTCCCTCCAAAAACTCCTCAATCCCGAGGATTATTGGTACTGGATATTTAGAGGTAAATTTTCTATTTAATAGGCTGTCATTAACAGTAATGAATGGAACTGTTTGGCTGGAAGTGGTATGGAGATCAAAGAAATAAAAAGGACCCTTTTCTTCTTCAAGAATATTTTCTATAGTTCGATAAATATCCTTTAATTCATTGAATTCTGGGTTCGATGAGTCATTAACTCCATCTTTAATATGATTGAGATTTTCTTGGATCCATAGTCTATTTAAATCATTCTCTTGGTATCTAATTCCTTTTTGCAATGCAGGAAGATTACCTGCAATAGCATAAACATTTCCTTTGAAAATATCTTTTTTACATTTTAAATCCTTTAGCACTTTATCCAGTGCTATTATTCCTGCTGGTTCATTGCCGTGCATACCGCCAATAAAAAGAAGCGTTGGACCTTCAATCTTACCCTTTATTCTACCAATAATTCTATTGTAGATGGCTGTATCAGAAACCTTAGTCATTGTCAAAACTGATCACATCTTTAATGGTTATAATACCTACCAGATCTTCTTTATCCACAACGGGCAAGCAGCCTATGTCATGATTCTTCATGGTTTTAATGGCTTCCGTTATTTCAGTTCTGGGTGTTGTGACGATTACGTCTTTTTGCATAATATCAATTACTTTAAGTTTTGAGTAATCATCTTCATGATTTTGAAACTTCTGGGTATGCTTCCAAGTGAGTAGGCCCGTCAATTTCCCAGATCCATCTTCTACGGGCATATGATGAATATTTTTCCATTGCATTAAATGGGTGGCCAAATTAGCTAAATCCTGCTCCTGCACGGTATATAATTCGGTAGTCATAATGTGGGTTACAAGATGTGCTTCCTGTTTAAGATAGCCCTCTTTTTTTATTGTTGGCCATAGATGCACTGGTATATTTTTTTTTTGATTTTTGTACATTGCCCGGGTAATTAGGCGTAAGGCATTGTCCTTTCGGATACTTTTTTTTAGAATACGATAATTTTTTATAATCCATTCCGAACCAGTTTGGCCTTTCAGTCTATCCTCAATAATGCCGAGCAGCTGTAATCTATCCGAATCATTAACTCCTGCTTTTTTTAAACCTTCATGGGCAATCGGTAGTAATTCGGTTAGTATTAGTTTTGTAGCGGAAATTGATTTTCCTTTCCATATTAGTATGGATTCACGGCCAGTTCTTGATGCCTTTATGAAGTTGGATTTTGCGTCCCGAAAATCCATGACTTTTGGCATATTGTCAAATTCCGAAGGGCGGCCAATCATAATTCCGACCCATAGGGCAAAGTTGGCCATTTCGTCTAGGGTTGATGGTCCAGCGGGAATATATCTGTTTTCAATACGCACATGTGCTTTTCCATTACCAACTCCATAACAAGGCCTGTTCCAGCGGTATACTGTGCCATTGTGCAAATTTAGGGCATGAAGTTTTGGTATGTTTCCATTTTTTAGCTCCGTCAGGGAATCATTTGGTATTTCTTTGGTCAATATTATTTTATGCTGTGCTATATCATTCTTAAATATTTCGGCTATAGAGCCTGTTGCCCATTTTTTTCCAAAGGAAACTCGCGGTTCCTGATCTTTTAAAACATAGGATTGTCGTCTTATGTCAATACTTTGTTGAAAGAGTGCAATACGAGTTTCACACCATAATTCCCGGCCTATCAACAAAGGTGAGTTCGTGGTTATGGCCATTATGGGCCCAGATATGGCTTGCGCCCAATTGTAGCTGGAAATAAAATCCTCTGGAGAAACTTGCAAATGGAGTTGAAAACTTGTGTTACAGGCTTCAAAAAGAACCGATGCGTGGGAAATGGATAACTCCTCAACACCCTTTATGAATAGCCGAAAATCAGTGCCTTTTACAGATGTAAGCATATCGTTTAGCGCCCAATACCTTGTTCGTGGGGTTATGTAATCCATTTCGAGCTCTGCCTTACTAATGGTAGGCAATATGCCTGTTAAAACAATCTTTGAGTTATATTTTTCAGCTTCTTTCTTGGCTTTTTTCAAAAGATAATTTAATTGTTCGCTAACCTTTTGAAAACAGTCTGGTTTAAGTTCCACAGGATCTAAATTAATTTCAAGATTGTATTGTGCCAGTTCGGTAGTGAAATGACCATCATTAATTGCATCCAGTATAACTTCTGAGTTTTTTGCTGGACGCCAATGCTCATCAACTAAACAAAACTCCTGTTCCGCTCCAATACGGCGAATGCCACTTTCTATCATTTTTTTATTGAGCATTATTTCCAATGCTTCAACATCATTAATGAGATGCTGGATAAACTTAGACCTTATATTGTCGTCATCAAGATTTTTTACATTTTGTTCTCCCATAATCTAAATATTTAGTGCATTGAGTGGGGCTATCTTCCAAATATAGTTAAACAGTAATATTATAAATATGATATGTATCAACTAGTTAATATTTTATCTCGATTTGATTAAATTCGTTTTAACTTATTTTTAAGACTTAAACACACTTCTCATAGTATCTTTAAAACTTTCTTAAAAATCAATTCATTATGTTTAAAAATTCTCTTAAAATGAGCTTTGTAGCTTTGGCTTCTATAGCTCTTTTGGTAATTTCATGTAAAAATGAAAAAGCCACAACAGCAGATGATAGTGCAAAACTTTCTGTTCCATTTGAAAAATATGAACTTGAAAATGGGCTCGATGTAATTCTTCATCAAGACAAAAGTGATCCCATTGTTTCACTCGCTATTCAGTATGGCGTTGGCTCCAACCGTGAAAAAACAGGCAGAACTGGTTTTGCTCACTTGTTTGAACACATGCTATTTCAGGAGTCTGAAAACGTACCGCAGGATCAATTCTTTAAAACTATACAAGATGCCGGAGGAACCTTGAACGGCGGAACTTGGAAAGATGGAACAGTCTATTATGAGGTAGTTCCAAAAAACGCAATGGAAACCGTGATGTGGTTGGAAAGCGACAGAATGGGCTATTTGATAAACACGGTAACCGAATCTGCTTTTGAAAACCAGCAGGAAGTAGTTCAAAACGAGAAGCGCCAGCGTGTAGATAACAACCCATACGGACACACCAGTTGGGTGATTGACAAAAATCTTTATCCTGAAGGCCACCCATATAATTGGCAAGTAATAGGCGAATTGGAAGATCTTCAAAATGCAACTGTGGAAGACGTAAAAGAATTTTACGATCGTTTTTACGGTCCAAACAACGCTACTTTGGTATTAGCTGGTGATTTTGATACTGCAGAAGCCAAAAAAATGATTGAAAAATATTTTGGCGAAATAAAGCGTCGTCAAGAGGTTGAACCGTTAAAGCCCCAACCAGTAACCCTTTCGGAAACGAAAAGACTTTATCATGAAGATAATTTTGCCACCGCACCACAACTGAATATGGTTTGGCCAACAGTGCAACAATATACCGATGATGCATATGCACTTGATTTTCTTGGACAAATTCTTTCGGAAGGAAAAAAGGCACCACTCTATAAAGTATTGGTAAAAGAAAAAGATCTTACGGCAAGAACCACAGCGTATAACAATTCAAGTGAATTGGCTGGCGATTTTCAAATTTCAATAACTGCAAACAATGGTGTGGATTTAGATTCTGTTGAAAGCGGAATTAATGAAGCCTTTGCCCTTTTTGAAAAAGATGGAGTTACAGATCGTGATATTGAAAGAATTAAAGCAGGTTTGGAAACTCAATTTTACAATGGAATCAGTAGTGTCTTGGGCAAATCTTTTCAACTTGCTAGATATAATGTTTTTACAGGCGACCCAGGTTTTATAACAAAAGATATTGAAAATATAAAAAAGGTTACCAAAGAGGATGTAATGCGTGTTTACAACAAATACATTAAAGACAAACCATACGTAATGACCAGCTTTGTTCCAAAAGGACAGTTGAATCTGATTGCAGAAAATTCTGAAAAAGCAAAAGTTGTTGAAGAAGAAATTAAGGAAAATGTTGAAAAGAAAGTTGAAGATGAAAATACGGAAGTTGCCAAAACACCATCCAATTTTGACCGATCAAAACCACCCGTTCAAGGTCCTGCACCTGAGCTTAACGTTCCCGAAGTGTGGACAGTTAATTTGGAAAACGGCTTGAAAGTTTCAGGAATTGAACAAAATGAAATTCCAACCGTAAACTTTAGTCTTGTAATTGAAGGTGGTCATTTACTGGACGATATGAAAAAGAACGGTGTTGCTAATTTAATGAGTGACATTATGATGGAAGGTACTGCTAAAAAAACTCCAGAGGAATTAGAGGAAGCTATTGATCTTTTGGGTGCGAGTATCAGAATGTTCACTACTGATGAATCTATTGTAATTCGTGGAAACACTTTAACACGAAACTTCGACAAAACAATGGATTTGGTTACTGAAATTCTTTTGGAGCCACGGTGGGATGAGGAAGAATTGGCACGAATCAAAACCAAAACCATTAATCAAATTGAGCGTTCGGACGCCAACCCAAATGCTGTTGCAAATCGCGTTTACAACAAAGTTCTGTATGGTGATGATCATATTTTTAGTTATCCAACATCAGGAACTGTAGCGTCTGTGAAAGCGATAACAATGAATGATTTGAAAGCGTATTATACCAAGAATTTTTCACCTTCAATTAGCACCTTTCAAGTAGTTGGAAAAATCGACAAAGATGCTGTATTGAAAGATTTAAAAGGGTTGGAAGCGCGTTGGCCTTCTAAAGAAGTGACCATTCCTGAATATCCAATTGCAAACAATAGAGACAAGGCTTCATTGTATTTTGTTGATATGCCTAACGCTAAACAATCTGTTATTAATATCGGATATATTGCGTTGCCAAGAACCGATAAGGATTTCTATCCAGCAGAGGTTATGAACTACAAACTAGGTGGTTCTTTCTCAGGAAATGTGAATTTGATTCTTCGCGAAGAAAAGGGCTATACCTATGGTGCACGGACTAATTTTAGCGGAAGTAAAATACCTGGGACTTTTACAGCTTCGTCAAGTGTAAGAACTAATACAACTGGAGAATCAGTAAAAATATTTAGAGATGAAATTTCAAAATACAAAGAAGGCATTTCTCTTGAAGACCTTGAGTTTACTAAAAATGCACTTATAAAATCAAACGCACGCCGTTTTGAAACCCAAGGTTCGCTTTTGGGAATGTTGCAGGAAATCAACGAGTATGACCTTCCGGCAGATTATATTGAAAAAGAAGAAGCTGTTGTAAAAAACATGACTTTGGAACAACATAAAGCGTTGGCCAATAAATATCTAGATGCTTCAAAAATGGCCTATTTAGTTGTTGGTGATGCAGCTACTCAGTTTGCTCAGTTCAAAAAAATGGGCTTTGATGAAGTAAAGCTTCTGGATAAAAATGGGGAGGAAGTGAAACTGGAAGATGTGAAATTGTAAAAACCGCTATTGAAATTATAATTGCCACGAATGCACGAATTCTTTTTTTATTCGTGCATTCGTGGTTTTTATATTTAACTATCTTTATTTAAATTCTTTTTTCTATGAATAAATTCTACGTTCTTTATTTCTCCTTAGTCCTTCTTTTTGGTTGCAAAAACAATCAAAATGAAAGTTCAAAAATTTCTAAAAAAGAAGAAATTTCAGTCCAAAAATTTTCCGAACCTGTTTTTACACTGGCCGAAGCAAACAAATTGATTGAACTTCCTTTGCATTGTGTTGGAACAGAATATCCGTATAAACCTGGCGAAACGTTGGAAAGCAAAGCAGATCTTGTTGAACCGGTAACTGTGCATCCTATTTTTTACGGCTGTTTTGATTGGCATAGTGCCGTTCACGGGTATTGGTCAATGGTTACCCTACTAAAACAATTTCCCCAAATGGAAGGGGCAGCTGATGTGCAAAAACTACTGAAAGAAAAAATCACAGTTGAAAACGTGGAGACTGAAGTTGCATTTTTTGAAAAACCGATCAATAAATCCTTTGAAAGAACGTACGGTTGGGCTTGGCTTTTAAAGCTTTCGGAAGAGCTGCACAATTGGGACGACCCAATGGCTCGTGAACTGGAACAAAATCTGCAGCCGCTTGCAGATATTATTGTGCTTCGCTTTAAGGAGTTTTTACCAAAATTGAATTATCCCATTCGAGTAGGGGAGCATACAAATACTGCATTCGGACTTACTTTTGCTTATGATTATGCAGAAATGATGAAAGACTTGGAACTAAAACAATTAATTGAAAAACGCGCACGAGATTTTTATTTCAATGACGAAAACTGTCCAATAAGTTGGGAGCCGAGCGGCTATGATTTTCTTTCTCCTTGTTTGGAAGAAGTGGATATTATGCGTCGTGTGCTTTCTTCTGAAGAGTTCTTGGGTTGGATGGATACTTTTTTACCGCAACTTGCTGATAAAAATTATCATCTGAAAGTAGGGGAGGTAAGTGACCGAACTGATGGAAAACTGGTACATTTGGACGGATTAAATTTTAGTAGAGCTTGGGTTTTTTACGGTTTGGCAAAACATTATCCAAAATACAAACATCTTCAAAATCTCGCAAACGAACACGTGGCATATTCATATCCAAATTTGATAGGTGATAGCTACGAAGGTGGCCATTGGCTGGGCAGTTTTGCTATATATGCATTGAATACGCTGCATGGAAAATAAGTTGGCCAATCTTTAAAAAGCAATTTCAGGGTTTACGTTTTTCTCAACTCTTTTAGTATTTATAAGAGTTTCAATTTCTGAGAATTGTTCCTTTAGTAACGGATGCTCTAAAATTGCTTGAATGTAATTCAGACTGCTTTTGCTTAAATGCCTTGAAAGAGTTGGTTCGTAAAATTCCCACGGATCAAAGAAGGATTTGTCTGGTTTCTCGGTAATGGAAAGAATTAGATTGTTTTCTTTTTCTAAAAAGGCCTCAAGTTTTGATTGCGTCTTCGAATTTGTGATTTTTCCCTTAAAAAGCACTTCCACATCGTCCATTGAAACTTTGTGTGGCATAAAAATTTTGAAATAACGCAGTTCGCCATTTTCATTTTTTTCCCAGTTGGTAATGTAATAACTTAAATATCCTGGAATTTTATCTAGGTTTAGTCCAGTTTCAAGGTCCACCATGATATTATCTGATTCATTTTCGTTTTTATGGATATGAACGATTTTGTTTTCCTTTTTAAATTTTTCAACCAAATAATTTACATAGAGACTCTTGCTGTTTATGATTTCAATATAGGCTATCTGTTTGTTTTTCAAAACTTGCTTGCGAAGCAGATAGTTGTGTAAATCTAAGCAGCCCAAAAGTCCACTATTGTCAATTGCTCCGGCGTCAATAAAATGACCGTGGCCTTTTATTTTTGCAGCCGGACTGAAGATGGGAAATCGATTTGTTGTAGAAACAGCTTGGTAATAAGGCAACGTTTTGTTACCTGCCAAATCGGCCAAATTCTCGGCATAGGGAAAGATATCCTTAAAGTTATTTTGTTTTACGGACCAAAGGATACCTCTATTTCCTTTCTGTCCAGCAGTGTTCATTATCAAAGATGGAAAATAGCCTTCTTTCTTAAAGGCCTCTTTCCAGTAATCGCGGAAAGAAATTTCCGATAGGTATTTGGAGGGTTTGTTTTGAATATTATTTTGATACTTTACCATAGCATAGTATGGGCGATCGCGAAGACCAATGCGTTGGCTTAATGGCCAAATTTTCCTGTAGGTGTCTAGTCCAAAAGTAAGGGTTAAATCTAATGATGTATAGTTTTGTTTTGCCAGGGAGTCTATTTTCTTTTGAATTCGTAGTGTATCCAATCCATCTTCTTTATAAAGGCCAGTATAGATTGCCAAACCAAGTGAACCGCCAGATGCGCCTGATAAGGCGATGCTTTGTTTAAGAAGTTTTCCCTTTGTTTTTGATTGTAACCTGTTAAGGACATTCAATGTCCAAACGTTTGCTTTTAAGCCCCCGCCATGAGAGGCGATGAAGAAAAGTGTATTATCTTTTTTTGCTTTTAAACTGTCGAGAAATACAGATTCAGAAACTTCTTTTTTCGTGTTTTCAACCAAATCAAGTTCGTGGGTTTTTACTTCTACATTGGTGCAGTTGGATATGGTTAAAACTATAATCAGTACAAAGAGCGTCACTAAAAAAACTTTATAGCTCGTGGTGTTTCTTAATTTCTTTTTTCGCGTTACAAAAAAATACTTCCCCAAACTTGCAATAATGAAATAGTAGAAATAAAAGAAAGCCAATAAAATAGGAATTCCATTCAGAAGTTGCCACCCCAAGATACTCGCCAGTGTTGAAAAAAGCAATAAGATAATAGCAACCAAAAAGTTAATATAGAACATTAAAAGATAATTTTCAGACTTCTCTAAAAAGTGAATTCTTTCAAAAAAGATAGAAGCAGGAAGGTATTTTGAGCTGTTCAAAGTGCCTAAAATAACACCGAATTTTGACCGTAACAATCTAAAAAATATATAATTGAACATAAAAACGTAACTGGTCAATAAAAGCAGGATAAATCCACCGGGACTGAAGTTCCCCCAAGAAAGGGTGTTGAGCAACAAAACGATACAGGCAATGACAATTATGAGATACCAAAGGGCTAATTTTCTGTAGAGTTTGGTTAGCTTTTCGGGAAGCTCTTTTGAGGTTTTTTCACTTTCATATTTTGTTATTTTTTCTTTTAGATAGATATACAAAATAAAAGGAACCAGCAAGAGCAGATAAATGATAATTTTTACACCGTCAAACGGAAAATTCTCAAAAATGAAATTTGGTTTAAAGCTACTTATAATGAAGTGGATCCATACTATGTGTATTAAAATCCCCGTGAAATAGCGGAAATAATTGGCCCAATTGTCTGGTTTGTAATCTGTGTTTTTCTTGGTTGTAAAAGTATAAACAGTATAATGCTTAAAAATCCACCATTTTAACGGATGTTTGGCATGCCAATTAGTATAATCGCCACTATTGTTTAAATCTGCAGCATAATAGGTATAGATTGGATAATGTGAAAGTGCCACGGCCAGACCATTGATGAAGAAAAAAGAAAGGAGCAGGGATAGCCATTTACTTTCTATCAAGTCAACCATCATAGTGAATGCTTGATCCATTTGGGTTAGCAGCAATAGAATAATCAGTATTACGAACAAACTTAATATTGAAGACTTAAAAAAGTTTTTAAATGATCTAAAAAGATGGTGAACAATGTCCATCAACTTTGCTATCCAGGATTTTTTTTCTTCTATTTTCTCCATGAAAAATTTATAAGATTCTTATTTAAAAATACTAATTAGATGCTCTAGCTTTTTTAATGGATTACAATGAAACTAAACCAAAGGCTCAATTGAAAATACATCTAACTTTGAATTTCTGAAATTTCGGGTTCTTTTCATCACGGTAATTCCGTTTCGGGAACCCGCTTGATTGGTGTTTCCTTCTATGGTTTCAATTACATCGTTGCTTACAGAAGTTATTATTCCTGTGTGTGTCCAATCATGTCTAGATTTTTGTAGTAAGAAAAAATCACCAGGTTTCATTATTGAAGGATTGTTGCGAATAGTTTGGTAACGGGTCAATAATTTTTTTTGAAGACCTGTTGTCCCCACAGTATCACAACTGTAAGTAAGTGGCATCAAACTCCTAAAATCTTTTCCAAGGGAAGTTGCGGCTTGGTCTAAAATTGTTTGCGCAAAGCCCATACACCAGTACCATGGCGAACCATCGTGCCCGTCCATATAGGCACGAACCCAAGGACCACTGTTGGATTGCCCTTTTATCTCAAGCTCGAAAGGAGCATTTTTCAAATGGTTTTCAGCAACTTCTAAAACGGCATTCCTGAGAGAAGTTGATTGTAAAGGTGTTTCAAAGGCATCTTTCATTCCTTCACAAAGCTTATTGAAAAGCTGGGGGGTGATTATTCCTGACGGGACAATCTTTATTGCATTTTGAAAATTTTTAACCGCCTTTTCAGTTGCCGGACCAAAATCGCCATCAATACCTGTAGCTGTGCCACTTTCAGGGTGCTGAATTGCGTAAAGTGAAAGCCACGATTGAATTTTCAATACATCTTTTTTGTTGTTATCACTACCGTTTCTTTTTTGTGTGTTTGCGATTTTTAGCTCTTTTATGTATTTGTTTTTTTTCATGACTTTTTTATTTTTTTTGAAGAATATCTACCATCTGTATTATGCTAAATTTGTGGGTTAACTTTTCGAATAAACTAAAAATAAATATAACCATCAATAATAAACTGTACAACAGTGTTTTACATAAATTTTGATAGGTTTTTCACTTATTTTTATACAAGGAAAAGCCTTACAATGACATAGGAAAAACCCTTTTTATATTAAGTATTTTTCCTGTTTATTGATTTCAAAAAATACTTATTTGATTGTTTTTGCTACATTCGTTCCTGTAAAACCAATAAATTAATTTCAATTATGTCAAAACCATCAAATTGTATTACCGTAGCTGAAGCAAGACAATTACAGGACAACTGGGTAGCAACACGTGCAGTAGATATTGAACGCTCAATGGGTTCTGTGGATACGCGGGAGTTTCTTTTTAGCGTAGATGAGCTGCAACAGTTTCTGGATTATATCAAAACATCATCCATAGGGTCACAAAAAGCGGGGGTTCGCATTTATTTTGCGGCTTATGATAACCACACCTCTGACAAGGCTACAGTGTTTTTGGCACCAACCAATGGAATAACTGCAGGATCTCCAAACAATTATAAGTTAGAGCCACTAAATAAAGCCGTTACAGGGTTTCCTCCTACAAATTATTAATAGTGATAGCAGTTCTATTAATAAACTTTTTAGAATTTTTAGCATTCCTTGTGGGAATAGTCTATTATAAAAAAAATAGATCTAAGCCTACATTATACCTAGTTTGGTTCTTGGGGATTACGGTCTTTAATGAATTGTTTGGGTGGTATGCTTATTTTTTAGATGAACCATTCTTAAGTTTTTTGAAAGGCACTCCATTCGAAGACAATTATTGGTTAGGAAATATTTATTCCATAATAAGTTATTTGTTTTATATAAATTATTTTAAATGGTATATATCCTCTAAAAAATCAATAACAATACTTAATCGTATTTCGGTTGTTTTTTTAACAGCGAGTATTATGGAGATTTTATTTTCTGATGGTTTTTTTGTGAAATTTATGCCGATTTCCAATATAATTGGAACATTGTTTATTTTCGTTAGCATTGCTTTTTACTATATGGAATTGCTGAAAAGCGACCAAATTCTACAAGTACAAAGGACATTACAATTCTATATTTCTGTGGGGGCATTAATTTTCCATCTTTGCAGCACGCCTTTATTTATATATAGTTCTTATTATAGTAATTCCATAGACCCAAACTTTGTTAGTTTGTACAGACAAGTTATCTTTGGAACTAACTATTTGTTATATTCCATCTATATAGCTGGATTTTTAATATGCTTACGGAAAAAGGACCCTTACTTCCCCAAGAAAAACTTTTAATAATTTACTTTATTGCAGTACTACTGTTCTTTACAATCTTTTCGATTGTTTTTGTTATAGCCTTTCAACGTAGAAAAAATAAATTTTTAAAGGAGCGCTATGAAGCAGAGCAACGCTATCAGCGCGAACTTGCAGATTCACAGATAGAAATTCAAGAACAAACCCTTAAAAACATCGCTTGGGAGCTTCACGACAATGTGGGGCAATTGCTTTCTGTAGCCAATATTCAGTTAAATGTATTGATGAATTCAGCTCCAGAAGCGTATCACAGTCAAATAAAAGAGACAAAAGGAGTGGTGCAGGAAACTGTACAAGAAATCCGATCACTATCCAAAGTGCTCAATAACGATGTGGTCTTAAAAAACGGACTTTTGGCATCCCTTCAGGTAGAACTTGACAGATTTAACCGTTTAGACTATTTAAAAGCGTCCTTAAAAATAACAGGAGATATAGTTCCATTAAGTAGCGCCAGTGAAATTATAATCTTTCGCATACTTCAGGAATTTCTTTCAAACGTTATCAAACATGCACGGGCATCAAAATTATTTGTACATTTA
The DNA here is from genome assembly GCA_937125455.1 of uncultured Aequorivita sp. Taxonomy (GTDB): domain Bacteria; phylum Bacteroidota; class Bacteroidia; order Flavobacteriales; family Flavobacteriaceae; genus Aequorivita. The sequence continues at coordinate 89,966 of CAKZLK010000038.1, forward strand.
GATTATAAAGAAAAAACGCTGGAAATATCTGCTGTTGATGACGGTGTTGGTTTTGATAGCTCAAAAAAAACAGACAGCTCTGGGATGGAAACTATGAGTAGCCGAGCTGAACTACTGAATGCTGAGTTTTACATATCGTCAGAAATAGGAAAGGGGACTCGGTTAATTATAAAATATCCATATAAAAGTCATAATGATTAAAGGAAAAAGGCATACGGTAGCCATAGTAGATGACCATTCTCTCTTTGCTGGTTCTTTGGAAAAGCTCATTAATTCCTTTTCTAATTTCAGAGTGTTATTTCATGCAAAGAACGGTAAGGAATTACTGGAATCTATTGAAAATGGTAACCTGCCAGAAATAGTCTTACTCGATATTAACATGCCAATAATGGACGGTTTTGAAACGGCAGAATGGTTAAATATAAACTATCCCAACATAAAAACACTCGCACTTTCTATGGAAGATGACGAACAGTCTATCTTGAGAATGCTTCGCAAAGGAGTTAAGGGATATTTGCTAAAGGATATTCATCCAGAAATTTTGAATACAGCCTTGTGTGAACTTGTTGAAAAAGGATATTACCATTCCGAAAAAGTTTCCGAAACACTTTTACATTCCTTAAGCTCCGATGACGAGAGAACACTTCTGGATTTTAAGGAGAATGAACTTACCTTCATCCAATTGGCCTGCTCCGAAATGACCTACAAAGAAATTGCAGATATTATGGGCTTGAGCCCCAAAACTATTGACGGTTACCGCCATGATCTTTTTAATCGACTTAATATTAAAAATAGGGTTGGTCTGGTAATTTTTGCTTTGAAGAAAAATTTGATAAAACTTTAATGGCAGGCATTCCAAATGGTGTCGTTTGGTGTAGGCGCTTCAATGATTATTTTTTCTTTTTTCACAGGATGTACTAATGTCAACTTTTTTGCGTGAAGGTGAATGCTTCCATCTGCGTTGCTCCTGTCAAAACCATATTTTAAATCGCCTTTAATAGAACAGCCAATGGCCGAAAGCTGAGAACGGATTTGATGATGTCTTCCAGTTTCTAGAACAATTTCCAGTAAATAATAATTGTCCAGTTTTTTCAGTAGCTTATAGTGCAGCACTGCTTTTTTGCTGTCCGTCACTTCTTTTATGTGTGCGTAGGATTTGTTTTGCTTCGGGTTTCTTTTTAAAAAATGTGTCAGCGTATCTTCCGTTTTGGGAGGAATATTTTTAATGATTGCCCAATATATCTTTTCGGTTTCTCTTTCGGAAAACATTTTATTTAAACGCGCCAATGCCTTTGAAGTCCTTGCAAAAACCACAACTCCACTCGTGGGACGATCTAATCTATGAACTACACCAAGAAATACAGCACCGGGTTTGTCATATTTTTCAGCAATATATTCTTTTACAACTTCGGAAAGAGGAGCATCGCCAGTTTTGTCACCCTGCACAATATCGCCTGGGCGTTTGTTTACCACAATTAAATGGTTGTCTTCAAACAAAATTTGAAGGTTGTCTTTAGTGCTATGTAGACTGGATTTTTGGATAGCTGGATTTTTAGATGGTTGGATTGTTGGAGTTTTAGATCGATGAATTTTATTTTTTAATTATCTAAAAATCCAGTAATCCAAAAGTCTTCGCAACTAATACTGTTCGCTCTCATTTGGAAAATCACCGCTTTTCACATCGGCACTGTACTGAGTGAAAGCATTTTTCATCTCCGTATATAAATCTAGGTACCTTCTTAAAAAGCGAGGATTGAATTCATGGGTCATCCCGAGCATATCGTGTGTAACCAAAACTTGTCCGTCCACACCATTTCCTGCTCCAATACCTATTACGGGAATGCTTATTCTGTTTGCAACTTCTGAAGCTAATTTAGCGGGGACTTTTTCCAAAACAACTGCGAAGCAGCCTGCTTTTTCAAGTAAAATTGCATCTTCAAGCAATTTTTCAGCTTCTTCTTCTTCTTTAGCACGTACGGTGTAGGTTCCAAATTTATAAATAGATTGTGGTGTAAGCCCCAGGTGGCCCATCACGGGAATACCAGCGTTCAAAATTCGCTTTATAGATTCTTTTATTTCTTTTCCGCCTTCAAGCTTTACGGCGTGACCGCCACTTTCTTTCATAATCCTAATGGCTGACCGAAGTGCTTCTTTTGGATCACTTTGGTAACTTCCAAAGGGCAAATCAACCACTACCAAACTTCGTTCAATAGCACGAACTACAGAAGCTGCGTGATAAATCATTTGATCCAAAGTTATTGGTAAGGTGGTTTCGTGTCCAGCCATAACATTTGAAGCAGAATCCCCCACCAAGATCACATCTATACCGGCACTGTCCACGATTTTGGCCATTGTAAAATCATAGGCTGTGAGCATCGAGATCTTTTCACCTCTCTTTTTCATATCCACCAAAGTTTTGGTGGTTATGCGTTTGTATTCTTTTTTGGCTGTTGACATATTTCTGAAAAATGAATATATTAAAGTGTAAAAATACTATTTTTGAGTAGTAACCACTTAAAATTTTATTATGAAATTCATACTGTTACTTTTTTCAGTATTTATAAGTACTATCTGTTTTTCTCAAGAATCACTTTCAACGGCAAATGGAAAAATAATTATTAATATTTTTATGGATGGATATAAAGCTGGAGATACTTTAAAAATGAAATCTGTAATGCATCCCAATATGACAATGCAGAGAGCTTATCTCAGTAAAGAGCAGGAAAATGTGTTGATGTACATAAATCCATCTGATTTATTGAAATATGCGGCTACAACTGCACAAAATCAAGAGTGGGAGGAAAAATTGACAGATTATATTGTTAATAGTGATGGAAATATAGCCCACGTTTGGACTCCCTATGAATTTTATACAGATGGAAAATTCAGTCATTGCGGCGCAAATTCTTTTACGTTAGTTTATACTGATGATAGTTGGAAAATTTTAAACATCATAGATTCCGTTCGTATTGGAAGTTGTCATAAAGAATAATCGTTTCCTTGGTTATTAGCAATCACTAATATTCACTTGCACAGCCAAGCCCCCTTCACTGGTTTCTTTATATTTTGAAGTCATATCTTTTGCCGTTTCCCACATCGTGGTAACCACTTTGTCCAAAGGAACCTTAGCTTTTGAGGGGTCGCTGTCCAGTGCCATTTCGCAAGCATTTATAGCTTTTATGGCGCCCATGGCATTGCGCTCAATGCACGGAATTTGAACCAAACCTGCAATGGGGTCACATGTCAATCCAAGGTGATGTTCCATAGCAATTTCGCTGGCCATGAGGCATTGCTCAGGCGTTCCGCCCATTAATTCACAAAGTGCTCCGGCCGCCATAGAGGATGAAACACCAATTTCAGCTTGGCAACCGCCCATAGCGGCGGAAATGGTGGAACCCTTTTTGAAAATACTTCCGATCTCGCCTGCGGTAAGCAAAAATTTTCGAACATCTTCAAAATTGGCATCGTGGTTCTCAATTACTAAATAGTACATCATTACTGCGGGAATTACACCTGCACTTCCATTTGTGGGAGCGGTTACCACGCGTCCTAAGGAAGCATTTACTTCATTTACGGCGAGTGCAAAACACGAAACCCATTTTAAAATTTGCCTAAATTTTACTTCCGTATTTCTTATTGCTGCAATCCATTCCTCCGCATTGGTGTATTTATTATCTCCAATTAGGTTCTTGTTCATTTCAAACGCGCGTCTCGTAACGTTCAGTCCACCGGGCAAGGTGCCTTCGGTATGGGCGCCCACATACATGGAGTCTAACATCACGTCCCAAATTTTCTTGAGTCCGTCGTTTATTTCGACTTCACTTCTGAGTGATTTTTCGTTTTCGAAAACTAATTCTGAAATTGACTTTCCTTCTGTTTTGCAATAGGCTAGAAGCTCAACTCCTTTTACAACGGGAAAGGGGAATTGGGCAAATTTTGCCATTTTAATTTTTTTGCGCTTTCTTTCTTTTTTTACTGTAAACCCGCCGCCAATGGAGTAGAACGATGAAGATTTTTTGGATCCATCTTTTAACGTGGCCCTAAACGTCATTCCATTAGGATGAAATTCTAAAAATTTTCGCTTGAAGATGATATTTTGCTTCGGAAAGAAGGGAATTTCCAATTCGCCGTTTAGCTTCAATTTATTTTCAGAATTGATAAAATCAATCTCCTGTTCAATGTTCTCAATAGGGTAAGTAACTGGATCAAAACCAGAGAGCCCCAATATCACCGCAATATCTGTAGCGTGGCCTTTTCCGGTGAGCGATAACGAACCGTAAAGTTCCACCGAAATTTCTGATACTTCCTCAAACTGGTTTTTCTCTTTCAGTTCACCAATCCAGCGCAGCGCAGCGCGCCATGGCCCCAATGTATGGGAGCTAGATGGTCCAACTCCTATTTTTAACATGTCGAAAACACTGATACTCTCCATAAATTTAATCTTGATTCAAACCTAAGAAATTTTAAGAGAACTACTAAATGGAAAGTTATTAATTGTTCATAATAATTATTGGAAATATTCCATAAAATAGGAAATATTCCTATTTTTGAACTATGGAAATCTTCACTTCAGGAAAACTCACAAAAGTAAAAAACAGGCACGAGCCCGGTGTTTCAAAACAGACCGGTTTTGCAAGTCCCGCTACCCATTATTTAGAGCCCACTATAGATTTGAACCAAGAATTAGTGATCAATCGCGACGCTACTTTTTTTGTGCGAGCGGATGGAGATGCTTTTAAGGAACACAATATTCTGAATAATGATGTTTTGATTATTGATCGTTCCTTATCCAGAAATTTTGACGATTTAGCACTGGTAATTCAAGATGGTGAATTTAAAATAAAGCGTATCCCTTTTGGCTTTTCCGAAGAGGAATTCACCGTTTGGGGAATTATTACCTATATAATCCATTACGCCCGATGATAGCCTTGGTAGATTGTAACAGTTTTTACGCCTGCTGTGAACAGGTTTTTAGACCCGATCTTTTGGGAAAACCTGTAGTGGTGCTAAGTAATAATGACGGCTGCGTGATTGCAGCTAACAAAGAAGCCAAGGCTATTACGGACATTCCAATGTTTGAACCGGTTTTCAAGATTAAAGACCAATTAATAGCGCGAAGGGTGAACTTTTTTTCTTCAAATTATACACTCTACGGCGAAATGTCGCAACGGGTGATGAATATTCTCGGAACCTTTTCCCCAAATGTGGAAGTGTATAGTATTGACGAAGCTTTTGCAGATTTGTCAGGGATGAAAAATGTTTCTTTGAAAGAATACGGGCATTTAATCAAAGACACCATTTTCAAAAACACAGGATTACCAGTGGGCGTAGGGATTGCACCGACAAAAGGATTGGCAAAGCTGGCCAACAAAATGTCAAAAAAAATTGCAGATAACAACCACGTTTGTGTGATTGATTCCGAAGAAAAAAGGATTGAGGCATTGAAATGGTGCAAGATAGGTGATGTGTGGGGTATTGGCAGAAAACACGCTGAGCGGTTGAAAAACATAGAAGTTTACAATGCTTTTCAATTTACCCAAACCTCGCTGAAATGGGTTCGAAAAGAAATGACCGTGGTAGGCGAACGTACCTGGCGCGAGCTGAGAGGCGAACCGTGCAATGAATTTGTAACGCAACCACCACCAAAAAAAGGGATTGGTACCGCAAAATCCTTCGGTATTAAACTGCCCGATTTGGAACGCATTGAGGAAGCTTGCGCGTATTACATTAGCGAAGTGAGCGAGGTGCTTCGCGCACAAAAATCATGTGCCACCTATGTGCAGGTTTTTATTGTTACCAATTACCACAGCAATGTAGATAAGCAATATTCCAACAGTCGGACGGTGACGTTGGATATTCCCACAAATGATACTTTCAAACTTATTTCCGCAGCGCGAAAAGCATTAGTAGAAATTTATAAGCCAGGCTATCGCTACAAAAAAGTAGGAGTGAACCTTACGGGCATCATTCCACAGGATTATGTGCAGGGCAATCTGTTTCATCAGCCATCAAAGCTGAACAATGAAAAACTCATCAAAACGTTTGACGCCATCAATCGAAAATTTGGGAAAGCTACTATTTCCTCAGGTTTGGTGGGAACGCGGGTTAAGGAATGGGAGCTTATTAAAAAAGAGCGAAGCCCTAGGTATACCACACAATGGAAAGAGCTGCTAACAGTAAATGCTAAACGCTAAATTTTTCACAAGAAGACACAATTCGGTATTCAAATCAATTTTTCTCGTTACTTTTCTTTTGAAATAAATTTTTAAAAAGAATTGACATGAAAATTGCATTTATAGGTTTGGGAATTATGGGAAGCAGAATGGCTTCACATTTATTGGAAAATGACGTTCATCTCACAGTCTACAACCGAAGTGAGGAAGCAATGAAACCTTTAAAACAAAAAGGTGCGAAAACAGCAAATTCAGTAAACGAAGCAGTGAAAGATGCAGACGTTGTTTTTAGTATGCTTTCCACTCCAATAGCGGTAGAAGAAGTGTTTTTCGGAAAGCTTGGCGCATTAACTTCGATGAAAAAAGATGCTATTTGGGCTGATTGTTCTACTGTAAATCCATCATTCAGTTTGAAGGCTTTTGAAGAAGCAAAAAAACAAAACATTAAATTTTTGGATACGCCCGTTTCGGGATCTAAACCACAGGCGGAGGCAGCAGAACTGATTTTCTTGGTAGGCGGCGAAAAAAAGGAAGTTGAAATATTGGAACCCTATTTAAATATGATGAGCAAAAAAGTATTGCACATAGGCGGTACCGGAAAAGGAGCTTCCTTTAAAATGATTGTGAATATGATGTTGGCGCAATCGATGCTTATATTTTCGGAAGCTACTTTGTTAGGGCAAAAAATGGGAATTGAAAAGGAATTCCTATTGGAGACACTTCCCAATCTTATCGTTTCAGCACCATTCACAAAGTTTAAAGCGGATAATATAAAGAAAGATAATTATGATGTTCAATTCCCTTTGGAATGGATGCTAAAAGATTTGCACTTAGCTTCAATTACTGCTTATGAAAATGGGCAACCCTTATATCTTTCCAACCTAGCAAAAGAAATATTTACAGAAGCAAACCGAAACGGAATGAGCAGAATGGATTTTTCCGCCATTCATAAATATCTGGAAGAAAAAATGTAAAAGTTATAATGCCGTACTTGTAATTCCACCGTCAACCACTAAATTCTGTCCAGTTACATAGGAAGATTTATCCATTGCTAAAAAGGCAATAACACTTGCCATTTCGCTTGCTTGTGCAATGCGACCCATTGGTGTGTGTTTTAAAACAGGTTCTATTCTCTCTTTTAATTTTAAAAGGTCGCTGGTCAAGGGCGTTTCTGTGAACCACGGCGACATTGCATTTACGCGTATGCCGTCTTTTGCCCATTCCGTTGCGAGATTTTTGGTCTGCATAACCAACCCAGCTTTAGACATTCCATAAGGTGATCCTGTTTTTGTATCCATGACACCAGATACCGAAGCCACGTTCACAATGGCGGCATTTCCGGATTTTTTCAGAAAAGGATATAATTTTCGGCTCAAAAGGAAAGGAGCCGTTAAGTTAATACCGATTATTTTTTGGTATTCTTCTTCGGAATATTCTACTGATGATTTCCGGATATTGATACCTGCATTGTTTACCAAAATATCCAAAGTTCCCCAGCGTTTTTCAACTTCGGAAAAGATAGCGTCTATACTTTCTTTTTCCGAAACATCGCCCACAATTCCGAAAGCTTTATGACCGTCTTTTTGAAGTTGTTTTTCAAAAGCGTTTACTTCTTCTTTAGTACGAGCAGTGAAAATTACTTCCGCACCAAGCGAAAGAAATTCTAAAACTGTTGCCTTTCCAATTCCTTTGGTACCACCTGTGATGACGGCTTTTTTATTTTTTAAATTCCACATTAGCGATTCTTATTTTTGATTATAATTAAACCTACAAAGTTTTAGAAACCTTATAGGTTAAATAAATTTCGAAACTTTTACATTTATGGGGTTAATACAACTCTGAATCTTGCTTTGTTGTCCATCATTCTTTTAAACGCTTTTTCCACTTCGTCCAATTTATAGGTTTCAATCATTGGTTTTGCGTTAGTCATTGCACTGAATTTTAACGTGTCTTCACTGTCAATGGCAGTTCCGCTTGGCCATCCGGAAACGGATTTCCGTTGTTGCAGCAATTGCATAGGGGAAACTTCAATAGCATCTCCTGTAGCTCCAATGCAAATTAACTGTCCATCAATTCCCAAACCATCAATTACGGAACTTATGGCATCGGCATGCGGCGCGGTTGCAACGATAAGTTTTGCACCGCCCAGATTTTGTAATTCTTTTACGGGGTCTTCTTTTTTAGTGTTTATATAATGATGTGCGCCGAGATCTTGGGCAAGTTTCTTTTTATCATCAGAGTGGGAGAGGGCTACGGTTCGCATACCCATTTTGTTTGCGTATTGAACAGCGAGATGTCCCAAACCTCCAATTCCCTGTATGGCAACCAAATCTCCTGGGCGGATATTACTGTTTCGCATCGCGTTGTAAACGGTTATTCCAGCACATAAAAGTGGTGCGGCTTCTTCACTTGATAATTCTTTTGGAATGCTTGCCACAGCTTCCTGTGGTGCACACATATATTCAGCATAACCACCGTCATAAGAAATTCCGCATACCTTGGCATTTTCACAGTTGATAAAGTTTCCACGTCGGCAAGGTTCGCAGGTGAAGCAGTGTCCACCGTGCCAGCCAACGCCAACTCGTTGACCTTTTTTCCAGTTTTTCACATCTTTCCCTACATTTTCTACAATACCCACAACTTCATGTCCAGGAACTCGTGGATATTCTAAACCGGGAAAACCACCTTGTTTTACAAAATTGTCACTATGGCAAATGCCACAGGCTTCAACTTTTATTAGTACTTCGTTTTCTTTAGGAGTGGGTTTATCTATTTCAACAATTTTGAAATCGGCTCCAGCTTTTGGTACTTGTACTGCTTTCATTTCTTTCGTTTTTTTTTGATATTTAAAGGTACACATTGTGTTTAGGCTTTTGTTTTAATGGAAAGTTAATTCCTCAACTAAAAAAAGTATTTCTGACACCTTGTCATAATGCTTCCGCTGGCACAATCATTGACTTATACAATGCGTAAATAAAAAATAGAATTAACTTAATTATATAATACAATAGATATGAGTAAAATAATTGGAATCGACTTAGGTACAACCAACTCCTGCGTTGCCGTAATGGAAGGTAGCGAGCCAACGGTTATTCCTAACGCCGAAGGAAAAAGAACAACTCCTTCCGTAATTGCATTTGTGGAAGGTGGTGAAATTAAAGTAGGCGACCCTGCAAAACGTCAGGCGGTTACAAACCCTACAAAGACCATCAGCTCCATTAAAAGATTTATGGGGAACAAATATTCCGAATCAAAAAGCGAAGCGGAACACGCAGCATATAAAGTAGTGAAAGGTGACAACGACACCGCCCGTGTTGATATTGACGGACGTATGTACACCCCACAGGAATTGAGCGCGATGATTCTTCAGAAAATGAAGAAAACCGCTGAGGACTATTTGGGACAGGACGTAACCCGTGCGGTAATTACCGTTCCTGCATATTTTAACGACAGTCAGCGTCACGCAACCAAAGAAGCGGGCGAGATTGCTGGTCTTAAAGTTGAAAGAATTATAAATGAACCAACTGCAGCAGCACTTGCATATGGTCTAGACAAAAAAGGTACAGACCAAAAAATTGTAGTATTTGACTTTGGTGGTGGTACGCACGACGTTAGTATCCTTGAATTGGGTGATGGTGTTTTTGAAGTACTTTCAACCGATGGAGATACGCACTTAGGTGGTGATGATGTGGATCAAAAAATAATCAACTGGTTGGCAGACGAGTTCAAGAAAGAAGAGGATTTTGACTTGAAGAAAGACCCAATGGCGCTTCAACGTTTGAAAGAAGCTGCTGAGAAAGCAAAAATTGAATTGTCTTCCTCAACGCAAACCGAAATCAACTTGCCTTACATTACGGCTACTGCCAGCGGACCAAAACACTTGGTTAAAACATTGACACGCGCCAAATTTGAGCAATTGATTGAAGATCTTGTTAAAAGAACCATCGCACCTTGCGAAAAAGCACTAAAAGCTGCTGGATTGAGCAAAAGCGATATAGATGAAGTAATATTAGTAGGTGGTTCTACCCGTATTCCTGCAGTTCAGGAAGCTGTGGAGAAATTCTTCGGAAAAAAACCTAGCAAAGGTGTAAACCCTGACGAAGTTGTGGCTGTAGGTGCTGCAATTCAAGGTGGTGTTTTAACTGGAGATGTGAAAGACGTACTTCTTTTAGATGTAACGCCACTTTCTTTAGGTATTGAAACAATGGGCGGTGTAATGACTAAATTAATTGAGGCCAACACAACCATTCCTACCAAGAAAAGCCAAGTATTCTCTACTGCGGCAGACAATCAGCCTAGTGTTGAGATTCACGTATTACAAGGGGAGCGCCCAATGGCAAACGATAACAAAACAATTGGTCGTTTCCACTTGGATGGTATTCCACCAGCACAGCGCGGTACGCCACAAATTGAAGTAACGTTTGATATTGATGCCAACGGTATCATTAAAGTAAGCGCTACCGATAAGGCTACCAATAAAACGCAAGATATCCGTATTGAAGCTTCTTCCGGATTGACCGAAGATGAAATCAAAAAGATGAAAGCAGATGCAGAAGCAAATGCGGAAAGTGATAAAGCAGCGAAAGAAAAAGTTGAAAAACTAAACGAAGCAGACGCAATGATCTTCCAAACAGAAAAGCAACTGAAAGAATTTGGCGATAAATTATCTGACGATAAGAAAAAGCCGGTTGAAGAAGCTTTGGAAGAATTGAAAAAAGCGTACGAATCTAAAGATGTTGCAACCATTCAACCAGCTTTGGATAAAATAAACGAAGCTTGGAAAGTTGCTTCAGAAGAAATGTACAAAGCCCAAGCAGACCAGCAAGGCGCCCCAACCGGTGATGCCGGAGCAGGAGCTGAGCAAGGAAGCACAGGCGGCGGCGCAGAAAACAGCGATGTTGAGGATGTAGATTTTGAAGAGGTAAAATAAGCTTCTAGAAATAGTTAAATGCAAAACCGCAACCTGAAAGGGTTGCGGTTTTTTTTTATAAACTATCATTTTTATTTTTATCAATATTTAATTGTGATACTCTATCTGTAATAACTCTTCTTAAATTATCAATAAAAATAAATGAATTCTCCTTATTCTCAAGTTCAAAAATATATCTAAAGTCAACAAATAATGTCGATATATCACTTATAATTTTATCAAAGTCATCTGATATTTTTACTCCACCTAGAGAATTCAAATCCTTTATGTTTGAAGGGGGATTTAATTTTATATCATTTTTGAAATTTTCTCTAATAATTATTTGAGATTCATTGGATAAATTTTTAAAAATATCTTTGATGCTATGAGTTCTAATAATCTCTCCTTTTTCAAATTGTAAAATTGATTTTAAATGAAGTTCCAAGGAAAATGTAGCTAAAACCCAAGCAGGAATAAAATATGATTGTGGATTATTAATTCCAATTTTGAAAAGTAGTTCGGCCGAATCCTCAAATCGCTTAGCTTGTATATTTATCTTGTAGCTTATATCATTTGTATTCATTTTATTGATTTTTAATAGGGATTATCAACCTTCAAGGTGCCAGAACGGGGAGAAAGTATAAATATAGCCAAAAAATGATTTGGAAAGTAAACAACTATTATTTGATAGGTTATAGGCAGTTAGACTAATAAAACCACCTTTTTAGTCAATATTATTGACCGTTTAACTAATAACATTGGTGTTTAGACTAATAAAATTGACGTTTTGACTAATAGCATCGACATTTAGACTAATTATATTGATTATTTGACTAATAATACTGTCTGTTTGACTAATAACATAAACAATTAGACTAATAAAACTGTTTATTAGACTAATTTATAATCTATTCAAACTAAAAGAACATCACAACCCAAAAACATCCCCAACCTGCCCAACCCGAAATCCTTGTTGCAATACGTTCTTGGCTTCTTCGCTATTAATATCAATCAAAGGATTGGTATGGTTAAAATGGATAAAGATTATTTTGCTTTTTTCTTGTTCGCTTAAATCTTTAAAGCGTTCCAAACTTTCAATAACAAAAGGGTGGGGGATTCCAGAAATGTCTCGAGCGCTTATTTCCTCCCCGCTGTAAAAGGTGGCGTCCAAAAAGGCATAATCTGCTTTTTTTATTTCTTCGACTATGTTTTTATTCCACTTATCCCATTTGTCAATATCGGGAATAAACAGGGCACTTTTGTTTGGTCCTTTAATAAGGTAGCCCACCGTTTCAGAATATTCATCTCTGTGTGGAACAAGAATTGGCGTAACCTCAATTTCGGCGGAAAGTTTTACGGGTGTTTGGTTTTCTAAAAGTTTTATTTCAATATTATTTAGCGTTACAAGCTGGCTCCAAGGCCCATTATTTTCGAGAAAGTCCTTCATTCGCGGCATTGCATACACAGGAATATCTTTTGAATTGGTTGCTTCTTTGCCCAAATACATTAAGCCCGTATAATGACCTATATGGGCGTGGGTCAAAAAAATGCCATCCGCAAGCTCCTTTTCACTTTGCAAACCATAGTTTTTTAAAGCTTTCATTTGGGTCGTAATGTCTGGCGTGGCATCGAATAGGTATTTCTTTTTGGTTGTGCTGTCATACAATCCCAAGGAAATCACTTTTCTTTTAGGATCTGGGTGTTCAAAGAGATTCTTGCAGCAATCTTTTTTGCAGCCTATGTGTGGTGAACCGCCATCCTGTATATTTCCAAGTAGAACAATTGAAGTCGCTCTGTTTTTTGGCTTTTCCGTTACCGTTTCATCGGAAGCAGACTTATCTTGACAGGAGATGATTAAAACCAATAAAATGGTAAAGCAATAAAGTTTAATGAAGAGTGATTTTTGGAAATGTTATCATAACTGTAAATATAACTAAATCAGTTTCATTCGGAATTTTGAAACCATAACATATCATATTCAAATAAAAAAGAGCGACTCAATAAGAGCCGCTCCATTCAAAAGCTTGTTTTTTTAACCAAATATTAAGCTTTAAGGTCTTTGAAGTGGGTGGGGGCCACTTAGTTCAAAGACTCATTGCAAGCTACTAATAATTTTTAAGCCGACAATGCATTTTAACGATAAAATATGTATTTAATCGCATAAAAAAAGCGACCCATTACAGGTCGCTTGGAAATGAGGAAATATAGAATAGTGTTAATCTTCAGATTCGTCCCGTTCCACAGCTATTATGGAATGAGTGGATTCGGTATATGGTGATTTTTCAAGTAAGTCTATTTTTGCTCCAGAATTTGATAGTAAAATCATTGAAAAATCATTTGGGTTATTAAAATTATTTTCTGCTACCATTAATTCTTTTAGGTTGCGGCAGTTGGCCAATTCTCCTGGTAGTGCACCGTATAAATCGTTGTCAAATACATTAAAAACCTCAATTGATTTAAGATTTCCTAGATTTTCAGGAATAGTACCACTTAATTGGTTGCTGCTTAAATGCAGTTGTTTTAAGTTTGAGAGATTCCCTAATGATTCAGGAATAGTCCCGTGTAAAGCCGTTGCATTAATGGCTAGTACTTCCAATTTTTCAAGGTTGCCTAGTTCTGCTGGAATTGTACCTGAAATTAAATTAAAGGAAAGTTCCAGTTTTTTTAAATTTTTCAACTTGCCTAGTGAAGTCGGCAAGGTTCCATTCAAATTGTTGAACAATAGATTGATTCCAGTTACTTCATTGCTTTCAACAGTGATTCCATACCAGGTTTCCACAGGTTTTTCAAGGTTCCACTGGTTTTTCCATTCAGAACCATTGGTGGCATTATAAAGATCTATAAGAACTTGTTTTTCTTCTTTGCTTACTTGCGCCATAACTATAGACGCTATAAACATACATACGCAGGTTAGTATTGCCTTTTTCATAGTTTGGGGCTATTAGTTTTTAAAGCGAGGTAAAAGAAAGGCAAAAGAAGTTAAAACACAAAATTATTCGATGAAATGCACAAAAAAAATTAAATTATTTTGAAATCTTTAATAAAAATTCTCTGTTTACTTCGTGTATACCGCTGAAAACCTCAATGTTTAGGCGGTCTTTGAAGAGTTTACTGCCTTTTAAGTGTTCTTCTGTTTTTCTAGCCTCGGTAATGTATTGATCCTTATCTCCATAGATATAAATAACCTTAGCGGATGGTTTTAGGAATTCAAAATCTGCAGGTTGCAGTTCGTTGGGAATTCCTCCAGAATGAAGAATCAGCTTGTCACATTGAATTTTTCTGCTGGCAACCCATCTCGTGGCAATGGAGACGCCTTGCGAATATCCTAAAACAATTAATTTATGCGTGCTTTTGGAAATTTCATTTTTGAAAACAGCATCTATATAGTTCAAAATATTTTGAGTTTCAGTTAGGGTGTTTTCGCGCGTAAGCCAAGATGCTCCAACGTGTTTAAATGCTTTGTCTAGATAATACTTTGAAGGAGCTTGTGGTGCTATTATAAAGTTTTCTTCAGCATTTAATTCTGAAAAATAGTTAATGAAATACTTACTTAAATAGCCCATACCGTGGAAAACAACCCATACGTTTTGGGTTTTTTCGGTAAGTTTGTTAAGCGTATGATAGGTATTTTTTGTTGTGTAGGTAACCTCTTTTTGGGTGCTCATTTTGTTAGCTTCAATTTTGTATTTTTACAAATGTAAACCAATATGATGAAGTATACCAATGAAGAAATTTTGGCAGCGTGCAACAAAATGTGCCAAAATACCCTAATGGAAACCTTGGGTATCGAATTTACCCAAGTGGGCGATGATTTTATAGTTGCCCGAATGCCTGTGACCCCAAGAGTCCATCAACCGGACGGTGTTCTTCACGGAGGAGCCTCTGTTGCTTTAGCGGAGAGTGTTGGAAGTGCAGGAGCGTATTTCTTTTTAAATTCAAAAGACGTTGTTATCCGCGGTATTGAAATAGCGGCCAATCATGTGAAAAGTGTACGTGATGGCTATGTTTATGCTCACGCTAGTATTGTACATAAAGGAAGGACCACTCAACTCTGGCAAATAAAAATCACCAATGAGGCAGGAGCGCTCGTTTCGCTTGTAAAACTCACTACTCTTACCCTACCTAAAAGCAATTGATGGAGCATAACTTACTAATATCAAAAATTACGCAACAGTATAATGAAAAATTACCATTTGTAATCTTTTCATTCCCTGAAAGCGATAGTTTAAAAGTGTTTTTGCAAAAAAGTGGCAAACTGCACACCGTTGAGAAATTAAGTGAAAATGGATTTGTTTTTGCCCCCTTTGATTATAAAGACAGCGCATATTATATTCCTGAAAATGATTCCGAAATATACCAGACCGAGCTCTTGAAAAATGATTTTGACCTTATTTCATTTCCAGTACCAAAAGATATTAAGGAAAAAAATAAATACATAAAATTGATTGACAAAACGGTTGAAACTATAAAAAAGCGAAAAGCAAACAAGATAGTTATTTCCCGTTATAAAGATTTTGAACTTCAGAGATTTTCTATTGAAAAGCTCATAGAGCGTTTGTTTTTGTCATACCCCAACGCTTTTAGATATATATGGTATCATCCCATTATAGGCTTATGGTGTGGAGCAACACCAGAAACATTGGTGCAAATAGAAAATAATTCCTTTAAAACAATGGCATTGGCTGGGACACAACCATTTTCAAACAGAGAACATGTTCATTGGGGTCCAAAAGAATTGGATGAACAACAGCTGGTAACCGATGCAATAACGAATAGTCTTCAAAAGGTCACCTCCGTTTTGAAGGTTTCAAATCCACATACATATCAAGCAGGCTCTTTATTACATCTTCGTACAGATATTGAGGGTGTTCTAAAAAATGGCAAGGCAACCTTGAGCACGATAGCTGCCGCTCTTCACCCAACACCCGCAGTTTGTGGAAGTCCACAGAAATTTGCTAAGGAATTTATACTTGAAAATGAAGCTTACAACCGTGAGTTTTATACAGGATTTTTGGGTCCAATCCTTGAAAATGGTAACTCCGCTTCATTAATGGTAAATCTTCGTTGTATGAAAATTGATGGAAACAATGCACGAGTTTTTGTGGGGGGGGGTATTACTTTGGGGTCGCAATCACACGAAGAGTGGAATGAAACCCAAAATAAAATGCAAACCATGCTACAAGTATTACAACCAATGCTGTAATATTTTCAGCGTCTTTGTACCTTTGCATGGCATGAAATTCTCAAATAAAATTCTCTCACAAACACTTGTGCAATTATGTCTGGACAAGGGTATTAATCATATAATAATATCTCCCGGATCACGCAATGCACCGCTTACTATTAGTTTTGGTGAACATCCAGATTTTAAGTGCTTCAGCGTTGTTGATGAACGTTGCGCTGCTTTTTTCGCACTTGGAATGGCACAACAGCTAAACAAGCCTGTTGCGGTTGTCTGTACTTCTGGTTCGGCACTATTAAACTATTACCCAGCCGTTGCCGAAGCATTTTACAGCGATATCCCTTTAGTGGTTATTTCTGCGGATAGACCAACAAATTATATTGATGTAGGTGACGGGCAGACGATTCGTCAGGAGAATGTTTTTGAAAATCATATTCTTTACAGTGCAAATTGTATTGAAGGTGATAAATTTCAGATAAAGAATGAAACCGAACTGAATGTTGCTCTCAATACCGCATTGGAATTGAACGGTCCAGTCCACATTAATGTTCCCTTTTCAGAACCGTTATATCACACTACGGCGAACCAATTGGTTTGGCCACAGAATGTAGTGCCACATTTGGATATGGTAGCTTTAAAAGAAGATTTATCTCCTTTTATAGAACAATGGAACGAGAGCAAACGTAAAATGATTTTAGTGGGCGTTCTGCCTCCAAACAGTTTGGAAAAACAGTTTATAGAGCTACTTGCAAAAGACGAAAGTGTTGTGGTTATGACGGAATCTACTTCCAATCTTCACAATAACAATTTTATTGTCGCTATTGACCAGTTAATTGCACCTTTGACTGAGGAAGAATTTAAGAAACTACAACCAGATATCTTGTTGACTTTTGGAGGTATGGTTGTTTCAAAAAAAATAAAAGCCTTTCTGCGCACTTTTCCACCAAAAACGCATTGGCACGTAGATCCAAAAAAAGCGTATGACACATATTTTGTTCTAAAGCACCATTTCAGAACAAGTGTAAACAATTTCTTTGCTGAATTTCTTACTAAGACAATTGCATTGAAAAGCGATTATCAAAAGTACTGGTTGGCAATAAAACAACACCGGCTAAACAGGCACAAAACCTATGAAAAAGAGATTCCATATTCAGACTTCATGGTTTTTTCTGAAATATTTCAAAAGCTTCCAAACGATGTTCAATTACAATTGAGCAACAGTGCCACCATTCGGTATGCGCAGCTTTTTGACATTCCTCCCTCTGCGGAAGTATTTTGTAACCGTGGAACTAGTGGAATTGACGGAAGTACAAGCACGGCAGTGGGAGCCGCTTATGCTTCAAATATGCCCACGGTTTTTATTACGGGCGACCTCAGCTTTTTTTATGACAGCAATGCCCTATGGAACAATTACATTCCGAAGAACTTTAAAATAATAGTTATAAACAATAGTGGTGGTGGGATTTTCAGAATACTTCCGGGTGAAAAAGATACAAGGGTCTTTGACACCTATTTTGAAACAAAGCATACTTTGAGCGCGAAACAACTTTCAGAAATGTATGGATTCAAGTATCAAACTATTAGTGATAAAGAAGATTTGTCAGGAAATTTAAAGGACTTTTTCAGTAAAAAGGAAGGCCCTGCTTTATTAGAGATTTTCACACCTTCAACAGTTAATGATAAAGTACTCTTGGATTATTTCAAATTCATTTCATAAATAATTTTTAGCCCAAATAAAAGCTTCGGTTAGATTATCAAACGTATGGAACGGCTTTTTACAGAACTTAGCTTCCAGTTCGGCATTGGTGTGTCCCACTTCAGAGTAATTTACAATTCCAATAGCACGTAACGTAGGAATATTATTGAGATATTTGTAGTCCATAGGTTTTATGGAATATGAGTTCACCCGATTTGAAATGTAGACTACTCGTTTTGTACCTAGATAATTAAGAATGTTCAATAAGATGGAAAAACCAGTTTTATAGGACATTACAACACTTTCTTGTGCTTCAAATACAACTATATTTTCGTAGAAATAAAATACGCCAACATCTGTATCCAATCTTTTTTTTAATTGGAAACCTGAAGGAAGATTATGTGGAGCCTTTTTTTGCATTTCAAAGTGAAATTACATTTTAAGTTTTATTTGCATATACGTGTTTGGTATATTTTTTAAGAAGAATACAGTACCTTTGCAGCTATGATAAAATTGGGGGAATACAATACTTTGGAAATACTTCGGGAAACCGAACCGGGTCTATATTTGGGCGATGATGAAGAAAATGTGGTGCTTTTGCCGCATAAGTATAAACCAGAAGCTTATGAAATTGGCCAAGAAATTACTGTTTTCATATATCTGGACAATGAAGAAAGGCCTATTGCTACAACACTAGATCCTTTTCTGCAATTGAACACTTTTGGTTACCTACATTGTAGCGATGTAACGGAATATGGTGCTTTTATGGATTGGGGGCTGGAAAAACAGCTTTTTGTTCCCTTTAAGGAGCAAGCTCGCCCAATGAAAAAAGGTAATTGGTACATTGTTTATCTATATATTGACGAAAAAACCAACCGTTTGGTAGGAAGCAGTAAAACCAATCACTTTCTTCAAAATGAAACCTTGACCGTTGAGCCTTTTCAGGAAGTTGATATTTTGGTGACACACCTTACCGAAAAAGGAGCTAACGCAATTGTAAACGGCGTTCACAAAGGACTTATCTATATTGAAGATATTTTTGAGGATATCCGAACGGGTGATAAAATGAAGGCGTTCATAAAAAAAATACGCCCCGACAATAAAATTGATCTTGTGCTGCAAACGCCCGGATATAAAAGCATTGAGCCCAATGCAAACTTTATTCGTGAAGAATTGGAAGCAGCTGGTGGATTTTTACCGCTTCACGATAAATCAGATCCCGATACTATCAAAAATATGTTGGGGATGAGCAAGAAAAGCTTTAAAAAAGCAATTGGAACGCTTTATAAAGACAAGCAGATTGTAATTAAGGAAGACGGTATTGAATTACTGTGAAGGAGTTGAATAGATTCCATAATCTACATAAAAACCACTACGTCGAGTTGGGCGTGTGTAATAACCATAGGAATACGGCATAAGGTCGGTTCTTAAAAAGCCTCTGGATTCTTTATAAGCAATATTTTTAACAGACGTTGAACCATCTGCCGCATAGCTGCTGTTGCCTCCATAAATTCCATATTCACGGGGATCCATATTTATTTGGATGCTAGAGGGAGTGGCTTGTTGAGCATTGCTAATCGCTTCAAACATGCTCACGGGTTCGCGGTAGTTTTCCTTGCTAAGCTTAAAGGAAGGAAGTTTTTTGGAATATTTATTCGAAAAATTTGAATTGGAAGGAAGGGAAGTAGTCATCAAACTTTCAATTTCGGGAAGCTTTACTACGTCCAGTTTAAATTTATTACTCTCAAAATCCAACTGCGCAGAAGCAATCAACGGAAAGATAAGAATAAGAAACAATAACTTTTTCATAACGACAAAGGTATCAAAATTTGCGCCAACTATAAACCATCTTTTATTCTATAAATTTAATTTTGTGGCCGTGTTTTTTGGCAATGCGTCTTTATGCACTGTAACACTTATTGCTTTTAAACGCATGTAGGCTTCACTAAAGTATACATAACCACCATTTGTTGTTCTGTTCTCGTCTGTACCCCAACTGTTTTTTACTTTATAGTACGTTCTTCCGTTTTGGTCGCGAAGCAAACCTGTAATATGCATCAAATGATCGTCTGTAGTGTCATAGTTTTCAAACTCATCCTGACGGTATTGTTGTGTAATTTTCTTTTCGGGATAAATGCCTTGCAGGGCTTTAATATTATTATCGGCATTTTCAGGAATAACGGCTACACCTTCTTTTGAAGAAAAAGTTCGTTCGCTAACATCACAATCCAATTCAATAGTAAATCCTTTTTCCAAAGCATTATCAATTGTTGCCATCATTTCATCTAAAGGAACATTGTAAAAACTACCATTGCTCCAATTGTCGGGAATGTTCAAAATAAATTTAGAATAAAAAGGGGCTTGTGTAAAACTTGTAATGTTCACATAGTCTTCTGGCTGTATCTTAGTCATAGCCAGAAAAGTTTGCGGCGTGTATTGTTTTCCTTCAAAAGTGAAATTAGTTACGTTTTTTCCGATATATGCATCAAGTACACCTTCAATAGCAGTACGCCATTTCTTGCTCAATTTTCTTCCTGGATTTTCTACATAGGTTTTCAACATGGCCTCTAATACGGCAACCATCTCGCTGTGATTGTATGTCGTTTCTCCAGCAAATAATCCGCTAAAGGCTTCTTCTGGAACCAAGCCATTTCTTTCAACGGAATTCATCACATCATGTGCTAACCCGCCTTCACCAAACTGTGTTCGACCTTGACGCATTATATAATTTTCAGCTTTTAAAGGATAGGTATTCCGCACTTGGTACATTTCACTTAAATCAATTTTTTTTCCAGTTAGGCGAATAATTTCACTTTCCAAAAATGAAGTACTGCTAAAACTCCAGCAAGTGCCCGTTATACCTTGGCTAACAACTGGTGTTGCCTCCAGATCTATAACTTTTTTAAACTTATACGGTTCTTGTGCGGTAAGGGTTAATGTGAAAAGGATTCCGAAGAAAAGAAGAAAATGTTTCATTTGTGTTTTAGGTTTATTGCTTCTGATTTTTGGTATTCAAGGGTTAAACAACAAACCATAAACCACAAACAATTTATATCTTTGAAAACAAAAATAACAATTATGTCTTCACCCAATTGGAAAACTGCCAAAGAATATACAGATATTACTTATAAAAAAGCAAACGGCGTAGCGCGAATTGCTTTCAATAGGCCCGATGTGCGCAATGCGTTTCGTCCAAAAACTACTGCGGAACTGCTGGATGCTTTTCACGATGCGCAGGAAGATACTTCCATTGGTGTGGTTTTGCTTTCTGCGGAAGGACCTTCCTCTAAAGATGGGGTTTATAGTTTTTGTAGCGGGGGCGATCAAAAAGCGCGTGGCCATCAAGGATATGTGGGTGACGACGGATATCATCGTTTAAATATTCTTGACGTACAGCGACTGATTCGTTTTATGCCGAAAGCCGTTATCTGTGTGGTTCCCGGTTGGGCAGTAGGAGGTGGGCATAGTTTGCACGTGGTTTGTGATTTAACCTTGGCAAGTAAGGAACACGCCATCTTTAAACAGACCGATGCTGATGTTACAAGTTTTGACGGTGGTTACGGAAGTGCTTATCTGGCCAAAATGGTAGGACAGAAACGGGCACGCGAAATATTTTTCCTCGGAAGAAATTATTCTGCACAGGAAGCGTTTGAAATGGGAATGGTAAATGCCGTGATTCCACACGACGAACTGGAAGACACTGCTTACCAATGGGCGCAGGAGATTCTTGCCAAAAGCCCGACATCTATAAAAATGTTGAAGTTTGCGATGAACCTAACAGATGATGGTATGGTTGGACAACAAGTGTTTGCAGGTGAAGCAACACGCTTAGCTTATATGACCGACGAGGCGAAAGAAGGGCGTGATGCCTTTCTTGAAAAACGAAAGCCCAATTTTGATAAGAAGTGGTTGCCATAAGAGATCTTAAATATTTCCTATGAAGACTAAACTAATTTTATTTCTATTTTGTATTAACCTTTTTAGCAATTGTTCACCAAAGCCTTCAATTTCAGGTATTTTGGAAACTTCTAAAAATACCGATTTTCAACCTAAAGTATATCTTGTCCAACCGCAAAACCTAGATGAGATAGCGGCTTCTTTTTTAGGAAAGGTGATTGATTCAGCGATGGTGGCAGAAGATGGCACTTTTTCTTTTCAGCACCTTCCCAGGGTTTCTCAATCCACACTTTTTGAGCTGACAGTGCAAAAAAAGGGAGACCCTCCCAATAAGTTAAACAATGAGGATACAACCTTGCCAAACTACATGCCTGTAGTTTGGCAAACCGGGGAAACCCTTCAAATTTCTGCAGATCTTGATCATTTTCAAAACAGTTTTCAAATTAATAACCCTTCGCCTGAAAATACTGCCTTGCTAAAACTTCGAAATTTAAAAGGCAAAGCTTTTCAGCAATACCTTCAAAACAAAAGTTGGGATGTGCATAAAGGTTCTCAATTGTTGGAAAAAGAAGAAGCGCTCTTGAACTATCAAAAACAACTGATAGATTTTGCGGAAAATACGGATCAACTCCTAGCTGCCTTGGTTGCGGTACGATGGGTAAGTCCACAAAATGATTATGAACGGGTACCCGAATTTCTTTTTCAGCAATGCGAAAAATGGAATGCAAAAGCCTCTGATGAATCATGGGTGCAACAACTTTGTAATAAAGCTAAAAAAGAAAAATTGCCCTTACTGAAAGGTGCTGTTTTTCCAAATGTTTCTTTGCCAATGGTGAATGGCGACACGCTTTCTGTATATTCCCAATTAGGAAAAAAACTAACGGTCATAGATTTATGGGCTTCGTGGTGCGTGCCTTGCCGAAAAGAAAATCGTGAGACGCTAGTTCCGCTCTGGGATCAATATCACAATCAAGGTCTACGGGTTATAGCCTATGGTCTTGAAACGAACGAAGAGGCTTGGAAAAAAGCTATTGAGATTGATGGCGCTTACAGGTGGTTGCACGCTTCGCACCTTCAGGGCGATGATGCCCCATTTATGAAAAGCCTACGCATACAGACCATTCCTGCCAATTTTATTCTAGATGCTCAAGGAAAAGTAATTGCCAAAAATGTTCATGGAAAAGCACTTCAGCAATTTGTTTCAGCTTATTTGGATAAGCAATAAGTATTCGGTCTTGAAAATGGGTTTTAAAGCCTTAAACCTTTTTAACTTAATTCCAACTGTTTTTGTGACCAAGCTATCGCTTCACTTAGTGTTCCAAATATTTCAAAATTCTTTTTATAAAACATGCTTTCTAACTTGGCGTTTGATTTTGCAATAGCTGAATCGGCGACGATGGCCATTGCAACCAAATTGTGAATTTTTGAGGTTTCTAGGTAAGTGAGTGGATCAACAGAATAACTAAAATACCTGTTGGAAATATAGACCACATTTTTATTGGCAAAATGGGTATCCAGTACTTCTCGCAGCTTTTCGTTGTGGGCAGGAGTTACCGTTACGCCTTCTTTTATTTGATTTACCAAAAAATTATCGAATATGAATACTTCTGAATCATTAAAATCATAGTAATAGAACATACCCATAGCTTAATTATTTGGTTATTTATTTAAAGATAAAGAAGATTTCTTACAATTAGCTTGGTTCTACTAACCTTTAAAATTAATTTTTTAGGAAAACTCAGCTGTTAGATTACAAAACAGTTTCTGAGATAACTAATTATAGTTGTTATGATATGGGCTCTTTCTTTATCAAAATACAGAATTTTTTTTAAAAGAAAAGCTTTCTAATCCCTATAAAAACAAAAACCATGACTGTATAAAATAAAAAGAAAGGCAAAATAATAGCTTTTAGACCTAATACAAGCATAACTGCAATAATGAGCAATTGAAAGCCCAAACCAAAGATAGAAACACTTGTCATAAACCAATTTGGAAATACTTCACCTTTATCCGCATTGCGATCTAAGGCATAAATGGTTTTATCAAATACTCCATAAAATAATTTATACAACCCAAATAGAATATTTACATCCTTCTGTAATTCGCCTTTTAATGCTATTGGCGTTTTGTTTTCAAAAACACGACTGGTAGTGTCACCTTCAAATTTATTTCTTAAAATAACGTAATAATAATTGTAAAGCGTTCCTTGTAATTGCATCCCCAAGAATGCTAAAAGGCATATCCAAATAGTACTGTTGGAAACATACCATATTGAGATAAAAAATAAAGCATTTAATATAATGTCTGCTACAGAGTCTAAATACCGACCGGTATAAGACGGTTTTTCTTTTACACGAGCTAATTCACCATCTGCAGCATCTAAAATTGATTTAAAAATTAAAAAGAATGCGGCTAACCAATAATAGCTTTGAATGATACAATAAATGGCAAAAAGACCAGATATTATAAAGCCAATAGTAATGTGAATAGGGGTGAAAGAAGTATTCTTGAGTGAGTTTGCTATAACTTTGGCTATTGGTCTTCCATAGTCTGAAAAATCAATAAATTTATGCTCTTTTGGTAATTTGGACATTAATTATCATTGCAAACCGTATTGTGGAATATACCAAATTAATTTAATGCAAATATACTGCTAAAAATAGCTAATGAGTTGGTTTTAGTAGGTAATTTTTTTTAATGAAAGAGTGTTCTGTTTTGAGGTTTTTCTGATGATGCTATATTTTGTCAAATTCAATTAAAAGTATTTTATTTTTTAGCTGAGATCTTTATTAAACTTAGTTATTCTTTAATATTAAAGTTTCAAAAATTGATTCCTTTTTTGAATGTCACTTTTTCAATTGTCCTATAACCAATTGCCAACAACTGATTTTTATCATATTAAGAGTGGGTTTATAGAATTATATTTGTTTTAAATTAAAAAGAGTATGAAAAATTTAGTCATATTAGGAGCAGGTACCTCAGGAACCATAATGGCCAATCATCTAGTTTCTAAACTCGATAAAAAAGATTGGAGTATCACCATTGTAGATCAGTATGAAACACATTACTACCAACCTGGTTTTTTATTTATGCCTTTTGACATATATAAGCCCAGTCAAGTTGTAAAAAAAGGACAAAAATTTATTCCAAAAGGTGTAAATTATATTGTAAAAGAAGTGGAATTAATAGTTCCTGAAAAAAATAAAATAGCCCTAGCAGATGGTGAGGAATTACCTTATGATATTTTGATTGTTGCCACGGGATCTAAAACAGCACCGCAGGAAACTGAAGGTTTAATAGGTCCAAATTGGTATAAAAACATATTTGACTTTTACACCTATGAAGGCTCTAAAGCTTTGAGAGAAAAGTTGCGCAATTGGGAAGGTGGGAAGTTAGTTGTTCATATTACCGAAATGCCTATTAAATGTCCTGTTGCACCGTTGGAGTTTGCTTTTTTAGCAGATGCTTTTTTTAAGGATAAGAACATGCGGGATAAAGTTGATATTACATATGTAACTCCTTTGAGTGGAGCTTTTACAACAGCCGAAGCAACAAAAGTATTGCAGTATCTATTGGAGGAAAAAAATATCAAAGTAGTTAGTGATTTTAATATTGAAAGAGTTGATCAGGAAAATAATAAAATTATTGATTATGCTGAGACTGAAGTACCTTATGATTTATTGGTGACCGTACCTACAAATATGGGTGATGAACTTATAGAACGTTCAGGTATGGGTGACGATTTGAACTTCATACCAACTAATAAAGAAACGTTGCAGGCCGAAGCACATGAAAATGTATTTGTAATAGGTGATGCAACTAACGTTCCTACTTCTAAGGCGGGTTCTGTAGCTCACTTTGAGGCAGAAATTTTAATGGAAAACGTATTGGCTTATGCACATAATAAACCTTTTAAAGAAAAGTTCGACGGTCATTCAAATTGTTTTATAGAAACAGGTGGTGGCAAGGCTCTTTTAATAGACTTTAATTATGAGCATGAACCTGTTGAGGGCACTTTCCCTATTCCTGGGATAGGACCTTTACAGCTCTTGAAAGAAAGCAGAATGAACCATATGGGTAAACTTGCATTTAGATGGGTATATTGGAATATGCTGTTAAAAGGAGTGCCTATTCCAATGGTTCCTTCTAAAATGACCACAAAAGGGAAAAAATATAAAACGCAATAATAATTTTAAAAAAAGATATAATGGAAAAAACTATCGCAGGTAAAACCGTAAATGTCAATGAAGAAGGATATTTAACAGATTTTTCTCAATGGACAAAAGAAGTTGGAGAAGAACTAGCAAAAGAACAAGGCATCCAATTAACACCAAGACATTGGGAAGTTATTGACTATGTTCAAGATAAGCATAAAAAAGATGAGGCGTTATCAGTAAGAGGCATTAAGAAGAGTGGTGTGTTCGATGTGAAAGAATTTTACGATCTGTTTCCTGGAGGCCCACTAAAAAAAGCAACCCTTATTGCTGGAATTCCGAAGCCAAAAAGTTGTATATAAATCTATAAACTAAAGAAAATGAGCACAAAAGTTAGAAAAATGCTTTTCATATTATCGAAAGGAACTATAGAGAATGCATATGCTGCCTTTATAATGGCCAATGGTGCACGTATGGAAGGTATAGAGTCTGAAATATTTTTTACGTTTTTTGGTTTAGAGGCCATACAAAAGAAAAAACTAGAGCATCTTCATGTAGCTACCGTTGGTAATCCTGCAATGCATATGCCTACCATGTTGGGAGGTTTGCCAGGAATGGAAGCTTTGGCAACCAGCATGATGAAAAAAGAAATGGAGAAATTGGATATGCCCCCCATTGGAGAATTTTTAGAAATTCTTTCCGATTCTGGGTGTAAGTTATGGGGATGTAAACTAGCTGTGGATATGTTCCATCTAAAAAGAGAAGATCTAATTGATGACTTAGATGGTATATTAACTATTGGAGATTTCTACAATAGAGCAGATGAAGAAGGCTGCCAGCTTCTGTTTATTTAAACTTACATATTGTCCTCGGCTATGAATGCTGGGTGGGTTGGTGCTTAATTTGCAAGCAAAAAACAAACCTATTCAGCATTTTCAATATAAGAGCGATGCGAATTGGCACAAAAAAATTTTTAAGCTGGTTTGCAAGTATTTTGAATTGTTAAGTATTAATTAGTACTCATTAATGAAAATTTGAAGGATGAAATTTAATAAGTGTTAATTTTCTCAGTTCTATATGATTGGAAATATTAATATTTGCAAAGGAATGATGGCTATCTGGAACAATAGTAGAACGATTAATATATAGTCACTCGTCAAAGCAATTAATTATACTCAGTATTGGCAAAATTTATTTCTTGTAACAATTGTCATTATAATACAAATTGACCTTTAATAAAATTCCATTTATAAATTCCATAACCCTATCTTCATATTCTTTCCCGTCGTCGTTATTATAAATATACATTTTTAAAGTAGTTTCTATAAGAGGTATTACTTTCGTCATTGGTTCGGTTAAGCAAGAATCAAAAACCTGTTTATAATTTGTTTTGTCAAAATTTTTATCCGCCATACAATTGCAGAAATCATCCTTAATTAAGTTTGAAAAATATTCCGAATATTCCTCCAATTTAAATATTGGCCACTTCACTATAAATGCATCTCGATTTATTTGCACAATCAATATTTTTTTATTGTCTGGAAGCTTATCTATGGAAAATCGATTTACAACAAATTGACTTCCTCTGTGCTTATAAGGGTAAGTATCAAGAAAAACATTTAGTGTGTCATTCAAAAAGCCTTTAAATCCAGAACTGATATTTACTCCAATATCCTGTAAAGTATTTTTGCTTTTCAGAAATAGGGTGTCCGAATTTAATTTCAGTTTAATAAAGCTTAATTCAGATTGTTTAAGATGGTTGAGTTTTACCTTCTTTATGTTAGAATTCTTAATTTTCTCGGTTTGCTTATAACCATCTATATATTCAATTATCAACTTTTTTTCTGCAATACTGTCAGCTCCTTTTACATTCATAAAGATGTTTTGAGCAGTCAAAAAATTTGATAAAAACAAAAAGACAAAAAGTAAGTTCGATAGTTTATTCATAATTATTCAAACAAAGGATATAAAATTAGAAATAATATGGGATTAATTTTTTTCGATTTCTTCGTGTTTTAAAAAATAAAAGCTGTTTCAATTAATTTATGTGTTTTACCTAATCATTACTTACTTTAATTTATCCATAAATGATCTCTTATCCATCTCTAAATTGTTATGTTTTACAACTAATGCACAAAAAATATATTTTAAAGGATTTTGCTCGGAGTTAAACGAAGATCAATTATTTCTATATTAATGACAATAAAAAGCCACTTCGGTTAGGAAGTGGCTTAAGTATTTAATATTAAATTGATTAAATAAATAATTGATGCATACAGACGTCTTTTGTCTTAATATTTTTATTGGTTGCTAGTATCAATTTGCGTTTTCTTAAAAGTATAATTAAACCCAACCATTAATAAATCTGTTGTCATATCATAAGATACTTCACTTCCGGGAATAGCTCCATAGGGAGGGTAGTTTTGGATAAAATTTGGATTTAATAATGGACCAGATGTTTTTCCACCGCTATCACCGTGATGGTATACAGCATTTAAGTTAAGTTTATCACTAACTTCATAAGTAAGACCTAATTGGAAAGCATTTTTTATAATAGCTGTTGCTGGAATATTAAAAAATACAACGTCGTTATTTATTGGGTTTGAACTGTATGTGTACCCAACACGTACTGGTAGTTTATTTATTCCTTTATATTGAATACCAGCAGAGATTATTGAAATATTTTGCCATCCAAAACCACTTACTGATGCCGTTGGAGTCCAACCCGTTGTAGAAAAACCATCAGTATTTTCATAATCTACTAATCTATAATCCAAAGCAATATCAAAATCAGATTTTGAATATCCTAAACCAATAGAATAAATTGCAGGATAGTCCATCTTAAATTCATTCGTGCCCGTTGAACTATCCAAATAGGTATTTTCGAATTTAAACTTGCTAAAAGATTGCGGAGTTTTATATGATATACCAGCTTTAAATCCAGCTTTTGAATCATAAAATAAACCTATTTGCCCACCAAAACCTGTTGCTGAAGCTTTATCTGTTGATGGATATCCTGCTTCCGATGGATTTGCTGTTGGATTTGGCATAAGTTGGAGCGTAGCGTAATTAAAAGTGGGTTCAACACCAACGGATAGATTGTTGCTTAGCTCATAAGCCCAAGTTAAACCTACTTGTAGTAAAATGTAATCAGATTCAATACCACCAAATCCTCCCATACTCTGAGGCATATTAATAGGATTGGTCATACTTTCAGGAAAAGTGACTCCAAATCCGCTGATGCCAAAAGCAGAGGCACCGAAGGTGTGTTTGCTACCTTCTTTACCCCAAATTACTGCCAAAGCAGGCATGGGAGAAAGCCCTCTATCATCTTTAGTTTCCCCAGAAAAGAAATTTCCAGTGGGTTCACCCATATTGTTAAATTCAGGAACTGTTGAATATAAGGTAGGTGATGAGGAGAATAGTCCAATGTCAAAACTTATTATCGTTCCATCAAAAGTGGATATCGATGCAGGATTCCATTGCAAAGCACCTGATATATCTAAAGGTTGTCCTGTTGCAGCACCACCCATTGACATGTTAACTGACCCTACACCTTGCATAATATGACCTGTTTGAGCCATAGCCGAAACAGAAAAAAGCAAATACAAAATTCTTGATAAAATTGGTCTCATAACAATCTATTTTATTGTAATTATTGAATATATTTTTTCAAAAACCACATGGTTATTATCTTATTTAAGTTCTATAAAGGTATTCGTATAAAACTTCAATAAATATGATAATTGTCAATAGCTTGTTTAATAAATTTTATAATTAAAAGTAACCAAAATGTTACTTCTTCAAGTAAAACTTAAATAATAGAAAGAGTAACTTTTTCAACGGATTCGTCTTCTTTCTGATTAATACTTGTAGTTAAATGATTTAAGAAAAATTAAACATAAGAAGTGTATAGCACTACTTTTTATGCATTCGCTTTCAAAGAAATCTTTTAAACTGTGCCATCCATAATCTCCTGAACCACTTCTGGGTTTAGCAGTGTAGAGATATCACCCAGATTTTTAGTATCCTTTTCGGCAATCTTTCTTAAAATGCGGCGCATAATTTTGCCACTACGGGTTTTGGGAAGGCCAGTAGTAAATTGGATCTTGTCTAGTTTGGCTATGGGGCCAATGTGTTCGGTGATTATTTGGTTTATCTCTTTACGCAGATTTTCATGTAGACGGGTTTCACCAATTTCCTTTAATATCACAAAACCATATAGGGCATTTCCCTTTACATCATGGGGGAAGCCCACAATGGCACTTTCGGCTACTGCAGGGTGTTCGTTAATGGCATCCTCAATAGGCGCAGTGCCTAGGTTGTGGCCAGAAACAATAATTACATCATCAACTCGGCCCGTAATACGGTAATAGCCCGTGCTGTCGCGCAAAGCACCATCACCCGTAAAGTATTTGTTTTCATAAGCCGAAAAATAGGTTTCGTGGTAACGTTCATGATTGCCCCAAATAGTACGAGCCATAGCTGGCCAGGGAAATTTAATACACAACCGGCCACTCACGAGGTTACCTTTAAGCTCTTCTCCATTTTCATCCATCAGTGCGGGTTGAATTCCAGGCAAAGGTAAAGTAGCATAAGTGGGTATAGTTGGTGTGGAGTAGGGAATAGGTGAAATCATAATACCACCAGTTTCGGTCTGCCACCACGTATCAACAATAGGGCAGTTGCGCTTCCCGATATTGTCATTGTACCAGTGCCAAGCCTCTTCATTTATAGGTTCGCCTACACTTCCTAAAATTTTGAGGGAAGAAAGATCATAGTTCTCTGAAAAATCTAAACGTTCCTTCGCCAAAGCACGAATGGCAGTCGGTGCTGTGTAAAACTGATTTACTTTGTGCTTTTCAACTACTTGCCAAAAACGTCCAAAATCTGGATAGGAGGGAACCCCCTCAAACATAACAGTTGTAGCGCCATTTGCCAGCGGGCCGTACACTATATAGCTATGACCAGTAATCCAGCCAATATCAGCTGTACACCAAAACACATCGTTTTCGCGGTATTGGAAAACGTTTTTAAAAGTATAGGCCGTATAAACCATATAGCCTGCAGTTGTGTGAACCATTCCTTTAGGTTTTCCTGTGGAACCAGAAGTGTATAGAATAAACAAAGGATCTTCAGCATCCATAATTACGGGATCGCAGTCATGGTAAGCTTCGTCTAATAATGGTTGTAACCATTTGTCGCGGTTTGGCTCCATCGGTATTTCAGAGTGTATGCGTTTGGCCACCAAAACAGTTTTTACACTAGGACACGATTCCAATGCTTCGTCAACAATACCTTTTAAATCTATAGTTTTGCTGCCACGATACGAACCATCGCTGGTAATGATCATTTTGCAATCTGAATCATTTATGCGTGTTGAAAGTGCTGTGGAAGAGAATCCGGCAAAAACTACGGAATGTATCGCGCCAATGCGTGCACAAGCCAATAATGAAACCGCCAGTTCAGGGATCATTGGTAAATAGATACATACGCGATCACCTTTTTTTATGCCATGATTCTTCAATACATTGGCAAATCTGCATACGCGTTCGTGAAGCTGTTTGTAACTTATATGTTCTGCCTCTTCAGAGGGGTTATTAGGTTCAAAAATGATAGCAGTTTTATCACCACGGGTATAAAGATGTCTGTCTATGCAGTTTTCGGTAATGTTTAGCTTTGCGCCTTTATACCATGATACCTCGGGTTTTGAAAGGTCATACTCTAGCACTTTTTCCCAGCGTTTGCGCCACATAAAGTTTTCTTCAGCAATTTCTTCCCAAAAACTTTCTGGATCGCGTACTGATTTTCTATAAACCTGAAAATATTCTTCTAAATTTTTAATGTGGTAATTGCTCATTTTTTAAAGGATTTTGGGAGTATTTCCGAAACGATATCATTTCAGTTAGAAATATATTTAATTATCACGACTCTTTAAACTAAAACTGGAATTTTATGAGGTGTTTTTAAATCAAGTAGAATTTTAAACATGGTTCTGATTATTTAAAATCTACTAGATTATGATTTTCCAATAGTTTTTTAGTAGTTGAATATCCTAACTGATAAATAGCATCTATATTTTTCATATCAAAGATTCCATATTTAGTAAGTTCTTCTGGGTAAATAACTAGATCGCAGCTAGAAAACTTGTTTAATGATTCTCCAGCTACTTTAATTTTATATGCTCTTTCCACAACGGCGAAAGAGTGTTTTAAATCCTGTATGCTCATTTTTTCTAATGGATTTACATAAACACCGATTATTTTATCACATTTAGCTACTAATGGTTCAACGGGAAAATTGTTAAGTGTTCCTCCATCAACGTAATAGGAACCATTAATTTGCGTAGGAGTAAAAACGCCAGGAAATGAAGCAGATGCGATTATGGGTTTGATTAATTGGCCCTGATTAAAAATTTTTAAAGTTCCTTTTATTATATCTGTAGCTGTAATATAAAGGGTTTTATTTAAAGCAGTGAAATCATCTTCTGGAAAATATTTTTTAAGGTCTCCATAAAAATTTTCACTATCGATGAATCCAGGTTTTTTGAATGCATATCTGTTGGGTCGAAATATGGGAATAGTTTTAAAAAAATTTAATATATCCATCCATGGCACACCATTAGCGTATAATGCTCCAACAATAGCTCCTGAACTTGTGCCAGAAATATGTGTGGCAATGATACCTTCTTCTTCTAACGCTCTAATAGCACCAATATGGGCAGCTCCTCTAGCGCCACCACCTGATAGTACCAATCCTATTTTCATTATAAATTTTATTTTGACAGTAAATATATCAAAGGGAAGGGTTTAAAGCTATGACATAGATCATTTTAAAATGACAGGGCAGATAGAAAAAGCAGGGGTAGAATAATAATAGATATGACTTTTATCATTTTATAAATGTACTATTTATGATACATTTAAATTCTCATATTTAATAATTTCAGATCATGGAAAAGCAACTTATTTTCAACTCAGACTTACATTTTGAACACAATCAATGGAGAAGTGAACTTGACTTTTGGGAAGACGAATTAAAGTCCTTTAAAAATCGCTTAGAAGAATTAGTTAATCGCTGGACCGATAAGGAAGTGCTAGCGCAACTAGAACATTTTCAAAATTCATTTATTCGCCATGGAGAGATCATAGACATATTGCAACACGATATTAATGCCCATGAAACCAATATGAGTTCTCTTGATGCGAAAGGTGAAAATGCACTAAATAAGGATCTTGTTAAAACTCATCTTGAGTTTAGAAATAGAATGGAAACTCACAGGCATATTTATGCAAACCTTAAGAAAGATTTTTTTAAATTTCTTTCTAAATATATGTAATTTTTCCAGCTAATTAACCCTGATTTTTCTGTAAAATGAAGACTATTTGAATGTTTTTGTACTCAACCCTAGGACTAAAAAAAGTGTTTAATTTTATTTATAAGAGCTATAATTTACTACCCATTGAATTTAATTAGAAATTTTGATGAAATGGATAGCTCTTTTATTGATGTGCAAAATTTCAGATACATTTGAGTGAATATGAAACTACTATTCAGTAAAAAGTTAAACTTAAAACAAAAAAAGGAAGGAAATCAAATCTCCTTCCTTTTTTTGTTTCTTCTCATTAAGAAATCGCTACTTTTTTTGGTTTCTTTAGTTTATTTTCTTCTTTTTTGATGAGGTTGAAACTTAAAATACCATCTTTATAATGAGCTTTTACAGTATCTTCCTTTACTGAATCTGGAAGCTGTAATCTTTTCTTAAAAGAGCTGTAGCTAAACTCCTTACGAGTATAGTCATCTTCTTTCTCTTCTTTAGATTTTGAGTTTTCTGCAGAAATGTTTAAGCATCCATTATCAATGGTTACATCAAAATCTTTCTTGGCAAACCCAGGCGCAGCCAATTCAACTTCAAAAGCATCATCGGTTTCCTTAATGTTTAATGCTGGTTCATCCAGTTTTTTGCTCCATAAACGGTTGTTGAAGAAATCATCGTCATCAAAAAAATCTGATGTAATTAAACTTCCCCAAGGCTTTCTGTTAAATTTAACTAGTGACATAATTTTATAATTTTAAGTTAAACATTATTTTATAACTGTAAATTACAGAAGGTTAGTTAATTATAAAATGACATAAATCATATAATTATATATTTTTCACTTTGATTTGTGTAATTTATAAACTGTGTAGGTATTGTCTTTTTTACGTAAAGCAATAAGACTATCATTAATAAATTTGGAGAGGATGGTAGGTGGATTTTGTTTTAATTTTAGACTGTCTAACAATAAATTATTAGGCCCTCTAAGGTGTTGTATTATTTCATTTTTAGTGTCAATCACCAATTCATTATAGCTATAGTTTACAATATTCTTTCCAAGTGCATTGATGGCGCCTGTATCTTCTTTATAGTATTTAATAACTCGGGCAAAGCCATTTTCAAATGGTGTAGCAACCAGATAGTCTGCAGGAATCACTTTATCACCTTTGGTGTTAATATAGCCATAGAATGTAATACCATCTCTCACTTCTTGAACTAAACAGAGTCCGTCGTTAAAAAGAGGAGCTCCATTAGGAGGAACAACTAAATCTTTTCTGTAATCTAAAATAAGTGTTCCGTTATTGTTAATAAACCCCCAAGAATTACCTTTTTTCACTGCTGCAAGTCCTTCTTGAAAGGGAGCTATTTCATCAACCTCTGTAAGTATTTGGGCGTTTGAAAGAAAAGATAAACTTATTAGCAACAGAGTGATTAATATTGAACGTTTCATATATACCTATTTTAATTATTTAACTTCCTTATTACTAATAACATTGATAAAAATAAGTGTTGTTTTAGCCTTTTAAAATGATATTCGTCAGTTCAACTAAAATTATATAAATGACCAATGTCATTGTATTGATAAGTTTTGAAGTATACTTTAGTTTTTTAAAATGATAGTAATTGTATTGGCTGACTTATGAAAAAAAGCGAAATGAACAATTTACAGATTCTACAATCTATGGGAACCCAACATTGAAAACATTATGCATAACGTTACTATAGAAAAATAGAACCAAAGATTTTGCCCTTTTTAGATTTTTTAAAAGTTTCAATGGTAATTAATTAAGATCCTTCAAAAATGAAAAATATTTTACTTCCTACAGATTTTTCCATGAATGCTTTCAATGCAATCGAATATGCCATACAACTTTTTAAAGAAGAAAATTGTACATTTTATCTACTCAATACATTTACCCCCATGGCTTACAATGTAGCCACTCTTTCAGATAGCTATTCTACGATGATGATAGAGGAAATTAACAGACAAAATTCGAAAAACGGACTTTTGGAAATTGAAAAACAACTAAAAAAGAAATTTAATAACCCCAAACACACTTTTCAAACATTAGCCTCTTTTAATTTATTGGTCAGTGAAATTAAAGCTGTGGTCAAAGAACGCAATATTGATTTAATAGTAATGGGCACTAAAGGAGCAACAGGAGCACAAGAAGTGTTTTTGGGCACAAATACTATGTATACAATTAAAAAGGTGAAATGTGCTGTAATCGCAGTACCTGCGAATATGAAATATGAAAAACCCAAGGAGGTTTTATTCCCAACAGACTTTAAGTTTTCTATGGAAAATAAATATCTGAAACTTCTAAAGTCTATTTGTACAAAACATATATCTCGACTAAATATCTTAAATATTTACTTCGGGGTGCCTCTAGACTCCTCCCAAGAGAAAGTAAAAGATCAATTAGAAGACTTTTTTAAAGATAACGCCCACCTATTTCATACACCTGAATATGTAGATTTAACTGAGGCCGTGACGCAATTTCAGATAAAATATAAAGCTAATTTCTTAGTGATGATTAATAATAAACATTCCTTTTTTGAAAACCTATTTTTTAAACAGGTCATCAAAGAAATGGTATATCATACAAATGTGCCTTTTATGGTAATCCCTTCCACAGAATTGATGAAATCTTAGTCCTTTATATAACCTGATATAAATCATTTTATGCTTGAAGTTTAGGTACTAAATTTGGTTGATGTGTAAAATAAAAATATTATGGATTTATCTATTTTTTTAGCAAAATTTTGGGGTTGGTATCTTCTAATTTTCTTTTTTATTTTAAGCTATAATCCCACCCGAATTAAACAAATTTTTGATGATCTTAAAGATCGCAAATTTTCAGTTTTGGCAGCATTTATAGCTATTATTATTGGGTTGCTGAATGTTATTTTTCATAATATATGGGATTCAAACTGGACAATTATCATAACCTTAATCGGCTGGATGGCACTGGGAATAGGTCTACTGCTGTTTATACTTCCAAATCAAACTGCTAAGTGGATTGAATATGTAAACGTTAAACTGGTACAAGTTATATACGTATTGCTCTTCTTGGTTGGATTTTATTTGCTAAATGCAGGATATCAATTGCTAGATTATTGAATCGCTACTATCAATGGGTTTGATTTAACCCTGTTTTAAAGATTTTCCTTTGTTCAAATAAAACAAGCTAACCTTTATAAATACCTAATGGTTTTCGTTTAAATAGGGTAGTCGTTTTTTTTTATATTGAAACTTCTCGATTATCGTATGTTTTTCACTTGGTTTTTTCTGTGCTAAGAAACTAAACAAAGATGAAGTGTTGAAAACTGCTTTTGAAAATTAATTAAAAGCTATAGAGCAAAACCTTATTAATATGAAAAATTCTATCAACTACTGTTTTTTACGATTCTTTCTTGTAACAATTCAGAGAAAAAGCTTTTAAGTTCTAATTCAGATACTATTAGGTTAGAAATTTTAAAAGCTGATCAAAATAAAGGGTTATTGACACTAAAGATGAACAATATAACCAATGAAATTCCTTTTAGCTATACGCTTAAAACCGATACTATTTTTATTGACGCGACTATTAATTTGACGGATTGGAAGGGTGATGAAGCAATTAACGCTCTTAATAAAGTTTGTTATGACCTCCATAAAGGTGCTGACGGAATATCTAAACTTTGGCCAGATGTAAGTGTGAATATAAAACTACCCGTTAATAAACAATGAAACTGTCAATTCGGCCATTATACATAGAAGCTTAACCTATTGTTCTTTAAAAAGATATTCCGATATAGCAATTTATAAATCTAAAACTCAGGTACCTCTTTGAGCCGAACATACGGATAGCTATCTATTTTAGTGAGTGCGTAGTAACTGTTGAGTCCAGAGATACCAATGGCGTTTGCCACTTCCAGATCTATATCATCGCTTACATAAGCAGTTTTAGGTATAATTAATTGTTCTATTTCGCCTATTATCATAACAGTTCCATTGATTGGGATTTCAATTTTTTCCCGAAATCGAAGTCCCATTTTAAAGTTGCTTTCCCTTACAAAGGGTGCTTTAAAACCTTCAACATATTCTTCAGTAAGTCCACAACGGTCAAATTCAGAAATCGCTTTATCAAATTTGCCTGAGGTATAATGTGCTTTTTTTACGAATTCTGGGTGAATGTGGTTTATAGTATAAACTTCATTTTCCATTATATTGTTATAGGTATGGCCTACATCTTCGGTACGTGGACGCGAAATAAAACCTAAAAGTGCGGGATTACTGCCTAAATGCACCACGCTGCTGAAAATAGCTACATTGGTTCGTCCGCTGTTATCAATACTGCCTATCAGATTTGCAGGCTTTATACCCGTAACCGAGTTGATGATTTTCAATCGGGTAATACGATCTAAATTTTCAATGTCCTTTTTGTTGTAATTCATTTTTTTTTAGGCAACGCGAACTATCTTTTACTTATTTTGTTTCCTGAGATTGCTTTTTGTCGATAGCATTTGAAGCGGCTAATTTCAGAACTTCTCTTTTTGAGGTGTTTTTTGCTTATGCCGCTATTAACGCGTTTTCGCCATAACTTAAAACTACTTTCCTTTAGGTTACCTCGCATTATTTTTATAACCTCTTTCTCTGGAAATCCAAATTGGAATTCGATGGCTTCAAAAGGGGTGCGATCTTCCCAAGCCATTTCTATTATTCGGTCTAATTGTCTTTCTGTTAAATCGATTCCAATCATATTTCATTTACTTTTTCCCAAGTTTGATCCACATTTAGACAGAAGCTGCCAATATGTTTAAAATTGCATTCCTCTGGTGCGATTAGAGATAGAAAACAGTTGCCTTTTTCCCTTTGATAAAGATGATAGACTTCACCTATGACAGGCTCAAAAGTAAATTCTGAATTAAAAATAAGAGTGTTGTACTCAAACTCGCTTATCATTTTTTCATATTCGGCTTTCAGCTCTAAATATTTAGCATTTATTTTATGATTTATCTTATTGATACTTCTGTTTTTCCAAGTAGTGGTGTCCGTTGTGGTAATTACAGGTGCGCCCACAGAAGTTGCATAGGGTTTTAGAGAAGCATCGTAACGTTGACTTTCAGTATTAAAAACTACATTGTCTGGTTTTTTTTCTTCGGTCATTATAATTTATTCGGTTCAGTTCAACTTTTCGAGTTGTTTCATAACTTCTTCAGCTTCAAAAGCTTTTTTATCGCTCAGTTTTCTGTTAGTGGTAGAGAGGTTGAACGATTCTTTCTGTAGTTTTTGATATTTTTCCTGTAATTTTTCTTTCTCTGTTTTCTTTTTGAACATTCCAAACATAGCTTTGTTTTATGGATTTAAATAAACAATTTTTTTTGGAAAGGTACAAAATGTTTAATCAATAAAATAAAAAGTTAAACAAAACATTTCGAAAAACTGAAACAAATTCGATTGTTTTAAAAACACGGATCTCTATAGCATAAAAAAAGCTCGCAAACATAATGTTTGCGAGCTTTTTGCGGAGAAAGAGGAACTATCCATATTATTCTAAAACATTGTTTTTAAATATATTACAAAAATGTTTATTCATTTACGCACCTATTTACGCACCAGTTAATTAATCCTGTAAATTTCTGAAATGTAGATGCTTTGTGATAAATTCAAAGTTTTAAATTTTTATGTATTGTATTTGTAATTATAAAACAAAATGTTAAAAACAAATTTTTCTATACATTATTTTATAATTTCGTAGAAATGAAAAAATTTTTCCATAAAGTATTGTCAATGCTAATGGCATTTGTAGTCTTGTTTTCTACAATGTCATTTACGCTCAATATGCATTATTGTGGAGAAACTTTAGTGGCGACCTCTTTTTTTGAAAGTGTTGAGTCCTGCGGAATGGAAATAGCAAAATCAAAACTTCCTAACGGTTGTTCAATGGAAAAACCGGATTGCTGTAAAAATGAGCAGTCACTCATTAAAGGACAGGACGAACTTAAACTGAATTTCGATAAAATTTCATTTGACCAGCATATTTTTGTTGCTGCTTTCTTCCACACGTACAGTGCCCTTTTTGAATCAACCGAAGAAATTAGACCGTCCTTACCAGCATACCCACCGCCCAATATAGTCAGGCATATCTACAAACTTGACGAGAGTTATTTAATTTGATTTTTAAACATTAGAACCAAAAATCCTATGGAGTTTATCCATTAGGATAATTTGTCGTATTCGGTATTTTCCAAATACTTATTTCTAATTGTTTAACAATCAATGCCAATGCTAAATAAAAGCATCAAATTTCTTATAGAAAACAAACTCTTTGCTGTCTTACTGCTCGTCGCATTTGTCGGGTTCGGGACGGTGTACGCACCCTTTAATTGGAATACAGGTATTTTGCCATCAGACCCTGTGGCGGTTGATGCCATTCCGGACATAGGCGAAAACCAACAAATTGTTTTTACCAAATGGGACGGACGTTCACCACAGGATATTGAGGACCAAATTACCTATCCTCTAACCACCACATTGTTAGGCATTCCAGGCGTGAAAACCATCCGGAGTTCTTCAATGTTTGGATTTTCCAGTATTTACATCATTTTTGAAGAGGATATCGAATTTTACTGGAGCCGTAGCCGTATCCTCGAAAAACTTAATTCCCTACCTAGCGGATTATTGCCCGAAGGTGTAAATCCGGCTTTGGGTCCCGATGCCACAGGATTGGGACAAATATTTTGGTACACCCTAGAGGGTCGTGATAAAGATGGCAACGTTACAGGGGGATGGGATTTACAGGAATTGCGGAGTATTCAGGATTATTATGTGAAATACGCCTTGGCATCTGCAAGTGGTGTTTCAGAGGTGGCTTCCATTGGCGGCTATGTAAAGGAATATCAAATTGACGTGAACCCCGAATTGATGCGACAATACAATATTGGACTTGCACAAGTGGTCAAAGCGGTAAAAGAAAGCAATCGGGACATTGGCGCACAAACTTTGGAAATCAATCAAGCAGAATATCTTGTGCGTGGTTTGGGTTATGTAAAATCAGTCGCAGATATTGAAAATGCTGTCGTTACTTCTGAAAATTTTACATCCATTAAAATTAGTGATATTGCCAAAGTGACACTTGGACCTGCAACACGTCGTGGAATTTTAGACAAGGAAGGTGCCGAAGTTGTAGGTGCGGTTGTGGCGGCTCGATACGGAGCAAATCCTTTAGCGGTAATCAATAACGTAAAAGAAAAAATCAATGAGTTGAGTACTGGCTTGCCTTCAAAAGTGTTGGCAGATGGCAGAACTTCGCAAGTTACTATTGTTCCTTTTTATGACCGAACAGAACTCATACAGGAAACTTTGGGTACACTCAACGAGGCGTTAACACTCGAAATTCTCATAACCATTTTGGTAATTATCGTAATGGTTTTTAATCTTCGAGCATCGGTACTCATATCCGGACTCTTACCTGTGGCGGTGTTGATGGTCTTCATTGCAATGAAATTTTTTGGTGTGGATGCCAACATCGTAGCGCTTTCGGGTATCGCCATCGCCATCGGGACAATGGTGGATGTGGGCATCATCCTTTCAGAAAATATCATAAGGCATCTGGATGAGGACGATAAAACTACGCCAATAAACACAGTGGTTTACAACGCTACCGCCGAAGTTTCCGGCGCCATCGTAACGGCAGTGATGACAACCATCATCAGTTTCATTCCCGTATTCACAATGATTGGTGCTGAAGGCAAATTGTTCAGACCCTTGGCATTTACCAAAACCTTTGCATTAACGGCATCTATCATAATAGCGTTATTTTTGATACCACCATTCGCTGCGTTTTTCTTCAAAAGCAGGAATATCAGAAAAACAGCCAATTACGGCATTAGCAGTCTGTTGATTTTGGCAGGGTTTATTGCGGTCA
Organism: uncultured Aequorivita sp.; assembly: GCA_937125455.1. Lineage (GTDB taxonomy): Bacteria > Bacteroidota > Bacteroidia > Flavobacteriales > Flavobacteriaceae > Aequorivita. The sequence continues at coordinate 131,208 of CAKZLK010000038.1, forward strand.
TTTTTGGCCATTGGATTGGCCTTATCCTTATTGGCTTTGGTTTTGTGGCTTTGGCGGTTTTAAAAGAAAAAATTTCAAAGGAAAGGTCAAACAAATTCAACATATATCTTTCCGCAGCTGCCATTGTCTTTCTGTTGGCTGAATATTGGAGGCCGTTGGGCGTGGATAAAAGCGTTTTTTGGAACCTCATTTTTGTAGGCATCATTTGTTTTGGTCTATTGGCAGGCTTTTCACTATTTAAAAACTATTATACGAGAATTTTGAAATGGGCATTGGAAAACAAATTGCTGTTTTTAACTATTCCTACGACACTTTTGATATTTGGTTTTTATATTTATAAGAATACCGGAAAAGAATTTATGCCTTCCCTAAATGAAGGTTCATTCCTGTTAATGCCCACCTCTATGCCGCACGCAGGTATTGAGGAAAACAAACGGGTCTTGCAGCAATTGGATATGGCGGTAGCAAGCATTCCCGAAATCGAAACCGTTGTTGGAAAATCCGGAAGAACGGAATCCGCACTCGACCCAGCACCTTTGTCAATGTACGAAAACGTAATTCAGTACAAATCTGAATATATGTTGAATGATGATGGAAAACGGCAACGTTTTAAGGTAAACGATGATGGGTTTTTTATGCTGAAGGATAACACTTTAGTTGAAAATCCCAACAGTCCCGTTGGTTCTGAAAAAGTTGAAAACGTCCGAAATAATGGGAAGAAAATTTCAATAACGGTCGATATCTCTTCGGAAAAATTAATTCCTGATGATGACGGCGAGTTCTACCGAAACTGGCGACCCGAAATCAATTCGCCCAATGATATTTGGAACGAAATTGTAAGGGTCACTAAATTTCCAGGCGTTACCTCTGCCCCAAAACTGCAACCCATAGAAACCCGTTTGGTTATGTTGCAGACAGGAATGCGCGCCCCAATGGGCATTAAGGTTAAAGGTCAGGATTTAAAACAGATTGAAGCCTTTGGGGTTCAGTTGGAAGGAATTTTAAAACAAGCGGAGGGTGTAAAACAGGAAGCCGTATTTGCAGACCGAATCGTGGGCAAACCCTATTTGCTGATTGATATCAATAGGGAAAAATTGGCACGTTATGGCGTTACTATAGAGGAAGTTCAAAATGTCCTGAAAGTTGCCGTGGGCGGAATGGTGTTGACCCAAACCGTTGAAGGCAGGGAGCGCTATGGCGTTCGGGTGCGCTATCCTCGTGAATTGCGTGGCGACCCATCAGACTTGCAAGATATTTATGTGCCTGTTGAAAAGGGAAGCCCCGTTCCATTGAGCGAATTGGCAACCATTCGATACGAACAAGGTCCGCAAGTCATTAAAAGTGAAGATACCTTTTTGGTGGGTTATGTCTTATTTGACAAACGCGATGGTTTTGCCGAAGTGAATGTCGTGGAAAATGCACAGGCACTCATCCAAAATAAAATTGACGCGGGCGAATTGACTGTTCCCAAAGGCATCAGCTATCAATTTACAGGTACTTATGAAAACCAATTACGTGCAGAAAAAACGCTGTCCATTATCGTTCCTTTGGCACTTGCGGTCATCTTTTTGATTTTATATTTCCAGTTCCGTTCGGTGTCCACAACCTTGATGGTATTTACAGGGATTGCAGTCGCTTTTGCGGGTGGTTTTGTAATGATTTGGTTCTATGGTCAAGATTGGTTCTTGAACTTCAACTTTTTTGGCGAAAATCTGCGCGACCTTTTCAATATCCGCACGGTCAATTTGAGCGTCGCGGTTTGGGTAGGTTTTATTGCTCTTTTTGGTATTGCAACGGATGATGGCGTGGTAATGGCGACCTATCTCACACAGACCTTCGACAAAAACGACCCGACCGATAAAGCGGAAATAAGACAATCCACGTTGGAAGCTGCTTCCAAAAGAATCCGTCCTTGTTTGATGACGACTGTTACCACTATTTTGGCATTGTTGCCTGTATTGACTTCCACAGGAAAAGGAAGTGATATTATGATACCGATGTCCATTCCCATCTTTGGCGGAATGTTGCTCGATACCACATCGTATTTCCTTGTGCCTGTCCTGTACAGTTGGAGGAAGGAACGAATTGCGAAAAGAAAACTGAAAGCAGAATCACGAACTATAACCATAGAAAAATGATAAAAAAGAAAATATATATAAGGCTGGCTTTGTTTTTCGGAATTGGTCTTTCAGCTATAAATAGTTTTGGTCAGGACTTACAGACTTACATAGACGAAGCCATTACCAACAGTCCGGAAATCCAAAAGTTTCAATTGCGTTATGATATTGCATCTGAAAAAGTGAATGAAGCCAATTGGATTCCAAACACCGAATTCAGTGTTGGTTATTTTGTTAGCGAGCCCGAAACACGAGTTGGTGCGCAGCGTGCTCGCTTTTCGGTTAAACAGATGTTGCCTTGGTTTGGAACTATCACCGCAAGGGAAAATTATGCCACTTCAATGGCGGATGCAGATTTTGTGGAAGTCACGATAGCAAAACGAAAATTGGCCCTTTCTGTTTCACAGTTCTATTTCCAGCTTTATGAAATAAGGGCGAAACAGAAAGTTCTTGACCAAAATATTGCATTGTTGCAAACGTATGAAAAACTTGCGCTGACTTCTGTAGAAGTTGGAAAAGCTTCTGCCGTTGATGTACTGCGATTACAGATTCGACAAAATGAGCTGCAACAGGAAAAAGAAGTCTTGCAAGAACAAAATAATGGCATACAGGCCGCTATGAACAGTTTGATGAATCGCGGTTACGACAAGGAAATTTCGGTTGTTGAAAGTTTAGAAATTCCGATGGAAGATATGCAGCTTTCTTTTGAAGCACTTTCCGTAAATCCGGAATTGCTCAAATTCGATAAGTTGTATGAATCGGTCGCAAAATCGGAACTGCTTAACCTGCGTGAAAGCCAACCAATGTTCGGTATTGGTGTCGATTACTTACCCGTTGCGGCAAGACAAGATATGGATTTCATTGATAACGGAAAGGATATTTTGATGCCTATGGTTTCAATTACGATTCCAATTTTCAACAATCGCTATAAGTCCATTACCAAACAGAATGAGTTGCGCCAACAGGAAATCCAGTCGCAAAAAGACGAACGATTGAACGGATTGGAATCTGAATTGGCAAAAGCGATTTCACAGCGAAACCAAGCACGAATAAAGTTTGAGACACAATCAAAAAACCTTCAGCAAGCAAAGGATGCCGAGGAAATCCTGATAAAAAATTATGAAACGGGAACGATAGATTTTAATGATGTGCTGGACATTCAGGAATTGCAGTTGAAGTTTCAAATCAATCAAATAGAATCCATAAAAATGTATTTCGAACAATCCACCATTATCAATTATTTAACCAATTAAAAATCAAAAACAAAATGAAAAATGTAAAAGTAACAACAGCAATTTTGGCAATGGCCTTCGTAAGCCTAACAGCAATGTCCTGTAAAGACGGTAAAAAAGAAAAATCAGAAGATGCGATGCATTCTGAAATGTCCTCTGAAGAAGGCCATCACCACGATGAGGGAATGGAACACGATGAAATGGAAGGTTCTAATGATTCAATGGATTCTGAAGCGCAAGCCTCTGATGCCAAGCAAGTAATGGCAGATTATATGGAGCTGAAAAATGCATTGGTTGCCACCAATAAGGACGATGCCGCAAAAGCCGGCAAAAAATTGGAAAGCACCTTAAATGGCTTTGATGTGAGCGGTTACACAGCCGAACAGCAAACAGAATTGAAGGACATCATCGCAGATGCCAAGGAACACGCCGAGCATATCGGCAAAAGTGAAATGGACCACCAACGTGAGCATTTCAAGACTTTGAGCAAGGATATGATGGATATGGTCGCCATTACGGGAACTGAAAATACCTTGTACCAACAATTTTGTCCAATGTATGATGGTGGAAGTGCTTGGTTAAGTATGGAAAAAGAGATAAAAAACCCATACTACGGCAGCAAAATGATGGCCTGCGGTAAAGTGCAGAAGGAAATTAATTAATCATAACCTTCAAGGCATTTTCCGCCCTTCCGGGGTTAGCTTGTAGGTTTAATTCAATGACTGAATGAAAATCCTAAAAACCATAGCGCTCATTTTATTGATAGCTTTTATAGCAATCCAATTCTTTCCAACTGAAAGAAACGAAAGTGATGTGATTCCAAAAACCGATTTTCTGTTGGTAAACAATCCACCGGAAAATATCGGTACACTATTGAAGGAATCCTGCTATGATTGCCACAGTAACAATACCGAATATCCGTGGTACAATAAAATGCAACCTGCCGCTTGGTTTTTGGAAGAACATATAAAGGAAGGAAAGGCAGAGCTTAATTTTAATGAATGGGAAAATTATTCAGACAGAAGAAAAAACAGCAAATTAAAATCCATCATCAACCAGATTAAGGATGATGAAATGCCTTTGTCGTCCTATACTTTGTTTCATCGGGATGCGATTTTATCAGATGCTGAAAAGAAAACCTTGATTGATTATATGACTAAAATAAAAGATAGTTTAGAGTAAAGTCCTGATGTGGGAAGGGAATGGAATTTTTTTCATTGTTGATTAGTTAAAACCCTTCCCAAGTCAGGCACAAAAAAGAGTATAGTATGGAAAACTTTCTAAAACAATGGGGTGAGGCAGCCTATACCACCACTGGATTTTTCTGGATGGCACTATGGGCTTTTGCACTTGGTTATATCATCAGCAGTATGATTCAGGTTTTTGTGACCGAAAAAAAGATGCAGGAAACAATGGGGGAAAATGAAGGCAAAGGCGTTTTGCTCGGCACATTTTTCGGCTTTATCAGCAGTTCGTGCAGTTTTGCGGCATTGGCATCAACAAAGTCACTTTTCAAAAAAGGGGCGAGTTTTGTGTCGTCAATAGCTTTTCTATTGGCATCAACCAATTTGGTTATCGAACTTGGAATTATCATTTCCATCTTTCTGGGTTGGCAATTTGTTGTTGGAGAATATGTGGGTGGAATTCTATTAATACTTATTTCTTGGTTATTGATTCGATTGATAAATCCAAAAAAACTCATTGAGAAAGCGCGAAAAAACCTAAAGGATAAGGACGATGATGATATGGACGGTTCCAAATCGTGGAAAAAGAAAATTCAGTCGGAAAAAGGATGGGCAAAGGTTTCAAAACAATACGGGATGGAATGGAAAATGGTCTGGAAAGACGTTACCGTTGGCTTTACCATTGCGGGAATCGTAGCGGCTTTTGTACCGGATTCCTTCTTTCAAACCTTGTTTATCAATAGTGGGAACGGAAATACCGACTTTACCTTTTTTCAAATCCTCGAACACATAATTGTTGGTCCAGTTGCTGCATTTTTAACCTTTATTGGTTCAATGGGAAATATTCCTTTGGCTGCTTTATTGTTTGGTAAAGGTGTAAGTTTTGCGGGCGTTATGGCTTTTATTTTTAGTGATTTGGTAGTGTTTCCAATACTTCGTATCAATGCCAAATATTATGGTTGGAAAATGTCGCTTTTCATTTTGTTCTTGTTGTTCACAGCACTTATCGGCGCGTCCTTGCTTTTACATTATTCATTCGATTTATTGAGCATTCTGCCAGATCCATCACAAGTAAAAATTCAGGACAGCGAATACTTTAAGATAGATTATACCTTCTTTTTGAACATCGCTTTTCTGGCATTATCTGGTTTTTTAATCTATCTAGGGTTTTTCAAAAGGAAAGATGTAAAACAAATGAAGGAAATGGCACCCAAAAGCCAACTGCTGGAAAATATACTTAAATATGCCGCATTGGTAAGCTACGTTTGGCTAGCGGGCGGTTTGATTGTGAATTTTTTTATTAACTGATTATGAAAAAAACACTTCACATAAAAAATATGGTCTGCGATAGGTGTAAATCAACTGTAATGCGTGAGTTGAATACTTTGGGTTATGACATAAAATCGGTTGAATTAGGGCAAATAATTTTAGATGAGAAAAAATCTATCCAAAATTCCAAATTGGAAAAAGAACTAAAAAAACACGGTTTTGAAATTATACAAGAGGAAACAAAAGTTTTGATTGAAGAAATGAAAATTGTCCTTATCAAAAAAATTGAAAATCAGGACGATGCAAATATCTCTTCTTTTTTGACCAAAACGTTTAATAAATCCTATTCGGCTTTGAGTAAAGTGTTCAGCAAAACCGAAGGAATGACCATTGAGAAATATGAAATAAATCTAAAGATTGAAAAGGTAAAAGAACTGATACAATTGGGACAACTGAATTTTTCAGAAATAGCATATACACTCAATTATAATAATAGTGGCCATTTGGCAAAGCAGTTTAAAAATGTAACGGGAATGTCGATGACAGAATTTAAGAATTTACAAAAATGGAATAGGAAATCCCTTGACCAAATTGTATAAGGATTATCCCTAATTGTACATATAAATGGAAATTGGGGCACTTAATTTTGGATAATAATTCAATATAAGAAAAAAATGAAACACACCTATCACATACACGGAATGACCTGCAACGGTTGCCGAAGCCACGTAGAAAGTACACTTTCAAAAGTTGAAGGTGTAACTTCTGCCTCGGTCAATTTGGAAAAGGCCGAAGCAACCATAGAAATGCAAAACCATATTCCATTGGAAAAGTTTCAAGAAGCCTTAAAAAATGATGGTGGGCGTTACAGCATCCATAATATCGGAGAACACCATCATTCCGAAGACGCAAAAGTAGAAAAACCAAAAGGCAAAGGAACTGGAATTTTTTACTGCCCAATGCACTGCGAAGGCGATAAAACCTATAATAAACCAGGTGATTGCCCTGTCTGCGGAATGGACTTGGTGGAAGAGCAAAATCTGTCGGCAACAACGTCCGAACAATGGACCTGCCCAATGCATCCGGAAATCGTAAAGGATGGACCGGGGGCCTGCCCAATCTGTGGGATGGATTTGGTACCGATGCAGCCTGATATTTCTTCAGAAGAAAAAACCTATCAAAAACTGCTCAAGAAATTTTGGATTGCAGTCGCTTTTACCTTGCCCATTTTCCTAATGGCAATGAGCGAAATGATTCCCAACAATCCATTATACCAAGTAATGGAACAGAAGTATTGGAACTGGATTCAATTTGCCTTATCGATACCTGTGGTTTTTTATGCTACTTGGATGTTCTTTGAACGGGCTTATAGAAGTATAAAAACGTGGAATCTCAATATGTTCACCTTAATCGGTATTGGCGCAGGCGCAGCGTGGTTGTTCAGCGTTTTCGGAATGTTCTTTCCCGATTTCTTTCCTGTTCAATTTAAAACTGAATCTGGCGCAGTACACGTCTATTTTGAAGCTGCAACGGTTATTTTAACCTTGGTGTTGTTGGGTCAGGTTCTCGAAGCTCGTGCACACAGCAAAACAAATTCCGCCGTCAAGGAATTGTTGAAACTCGCACCAAACAAAGCTATTTTGGTTAAAGATGGAAAGGAAGAAGAAGTTACGATTGATTCAATTAAGTTAGGAGATATCCTTCGCGTAAAACCCGGCGACAAAATTCCGGTTGACGGTGTCATTTCCGAAGGAAATACATCAGTTGACGAATCTATGATTACGGGAGAACCCATTCCCGTAAGCAAAAGTGAAGGTGACAAAGTAAGCAGCGGAACTATCAACGGCAACCAATCGTTTTTAATGAAAGCCGAAAAAGTAGGTTCAGGTACCTTGCTTTCCCAAATCATCCAAATGGTCAATAACGCCAGTCGCAGTCGTGCGCCCATCCAAAAATTGGCAGATACGGTTTCGGGATATTTTGTACCTATTGTGGTGCTTGTTTCAATCATCACATTCATTGTATGGGCAATTTTTGGTCCCGAACCTGTTTATGTCTATGCTTTTGTAAATGCAATAGCTGTACTCATCATCGCTTGTCCGTGTGCACTCGGTCTCGCTACACCAATGTCTGTGATGGTTGGGGTTGGAAAAGGTGCTCAAAATGGTGTGCTGATTAAAAATGCGGAAGCCCTCGAAAAAATGGACAAAGTAGATACCTTGATTATCGATAAAACCGGAACCATAACCGAAGGAAAACCAACCGTTGAAAAGATTGGTGCTTTTGGGATGGAATTTTCTGAAAATGAAGTATTGCAACACATTGTTTCCCTTAACAATATGAGTGAACATCCACTCGCTGAAGCTACCGTGAAATATGGTAAAGAGCAGAAAGTTGAAGTTTTAAATTCTGAAAACTTTAGTGCCGTAACCGGAAAAGGTGTTGAAGGAACGGTAAACGGAAAAAAGGTTGCCTTGGGCAACGCAAAAATGATGGAATATGCCGAGGCTCAATTGACTTCTGAAATGGAAACCGAAGCGCAAAGCTTTCAAAAGCAGGGAAAAACAGTTTCCTATTTGTCAATCGATTCAAAAGTTGTGGGATATGTGGTCATCGGCGATAAAATAAAAGGAACCAGTGCCAAGGCAATTAAAGCACTTCAGGATAAGGGAATTGCAGTAATTATGCTCACTGGCGATAATCACGACACCGCCCAAGCGGTCGCAAAGGAACTAAACCTTGCCGATTTTAAAGCAGGAATGCTGCCCGAAAACAAACTGCAAGAGGTAGAAAAATTACAGAACAGCGGAAAAATTGTTGCAATGGCTGGCGACGGCATTAACGATGCCCCAGCTTTGGCAAAAAGCGATGTGGGCATCGCAATGGGAACAGGAACGGACGTTGCCATCGAAAGTGCGATGATAACTTTGGTAAAGGGCGATTTGCACGGCATCGTAAAGGCAAGGGATTTAAGTCATAGTGTGATGCGAAACATTAAGCAAAATCTGTTTTTTGCACTGGGTTACAATATTTTAGGAATCCCAATAGCAGCAGGTGTTCTCTTTCCTGTGTTCGGATTGTTATTGTCGCCTATGATAGCAGCTTTGGCAATGAGCTTTAGCTCGGTTTCGGTCATTGCAAATTCCTTACGATTAAGAAATATTAAGCTATAATTAAAACTCAAAAACTATGGAACATTCAAATCAACACAAAAGCAAAGGCAATTACACAAAATTCATTTTGATGCTCGTCGCATCTTTTATCGCGATGTACATCACAATGTACCTAAATACGTATCAAATTGACCACGTTTATTTTAGCCTCACACGTTTCTATATGAGTTGTTTGGGCATTGCCTGTATGGCAGTAATAATGTGGTTTTTTATGCGGAAAATGTACCAAAACAAGAAAAAAAACATCGCAATTTTGTTGGGAAGTTTAGTGCTTTTTGTTAGCGCACTTGGGCTTGTAAGGGCTCAAAGTCCTATTATTGGAGATATCCTTTGGATGAAGGCAATGATTCCACACCATTCCATCGCAATTTTAACAAGTGAAAGAGCCGACATAAAAGATCCAGAGGTCAGAAAATTGGCAGATGACATTATTGAAGCACAACGTAAAGAAATAGGCGAAATGAAAGAAATGATAAAACGTTTGGAAGCCGCAAAATAATATTGAACAACAAACTTATCAGTCCCGAAGCTTCGGAATAAAACCCGTTAGGTTTTTTAAGAGAAATTGTCTGGTCGAGCGCTGTCGAGACCTACTTAATTATAAATACTATGAAAAAATACATCATCTACATCGCCATTTTGGCCGCTGGTTTAATATTGGGCTATGTCTTTTTCGGCAGGTCTGCTGAAGGAAACTCAAACACCAAGGATGTTTCCGATATGTCGGACAGTACCAACGAACAAAACCAAATGTGGACCTGCTCAATGCACCCACAAATTATGCAGCCCGAACCCGGCGACTGTCCCATCTGCGGGATGGACTTGATTCCTGCTGAAACTGGTGCAGACGGACTCGCAATGAACGAAATAAAAATGACCGAAAACGCAATGGCATTGGCGAATATCCAAACCACCATTGTTGGCAATGTTTCAGGAACAGATGAAAACACAATTCAACTTTCAGGAAAGATAATGGCGAACGAAGAGGCCAATGCAGTTCAAGCGAGTTATTTTGAAGGCCGTATTGAAAAACTTAACGTCAATTTTACGGGTGAGGAAGTGCGAAGAGGGCAATTATTGGCAACAATCTATGCGCCCACGCTTGTTGCAGCACAGCAGGAATTGTTGACAGCAGCAAATATGAAGGAATCACAACCTGCATTGTATAAAGCTGTCCGCAACAAATTGAAACTTTGGAAACTTTCTGAAAGCCAAATCAACCAAATTGAAAGTTCTGGCAAAGTGCGTGAAAATTTCCCCATTTACGCCACGGTTTCGGGTACGGTTTCCCAAAAAATGGCAGAGGAAGGAGATTATGTCAAGCAAGGCCAGCCCATTGTAAAAGTAAGCGATTTGGGAACCGTTTGGGCGATGTTTGATGCCTACGAACGTCAAATTTCACAATTAAAGGAAGGACAGAAAATAACTGTTACTACCAACGCTTATCCCAACAAGGAATTTGAGGCAACAGTTTCCTTCATCGACCCAACGTTGAACACAAAATCCAGGACAGTTGCCGTCCGTGCCACTTTGAACAATAAAGAGGACTTGCTAAAACCGGGAATGTTTGTGTCCGGAAAAGTGGCAATGACAAAAGGCAATGATAAAATGGAATCCCAAATCACAATTCCAGCATCTGCGGTTATGTGGACAGGCGAACGCTCATTGGTATATATCAAAACAAACCCAAACGAACCTGTTTTTGAAATGCGGGAAGTTACTTTAGGTACTAAAAATGGCGATGTTTATACCATTACCGAAGGGCTTAAAAATGGGGATAAAGTAGTAACGAACGGCACATTTACAGTAGATGCCGCCGCACAATTACAGGGCAAAAAATCTATGATGAACACCAAAGGAGGCAAAACAATGACGGGTCACGAAGGACATTTGGGTATGGAAAATGCCAATGGCAATTCAACAATAGACCATTCCCAAATGACCAAGCGTCTGGAAGTTTCCACTAAATTCAAGGAACAACTCAATACTGTTTTTGAAAACTATGTTTCAGTTGATAAAGCACTTGTAAATGATGATGCCGAAACAGCAAAAAAATCAGCAAACGGATTGCAAAAAAGTATTGAAAAAGTGGATATAAAATTATTGAAGGATGATGCACACAAGCATTGGATGACGCTGGAAAAGGAATTGAAGGCATCCACAAGTGCCATAGCCACCACTTCGGATATCAGAAAACAACGGGAACATTTCATTCATTTATCCGCACATTTAATCAATGCCGTAAAAACCTTTGGCATCAACCAAAAAGTATATGTGGATTATTGTCCAATGGCAAACAATAACGTGGGTGCCTATTGGTTAAGTAAGGATAAGGAAATTCGTAATCCTTATTTTGGTGCTGATATGTTGAATTGTGGTAGTGTAACAGATGAAATTGAATAGAATTAGACACATATAGTTTTTGCACACCAGTTGCATTTCAATTTTTGTATATTTGTCAAGCTATATGAAAATCATCGTTTCCATAACAATGTCATTCCTATTCCTTTTTCAGGGAATAGCGGCCAATATGGAGGTGTGTGAGCAAATAGAAGAAATATCACACTTCGTTGCCCATTATCAAGAACATAAAGAGGTTGATGGCTATTCCTTTATAAAATATGTTTATGAGGATTACATCAACGACGATGGAACATCTGACGACCATCATCAGGATTCAGACCACGAAGATGTGCCTTTGCATACAAGCCATCAATGTTGTCAGCATTTTGTATTCTTCACACCATTTCAGCCAACATTAATTACTGATGTTTCCTTTGAGGCGCAAAATCAATTTAATTTCTACACATTTCATCTAAATTCCAGATATCTGGAATCCCTTTTTCAACCCCCACGAGTTTAATGAAAATATCTGCAACGGCAGGTATCTTATAAATTATTGTTGTCCATATCAATCGTGGTCAACTTACTACTATTTATAATTCATTAAACTTTTTCTATGATTAACAAAATCATTTCATTTTCCATTAATAACAAGTTTATTATTGGGCTCTTTATAGTGGCATTGGTAGGTACAGGCATTTGGTCTATGGCCACTATAAATCTGGGTTCTGTACCCGATATTACCAATAATCAAGTGCAAGTTATTACCGTTGCCCCAAATTTAGGGACTGAAGATATTGAGCAATTTGTAACCTATCCGGTAGAATTGGCAATGGCAAACCTTCCTGATGTTATCGAGTTGCGTTCCGTTTCCCGTTTTGGTCTTTCTGTGGTTACCATTGTTTTTAAGGACGAGGCAGGCACTTATCTTCCCCGGCAATTGGTGCAAGAAAAATTGACCGAAGTCGCTGGAGAAATCCCCGAAGGCTTCGGCACGCCATTTATGGCACCCATTACTACAGGTTTGGGCGAAATCTACCAATACACCTTAAAATTAAAAGAAGGCTACGAAGATAAATATGATGCAATGGAGCTTCGTACCATACAGGATTGGATTGTAAAACGCCAAATGGCATTAGTCCCTGGAGTGGTAGAGGTCAATGCTTTTGGAGGCTATGTGAAACAATATGAAGTTGCCATAAATCCAAATAAGCTCAAAAGTTTTGGCATTACAATGAATCAGGTTTTTGAAGCCCTGAAAGTAAACAATGCCAATACTGGTGGTGCTTATATTGAAAAAAACCACCAAGCAAATTTCATTCGTGGCGAAGGCTTGGCGCGTAGCCTTGAAGATTTGGAAAACACCGTTGTAACCACACAAAACGGAAGCCCTGTTTTAGTGCGGGATGTCGCCGAAAAAGTGGGCTATGGGAATCAAGTGCGCTATGGTGCGTTTACCCAAGATGGACACGAAACGGTTGGGGGACAAATACTGATGCTGAAAGGCGAAAGCCCTGGTAACGTGGTCGAAAATGTGGAGAAGCGCATTGCAGAAATACAAAAATCCCTGCCGGAAGGCGTTTACATAGATACGTTTTTAAGTAGAAGTGAACTTATCGGAAGGACCACAAGCACCGTTGAAAAAAACCTTATTGAAGGTTCATTGATTGTGATTTTCGTTTTGGTCTTGCTTTTGGGAAGTTTCCGTGGTGGATTAATTACGGCTTCGGTAATCCCACTGTCATTACTCTTCGCCTTTATCTTGATGAAACAATTTGGCGTTTGGGCAAATTTAATGTCCTTGGGAGCAATCGATTTTGGAATCATCGTGGATGGTGCGGTAATCATTGTGGAAGGTATGGTGTTCCACATCCATCAACGGATGAAGAAAACCACAACCGCCATTGGCCAGCCAGAAATGGATGAAATAGCCTATGAATCAGCAAGCACGATGATGAATTCGGCTTTTTTCGGTCAGCTTATTATCCTTATCGTATTTACACCGATTCTCTTTTTGACTGGTGTAGAAGGAAAAATGTTCCGTCCAATGGCATTTACTTTCGGATTTGCGGTTTTGGGAGCCATTATCCTTTGTCTTACCTACGTGCCAATGATTTCGTCAATGTTCCTAAAGCCTGCCAAAAATCAGAATAGTTGGTTCGCCAAATTTGAAAACAGGATTGACGGTTTCAGCGATAAAATAATGTCAGGGTTGAACAGGGCGTATGTACCCTTGCTCAATTTCGCACTTCGCTTTAGGGCTGGTGTCATTATTGGTGCGGTAGGGCTGTTATTGATTGCAGGATTTATTTTCAGCAATATGGGTGGCGAATTCATACCTAAATTTGATGAGGGCGATATTGCATTTCAGGCTTTGATAAAACCAGGGAGCAGTCTTACGGAATCTATTGAAGCCTCAAAAAAACTTCAAAATTTAATCAATGAATTTCCTGAAGTAAAAACAGTGGTTTCAAGGATTGGTGTGGCCGAAATACCGACAGACCCAATGCCAATGGACATTGCCGATAGCTATATAATTCTTGAAAAGGATAAGAGCAAGTGGACTTCCGCAGATAGCAAAGAAGAACTCATAGAAAAAATACAGGAAAAAATTTCAGTTGTTCCCGGTGTAAATTTCGTGTTTACGCAACCTGTGGAGCTTCGTTTTAACGAATTGCTTACGGGTGTTCGTGAGGACGTGGCCATTAAATTGTACGGAGAAGATCTGGGCGTGTTGGCAGATAAGGTACAGGAAATTGCGGCAGTCATACGTAAAGTTCCCGGTGCCGCCGACCTCAATGTGGAAGCCACGAGTGGTTTACCACAAATGACTGTAGAATACAATCGTGCAAAAATGGCACAGTACGGAGTAACCGTTGATAAGCTGAATGATTATGTAAGTGCCGCCTTTTCAGGAGAAGCGGCAGGGGTGATTTTTGAAGGCGAAAAACGCTTTGATGTGGTCATTCGTTTGGCGAAGGACTTCAGACAGGACATCAATAGCCTTAAAAATTTATATATCGATTTACCAAACGGAGCGCAAGTGCCCTTAAAGGAAGTAGCGGACATCAGCTATAAGCCCGGTCCAATGCAGATTTCAAGGGACAATACCTCGCGTCGTATTTCGGTAGGGGTCAATGTTCGTGGGCGTGATGTAAAATCGATGGTCGAGGAGATTCAGCAAAAACTGGAAACGGAAGTGAAACTGCCACCGGGTTATTTTGTAACCTACGGAGGTTCGTTTGAGAACCTGCAACGTGCATCAGACCGATTGATGATTGTAGTACCTATCGCTCTTTTCCTAATATTCATATTGCTCTACTTTGCGTTGAGCTCGTTTTCCCAATCACTAATGATTTATATGGCAGTTCCTTTGGCGGCCATTGGTGGCGTGTTTGCCCTTTGGATAAGGGGAATGCCTTTCAGTATTTCAGCGGGAGTCGGATTTATTGTGCTCTTTGGAGTAGCGGTATTGAACGGGTTGGTACTGATAAACAAATTCAATGAACTAAAAGAAAGTGGAATGACAGACTTAAAAAAACGAATATACGAAGCAACACACGAAAGGTTGCGACCAATTTTGCTAACCGCAACGGCGGCCATTATGGGCTTTATCCCAATGGCAATTTCTACCTCTGGTGGTGCTGAAGTACAGCGACCATTGGCAACGGTGGTTATTGGCGGATTGCTCACAGCAACATTTTTAACACTTGTAGTCCTTCCGGTATTGTACTATTGGTTGGAATCGAGAAAGGAACGAAACAATACTAATGGCGATGTAAGCTATATCAACAAATCCACGAACATTGTAACCGTGTTGTTGATGGTGGGTGGTTTGATGGCTTCCGGAACTGCGGTGGCCCAAGACACCAATCAAGATGTAACAATTCCAAAGACCTTGACGGTAGATGAAGCCATCGCTTTGGCAAAAAAGAATTATCCATCGCTTAAGGAAAGTGAAGCTTTTATTGAAAGGGAAAAGGCTATGAAAGGCACCAGTTTTGACCTTGGAAGCACCCAAGTTTTTACGGGCAAGGAAGAATATGGCAATAACCTTCCCGGGGTACAAACTACCATTGGTGTGCAACAGGGCAACATAGATTTGCTTTCTGGATTTTCAAAATCCAAGTTTTATAAAGAGCGCATTGCCTTGGGAGAGAAGTTTTACGTAGCGAGTGAGCAACAGTTGGTGCGCAATGTGATGCAAGCATACGACCACATTAATTATTACAAGGCACAGTTGCGTTTTGCAGACCAATTGGACAGTATTTATGCCAATTTCAAGACCGCTGCCCAACTTCGTTATGACACGGGAGAAACTGGTAAGTTGGAATTTATTTCAGCCTCTTCAGAGTTTCAACAGATTCAAGTGTTGAGGCAACAAGCCTATGATGATATTGAAATTGCCAAGCGTGCCCTAAAACAATATTTGGGAACAGATGAACCCATCGAAACGGTGGACGGTTTTTATGAGCCATTGGATTTTATGGCAACTTTGGATTCAACTTCGGTGGCAAACAACCCAATATTGCAATATGCGTTGCAGAAAGCCGAAGTAAGTAAAGCCAATGTGGGCGTTGAAAAATCGGAATTGCTGCCAAAATTCAGCTTTTCTTATGGACGGCAGGTTGTGGATGATGTTTCGGGATTCAATACCTATCAGGCAGGAATCAGTATTCCGTTGTGGTTTTTTCCGCAAAAATCACGGGTAAAGGCAGCCAAGGCAGATGCAATGATGGCAGAAAATCAATATTTGGAGCAAAAGGCAACCACCGAAAGTAGGGTGTCGCAATTGTTCAAATCCCTTGAAAAAACGCAGAAAATATTGCAGTATTATGAAGAAGGCGCATTGCTTTTGGCGGAAGAACAAATAACAACCGCAGAACTGGCATCCAAGGAAGGCGAAATAGATTATGTGAACTATATCACCATCCTTAACAGTGCCATCAGGATAAAGCAAACACATTTGGAATATATCAATCAATACAACCAACAGGCCATTGAGGTGCAGTACCAATTGGGCAATCTATAATCTTAAAATGAAACAGGAAATGAAATATATCAAAATAATCAGTTCAATAATGGCCATAGCCTTATTAATGGCTTGCAACAACAAAGCTGAAAGCAAATTGGACCACAACGAAACGCAAACGTCCGAGCATTCTGAAGGCGAGGAAGCTGGACACGAAAATGAAGAAGGCGTGGTAGCCATTACCCAGGCACAGGCAGAAACCATTGGTCTTGAAATGAAACCATTGGAACAAAAAAATTTGGGAAACACCATAAAAGTTACTGGCCAATTGGAATTATTTCCACAGGACAGGGCCAACATAAGTCCCTTTGTGGGTGGAAATGTCCGTTCCATCACTGTCATAGAAGGCGACAAAGTGAGCAAAGGTCAGGTATTGGCATATTTGGAACATCCAGATATCATTACAATGCAACAGGAATTTCAGGAAAAGAACGATGAACTGGTCTTTTTGGAACAGGATTTTGAACGAAAAAAAATACTACACGAAAAGGGCGTTTCATCAGGGAAGGAATTTCAACTGGCACAGTCCAAATTTCGTTCTACCACATCAAGTGTCAATGGATTGCGTTCCAAACTAAAACTTCTGGGCATCAATACCAGTAAAGTTTTGGAAGGGCAAATCTATTCGGCAGTACCCATTACCTCGCCCATCAGTGGCTTTGTGGATGAAGTAATGGTCAGCCTTGGCGATTACGTTGCGCCACAGACCAAAATGTTCACGGTAAGTGACAATACAGAAATCCACGCCGACTTTAAAGTCTATGAAAAGGACATCCATAAAGTAAAAGAAGGGCAGGAAATATATTTTACGGTGGCTTCAAAACCAAATGAGCTTTTAAAGGCAAAAATTCACGCCATAGGTAAAACTTTTGAAACAGACCCAAAAGCCTTGCACGTTCACGCAGACGTACATAATGAAGACAAAGAACTTCTTCCGGGAATGTATGTGGAAGGTAGAATTGCCCAAGATGAAAAAATGGTCTATGCCGTACCCGAGGATGCAATTATCAAAGAAGGCGAACAATCCTTTATTTTTATTTTGGATGAAGATGGCGAAAAGGAAGCGAACAAAATAAAATTTAAAATGATACCTGTAAGCACAGGCATTACAGATTTGGATTTTGTGGAAATAAACCTTCCGGCAAATGTCCCGAAAGGAATCAAGGTGGTAACAAAAGGAGCCTATACGCTCTCGTCCGAAATGGTCAAGGGCGAACTGGAACACGACCATTAAAAATTTGTAAATTTTAAAACAAAACGATATTCAGATGAAATGCCTATTGACAATTTTCATATCAACATAGAAAGATAATTGAGGCATTCCATCTTCCATTTTATGAAATATTTTAGAAAGATGAAAGAGATAAAAGCATTTATAAAACCAAACCGAATCCAAAGAGTAATCGAAGCTTTGGCCGAAAACGGGTTTAAGAGTATGACACTTTCACAGGCAGAAGGCACGGGAGCGTTTAAGGCAAAGGGTGCAAGACCCTCGCTTGATTTTCACGTAACCGACAGTCCTGTGGTAAAGTTGGAACTGGTCTGCCAAAACGAAGAGGCCCAAGATGCCATAGACCTTATCATTGCCAATGGAAAGACCAATGAGCAGGGCGATGGAATTATCTATATGATGGATATTGAAGACGCTTTTCAGATTAAAACGGGAGAGTCGTTGAAGAAAAAACAGGGATAAATTGAGATGTTTATGAATGAAATTGAAACATTTTTAGAGCACAAAAACGTTCGGCCAACCGCAATGCGCATCCTTATCTACAAATATATGGCACAGCAGGATACAGCGGTAGCATTGACCGATGTTGAAAACGCTTTTGCCAAAGCGGAACGCACCACCCTTTACCGAACCATAAAAACTTTTGAGGAAAAAGGTATCGTGCACCAAATAGAAGATGGCACTGGAACCACTAAATATGCACTCTGCGAGCCCGGTTGCAACTGCGAGATTGAACAGGATTTGCACCTACATTTCCATTGCAACAATTGCGATGAAACGGTTTGCCTCACGCAACATAAAATCCCACATATTAATTTACCTGACGGCTATTTGGCCGAAGATGTAAACCTTGTGGTCAAGGGGATTTGTGAGAAATGCAGTAACCAATCAAATCAATAAAAAAAAATTAGTATGGCCGAATTAAAAAAATCACTCGGAACACTTCGCCTTACCTTTTATGGTGTTGGTACTATAGTAGGCGCGGGAATTTATACCGTTATTGGTGCGGCCGCAGGACAAGCGGGTACAGACCTTTGGTTGAGTTTTTTCTTCGCTGCGATTGCTGCAAGTGTTTCGGCAATGTCGTATGCAGAAATGTCCTCTACCTATCCCAATGCAGGTGCCGAATTCATTTTTGTACGCAAAGCATTTCCAAAGATAGATATACCGTCCTTTCTAACAGGCTGGACTGTTGCCTTTCACAGTTCAGCCACAATAGCCGCTGTTTTGCTGGCCTTTTCGGGATATTTCAACACTTTTTTTAGTGTACCTTCCTTATTGATAAGTTATGGCGTGTTGATAGTCCTTTCATTGATAAGCATTACGGGCATCAAGAAATCATCTACTGCCAATATTATAATGGTTAGCATACAGTTGTTGGGTTTATTCATTCTCATTGCAGTCGGTCTGGCTGAAACTGGTCCGCCAAAAGCAGAATTTTTCGAAGTGGAATCCTTTTCGGGTACGTTGGCAGCTACTGCAACATTGTTTTTTGTCTATACCGGATTTGAGCATATGGCATCATTGGGTTCGGAAGTGAAAAACCCTGGCAAGACCATACCTCGTGCCTTTCTATTGACAATGGTCTTTACCACCGTAATCTATTTGCTCATAGCTTTTACGGTTCTTAATATTGCTGACCCATCAAAACTGGCAAAAGTAGATTCGCCACTATCACTTGCAGCATCCAATCTCAACAGTTGGTTGCCTATTGCCTTGGCGGTCGCAGCTCTTTTTGCCACGGCAAATGCCGCCTTTAGCGGTATTATTTCCATTAGCAGGTTGCTGTTCGGAATGGCAAGTGTGGGTGAACTTCCAAAGTTTATGACCAAGACCAATGCACAAAAAGTGCCGTGGGTCACCACCATTGTGGTTATGGCGGCAGTTGCGGGATTTATGTTGTTGGGCGATATTAAAATCGTAGCGGGAATGTCATCGTTGGGTGCGCTGCTCGTATTTGTAGCCGTAAACATTGCCCTCATTGTATTGCGTTTCAAAGCACCTGATAAAGAAAGACCATTTAAAGTTCCTTTGACTATTGGGAAAGTGCCAATACTGCCAATTTTGGCAATATTTATTAGCCTATCTTTAATTATACAATATGATTGGCAAGTATATGCCGCATTTGTAGGTGCCATTGTAGTGGGTATCGTGTTGGATTACTTTTTGGATAAAAGACCCAAAGAAGACATAGATGTGAAAGATGAAAACGAATTGTTTAAACATTAATCGAGTATTATGGACTGGATGTTTGATGATTTCAAAACGGAATTGGATGCCCTAAATTCAACAGTACGCGAAAAAGCCTTCGAAATTGCCAAGGAACTTGTACAAGAGAAAGACCTTTCAGCAAAAGAAGCGTTGAAACAAGCTATTATAAGAGCAGAGGAATGGTTTTATGACCTTGGTGGATAGCAATTTATTTGCACTTCCATTGCATTGATTATATCACTACATTGATTAAAATTTAAAATTATGATACAGTTATTGAATTCAGAAAAGGAAAATGTTATTGCCGCCATTTTGGAAGGCAAAATCTCTAAAACCGATGTGGAGTCCATTCATTCCCGTATCCACCAAATCCTGAAAAGCAATCAAAAAGTTCATTTCTATTTTGAAATGCACGATTTTGAAGGTTATACCTTAAAAGGCTTTTGGGAAGATATTAAAGTAGATAGCGCACACATTTCCGATTATGAAAAATGGCTTTTGTGGGCGAAAAGAAATGGCAGGAATGGGTCGCAAAAGCTACTGATTTCTTTACAAGTTCGGAAGTGAAATACTTCGATTTAAAAGAAAAAGAAGCAGCTAAAAAATGGATAGCACAATAAAATTGGACCAATGATAAAACAAAAAAGAAACCTTCGGGATTTAGACCCAAAAGAACATCAAGGCGAACATTCCGAGTCGGATGGCCACAATCACAGCAATCCCGAAAATCTTGGCAAGTTTAGAACTTATTTGCCAGCAATTTTCAGTTTTGTAATGCTCATCGCAGGCATTGCGTTCGATTATTTCGAAACCTTCCCCTACTTTTCGGGCTGGATTCGCATCGTTTGGTATGTCGTGGCATATCTTCCCGTTGGATTTCCTGTAATCAGGGAAGGCTGGAACAGCATTGTAAAAGGCGATTTTTTTACGGAATTTCTGTTGATGTCCATTGCAACCATTGGCGCATTCGCCATTGGCGAATATCCGGAAGGTGTGGCCGTAATGTTGTTTTATGCCGTTGGCGAGCTGTTTCAGAACGCGGCGGTCAACAAGGCAAAAAAAAATATAAAGGCATTGCTCGATGTGCGTCCCAATGAAGCCTTGGTGTATCGGAACAATGATTATGTGTCTGTAAATCCCGAAACCGTTGAAATTGGCGAAAAGGTGCAAGTTCGTGTAGGCGAAAAAATCCCTTTGGACGGTATCTTATTATCAGAAAAAGGCTCATTTAACACGGCAGCCCTAACAGGCGAAAGCAAACCCAATACCATTGCCAAGGGCGAAAAAGTATTTGCGGGAAGCATCAATCTGGACGGTGTTGTAGAAATCGAGACCACCAAGGAATTTAAGGACAGTTCCATTGCCCGAATCCTCGATATGGTGCAGAATGCAACCGCCCGAAAATCAAAAACCGAATTGTTTATCAGAAAGTTTGCAAGAATCTATACACCAATTGTGGTTTTCTTGGCAATTGGTTTGACGTTTATACCCTATTTTTTTGTGGACAATTATGTCTTTAACGATTGGTTATACAGAGCTTTGATTTTCTTGGTCATTTCCTGTCCCTGTGCTTTGGTAATCTCAATTCCCTTGGGTTATTTCGGTGGATTGGGAGCAGCTTCAATAAATGGAATTCTGTTTAAAGGTGCTTCCTATTTGGATGAAATGACCAAAATAACAACGGTTGTTATGGACAAAACAGGAACTGTGACCAAAGGTGTTTTCAAAATCAAGGACATCAAAGCCATTGATTGGGAAGAACCTGAATTTATGAAGTACCTGATGGCGATGGAAGAGCAATCCACGCATCCCATTGCCAAGGCAATTATGGAATTCAAAGCCGATGGTGAGGATTTTGAGGCTACAAACGTCAATGAAGTTGCGGGAAAAGGTCTAAAGGGAACGGTAAATGGTAAAACCGTCTTGGTGGGCAACAAAGCATTGATGACTTCGAATAGCATCGAAGTTCCTTCTGAAACTGACGCTATTGTGGAATCTATAGTAATGGTTTCCATTGAGGGCAAATTTGCTGGCTACGTCATTATTGCAGACGAGTTAAAGGATGATGCCCACGAAGCCATAGCACAAATCCGCAAATCCGGAATTTCCAAAATCATTATGCTTTCGGGCGATAAAGATTCCATAACCCAACAAGTGGCCAAGGAAATGGGCGTGGATTGTGCAAAAGGCGGTTTATTGCCGGAAGACAAGTTGAGGGAAGTTGAAAAACTGATGGCAGAAACCGATAACAAAGTGGCCTTTATTGGCGATGGCATCAACGATGCGCCAGTTTTGGCCGCAAGCGATGTTGGTATCGCAATGGGAGGTTTAGGCAGTGATGTGGCCATTGAAACGGCAGATGTTATCATCCAAACAGACCAACCCAGCAAAATTGCAAGAGCCATAAAAATTGGACGCTCTACCCGAAAAATTGTTTGGCAGAATATTGGTTTGGCGTTTGGTGTAAAAGCCGTGGTTTTAATATTGGGAGCAGGGGGTTTAGCCACAATGTGGGAAGCCGTTTTTGCGGATGTTGGCGTGGCTTTATTGGCGATATTGAATGCTGTTAGATTGCAGAAGATGAAGTGGGATTAAAATTTTTAATTATAGAAGTAACAGAAAAATTCCAATATATGCAATTACCACAAAGAGTACCTCAACATATTTCTGAATCAACATCGTTCAAAATATTTGCAAACCACATTCCGGACAATTGGATAGTTAGAGACGTTACTGAAAGAGATTATGGTATCGACTGTTATGTAGAATTGGTAAATGAGAAAAATCAATTAACAGGAGATTTAGCATCAATACAACTCAAATCTAAAGAGAATATAAATTGGAATTTGGATAATACATTGACTATTTCCAATATAAAAATATCGACAAGTAATTATTGGTATCGCTTTCCAGTACCAGTATTTCTCTGTGTGACGGACAATGAAAAAAAAGAAATGTATTTTATTTCAGTCAAAAATTTTATAAAAAAGAATTTTTTTGCTTTCGCAAAGCAAAAGACCTTTAATTATTCTATATCAAAAGATATGGACTTTTTTGATAAAAAATCGGGACCATCACTTTTCAGATTGAGATATGCTTTTCAAGATTCAAGAAATCTCTTTGAAAATGAAATGAAAACGTTCTTATCAACATTGGAACATTATCACAATTTTCAAGATGAGCATAGTTACAGGGATTATCATTTGCCCATAGAATCTGTGGATTTAATCTTTTTTGAAGCGATGCATCGCAATTACTTTTTTATTGCTGATTATTTATTAATTGAGCATCCAATTCTGTCTTTAAGAGAGTTGAAATTAAAAAGCAAACAGGTTTTCAAAGATGACTATTACGAGCTCTATGAACACGATTTATCTCAAGTAGCGGAAGATTTTAGAAATTTATCCTTAAAAATAATCAAGGGTCTTAAACAAAAAGTTGATGCTGAAAAAGAGTATTGGATTACTATGGATTTAAACCTATATAATTATGTAACCAATATAAAAGATAACGGCGAGCTACCACACTATTGATTTTTATATAAAAACTATATTAGTGCATCAGGAAATTTAAATTGGCTTATTAAAAAACTGGACTAAAGAAAATTATAAATAAATAACCAAAACAATTTCAATAGCTTTGTGAATCATCTTTAGTTATCACAATAGTTATGTTAAGCACCGCTGAAATAAAATCCCTGATTGCATCTGGAGAGGGCTATAATGTGGAATTCAAGAAAAATATTCCGAATAAGGTCAAAGAGGTCACAGAAGAAATCTGTGCCTTTGCCAATGCAGCAGGTGGTACTATTTTATTAGGTGTTGACGACAATAATGTGATTCAAGGAATTACTTTCAATAATGCAAAGCATTCTGCGATTCAAAATTCAATAAACGAAATAACACCTGCATTACATTGTGAAATCTATTCTTTAGGGGTTGATGGTAAAGAGTTGGTGGTAATTGAAGTGCCTTCCGGCGAAAGCAAACCTTATGTACTTTCTGGAGCTATTTATGTACGCCAAGGCCCTAATTCCCAAAAACTCACAACAGTTGAGGAAATGAGGGATTTTTTTCAACAGGCAGATAGAATTTATTTTGATGAAGCACCTTGCAAAACCATTGATATAGTGCAAGATATTCCTGATGCCAATATTATTCAGTTTAGGGATTTGGCAGGTTTAAATTCCACGATTTCCAATGAGCAGGTTTTTCAAAATCTTAAACTGATTACAAAAGAAGGCTATCTTAAAAATGGTGCCGCTTTGTTTTTCGCAAAAAACCCCGAAACGTTTTTTGAAAAAGCAGTAATTCGTTGTATTGCTTTTGATGGTATTGACAAAAGATACATTGTTGATGATAAAACAATGGTTGGAACGCTATATCAACAATTCCTTCAAGCGATGGCTTGGCTTAAAACAAAGCTTAATATTCGTTATGATATTGAAGGTGCTGGCTCACAGCCACGTAAGGAACATTGGGAAATTCCCGAAACAGTTTTTAAGGAAGCAATTATCAATGCTCTGGCACATAGAGATTATTATGACAAAGGTGCACGTATTACTGTTGAAGTTTTTAATGATAGAGTTGAAGTCTCAAATCCTGGTGGACTTGTTAGCGGTATTCCTAAAAATGAATTTGGAAAAAGAAGTTTAAGTAGAAATCCTTTGATATTTGGTCTATTTGAAAGAATTAGAATGGTAGAACAAGTAGGTTCTGGTATCAGTAGAATGAGGGATTTAATGGTAGAAGAAGATTTAACGCCACCTGAATTTAATACTGAAGGTATATTTACTGTTACATTTAGAAGACCTTTTGATTTTGATAAGTGGGTAGATAAGTGGGTAGATAATCTTACTGATAATAGAGTTGGAATTATTAGAGCTATCCATAAAGATAATAAAGTTTCTAAAAGAGAACTTGAAGATATAATAGGCTTAAGTCCTACTGCCATTGATAATAATATTGATGCACTAAAAGATATTGGTCTTATTGAAAGAATGGGTGGAGCAAAAGGTGGCCATTGGAAAATTAATTACATACTTCCTTAAGTGGGTAGAAAAGGTGGGTAGAAAATCTATTGTTAAATTAGAAGTTAGAAATGAAGGTATGTTTTATAGAATATGGGCGTAACAATTAAAATGCCATTGACTTTCGAGGTGTGCTTTCCTGAAGATGAACAAAAATCCATAGACCATTATTTGAAGGATTTAGGCAAGGATATGCGATTGTTAATGGGTTCTTTTCTATTGGGAATTAAAAATAGCGGTTCTAAATTTTCTGGTCTTACAGGCTTTTTGCCAGAATATTTTTCAGAAGCCAATTTTCAATTTGCAGATAGTGTTTATAAACGGATGGTAATTTTTGCAAGAGAAAATGATTTCGATATAGAAAGTTTTGAAGTCCTATATCCAATGAGTAGTCTTACCTATTTTGAGTACGTTTACGATAATCCAGCCGAATTTGATAATAAGGAATATAGCAGAGAGGAATTTTTAGATATTGAAATCAATTTTTTCAAGGCCTACACTGTTTTCAATCAAAAAACAATTACAGAACGAGGTAAGGATTTAGCTCAAAATTTTAAGGAATATGATATTGAGGGCAATCTCACGAATTTTTTCATAGGAAATAATCTGCACAGTTTCGATATTACAGACTACCAAATAAATAAGGTGTTTTACTGTCAATTTTTGAAAGCCTACAGTTTCTTTGAGTTTTTAGAATCATTTCAAGGTAGTGAACATCTAATCAAGGCATTTTATAATTATTATGATGTCCCAAATTTCAAGAAGTATCTTCATAAATTATTGGGTATTGTTTTTCCCGTGCTAACCGCAAAAAGAGAGGCTCAAACTGAAATACATCTGGAGGCTGACAAGCAGGAAGAACTTTCATTGTTTATTGAGAAACATATAAAACTGGATGATGAAAGGTTAACCGATTTTGATTTTACCAAAACTCGAAGTTATCCGCTCTATAAAATAGATGAAGGAAAATATAGAATTATCTATCCATTATTTGTGGTGGAAATGATTTACAAAGGCTTGTATTTTCGTTTTAAGGACATCAATGCCACGCTTCCGGAAAACCAACAGTTAAAAAACCTTTATGGCATTAAAAATTTAGAATTTTCTGAACAATATTTATTGAATCAAACACTTAAGAAGATATTTGGTAATAGATTTATACAAAAGTCCGGTAAGGAATTGGATGCAGAGTTTGAAGGAGCACCGGATTATTATGTGCGCAATGGCAAAAGAATATTTTTGTTTGAATCGAAGGATGTTCTTTTAGGAAAGGAAATAAAGCAATCTACCAACTATTATGAAGTATTGGAAAAGCTTAAAATAACCTTTGTAGAAAATGAAAAAGGCAAGGCTAAAGCAGTGTTGCAACTTAAAGACACCATAAGAGAGATATTGACCCAATCACTTTCATTTGATAAAAACGCACCCTCTGAAAAAGCCCATATATATCCAATATTAATTGTCCATTACAGAATGTTCAATACGCCAGGAATGAATAAGCTAATTGATGGGTGGTTTAAAAATGCACTCACAATTTTAAATAAAGAAGGTTTGAATGTAGAAAATGTAAGAAGTCTTATCATTATAGATATGGACACTCTAATTTATAACAGCCACTTTTTTGAAACCCGCAAACTTTCTTTTGAAGATTGTCTGTTGGAATACCATACCAAGTATTTGAATATAAATTTGAAAAACCACCGCTTCAAAAACCAACAACAAGTTGACGATATTATTAGTGAGAGCTATGCCTCTTTCGCCCACTACCTCGATAACAAAATTGACGACAAATTTAGAAGGCCAAAACCAACAGAATTATTGGAGAAAATGATAAGTGTAGTCACAAAATAAAATTTTCATTATGAATTATGAATACCGTATTTGTTGCTTTATAGATATTTTAGGTTTTAAATCGCATATTGATTCTACTGTTGATGATTCTGGAAATGATGTCGAGGATAAAATAAAGAGCATAAAACAAATTATTGATATCGCCAATAAAATTTTAATAGAATATGATAGTGGCATTTCAAAATCGAAAATGGTAACACAGTTTTCTGATTCTATTGTAATATCATTTAGAATTGAGGAAACAAGCGAAGTGTTTTATTCTCTAATTGATTTGCTTCATATTGCTTTTGAACTTGCAAATAACGGATATTTGACCAGAGGCGGTGTGAGCGTAGGCAAACTGTTGCATACAGAAAATCATATTTTTGGACCTGCACTTGTGGATGCTTACATTCTTGAGTCCCAAAAAGCGATTGACCCAAGAATTATTATAAGTGAGGAAGTTATTGAGATTGGCAAGGAATATAGAATGCCTCATAATTCATTGGAAGATGAGACTGAAAGCATAATGAGTTGTCTATCTTTAGATGATGATGGTTTTTATTATATAGATTATATTACACAGGCTAATGACGAATTGGATGAACCAAATTATGATTTAGTCCTATATTTAAAAAAATTGAAAAGCCTGATAGAGATTGGGTTGAACTCTAATTCAAATAGTGTCATTACTAAACACGAATGGCTTAAGAAAAAATATAATAATTATCTTACACAAATTCAGGAAAACATTAAAGACTGGAAACATATTGATAACGACCGACAATTATTACTTGATTTTAAAAATCTCACTTTAATAAAAGATTAAAGTTATTATGCCCCACCTTCGGCACTTACTCATTCACTCGTTCCGTGCCTACACTCATTCATTCCCAAGAGCCTTCACTTCCGCGCAGTACAGGCTGTAATTACATATAAAACAATAGTGACAAATAGATTTTGGTTAATGTAATTACACCCAGTACTTTTTGCCTTTGCGCAAACACCAGAAAATAAGTCTATTCTGGAAAAGATTCCCTACAAAGAAATTCATTTAAAATACGTTAAGCACATTCCCGCTTCATTCCATTCCGAGGAAAGAGCTTAACTACAAAAAGTCTTGGACCCAATCCCCAATTTTGGTTTTGCATTCCACTTGCCCTTCCCGCCCCGAAACTTCGGGACTGGGATGGGACGCTTCATTTCCAAACAAAAATTGTGAATTAAGTCCGCTTCATCGGAATATCATTTTTGCATTTTGTACCACTTCTTTGGATTGCGTACTTCACAGAGCCATTTAGACAACTTCCCGAACCGCCACTGACCTTACCTTTTTTTGACAGCAAAACAACAACATTCATTCTTGGACGGCGGCATAAAGCCGCTTCGCTATTTATACGCCTTACCAACCCTGAATATTGTACCACCATAAGCAACAAAAAAAGGTAACAGCGACGGCTCTATGGGAAGTAAATCTAAAAACGAATCTTATGAAATCTTACGAAATCAATAAAAGGGAAGTGGAAACAAAGTTAAAAAAACAAAAAAAGGAAAACGCTCTGGATATAATAAGTAAATCACTTCAAAAATAGAAACGCAAACCGTCCGAAGGGTTCGGATGGAATTTTAATTAATCCTTTAATCTTTTAATCATGAGTACACTAAAAAACAAAGTACAGCTGATCGGGAACGTGGGCAATGCCCCCGAGACCAAGACCCTTGAGAGCGGCAAAAAAGTCGCAAACTTTTCACTTGCAACCAATGAGTTTTATAAAAATTCAGAGGGTGAAAAAGTGCAGAACACCCAATGGCACAATATTGTTGCCTGGGGCAAGATTGCCGAAATCGTTGAGAAATACGTGGGCAAAGGAAAGGAAGTAGCCATAGAAGGCAAATTGACCTCCCGTTCCTATGAGACCGAAGCAGGGGAGAAACGATATGTTACCGAAGTGGTAGCAGACGAAATCCTGTTGCTCGGAACCAAGGATAACGGAAACGCTGAATAACAGCGGTAAAATGTAAGAGGGCGCTTGCGACCAAAACAACGCGCCCTCTTATTCATTATTAACTTCTAAAAAAATTCAACAATGAAAGCACAAGTTAACGAAATAAAACAGGGATTGCAACATTTTTCTGGAACGGATATGTTCTATCAAATCCCACTGACACGCACCCGATTTACCAATGGAATTAAGTATTTGGTGGAAACCGCTGAATGTTTTTGGTTGGTCACGGACACTTCTATAATAGCGAAGAGCCTAATGCAAAAAAGCTATTTCATAACCATTGACTTTAAGAGGTTATCGGAAGAGGAACAGCAAAAAATGGGTTGCGAGGCGACCATCACTTATGGCGATGGAAATGGAACTGTTTTGGAAACCCATAAATATAGGGCAACGGATTTTCCGCTTGATGAACTCCGGCTTTATTTCATCAACAATACCCTCTTGTTGCCAAGTGAATATTAAGACTCTAAAACATTTGATATGATTTACCTTAATTATTCAAACTTGAACGAGGAGACCCAAAACCAACTTCTTGAAAACTCCAAAAAGGAAATCGAGAAACGTTTTGGGGATGATATCCGGAGGTACGCCGATGAAAATCACATTGATTTTGAAAAGATGCTGGAAGAGGAAGCACAGCGAAATCTTTACAGTTACGATTTTGTATTTGTAATTTAAATCTTAAAAATCAAAATCCAAGGACCTTTGAATTTTCAAGGGTCTTTGTTTTTAAACGGATTCCATTTTTCTCAATAATTCTATTTTTTCTTTGGTAATACTTACAAAATTTTATTTTTAAAATCTTAAAAAATTCAAATCTCATTTCAGTCAGTAAATAAGCCATTACATTCAGGTGTAATGGTATTTTTTTTGGTCCAGCGAGCTGGACGAAAAGGAATAGCAAGAGGGTAACACGCTGCGCGATGTTAAGGACTCCAATTTACTTTGCAATAATTTGATTTATAGATACTTGGGTGTTTATTTTAGTTTGAAAACGTAAAATCTTTAGATATTTTTCACGGAAAAACCCAGCAGCACCAGAAAAACTAATAAATTTTTCACGAAAAAATGGACAAGGGATATGAAAATGAACAGTTTGAAAGCTTGAGCATCAAGCAATCGGTGGCCAAAAGATTTAAGAAATATTGCAGGTCAATATCTAAATCGCAGTCCATGACCCTATTGTTGATGTTGGAATTTTTTGCTGATAACGGCATCTCACCGATGGATTCCCTGGGACCAAATTTGAGGGCGTCGGAAATACGGATTATGAAACGGATAAACGCGGTAATAGCAATTATGAGGGATATGGAAAAAACGCAGACAAAGCCAACGGCTGCGATGATACTCTCTCTTTTTGAGGAGTCAGCACCACATGAAAAACCCCTCATTTTGGAAAAGAATAGGGGTGAGAAAAAACCTCCAAAATACACGGAACGAAATGATAAAACATAATATCGATACTCATGTATATAACTATCACCCCCCAAAAATTGGGCGATAACTATTCACAAAGTTCGGCAGATTTTGTGGAATATCTTGAAAAGGAAAACCAAGGTCTTGATCCCGGATATGAGGAATTCTTTTTTAATCAATATGAGGATAAAATATCGGCCAAGGAAGTGGTGAAGGATATTGATGGCAATACCGCCAAGCTTAAAAAGATAGAGCCCAAGTTTTATTCCATTACGGTCAGTCCTTCAAAATATGAATTGAAACGTTTACAAAATCACGGTGTGGATCTAAAAAAGTACACCCGGGAATTGATGAAAGATTATGTGTCTTGTTTCAATCGTGAAATAAACGGTAGACCCATCTCTATTGATGACATTAAATACTATGCGAAAATTGAACATCAACGAACCTTTAAAGGATCGGACATTCAGATCCGCGAGAACCAACCTTTTGCAACCAAAATACTTGAACTTAAAAAAGAAATAAGAACGATTCAATCTGGAGAAAAGGAGGGAAGTATCAAAGCTTTGGAAAAGGAAATAATGAAACTGGAACGGGATGCTCCCCATCAGCAAAATGGTCAGCGTATTGTTCGGGGAATGAAAAAGGAAGGAAACCAGAGCCATATCCATATTATCGTAAGTAGAAAGGATGCTTCCAACTCGTTCAGCCTTTCTCCTGGAAGTAAATACAAATCCTCCGAGGTAATGATGAATGGTAAAATGATAAAAAGGGGATTTGATCGTGATCAATTTTTTGCAAAAGCTGAGAAAACTTTTGATCGGACTTTCGCATACCAACGAAACTTTGTGGAAACCTACCAAGCCAGAAAGGAGTTTATAAAAAGTCCGAATTTTTATTTTTCCGCTTTGTTGCAACTGCCTACCAATGAAAAAGCCATTGCGTTTAAATTGATACGGGAATCTGGGATGCCGGTCCAAAGCATTCCAACAAACTCGGCACAATTGGCATTAAAGGTATTCAACAGACTGAGACGGGGAGTGGAGGTGGCAATCAAATCCAGTTCCATCGGAATCTAATTTTTAAAAATATGGACTTTAATAATCCGATAATAATCATTGCAGTCATCGCTATGGCCAGTTTGATTTTTTATGGCATCTTCCAGTTGATAAGATTCGCCTTTTGGATTAACCTATTTATAATTGTTTCGTTGGTTTATTTTTTGACGGATTCAATCGGTTTGACAAATTCCCTTTTATACTTTGCTTGTCCAATCCTACTGATAAATACGGTGTTATTTGTGTTCTTTCAAAAAGGGACCAGTTCGTCAGAAGCAGGTTCCAAATACGAAGTCCATTTTAAATCGAATCATGGTGATTTTAAGATTCAAAATATTAGAAGGGGAGCTTCAATAATTGGAGCTGCAGGAAGTGGAAAGACCGAAAGCGTCGTGTATGGCTTTCTAAAACATTTCAAAAAACATTCTTTTTGTGGGGTTATCCACGACTACAAAGATTTTGAAATTACCGAAATGGCCTTTCCGCTTTTTAGGGATTCGGAAATCCCGTTTTATATGGTTTCCTTCGATAAAATAATTCATCGGGTGAATCCAATCGCGCCAAAATACCTTGAAAATGAAGAAAGTGTTAATGAGGTTTCCCGGGGTCTTGTTGAAAACCTTTTGGAACAAAGGGAGTCTGGTACCACTGGAAGTACAAAATTCTTTAATGATGCTGCAGAGGGATTGATAGGGGGACTTATCTGGAAACTTCGAACCTCCTATCCGCAGTACTGCACATTGCCACATCTTATCGCAATCTATCAATATCTTGACACCGAAAGCTTGGTCGCTTTTTTAAGTTCAAATACCACTTCCAGGGCAATGGCTGATGCCTTTATAAGCGGAAAGGAATCGGAGAGGCAGACTGCAGGGGTAAAGAGTACATTGGCCAACGCCTTAAAGCGGATTAGTACACAGCGCATATTTATGGCACTTTCCGCTGATGAAGTGCCGCTTAATATAAATAACAAGGATAATCCAGCTGTGATATCGGTAGTGAACAATCCGAAGTTTGAAACTGCATATTCTCCTGTAATTGCAACCATAATACATACCATCACTAAACAAATGAGTGTACGAAATTCGCTTCCTTCTTTTTTGATGATGGAGGAAGCTCCAACAATACGGCTATTGAATATGCACCGCATTCCTGCAACCCTACGAAGCTATGATATTGCGACCATTTATGTGATGCAGGATAAGATACAAAACGATATGATGTATGGTGACAAGGCTAGCAAAGCAATTTTGAGCAACCTTTCCTATCAATTCTTTGGAAAAGTCAATGATCCTGATACTGCGAAATATTACGAACGTTTTTTTGAAATAGTGAAAGATCCCACCAAAAGTATAAGCCGTGGCCATAACCTCGATTTTGATACCCGAATTACAACAGGGGAGAAGGAGATTCCAAAAATTCGGGCAGATGTCTTTTTTCGCTTAAAGCAGGGAGAGTTTATTACTTATGCGGATGGGAAGGATAAAAAGGTCCAGTTTAAACTCTCAAAAATTGAAAGGCAATTACCTGCCAAAATTCATAATTGTACAGAGACTGCTTTAGAAGAAAATTTTGAGAGGATATATCGAGAGGTCAGGTCTATTTTTAAACAGTAATTTTTTTTAAAAAACTGGGCACAATTTAAATAATTGATAAAAACGAATCATTTAAATCTGGTTCCTATAACTTCTTATTTTTTATGCTTTTATTTAACTGCTGGGACAAAGCCGGAAAACCCGAATTCAGAAACTTTTTTTAATCCCGACACTTATACTTACAGTTATTTAGTAATGCTCGTTGGCGAGAAAACAGTTGACAAAAGCAAGGTTTATAAATATTCGTAAGAGTTTTGAAGCGAAAATAAAAACTCGCTAACTTGGGGTAATAAAAAAAGGACATTTCGTAGCTGACCGAAAAAAGTAGCGTTTTCCAACAACGCATCCTATGAAAAGCACTAATCCCATTTCTAAAATAATATTCTTATTTTATTTATCTTATTCAAATGAATCTGCTACTACTATTATTATAATTTCGGTAATTTTGCGCTTCAAAATTACTGAATTATGAAATATACAATTTTAGTTATCTTTTTAACAATAAGCGCCTTTGCACAAGGACAGGACTACAAAATTTCCCAATATTATGAAGGTTATATCATCAAAAAGGACGGCACCAAGGAACGAGGCTACATTTTATATGACGATGAATCTGTTAGGTATGAAAACGTAACCTTTAAGAAAGAACAAAAAGGCAAAAAAGAGCGATTTAAACCAAAGGATATCGCTGGTTATAAAGTTGCCGACAAGGTGTATCACACAGTGCAATTTCAGGATATTCCTTTTAAGAATACTAAATTTTTGGTGTTGGAAAAAGAGGGTTGCTTAAATATGTATTCTTACAGAATGCATTCTGAAGGAGCATGGTCCACCGTAATGATTTTGAAAAATGACAAGAAAGCCATAAATACACAGAACTTTATTATGGGTTATGCAGATAAAATGGCAGACCTTGTAAAAGACGATCAGGAATTGGCCGCTAAAATTAAGAATAAGGAAAAAGGCTATTCGCTTCTAAATATAGAGGCAATAGTAGATGAATATAACAGCAATTGTAAAAAATAGAACCAGATGAAAGCAATTACCTTTTTTACCTTAGTTTTTATTTCACTAAACGCTACTGCACAAAGTTTTTCTTGGGGTTTTCCTTTTGGGAGGGCCGATGAAACAGAAAAAGATATAACCCATATAGTGACCGAGGACAAGCTTTACAGGATTTCTTCAAAATATGATCTGGGCACTTTTAACCAAAAAATAACGGTGGATCAGTTTTCATTGAATGATTTGGAAAAAAGCGGAAGCATTGATATATCTGTGGAGCAGCCTATGATGGGCGTGGCAAGTTTGACCTTTAACAGTATGTTTCAAAAAGAAGGTTCAGCATTTATCTTTTTCTACACAGATTATGACCGAAAAACCAAAAAGAACAACTTGCTTTTTCGAGAAGTGGACATCAATTCCGGAAAGTTGGGCGAGCTGCAGACAGTAATGGAAATGGATACGAACGATGGTAGGTTCGTGATCTCCCAAAGTGATAATAAACATTATTTTGCCGTTTTAAAAGAGCTTCCGTATGCCAAAAAATCCAATGAAAAAGTGGAGCTATTTCTATTGGATGACAAAGCAGGAATTCTAAAGGAAACAACGCAGGAATTTGAATTTGAGGACAAACGCGACAAACAGCATTCACTCTATGTTTCCAATGAGGGGCAGGTAATTTTGGTGAAAAAAGTTGATGAGAAAAAGGAAAAGCCGTACCTCAATTTATATACTTGGAACACAGCCGAAAACACGGTTTCCTCTATTTCCCTAAAACAGCAGGACGATTATCAAATTCCTCAATTTGAAGGGAAATTTTACGAAAGCAATTTTTACTTTTTAGCAATTTTGACCTATGAAAAATCAACTAACTTCGGTCTGAAGATAGACATGAACGGTAGAAACTCTGGTGTTGGTGCTAATGGTATCTTGGCCTTAAAAATAGATAGTCTGGGAAAGGTGGTCTTCAACCAAAGAAATGATTTTGAGAAAGTAATTGCCAACTTAAATCTAAAGGATTTTCTTTTTGATAGTACTGGAATTTGGGCAGTTTATGACCGTATGTATGTTGAAAAAAAATCAAAATCCAGCAATTTGAACGATGGCGATTTTAGTTATGATTACAGTTATTTGAACAATGGATTTGTAATAAACAAACTTGATATAAACACTGGGAAATTGGAGTGGTCAAAAATCATTGATACTGCAGAGCCCAATACAGCAAATGACAATGGCGATTTTCTCTCCACGCTATTTTATCTTGATGGCTCCAATTTGGTTTTGCTTTACAACGAAACAAGGGATTTGAACAAGGCAAAAATTCATGTTATTTTCAACCGTCGTTTTCCTATAAAGGAAGTGATTTCCTCTTCAGGCGAAACATTGTCCCGCGATGCGCTGCTTTCAGCAGGAATTGGTGTTACCAAAGAGGAGGAATTTGAACTTAACACACAATTCCTTGTTCCAGTTTCAAGGAATGCTTTTATTCTTCGTGCCAGTAATAGAGCGGAATATAAATATGGAAAGATGAAGATATAAGGGTGGTGAGGAGATTCTTTTTTTACTTTGCTTATTGGTTATAACGACTAGGACTATTTAATTGAAAGATATAGCCAAAGATTGCCGAAGCTCGTTCAGGATCTATCAAGTCCTCAAAGAAATGAATATTTTGACGAATTAGAAAACTGGATATTATCTATTGATGAATCTATGGTAATTTTAAAACCAAGACATGAGGTTTAGCTATTGATATAATAAATTTCTCTCGTTTGTAGTTCTGTGGACGAAACAAAAATAATTTTTACTTATGTTTTCGATTGAGTAGTAAGACCATCAATGTTGCTTATTAAATACAAAAGAACTATATTTGTTGTAAATAAGCATCATTATGAATACAAAAAAAGCGATAGTGCTCCCGAAATATCAAATGATTTTTAGTCAAATAGGGGAGAATATTAAGCTCGCACGTAAAAGAAGGAAACTCACTACAGAACAAGTTTCTGAGCGCGCAGGTATTCACAGGACTACACTATACCGTATAGAAAAAGGCGATCCAGCAGTTGCTATAGGATTGTACTTTAATGTCTTTAGGACACTTAACCTCCAGGATGATTTTCTGAAATTGGCAGTAGATGATGCGTTTGGTAGAAAATTGCAAGACCTTGATCTATTGTAAATGATATGGCGAAAGGAAAATTTGACATATTCGTATTTGCGGATTGGGCGGCACTTGAGAAT
>CAKZLK010000039.1 GCA_937125455.1 uncultured Aequorivita sp.
CCCATACAACAACTTCATAGGGCGAATCCCCGTCCCAAACATCAGCATGAACAGGTAGGATAGAACTGTCATCATTCGGCAATTGAACGGACAAACCAATTCCTTTTTGCATCGCAAGTTCATTTCCAACCAACATATTTATGGCTTCTTTTACAAGATGATAATTTAGAATTAGAAGCTGTTGAGAAAGAGTTTAAAAAAAAGAGGGATGCTTTACGAGAAGAGAATCACCAAACTATTTTACAAATTAGAGAGATTATAAAACAAGAAAATATATCTGAGATTGTCGTTGCAAGTTATAAATCTGAAAACATTACTTCAGAGATATATTATACTTTAATAAAACTGCTAGAAGAAGGTTTTCCAATTAATGAATACACGCAAGTTTATGAAGATATGGCTCAACGTGTGCCCGTGCAGTTCGTTGGTAAAGATTTTTATAAATACTTTCCTTTTAGTAGAAGTAATCAAAACAAATTATACATGTTTTACCATCGTTTGATGGATATAGTATGTTCAGTAATAGGCATTATAATAGGTGTAGTTTTATTGCCTATTGTATTTTTTGGCAATGTATTTGGGAATAGAGGCTCTTTGTTTTATATGCAAACACGTATTGGTAAAAATAGTAAGCCATTTAAAATTTATAAGTTTAGAACCATGGTAAAGGACGCCGAAAAGGACGGTATGAAATGGGCAGATAAAAATGACTCAAGAGTTACAAGTTTTGGTCGCTTTTTAAGACGTACACGTCTTGACGAAATCCCTCAGTTCATTAATGTGCTTAAAGGTGATATGAGCATAATTGGTCCAAGACCAGAACGCCCATTTTTTGTTAATGAGCTTTCAAAAGTGATACCTTTTTATGAAACTCGGCATACTGTTAAACCAGGATTATCAGGTTGGGCTCAAGTAAACTGTCGTTATGGTGCCTCAATTGAAGATAGTATGGTGAAACTGCAATATGATTTATATTATATTAAACATAGAAGCTTCTTCTTAGATGTAAATATTATTGTAAAAACGTTAAGCACTATGGTGTATTACCGTGGACAATAGCCTAACTATTTAGGTTGTAAAACTTCAGAAGAAATACGTAACGTACCAATAGCGCTATAAAAAACGGAATTAACCCAATGGCAAATACTTGCACGCCTATTATCCAGTGCAATGTTAACAAGCAAAACATAATTACTAAAAACTTCAAGTATTTTTTAAACCAATTACTAGGTGATTTTTTAAGTAGTTGTCCAATTATAAATAAATTAATAGGGAAAGCCCACAGCAAATTGTAATTATTAGCCGTAGCGGTATGGTCTGTAGCAAACCAAAGCAATAAAAGGAATACGCCAACAAGCCCCGTTAAAAAGAAAATGAATAAATCTAAATACTGGCTTCGTGTATTTCTTTTATAATCTCGGTAGGTGATAAAGAGTATTAACAATCCCAATATTCCCAATACAAACAGCGGGCTCAACAAGAAATTGGTTTCGGTTGGTGTAGGGGTGTTCTCAAAAAGTACGGTTGTTTTTTTTACTAAACTTTCAGAAATTCCATTTCTGTGTATGATTGCATTTGCAGCTCCCTCATAAACATATTCTGGAAGAAATTGATATTCTATTGGTTTCGCTTTCCGATCAATCACAGCACCAAGGGCAATATCTATTCCCATACTTCCCCAAGTATTTGCTGTTAGGTTTTGTTGGATAAGTTGCCGGAAAGTAAGATCTTCTTTTAGGTGGTCTTCCTTATATTCCAGTTTATTGCCCAATACTTTTTGAACTACATCGCGAATTTTGGTAGCGCAATTATCAAAAAAGAAATCGTATTTGTATTTTTTATTTTCTGGTCTGGCATTGTTCCAAAGAAAATCTGATATGGCTTGCTTTTCAGTGTAATTGAGATTCAAAGTTTGCTCTTTAACCCACCGATTTTGTGCTACATAGCTTTGAAAGAAGGGTTGATAGTAACTTACCCCAAGTTGGTACAATAACTTTCCACGAGCAAATTTGGTGTAGAAATTAGGCGTGTCAAAATCATAGACGCCATAATTGAAAACTACGTCCTGTCCTGTTGCTGGATCCTGAATTCGAAACGCACTGTGCCCAAACTTATCATAAAGTTCAGCCCCTGGACCAATAGTAATAATGCTTATTTCTGAAGTTTCTGATAATGGAACGAATTGTGCCTTCGCAGAAACACTTAAAAACAATAGAAGAAGTAAGGTGTAATTTTTTGCCACGTTTATTATCGGTTATCGGTTGTCGGATATGATTTGTAATTTATTTCACCGCTAATACACAAATTGTTTATTATTCGCTATTCTTAGCCATTGACATTCCCCTCACACCTCATCGCTTTTCACTCATTTCCCCCTTTGGGGGTCTCGGGGGGACTATCTAAAAATCTCCCAATCCAGTTTCAACGAAAAAACATTGGAATACAGTGCCGCACTCTGGTCGCCAATATCAGTTAACGCATAATCCACTTGAATTCCTTTGTATCTAAAACCTACGCCAATATTGGGCTGAAATCCTACAGAGTCACTTCCGTCTAATTGTTTAATATTTTGGAAATTACCAACCCCACCGCGAACATAAACCATATCAATATATGCAAATTCAAGTCCCAATGAAGGAGTTATGCTTGCAAAAGAAGTAGAGATTACATCGTTGGTTTCAGCAAAGCGGAAGTTTAAATCAACTTCAGCTAATAGCGAAAAATCATAGTGGTAAACAAATTTACGCGCCATTCCCAGTTGCAACTTTGGAATTGTAATTTCAGTAGTTTCTGGCAAATCTTGGTTTTGACCTTCAACCGCACCTTGTATTTCAGCAAACTTTTTTTCGTCTATACTCCAAGCATTAAAAGTCGTCGTAATGTCCCTGGCCATAATACCAAACATCCACTTATCGGTTCTAAACTGAACTGCAGCATCCAGTCCAAACCCCCAAGAAGATGCAAAATCACCAATAACACGACGGATTACTTTAGCATTAACCCCATAGTTTAAACCATCAAGCGGCAATCTTCGCGCATAGGAAAACGTAAAACCATAATCTGCTGTTGAAAATTTACTGATGCGATCATAGGATATATTACCTTCATCATCAATCAATTGAGTCGTGTTCAAAATGTCATCTACCCCAAAACGAATTACTGAAAGCCCAACAGCACTTCTATCATCCAAAGGCATTGCAAAGCCCGCGTAATCATAATTCGCAATATTAGCGAAGTAAGCAGCGTGCATTAACGAAATTTGTTTGTCTTCAAGATTTACTAAACCGGCTGGATTCCAATATCCTGAATTTACATCGGCAGAGGATGCCACCACGGCATTGCTCATCCCAAAAGCTGCGGCATCTACACCAATGTTCATGAATTCGTTGGAATATTTACGAACGGTCTGTGCACTCAGCATAGCCGAAACAAGAAATAAAAGGAGTAAAAATTTTTCTTTCAAGCTTAAAATTTTGAACAAATATGGCACTATTTTACAGAATAGTAAACTATAAATTTATGCACATATTGTGTTTTAATAGCTTTGGACGGAAATACTTTGTTATTTTTACATAAAAGTTTTTTAATTCATCTAAATGGGCAGGATTTTTTGCTCGATCTAGCGCAGTCGAGACTTTATCTTTTATGATATGCTGAAACAAATACCAAACATCATCACCTCCTTAAACATTCTATGCGGATGTGTTGCTATACTT
The DNA here is from genome assembly GCA_937125455.1 of uncultured Aequorivita sp. GTDB lineage: Bacteria > Bacteroidota > Bacteroidia > Flavobacteriales > Flavobacteriaceae > Aequorivita. The sequence continues at coordinate 3,717 of CAKZLK010000039.1, forward strand.
TTTGCAATTTCAGGCGATTTGATAACTGCTTCGTTTTTTGTTTTTCTGGGAATTTTCTTCGATTTTTTTGATGGCCTTGCAGCTCGTTTGTTGAACGCGCAGAGTGAAGTTGGGCTTCAGTTGGACTCCTTGGCTGATGTTATTACCAGTGGAGTAGCACCTGGTATAATAATGTACCAAATGTTGAATTTATCTTATTTCCATCAAATGCAGACCCTTACCGAAACTTTTTCCTTAGATGGATGGAATGTTGGTTTCAAGAACTATATGCCTTTAATTGGACTTTTGGTTGTAATAGCTTCTGCCTATCGCTTGGCGAAATTTAATGTAGACGCGCGACAAACCTCTGGTTTTATTGGACTTCCCACACCGGCAAACACGCTTTTGATTTTAAGCTTGCCCTTAATTTTGCAATTTCAATATTCTGAATTTGCGGAAAGCATTATTCTCAACCGATGGTTTTTGATAGGATTTACCTTGCTGAGTTGCATATTGCTGAATGCCGAAATCCCTCTTTTCGCATTAAAATTTAAAACATGGGATTTTAAAAGCAACGCAGTACGATATGTATTTTTAATACTTTGTATTGTGCTTTTGGCACTGCTGAAGTTTTTGGCAATCCCTTTTATTATTCTGCTTTATATAGTGCTTTCCCTGTTTAACCACAAAGACCGCCAAGAAGACACAAAGAGCACAAAGACGTCTGCGTGAACATTTAAATTTGTTTTAAATCAGGTTGTTAAATTTAATTGTAATGACTGAAAACCAAATAGCAAATAAGATTATAGGCTGTGCTTTGGAAGTTCATAAGGCACTTGGTCCTGGATTGTTGGAGTCTGCTTACCAAGAATGTCTTTTTTATAAACTAACAAAGGAAGGTCTGTCAGTTGCGAAACAAAAATCTATGCCCCTCATATTTGAATAAGTACAACTAGAAACTGGCTGTCGAATTGATTTATTGGTTGAAAATAAAGTGGTTATCGAAATAAAAAGCGTGGAAATATTGAACAATGTTCATTTAGCTCAAACACTTACCTATATGAGGCTCGGTGGTTTTAAACTTGGGCTACTTATAAATTTTAATGTAAGTTTATTAAAGCACGGTATTAAAAGAGTGATCAACGGAGAGTTGTGAATTGAAAACCATAGTGAACTTTGTGCAACCCTTTTGTCCTTTGTGTTTTAAAAGTCAGGCCCATAAAAACACCCTAAAGCATAAAATAGGTAAGTGCTTAGTGAACTTTGTGAAACCCTTGTGTCCTTTGTGGTTAAAAACACCACATTTTTATTAAAACTCCAACTTCTTCTTCCGAAGTTCAAAGTTCTGGCCAAGATATACTTTCCGAACCATCTCGTCTGCAGCAAGTTCTTCTGGAATACCGTGTTTTAAAATACTTCCTTCGAACATTAAATAAGTTCTGTCAGTAATAGCTAGCGTTTCCTGTACGTTGTGATCGGTAATAAGAATACCGATATTTTTATTTTTAAGCTGTGCCACAATCCGCTGAATATCTTCAACCGCCACGGGATCAACTCCTGCAAAAGGTTCATCAAGAAGAATGAAATGTGGGTCGGTTGCCAAAGCACGGGCAATTTCGGTTCTTCGTCTTTCACCACCACTTAATAGATCACCACGGTTTTTGCGGATATGGCCCAAACCAAATTCCTCGATAAGCGATTCCATTTTTGCACGCTGCTCTTTTTTGGAAAGCTTGGTCAGTTGTAAAACACTCAAAATATTGTCTTCCACACTCAATTTTCTAAACACGGAGGCCTCCTGCGCCAAATAACCAATACCGTTTTGAGCACGTTTGTACATAGGATATTTGGTGATTTCTGTTCCTTCTAAAAAGATATTGCCACCGTTTGGTTTTATCAACCCAACTATCATATAAAAGGAGGTGGTTTTACCCGCACCGTTCGGGCCGAGCAAACCAACAATTTCACCTTGGTTTACTTCTATAGATATGCCCTTTACAACCTTTCGGCCTTTATAGGACTTCATTAGATTTTCGGCTTTTAGCTTCATCCTGATATTTCTTTTAAACTTGGCTTATGATATAATTTCACCACAGAGACACTAAGGTCACAGAGTTTATAGCTCGCCGTTTATTATTCTTTTTAGACCATTAATCACCTTTATTTCATTAAAGTTTATTAAGAGTCCGAGTTTTAAATCTTTCAATTTTAAATAAGTCAATATTTGGGCAGTATGTATAGGGGCCAATGCATCAACAGATTTTATTTCGATAATAACCTTGTTCTCCACAATCATATCAATACGGTAGCCGGCATTAAGCTTAACGTCCTTATAAATGACAGGTAGTGGAACTTGTTGCTTTACTTCCAACCCCATTAAATTTAACTCGTGGCCTAAACAGATTTCATAAGTGCTTTCTAACAAGCCAGGGCCTAGTTGCTTATGAACCTCAATACTCGCACCTATTATTTTGGAAGAAATTTCGTTTTCGGTCATTATTTAATTTTCTTTCTTCGTGCCCTCTGTGCCTTTGTGGTTAAAATATTTTGAGCTTACAAGGTAAAGTTAGCAATTATTATTTTGCTTCCAAAGCTTCCCAATATTCAAAAGCCCTGCGCAGATGGGGAATTACGATAGTTCCACCAATCAAAAGGGAAATACTCATTCCTTCAACCACTTCTTCCTTTGTCAACCCAAGTTTGTGGCATTCTTCCAAATGATAGCGCACACAATCATCACAACGTAACACTAATGAATTTCCCAAGCCCAATAGTTCCTTTGTTTTTTTTGGAAGCACGCCTTCCATGTAAGCATTTGTATCCAAATTAAAAATCCGCTTGATGATTTTATTGTTATCGGCAAGCATCTTTTCGTTCATCTTTTCGCGGTAGGCATTGAATTCCTCAACTATATTATTTTTCATCTTTAGTATAAAATATAAAAGTTTGTCATTTTTGGATTGAGAATATTTTCTCTTTTATTGACCTTGTTCTTTTTTCCTTTTTCTTTCTTCCCGCATTTGGTTTCTGATCACAATTTTTGAAATATAAATACTCACTTCATAAAGGATAAGAATAGGGATGGCAACAATAATCTGACTTACGATATCTGGGGGAGTTATTACCGCTGAAAGCACCAGTACGATTATTAAAGCAAATTTTCGGTATTTCCTAAGAATTTCTGGAGTTACCAGACCAATTTTAGTCAATATGTAAATCAGGATTGGAAGTTCAAAAACAATTCCACAGGCCAATACCGAAGTCCGTACCAAGCCAATATAACTTTCCAAATCAAATTGGTTCATAACCTCTTCGCTTACTTGATAATTTCCCAAAAAGTTTATAGATAGCGGCGTTATAAGGTAGTAACCAAACAAAACTCCCAAAAAGAAAAGTATGGAAGCGATCCATATGAAACCACGACTAGACTTGCGTTCTTTTTCTTTTAAACCTGGGCTAATGAATTTCCAAAATTCATAAAGAATATAAGGAAATGCAACAATAATCCCAGCATATATGGAAGTCCACATATGTGCCGAAAACTGTCCGGCCATTGTTCTACTTTGAATCCTAAAAGGCATTTCTTGAAAACAGAAAGTGTCCATTCCCAAATAGCGTGAGATTTCGCAGAACATACCATATGTGGCAAATCCTGGTTTTGATGGACCAAAAATAAGGACATCAAAAATAAATTTCTTGAAAATAAAGGCCAATGCTGCAAGTACTACAACAGCTATTGTAGAACGGATAAGGTGCCAACGCAGTTCTTCTAAATGGTCCAAAAAGGACATTTCTTTTTCGGGAGAAGCTTGTTTCTTCATTAAATTATACCCTCTTTGGTAAGATTATGGATATGAACCACCCCGCTGTATTTGCCTTTCTCTTCAGCAAGAATTTGGGTGACACCATATTTATCCATCATTTCCATTGCTTCAACAGCCATAGCGTTATTGGCTATTTTTTTCGGATTGTGGGTCATAATATCTTTCGCAGTTAGTCCTGCAAAGTTATCGGTTTTAGTTAACATACGCCGTAAATCGCCATCGGTAATGATGCCCACAATTTTATCGTTTTCAACTACAGCGGTAACGCCAAGCATTTTTTCTGAAATTTCAACAATCACCTTTTTAACATCAGTATCAGGACTTACCTGTGGTTTTTCGTTCAGTGAAGTAAGGTTGCTTACGCGCAAATACAATTTTTTTCCCAAAGAACCTCCGGGATGAAATTTTGCAAAATCCTTGCTTGAAAAACCGCGTAGATCTAAAAGGCACATTGCCAAAGCATCTCCAATAACCAACTGTGCTGTGGTGCTTGTAGTTGGCGCAAGGTTGTTAGGGCAGGCTTCTTTTTCAACATAAGCATTCAATACAAAGTCTGCCTGTTGGCCCAAAAATGAATCTCTGTTTCCGGTAATGGCTATCAATTTGTTGTCAATGGCTTTTATGAGGGGTACGAGTACTTTTATTTCGGGCGTGTTTCCACTTTTTGAAATGCAAATAACGGTGTCGTTTTCTTGAATGGTACCCAGATCACCATGAATAGCATCAGCGGCGTGCATAAAAATTGAAGGAGTTCCTGTAGAATTCAAGGTGGCAACAATTTTGGTAGCGATATTAGCACTTTTGCCTATTCCAGTAACAATTACTCTTCCTTTGGAATGGTAAATATAATCAACTGCTCCCGCGAATTCGCCATCCACTAAATTAGATAGATTTGCAATGGCTTTACTTTCAGTTTCTATGGTGTTTTTCGCTACGGAAATAATTCTGTTTTGATTTTTCAAAATTTTAATGCTTTTGAATGTTTGTAACTGTTTAAGAAATTAGTATATTTAGATTAGAATTTTCATGATTCAGAAATCTTAATTTTTAGATATCTTTCTATTAAGATGCAGTCAACTTATTACGGTTGCAAAATTACAATTGTTAATCTGTAAAACAATGTATTGTTGACTAAAACTGAATTGTCCCTAAAAACTCAAGCAGCGTGGCAGAGATTGACATTTACGCAGCCCTAAAAAAATATTTTGGATTTACAAGGTTTAAAGGCCTCCAAGAGGAAGTTGTAAAAAGCATCCTAAACGGAAATAATACCTTTGTAGTAATGCCTACCGGTGGTGGGAAATCCCTTTGTTATCAACTTCCAGCGCTTATGCAGGAAGGAACGGCAATCGTGGTTTCGCCACTTATAGCATTAATGAAAAACCAAGTGGATGCCTTACGCTCTCTTTCTTCGGAAGAAGGCATTGCCCATGTACTCAATTCCTCCCTTAACAAAACTGAAGTTAAAAAAGTAAAGGGTGATATTACCAGTGGAATAACAAAATTGCTCTACGTTGCCCCAGAATCTCTTACCAAGGAAGAATATGTAGATTTTCTGCAGACACAAAAAATATCCTTTATGGCCATAGATGAAGCACACTGTATCAGCGAGTGGGGGCATGATTTTAGACCAGAATATCGAAACCTTAAAAGCATAATTCAGCGAATAGGAAATGATATACCTATTATAGGACTTACCGCTACAGCAACTCCAAAAGTGCAGGAGGATATCTTGAAAAATCTTAATATGCAGGATGCCAATACTTTTAAGGCATCTTTCAACCGTCCTAATCTTTATTACGAAATAAGGCCGAAAACTAAGAATGTTAGCTCAGACATCATTCGTTTTGTAAAACAGAACGAGGGTAAAAGTGGTATAATTTATTGTTTAAGTAGAAAAAGAGTAGAAGAGCTGGCCCAAGCATTACAGGTAAATGGTATCAAGGCCGTACCTTATCATGCTGGTCTCGATGGCAAAACCCGAGTAAAGCATCAAGATATGTTTTTGATGGAAGATGTGGATGTAGTTGTGGCAACCATTGCCTTTGGTATGGGAATCGACAAGCCAGATGTTCGTTTTGTTATTCACAACGATATCCCCAAAAGTATTGAAAGTTATTATCAAGAAACTGGACGTGCTGGAAGAGACGGTGGTGAAGGACATTGCTTGGCTTTTTACAGTTATAAAGACATTGAAAAGTTAGAGAAATTTATGAGTGGTAAACCTGTAGCCGAGCAGGAAATTGGTCATGCACTTTTGCAGGAAGTGGTTGCTTTTGCAGAAACTTCCATTTCTCGAAGAAAGTTTATACTTCACTATTTTGGAGAAGAATTTGACAATGAAACTGGTGAAGGCGGCATGATGGATGACAATATGCGTTATCCAAAAAAGAAACACGAAGCAAAAGAAGACGCTAAGCAGATTTTGGAAGTAGTTTCAAAAACTAATGAGCAATACAAAAGCAAGGAAATTGTAAATGTATTGATCGGTAAGGTAAATGCTCTTATAAAATCACACCGGACCGATGCCCAAGAATATTTTGGCTCAGGTGAAAATCATGATTCGGCCTATTGGATGGCATTACTGCGCCAACTTTTAGTAGCAGGATACTTAAAAAAAGAAATTGAAACCTACGGTATTATTCATTTAACCGATTCTGGAAAGGAATTTATAAAATCGCCAACTTCTTTCATGATGACTGAAGACCATTCCTTTAAAGATGCCAATGACGACGTTATTGTTGCTGCCAATAAGGGAGGCGATGTTGCGGACGAGAACCTTTTCAAACTTTTAAAGGCTCAACTGAAAAAGGTGGCTCATGATTTGGATCTTCCTCCATTTGTAATTTTCCAGGAACCTTCTTTGGAAGATATGGCACTTAAATACCCAGTAACAATGGATGAACTTTCCAATGTTCACGGTGTTGGAGAGGGAAAAGCAAAAAAATACGGCAAATCTTTTTTAAAATTGATTCAAGATTATGTTGAAGAGAACGATATAATCCGTCCGGAAGATTTTGTGGTAAAATCAACAGGAAGCAATAGTTCGCTTAAATTGTATATCATTCAAAATGTAGATCGCAAACTTGCCTTGCCTGATATTGCCAATGCAAAAGGCCTCGAAATGCCAGAATTTATTAAGGAAATGGAAGCTATTGTTTACAGTGGTACCAAGCTGAATATAAATTATTGGATAGATGAGGTGTTGGATGAAGACCAGCAAGAAGAAATCCACGAATATTTCCTAGAAGCAAAATCCGATAAAATAGAAGAAGCCTTAGAAGAGTTTGACGGCGATTATGATGAAGAGGAATTACGGTTGTACCGAATTAAGTTCATCAGTGAAGTAGGGAACTAGCTTTTGGTGATCAGTTTTGTAGGATAGGCTATTACTAATTAAAAACACCTATTTGTATTGAAGTCTGAAACTTCACTTATAAATCTACCAAAATTTCATAAATACCAGTATCTGGGTTTAGTTCAAATTCAGTGTTAATGATTTCTAGTTCGTTTACTTGAACGAAAGAACAACAATCTTCTGTTTTTTCTTCCGCATCAACACGTAAGGTAAAAATATCACGCTCGCCCACTTTCAATAGATAATTAGCAATATTAGTTCCCCAACCAAAAGGCCCCAAATTGATAATGTTTATATCATTTTCAGAATTAAAGGTGAATTGTACACTATTATTATTGTTATCTATATCTAAAACTGTAATGTCAGCTGGATCAAAAGTGCCATTGGTAAATAAATTTTCGCCAGTAGCTTTATCTAAAAGTTCAAAATTTAATCCCAATGGTCCCGAATTGCATAACACATCACACTTATCAACACTACACGAATTCAAAGTAAACACAGCAAAAAACAATAAAATAAAACCTTTCATCTTCATATAAAAATAATTACTGGTTACTAACTTTTTTGTTCCTTGTTGAAGTATACTAAATAATAATACATCTGCTTTTCCTCATCCCAACCTTTCTCAACAAACTTTTCAGCACTTTCCGGATTAATGAAATCCAACTTTATCTGAATATTAGTATCCAGGTTTATAACATTTTTTATTTTTTTGCGAGCAGCAGTAACCGCAGTATTTGCAATAGGAAACGTGGTTAAATCCTCTATGCTGTACTTAGGTGCTTTTTCGCTTTTGTAGTGACGAAACTCTGGCATCAAATCTGGATTGTCAATGACCTCATTCATAAATGCAGTTTCTTCAAATTGGTCATTTTTCGCAAAATGGTTTACTGCACGGTTCATAAACATCACCTCCTGCTTTTTGTCCTCTGCGGGCAGGACCACATCTTTGGCAAAATCCTGGCAGAATTTTAAATATTTTTTTGTGTAGAAGTTATCATCCGTACAAGCTTCAACACCCAAAAAGCTTTCCAACCAATAGCGTGCATCATAACGGTTACTATCCACAGAAAGAATTTTATACCCTTCCTCTTTTTTTGAATTGAAAATAATACAACCCTTGTCTAATTTGTTGAGGTTTACACCATGTTGTAGCATGGCTTCCAACTGGTTCCCATCTTCTGCAAATTGAAGAAAATCCTGCTTTAATTCACTTTTGAAAATTCCGATGGCGTCCATTTTCACATTATCCAGTTGCACGTTTTCAAGATAGGCAACATACACCTCGCCGCTTTTAATATGCGGATGTTCAGACTGATTGTAAAGATATGACGCAATTTTTCGGCTCTCTTCGTGGATATTTTGTGGATCCTCAAAAACCTTTGTAGTACTATTAAACAGCTCGTGGAATTCCAAATCTGCCTCGTGCGAAAATTTAAAGTAGTTTTCTTCCTTATCGCGAAAAGGTTTCAGAAAAAACTCTTTCAATAAAGGAGTTATCTCATCGTCCATTTTGTATGGTTGCGCTGAAAGAAAAATAGCTTCATTTCTACTTTTATTACCCACTCGGTGAATTGAAAGGGATGCAATGTGGGTACTGAAAAGGTTTATCATTTATTTTAGTTATGAGTTATGAGTTATGAGTTATGGGTTATGAGTTATGGGTTATGGGTTATGGGTTATGAGAAGTATTTTTGCCTACAGCTACAACCTACAATCTCAATTCCAATTTTCGTCAAAATCGAGATTGTCGTAATCTTCTGGATCAAGGTCGAATTCTTCGTCAAAATCGTCTTCATCCTCAATGGGTTCTGAAATGAATTCTTTTTCGGGAGCTTCTTCTGGAATTTGACCGTGGGTATACATTAAATTGGGATAAATCTGACCAACTTCGGCTTCAGCAATGTCTGCAAGTTCAACCATGAAAGTCCACATATTTAAAAAATCGTAGACATATAGAAGACGGGTTTTTTCTTCGTTTACAACATCTTCCAAAAGTGTTTCGCCCATAATTCGAATCCCGCCAGGTTCATCGCTAACGTCAAAAAGAGAAATTTCCTCGCCTTCTTCCCACAAATCGTTACTGGTATAAAAAGAAGCCATTTCCTGCCCATCAAATCCGAAGGATTGTGTAATGGCATTGTGAAAATCTTCCAGTGTGGCCGAAGCTTCTATTTCGATGTCGCGGAAAACGTCTTCGTGGGTATCGAGGATTATTCTGAAACGGTAAATCATTTATCTAATTTTTTTGGACTGCAAAGTTATTAAAAAGTAAGGAGTATTCAGGTGCGGTTTGTAGTTTAGGTTTTGTTTTTATTTCGAAAATCTATGTAAAACATAAGTCATTGAAGCAAGTAGAAAAAATGCAGTAACTTGATGTAAAACTCCTAAAACAACAGGCACTTGAAGGATAAGTGTGAAAACGCCCAAAGTGAATTGTACTAAAACCAAAAGCAACAATACATTTACTCCTTTTTTCTGTGGAAGTGTGAGTTGTAATTTTCGTGTTTTATACCAAATAAAGAAAATGATTCCCACCACTGCATAAGCCATATACCGGTGGACAAACTGCACGCCACTTTTGCCTTCTACAAAATTCTTCCAAACAGGAACTTGCTCTGTGGTAACGGTTTCGTGCATCCATTCACCATCGTTCATCAATGGCCAATGGTTGTGAATCCAGCCAGCATCAAGTCCTGCCACAAATGCACCCCAAATAATTTGGATGAGTAGAATTGCCAATCCAAAGCGGATAATATTTCGAATATGTGTATTGACGTCTTTTTTTACTGGATAGATCAAATCCATCGCCACCCAAAAAGTATAAGAAAAAGTTATAAATGCTGTGGTTAAATGCATAGCAAGTCGATAATGGCTTACATCGGGTCGGTCCACCAAACCACTTTTCACCATATACCAGCCCAGGAATCCTTGAAATGCGCCCAGGCACATTAAAATGATAGCTTTTTTGATGGTAGGTTTCGAGAGTTGTTTTTTCAAAAGAAAATAGAAAAATGGAATGATAAAAACCACACCCAAAAGTCTTCCCAATAAGCGATGTAGCCATTCCCAAAAATAAATGTCTTTGAAATCTTCTAGATTAAAGTGATTGTTCAATTTTTGGTATTCGGGAAATTGTTTATAATGATCAAACTCCGCAATCCATTGTGCTTCATTTAAGGGTGGCAAAGTCCCTGAAATGAGTTTGTAACTAGAAATGGATAGCCCTGAATGCGTGAGCCGTGTAATTCCGCCCACTAAAACCATTATAAAAATCAGAAAACACCCTGTAAGGAGCCAATAGATTACTTTCTTGTTGTCTTTCACTGTTTGTAGTGTTGATGTTATTTCTTTCTCAATTCTATTCAATTGCTTTCAGCCCAATGGCAGTTCCTTTTTTCAACATAAACTCTTTTGCGGCTTCATATTCATTGGGAATTTCACCTTCTAGGATTGCTTCTTTTATGGCATCTTTTATTATGCCTATTTCCCGTGAGGGTTTTAGGTTGAAGGTTTTCATAATTTCTTCACCGGTAACTGGGGGTTGAAAATTGCGAACTTGATCGCGTTCTTCAACTTCCACAATTTTATCACGTACCAATTGAAAATTAGCGTGATACTTTTTAAATTTTTTTGGATTTTTTGTGGTAATGTCGGCTTCACAAAGTGTCATTAAATCTTCCACATTTTCGCCTGCGTCAAAAATCAAACGGCGTACTGCACTATCAGTTACATCACTCGCCAAAACAATGGGGCGGGAGCTCATCAATACCATTTTTTGGACGAATTTCATCTTCTCATTCAATGGCATTTTTAGACGTTTGAAAAGTTTATAGACCATTTTTGCGCCCACAAATTCATGTGTGTGAAAGGTCCAGCCCAATTTCTTATCAAATCGTTTTGTCGGTGCTTTTCCAATATCATGAAGTAATGCAGCCCAACGTAACCATAAATCATCGGTAGCTTTTGAAATGTTATCCACCACCTCTAGCGTGTGCCAAAAATTGTCTTTATGGGTTTGTCCTTCTTTTTCGTCAATGCCTTGCAGTGCAACCAATTCTGGTAAAATAAAGGGAAGTAAGCCTGTTTTGTGTAAAAGGGCAAATCCTTTTGAGGGAACCTCCGAAAGTAAAATTTTGTTCAGTTCGTCAACAATTCGTTCTTTGGTAATGATTTTTATGCGCTCGGCATTTCTAGTGATTGCTTCCAACGAATCTTTTTCAATGGTAAAATCCAATTGGGTAGCAAACCGAATAGCCCGAAGCATCCGCAATGGGTCATCACTATAGGTGATATCTGGATTTAATGGAGTCTGAATTATTTTCTTTTGAAGATCCTCAATACCATTAAAGGGATCGAGCAACTCTCCAAAATTTTCATCGCTCAAGTTTAGAGCCAAAGCATTTATTGTAAAGTCTCTTCGGTTTTGGTCGTCCTCCAAGGTGCCATTTTCAACGGCGGGATTTCTACTTTCCTCGGAATAGGATTCTTTTCGTGCGCCAACAAATTCAAGTTCTATTCCACCGCTTTTCAGCATTGCGGTGCCGTAGGTTTTAAAAATAGAGACTTTAGGCTTTCCGGGAAGTAATTTTGAAACCTCCTGAGCCAGATCAATCCCGCTACCTACCGCAACGATATCGATATCTTTGGCTTCGCCGCGTTTCAATAAAAAGTCACGAACATAGCCTCCTATTACATAGCTTTCTATATTCAGATTTTTAGAGGCTTTTGAGATGCTCCTAAATATTGGATTTTGAAGTGCTGTTGGGTATTGTGGCATTTTTTTACTGTCTAATAACCTTTACGGAACCATCATTTTTCAATTTAATGATAGCCGAAGGTTTTGCAGATTTTCTTTCGCGATGCAAATTTACAACATAGTCCACGCCCTTCAAAATTAAAGGGTCTATTTCGGCATAGCTTTGCGGCGTTTTTTCACCAGAAATATTTGCCGAAGTGGAAACGAGGGGCCTTCGAAATTTCTGTATCAATTTTTTACAAAATTCATCTTTTGTAACCCGAATTGCGAGCGAATTGTCTGCTGCTATAATATTTTCAGCTACACGGATTGGATCGTCGTATATTATTGTAGTTGGCTTCTTTGCATATTTTAAAATATCGTAAGCTACCTCAGGTACGTTTTCAACATATTCATTCAACATTTTAAAATCGTTAACCAAGCAGATCAACGATTTTTCGTCGCTTCTTTTCTTGAGTTCAAAAACCTTGTCTACGGCATCAGGATTAGTAGCATCACAGCCTATACCCCAAACGGTGTCTGTAGGGTAGAGAATGAGCCCGCCTCTTTTAAGGATTGTTAATGCATTTTCAATTTCAGTTTTCATTGCATGATTTTAGTACAAAAATACTCCTTCAATGATGATATGACCATTCTTTTTAGCGATTATTTTTGAATGTAACGACTTAAAAAGAAGTTAACTTATTTTTATTCCGAAGTATTTTCAAGTTGCTTCTGATGATGCCTCATGGAATGTGCTAAACTCTCGCCGTGGAAAAGTAGGAATTTGAACAATGGACGATATTTTGGTTTGAAAATGGCTTTAAAAAAATAGGTGAGCAACAAAAAGCTTTTGATGATCCAAAACTTACAAAAACCGAGATTTTTTCGAACCACATATAAATACGAAAGCAAGTGCTCTTTTTTTCGCAATATGTTGAAGCCGCCACTTTGCCCTTCCAAATGAATGTAGTTAAGGCTTGGAATAAAAACTGTTTTGTATTCCAATTTTTTCAAACGGTAGCAAATGTCAAATTCTTCATAATAAAGAAAAATATTGGGATCAAAACCACCACACTCACGATAGGCATTTGCATTGAAAAACATAAAACTGCCAATCACAAAATCAACTTGGGTTGGCACTATTAATTCAGCATTAATTCTAGGAATGTTGGGATCGGTTCTATAAAGAAGTTTTTTTCCAAACAATTTATAGCGAACGCCTTCAAACGGTCGCTGCGAAATGGTTTTTTCACCTTCTCTATTTAGTATTTGGATACCACAAACACCAACATCATCATTGCTTTCCATAAATGAAACCATCTCGGAAAAGCAATCTTCAGTAAAAAGCACATCACTGTTTATAAAAGCAAAATAGCGCCCTGTGGCTTGTTGAACTCCCAAAACATTTCCAGCTCCAAAACCCAGATTGATATAGCTTCGAACCACTTTACAATCTTCTTGGTTTTGAAATTTATTTTGAAGAGATAATCCTTCATTATTGGCAGAAGCATTGTCCACGATTATATATTCCACAGCAACGTTTTCTGAAGTGTGTTGTTTAATGGAAGCCACACAATCCAGGGTTAATTGATAGGTATTGTAGTTTAAAATAATGACCGAAATGAACGGCTGTGTGGAAGTGTTTTTTTCCAAAATTTAATCTGTTTGGTTTGCCAAAGGCTTTAAAAATAGGCTATTTTTGTGAAACAACTAACCATAACAAAGGTATGTCTAAAAAAATTCACGTTGGCTTTTTGCTATCTTATGATTATGAGAATCTCAAAAAAGCCATTCCACCGGTTTATGAAGATGCCGATGCCATATTCCTTGCCGAGGATAAGGAGTATAGAACTTGGTCTGGTGAAAAATTTGAAGTTTCGCCTTCGTTTTATATTTGGTTAAAAGAATTTGATACACAGAAAAAAATACAGATTTATAAAGACGATTTTTACCTTCCCGAGCTTTCTGCCATTGAAAATGACACTCGCGAGCGAACGTTTCTTTCCGAAAGGATGGGCCTTGGCAATTGGTTGGTTCAAGTAGATGCTGATGAATATTTTATAGATTTTAAAAGCTTTGTAAAAACACTCCGCAAGTATGATAGTTTTCTGAAAAATCCTGAAAGGACACCGGTTCAGATTGCCGGATTTCTTATAAATATGTACAAATACACGGATAACGGACTGTTGTATGTTGACAATCCTACCAAAGTTTTGCTTGCTACAAACTATCCAAAATACACCTTTGCGCGCCAAAACAGAAAACGCATTATTTATACCGATAATCTGTTGATGCACGAATGCATTTCGCGTAGCGAAAAGGATTTAATGACCAAACTCACTAACTGGGGCCATTCCAAGGATTTTGATATTGAACAGTATGTTGAAAAATGGCGCTCGGTAAACAAAGACAATTATAAGGGAATGCAGGATTTTTTCTATCTACAACCCGAAGGATGGAAAACACTGGATTATATTGACTCCAAAAATATGGACGAGATAAAAAAACAATTAAACGCAAAACAGGAACTACACCCTTCATCATTATTTCTTTTTAAAAAGAATCTCGGACAATATTTTAAACATCTTTTTAAATGAAAACGTCCCTATTAATTTCAACATATAATTGGCCGGAGGCTTTGGAACTGGTTCTCTTAAGCGCCAATCTTCAGACCGAACGACCGGATGAAATACTAATTGCAGACGATGGATCTTCGAAAAAAACAGCGGAGTTAATAAAAGCTTTCCAAAAGAAGCTGGTTACCCCAATCCATCATTTTTGGCATGAGGATAAGGGTTTTCGAAAGGCGATTATTTTAAATAAAGCCATTGCGGCCGCAAAAGGTGATTACATTATTCAAGTGGATGGCGATTGCATTATGCACAAGGATTTTGTTCGTGATCACAAAGCTCTTGCGCAGCAAAATGTTTATCTTTTTGGGAGCCGCGTGAATGTTCAGGAGGAATTTCTTCCTAAGCTATTTAGTTCGCAAAAAATAAAATTTGGCTTTTTTGACAAAGGCATAAAAAAAAGAACTAGAAACCTACGTGTTCCCGCATTGAGTAATCTCTACAAAACCACTAACCAAATATCAGACAAGATGCGTGGCTGTAATGTTTCTTTTTGGAGAAAAGATGTAATTGCCGTAAATGGTTATAATGAAGAATTTGAAGGTTGGGGCCGTGAAGACTCCGAGTTGATTATTCGGATGATGCACAATGGGGTATTAGGCAGAAGACTGCGATATCGTGGGATAGTCTATCATATTTGGCACAAAGTGAAAGACCAAAGCCGTTTTGAAATTAATGATACGTTGCAGGAAAAAGCGCTCACCGAAGGGAGCAAGTGGTGTGAAAAAGGGATTGACAAATATTTGTAGTGCCTTCCTAAATCTTGCCTCAATGGGAGATTTTTAATCAATTTTCCGATACAACAACCAAAGGTTCACATATCTTTTGAAAACCGAAAAAGCGCTTACATAGGCCAAAATAAACCCTTCCTTTCCGTCCAAAATACCCAAGCGAAAAATAAATTGGTTCCAAAAACGATAGAACGGCCTAAACAGAAAATGGTAATAATTTGGTTTTTTCCCTTTTTTGAAAAGCATTTCTGCTTGCAGTTCACTGTAATGATGCGCTTTTGAAGTATAATCATCAAAAGATTTATAGGTGTGATGCGGCAAACTGTTTTTTAAATTTTCGGTTTTGCCGTTAGTTTCTAAAGTTTCGTGTACCAAATTCGCATTGTACCGGCAATGTTCTTTGTTGAAAAAGCGCACGATATAGTCATTCTGTAAGCCGCTGTATTTTATGCGTTTCCCCATAAAATAAAAATCCCTTTTCACGAAATAGGCAATTGCTTTAGGATCTTTGGATTTTTCAATGATTTCGCTTGCCAAGTCGGGCGTTATTTCTTCATCCAAATCAAAAAAAGTAACCCAATCGTTTTTGGCTTTTGAGATAGCGAAATTCTTCTGAGCTGAAAAATTATCGAAAGTCCTTTGGTATACTATAACCTTCTCATGTTTTGAGGCCAAAGCTACTGTTTCATCACTACTGAACGAATCAACAATCACAATTTCATCTGCAAACCAAAGGCTCCCTATGTAGCCTTCAATATTGTGTGCCTCGTTAAGGGTAATGGCAAGAGCGGTAATTTTTGCAGGGTTTTCCAAAAACAGCTTGTAGTTTGCGTAAAAGTAATAATTTTACAGCTATAAACTTGAAAACAGTTATGGCGAAACTTCCTATTTTAATGTACCACCACGTTACCGAAGCGAATGGGAAAGGTTTGACTATTTCAACTAAAAATCTTGAGAAGCAGTTCAAGTATTTAGCCGAGAACGGTTACAAAACATATCACTTTGAGGAATTGCAAAACTTAAAAACCTTGTCAAGCACCAAAAATATAGTCATCACTTTTGATGATGGCTATGTTAGCCAACTGCAATTGGCACTTCCCTTGCTAAAAAAATACAAGTTAAAAGCTATCTTTTTTGTGCCATTGGACTTCTTAGGAAAAACCGATAGCTGGAATACTTCTTTGTTGGAAATAATGACTTCCGAGCAATTGAAATCACTCGATCCAAAAATTGTGGAGTTGGGTTTTCATTCTTTTTACCATAAAAAATACACCGAGCTCTCCAATGCTGAAATTGAAGCTGACACTAGACGTTGTATGGAATTTGTTTCAGAAAACGAATTGAATTTTTCACCTGTTTTGGCATATCCCTTTGGTAAGTTTCCGAAAGAGAAAACTAAAAATGAAATTTTCAAAAAAGAACTCCAACAAAATGGCATTAAATACGGCTTGCGGATAGGAAATCGAGTTAATCAATTTCCCTTCAAAAGACCTTTTGAAATCGAAAGAATCGATGTTAAAGGTGAATTTTCATTATTAAAGTTTCGGCAGAAAATTAGGTTTGGGAAGTGGTTTTGAGGTTCAGGGTTTAACTTTCAATCAACAATCAACAATCAACCATTATCGCATTCCTTTCTGCAAAAGCATCAGTTTCACATATCTTGAAAAAACACCATATGCATTTATTGCTGCAATGGTAAGCCCTGGCACACCATCTTTATAGCTTCCACGGATGATGTATGATTTTATAAAACGGAATGTAGGTTTTATTAAAAGATGAGCCCATGTAACCTTTTTTCCTTTTTCAAACAGTTGTTCCGCTTGAAACCAAGCGTACGACTCTTTTTTTGATATGTAGTTTTGAAGCCCTTTATAGGTGTAATGCTCCACCATTGACTTCAACTTGCCAATAGAACCTTTACAGTTCAATTTTTCGTGAACAAGTCCTGTAAAATGTGCTCCATCGCGTATTACCAATCTTAAAACATCATCGCTGTGATGGTACAGAAACCGATCCATAAAGTAATGTGGGAAATTCAGTTTATAACCACCGTGTTTTGGGTTTTCGAGAGTCTTAAGGATTTCAGTTTTCAGTTTTTGTGGAATGCGCTCATCGGCATCCAAAAAAAGCACCCAATCTCCCGTAGCCTCTTTTAAGGCGAAATTTTTCTGGTTGGAAAAATTGTCAAACTTGCGTTGCAGGAATTTGGTAGCGTATTTTTTGGCGATTTCGGAGGTTCTGTCGGTGCTGAATGAATCCACAACAATGATCTCATCAGCAAAAGAAACACTTTTAAGTGCTTCTTCTACGAAAGCTTCTTCATTGAAGGTGGGGATTATTACCGAAAGTTTTGCCATATTCGCAAAATTAGCAAATAAGATTATCTTTGCACAAAATATATTTTCATGAACATGCCAGCTATTTCAGTAATAATAAGTACATACAATTCGGAAGAATGGTTGCGAAAAGTGCTGGAAGGCTATATGTATCAAGATTACCAAAACTACGAGGTAATTGTTGCCGATGATGGTTCAAAAACCGAAACACGGGAACTTATTGAGTCTTTTCAAAAAAAATACCCTGTGCCACTTAGGCATATATGGCATGAGGATAAGGGGTATAGACGCCAGCGGATTTTGAACGAAGCTATTCTTAAAGCGAATTATGAATATATTTTGTTCACTGATGGCGATTGCATACCGAGAAAAGATTTTGTTTCGGTACATGCAAGGTTTGCCGAAAAGGGATACTTCCTTTCTGGTGGTTATTGTAAGTTGCCAATGAAAACTAGTGAAGCCATTTCTAAAGAGGATATTGAAACAGGAAATTGTTTTAATGTGAAATGGCTGAAACAGCACGATAGACTCAAGGGAACACAAAGCTTGAAGTTAAACTCAGGTCCAACTGTGGCAACTATTTTGGATTTGATAACTCCTACCAATGCCAGTTTCAATAACTGCAACTCTTCAGCTTTTAAAGAAGATCTTTTGGCAATAAACGGATACGATGAGCGAATGCAATACGGTGGTCCCGACAGAGAGCTTGGCGAAAGACTTGAAAATTATGGGTTAAAATCAAAACAGATTAGGCACAAAGCTATTTGTTTACATCTGGACCATGCCAGGGGATATAAAACTAAAGAATCTTTGGAACGCAATCTTGCTATACGGAAGGATACAAAAAAAAGCGAGCGCTATTGGACTGAGCATGGGATTAAAAAAACGCCAGCTATTTCTGTAATTGTAAGTACCTATAATCAACCTGAATGGCTTAAAAAGGCTTTGTGGGGTTTTGAAAATCAGACCGAGAAAGATTTTGAAATCGTCATTGCTGATGATGGTTCTACTCCAGACACTTTGGAAATGATAGAAACCTTTAAAAAGACGTCCCCTTTAGAAATTTCGCACGTTTGGCAGGAGGACAAAGGGTTTAGAAAGACTATGATATTGAACAAAGCCATACAGGCTTCCAAAGGAGAATATATCATTTTCACTGATGGAGATTGCATTCCAAAGTATGATTTTGTGGAAACCCATAAAAAACACCGAAAGCCAAATTGTTTTCTTTCAGCGGGCTATTTAAAACTTCCAATGGAACTTTCAAATAAAATTTCAAAAGAAGATATAGTTTCCCGTAAATGCTTTGATCCAAAATGGCTTGTGCAGCAAGGCTTAAAAAGAAGTTTCAAAATAAACAAGCTAACCTCTAGTGAGGCAAAAGAAAAATTCTTGAATGCTATAACCCCAACAAGCCCAACTTGGGACGGGAACAATGTTTCGGGCTGGCGGAAGGATATACTTTCCGTAAATGGTTTTGACGAACGCATGCAATATGGTGGTGAGGATCGCGAACTTGGCGAACGCCTTATGAACAAAGGCATAAAACCTTTGCAGATACGCTATAGCACGGTAACCATTCATTTGGATCATCCGCGCGGGTATGTAACTGACGATATGATTGTAAAAAACAAGGCAATTAGAAAGCAGACCAAAAAGAATAAAAGCGTTTGGACCGAATACGGCATTGAGAAAAAAGAAGCTTAATAATTCCCCAAAAACCTTAAGAAACTATTTTGTAGCGTCTTTAAGATGATGCGCTAAAAAAGGTTTCAGTTTTTTAAAAATTAACGTTGGTGTAAGTTCGTTGTACATAACTGATGGGTTTTCCTCAATTTTTTTTCGCTCTTCACGTGTAAATTCTGTGTACAAATTGGGTTTTTCCTCCAAAAGATGAATGGATTCGTGCTGAATATGATCTTCAAAACTACTCCAGTCTTCTTTTTCAATATAGGGGGAATATACAGTAAAAGTAGGTTTGTGTAGCGCTTTGGCAATGTGTACGCTTCCACCTTCATTGGAAATAAGCATATCACATTTGTTCATCAATTTTACAAAACCCCGGATGGAATCTTCATAAATATCCAAATCTATCTCTGCTTTGTTTTTGCAAAGCCCATAAATTTTTAATGCCTCCTCTTTTTGGTTTGGAGCATAATTGAAAAGTATTTTCACGTTGTAATTTTCAGCAATATAATCTATCAGTTCCGCCACGTAAGAGTAGGGCATAGATTTTTGTGGTGTGCTGCCCAACACCCCCAGCATAATTACGGGAAGGTTTTCGTTATTGGGGAGATGATATTTTTTTTCTTCCTCGGTTAAATAAATCAAGGGTTCGTCAGCAGGTTCGGGAAGCGAAAAAACCGATTGCACTAAACTAATCCTGTTTTCAATGGCTTTACCACAAAACATAGTGTGTCGCGGCATATAGTTGATTGGGTGCGAATAAAACGGCAGGCGTAATTTCTTTTTTATTCTTTTAAAACCGATGCGATATTCGGCCCCAGAAAGCAAACAGATCATTCTACTTTGAAATTTGGAATACGGATCAAAAATGATGTCGTATTTTTCTTTTTTTATTTTTGCAATGGTCTGTAAAAGCTTTGGAAATTTCTTCAGTTCCTTTTCTTTTACCGAAATAACGCGATCTATAAACGGATTGTTTTCCAAGACGCCCGTTGTATAATCATATACAAAATAGGTAACCTCGCTTTTGGGGAATACTTTTTTAATATTCTCTGCAATAACGGAGCTGATGAGCACATCACCAATTCTTTTGTTCTGTATTACGAGTATCTTCTTCATATAGATTATCTTCGCAAAATACCTTTTTTTGAATATATCTTTTTTATAAATGCGCGAGAATTTTGTTATTCACCCAAATTATTCCCATTTAGCTGCAAAGCTAGGGGATGTGCTTCACAATTTTTCTAAAAAAGGGGAATATGTGACCAAAGGGGAGCGCAATGTTATAAAAATGGTGCAGTTGGATGGAACTTCTTTCAATATTAAAAAGTTTAAAACACCGAATCCTTTTCAGGCTTTGGTGTATCAATATATAAGAAAGAGCAAGGCGAAACGATCTTTTGAATATGCTTCAAAATTGATTGAATTGGGCATAAAAACACCTTTCCCCGTTGCATATTTAGAAATGTTTTCAGGAGGATTACGGGAAAGTTTTTATGTAAGTGAGCACATTAACTACGATTTTGATTTTCGGGAATTGATACACAATCCGGAATTTAAAAAAAGGAATGAGGTTCTACGACAATTTACGAGATTCACCTTTAAACTTCACGAAAATGGCGTGAACTTTCTAGACCATTCTCCGGGAAACACGTTGATTATAGAAACCAGTAAAAACGAATTCGATTTTTATTTGATTGATCTAAACCGCATGCGTTTTGAGCCCATGGATTTTAATGCACGGATGCACAACTTCCGTAGGCTTTGGCTTTCAAAAACAATGATGAAAGTAATGGCTGAGGAATATGCACAGCTTTACAACAAGCCTGTTGATGAAACATATGCACTGATGTTGAAATACAGTAGGGCTTTTCAGAAGAAAATTAATAGTAAGAAGTTGCGGAGGCGGAAGTAACATGGGAATAAAAACTATTTTAGTCTTTATTCCCATTACATATTTTATAGTTTATATTCAAATATAACACAAAATCACTATTTCCAGACTATCTGGCAAAGTACTTTCAGCTTAGCTATACCGCCACCCCATACTCCCGCAAAGCATCATTCAAAGAAGTTTTCAAATTAGTGCTTTCCTTGCGCACCCCAATAATCAAGGCGCACGGCACTTGATATTCACCAGCAGGAAATTTTTTGGTATAACTTCCAGGAATTACAACGGAGCGTTCAGGAACATATCCTTTTACTTCTACTGGGTTTTCACCAGTAACGTCTATTATTTTTGTAGAGGCGGTAAGCACAACATTAGCGCCCAAAACGGCTTCTTTCCCAACCCGAACACCTTCAACCACAATACAGCGCGAACCTATAAAAGCCCCATCTTCAATAATTACAGGTGCGGCTTGCAAGGGCTCCAATACTCCACCAATGCCTACACCACCGCTTAAGTGTACGTTTTTGCCAATCTGTGCACAACTGCCCACGGTGGCCCAAGTGTCCACCATTGTACCTTCATCAACATAAGCGCCAATGTTTACGTAGCTTGGCATCAATATTACACCTTTGGAAATATAAGCGCCATGACGTGCTACGGCGTTAGGAACTACTCGGATGCCTTTAGCTTCATAACCAGATTTTAGCGGAATTTTATCGTGATACTCAAAAATTCCTACTTCCAAAGTGCGCATTTTTTGAATGGGAAAGTAGAGCACGATCGCTTTCTTAACCCATTCATTTACTTGCCAACCATCAGCGGTGGGTTCCGCACAGCGCAGTTTGCCTTCATCGCAAAGGTTTACTACTTCACGGATGGCAACGATGGTTTCGGTTTCGGTAAGAAGGGAACGGTCTTCCCATGCTTTTTCAATGGTTTGTTTGAGTTCGTTCATCATATAAGTGCTTTAAATTCTATTTTACTTCTGTCGTCTGGCATTAGCCATACAGCATCTTTTCACAAATATAAAACCTCCGTTTCAATTAACTGTCCAATTGTAGCATACTATTTCCGAATCCCTTATTTTTGCAGTCTGTATGGGAAGAATTTTAGCATTGGATTATGGCAGCAAGCGCACGGGCATTGCCATTACTGACGAACTGCAGTTGATTGCTTCAGGTTTAACAACCGTTTCTACTTCTGAACTGATGGATTTTCTGAAGAAATATATCGCTTTGGAAAAAGTGGAATTGGTTTTGGTGGGCGAACCCAAACAGAAGGATGGAAGCCATTCTAGTATTGAAAAAGAAATTCAGCAGTTTTTGAAGAAATTTTCCGAAGTTTTTTCCGACTTAGAAGTGAAACGTGTTGATGAACGTTATACCAGTAAAATGGCTTTTCAGACCATGATTGACAGTGGATTGAAAAAGAAGCAGCGACAGAATAAAGCGCTGGTTGATGAGATTAGTGCGACAATAATTTTACAAGAGTTTTTATATAATAAATAGTTAGATGATACTACCGATTTTAGCTTACGGCGATCCCGTATTACGAAAACAGACTGAGGAAATAACCCCTGAACATCCAAAACTGGATGCGCTGCTCGAAAATATGTTCGAAACCATGTATGAAGCACACGGAATCGGTCTTGCTGCGCCGCAGATTGGTGAGGCCATACGTTTGTTTATTGTGGATGCAAGCCCATTTAAAGATGATGAAGACCTTTCTGAAGAGGAGCAAAATTTTGTTTCAACTTTTAAAAGAGTTTTTATAAACGCAAGGATTATTGAGGAATCTGGCGACGAATGGGTCTTCAATGAGGGATGTTTGAGTATACCAGATGTGAGAGAGGATGTTTTCCGTCAGCCAAATATTGTAATTGAATATGAAGACGAAAACTTCAAAAAACATAAGGAGACATTCAGTGGGATTGTGGCGCGAATTATTCAACATGAATATGACCACATTGAAGGAATTCTCTTTACAGATAAACTTTCACCCTTAAAAAAACGATTGATAAAAGGCAAGTTGGCGAACATTTCAAAAGGAAAAGTAAGTATAGATTACCGCATGAAATTCCCGAATGCAAAAAAGAAACGTTAACACGCTTGTTTATATAAACCAAAGCAAAGATATTTGTAACCATCAAAACATTATAAAAGTAGTTTATGAGCTTAGAAAAAGTGCTTTCCATTGCCGGTAAACCCGGACTTTATACTTTAAAAACACAAACCCGTGCAGGCTTTCTTGCAGAATCGCTTTTAGACGGAAAGACAATAAACGTTAGTGGCCGACACAATGTGAGCTTGCTTTCAGAAATTGCTGTGTATACATTAACAGAAGAGGTGCCGCTTCGCAAAGTATTCGAAAAAATTTCTACTAAAGAGAACGGAAAAGAGGCCATTAGCCATAAAGCTTCTAAAGAGGAACTTGAGGAGTATTTTTTCGGCGTGATGCCAGATTATGATGAAGACCGAGTATATCCAAGTGACATTAAAAAAGTGGTGCAATGGTATAATTTGCTTGTAAAAAACGGATTAACAGATTTTTCTGAACCAAAGCAAGACACCAAAGAAGAGGAAAAAGAGGCTGGCGAAAAAACAAAAACGCCTGCTCCTAAAAAAGCTGCCGGAGCAAAAGCAGCAACCCCAAAAACTGCAAACCCCAAAGCTTCCTCTACTAAAAAAGGCGGGGCCACAAAAAACGCAGCATCACGTAAAACCTAATTCAGTAGTTTATAAATATAACGAATCCCGAAAGTTTCTGCTCTCGGGATTTTTTTGTTAATGATTTTTAATAAATCATTTCTATTACCAATTGCATATACAGTAGCTTTGTTTATTAAAATTTGAGCAAAATGAACTCCCGAGAAAACCAACTAAAAGCCTTTGATAGATTACTTACCATTATGGACGAACTGCGCGAGCAGTGCCCGTGGGATAAAAAACAGACGATGGAAACGCTTCGCCATTTGACCATTGAGGAAACCTATGAATTGGGTGATGCTATTTTGGATAATGATTTGATGGAGGTAAAAAAAGAATTGGGGGATGTTTTACTGCATATTGTCTTTTATGCAAAAATAGGTAGCGAAACTAACGATTTTGATATTGCTGATGTTTGTAACGAGATTTGTGAAAAGTTGATTTCTCGTCACCCACATATTTATGGGGATGTAGAAGTGGCGGACGAAGAGGAGGTTAAACGAAACTGGGAAAACTTAAAGCTGAAAGAAGGTAAAAATAGTGTTTTGGAAGGTGTGCCGAAATCATTACCGGCTTTGGTAAAGGCGAGTAGAATTCAGGATAAAGTGGCAGGTGTAGGTTTTGATTGGGAAGAACCACAGCAGGTTTTTGAAAAACTGCAGGAAGAACTAGGCGAGCTGCAACACGAAATAAACGAAAGCAACCAAGATAAAATAGAAGCGGAATTTGGCGATGTGCTTTTTTCGATGATAAACTATGCGCGTTTTTTAAAAGTGAATCCAGAAAATGCACTGGAGCGTACCAATAAAAAATTCATAAAACGTTTTCAGTATCTAGAAAGCAAGGCTAAGGAAATGAACAAGTCCTTAAAAGATATGACTTTGGCCGAGATGGATATTTTTTGGGAGGAAGCAAAAAAAGTATAAAAAAAAGGCTGGATATTTATCCAGCCTTTTTTGAATATTAATCTTGTCGAACTTCTTTAATTTTTGAAAGTTTCGCCTTCCAAACCTCAAGTTGTTCTTTATGTCTTTCTATGTTTTTATGGACTTCTTTTACTAAAGGATTGTTTTCATCAACATGATGGAAAAAGCCTAAGTTGTTTTCCAATTGGCGAATTTCATCTTTTGTTTCATCAATCTTTTTCGAAATGAAGAAATGCTCGTTCTGCAGCTTGCGATCATCTTCACGATTTACAAGTGTATTCAACTTGTTGTCAAACTTGATGAGCTCTGATTCCTTTTTACCCAAGTCAAGCTTAGAAAAAAGACCATCCAATGTTTTATTGAACTTCTGTTCAATATTTCGTTTGTTGTATGGCACACGGCCAATTTCTTTCCAAGCTGTTATGTATTCTTTAATAGCTTTCACATCGGCTTTGTGGTCACCGCTTAATTCAAATGATGAAAGTTTATCCAGCATTTGCTGTTTGGATTCGAAATGAACCATTTCTTCTTTATTGGCTTCATTTTTTTGCGCGTGTAATCTGTCAAAGTAATGGTTACAAGCTTTTTTAAATTGTTTCCAAATTTTATCGCTATCCTTTCGGGGCACGTGACCAATGCTTTTCCAGTCATTCTGGATTTTTTTCATCAATTGGGTTGTGGCGTCAAAATCTTCGCTGTCTTTGTTTTCTTCTGCAATTTTTATTAGCTCACGTTTCTTTTCCAGATTGGTATATTGTTCTTTTTTCTGGTTTTTATAGAAACTATTTTTTTGATGGTTGAAGTTACCCGTAGCATCTTTAAACCCTTTCCAGGTCTCTTTATTGTTTGCTCGTGGAACTCTTCCGGTATTGAAAAAAGCATCCCGAAGCTCCTGCACTTTTTTGATGGCGTTCTGCCAGCCTTGGTGGCTTGGCTTGGCTTCTTCAGTTGCTTTTTTAATGTCTTCAATAATTTGATTCTTCTTTTCTAAATTGGCCTCAAAATCTTTTTCCATCTCAGCCAATTGATCTTGGCGCTTGTCGTGGATTATTTTTGTTGCATCACTGAATTTGTCCCATACTTCATCGCGATATTCTTTGGCAACAGGGCCAATATCTTCTTTCCACATTTTATGAAGCATCTGTAGCTCTCGGAAGGCTTTGTTTATGTCTTCTTCTTGCCCAAGTTCTTCGGCGCGGGTTATTAGTTTAAGTTTTGCGTCAAGGTTGTGTTTAAAATCTAGATCTCGAAACTCTCTGTTTAAATGAAGAAAATCATAAAAGTTTTCAACATGGTGATGATAGGTATTCCAAACTGTATTGTATTTGTCCCTAGGAATAGCACCGGCAACGTGCCATTTTTCTTGTATATCCTTAAAGTGCTTGTAGGTAGTATTAATATTTTCCTCGGCACTCAAAAGGCTTTTCAGTTCTTCGATAAGCTCCCAGCGTTTATCTAAATTTGATTGTAGGTCTTTTTTAAGGTTTTTATAATGATTGTTTCGTTTCTCTTTATAATCAAAATAAAGTGAGTTGAACTCTTTCTTTAGCGGAGTAGTGTAGTGGAAGTCAATGATATTTCCACCCTCTGCTAGAAATTCTTCTTTTTTATGTTCCAGCTCTTCATTGAATTTGTTGTTGAACTCAGCGCGTATTTCCTCTACATCGTGTTTTAACTCCTGAATTTTTTTAGTTTTTAGGAGTTTGTCGAGTTCAGTAACTAATTCCTTTTCGGAAAGTGTGCTATAATCTTTTTGTGCCTTTTCCTCATGTTCTTCATCTTCCTCCTCATCTTCTGATGATGCTACTTCTTCCTCTTCCTCTTCATCGTCTTCAGAGACTTCATCCTTTTCTTCAACAATGGTTTCAGCAGTTTCTTTCTCTTTAATCGATTCCTTTTCAGCAATCATTGCTTCTTCCACACTAATTTCGTCCTCGGGTTTTTTTTCGGCGACTGAAGTGTTTTCTAGATCTTTTTCAGCATCATTCTTTTCTTCTTGAACTTCCTCAACTTCAATATTGTTTTCTTTAACCGGGGTTTCAGAAACAGTATTTATTTCTTCTGTGGATTCGTTGGTTGGAATTTCTTTTTCGTTTTCTTCCTGAGGCAGTTTTTCGTCTGACATTTGTTTCAATGTTTAGGTTCATTTTTCTTAGAGGGTCAATATACTAACAACTGTGCAACTGGCAAAGCACACGGCGTTTTTTTGAAAGTTTTTATGCAAATTTTATGAATTCCATATTTGCCAAGCTTTTTCAGCCTGCAGTTCTAACATCTTCAACCCGTTACTTGTTTGTGCGCCTTGGTTTCTTCCCCTTTTTAAAAATTCAGTCTCAGCGGGATTGTAGATTAAATCGAAAAGTAAGTGGTCTTTTGTTAGAAATTGATAGGGAATGGGTGGGCAATCTGTAATATTTGGAAAGGTTCCCAAAGGAGTGCAGTTAATGATGAGCAAATGATTTTTAATAATTGATTTGTCTAGCGTTTCATAGTTTATCGTTTTGGAATCTTGCTTCCGACTTACAAATTTAAACTCAAAACCTAAGTTTTTGAGTGAATACGCAACGGCTTTTGACGCTCCTCCAGTACCTAAAATAAGTGCAGTTTTTTTTTGAAGCGGCATAAAGGCTTCAAGCGCTTTTTGAAAGCCATAATGGTCGGTGTTATAGCCAGTGGTTTTTCTGTCTTCTGAAATTTTAATTGTGTTTACAGCGCCTATTTTTTTTGCTTCTTCTTCCAAATTATTAAGCAACGGAATTATTTCTTCTTTATAGGGGATGGTTACGTTTAAGCCTTTTAAATTAGTAGTCTCTGAAAGTATTTCCAAAAACGATTCAATTGCGGGAATATCAAAGTTTTCATAGGAGTGTGGTAGATTTTCCTTTTCAAATTTTTCAGAAAAGAAAGATTTTGAAAATGAATAGCTAATGTTTTTTCCTATAAGTCCAAATTTAGACACGGTGTTTCTTTTTGTAGTTGTCGTACCAATCTAGACTTAAAACTATCAGTACGCCAATAATAATAAATAGGATTGCCATAATAGTTTCTGTGCCAAAGTTGGATGGAAAGTATCGTTCATATCCCGAAATGATTTCCCTTCCATTGGCATCAATGCGAATTTCGCCCATCGCGTCCAAAATATATTTTTTTTCTTTCCAAGGCCATACCACACCCAACGAACCTGCGATAAACCCAATGATAACTGCATATGTAGCTTTTTTGAAACGTTTTAATACATATGCTAAAAGGTGTGAAAGCGAAACTAAACCTACCAATGAACCTAACGAAAAAACGGCCAAGACCTTTAAAAGTTCAATGCGTTCTGGATCATAAACCCAACTGAAATCCCATTGAAAGATATTGGCAAACGTATCAAATAGCGCATTTACAGAGTCTACCAATAAGAGTACATAATTTCCAAAAAGTATCAGTATAAAAGAACCAGAGAGGCCAGGAAGTGTCATTCCTGAAACACTAATAATACCGCAGAAAAAGACAAAAAAGAGATTGCTGTTTTCCTTTGCGGGTTCCAAAAAACTAATGGCCACGCCAGCGATGACGCCACATAATAAGTAGGCAGCGTATTTTCGATTCCAATCTCCAAAATCCTTGGCGATAAAGTAAATGGAGCCGATAATCATTCCAAAGAAACCACTCCAAACATAGAGTTCGTAATGGTCAATCAGATAATCTAGAATCTTGGAAATACTGAAATAACTAATAATCATCCCCAAAATGAGCAAGCTTAAAAACTGTCCGTTGGTATACCTGTAAAAACTTTTAAAACGGCCATCAATCAAAAGTTTAAAAGCTTTCCTGTTTACTTTTTGAAGCGAATAAATAAATTCCTCATAAAATCCTGCAACAAAAGCCACTACGCCACCTGATACGCCAGGTACTTTATTGGCAGCGCCCATTCCCAGTCCTTTTAGAACCAGCCAGGTTTTATCGGAAAAGGAACGATTTTCGTACACGGATTTTTATAATAGTTATAAGTTAATGTGGTATTCAGAATACTAGCTGTCGCTATTTGCTGCAACTTTTTTTACGGCAATTCTCTCCAATAAAAAAATTGTCAAAAAGCCTATGGTTGCAAAAATCACTGCATATAAAACTTGTGGGTTACCTTCATAATTTTGAGGAAGAATACTCCGTTCAATGAAAGGGATTTTAGCTCCAGCATGGTTCATTCTGTATTGTAAAACCTCTTTCCAAGGCCAAATTTTGTTTAACGCACCAACCATAAAACCAGTTAGCACGGCAAGTGTTAAATTTTTGTGATGTTTAAACATCCAGTTCAAAATTCGTGAAAACATTTTTAACCCTAAAATAGCGCCTATTGCGAAAATTAAAAGCTTTCCGAACGCGCTTAAAAAAAGGGAACTATTTAAAGTTGTAATTCCTTCACTCAACTGAGTTACAATGCCAATAACGGTTGTATATGCCCCCAAGAGTAACAGAATAAAAGCTCCTGAAATGCCTGGAAGTATCATTGCGATAATTGCCACAAAACCTGCAAGAAAAAGAAACCAAGTACTTTCTGGTGAACCTATGGGGTCTGCAATTGTTATTAAATAAGAAAGAAATGAAGCGATAGTTAAAACAACCACAACCGATACACGCCAACTAGTAATTTGTCTTCCCACATATACAATACTTGCGATAACTAAACCAAAGAAAAAGGACCAAACCATAATAGGATACACTTCTAGAAGCCACGTAATCAACTTTGCCAAAGAGATGATACTTATGAAAATACCTGAAAAAAGAGCTAATAAAAAAGAGAGGTTATAGTCTTTCCAAGCCTTTAGAAAGCCTTCCTTTTTCCAGATTTTAAAAAATCCAAAGTCAATGTTGTGGATGGTTTCAATTAGTTCCTCATAGATGCCTGAAATGAAGGCAATCGTTCCTCCAGAAACTCCTGGAACAACGTCTGCAGCACCCATGGCAAGGCCTTTAGCAGTTACTGTTAGATATTGAAAAAAATTTCTTTGAGGCATAAGATTAGTTTACTAAAACCCCAAAAATACATAAATTAAAGTGAAGGATTTTTGTGCTGTCCTATTATTTCTTTAACCTTCTTTAGTTGATAGACCAGCGGAAAGAGTTCCTCGATTATCATTAAATATTCGGGTTCTGCTTTCAGTGCGTTTTTTAAATGAAAAGCACCTTTGTCAAATTCATTTAAGGAGTAATACAGACCTGAAAGGCGATATTCTAGTTCGGCGTGTTCAGGATAGAACTCCAGGGCTTGGTTAAAATTATTAACCGCTGCTTCATATTCACCTAGATTGGTAAGAATGTCACCGCGTGTAAGCCAAGATTCAAGTTCGTAATTACCCAGTTCCAGCGCTTTTCTATAACCTACTTCCGCTTCTTCAAAATGATTCAGCTTATTATTGATTTTTGCGTATCGTTTCCAATAAAGCACATTTTCACTGTCAATATTGATGGCTTTTTCTATGTAATAAAGAGCTTTCTGAAATTGCTTACTTTTGATGTAGAAATCTGTAATGGCAATCCAGCCTTTGTCTAATAAGGTATCTTCCTCAACACATTTTGAATAAAATTGAATCGCCATTTCGGCATTCCCAAGTTTTTCGTAGCATTTCCCCATCCGCAACAAAGCGTATGAAGTTGGATCGTCTAAACCTAAAGTTATTGAGTAGCTTTCAATAGCTTCCTCGTATTTTTTCATTTTTTCAAGCACTTTTCCTTTTTCAAGATAAGCACCTATAAAGCGGTCATCACTTATTATTGCAAAATCAAAAGCTGCAAGGGCCTTTTTGTAATCTTTAAGCTCATAATATTGTTTCCCAACTTGGTGCCAAGCCACTTCGCAGTAGGGGTTTTTGTTGAGAAAATCGTTCAAGTAGTCAATGGCTGCTTCATATTCGTCAAGATATTCAAAGCAGTAAATAATGTTGTAAAGAGCGGAATAATCTTCTTCATCCTCTTCCAAACACTTCATAAAATAGTATTTGGCATTTTCATAGTCTTCCATAAAGAGATATTCCATTCCCAATAGTGACAGCACGTCAGCTTCGTCATCAGTTATTTCTAATGCTTGTTCCAAAAGTTGGATTGCTTCTTTATGCTTATCGCGGCGTGAAAAAATATTTGCTTTCTGTATGTATATCTCTTCGTTACTTTGCTCTAAAAGGTACAATGCATCCAAAAGTTCGTCAGCGACGTCTAATTTGTTTTCAAAAATGTACATTTCTATTTGGAAAAGCTTAAGGTTTGTGGAAGTTGGATGTTGTTCCAGTCCTAGCTTTGTAGCTTTTTTAGCTAGTGCAATCTTTCCGTTTTCAAGGTAGTGGTGCACTATCTCTTCAAATTCCTCTGAGTCGAAAAAAAGAACGCTGTTGGTTTTCAGCATAGATTCGAATCTTTCAAGTGAGAAGTTGTTATGCTCGTTTGAACTTAATTGCATACGCACGGTTTAACGGTTTCTTCTATTTTAAAGATAATAATGTAAAAATAAGTTCAATAGTTATGCCGCCTTTCTTGTTAACGGACTTATCAACAGAAATACAATTCATAAACCTCTATTATTAAAGGGTTTGCGCAGAATTAATCACTTTTGACGCGATTTAAAACGTTTTGCAGTATTTTGCAACCTTCTGCAATTTCGTCATTGCTTATTGTCAGGGGTGGTGTAATTCGGATTGCGCGCCCCTCAAAAAGTAGCCAAAAAAGTACCAATCCGTGGTCTTTACAGGCAAGAATTACTTCGGAAGCAATCTCGGGAGTTTCTAATATTGCTGCTAGCATCAAACCCCTTCCACGGACTTCCTTAATTAATGGGTGTTTGAGAAGCTTTCTGAAAAGTTTTTCTTTTTGAAGAGTTTGTTCAATAATATCTGTTTCCGTTATTTCCTTAAGCGTTGCCAAAGCTGCTGCTGCAATCACTGGATTTCCACCAAAAGTAGTGATATGACCGAGTTTTGGATTATCCTGAAGTAATGCCATAACTTCTTTCGAAGCAGTAAAAGCACCAATAGGCATTCCACCGCCCATTCCTTTTCCCATTACCAAAATATCTGGGACTATTCCGAAATGTTGAAAGGCGAAAAGTTTTCCAGTTCTTCCAAATCCAGGCTGGATTTCATCTAAAATCAAAAGGGTTCCAGTTTCATCACAGCGCTGGCGAACTTTTTTTAAATAATCATTCTCTGGTTGAATAAAGCCTGCACCACCCTGAATGGTTTCCAAAATAATAGCAGCAGTTTCCAAAGTTATTTTTTGAAGATCTTCTTTACTGTTGAATGTTACGGGGAAACAATCAGGAACCAAAGGTTTAAAAGCATGTTTTCTTTCTTCGTAACCCATTACGCTCATAGCCCCCATAGTATTGCCATGATAAGCGTTATTTGCATATAAAAGCTGGGTTCTTCCAGTTGCGCGGCGCGCAAGCTTTAAGGCTCCCTCAATGGCTTCGGTGCCACTGTTTACCAAATAGGTAGTGTTTAAATTTTTCGGAAGATTTTCGGCCAGTAATTTTGTAAGGTCCACAGCAGGCTCTTGGATATATTCGCCGTAAACCATTACGTGCAAATATTTTTCCGTCTGATTTTTTATTGCTGAAACCACTCTTGGATGGCAATGGCCAAGCGTACAAGCAGAAACTCCAGCAACAAAATCGAGGTGCTTTTTCCCTGAGGTGTCAAAAATATAACTTCCGATGGCGTGCGAAACTTCTATCGCTAACGGATACGGAGTTGTTTGCGCTTGGTGCTTAAAAAAATCTTCCTTCATTAGTTTCCGGTTTGAATGGAATCGTTCTTTTTCTGTTGAATAGAGTCCCGTTTCGCCTCACTCTCCATAGTTTCAGGCTTTGGATCGTTCGGTCTGTTTTGTAAATCTTTAGGACTTAGTTTTGATTCTTTAGGAAGCTGAATGTCGTCTTCAGGAATGTCTTCAAAAAAATCACCTTCGTCATTAGGTAAAGGAATTCCCATTATTTTAGGAAGTACTGGAGCTGGTTTTCCTTTAAACAAATCTTCCACAGAATACAATCGCTCTTCACCACGCCACTGAAAACCTGGTAATAAACGCGCATTTTCGGGTAGCATGGAGGGCGGATATACTTTTCCTGTTGCTTTTTTTATAAAGCGTATTCCTGTAATCTTTTGCTCTTCCAAATACATTTGAATTGAACTTGAAACAGTGTTATTAATGCCCACTAACTCATCATTATCGTTTCGTGAATAATAAATTACTTGCGCATTTTTATTAATGTTTACGGTGTCCAATTCATTGTTCGTGAAAAGGCCAATTAGGCTTTCTCCTTTCACTTGGTTAAAGCCTAGGCTATCTTTTTGAACTAAAAAGGCGTTGTTAAAAACTTTCAGAGTATCAAGTTTATCAGTAATAGTATCGGAAAGAATATGGATGGTATCGCCAATCATTTGGTTTTCGCCGCTCCATAAAACAGGATTGCGCAACAATTTTGTAATGCCCCTTTTTTGGTTTACATAAATGGAATCGCACTTTCCGCTGGTAGGATCGTCTCCAAGTTTTCCAGGCTTAAAAAGCCTCGCGCGGTAAAATCCTTTTACTATTCTGTCATCGGGTTTTCCGGTTACCTGTAGTGTATCGGCATGCACATAAATGGAATCACCATCGCGAACAGTAATGGCAACGGCTCTTTTTGTAATAAAAACTGAATCTTTTTCCCTAAAAACTTCAGCGTAATGCCCGCGGATTACACTTTTATTAATAGTGTCCAGTACCCGAATATTGTTGGTGGCCGAGGCAAAGCTTTTATTTCTGTCAAAATAAATACTGTCGCCGTAAAGTGTTCGGTTATTATAATCCACTTTTGAATTTTTTACGAAATACCCCGTATCACCACGTGTATCGTAATAACCGCGTTCGCAATAAACAGTGCTTGTTTCACTCACTATAGTTGAAGGGCCGTAGAGATATGCAGCTCCACTTTCTGAATAAAAATCGAGCTGATTGCTATTTACAGTATATTTTGGATTAACAATTTTTACATTTTGAAGAAACTGATATTTTTTACTTTCAGCGAAATATCTACCAGAACGACTGGTCAAAACACTTGCCGTATCGCGGACGGTTCCGCCAGTTCTGTAATAGGCTTGCTGCTTTATCCTATCGAAATAAAGTGTATCTGTTTTGAGTGTTGTTTTTGGCTCGGTTAAAACCACATCGCCACTGGCAAAAGCAAATTGCGTATTACCATTGTATTCAGCATATTTGCTATTCATCGAAACGGTATCACCTTGCGTGATTCGCACATCACCGTAAGCCTTTACAAAATTGCTTTTTAGATAAACAAAGGCTTGATCGCACCACATTTCCACCCCTTCGTGAACAATGTAAACTTGTCCGCTTTCGTCTTTGGTATAAATGGCGGCATCGGGAAATTCAGGTCGTATTTCAAGGTAACCAGACTGTATGTCCACTTTTTGTTTTTCCTGTGCGGAAAGATTTATTCCGAAGAAAAAAAGTAGGATTGCAGGTATGAAAGTTGATATTTTCAAAAAAAGATTATTTGTCATTTGTAACGAAAATACCACCAAAAAATTGATTACCTATGAATGGTCTGCTTTCTATCTGGTCCTACGGAAACGATTTTAATAGGCACTTCCAGCTCTTTTTCAAGAAAATCGATATAGTCATTCAATGTCTTTGGCAATTGGGAAGCTTCGCTCATTTTGGTTAAATCTGCGTTCCAGCCTTTCATTTCGGTGAAGATTGGCGTTACGTTTTCAGCTTCAATATTATACGGCAAATGATGGATTGTTTTGCCTTTATAATTATATGCAGTACAGACTTTTAGTGTTTCAAAACCACTTAAAACATCAGCTTTCATCATGATTAATTGTGTAACTCCATTTACTTGAACAGCGTAGCGAAGTGCTACCAAATCCAACCAGCCACAACGACGCGGACGACCAGTTACAGCGCCAAATTCATTTCCAACTTTTGCCATTTTTTCACCGTCCTCATCAAAAAGTTCAGTAGGGAAGGGGCCACTACCCACGCGGGTGGTGTATGCTTTAAAAATTCCGAAGACATCTTTTACTTTGTTTGGAGGTACTCCCAAACCTGTACAAGCTCCAGCTGCAGTTGTGTTTGATGATGTTACAAAAGGATACGTTCCAAAATCGATATCTAATAACGAACCCTGAGCGCCTTCGGCCAAGATAGTTTTTCCTTCTTTCTGCGCTTGGTGTAGATATTCTTCACTATCAATAAAAGTAAGTTTTTTCAATGTTTCAACAGCAGCGAAAAATTCAGCTTCAAGATCTGCCAAATCATATTGCACATCTACATTGTAAAATGCAATCATCGCCTCATGCTTATCTGCTAAAGCTCGGTATTTATCTTGCCAGTTTTCAAGTTCTAAATCGCCCAATCGAATTCCATTACGCCCAGTTTTATCCATATAAGTCGGACCAATTCCTTTTAAGGTGGAACCAATTTTGGCTTTTCCTTTAGATGCTTCCGAAGCTGCGTCTAGCAAACGATGTGTTGGCAAAATAACATGAGCTTTTCTGGAAAGTATAAGATTTTTCTTGTAATCTAAATTATATTTATCCAATGCTTCTAGCTCTTTCACAAATACTACGGGATCTATTACTACACCGTTTCCAATTACATTCATGGAATTTTTATGAAAAATTCCAGAAGGAATGGTTCTTAAAACGTGTTTTATTCCGTCAAACTCCAAAGTGTGCCCAGCATTGGGTCCGCCCTGAAAACGTGCGATTATGTCATAATTTTTTGTGAGTACGTCAACAATTTTTCCCTTGCCTTCGTCGCCCCATTGTAATCCAAGTAGTAAGTCTACTGCCATAATTAGTTAAGAATTTTCCGCATCAGAATTTGCGGCAGTTTTTTTATTTCCGTAGAAATAAAGTGAATGGTTGGTTATTTCAATATTAAAAACCTCTTCTATGGTTTTTTTTATGCTGTGTATTCGCGGGTCACAAAACTCAATCACCTCTCCATCCGCGAGTATCACGTGGTCGTGATTGCGATCAAAATATGATTTTTCGTAATGTGCTTGGTTTTGGCCAAATTGATGCTTACGCACTAGGCCACATTCCAAAAGCAATTCAATAGTATTGTAAAGAGTTGCTCGGCTAACGCGGTAATTTTTGTTCTTCATGTTTATGTACAGCGACTCAATATCAAAATGGTCGTCGTGGTCATAAATTTCCTGAAGAATAGCGTAACGTTCAGGCGTTTTACGGTGTCCTTTTTCCTCAAGAAAACCAGTGAAAACGTTCTTTACAATCTCTTGGTTATGTATTTCTGTTTTTGAACTCATAATAGGGTTGCAAAGTTACTTAAATTTTACACTCTGGTAACTTTATCAATTCCGTTTATTTTTTTGATATTGTCAACTAGGTTATTCAAAATGGATTTGTTTTTAACGACAACAACAATTTTCCCCGTAAAAACCCCGTCATTACTGTCAAAGTGGACACTTTTCATGTCTATGTGTAGATTGTTGGAAATGACCTTTGTCACTTCGTTCACTAAACCGATGGTGTCTATTCCGCTAATGGTAAGGTTTGCTTTAAATTCACGTTGTGTAGAGTCTATCCACTTCGCCGGCATAACGCGGTAGCTGTAATTGCTTTGAAGCTGCAGCGCGTTCGGACAGTTGGTCTTATGAACTTTTATACCTTCATTCACCGTTACAAACCCGAAAACATCATCACCGGGAATGGGGTTGCAACAATGGGCCATTTTATACTCCAACTTGTCTTCGTTTTTTCCGAAAACCAATTGGTCAAACTTTTCAGTTATTTCTTCCTTATTAACATCTTCGGGCTTGTCTGGCTTTCGGATTCTATTTTTGAAGAAACTGATAAAAGCATTACTTCGCGAAGCGGCAAAATCCTTTAGTTTTTGATTATCGATAATTCCGGCTCCCACACGATAATAAAGGTCAAGACTGGTTTTTACTTTAAAGAAAACCACCAATTGGTTGAGCAGGCTTTCGTCCAGATTGAGTTTTAATGACTTTAGTTTACGAGCCAAAATAACTTTTCCTTCTTCGGCGAGCTGTTTCTTTTCGTCTTTTAAGGAAGATTTAATTTTGGACCGTGCTCTACCTGTTGTTGCATAATTTAACCAGTTTGCAGTAGGTTTTGCATTTTCCGAAGTAATTACCTCCACTTGGTCACCACTTTTTAATTCGTGACTTAGCGGCACCAATTTTCCGTTCACTTTTGTACCACGGGTGTGCATTCCAATTTCGGTGTGAATGTGAAATGCAAAGTCCAGTGCTGTCGCTCCTTTGGGAAGGGAATACAAATCCCCTTTTGGCGTAAATACAAAAATCTCCTTTGCATAAAGGTTCAATTTGAATTCCTCTACAAAATCAACTGCACTTATTTCTGAATTTTCAAGTGTATCCTGGAGTTTGTTTAGCCAGTTTTCAAGACCGCCGTCATCCTTTTCTTTGTTTTTATATTTGTAATGCGCTGCGAAACCTTTTTCTGCAATCTCGTTCATTCGCTCACTGCGAATCTGTACTTCTACCCATCTTCCTTTTGGTCCCATAACAGTAATGTGCAGGGCTTCGTATCCAGTAGATTTTGGGGAAGAGATCCAGTCGCGTAATCTAATTGGGTTTGGACGGAAGTGATCGGTTACAATAGAATATATTTTCCAGGCGAAGAATTTTTCATTTTCGGGGGTGCTTTTGTAAATGATACGCACGGCAAATTTGTCATAAACCTCGTCAAAGCTCACATTCTGGGCAAGCATTTTTCTTCGGATGGAAAATATGGATTTTGGGCGACCTTTAATTTCATATTTTAAATCCTCAGCATCCAACGAATTTTTTATCACTTTGTTGAAAGCTTCAATATATGCATCTTGTTCTTCCTTACTTTCTTTTATTCGGCCTAAAATATCTGCATATACTTCTGGTTCTGTGAATTTAAGCCCCAAATCCTCCAATTCGGTTTTTATGTTATAAAGCCCAATACGGTGGGCGAGTGGGGCATAAATATAAAGCGTTTCCGAAGCTATTTTCCGTTGTTTGTCCGGCGGCATGCTGTCCATCGTTTGCATATTGTGCAATCGGTCAGCGATTTTAATGATGATCACGCGAATGTCCTCATTAAGCGTAAGTAGCATTTTTCGGAAATTTTCCGCTTGCATGGAAACATCTTCGGACATGTTGATGTGGGCAATCTTGGTAAGGCCATCTACAATGCGCGCTACGGCGGTGCCGAACATGTCCTCAATATCATCTAATGTATAGGATGTGTCCTCAACCACATCATGCAAAAGTGCTGCGGCTATAGAGGTAGCGTCCAAACCAATCTCTGCTGCAACAATTTTTGCTACGGCTATTGGGTGAAAAATATAAGCTTCGCCACTTTTGCGGCGTTGCTCTTTATGGGCGTCAACGGCAAGGTCGAACGCACTTCTAATCAGCTTTTTGTCATCGGAACTGAGTGTGCGATAACTGATTTTGAGCAATTGTTTATATTGCTTTGCGAGCTCTTTTTTCTCTTCTTCTATAGCGGCTTCTGTCATAACTTAAAAGTACAGATAAGTAATTTAATTGGCAAGAAAATTTATAGGACGGTTGGCGTGCGGTTTAAGGTAAAATGGAAAAACAAAGCAAGGAATAAAACTGGCTAAAAGTATGATTAGGAGTTTTTTTAGCTCTGTTCTTCGTCACTCGAAGTGTTATGTTTTATTAAAAGTTTATTTGAAACTTTATAGGTTGAGGAATAAGAAAGTCCAGGTTGACGTGATTTAAACGTCAAAAATGCTTTTTTATACCATTTTGGGTCCGTAGCTTTCTTTTTAAAATCATCGTGTGCGGCAACCTCAGAGACTTCACCATTTTGCCAAGCAGTAATGCCATACACTCCAATTCCAAAATGTTCAACACGTTGAAGAACGGTATCAAAATCTGACTCCGAAAAAACTTGAACGGTCTCTTTGTCTGGTCCGTCATTCAAATTTTTCAAATCAATAAATATATTCTTTTCTAAGAATTCAGTTTGTTCCATATGTTCTTTAACGAGGTTTTTAGATGATTAGTAGCGTGATTCAAGCGCCTATTTTGCAAATAGAAACCTAATAGAAAATGCACACGACACGAGCGAAGCGAAATGGTGTAGCAGTTTTAGTAAGTAGGTTTACAATAGTAGTAATATACTATAATTTTATTAGACATCAGCACCTTCACCCCGTATTAATTTTTTAAAGGAAATATCTTTATTTTTAAAAGTTTGGTTGCTAGGCTAAGAAATA
This sequence comes from uncultured Aequorivita sp., assembly GCA_937125455.1. Taxonomy (GTDB): domain Bacteria; phylum Bacteroidota; class Bacteroidia; order Flavobacteriales; family Flavobacteriaceae; genus Aequorivita. The sequence continues at coordinate 42,795 of CAKZLK010000039.1, forward strand.
TAATTCCAAATATTACGATACTTAACAAGCTGTGCATAGGTTTTTTTTATAGCGCTGTTTTCTTCGGAAGAAAGATTAGGATCAGCTTTTAGGGTCTGCACGGCATAGCTTCGGGCAATCTTCAATATTTCAGAGTCCTTTATTATATCTGCAATGCGAAGGTTGAGCACCCCGCTTTGTTGGGTACCCATCATATCGCCCGGACCTCTCAGTTTTAGGTCCACTTCGGCAATTTCAAAACCGTCGCTGGTTTTAACCATAGTTTCCAATCGGGTTTTGGCGTCTGCGGAAAGTTTATGGCTGGTCATTAGTATGCAATAACTTTGTTCGGCACCACGGCCAACCCTTCCGCGTAACTGGTGCAACTGCGATAAGCCGAAGCGTTCCGCACTTTCAATAATCATCACACTAGCGTTTGGAACATTTACGCCCACTTCAATAACCGTAGTTGCGACCATAATTTGTGTTTCACCTTTAATGAAACGGTTCATTTCATACTCTTTATCTGCAGGTTTCATTTGTCCGTGAACAATAGAAACTTGATAATTTGGGCCCGAACCATTCGGGGGGAATTCACGCACAATACTCTCGTATCCGTCCATCAAATCTTTGTAGTCCATCGTCTCACTTTCCTGTATCAAAGGGTACACAATATACACCTGTCTGCCCTTGGAAATTTCGTCTTTTATAAAGCGAAAAACTTTCAATCTATTTGCGTCAAAACGATGCACGGTTTTGATGTCTTTTCTGCCCGGTGGAAGTTCGTCAATTACGCTAATATCGAGATCGCCATAAATGCTCATGGCGAGGGTGCGGGGGATGGGGGTAGCGGTCATTACAAGTATGTGTGGAGGGTACTCGTTTTTGTGCCATAATTTGCTGCGTTGTTCCACTCCAAAACGGTGTTGTTCATCCACAATTGCAAGCCCCAGGTTTTTAAATTTCACCTTATCTTCGAGCAGCGCATGGGTGCCAATTAGGATATCCAATTCACCACTTTCCAGTTTTTCATGGATTTCCCTACGCTTTGAAGTTTTAGTTGAACCTGTTAATAATTCAATGCTGGTATTCAGTTTATTACATAATTCAACCAAGCCATTATAGTGCTGTACTGACAAAATTTCAGTCGGAGCCATTAAACAGGCTTGAAAACCATTGTCAAGTGCTATTAACATTGACATTAGTGCCACTATGGTCTTCCCAGAACCCACATCGCCTTGCAAAAGACGGTTCATTTGTGCATTGCTTCCCAAATCGTTGCGAATTTCTTTAATCACGCGCTTCTGTGCCTCGGTCAATTCGAAGGGTAAGTGTTCCGAAAAAAAGGTGTTAAAATTATGTCCAATTTTATCAAAAGTATACCCCTTAATTTTCGATTTATGGATGAGATTTTTTCGAATTAATTGAAGTTGAATGTAGAACAATTCTTCAAACTTTAATCGGTATTGTGCACGTGCTAAATGGGCTTGACTTTTCGGAAAATGTATGTTGAAAAGCGCCTCCTCTTTTGATACCAATTTTAGCTGTTCCAAAAGTGTTTTTGAGAGGGTTTCGGCGAAGGCATTTTTACTCTCCAAAAACAGCTGTTGCATCAGTCCATTTATCACCCGATTTGTGATGCCGCTGTTCCCCAATTTTTCTGTGGAAGGATACACAGGCTGCATGGCAGAACGGATACTTTTTTCGTGCGCATCGAGTAATTCCATTTCAGGATGTGGCATGGAAAAACTGTTGTTGAAGTAATTCGTTTTTCCGAAGATTACATAGGGAACATTCAGTTTTAAATTTTCCCGAATCCATTTTTGACCGCGAAACCAAACCAATTCAATTGTTCCAGTTTCGTCAATAAAAGTTGCAACCAGCCGTTTTCCCCGTTTTTGTTCTACAGTTTTTATATGTGTGATTTTCCCAATAATCTGAACTTCCGCATTGGTTTGCTGCAATTGCGCAATTTTATAATACTGTGTGCGGTCCAGATATCTATTAGGAAAAAGATTCAACAAATCCTGAAATGTATGAATACCGAGCTCTTTTTTCAGCAAATCTGCCCTGTTTGGACCGACGCCTTTAAGATAATCTATTGGAGTTTGAAGAAAATTGGCATTCATAAAACGAAAATACTTAATTCCTGCGTAGGCAGGAATCTCATTGGTTGAAAATTTGTAATTTGCTTTCGCTAATTAAATTGTCCTTCACTAAAATGAACAAGTTTCTTTTTATATTTCTTTTTACAGGTTTTACGGTATTTGCACAGCAAACGAATGTTGTAGATTTTTTGAAGATCAATGCGACGGTAAGCCCTAGTTCTGCTGAAAAGAGTATTAAAGGAACTGTAAAATGTTCTTTTAAAGTACTTCAGAGAACTGATTCTATTTATTTAGATGCTAAAAATATGAAGGTTGTTAGTTTTGCTTTGGAGGGTATTGTTGTAAAAGCTGAAAACGACAAAATTTGGCTTTTGGATAATTTCGAAGCCGGAAAAACATATACTGCATTTTTCACGTATGAAGCATATCCAAAACAAACGCTATATTTCTTTGGAAACGAAACCTGGACGCAAGGTCAAGGTAAATATACATCGCACTGGTTGCCCAGTATCGATGACGTAAATGACAAAGTTGAATTTGATTTGACTGTAATTTCACCAGAAAACAAAACTGTAATAGCGAATGGAAAGCTCCTGAAATCTGAGGAACGGGATGGGCAAAAATATTCATACTTTGATATGAAAGAACCGATGCCCAGCTATTTAGTAGCTTTCGCCGTGGGTGATTTTGACAATAAAGAACTTTTCTCAAATTCCGGAACTCCTATTGAATTGTATTATAAACCTTCAGATTCACTAAAAGTAGAACCCACATACCGTTACAGCAAACAGATTTTTGACTTTTTGGAAACAGAGATTGGATATCCATATTCCTGGCAAAACTACAAGCAAGTTCCCGTTCGGGATTTTCTGTATGCCGGAATGGAAAACACAACCGCTACTTTTTTTTCTGAAGCGTTTATGGTTGACACTATAGGATTTAACGACAGAAATTATGTAAACGTAAACGCCCACGAGTTAGCCCATCAATGGTTTGGTGATATGGTTACAGAAAAAGCAAGCGAGGATCATTGGCTCCAGGAAGGTTTCGCAACTTATTATGCTTTGCTTGCAGAAAGAGATATTTTTGGCGAAGATTATTATTACTGGCAATTGTACCAAACCGCTGAGCAATTAAAGGCTGCAAGTGATGAAGGTAAAGGTGAATCACTTTTGAATCCAAAAGCAAGTTCGCTTACGTTTTATCAAAAAGGCGCTTGGGCATTACATATTTTACGGGAAAAAGTAGGGGATGAAGCTTTTAAAACAGCAATCAAAAATTATTTGGAAAAATATAAATTCAGAAATGTATCCACTGCAGATTTTTTGAACGAAGTAAAAGCAGTTTCACAAATTGATATTTCAGATTTTGAGAAGGATTGGTTGCAACAAAGTGCTTTTCAAAGTGAAGAAGCCTATCAATCCCTTTTAAAGTCTTCGTTTATAAAAAAGTATTTTGAAGTATCCGCGCTTCGGGCAACGCCTTTGGCGGATAAAAAAATGCAATTGAAGACCGCGCTTACTTTCCCCAATGATTTTATAGGGCAGGAAGCGGTGTATCAATTGGTTGATGAACCAATTTCTGAAACACTCCCACTTTACAAAAATGCGCTAGAAAGCGGTAACCTTTATGTTAGGCAGGCGGTAGCGCTTTCATTGCAAACCATTCCAAAAGAACTTCAAAAGGAATATGAAAGTCTTTTAGATGACGATTCCTACGTTACATTGGAGACCGCACTCTATCAATTATGGATGCAATTTCCAGAAAATCGAACGAAATATTTAAACCAAACAAAAGGTATTGAAGGTTTTCAGAATAAAAACATCAGGCAAATTTGGTTAACTTTAGCATTGATTACAGAGGGTTATGAAAATGCTGAAAAGGAAAATTATTTAAAAGAACTTAAAAATTACACTTCCACAGCATATAGTTTTGAAATCCGTGAAAAGGCTTTTGAGTATGTAAACGAACTTCAGCTGTGGGATTTGGAAACACTCAAAAATTTAGCTGAAGCCTGTGTGCACCCGACATGGCGTTTTTCAAAACCTTCGAAAGAAATGTTGAATAATCTAATTCAAGACAAAAAATACTGCGAGCAGATACAGGTTTTGGGAAGACAGGTTTCTGATAAAGCTGCCAATTATATAAATTCAATCATAAAATAATGAGAGCGTTAGTTATTTCTGGAGGAGGGAGTAAAGGTGCATTTGCAGGTGGCGTAGCTCAGTATTTAATTAAAGAACTTCATCATAATTACGATCTTTTTGTAGGTACTTCCACGGGTAGTTTGTTAATCTCACATTTAGCGCTGGACAAGATTGAAAAAATTAAACAGATATATACTTCTGTTAACCAAGATAGTATTTTCAATAGTTGCCCATTTATTATTAAGAAAGATAAGTTTGGTGGAAAACAAATCGCGATTGATCATATTACCGTTTTAAAAAATTTTTTAAAAGGAAAAAAAACCTTTGGCGAAAGTTTAAACCTTCGAAAGCTTATTGAAAAAGCACTTACCGAAATTGAATTCAACAATTTGAAATCTTCAGAAAAAGAAGTTGTTGTAACGGTTTCGAACCTTTCATTGAATCAAGTGGAATACAAATCAATCAATGATTTTGAGTATCGGGATTTTCTAGACTGGATTTGGATTTCGTCAAATTATACTCCATTTATGAGCTTAGTAAAAAAGGATGGGTGTGAATATGCCGATGGTGGTTTTGGCAGCATGGTTCCCATTGAAGAAGCTATAAATCGCGGAGCCACATCCGTTGATGTGGTTATCTTGGAAACAGAAGTAACATATTATAATCGGCTACCCTCAAAAAATGTTTTCTCATTGCTCACCAATATGCATAGTTATATGGCGGACCGAATTGAAAAACAGAATATCCGTATCGGAAAATTTGTAGCAACTAATAAAGATGTTATTATTAATCTTTATTATACACCGACGGTGCTGACAACCAATTCGTTAATTTTTGACAAAGAATTGATGGGTAAATGGTGGGAGCGCGGTTTTGAATATGCACACCAAAAAAATAGCGAATTAAATGAAATTCGTGCCAAAGACGATTAATTTTCTTTTTTTCATAGGGGTAAACCCCCCTTTTTTTAATTATTTTTTCCTGTGTTTTTTAATAAAAAAACTAATAAACATCTGCTTTTCAGTAACTTTCGTATGTTCTTGTTTTTATAATTTAATAAGCCTTGTTTTTAAGTTTGTGCTTTTGTAATTACATTTATACCACAACTCTAAAGACCAATTATTATGATAGTAAAAATGACCAACCGTTTATTATTATTGATTTTCATCAATTTAATTTTTATTAATTGTCATGAACCTTCTACGAGCGCAGAGCCTTCGTATGAAGGACCACCAACAGAAAATATAATATCAACGGAGCGTGCGAGAGAAATGTATGATGCTTATTCACAAAGACGTGTTCCTTTGATACAAAAATATGAAGACAGCATTGCTTCGGATTCATCAAACTTTACACCTACTCGTTATGTTGAATATGATTTAAAAACCATAAAACAATACATTGCCTATATAGAGCACGAAGCAATGCAAGCTAATGTAGATATAAATACTTTGCGTTTCTACCTTTCCAATTATCCAAATAGTGATAAATTCAACAATGGAGATGCTGTGAAATACCCCAAAAGAAATAGCTTCTTCGTAGTTCCAACCATGGAGCACGAAGGTAAAAATGTGGGCTTTTCAATTGAGCAAATAGATGGAAAATATACAGCCGTGCCAATAAATAGAAGTAATGCGGTGAAAGAGGATCAGCAAGACAAAACACAAAGTGAATCAAGTGGTGATTTAAACGAAGCTGGTTTTTTTGCATCAAACAATACAGCGGTTCAAGGAGATGAAAACAGCCTGATTTTAAATGATGGAACAATGGTTCCACCACCAGGTTCAGATGATTTTGGAGATAACAATTAAGAACACTCGGATTTTTTGGAAACAATATTGAAAGATCTTGAGAATATATTTTTGGCCCTTTATGTCATTGTTTTTATTATTTCCATACTTAAGTTTCCACTTTATAAAAACACACCGTTAAAGTTTCTGCCACTGATATTTTTTTTTACGATTTTGGCAGAATATTTAGGGAAATATCTAACACATTTAGGGAAAATTCATTTAAATATCTTTGTTCACAATATCTATTATTTAGTCCATTTTTCATTTTTCTTTTACGTTTTTATGAAAGTGATTGATAATATTAGATTTAAAAAATACATTGGAATATGCCTTGGTGTTTTTCTTCTATTTTTTTTTAATGATACTGTGTTTACAGGTATTTTTGAAAATTCTTTTACTAAAACCTATATAGCTGGAGCTGGAATTTTGGTTGTTTGCATTATTCTCTACTACGTAAATATTCTACAATCATCCCAGGTGCTTGTTATAAAAAACGATTTATTGTTTTGGGTAAGTGTGGGCCTATTTTTATTTTATATTGGCTATATCCCCATTAAAATCATTAGAACATGGTTTTACAAGCCAGATAGCTTCTTTGAGATTTTACTTATAATACAGTTCTCGCTCATAATCATTATGTGTCTGTTTTTTTTGACAGGATTTCTATGGATGAAAAAGAAATCATAATAATTGCGGCAATAGCCATTCCGGTAACATTAGTAATTATTGTTATCGTGCTCTTCAGTGTTTTTTCGCGTAGAAAAAATCGTTTGTTGCAGGAGCAGGAAAATGCTAAAAAAGAGTTTGACCGTGAATTGGCAGAATCACAAATTGAGATTCGTGAGGAAACTTTACGAAACATTAGTTGGGAATTGCACGATAACATTGGGCAGTTGATGACCTTGGCGAAAATTCAAGCCCAAATTGCGAAAGACAAACCCGAAATGATGGCCGAAGTCTCAGAAACTATAGGTACGGGTATTGATGAGCTAAGGGCACTTTCAAAATTGATTAATCCCGAGTCCTTGAAAAGTCTTAGCTTGAGGGAAGCTGTAAGCTTGGAGATTGAGCGGTTCAATAGATTAAAATTTATAGCAGCAGAATTAACCGTCAATGGAACGGAAATACCAATAGAAGTAAACACCCAAATCATTCTTTTTAGGATTTTGCAGGAATTTTTTTCAAACACCATAAAGCATTCCAAGGCATCCATTCTAAAAGTGGTAATAAGCTATTCAGATAAAGAATTGGCAATTACAGCTTTGGACAATGGAGTGGGTTTTGAAAAGGACAATGATTTTATGGGAATTGGATTGAAAAATATGAAAACACGGGCTCAACTCATCAATTCAGTTTTGACGATAGATTCAGCAAAAGGAGAAGGCACGGCATTGCACTTAAGATATAAATTTGCATGAACGCATGTCCAGAAAAATAACTTTAAAAGAAGAGTAGCATGAATTATTCAGTAGTAGTAGTTGACGATCATTTTTTGCTTTCCCAAGCTATAGGAGGATTGGTTCAGGAGTTTAAAAATTTCAATGTGATGTATTTATGCAAAAATGGTCAAGAACTATTGGATAAGCTTAAGAATCCTCAAAATATTCCAGATTTGGTATTGATGGATATTAAAATGCCTATTCTCAACGGAATAGAAACCACCGAACAACTAACTAAGAAATATCCTACAATAAAAGTACTGGCCCTTTCCATAGAAGAAGATGAATACACTATTTTAAAGATGCTCCGCGCTGGTGCCAGAGGATATCTAATGAAAGATACCAAAAAGGAAATCCTTGAAGAAGCTTTGTCGGAAGTGGTAAAAAACGGTCAATATTATACAAACACAATCTCACAGATTCTTATGGATTCCCTAGAAAACAAGGTGAATACAGAGCTTAAAGAAAAAGAGATTGAGTTTATCAAACTTGCTTGCACTGAGATGAGCTACAGGGAAATAGCGGAAACGATGTGTTGTAGCTATAAGACTGTAGAGAATTACAGAGAAGCTATTCGGAAAAAAACAGGAATAAAAAACAGAGTTGGATTAGTGCTTTTTGCCATTCAACATAACTTATTTACGACATAATTTTTTTAAAAAAACTTAGAAAAGCTCGCTAACTTCTTTTTTTATGTATCCTAGGGCTTTTTGGGAAGGTGTAACTTCTTCCATAAAGTTTTGCAGTAACCACTCCCTCATTTTATCAACATTGCCGTCTTTTTCGTGCATTGCCCCTTGACGAATAACGTGAATGGTAGCATTTTTAGCAGCACTTACTATATTCCAACATTCAGCGGTAATGTAAATTTGTTGCGTAAGGTTGTGTTCAAATTCCTGTTCAATATTTTTTATAAGCAGATTTTCATAATCATCTTTTGAATCTGAAAATGGTTTTACACGTACCAGTAATTTAGTTGGATCAATTCGCTCCAAAAAAAGCGTGATGCGCTCATAAGCTTGCAAACGAAGTGGGAGAATTTGTTTTTGAGCTTCCTTCTGAACCAAATATCTTCTACGACCTTCTTCGTTGGCGGTATGCCCCTTAAAGAAGAAGTATGCAACAATACCTACAACAATAGCAGGCATAAGGTATGCGATATAACTAATGACTTGAGTTGTTTCTTCCATATTAGTTTTTAATTGTAAACAAACTTAAGATGTTTTTAGATAAGGAAAAAGATAATTTTTTTCAAAATTAATACCGTACTTTATTTTCCTTTTTCATTTCTTTTACTTCCTTTTTAGCTTCTTTTTCATGAAAGTTTCCCCCAAGATGTGGGCAATGGGAGAGTGCCTTCATACTTTCAAAATCCACTTCACATTTGTGGTACATAAACGATTCTGCCAAAGTTTTTATTAGGTTTTTATCACCCACGGTTAAATCTACATCATCCATTGTGAATTGGCAGGGATGTTCGTAACCGCAGGCGTGTGTCATTTCCAATAACTCTTTTCTGAAGTTTTTAAAATAGAAATGCGCTCGTACCGATTTATCTTCAATATTTATTCCGCGCTGCAACCATTTATTCTGGGTGGCAACACCGCTTGGACATTTATTTGTGTGGCATTGTTGTGCTTGAATGCAGCCAATACTCATCATTGCTTCGCGCGCCACATTTATTAAATCGGCACCCATAGAAAAAGCCATTGCTGCCCGAGCAGGGAAGCCCAATTTTCCACTTCCTATAAAAACAATTTGGTCGCAAATATCATGTTTTTTGAAAATTTTATAGACTTCCGCAAAACCAAAAAGCCATGGCAATGAAACGTGGTCTGCAAAACTTGGTGGTGAGGCACCAGTTCCACCTTCGCCACCGTCAATGGTTATAAAATCTGGACCTTTGCCAGTTTCTTTCATGATTTTCGCAAGTTGTTCCCATTCACCCAAACGACCCACCGCAGATTTTATTCCAACAGGAAGTCCAGTTGCTTCGGCAATGCTCTCTACAAAATCAACCAATCCTTTTACCCCTTCAAAAGCGGTGTGGTTTGGAGGTGAAAGCACATCTTTACCCAGCGGTACGTGGCGTATTTCTGCAATTTCAGGAGTTATTTTGGCGCCTGGCAGGACACCTCCTTTTCCTGGTTTTGCGCCTTGTGAAAGTTTAACTTCAATGGCCCTAACCTGTGGGTTTTCATTAACAAGTTTTACAATTTTTTCCATGGAGAAATTACCATGTTCATCGCGCACCCCGAAATAACCTGTACCAAAATGAAAAATTACATCTGCACCTGTTTTATGATAAGGTGAAAGTCCCCCTTCACCAGTGTTGTGATAGCAATAGGCGTGCCCACAACCTTTGTTTAATGATTCAACTGCCCTTGCGGATAGTGATCCAAAGCTCATTGCCGACACGTTAATTACTGAAGCGGGACGGTATGGACGACGACGTTTGTGAAATTCGCCCATTAACTTCGCACAAGGCAAAAAATAAGGATTCTTGTAATTGGGATTATCTTTTTCAACCTTATACGGGAGTAGTGAGTTGTTTATGAAAATATAATTAGGTTCATATATATCGCGATCTGTACCGAAGCCCTCGTAGTTGTTTTCGTTTTTAGCGGAAGCATATATCCAGCCTCGCTCAATGCGGTTAAAAGGAAGTTCCTCCCTGTTGTTGGCTACAATATACTGCCGAAGTTCTGGTCCAATGCTTTCCAACATATAACGTATGTGGCCAACTATTGGGAAGTTGTGGCTTATAGTGTGGTGTTTGTTGAAAAATATGTCGCGGATTGCAACAATCAATAGCAATATTAGAACCCAAGCCCACCATGGGATTTGCCCTACGAAAGATAGAAACTCGTCCATTTATACAAAATTTTGATAAAGATATTTAAAATAAAACTGATTAGGAAAGAATAACGATGGAGGTGGTCATTGTTTATAATTTCACAAAAAACTATTTACATATTCCTTCCATAATGGCTATTTTCACAACTTGAAGAAAATGAAGTTTTGGAAACATATTTAGAACAACTTAACGATGCTCAGCGTGCCCCAGTGCTGCAAAAAGATGGTGCAATGATTGTGATTGCCGGTGCGGGCTCGGGGAAAACACGTGTACTCACATTTAGAATTGCTTACCTAATGTCAAAAGGCGTGGACCCATTTAATATTTTGGCACTGACGTTTACCAACAAGGCTGCTCGAGAAATGAAAAATCGTATCTCGAAGATTGTAGGTGCGAGTGAAGCTAAGAATCTTTGGATGGGAACCTTCCACAGTATTTTTGCAAAAATCCTTCGCTTTGAAGCAGATAAATTGGGCTACCCTTCAAATTTTACCATTTATGACACACAAGATTCACAAAGTGTGATTCGCGCGGTCATCAAAGAAATGCACCTTGATAAAGACGTTTACAAGTACAAACAGGTCTATTCGCGGATTTCTTCTTATAAAAACAGTCTGATTACCGTAAAAGCATATTTCAACAACCCTGAATTGATGGAAGCCGATGCAATGGCAAAAATGCCACGATTGGGAGATATTTACAAATCTTACGTAGATAAATGTTTCAAGGCTGGTGCAATGGATTTTGATGATTTGTTATTGAAAACGAACGAGCTTTTAACGCGTTTTCCAGATGTTTTGGCAAAATATCAAAACCGATTCCGCTACATATTGGTGGACGAGTACCAAGATACCAATCACAGTCAGTATTTGATAGTGCGCGCACTTTCTGACAGGTTTCAAAATATTTGCGTCGTGGGTGATGATGCGCAGAGTATTTACGCTTTCCGCGGAGCAAACATCAACAATATCTTGAATTTTCAGAAAGATTATGACGACGTGAAAGTGTTTCGTTTGGAACAAAATTACCGCTCCACAAAAAACATTGTAAGCGCTGCAAATAGTATCATTGAAAAGAATAAGACCCGTCTTGAAAAAGTTGTGTGGACCGCCAATGATGAAGGTAATAAAATACTTGTAAACCGGACAATGACGGATGGTGATGAAGGTCGTTTTGTTGCTAGTTCCATATTTGAAAACAAAATGAATCACCAGTTAAAAGATGGTGATTTTGCTATTTTATATCGAACAAATGCGCAAAGTAGGGCCATGGAAGATGCGCTCAGAAAGAAAGATATTCCATATAGAATTTACGGCGGACTCAGTTTTTACCAACGAAAGGAAATAAAAGACGTTTTGGCGTATTTGCGCTTGGTTTTAAACCCGAAAGATGAGGAAGCTCTGAAGCGTGTAATCAATTATCCAGCTCGTGGAATTGGTGAAACTACTATTGAAAGATTGATTGTTGCCGCAAATCATTACAACCGTTCGATTTTTGAAGTGATGAAAAACATCGACAAAATCGATCTGAAAATAAATTCAGGCACTAAAAACAAGTTGCAGGATTTTGTTACGATGATTGAAAGTTTTCAGGTTTTGAATAAAAGTTACGATGCTTTCACCATTACCGAACACGTTTCAAAAAAAACAGGTTTACTGCAAGAACTTAAAAAAGACGGTACTCCGGAAGGAATTGCCCGAATTGAAAACATAGAGGAGTTGCTCAACGGGATGCGCGACTTTGTAGAGGAACAAAAAGAAATTGCAGATGCCACAGGTTCGCTATCAGAATTTATGGAAGATGTTGCGCTTGCCACAGACTTAGATAATGACAAAGGCGATAGCGATCGTGTTGCTCTGATGACAGTTCATTTAGCAAAAGGATTGGAATTTCCATATGTTTATATAGTTGGTATGGAAGAAGACTTGTTTCCGAGTGGAATGAGTATGAACACCCGCAGTGAACTGGAGGAGGAGCGGCGTTTATTTTATGTTGCCTTAACGCGTGCCGAAAAGCAGGCATACCTTACCTATACCCAATCCCGCTATCGTTGGGGAAAATTAATTGATGCCGAACCTAGTCGTTTTATAGAGGAAATTGACGAAAGTTTTCTGGAATATTTGACTCCTATTACTGAAAACAGATACAAACCCTTGTTGGATGCCGATATTTTTGATGAAGTTGATCATAGCAAACTACGGCTTCGGAAACCTGTGGCGGGCAAAGCACCCACCGGTCCAACGGAAGAACAGCTTCGGAAACTGAGAAGGTTGAAACCCGTTATGAGCGATACTGATAAAAATTTCAATGCTGAAGACGCAAACCTAAAAGTGGGAACAATGGTTGAGCACGTTCGTTTCGGAAAAGGAAAAATCCTTAAAATTGAAGGAGTTGGCGCTGATACAAAAGCGGAAATTGATTTTGATAACGGTGGCTTGAAAAAGTTGTTACTTCGCTTCGCAAAGCTGAAAGTTATTAATTAACGATTCAATGATTCGCGATTATTCATCCACTTTCAAATAAGTATCAATATAAAAGCTTATTTGGGCTTTCATATCCTCAATGTCGTTTGGTGCCCAATCGCCGTGGCCACCTTCATAAATATTTAAAATATGATCTATTTGTGAATTGAGGAGCGCAGCATTTAATGTTGTGGCATTAGAAAGTGGCACCAAAGGATCTGTATTTCCATAAAAAAGAAGTGTAGGGCTACTGGCGTTTGAAACCTGAAGCGCTGGGCTTAATTCTTCAATATAATTTGTTCCGGGAGGATATACGTTTTCATCAACCAAAGCAGCCATTAAAAGTGGAAAATTGGGGTTTCCACTGTAAAACGGATCAGTAAAATCTGATGGGCCTACAATGTCTCCAACCATTTTTATTTGGTTGTCAGTATCATAGGCATAATCATACATTAAAGCAATATGTGCGCCCGCACTTGCGCCAATAAGCGCAAACTGAGGTAAAATCTGTAAATCCTCTTTTTCAGCCGTAAGCTTATTAATTACAGCATCCAGATCCAAAAATTGGTTTGGAAATGCAGGAGTATTTATATCTGCAAGCACATAGTTAATATTAACAATTGCGTGATTTGGATGTCTGAGTTTTATGTAGGGAATCAAAAAATCCATATCTGCTTTGTCGCCGCCGGTCCAACCGCCGCCGTGTATAAGTACAATTACCTTAGTTTTTTCTGAGGAGCGGTCTGCGGGTAAATAGAGATCGTATTTTTCTTGTGCATTGCCTCCGTAGGATACGTTTGTGAAAGTTTCGGCAACCAAGGGTTGTTCCGTATTATTTTCATTGTCTTTGGAACAGGAAATGAAACTAAATTGAATTCCGAAGAAAAGTATAAGAATGAGGAATTTTTTCATAAATAGATCTTGTTAAAAGGAATAACGATGAAATACATTTTTTATGTTATGCGTTATTCGAGAAGTTGTTAATTCTTATGAAATGCGTTATATTTAAAACAAAAAAGTTTCGCTATGGCTGAGTTTATAAAAATTTACGAAGAAAACCCCAATCCAAAGGAAATCAAGCGGGTTGTGAAAATTCTTCGAGATGGTGGTGTTATTATTTATCCAAGCGATACGGTTTATGCTTTAGGATGCGATATAAAAAATAATCGTGCGATGGAACGTGTGGCACAGTTGCGCGGCGTAAAACTTGAAAAGGCGAATTTCTCTTTTGTATGCGAAGATTTAAGCAATTTGAGTGATTATGTAAAACAAATTGATACGCCCACCTTTAAATTACTGAAACGAAACTTGCCGGGTCCCTACACATTCATTCTGCCTGGGAATAATAATCTACCAACAGTTTTTAAAAAGAAAAAAGAAGTAGGAATTCGTATTCCAAACAATAATATAACATTAGAAATAGTAAAGGCCTTAGGCAATCCATTAGTGTCAACATCTATTAGAGATGAAGATGAGGTTTTAGAATATACTACAGATCCAGAACTTATTTTAGAAAAATGGGATAACCTGGTAGATTTAGTGATTGATGGTGGTTATGGCGGTAATCAAGGTTCTACAATTATTGACTTATCTAACGATGAGCCAGAAGTTGTTAGAGAAGGAAAAGGTAGTTTAGAGATTTTTTAGTATTTGTTGTTTACGGACGGGTCGTCAGCAAGTGGTTTTTCGAAAGAAAATATTTAAGATACTCTTTAGCCATTGTTGTTATTTCTGGAGTATTGCTGATAGGACTAATACATCTTCAGGATGCCTTTTGCAAAATATCAGATTACCCAAGCAGGGAGCAAATAATAAATTGGTGGGCTATAGGGATTGTTTTTATACCTCTGCTGATGCTTGTACAAGAATATTTATCAAGACTTTATGAAGCTGGTAGGGATATGCGTCTTCTCAAGAGTGTAATGATTCGGAATGGAGAATTCTTAATCCATTCAGTGATAATTCTTTTGATTCAATTATTGCGATTCAGGCAATATATCATGGAGCCAGGTCTGAAATGGAATCAGCTTTAATTGAGCTAAGAAGAGTTTTGAAAATTCAATTAATAGCCTAGGAAAACTAAATTTCGAATTAGCTGCTCATGAGGGCGTCCTGAGCTGGATTGAAGGGGCAAAAAAAGAGGTGGTAGCTAGCTTAAGAACCCTTAATGCTGATTTACAAA
>CAKZLK010000040.1 GCA_937125455.1 uncultured Aequorivita sp.
AAATAGAAAATGTGATCGTGTCATGTTTCCATAAATCTCTGAATCTTCCATTAATTTTATATTTCTCTAAAAACCCTGACACAAGTCTCTTATATGGATTTCTACTAACTATAATTGTTGTATAATTTTCAATATCCTCGGGTAATACATTATTATAATCAGTAGGTAAATGAACTTGATTATCTATCTTATTATTTTCTAAAAACCGAAATATTAATTTTACATGACTACATCCACACTTTGCAGACCAACCAAATAATACCTTTCTCTTCTTATCAACTAAAAAATGCATTATAAGTAATATATATATATTTAGCGGCTCGCCAACTTTAGAGTGAATAATTTCTAAGATTCTTGAGTGGTTTTGTAGAATCACGATGATTCCAATACAATTTAGATGATAAAATTCAATGGATAGATCCTCTTACCAAAGCAACCAGTTGTAAAGCTATGAATTGTCTAGATGTATACTGATTATTCTTATTGCCAAACTCCCATCCACACCCCCCAATAGTGCACTACAACATAGAGGAAAAATATATATCCAAGCACGGCAACAAAAAGAGAAATCAAAACTGTATTGATGATTTTATTACGGTTTCGTCTGGCTTGATCGAGCGAACAGATTCCTTTTTTACGAAAGTGAAAAATCAGTGCAATCAAAAGCAGTAACAACCCGACTCCACGAAAGACCCACTTGTATTGACCATAAAATACATCTGCAAGCCCTGTCGCAAAACTCACACTCGCCAAACCAAGCATAACTAAGAGCAACGGACTCAGACAACACATACTCGCTATAAGAACTGGAATCGATGAGAGCTTAAATATTTCTTTGAATTTCATAAGATAATTCTAACACTCCTGAGTAATTAGAGTAGTGGGATGATGTCATAACTCCTACATTTATTTGTTTTATTTTATTGGGAAAGAGAAGTAACATCCCCCTAAATATCCCTTCAAAGGGAGGGTTTGATTTGGGTTTACTATAGAAATTGCGTAATACATCCCTCCCAGCCTCCCTTCAAAGGGAGGAGCTTGATTTAAGTTTACTTCACAAATTGTAGTGAGAAAAAAGCCCCCTCTTCGAAGAGGGGGTTGGGGGGAGATGTTATTATGGGTTGAAATTGATGATTGCTAAACTCAATCATGAAAAACATCCCTCACACCATCTACTTCGACAGGCTCAGCACATCTCCTTCAAAGGGAGGTGTTTGATTTGTATCTAAATTATAATTGTAGTTAGAATTTTAATAAAATTAGCGGTTTACAAGGGTTTTGCAGTAGGAATTTAAGTGAGTGTAGAATTTGTAGGAAAAAAGGTCTGTTTTCCTACGGTTTAATGGCTTTGCTATGACTTTACTATGGCTTTGCTATGGAGTATCCATAAATGGCTTGTTATTGCCCCCTAAAAAAAACAATAGTACTCAGTGTTTTGATAATGATTGTAATATCCAAAAAAAGACTCCGATGCTTTATGTAATATAGATCGTATTGAAGCTTTTCAAGCGAATCCTCTTCGCTGGAGCCGTATTTTGCATTTACTTGTGCCCAGCCTGTAACACCTGGTTTTACAAGATGACGCACTTCATAAAAAGGTATTTTCTCTTTTAAATCCTCTACAAATTCTGGGCGTTCAGGACGAGGGCCAATCACGCTCATTTCGCCTTTTATTACATTTATGAACTGTGGAATTTCATCAAATCTTGATTTTCTTAAAAAACGACCGAATTTTGTAACACGGATGTCTTTTACTTTAGCAAATTGGGCACCATGCTTTTCTGCGTTAATAACCATACTCCTCAGTTTATAGATCTTGAAGTTTTTACCATTTTTCCCAACTCTTGTTTGGCTGTAAAACAATGGTCCACGGTTTGCAATTAAATTGCCTATTGCTAAAATTGGCAATAGAATCAAACCAAATGACAGGCCTAGTAAAGAAAAAAATAAATCTAAAATTCTATTAAAGAACAAATAAAGTTTGTTTTGGTTGCTCCTACTAAAAGGAAAGTAACGATAAAAATCCTTCTCTACATGCTGTACTGGAATACGGTGGGTCAATTCTTCATATACCTGGGTATATTCACGTATGGGAATTCCGTTTTCAAGCAATTTTATCAACTTGTTGTTAAGCTCAACAGTCATTCCCTCAGAAAGCGGTGTGCCAACTACTATTTCTGAAATGGTCATTTCGTCAGTCAACATAGCGATATCTTCAATAGCAATAGAATCTATTTCAAGATTATTGACAATTGTTCCGTCATAAGGAGCCGTATTAAAATAGCCTATAACCCTGTAATTCGGATCAGACTTTTGAAGAGAGGCTATAATTGCATCTACATCACGAGCATGGGCAATCAAAATTACTCTTTTATAAAAACGCGGTGCTGAAATAAGAATAATATACGCATACCTCCAAACCAACATTGCTACATTGATTGCCAAAAAGAAATAGACAATCTGCAATCGGTTGGAAGGCAGCATAGGAGTGTAAAATGGCGTCAACAAATAGAATAACACTGTAACAGAAGAAGTAACTATAACGTTTTTTACAACAACGTCAAACTTGCTTGCTTTATGAAGGTTGTACAATTCAAAAATAGTGGCGAAAACAGTCAGATAGGCAGCCAAAACAATAGACCAAACCCAATGTTCTGAATTGATTTTAAAGTAATCGAAATTAAAAACAACACCTACCAAATACAACAGCAACAAAACGAAGACAATATCCAGGATACGGAGCAGTATCTTTCTTTCGGAAATGTCAAAATGGATGCTGTTTTTAGACATATTTTTGGTTCTTAGTTTGTTGTTTGTGAATTGTGATTCAATATTAAAAGTTCTAAAAGCATCTCATAATTAACCACAAAGGTCACAATGTTTTCACAAAGCTCACAAAGATGTGCCATAGTAGCCTTTGTGCTTTCTTAGTGTTCTTTGTGGTTTTTTTAATTTAATCGGTTTTCGGTTTAACTGACAACCCAAAACCGACAACATCTTTCCCTCAAATTTACTCAAATTTCACTCATCCAAAACCTTCATCCAACTATGCTTCACTTTCTCCCAATCAAATTCTTCCATTTTGGTTCTAGCTTTTTTTGCTAACTCTTGGGCTATTAAGGGTTTTGCTATTAAACCCTCAATTGCCACCACAAAGGCTTCTGGATTATTCGGGGGAACCAATATACCATCGAGATTATTTTCAATTAAAAAAGGCAAGCCGCCTACATTTGTAGAAATAACAGGCATTCCCAAAGCCATCGCTTCCATAACGCTTACTGGCATATTGTCAAAATTAGTGGTATTAATGAAAATATCAAACTCTTTGGAAAGGACTATCCAGGCTTCTTTTTGCAACATGCCGGTAAAACTTATGGGCAGGTGTAATTCCTCGGCCACTTTTTCACATTGTTTTAGCGAGCCATCTTTGTCTGGGCCAACCATACAGAGGGAAACATCTATTTTTCTTTGTTTTAGTATTTCAACGATTTCCAGTGCCAACAATGGATTGTATATTTCTGAAAAGGAGCGCACCCATAAAAGCTTTGGTTTTACTGATTCCCGAAGCTGAAAAGGATAGTTTTTTATTTCTATTGTGTTCGGGATATAAGTTAAGTTGTGAAAACCTGCTATGTTAAATTGCTGCATCATAAACTTTGAAGGCGCCACATTTGTGTGTGCCTTTCCAAAAAGTTTATTGCTCAAACCTTTACTCTTTAGTAATCTACTAGGCAGATTGCCCCCATGCAATATTGGAATGTAGGGTAGTTTGAAAAATTTACACAACATCGCAACAATCACAGCATAGTAATAATTCTGGGTACTGTAGGTGTCTATAAGAACTAGATCAACTCGCTTCCTATTAATGAATGTGGTAAAAACCATATCCAACATTCGAAATAGTTTGTTTTTTTTTGACGATACCGATATAACTGTATATCCTTCCCATTGCAGTTTAACTGACAAGGAATCTATGGCCGCGGGAGGTTTTCCGTGAACAGCTAATTTATTTCCTATGTAGAGCAGGTTTTTTCTTGGGTGCATAATCTAGATTCAACAAACATAAGGCATATATAAAAGCTGGGGCGGCAATCCGCATGGAGGAGTGTGCAATGGTAAGGCCCCAAAAGAGAAGAAAGGGAAAGAAATAGATGTTTTTTCTCCCGTTCATTTTTGTAATCAGTGGGGCGAAAACAAGCACTAATAAGGCAAATATTCCAAAGACTCCGTGTTCTGAAAGCATACGGGATATTTCGTTGTGGGTAGGAAGCTCTATTCCCAATTCAGCTTCAAAATAAGTTTTTACTTGCCCTACTCCAACTCCCAAAATAGGACTTCCTTTAAATGCGTCAATCTCAGTTTCAAGTAAATCCACTCGACCCGTCGTAACATCATCCTTTTTTCTTCCCAACGCATCTTCGTTAGCATATCTATTTCCGATAAGTCCTCCCGTTTGAAAAATAGTAAAAGTCCAAATAGCCAATGTCACTGCAACTATTCCTAATAGTTTAAAACTAATTTTCGCCTTGTTTTTTAAACTTGTTGAAAAGTAAATAAATACAACAAACACAATCGACATAACAACCGCAACCAAAACTCCGCCTCGGGAAAAAGTCAACAACGCCCGGTATCCCATTAAGATTAAAAAGAACATCATGGCCCACTGCACCAAAACGTTTTTATAGGGAATAAGCAATCGACTTAACAATATGAAAACTCCGAGACCCAAGACTGTAGCCACCTGGTTTGGACCATATCCTCCCGAAACTGCAGAATTGGAAGCCGTATTTGTAATTACCTCGCGAATATCAGGTGAATATAAAACAATATATATTGTCATACTTATTAATGGATAAACAATATAATCCAAAACCTTTAAAAAGCTACTCAGCGTAATTGTTCTACCAAAAATAAAAACAGAAGACACACATAAGCATAGAGGGCCGCTAAGATTAAAAAGTACAGCAGTTCTAAAGTTAGTATCATAACTTATAAGTTCATAAGATACTAAAACTCCTGGCAAAAGAAGCAACAAGTATAGTACATAGGGAAATGCATTTTTTTTAAAGCCTAAGTAAAATATACCCATTAGCGAAAAAACCATTATTGCATATTTTCCTGTTTCATAAAATATAAAAGCTTTTGTCATTCTAAAGAAAACCTCAGCACCAGTAAAATAACCACATGCCAACAATACATTCAATTCCTTATTTTTTTTTGAAATAATCTGCCAACAGAAATAAGCAAATACAATCAGCATATATAAATATATAGCAGAAGAATTCAAAGAAGCTATTACGCCTATCCCAATATGAAAAAGGATGGCGTGCAATGGTTTGATATTTTGAAGTAACTGAGATTTGATAATAGAATTTATTTAATTTAAAATCTCTGCTTTAATTCTGTGTTGATAATTTTCAAAGGTAAAATCTTTTACCACTATATGTGAATTCTTGGCTTTTGTTTTTAGACTTAGTGAGTCCATTAAAATCACTTGACTCAAAAGTTGCTTTAATCCCGCTGCTGTGCATGGATTTACTATAAATCCATTTATTTGGTTGATATATTGTCCAATACTTGATACAGCCGATACTATTGGCAAGCAGCCAAAGTTCATCGCTTCGGCAATAACCTTTGGAAACCCTTCCGAGGCCGTACTTGGTAGCATTAAAAATTGAGCGTTTTTATAAATCTCAAAAACCTCTTGCCTTTCCAAAAAGCCATGAAATACGACAGGTAATCCAAAACCGTCAGACTGTTTTTGATAATCAGTCATCTTTTCCCCATTCCCAATAAAATGAATGGCTTTAACCTTTTCCAAAGAATCTTGGTTTCTAAAAGCATCTATAATGCGCTGCACGCCTTTGGCATCTTCCAGTCTGCCGACAAAACAAAAAGTAAAAGGTGGTTCAAACAATTTATTCTGGGTTACTTCCAGCCCTTCTTCCCTTTCTTTTTTGGTAAGGCAAGGATTCTCAAAAGTCAGACAATGTTTAGGTTGTGCTGGCCAAGTACCATTGATAGTAACTTTTCGTTTTTGGTGTTTTAGCATCCATCGCTGCAGTGCATACCCTAAAGGTGGATTTTCTTGATTCCAGTTACCAGCATATTTAAACCACCCTTTTTTATTGCTGAAAAATGTGAGATAGGGTATCAAAAAAACGCCAATTCCTGTCGGTGCTCGTAACTGGAAAACATCCACATTTTTTAGTGTCTTCCTAACTATGGATACAATTTTGGGAATATGTAATACAGTTTTCAACTTTGCTCCTATCCCCTCTCCTCCAACAGGTTTTAAAGGCACAAATTTTATTTTGGAAGAAGTATAAGGCAAAGAACTTGGTGGTGGAGTACCCGAATGTAAAAAAGCAACGTGGTATATTTCCTCAAAATCCTGGGCTAAATGATTGATTTCACTAACTGTAGGCCCCCAACCAACAATGGTGCCATCGGGTTGCTTGTAGTGTTCTGTGTGGGAGATTATTGTTAGTTTCATGATTGGGAGGCATTTGGTTTACCGCAAAGTCGCAAAGGACGCAAAGGTTTTTTTTCTGCGCTCTCTGCGCCTCTGCGGTGAGAAATAATACCGCAAAGACGGAGAGGACACTGAGTTATAAATTATTTACTATTCTTTTAAGTCCATCAACCAATTTTACTGAATTGAAGTTGATTAAAAGTCCAAGTTTAATATCTCTCAGTTTTAGATAAGTTAATAATTGAGCGGTATGAATAGGAGCCAAATTATCAACGGATTTAATTTCGATAATCACTTTATTCTCTACAATCATATCTATTCTATAACCTGCATTTAGTTTTATTTCCTTGTAAACCACGGGTAATGGCACTTGTTGTTTTACTTCTAGACCCATCGCTTTTTAATTCGTGGGTCAAACAAACTTCATAGGTACTTTCCAAAAGTCCAGGTCCCAATTGTTTATGAACCTCTATGCAAGCACCTATAATTTTTGAAGTTAATTCATTTTCTGTCATAATTTTTTTTTCTGTGCACTCTGTGTCTTTGTGGTTTTCTCTGATTAATATTTTAATATTTCAATATACAATCTAATCACTTTTTCCCAAGTAAAATCTTGCGACCATTTTTTTGCACTTTGGGAATAGGTTTCGTAATTATTTAATATTTCTTCTAATGCAGATTTAAAATGCTTTGGGTCTTTATTGTTAATCAACTTCCCAGAAGATCCATCTTTTATTGCATCTTCAATACCACAACCCAAAGCCCCAATTGCTGGAACACCAAGAGCGTTGGCTTCCAAAATAGCAATTCCAAAGCCTTCGGAATCACCAGTTTGGGTGGTTTCGCTCAGCATTACAAAAACATCGGCTCGTTGAAGCAATTCAATTTTTTCTTCATCAGAAACTTTTCCATAAAAAACAATAGCATGTTCAACACCTAAATGTAATCCTAATTTTTCCAAACGCTCCTTTTCCGTAGGGATACCAACAATATGATATTTAAGGTCTGGATACTGCTTTAAAAGCAACGGCAGTGCATTGATAACATTGTGCTGCCCTTTGCGTTGCGTAACGTTGCCTACGGTTATTATAATTAGGATGGGTTCATTTTTTACCTTGATAGCAGAAGATGCTTCCAAATCAAAACCGTTAGGAATAACGGTTATATTTTTCAATGAAAGATGCGAAATTAATGATCTTGTATAGTTACTTACTGCAATTATTTTATCAAAACGTTTCAGCGACCAATCCGTAAGTTTTCGTTGCATCATGTTTGGAAGCCGTATTTCACTTCCGTGAATGATTGCAACAAACTCCTTTTTAAAGAATAGGGAAAGTAAAGCTCCCAACCAAAGGGAAAACTTACCCGAGCATATTACGATTTCAGTTTGCCGAGTTAATGAAAATGCAGTGCTGATACGTTTTAAATAACTAAAAAATATTATTTTTTTCCTCGGAATCCGTATCACTTCAAAAGTTAGATTCCTATCAAACTCCTGTTCATCCTCTCCGCTTTCTGAACGGGTATCACATACCAACTGCACTTCAAAACCATTCTTCTGCAAACCTTTCGCCAGATTATAGGCATGATTGCCTATACCGCCGGGCTGGGGAGGGAATTCGGAGGTGAGTATGAGGATTTTGATCATTGTCAGTTGTCGGTTGTCGGTTGTGGGTTGTCAGTTTTGGGTTGTTGGTTGTTGGTTTTGATATTTAATTTTTAATAGGTGCGTTTTTTAACCACAAAGAACACGAAGCTATCCACAAAGGGCACAAAGGGTGTTTCTTTAAGAACTTTGTGTTTTCCATGCATCAAGCATCCAGATTCTTTATCATCGTGCCTTACTGTAATTTTTTCGACTCCAAACGACAGGAGATAATCCATCGGCTTCGCTCAGGGTACAATTTTCATCTTGGAACTTGTACCTTATACAGAGAACCGACAACCGATAACTCACAACCGATCAATCATCGCCCCCTCCCTTAACTTCTTCGTCGCCAACCGCCACGAAATAAACACCTGCAATATTACGAATGGAAACAAAAATAGGGAGATTACAAGACTCAAAACCAACATTTTTTTGTTTTTCTTGTAGCGATAAGGGATTATGGACTGGGGAACGGTTCTGAGGATGCTCAATAAGGTTCTTTTTTTTCCAAAATATTTTCTGAAGAGATACAACACACTTGGTATTGGCCTTGGCGCAAACAGTTTTTTTGGACGGAAGGCATCCCAACTGCCCATTTGTCTTAAACCTCCGGTTCCTGCCTTTACATCTATACAGGAAGCAAAAGGATTGGAAATACTTTTTAAACCGTTTAAATATGCCCTAAGTCCAAATTCCCCATCACCCATGCGCTGCTTTTCAAATTGACGGTCAAACAAGCCAATTTTCTTAAAAACATCCTTATAAAGCATTGCGTTACCAGTGGCAAATTGTGAAGCAACACAAAAAAACGACCGTTCATGTGGAATGGAACTACCTTCAGGATAAAAGACTCCGGCTGAAATGTCTGCCTTAAAAACATCTAAACACCGCAAATGATTTTCAATCCAGTCTGGGTTTATTCTAACATCGTCCTCTGAAAGAGCAATTATATTTCCAGTAGATTTTTCAATGGCGGTATTTCTGGCAAGCCAGAGAGCAGGTTCGTCTTGTTGGATATGGCGGATTTTTAGATTGTAATCTTTACAGAAATCCTTTTGAAAAGGTTGCGATTGATCTATTATAAGTATCTCAAAGTTTTCATAGGTCTGTTTTTCAAAATCGACAAGAACGTCCTTTAAATATTCGTACCTATTCAAGGTGGGGATTACAACACTCACCAAAGGTTTATCTTCAACAAGAGAAGACCTTTGTTTATTCCAATCAAAGTGATTAATTGGATTATTAAGATAATTACTTCTCATTGTGTTTCCACTTTTCCTCCAAGCAGCGAACTCACGGAACGGATTTTTAAAAGAGAGAATACGTAGCATCAAAACATAAAAAACCCAAACTGGATGGAAGTATTTCCGAAGAAAACGGTATTCATCAGCTACGGGTATTTTTTCAAAAGAAGCATAAGTTTCGGCATTGCCAATATAGCCTTTATGAAGTGCTTGCCAAGAAATATCGTACTCAAGTGCTACTTTACTTTGGAATTTTGACTCTGGTTCCAACTGTTCAATAATTTCTCTTGGAATTTTTTCGACCATCGGAAAAATAGAGGATCCATCATTTCGATATAATTGAAAATAATGCGTAGGCTGTAGATATTTTAGGAAATTAAAAAGCATTAATTTGATTTTGGTGTACAAAATATATTTGAAGGAAGCGGATCTTCTGATTTAAAGAGATTTAATTTCATGTCCAAAATTTGATAGTCATATTGATCAAAGAAATCGATAATACTTGGATCATCATTAGTCTCGACAATAAAAATTGGTTTACATCTTTCAATCAAATCAGTTGCCCCCATCAAGATATCCAATTCAATCCCGTCAACATCAATTTTTACAAGATCGCAACGATCAATATTGTTTATTACTGAAAAAGAATCGAGAGAAACCATTTCAATGCATGTTTTGTTATTAACCTGCATACCTGCTTGCAAAATGTTTGATGTTGTGGAACTTAAGTACAGCTCGCTAATACCGTCATTTTTACCAACTGCAAGATTGTTCAATTTAATATTGGACTCAAGCTTGTTGAAATCAATGGAATTTTTAAAACTATTATGGACATTTATATTTGGTTCAAAAGCAAAAGTCTTCCCATTTTGGGAAATTGAGTTTGCCCAAACCAAACTTAAATAACCAAAATTAGCTCCAACATCCAAAACTACTGCGTCATTTTTCTTTGTTTTAAGATTTTTAATAAGACTGATGGAGTTACGCAAAATTGTATTTTCAATTCCATTTTTTGCAGCTTTTGCAGCTACCTTAAAAGATGCAAAAAAATAGAAGTTTACAGTATACATCAAATAATCTCTCTTAATCAAAACCTTAGTCTCACGATAACTTCCGTGGGAACGAAGAAAGACATTCCTAAAAGGCTTCAAATATAGGGACTCACCTATTCCATTTCGCATTTTTGGCGGTAATGACTTATATATTCCTAAAATGATTTTATTGATCACGAAGCATTGTATTAAAAAAGCCCAATATTGTTAACCGTTCTTCCCATAATTTTCTATTCACAAGTTGTAAATCTATAAAATCCTCCTTAGATATGGAGTCATGAAATTGCTTTACTTTTTGAGCGACTTGATGACGCTCTTTATACTCTACCCATACAACCTGCTTTCTCCAATCTATTTGATTATCTAGAGGAAGCGCACAATCAGTATTTATAAAGACGGGGATTCTACCCATGGCCATGGCTTCATAAAAACGAACCGAGAAGTTACCCGCACCACGCACACAAACCACATAATCGGAATCTCTCAAGTTGTCATAAAATTCTAAAGTGGTTTTATGGGAATCTTTATTTTGGGTCACTCCAGCCCGGTATTTTTTTCGTACTATAAAATTGGTTGTAACAGCATCTGATTTTTGCAATGTTCTCAATACCGATGCCCTCAAAAAAGAAGTGGAAAACAACTGTTGCGGTTCTTCATTGGAAAAACCTAAATAGCTCTTTAAATTTCGGAGCAATGTCATGAATATTTCCTTTACAGCATTTAGGCGGGAAAGGTTGGCCTGGCCACAAAACCCAATAACCGCTTTAGTTTGATATGGTCTTTCGAAAATTGTATCACTCACAAAGTATTTCTTTAAGGGGTCAGCAATAAAAGTAGGAAGGGAATATTCATTATCTGTGAATTTTGATTTATAACCACTAGGCCGAAGTACAATCAGATTTTTAAAATAAGGAATCCGTACCCCAAAATCGCCTGCATTAAAGGCAACTACTTTTTTGTGTAGGGCTGCGCATTCTTTTACAAAAGCAATTGCAATGCTTTCTTGCTTAGTTTTCACATAATAGTTCCAAGCCATAGTGAGTATTACCACATCAGCTTCTTCTAAAACCTCAGTAAATTCGAAATCCTCTTCGGAAATCCCATAAGAAGCCATGCGCTGTGCATCCGTGAAAGCTTTACCCTTGATAAAGGGTTTCAACAGTGGAAAGAGCAGCCCGCGGTATTTTTTATCGTAATGCGATAGTGGGTAATAAATTTTCATTGGGTTAAATATAGTGTTTCCAATGATTACAATTTAATTAGAAAACCGATCTTGAGATATTTCTATAGTCGTTTAATAACGCATTTTTTTTCTTCAGTAAACAAAAACCTGTTAACTGAAATAATTCTTTTGTCTAGTTACAATATTTTGCAGTAGTGACAGCCGTACCAAAATTTGTTTTGAGAGCACTATAAGTATAGAGCTTCAATCTCATACTAATTTTTAAAAATGAACTACTCTTTTATCCTTTTATTATTTTAATTATTCAAAATTTTCGCTGGCACACCCACTAATGTAGAATCGTCAATTAGACAATCTTTTACAACACAAGCAGCTGCTCCTATTTTAATATTATTACCTAATTTTAATGGTCCAATAATAGTTGCATTTGCACCCAAGCTACAATTGTCTCCAATTAAAAAATCATCATCATTACATTTTTTACTTATACCAATAACGCTTCCTCCCGTTATTGTAAGGTTTTTGCCAATTTTGGCTTGTCCAGATATAACACATCCCACTGCGGGATGAAGTATAGATACTCCTCCTTTAATATTAGATTTATAATGTATGTCGATATTACTATACGCCTGTACAAGATGAATTATTGGAATAAAAGGGACTCGTAAGTAGCCATAAACATTCCCAAAAGCAATAAACAGACTGCGTTCCAGCCTATACATGAAAATTCCAGCAAACGACCTACTCAACCAAATATGGATTATTCTAATTTTATGCTTTCCCAACATTCGTTTAACATCCTGAGAAAAAAATCGGATTTGAGTCATATTACTTAATGTTATAAAAGTCTAAAAATGCTCGTTTTTGATTTTCAATATTAAATTCTTCCAAGACTCTTTTCTTTGCGTTTTGAGAGATCTTTATTCTATCTGCTTCATTTAGAGCTAATACCATTTCTATTTGCTGTAGCAATGATTCATGAGATTGACTTTCAAACAACCATCCTGTTTCTCCATCCACAATATTTTCCGGCAGGCCTCCCACATTTGATGCAATGGTAAGTTTACCCATTGCCTGAGCTTCCAAAACAGCATTACAAAAGCCTTCGTTAAGGCTTGGTTGCACATATAGATCAGCACTGGATACTTGTTCTAAAGTTTCTTTATGAGATAATTTTCCGCAGAAAACAACTTCCTCCTTTAGCTCAAGCTCATGGACCATAAATTTATATCTTTCTGTGTAGTTTTCATCTCCATCGCCAATAATATAGTATGTAAACCCAAAACCTTTCTTTTTTAAAATATCCATTGTTTCAATAGCAATATTCAATCCTTTTATCCAAGTGAGTCGGGCTATAGTTACAATTTTAATGCTTCCTTTAGCTATTTGGACCTTAGACGATGGCAAACTATCCAATTGTACAGCGGGAGTAATTATGGCAAAAGGAGTTTCTGCTGGAAGGCCCATTGAAACTGCCTTACTTAAAAGATATTGGGAAATACTGTGTACTTTATCTACATGTTTCCACAGACCTTTGTAGCAATTGAAGTGTTTTATGGGATACACATTTATATCAAAGCCACGAAAACTCACTGCCATTTTCGCACCTATTGCCTTTGCCACAGTCTCGCTGCCCAAGGCCATTGTTGCGAAACCAAAGTGCAGCCAGTCCAGTTTGGCTTTTAATAAATGGGCATTGAGATATATTTTTTTTAAAATAAGAAATATTCCAGTGCCTTCATTTCGCTCCAGTTTTATATAGCGCAGCACGACAGGAAGGTGTGGAAGCAATAGGAAGAATTCCTTTAAGAAATACCAAAATTGTGTCAACGGGTTTCGGCTTACCTTCGGGCTTTCAATTACTGGGCAAAGTCTGAAATCATTTTTTTTTGCTTGGCAAAACAAAAGAACTTCCACACCATTATCCCGTAACCCCTTAATTTTAGAAGTAAAAAAGGTTTCGGAATAACCAGGAGTCTGAGAAAGGACGAGGCCAATTTTCATTCTATTTTTTTATGAAATATTCATTTTTAATTGTTGTATGCGCTTTGGCTATAAAAATAGATGAAATCTTTCATACAGCACTCAAGGAGACATTTGCAATTAACATCCTAAATATTCATTATGTAATTATAACTATCGCCAGTATTAAAAAAACCTTTTCAAATTAACAAAGGTTTGTTTTCTACCTAATCTAATTTTATTTGCTGACCAATACTCCTTTATCGCCTTAAGCCTACCAAAAATATTGGCAAAACTATATACAGTAAAGTTTTGATTAGTTTCTTTTGTCCATTTGAATTTATAATCTTCTGTTCCTCTTAAGAAATCAAAATATTTATAACCTTGAGAAATCGAATGACCTATAAGCTTTGCTATCATAGCAGTACCCAGGCTATATTTTGAATAGTCTGGGTCTATTCCAGAGGCAAAATATACGTATTGGTTTGAGGAGACAAAGCCATATATTGTACCAATTACTTTCTCGTCTTTTAAAGCCTGAACGATTAGAATAAATTCTTTATTTTCATAATCAAGAATTTCGTTGTGGAATCTTTGGGAGTCTAATTTTAAGAACTTTGATTCCCTTTCAACATTGTCCATCCTCATCCTGTGTAATCGATTCAATTCTATAAAAGCATCTTTCAAAGACTCATTGTGGATATTTGACAAAAACCTAAATTTTACTCCATTTCTCTCACAAAAATTCGTTTTACGGTTTATCATCCTTTTAGAGGAAATACTTATGGTTTCCAAATAGGCTTGATAAGATTGAGGCAAACTGATAAATGGACATCTAAACCCTTTAAAAAATGCTGAATTTCTAGTGTTTTGTAAAATAGTTTGTTGACAAGATTGACTTATATTTTTATAAATAACTAAGTCTATTGCTTTAAACAATTCTACAAAAAAGGTTTTTAAAGAACTTTCAATCACACTGTTAACCACTAAGAAATTAAGATTGTCCCAGCCAAGATAAGTTAAGTTAGAAAATATTTTTTTTTGTCCATCAAACTTTCCTGGTAGTGCAACTAATGTCCTGCCATCCTCCCTGTAAAGCAATATGTCTATACTTCCATTGATGGTTTTGCTGTAAGCACTTAGAAATGGATGTTGATAAAATACTACTGGATCAATGCAGGATTGATGAAAATCTGTCCAATCTTGTTCATTTATTTTTGCAAAAGGTATGATTAGCAATTCTTTCATTCTAAAAACGAATCTGAAATAAAATTAAATAATTTGATTTCTAATTAACTTTACAATTTTAGAGTTATTTGCGAATTGGATTTTTTGTTTCTTTTGGGTACCAAATTCGCGATAAACTCCATCATTCATAATGGCCTCGCCAAACTCTTCAGATGATAAAAATATACATCCCATGTTAGTTAAAGCACCCAGTAACGAGTCTAACTCCTCCATTCCTTCTTCCGCAAATTTTCCAACATAATTAATTCTATGTGAATCAATAATGATAGGTATATTATTATTAATAAGCTTTTTACATTTTTTTATTGCAGCCTTGTATTTCCAATCTATATTCCCTCTAGACGGCTCAAATTTTACATTTCTGCTAAGAGCGACCAAGCCTTTGTAAAAAGTCGATCCAGTGGGTACGTTTCGAGAAATTTTCTTATTGTTTTTTTTATACATCTGCATATTTGTGCCCTGAACAACTTTAAATCCCATTTCTACAAACGCCTTGGCTGTTGTTGGCGTAAACACATACTGTGGAGCAATGGTGCTTTTAGGCAAGTAACCAAACGTATTTTGAAAATCTGAAATACCAATATTTAACCATTCAAGCAACTGCGTATAAGGCATCTCTGATCCATCCTCCCATTTTTGATATTCACTATGGAGTGCCCAACCACCATGTTTATAGTTGTTTACCCCCCCATGAAATTGTAAATCAAATATATCCTTACTGGCAGTATCGTTTTGAATCATCTCCAACATTCTTTCATAATTAAAATGTAGCCGACCGTGATACTGGGGTATAAATATTCTTTTTGTTATTCCTTCATTCCATTTTTTAATAAGGTTTGGGTATTGTGTAATTGGTTTTAAGATTATTGACTGGTAATCAACTTCTTTTGTAGCGATAAAATCAGGGTTAGACACTATAAAGTTTGCTTCTATTAAGGGATGATATCCATTTGCATCTTTGTGCTTACAAAGCACTTGATAGAGTAACTCTAATTCTTCAATCGATTCCAATTGGTCATAAGCCCAAATTTTAGGTTCTCCGTAATCTGCAATAAAATCCTTATTTACCGGCGACCTTACCATTCCCCAGTCATCACTTTGGAATATGACAATGGGTTGTTTGCACTTTAATGCAGTAAGTAATCGCAACCTGGATTTAATTCTGCTCTTAATGCTCATACCGGCTTTTAATAACATTGTAGAATTCATATTCCGGCTGTAGATAAAGTAAAGCTTTGCTTTTTTCTGACTCTGAAATATGTATAGAAATTTTATTTGAACTACTCCGTTCTCTTTTAACTGTTAATTCTAAATTTAACAGTTGGGACAAATCTTCAATTGAATTATCGAACTTATGCTGAAAAAAGACAGATGAAACCTTCTCGATGTTTTTTATGGCCGTCTCAATCTCATAATTTTCTGAAAACATATACAACTGATTCATCAGATGCTTTTTGGGTAAATTGTCTAGAAAATCGGAAAATGAATTTCCAACCCAATGGGAATATTTATTCAATGAAGTAAAGTGTGGATCTATTTTTTTTGCCTCACTGGGCATTTCTTCCACCCATTTATAATACCGGTACAATGAAATTAAACGTTGGTAAGGCTCTCTAAAAAAACAAAAAGTAAAAGTGTCGTTAGGAATATCCACATTCCAAAAAGGAATATGGGAATTTGCAAAATGAAAATCTCCCTTTTCGATCAACTCTTTGTTGTTACGCACAAAAATTCTTTTTTTTCCTATAGCAATAGGCTCTCGCTTAAGTTTCTTTAACGATAAGCCTCCCAAAGCCCAAAAAGCAGCGTTTACACTGGTGCCAGCACTTTTACGAACATGAAAATGATAAACCCTCTTATAGCCATTAAAATCTAAATTCAAACTGTTAAAAATTCTTTTGGCTAGCTTTTGTTTCCTTCTTCTTCTAAGTATCTTTAAGAATGTAAGCAAATTATTATTTTTTATTTATTGGATAAAAATTAAGATTAAAGGTTTGTAAAATAGCACTAATACTTTCTACTTCCTCTTGATTCAAGGATATTTTCTGGGGTTTATTACCCTTTAGTCCTCGTGAATGGGACTTACTGGAAGGATTTTCATAAACCGCGTCAATATCGGGCAAGATTTGTAAATTAAATTCTTTGCAAATATTCACATATACCTCTTTGTCATTTCGCAATGCTTCAAATTTAACCACCTTATAATTAGTATTTCGATTTTTATTAATATCCAATGTAACGATATTCTCCAAACACCATCGGACTGCTAATTTTTCTACTTCAGACAATAAAGCAGTATTGGTTAAATTAAAATTATATTTCTCTTTTACCAAAGTCACCAATTTTTCCTGTTTTTCAAAAAAACTTAAATCGTATAGCCAAGGAAATCTAACCCGCTGTTGTGATTCTATCACATCAAAGGGGTTTCGGATAATATGAATGACGGGGATTTTAAAGGTTTTATTCATATAGTTTGCCGCCAGATTACATCGGACAAATTTTATGATAAACCTTTTTGGTATAAGTGGCCATAGGTGTCGTTTCCACTTTCGGTTACTGAGTTGCGCAATCCAATTATTATCTATTCTGTTTAAAAAAACCCTTTTTAGATAATTATGACCTTTGCCTGCACCTTGAACATCACTTATCCATCGGTCGCATAAAAGGTGCCCTTCCTTTGTATTGAATTCGTGCTCAGGCTCAAAAAGCAAACGATATCTATACGGTCTTGCCAAAAGCTCGCACAGCCAGCTTGTGCCACTTCGTGCAGAACCTACAATAATAATATGTTTGTTAAATTTACTCATAATCACTATTTCATCTTCACATACAATTTTTCATAAGCAGCCAATTCATTTTGAATTGAGAAATTTGCTACTATATTGCTCCTTCCTTCTTTTGCGAGTGACGCTAACTCATTGCGATTTTCAACTAATCTAATCAGATGCTTTATTAAGTTTTCGAGAGCTTCAATATCAAATATATACCCTCCCCCTTTCTCTAAAATGAATTTTGCGCCTCCCCCAGAATCAGAGGATAGCACAGGCACACCACAAGATAAGGCTTCCAAAATAGAAACAGGGAGTCCTTCATTAAGCGATGTGAGAACAAATAGATCCATATTACTTAAAACTTCGGGAATACCTCTATTATCAACAAAACCATTAAAAAATATGCGGGAATTTAAGTTATTATCTGCTATATATCCATCTAGCTCCTTTCTATAATTCTTATCCTCTTTTCCATATAAATGCAAAACTACCTTTCTAGGAAGATACTTTAAGGCCTCAATGAGAAACAATTGGTTCTTATTGGCTCCAATATTTCCGATGCAAACTATATTAAAGTTTTCGTGGGGCACCGCGGTCATAGGTCTAAAAATATCCGTATCCACTCCATGTGGAATAAAGGATAATCTCTTTTTAAAAAACCAAGAAGAAAAAAAACGCTCTTTCATTTCGGGATTGTCATAGACAATATGACTTGAAAAAAAGCTTTTTAACCTCCATCTTCTCGACCAGCCGTTATTCTTTTTTGTGTATACGTATGTTACTCCTGCTAATTTCGCTGCTAAAGCTTCCAAATAATTTGATTTATAATCCCAGGAATGTACAATAGCTATTTTATTGTTTTTTAAAAGCCTTCTGAAATTTAAAACATCTTGAATTTTGTTTCCTGTCCATTCAAAAAGAAAACGTTTTTCTTCTAAAATATCTTCTGGAACGCTCTCGGGAAATTTTTCAACACAGACATAAGGATCAAATACATTTTCGTCAATTTTTCTGAGCAAGGAAAGCAATACGAATTGACTACCAGCTGTTTTAAAGTTGGGGATTGTATAAAGAATTTTAATCCGCTTATCCATTGCCTCTTTTTTTATGCCATACAGCCAAGGTAAGCAACATGCTCAACGAGTGAGAATATTTAACAGCATCCACATTTTTAAAACTGTTATAAAACTGGGCAACTAAGGTTTTTGAAATAAAAGGATATAGGTTTTCAGAAAATATCCATTGTTGTAGTTTTTCATCGTTTTCCATTCCCAAAAACTGCAATTCCCAATTTCGCTGAATATAAGGTTTACCCATTTTTCCTCTAATGGTTCTTTTGAGTTTGTTTGCTATTCGAAATGGTAAATTGTTTGGCGCTTTGTTATTTTGAAAGCTATAGAGGTTGAATGGCCTATGATTTTGCCAAGTTATTTTTGCCATAGGGGGACTTTGCTGTTTTATATAGGCAATTTGAAGTTTTCTATCTGCTAGATATTCCTCTGGAATCGTACAGATAAATTCACACATCTTATTATCATAATAAGGCAGGCTTATAGGGTTTGCAGCCTCAAATACCGAAAGGTTCACCGACGTCCAACGCGGTGCCCAATACAAGCTTTTAAAGGCACGAAGTTTAGCGCTACAATTTTTGATTTCTATTTTTTCTAATAATCTAGCAATCCTTTCACGCAAATAACTTTCAAAATCACCTTCAAGTTCCCACTCCTTCCAAAGGGCTTTGGCAAGTTCCATTCCTCCTTTTTTTACGATTTTTTTTATAATTATTTCCAATAAATCTCCTTCAGTAACTCCTTCTGCCGCGCCTCTGTCAAAAAGCACATCTCCCCAATGCCCCAAGGAAAAGGTACCTTCCATTTTTTTAAATTCATCCAGCACTGCCATTTGGCGAGGATGTGTGAAATCTGAATAACATTGGTTTATCGCAGCTAAGGACTCCAGCTTTGACCAAAGATAACCGGGAGCTATCGTAAATTCCTTAAACTCAAAGCCACATACCTTCGCCATCTTCCTAGCAATACTACTTTCGGAAAAGCCGTTTTTAAACGAATAACTATAGGCGGTCACGGGGTTCTTTAATTTCGAAATTGCAACCGCTTGGGTACGACTGTCCAACCCTCCCGAAAGTGGAAGAATTACATTTGAATCTTTAAGTTGTTCGAAAATAATTTGCTCAAACAAGGCGGTAAATTCTTCCAATGCAGCTTCAAAACTAATATTGCGCGGACTGTAATGCCATTGGAACCACGGTTTACTTTCAACTAAAAAGCCATTATCATCAAGGATATTTTCTGAAGCAGGGGAAAGTACTTTTTGGTCTTTCCAATAGCTATCCGCATCCAAAAAAAAACCAGTAGCAGCAAAAATACAAATAGCTTCCTTGTCCAATACATGGGGCCCATTTACTTTTGTGAATTGCTGGTGGATTGGAATAATTGGGGTTTTGATAGTTTTCAATGTTGGGCTTTGGTTGATTGAGGGGTTAAATATAAGAAATTTAAAAAGTGCTTTGGCCTTTTAGGAATAGGCAAAAATTATAAATTAGCCTAAACAGAAAAATTGCAGCTTTCTTACCACAACCTTTACTGCCACCCTAAGGATCATCAGGGTTTCATATTAATTTATGCAACGCATAATTCTATTTGGTGAAGCTTGCAAAAAACTGTCTATGATGTAATTTAAAGTTCTTTGGACCTAAGCAAATAATACCGATTATTGAATCTCAAACTAAGAGTTTCTCTATACATTTTAAAGTTTATGGCTTTTAACCCTTTAATGTTTGCAATATTCGATTTATGGGTATAAATCCAAATACGTTTAATTTTTAGATCCCTGCAATGTCTTAATATATGGGAATAAGCATGACCGTTAAGCTTA
This sequence comes from uncultured Aequorivita sp., assembly GCA_937125455.1. GTDB lineage: Bacteria > Bacteroidota > Bacteroidia > Flavobacteriales > Flavobacteriaceae > Aequorivita. Next base: position 20,479 of record CAKZLK010000040.1, read on the forward strand.
TTGCCCCTAAAGTCCTTATGCACAAAGACGTGATATATTACGGCCTCCCCCTCTTTTATTTTCTCCCATCGGCCTGTTGGTTTTACAAAGTGATTTCCTTTGGTCTGCAACCAATGGAAACTTAAAAGTCTTTCTGATTTTTCCGAAACGAAGCACGTGTCCTCTCTTTTCATTCGCTTATTAAAAACCTGATCGGAAAATTCTGCCACCTCCCTTATTCTTGAAATTTCTGATTCTCTAAGTACTTCCATTGCTACCGGAATCTTAGGTTCAATATTAGGAATATTTTTTAGGTCGTGTTCAAAAAACACTTCCCTGAGCAATCCAAACCGCAAACCTCGTATAAATTTCTTAAGTCTATAACTCATCCTATTAAGCTTTTATTTATATTATAAACTTGATTATAACTTATTCAATATCAACTAAGCAGATTCTTGTATTTAAAACCATATTTAATGTTCTTGGGCCAAAAATCTTCGTTTAAACCTTTTCTAAAATAACCTCCCTGTATAGAACCTCCATTAACTGGACCATTCCTTCCTCTGCATGTTGTTTCTCCACTTTTTTTCTCCCAGCTAGACGAACTTCTTCTATCCTTTGTAGGGGCAACTGAACAAAAACCTCAATAGCATCAGCCATTGCTTTTGGATTTCGAGTTGGAACCAGCCAACCTTCTCTATTATTTGTAACCAATTCAGGAACCCCACCACAATTGGTGCTGAGTACAGGCAGACCAATGGCCATGGCCTCCACCACTACATTAGGCAACCCCTCTTCCAAACTTGGCATCAATAGCAAAGATGCTTCGCTCATGCATTTGAAAACTTCTTGTTGTGGTTTTCTATTTTCTAAAAATACACAATCCTCCAAACCGAAATCGTCAACTAAAAACTGTAACTCCTCATCCCCTGCTCCTCCAATTATTGTATAAGTAAAGGAAACATTTCTTTCTTTAAGTAAACTGCAGCATCGCAAAGCGTAATCATATCCCTTCTTCCAGTGTGCTCTCCCTATTGAAAGCATTTTCAATACTTTTGAAGACGCATAAGTTTCATTAAATGATATTTCCTGTAACGGTAAGCCTGTATAAATTACTTTATCTATTTTTTTTGATGAACTCCAAATTTTATCGCCATTAATTGAAATAGCTTCGGACACCGAATGAAACCCCGCCATTTTCGGATACCATTCTTGCAGATACTTAAAATTATTTTCATCAATAAAAGGGCGAACATTGTTATGGAAACCCCGCTGGCTCAATATTACTGGGATTTGCTGTTTTAAAAGCACTTCTTCAAACCAGGGAATTACAGAAGGCCATTGTAAATGTATTATGTCTGGTGAAATGTTTTTAAGGGCCAAGTCCACGTTTTGCTGTTGTAATTCTTGGCGCTTCCCTTGTAATAACTTTCTAAGAGTAGATAGCAATAAATTGAATTTCTTCGAATGTAAAAGTTTGCCCAAAGTAGTAACTGTAAACTTCAGCTTGTTTTGATTACTGCCCAAGGAAACATAGTTTACTCCCTCTACTTTTCGTGATAGCTTTTCGTTAAAACCCAAAATATACACTTGATGGTTCTCAGATAACCCTTTAACCAAACGGTTTATAAAGGATGTGGTTTTAAAGCTTCCGTCGAAGATGATTATTTTCAATAGTGGGTTCATTTATTATTTTAAAAACTTAAAAATGCTATAGTTTTATTTCTTGACCAACCATAAATTGCCTCCCGTGTTTTCATAAGTAAGTGGCATTTTCTTAAATGATTCTTTATGAAATTTGTGCATATAATCTGAAAATAAAATGATTTCAAAATTATTATTGTACATCAAAAAGGCTTTTAGAAAATATGATTCATTCCAATTGCGTCCATTAACAACCCATTTTTTCGGATATTCAAAAGGATAAAAAATATCATGAAAGTGAATAAGTACTCCTTCATTTAATTTTGGAAGAATTTCAAATAAAATATAATTAACATCGCTTCCAGTCTTTACAATATGAGAGCTGTCTATGAACAAGATATCATTCTTTTGCAATTTCTTAAAAATATTTAAATCAATATCCTGAGCGTTTTCTTCAATTAAAACTGCATTCTTATTTTCCCGAAAGCCCATAAGCGATTTTAGCCGAGTAGGGTAAGGTTCAATAAATTTCAGCGCTATTTCACTGTTAAAGAAAATATCATTCACATCCATCATTAGCGCAGAAGAAAAACCCGAGCCTATTTCTATTATCATTTTAGGTTTAAAATGACGTATCATAGCGTAAAGCACAATACCATCAGTGTAGGAGTAAAAAGTATTCTTTAAAAAATATCTGTTTTCCTTAATGGCCTCAGATGTAAAAGGCAATGCCGAGTAGAAACATTCCAGATTACCAAGTAAAACTTTCTGCTTTTCTGGATTAAGTTCAATGTTATTTACCGTGCTTGTTTGATCAGGTTTCCAAATAACATCCTCTTTAAGTTTTACTTGGTCAAGGGATACAATTGGCGAATAATAATGACCAGGAGGAACACGAGAGTTATGCTTCCATCGTAAATTTTCTTTATACAAGCCTCTAACGTGTGGTAGCTTGTTTAGTAAATTCCGTATTGATTGTTTTAAATTCATATTTTATAGATTAAAATAACTACGATTACTTACTAATATTACCACGCTTTAACTTAAGCAACAGCAAAGTCTTTATAAATTTTATAAAATAAAGACTCGAAAATTTTGGGTGTGTATTGCTTAGAGAAAGTTTTAACATGTACTTATACATTTTGTTTTCTACCTTTAAAACTGATTCCTTTGCTTCTTTATCAAAATAATTATTCCAAAAAATAGCTTTATTTATTTTTCGTTTTGCAGAGGCTATTTTTTTTTCAAATGTATTTGTACTGTTATGCATTTTTGTAGAAGCACCCCCTTCATGTTTTCTGTACACCGCAGTTATTTGGCCAAAATATTTTCCTTTTCCATTTTTCCCAAGCGCTCTAATCCATATTTGTGAATCTATGCCCCGTTCTTCAAACAATTTAAAATCTACATCGTACTTTATATAATTTCTAAATGTAGTTGTACATGAAATACAATGATTTCTTACTATCATATCTTTATATGTAAAATCATAGTCATTAATGCGAATTGGTTCAATAAAAAGTTTGTTATTTTGATTGAATCTGCGCACAGCTCCAGTAATCAGATTGTATTCAGGATGACTTTCTAAAAAATTTATCTGGTTTTCAAGCTTTTGCAAGTCGGTCCAATAATCATCACCTTCACAAAAAGATATATATTTCCCAGTACATTGCTTTAAAGCGAAAATTGCATTTGGAATTAAACCCAAATTTTTTGAATGATTATAATATTTAAGTTTTACATGAGACGGCAGCAATTTTGTAGCTTGTAATATTACATCATGAGTATTGTCTATTGAGGCATCATTAGCTATAATAAATTCAAACTCAAAACTAGTTACTTGCTCAATTATACCCTTAATAGCTTGTTCTATATAATCTTCTTGATTATAACATATCATACATACCGAAACTAAACACATATTTATAATCTATTTGTTTACGTCCTTATAAAGGGTTATTAAACTTCTAACCTCATTTTCAATATTAAATAAATCCTGAGATTTTAATATTGCATTTCTTGAAAACTCTATATAATGGTCAGCTTTAGACCATAATTTTATCATCATTTTAGCAGCATGCTCAATTTCATAAGATTCCACGACAAATCCGGTTTTTTCGTGGTCTACTATTTCAGGCAGCCCTCCTGCGTTAGAAACAATTGCTGGAACCCCAATGGATTGGGCTTCAATAACAGACATCCCAAGCGATTCTGAATGGCTAAGTTGTAGAATAAAGTCATAATCTCTTATTATTATTTTTAATTTGTTATTTTCAATCTCTCCTATCAAATTTACGCACTCTTGTATTCCATATTTATCTACTAAATAATAAAATTGACCTATCTCTTTACCGCTGCCATAGATATCATACTGGACTGATATTCCAGATTCTTTTATGTGTTTTATTACACGTAGATTGCCGTCAATGTTTTTTTCCCAACACATTCTGAAAACAGATACGATTTTAATTTTTGTCGTAGTTGGCTTTTTTGGTGTACTATTAAACCTGGGGCCAAATGAAATTGGAATCACATGAATTTTAGCCTTGTCAATACCCCATTTGGCATGTAAATATTTTTTTTGGTGTTCACTCATAGTAATAAAGGCATCTACTTTATTACCGTAGTTGCTGTAAAAGTCAGCCCATTTTTTCTGAACCCACGGTTTTACATAGGTATCTCCACCACTTAGACTAATAATTATTTTTGGACGTTTATTTTTTTCCAATGAGAGTAAGCCTAAAACTTTTGGAAATAAATAAGAATGCTGAATATGAACGATATCTATATTTTTTTGGAGAAAATAAATTTCTGCATAATTCAGTTTGTGTTGTACTCTATGGGTTAATTCATAGAATTTTTCCTTAAACTTTCTCCTGTAATAAGATGGAAAAACAACTACATTCCCATCACTTTTCCCATTAAATGCATTTACCGCTATCTCTAAACCATTCATTTTTTTTAAAGATTCAATAACAGGCGGAATATAAGGTTGATAGAAATTTGAATAACTATCAAAAAGTTGAACAATTTTAATCTTATTATCTTGAACCATCATAATACTTTCCTAATCAACTTTTTCATGACTTTTTTCAGCGCTTTGTTGTTTAATCCATATACCTTAAACAACATTGCATAAAAACTTCCTTCATTTTTACTTATTAGTTTTGATTGCAGCATCCTATTGATAAACTGAAATATTTCTTTTTTAAAGCCCAAATCAATCAACCTGTAACCATTCTTCTTTAAAATATGCTTATACCCCCTTTTGAGGTTATACAATTCCATTTTTGCAAACTTGATTTGTTCTAATTGGCTTAGTGTTTTTTCAAAACAACGAATTCTTTCAATATACAACAATCCGCTTTTTGTATTCTTTTTAGTAACGTTTAGAACGTGTTCCCTATAATTATTCAAAGGTTGGGCTATATAGGAGATTTTGCCCTGCAGCGCAACAAAAATGTATGTAAACAAATCACCTGATGTTCTATAAGCTGCAAGCTCTTTCAAAAAACTTATATTAGCTAAACTCTTTTTTCTAAATAGAACAGCACTTGCATTATTAATTGTAGTGCTATGCAATAAAAAATCAATTACCTCTTTTCTTCCTGAAATTTCATAGTCATTTGACCATTTATTGGTTTTAAAGCGATCATTTTTAATACTACTCCACAAACCAGTACTTTCACCATCATGATTTACAATTTTAGAATCTACATATACCAAATTGGAGTCTTGGTTGTTCTGGAGTGTTAAAACTGTTTTTTCCAGAAAAACTAATTCAGCAAAATCATCTGTTTCGGCAATCCAGATAAATTCACCTTTTGCAAGTTCAATCCCTTTTTTCCATTGCACAAAAGGAGAACCGGAATTTTTTTCATTTATGATAAAATGTGATGCTTTCGGATGATTTTTAAACGTTTTCAAAAAATCGACACTTGTATCAGTAGAGCAATCATCTATAATTATAATTTCAAAATCCTGAAAAGTTTGGTTCAATATACTATCGAGACGTTTCTCTAAATATCTGGCGTGATTATAATTAGGAATTATAACAGAAACTAATGGCGCACTTAAAGTCCCTTTCATTTATTTGCTAAATTCTTGAAATACCGTAAGGGAGCCATAAAAAATTTACCGCATTTATATTCTAAACTTTTTGAAAGTTTTCCATTTTCTTTTTCTAGTTTTTCCATTCTGAAAAAAAGTTTCGGTAGGGTCTGTTCAATATGTAATTTATATAAATCGATATTTTTAGTTACAATATATTTTAAAATTTCGGTTTTATGCTTTTTTGCTTTTTCATTTCGCGAGTTTCCTTTAATTCTATAGTTGTATAATGGCTCTTTAATAACCTGTGCTATTCCACCAAGCGCCATAATTCTGATATTGAAATCCCAGTCTTCAAGACCCAGTAGCATTTTCTCATCATAGCCATTTATTTCCGCTATATCATCTTTTTTATATAAAGAAGTGCCCAAAGCACAATTGTTATTCAAAAAGGAAATTATGTCCCCTCCATTGGGTTTTAAAAAGCCTTTTTTATTCTTTCCATAAATCAAATTGGCATAACAAGAAACCATGCGTACCTCATTTTCTTCCCTGAAGTATTTAATGGCCTTTTCGAGAAAGGTAGGTTCCAAATAATCATCACTGTCCAATATCATGATATAATCTCCCTTTGATACTTCTATACCTTTATTCCTTGCCGCGCTTACTCCTTTGTTTTCTTGCAAAATTAAGGTGCCAATTTTAGTTTCTAAAGACTTGAGTACCTTTCTCGTTTTCACATCTGAACCATCGTCCACGACTATAATTTCAGTATTTAAATAAGTTTGGCCACGGACAGAATCAACTGCCTGCTGAATATAATCCGCATCATTATAGCATGAAATTATAACTGAAATTAAAGGGTCTTTTTTATCAACCATATTTTTCTAAATGAAAAAATTATTTCAATTTCTTAAAAAATCTTTTATATCTGCCAAAAACTTTATTGCTAATAATAGCAAGTAGTAGATATATACTTTTTCCTTTGTATACTTTTAAAAATTCTATCCAATAACCCGAAGGAATCCTTATTTTGTTTTTCGATGCCAAATAAGCACCTCCTGGTTGTAAAAGCGAGAATTTATTAAATTTTTGGCTATTAGCTTGTTTAAAAAGTTGCAAATAATTTAGCCAGTGAAAATCACCTATTATTTGGCAATGATGCAGCTTGTCCATGTCCCTCTTTCCTTGTATGGATGTCACTGTATATCTCTTTAGTGAAAGAAATTCTTTAACATAAAATAAATTAGTTGATTTTAAAAGTAGTTGACAAATAAAATTGTGCTCTTGACCAGCCCTTAAATGCTCATTAAAACTAATTTGCTTAGCTATGCTATGTTTCAATATCATATCGTTCGTAATCCATTTAATATAATCTGTCGCAAACATTTCAAAAGTCACATCCTTTGCCTCAAAATCATAATTTTTAAAGTTCCCATTTTTTTTGTTGAAGTATTTTGTCTTGCTAATTACAAAGTCTACATTGTTTTTCATCAAAACAGCAACCTTAAGTTCCAAATTCTCTGCCACCATTAAATCATCACTATCAAACCATTGTATATATTCTCCCTTACTCTGTTCAAACCCGAAATTTCTAGCCGCATTCCCACCAGGCAATCTGTCTTTGGGTCTGTGATGGTATTGAAACCGAGCATCCTTAACCATATACTCTTGCATCAAGGCTGCAGTATTATCCGTACTCCCGTCATCCACAACTATACACTCCCAGTTTTGATACGTCTGCGCCAGAACAGAATCTAATGTCTCCCCTATTAAATGGGCGCGGTTATAGGTGGGAATAATGATGGAAACTAATGGAGTATCAGTAGGCACGGGCATGTATCTTTGGTTTCAAAAATAAGGAAAAAGGATGGAGTAAGTTCCAAATATCAAATTCAAAATATGAAATTGGAAAATGGTTGGATTGTTGGATGGTTGGATGGTTGGATGGTTGGATGGTTGGATGGTTGGATGCTTGGATGCTTGGATTGTTGGATTGTTTTGAAAACAGATTTTTAACCGATGACACATTCTAATGAACACTCCCACTGAAAACAGACAACCGATAACAGAGAACCGCCATCAAATCATAACCCAGTCTCTATACAAATTTGAAACCGCTATCGCTCTTTCAAATTCACTCGATCTGACATTTTAAATATGAAGTGAGAGCTACGAGCTATGAAATCTAAATGATAAAATAACCCACAAACTCAATCGAACATAAACCAAAATATAAGATAAACTATTAACCAGAAAAAAGGCAACCTTATTCAGGCAAGCTCAAACCAACAACCGACAACCCCTCCCCCCACTCTCGTTGCAGAAAAACCTTCCCCAAAAAAAAGCACTGTATGCAATCTCGAACCAATCTGCTACCAAACTGGGAGCAAACCCTTGTAAATATGCCCTTTTGTTGCAGGAGGTTGCAATAGATTGTTTAATATAATTTTTCGTGGAAGTTGGTTACAACTTCTTGGCATAGGAAAAAGACGCTCTTACATTTGGGACAATTCATTAAATATTAATTTTTAAAACCATAAAATTATGGGAACATTTAAAAAGGGAATCCTAGGCGGATTCCGTGGAAAAGTGGGCAGCGTTGTAGGTGCTCGCTGGAGGGGTAAGTACGTGATGCGTAGTGTACCCGAAATCGATGAGAATCGCACTCCTACGGAGGAGCAAAGAAAGGTACGGGAAAGGTTTGGCCTTGTAGCCCGTTTTTTAAACCCGATGAAGCCTATTATAGGCAAGTATTTCGGGCAGAAGCAAGGAGACAAGTCTCCATTTAATTTAGCCACTTCCTATCATATCAAGGAAGCGGTACTGGAAGTAGGTGAAGATTTTATGATAGATTACCCCAAGGTGCTTATTAGCAAAGGCGACCTAAACGGGCTTCAGTCTCCCGTATTAACCGCGCCTGCGGCAAACATATTGCAGCTGGACTTTACGGACAATACTGGGCAGGGATTTGCCAAAGCAGACGACCAGTTATTGGTAGTGCTTTATGTACCAATTCTTGGCGAGTATCAGTTGTTTACTCCAGCGGGGACGCGGGAGGAAACCTCGGTAAACCTTCCTTTGCCACCCTATTGGTCAAGCATGGCGATCCAAGCTTGGGCAGCCTTTGTAGATGCTGAAGGCAAGCGCGCCGCTACCAGTAGCTATCTTGGGGAAGTTACGGCCCTTTAAAAATAGGTTTGCTTATTCAAGCCTAAAAAAAGACCCGCAGTTTTTAGTTGCGGGTCTTTTGTTATTTTTGAATTTTTAAAAATCATTTCATGGTTGAATATCCAGATTTAGCAAGTAAAATGGTTATTATAATTTCTTTTATGTAATACACATTCCGGCCTATTTTAACGCCTGGCAACACTCCTCTTTGCCGCCAGCGGTATAAAGTTACACGGTCTACACGGAAGATACCTATCATATCTGCTTCCGTTAAAAGTTCTTTCTCGTCCTCAAGTAATTTTAAATACGGTTCTGGGCGTTCGTTTAATACATTTGGCATTCGTTTGGTGGTAAAGCCAACTTCCTTCTTGGCCTTAACTTTTGTAGTTAGAGCTTTCATATTCTATAAATTTTGAAGGGGGAGAAATTAAATTTAAGGAATATTCTTGATACTAACAAAAAATATTGCCGAAAATTCCTACTAAATAAATTTTAATTGGCTTATAATGAGCTAATAGAGTTTCTTATTGATTGAAACATTAAATACTAAAACGGCAGAAAGAGTGTGTGCTATTTAATCGTTTTCTGAGATAATGGGATTTTGAAGTTTCTGCATTTTCAAGAAAATTATGCCAAAGCTTCATACAAATTCAAATATTGCTGTGTAGTAAACTTTTGACCAAAAGCAGCTGAGTGATGAATGGCAGCTTTTGACATTGTTTGATATACGTTAGGATTTTCAATAAGCTGAAGTGTTTTATCTGTTAAATCTTTATCATTCCTATCTTCAACTGCAAAACCAGTTTTCCCTTCAATAATGGTATCGGGAAATCCTCCCGATTTAAAACCAATAACTGGTAGGCCCATTGCCTGGGCCTCAACCGAAACAAGACCGAATGCTTCCCTTCTCTTTGACACATCATCGAATGTAGAAGTCATTAAAAAAATATGTGATTTCTCCATAAAGCTCTTTACTTGTTCTTGTGAAGCCACTCCTGTAAAAGTTACATATTCTTCAATACCTAAACTTTTAATTCCATTTTCAAGATTAGCCCGTTCCGGCCCTTCTCCGATAATAGTGTAATGAACATTACACCCTTTATCTTTTAATCTTTTAATAGCTTTTAGACCATACAAATGCCCTTTCAATTGCACAAGCCTGCCAACTGTCAATATTTCTATTTGTTGGTTTGTGATTATCTTTTTTGGAGTTCCACTAAAGATAGCTTTATTAAATCCAATGGGGACTACACTAATCAATTGCTCTTTAACCCCTAAGTTCAATACTGCTTTTTTTAAATAATTAGAGTTTACAGTTACGACTTTTACATACTTTTTATAAAAAGCACCATATTTGGATTGAAAACTTTCTTCGGTTTCCAAGAAAGCATCATAGCCATGAAAAGTTATTATTACACTCGGGTTTATGTAACCAATTTCAGCAATATCAACAAGAGTTTGCAGGGCATTGTTAAAGTGAACGTGGAAAACTTGCCTATAACCCACATGTTCATATTGTTTTAAAATAAAAGCACATTTTAAAAATCCCTTAGGCTTATAGGCCCGATATTTAAAAGTAAAATACACATTTCGAGGATTCAAAAGGAAACTTGATAATTGAATAAATTGGGCAAATATTTTTTTTTTTGGTTTTATTGGCGGAAATATATTCTGCTTAATTTGATATTGCTGAAGTTCATCCTCTTGGGATGAATTTGAAAGACCCAAATATTTATCACAAAAAATCTTAACATTAAAACCTTGGCGGATAGCGTATATGATATTAGAAACAATAAACGTTTCAGAAACAGTAGGAAAAGAACCAACTACAATAGCTATGTTTAATGGCTTCATATTATTATTTAATTATTTATTATGTAACCATTTAATAATCGTCGCCCTATTTTCACAATACTCATCATACTGTGTTAATAGTCTATATAAACTTCTAAAATACTCCTTGGACAATTCCTTTTCTTCAAATGAACCGAAAATTCCTTTAAAAGACTGTTTTACAAATTCCTTTTTAATAGCAGAATAGGCTCTTTTATAAAATTTTTTTTGTGTTATCTTCTTATTTTTCAATTCATCTATATAAACACTAACCACAAAATTGGCTTCAGACATTGCCTTACGGATTCTTTGAATATATAACAAACTCATTCTTCCTTCGGGCATCCAGTGTTGAAAGTACAGATTTTCATCATACCAAATTTTATATCCCAATAATCGCAACGCATAACAATACTCGGTATCGCCTCCTGAGCTCAGAGAATCGCCTTTTCTACATGTAAGTAAAGGACTAAATCCACGATCATTTAGCTGAAGCCAATGACTTTTCCTTATAACCATACCAGCACCATACAAACACCCTTTTTTATGAGTAATATCACCACTTTCCGTACCCTGCTTAGAAACCGCAAAGTATTTGGCATAGCTATCGAACCATTCAGGTTTTTCACCTTCAAATTCAGCCTCACACCAACCACCTAAAGCACCTATTTGTTGGTGTCTTTCCATTATCTCGAATGCACTCTGCACATAGGCTTCACATAGCCAATTATCATCATCACAAATTAGAAGGTATTCATACTTTGCTTTTGAATACCCCAATTCTTGCGCGTAGGACTTACCAGGTATTGGCTGAAGAAATGATGAATATTGTATAGATACCGTTCCATTTTTTTTCCACCAATCATCTGCAAATGATTTTGTGCTATCAGAAGAATTATTGTCCACCAATATTATTTCAACAGGGCATTCACTTTTTTGGGTTGCTAGATGCGATAAGGTTTCGACTAATCGGTTCCTACCGTTATAGCTGCATATTATAATTGAAACTCCTTTTTGCATTCTTAATATTATTTTTAAGCTAATATCCTTTTAAAACCATTCTTAGTGTCCTTTTGAACAAAACAAAAGCTTTATATAGCCTGCTACTATTTTTTGGTTTAGCGTTTACAATAGTAGGTTTTGGCTTTTTGCCAAAAACATAAATAATATCTTTTAACGCATTGTAGTTATTTTGTAAAAGATCACTTTTATACTCCATATATATGGGTGCTAAATCTTTTCTATTATCTAAATTGAAGTTTTGGTTGTATGAAGCCAATATAGGCAGATTTTCCATCTTAAAATGACTGTAGTGAAAGAAAACGACTGGGGTTTTGGTGTCGTTTACAAGATACTTTTCTTTATTATTGATAATTTTTCGTTCGTGAAGATTCCAGTTGGCCACATTGTATCCCAAATGTCTTAAAATAAAAACACGGTCTAAAAATGCAGGTGCATAGCCCAACCATATTTGGTCGTAGAAAAAACCTTTTTTTAAATCGTGAAATCCATACGCTCGTACCCGCTTGTCCCACCACTCAATAAATGATTGGGTTTGTATGGTTTTATTTACAGCCAAAAACCCAAGGTTATAAATACCTGTTCGCATCAAATCCTTATCTTGGGGATGACCTATTTCACCTGTTGGAGAACATATATGGGGGGTTAAAACAACTTGGTGCTCCTTGAGTGCCGAAAACACTTCTTTAAATGGGGAAAAAACCTTAATATCTGGGTCAATATATAAAACCGTATTGTAACCTTTTTCGAAAAAATGGGTAAATAATTTTGGTTTAACCACTGTACAGAGTTCGGCAATATTATAGGTGTCCTTTAACTCCGCTACCAATTCAGGAAGTAGTTTGTGAATCCACAGAATTTGATCTGCTCCTAAATCATCATAATCTATCCCTTCATTTGGTTCATCAAGAATAGCAATACAAAAATCTACTTCGGGATGCTGTTTCTTAAAGGAACAGGCCAAGGTTTTAGCATGGGCTAGATAATTATTGGCACATATAGTAAATGCTAAAGTCATTATTTTTTAAAATATTTTTTAATAAAAAGCTTACAGACTCTTTTAAGGTTAAAATCCTTATAAGGCTTTAATTTCTTAACCTGGTTCGTAAGTTTTATATTTTTTTCAATTAGTTGTAATGTGATGTTTTTCGTGAGCTTTGGACTATCAATAGAAAAAACAATGTTCATTAAATATTCATAATCCTCTTTTGTATCGCACATTCTTATATAGTTTGATGCGACTCTAAAACAATACTCCTCAATAATATCCGTAACATCTTTTTTAAAAATCCCTGAACTAAGTACTGGAGAAAATTGACCTAGGGCTAATCTAAGCTTCTCTATTTTATTTTTTTTTGAATAAATGCCATCCGAATGTACTCTGTAAGAAAAGGTGTCTTCATTACTGAATTTTATAAGTCCTTTAGTTGCGGTCATCAAATGTAAAGGCCAATCTCCTATAGTCGTTTTTTTCATATAAGAGGGAATACCCTCATCCACCCAATTCAAAAATAATACCCCCGCCGTATGAATATAATTTCCTTTCGCTAAAGTGTAGATATCAGTAGTGTCGTTCGGTAAAGGAAAGGTATCATAGGAAGCTTTACTCTCGTCCTTGCTATTTGAATAAATTAAATGGCTATCGTTATTTTCATTAGTGTAAACTACTTTCCCATTGGTAAAAATCATTGCATATTCAGGATTTGCCTCCATAAAATCCACCTGCTTTTGCAGTTTTAAAGGGTCTGTCCAGTAGTCGTCGCCTTCGCAAAGGGCTATGTATTTTCCACTACATTGTTGAAGTGCGGAGACAAAGTTTGGCATCATGCCGCTATTTACAGAATGATTAATATAATTAATGGTGATGTTTTTTTTGTCTATTGCAAATTGTGTAATTAAAGGATGGGTATTATCAGTGGAAGCATCGTTCGCAATTATAAATTCTATTTCAAAATCTGTTTTTTGCATCAATACGCCTTGGATGGCTTCTGCAATATATTTTTCATGATTATAAGCGATCATGCAAACCGATACTAATGGTATATTCATTTGTATTATAATATGCGATTAGGGTTCCCCACTACTCTAACATTTGCAGGAACATCTTTTATTACAACGGTCCCCGCTCCAATTGTGGAATTATCACCAATATTAATATCGGGCATTAGGGTAGCGTTACTACCAATAAATACATTTTTACCAATGGAACAACGCCCAGGGATGGAAACATTACATGCAATTTCTGTAAAATCGCCAATTTGGCAATCATGACTAATTGTGCTGTTAAGGTTCACCAAAACTCCTTCCCCCAGATAAACATCATTTGTAATTATAACTCCTTGCATAATTTGGCAGCCTTTATTTATGATGGTATTAAAAGTTCCAACTTTGGCGGAAGTAGAAATAATAGAAGATAATTCTCCTCCTAACGCCATAAACTTTTCAGCCATCTGTTTTCGCAAGATAGGATTTCCAAGTCCTAAAGAAAACCTTTTGTCTTCAGATGCAAAGTATTTTACGGCTGCATTGGTATTGTTAATTATTTTAAATTTATTGTATAAAAATTCATCTTTTGTATTGATATCGTCATAAAAAACAATCTCATTATCTTTTAAAAGCATTTCACTTGAAAGGATTTCCAATAGTTCCTTTGCCATTCCCTTTGCGCCAATTACAAGCATGTTTAACTTCCTTTTATAATGTGAATAATACTACTTTGTATATTAACGTCCAGTTTATAGAATAATGGCAAACACATTATCCTTTTACTTATTCTTTGTGAAATAGGACTTGTAGTACCGTTAACATAAGGCAATTTATCCAAACTGGGATAAAAATATCTTCTTGGGAAGATTTCCTTTTCATTTAATGAACTACTCACTTTTAGTAATTGTTCTTCCGAATCAAAAAGAATAGGGAAGTATGCATAGTTCCATTGGGTTTCTTCTCTCAACTTCAACTGTTGGAATTCATTCAACTCTTTTGCATATAATTCCACAATGCGTTTTCTATCTTTTAAAATAGCATCAATATATGGAAATACGGCCAATCCCATCGCTGCTTGTAATTCACTAATTTTAGCATTAATACCCAACCCATAAAACTCCAGGGCTCCTTTATGTCCAAAATTGTGGTGGTAAAAAAGTTTATCAAACAAGGCAGTATTATTAGTAAACAAAGCCCCGCCTTCGCCTGTATGGAATACTTTAGTAGCATGAAAACTACAGGTACTTACATCGCCGTATTCAAAAATACTTTTGCCTTTATAGGTAACTCCAAAGCAATGGGCGGCATCGTAAATAACTTTTAGGTTGTGTTTTTTTGCGATAGTTTCTATCTCTTCAACTGCACAAGGATTGCCAAAAACATGGGTTGCCAGTATCGCGCTTGTTCTTGGGGTAATAGCAGCTTCAATTTTGGTTTCGTCTATGGTAAGGTATTCTGGATGAATATCTACAAAAACAGGCGTACAGCACTCCCATACAATACTACTAGTGGTGGCAACATAACTAAAGGGGGTGGTTATTATTTCTCCGGTTAAGCCCAATGCCTTAATCGCAATCTGCAACGGCAAGGTGCCATTGGTGGTCGCTAAAATATTAGGGACATTTAAATATTCTTTTAACCTCGCTTCCAGTTCTTCAACCAAAGCCCCTCTATTGGTTATCCAACCTGCATCCCACGCCTTTTTAAGGATGGCGTTGTATTCTGCCTGGGGTGGGAGAAATGTTTTGGTTACGTTTATCAATGCTTAGGGTTTTAAAATATTCAAATATAATTGAAGTAATTTTTAATCCATCAATTTATACTGTTTAAAGGCTATCCAATTTTTGATTTAAGATTTCAGTGAACTTTTTTGCTCCACTAATATTTAAATGATCGTCATTTTTAAAGTCTGTTACTAAAAATCTTTTATCTTTTTCAAAGTTATAATAATGTAGTTTTTTATTTGCAAGCAATAAACTGTCTATATATTTTATTTTTCGAAGGTCTTTCTTGTGTATTTTGGCTGATAAATAGCTTTTATATAACGGGGTAGAAACAAGTATTACCTCAATGTTGTTCTTATCACAATAAGCAATGAGATTATTAACAATTTTTGTATTGTATTTATAGTTTGCAATTGACTGCCTTGTATGCCTGTTCTTTAACCTTAAAACACTTGTACTCATAATTTTTTCTTCGTCATAGTTTAATGCCTCAAACTCAGTTTTCCCTTCTTGATATGTAACAAAACCATATTTATTTATTACGTATTTTGGACTACTTGGTGTAAATTTTCTGATAATATTATACCTGAAAAAATCAGGGGAAGAACTATACAATGATATTTTATTAATGAATGAAATTCGATTTTTATTTATTCCATGGTAAATATAATACCAGGGTTGCCTAAAATAAGACTTGGGGCGTTTTTGCTCTAAAGTGTGGTAATCTAATTCAAGTATAACATATTTTAAATTTTTCAGCTCGTTTACATATTTAAAAAACAAAGCAGAATCAAAACGCAAATCTTGACCTCCATACGCCAAGTTAGCCGCTTTAATATTGAGTTGTGCAGGGTTTATTGCATTTTGATTATGGGAAGAGCCAAATATTAATAATTCAACATCTTTATGTTCTTTAATATAAACTGCTTTTGTATTAAAGGTATCGGGATAGTAACGTATAAATAGTTCTATAAAAACAAAAGCTACTATAAAAGGAATTAAAAACAGAGAAAATCGCTTAACAAATCTTTTCATTAATTAAAATTAAAGTAACCTTTTTTATTGAACACTAATCGAATTTTGAATACTATCCAATTTTCGATATAAAATCTTAGTGAATTTTTTAGCACCTTGTAATCTTAAATGATCGCCATCATAAAAATCTTCTTTTGTGAAGTTTTTATCTTTGAGATAACCTACTCTATACACGTTTTGATTATTTTTTGACAATGAATCTAGCAAATGATTCATTAAAGAAAGTTGTTGCATATTCAGGTTATCTGAATATGTGTGATATGTAGGTGTAGTCACCAATATTATTTTTATATCATTTTCTTTACTGTAATCTATAATCTTACCTAATTCTTTAATGTATTCTTTATAGAAGGGCAAAGTTGTATCTGTATGTCTTTTTGCAGCAGCGATACCTGTCTTGTTTAAATCCGTTTGTTTCTTTGCAATGCCGCTCCCTAATCTAGATTGTGTTAGTGGAGTATAGTTATGATAATAATAGTTTATGATTTTTTTCTTATTCACGTCAAAAGTATTGCTTAAAATTTCATAGTAATTTTTAGGGTTATGCGTAATATGAAAATCGTAATACAAATTATAGTTTTTCAACCTCCAGCTTTCAGTACTAGTCTCTAAGGAATAAAACAGACTGGGAAATGATACACCAACTACTAAATACCTTAGATTTACAAGTCTGTCTTTATATTTATTGAAAATTAAAAAATCCAGATCTAAAGATTGTGAAATATATGCAGCATTAAAGCTATTAATGTCTAAATCTTCTGCCAAAACACCCCTATAATAATGGGAATTTCCCAAAATCAACACTTCTATATCCTCAGCATTTTGTTCTAAATATTCGTTTTTATAGGAATAATCATTGGGGATAGCTCTTAGAAAATACTCAACAATACAAAAGACCAGAAGAATTGGCATCAAGAAAATAATTAATCTTTTTACAAGTTTTCCTATCATCGTTAAAACTGAAAGTAAATAAATTCTTGGTCTTTAATTCCGTACACATACATCCCTATTGCCAATAAATAATAAAAGCCCCATCTAACATAAACTGGTTTGTTAATCCAAAATTCTTCTATGGCATATTGATTCTTTCTACCTGTCCATTCAATAACAATAAATAAAAACAGCAGGATCAATAAATACAAAGGCATCTCCTTCGGTAATGAAAACAACGACCTTGAAAAAATCCTTCTTATATAACTAAATGCCTGCCGTATATTTTCGGCCCTAAAAAATATCCAAGCAAAAACAGTTAATGAGAACGTTACTGCTATCTGAAACACAACTCTTACAGATGGAAAGTTTGAACTTTCCGCTACATCGTTCAAATTTTTTCTATTTCGTTTTAACAACAACAATGGCAAAAAATACAAAGCATTTAAGCCTCCCCAGAAAATAAAGGTCCAGTTGGCCCCATGCCAAAACCCACTGACCAAAAAGATTATAAAAACATTTCGTATTACTTTAGCTTTTGAAACTTTACTCCCGCCTAACGGAATATATACATAATCTCGAAACCAAGTTGATAAAGAAATATGCCACCTACGCCAAAACTCTGCCATATCTCTGGAGAAATAAGGAAACGCAAAATTCTGCATTAAGTTAAAGCCAAATAATCTTGCTGTTCCTATTGCAATGTCGCTATAGCCAGAAAAATCGCAATAAATCTGAAAAGCAAAAAACACAGCTCCCAGAACGAGGGTGCTTCCAGAATACGCTTCGTGGTTTTCAAAAATGATATTTACATATTTTGCGCAATTATCTGCAATCACAATTTTCTTAAACAAGCCCCATAAAATTTGGCGCAAACCGTTCTTGGCCATTTCATAATTGAAATTTCTTTCTTTAAAAAACTGTGGCAAAAGATTAGTTGCCCTTTCTATCGGTCCGGCGACCAGTTGTGGAAAAAAGCTTACAAAGGCCGAAAAAGAG
Organism: uncultured Aequorivita sp.; assembly: GCA_937125455.1. Lineage (GTDB taxonomy): Bacteria > Bacteroidota > Bacteroidia > Flavobacteriales > Flavobacteriaceae > Aequorivita. The sequence goes on from CAKZLK010000040.1 coordinate 38,850, forward strand.
ATGAAATCGGCAGTTGGCTTGAGCTTTTTGTTATAAACATCTATGGTATAGCTCAGGGTTTGAAACGTATAGAAACTAATACCTACGGGCAGAATTATATTTAAGGAATACCCACCTATTGGATGACCGAAAAAAGAAAATGCGCTTGTAAAATTGTCAATAAAAAAATTGAAATATTTAAAGAAGCCCAAAAGTCCCAAGTTGACTAAAAGGCTTGCCCATAATAGTATTTTCCTTTTCTGAACTTTATCCTCCTTTTCCAGAGCTAGTCCAATAGTATAATCTACAAGAGTGCTCAATAAAATAAGAAACAGAAACCGCCAATCCCACCACCCATAAAATACATAACTTGCCACTACAATCAAGATATTCTGTGCACGAATATGCTTTCTGCCAAAACACCAATACACAAGAAAAACTATGGGTAAAAAGATTGCAAAATCTATTGAGTTGAAAAGCATCGGTTAGTCTAAATTTTTATTCTTGAATAAAGCAATATGTTTTTTATTCTTATTTAGTGCATAAGCACTATCTTTTTTAACTGAAAAAAGAAGCCTCAAACTCAATAATCTTTTTAGAGTTTGCTTCTATACCGTCCTCAACATATATATGACAAACAGGAATGTTATATTTCTCAAGGTGGCTAAGAAATTCTTTAAAATTTATAACAGCACTTCTGGTTAATTCTTCCAACTCCCCATCGTTTAAACCATTATGGTGGAATACGATATGCCCTCCCTCTGAAGCCCTTTTCCTAATTTGATTTACAACCAGCTTGGGGTCTTTAGCGGAAAGATAAACTATACGTCTATTTCCTAATGCTTTAAGGAGCTCTTCTTTATCTAGGTAAAGAAGTTCACTGGAAAAATTATGACATATACCCTCTTCTAAAAAAACACCCATTTCATTTTCAAGTTGGATCAACTTAAGATTGTCTGATAACACTTTTTTAAAGTATTCCATTAAATTAAGTTTTACCAAACTATCCGTATCAAAAGAATCTACATTTGAAAATTTAAATTTAAATAGCTTCCAATGGATTGTTGACAGATGCTCATCAGCAATATCATTTTGAAATTTATTTAAGGTTTTTAAATTCCCCCAAACCGAAGAGAGGCTATTCTTAGTAGCGTTATAAAGTGTCGATTTGCCAGCACCAGATGGACCAATAAATTCAATTATTTTTCCCCCTGAATTATTTTTCTTTAATTCTATTTCAGGTTTAGCAACACTTCTTTTCTTAAATAGCCTTTTAAATAACATTACTTCAGTTTCCTCACGATTTTCTTAATTAAGGACTTTACTTTAGATTTAGGTGTCATAGGCACTTTGGTTTTCTGTTTCTGGACTGTAACAAGCTTTACATTTTTCATTACCGTTTCCAAATCGAGATGAGAAGGGTTTTCAGTATCCCAATAGAACAAACTACCAAAAGAAGTTGGAAAATATACATTAGGGTGTATACCATCTAGAGTAGCTACAAAATCTTTATAAGAAAAACCCTTTGAGTCTGGAATAATAGAATTCTCATACTTTTCTGGAATAACAAGTAATACCTTTTTAGCAATTCGAAAAGCTTCTTTTATTGCTTGTGGTTGTGCAGGTACCAAATGCTGAAAAACACGTAAGGCAACAAAAATATCGTATTTCTTATTTTCAACTGGCCAAGGTGTTATACGTGCATCATGTACATAGGTGGGATTTTTACCTTCAAAATCCCATCTTTCCTCATAATCTATCGTATCACCACCTTTAACACATGAAACCCCCATCGTACCCATTTCCAATACTTTTTTGGAATCACTAACTCCTGAAGCCTTTATCAACTCAATAGTTCTATAATGATAATCCCATCTAATGTCAATAGTATCCTTGGTCCAATGTCCGTCTTCCTTATCCTTTACATGATTTATGTATTCTTCTTTGGACAAATAGTCTATTATACTCATTTATTTAATATTTTATTTTATTCAAGTTTTATTAATTCTGCATCTAGCAGAAAAGGTGTCCATATTTCAGTTTCGTGTTCAATTTGAATTGTTAGGGTTTTATGAACTTTAAAATTCACATTTGACGAGTGATTCTTGGAAGCTGTTAATGTGATGTTATACAAACCCTTAGACAGATAAACATTCCTTAATCTAAATGTAAAAGATAAATAATCATTTGTGTCTACAGTACTGAGGGATTGACCGTCTGGTAACATTTCAGCTACGCCTCTTTGCTCTTTATCATAAACAGCAAGAGATATATAAGGAATGTTTGTTAATGAAATATTTTTAAGTACGAACTTTAAATCTATTGAACTTCCCCAAGGAATCTTATATATTCCTTCCGTTTTTTCAAATCCTTCTATATATGCTTCTTTAAATAATAATGAACCATCTGTGAAAACTACATTAGATTTTGAATCGTCCAAAAATCTATTATAGTACATATCAATTGCCTTCGATATATTTTCCCCTTGAAATATAGCTTCCCCTTTCTCCATCAAAATAATCTGATTACATATCCGCGAAACCATAGGCATAGAGTGCGACACAAAAACAATGGCCGTGTTAGGCAAAATGATGTCTATTTGTTTAAAACATTTTAATACAAAACCCAAATCCCCTACTGCAAGCACCTCATCAATAATCAACACATCTGGCTCCATTTGCGCCGCCACAGCGAAGCCCAAACGCACCTTCATCCCACTGCTGTAGTTTTGTACGGGCATATCTATAAACTCGCGTATTTCAGCAAAGTCTATGATCTCTTCTACTTTTTGATCTATCTCCTTTCGGGTAAAACCTAAAATAGCGCCATTGTTATAGATGTTCTCCCTACCACTCAAAATAGGGTTAAACCCCGCACCCAGTTCTATCAACGCCCCTACCCTGCCCTTAATGGTTACTTTTCCGGCATCTGGGTTTATAAGGCCGTTTAGTATTTTTAAAAGTGTAGATTTCCCGGCTCCGTTATGGCCTATCAGCCCCAAACACTCCCCACGCCGTAGCTCAAAACTAATATCCTTCACAGCCCAAAACTCCTTAGGCCGCAGCTCGCGCTCATTGCGATTCCCGCTCAACCCACTAGCCAAATCCTTCACCCCATACCACAAACTGGTTTTAAGGTCTTTGCAGAACTTTTTGGAGAGGTTTTCGACTTTTACGAGGACTTCGTTGTCGGTTGTCGGTTGTCGGTTCTCAGTTGTCGATTCTGGATTGTCGGTTTTGGGTTGTGGCACGGTTGTCGGTTATCGGTTATCAGTTGTGGGTTATCGGTTGTCAGTTGTGGGTTGTGGGTTGTGGGTTGTGGGTTGTGGGTTCTCTGTTGTGAGTTGTGAGTTGTCAGTTGTGGGTTGTCAGTTGTGGGTTGTCAGTTGTGGGTTGTCAGTTGTGGGTTAAGTTTTCCAGTTATTTTCTACGTATGTAATAAAAGAATAAATTTTTCCTCCTAATAAGTCATATTTCTCTATTAAATCAGAAACGGGAACATCAGTATATATATTTTGTATCATATGCAATTGTGAAAGGCATTCTAAGAGTGATGCATGTGCATATATCAAAAATTTCACGAAATCTTGTTTATATTTTCTCCTACCATACCCCTCTACAATATTGTCCTTAATACTTTTTGAGGAGCGCCTAATTTGGCTTCCCATCTCATAAAGTTCAAATTTAGGCAACAGCAACGACATTTTATGAACTTCAAGGGCATAATCGAATGCTAAATTATAGATGTCTAAATCTTTATAACTTTTCATTGTCGGTTCTCTGTTGTCTGTTCGCTGTTTTGAGTTGTCAGTTGTTGGTTAATTCGCTAATTTAACAGCTATAAAAGTTCAGTATAACAGCTTTGTTAATTCTTTAACCGTCATTGCGAGCGCAGTGAAGCGATCTACTGAGGCTTAGTTCTTAACATGATGTAACCCTGTTCCATGAGATTGCTTCAGTCGCTCCCTTTGGTCGTTCCCTCGCAATGACGTTCTTTTTGCCTTCCATTTCGTTTTAATATTCGTTTCGGTTTTCATAACTCACAACAGACAACTCATAACTCATAACTAGTAACTCGTAACTCATAACTCATAACTCATAACCGACAACTGATTACGCACTCATCCGTTCCACCAAAATAGGAATTGAGATTCTATAGAACAACAAAGCAATAAAAAACAGGGGGATACAGCAAGCAATTACGATTAAAAAATACGTTAGCTGCATGGGCGGCATGCCTACGGCTAGGTCACGGGCGGTTAGTATGATTGGGGTAAATGGGTTCAATTCCATTACGCTTTTCATAATACCGCTTTTGGGAATGGCATAGACCACTGGGGTAACGTACATCAAAAAACCCAATCCAAAACTTATTAGTCGACCAATATCTTTATAGAGCATCCCCAAGGGAGTGATAAACAATCCTAGTGTAGTTCCGAACAATACGCCTCCCAGAATAGCAATTGGAAATAGCAATAGGCTCCAATGAAACCCAACTCCGAAAAAGAAAATAAATACCAATAGTAGCAATACTTTTATGGAACTATTAAACAAAAGTTTATAGACCCCGGAAACAATGAGCGCTTCCTTTGGAAAATTGATTTTAGACAAAATAGACTTTGCGCTATTGGTACTACTCATGGGCGAATTAATAGCCTCCGTCATAATAGACCACAAGAGCGTTCCTGAAAAGGCATATACCGGATAGGGAATACCCGTATCGGTCACCCGAACGGTACCAGAATTATTCAGAAAGATCCATACAAAAGCAGTGGCAAGCGGTGTTACAAACGCCCAAATAATCCCAAGATAACTTTGGCGGTACTGTGCCTGAATGTCTCTTTTTGCCAATTGAAATGCTAAGAAACGGGACTTGGATATGTCTGCCAAGCTCTCTTTCAGCATCTTGCCAATACGGAAATTATTTTCTTTTTGATAGACTTTGGTTTCCAGTTCCATTTGGGTGGGAAAATATTGTTTTTTCTTGGTGGCTAAGATAGGAATTTTGATTTAACTGTTGTCTGTTTTCGGTTGTGGGTTGTGGGTTCTCAGTTGTGAGTAGTGAGTAGTTAGTAGTTAGTAGTTAGTAGTTAGAAATTAGTAAATGTGGGGTTGGGGGTTTGGTTGTTGATTGATGGTTGATGGTTGTTGGTTTGTAGATTCCTAAATAGGATTGACTGTTTTTATTTCGTTTTGTTCCCCCTTTGGGGGTTAGGGGGACTAGCAGCGAAGTTTGTGAATTTGGGATTTGAGATTTGAGATTTGAGATTTGGGATTTGGGATTTTGAATCTCGTACTTCGTCGTTCGTACCTCGTACCTCCAATGTCAGGTCGAGTGAATTTGAGGGAGGCGACAGCCGAGCTTAAATTTGTATCGAGACCGGGTTGGAATTTGGGATTTGGTCCTTCGACTGCGCTCAGGATGACAAAATTGGGATTTGGTTGATGGTTGTTGTTTTGAGCTTGCCTGATTAAGGTTGCCTTTTTTTATTGCGTTTTGTTCCCCCTTTGGGGGTTAGGGGGACTAGCAGCGAAGTTTGTGAATTTGGGATTTGAGATTTGAGATTTGGGATTTGGGGTTTTGAATCTCGTACTTCGTCGTTCGTACCTCGTACCTCCAATGTCAGGTCGAGTGAATTTAAAAGAGGCAGCAGCCGATTTTAAATTTGTATCGAGACCGGGTTGGAGTTTGGGATTTGGTCCTTCGACTGCGCTCAGGATGACAAAATTGGGATTTGGTTGTTGGTTGTTGGTTTGAGCTTGCCTGATTAAGGTTGCCCTTTTTCATTACCTTTTGTTCCCCCTTTGGGGGTTAGGGGGACTAGCAGCGAAGTTTGTGAATTTGGGATTTGAGATTTGGGATTTGAGATTTGGGATTATATTTAAAGTTAACGAAGAAGAAGAAGAAGAAGAAGAAGAAGAAGAAGAAGAAGAAATTCAAACTAAAAGTAATTCCACCAATTACAAGCACAAAATTACATAGCCTGTAAACGCTCCCACTCCATCGTTTTATAAAAAATTCCGATATATCCTCGTACATGCAGAATATTGGGATTCTCATCATCTATCCAGAGTTTGGAATCATATACTTTACCATCGTCCGGATTGGTGATGGTGCCGTCCACATATTCGTCCCCCTCCTTTTTAAAATTCTTAATTAGAACGAGACCTTCAATTTTTTTATTCTTATCTGCACCCTCACATTCTGTACATAGATTGTCTTTGTCATCAGGATCCATGATTTGCAATACCCGCCCATATATTTTTTGGTCTTTTTCAAAAACTTCTATTATACTACGCACTTCCCCTGTATGCTTATTAAGTGTTTTCCATTTCCCTTGAATATCTTGTGCCATTGATAGGAAGCCCCAAAATATACAAACTGCTGTAACGATCAATTTAATTTTCATTTTCGTTATAATTTCATAACCCAATAAACATTACAAAATCTATGGCTCAGTATCTAAATTAGAAAATTAATTATTACTCTGTATCAAGGTTTTGTTAATTATGGGATAAGGGGGCATTTTCTATTTTTTAGAATTCTATTTTTTTAGAATTCATTTTGGAAACTTGGAGCATGAGACGTGAAACGGTGGTGAGTATGTAAAGTCTAAATAGGATTGACCTTTTTTCATTACCTTTTGCTCCTCCTTTGGGGGTTAGGAGGACTAATGGTAAATTTTGTGAATTTGGGATTTGGCACTTCGACAGGCTCAGTATCACAAAAATATGGTCCGTTGTGGGATGTGAAGCGTGAGACGTGAAACGGTTTTGGATATCCGTTGTCAGGTCGAGTGAATTTGAGGGAGGCGACAGACGAGCTTAAATTTGTATCGAGACCGGGTTGGGAATTTCGTTGCTTGAAGCCGTTCTCGATACATTTTTCAACTACGCTATCGCTACGTTGAAAAACACTCGAACTGACAAGGGGAGCAAATTGACAACAATAAAAAACCCTGCGAAGCTTTTGGCTTGCAGGGGCTCTATTAAATTAACCTATTAAAACTATTTATTCTCTTGCACTTTTAAGGTTTTAGAGGGAGCAGTTATGTTATCTTCCCCTGCCTTAACTTCCACTGCATTAGATGCGGACTGTGATTGCGTATCATTGTTGATTGTGGCAGCACTAGCACCAATATTGTTTATTGGACTTTTAATTACATCATTCAATGTATTTTCCACTTTTGGGGCTTTTATTACATCAACTTTTTTTGCTTTAACTTCTAATGGCCCTGGACCCTCTGGCAATCTAACACCTACATATTTTGAAACAACTTCTCCAGCAGCGTTTTTGGTATCTGCTCGGGTAGCAACAATTTGCCAAGAAAAAGGGGCATTGCTGGTACCGCTCTGTAATTCTCTTACGGTAAAACCATCGGCAGATTTATTGGTTACATAAACGCCATTGCAGTCGCCTTCTAAGGTAACATACACCTTTAATGGGCTTTCATCATCTACATGAATCCCTCTTTTAAAAAGTGGATCAATAAGAATACGAGCTTCTCCATTAACTAACTGGCCGATACCATAATCTTGAAAGACCACTTCTGGCGCCTCTGGGGCAAAAAGGACGCGAGGGGTTCCTTTTTCATCCTTAATCAATGTGGAAACCACGCCTGTTCCAATAATTTTATAATCTCGTCCTGTAGTGCCAGGATTAGTAATAACTCCATCACCATTATTATTAGTCCTATAACGCATGCCAACATAGGCATAACTTGGAGTATTGCTACTCTCACTACCACCGCTAAAATAACCTCCGTAATAACTATCTCTCGAAGTTAAAGTGCCATTAGGACTCACATCATTAAAGCCAGCTAATATCGCAGTAGCTCGGTTACCGTTGTTTCCAGTATTTGTTGTTGGATCATTATCAGCATCAAGGGTAAATTCCCCTGCATGATTTCCTCTATTGCCGTTAGCAACGCTACCATTACCAGCATATCCAAATACTCCTAATTTTGTACCAGTCCCAGATATTCCTGAACCTGAAGGAGAAACAACGCTAAATAAACCGTTATTTCCTACACCAGTTATACCAGTTCCGTTACTATTTGTCGAATTTCCATACACACCTGTATCACCAGATCCAGCTATTCCTGATCCATTAGGTAAATAGCTTCCTGTTGCATTATTTCCTGAAGCTAGTAATCCAGTGCCTGTTGCATTTAAATTTCTAGCACGCATACCCATTCCTGTATCATTATCGACCAAACCATAGCTACCATAAATTATACCGCTACCGTATGTCCCATAAATCCCCAACCCAACAACACCATATCCAGTTCCAGTGGCCTGGCCGTGTACTGCTGTTCCATTTTCTGAGGCTCCTATGATTGCGCCAGCACTTCCAGAAGCAGAAGAGTTGAGCATAAATGCATAAGCTCCAGTATTATTTACTGTAACCCGTCCATCTGCCAGGATGCGCATTCTTTCATTACCCGTAGTAGAAAACCCAAGCAGATTAGCGCCTGCTCTATACATTCCAATACCCGTATCTGAAGACCAAGAATAAAATGGTAAGGCTGCGGTACCATCTGCAACTGCATGAACTTGGTCGGCATTTGGTATTCTAAATCGTTCTGTTGTATTGGTAGAAAAACCTATCACATTAGCTGCTTGCTGAAACATCCCTGTTCCCACATTAGCGTTCCAGGAATAGATAGGTGTTGCAGCATCACCATCTGTAAAGGCTCTTAGTCTTCCCCCATTTGCTTGGGTAGTTCCATTCGTTATTTCGAAACGATTAAAAGATGTTGTTCTAAACCTTAAAGCAACATTATCTGTAGTCCCTAAAAAATTGTTTGTTGCATTTAAACCAGTATTTCCTAGAACCGTCCAATCGCTACTAGGCACAGATGCCGCAGCAATACGCACCCATTTGGAACCATCATTATAGTAATAGCCAGGAGTAACGTCACCAGCAGTAGCGGTATTATATACCGCCATACCTGCAACATGTGCTGCTAAAGGTGCTATGTTGGCAGTTCCTGTTAGCGCCACACGAGGTAAAAGCAAACCACCTGGTTCTGCTACAGTAGAAGTAATATCTAGTTTTGAATTGGGGTTAGGATTTGTCGTTCCAATACCCACCTGTGCAAACGCACCAAAAGAAAAAAGAGACAAAAGACAAAAAAAAGAAATTTTCTTGAATTGGGAAGTGTAGTTGTTTTTCATAAAAAAAGTAGTTGAATAATAAACGTTTAATAGTAAATTTGGCAGCAACAATAATAAACTACCCGTACAGAAAAAGCAAGTTTTGTAGGATATACTTAGCTTCCGAGAGGATTTCTTGCGAAATGTTTAAAATTTCCGTTAAAATGTTTTAAATTTTCGATAAGTGGATTTTTTTAGTGAGAAAAAGACTACTGGTTAATAAGCCAATGCAATCACTTTTAAAACTTTAACATTTTAAAATTCTCAAAATGGGGGAAATTTCTTCCGAAAAGGTTTTTTTGAGGAGGAAAAATGTTTTGGGTTTGAGGAAACCGATAGGGGAACTCAAATTTGTATTGAAATCAATTTGGGGTTCCATCGTTTAAAGCAAAAAATTTTAAGAGGTAGTAAACATGAAAGGCTTTCGATGGTAATTTTATATCTTGAAAAGAGAGCCATTTCGTAAAAGAGTTTTCAGTAAAAAAGCGTATTACATTTTAATTATTCAAAGGCTTCTTTTTTAAATGAACTACCCTTCTTATCGTATCTTCTGAAGCTTTTGGCAAATCAGTATCTACAATAAAAGGTTTTCTTTTTAATCTTTTTTGAACCTGAACACTATCCTTTAAAATATTGGAACCTACAGTAACATCATCATAAGTTGAAGTTAATAGATTCTTTTTATGTATTGACTTTAGACTCATACTATCTTTGGACTGGGAATAGACTAAGCCAGAAACTAGAAATAAGAGAATACAGATTAAGTTTAATTTTAACATAGCTAAGTTTTATCGATAAGTTACAATTGCATTTATCTCACCACAATTTACATCAGTCATGCAATCTCCACCAATAGTTATTGGTGAGTTACCCTCAAAGTAAGAAACATATAATCCAATTGTATGGGCACCTGGCCCCACATTTTCCCATATGGTTGATAAATAAGTATTTTCAAATACAGTATTATTAGAATTAGTACCAACATTGGTAGTTCGATTATAACCACCTCGATCTAAAAAATTACCGTCTACTACTATTGCCGTATCAAATGAAGCGTATCTATTATTAGTGATATTTTCATTAATCACTCCTAATATTGCATCAATTTTCACATCGACGGATTGGCCTACAGGAACAGTAAAGTTTATTAAACAACCGGGTTGTAAAACAAAGCTTTCCCCATTATTTAAATTCACACCTGTTCTGGCCGCCGTATTATAAGCATGATACCGCATAGTAGTTTTGGTGAAACAAGACCAAACGGGGTTCGCAGCAGTCCCATTATTAAAGTACAAACCTGCACCACACGGTCTAGCCGTATTAGTGTTATAAACCATTAAGCCTGGAGCTGGTGATGCAATAGTGACTGCATCTGTTTCAGAAAGCAAGTTAACATTTGGAAATAAAACACCCTTATTTGTCGAGAAAACATCTAAAACAGAAGAAGCATTTGGATCAGTAGTCCCAATTCCAACCTGTGCAAAAGCATTAACAGAAAAAAGTGATAAAAGAAAGCAAAAAACAAACGCTTTTAATTGGGGAGTGTAATTATTTGTCATAAAAATTGTTTTTAAATAAAACGAAATAGTTATGATAAGGGGCGCTACAATAATAAACTACCCGCACAGAAAAAGCAAGTTTTGCAGGGTATACCTAGCTTTCGAGAGGGTTTCTTGCGAAATGTATAAAATATCCGTTAAGATGTTTTTAAATTTCGATAAGCGGATTTTTTATGTAGGAAATAGTGTAGTCGTCAGAAAAACAGTTAGACGGATTTTAAAACTTTAACATTTACAAATTCTAAAAAAGAGAGAAATTTCTTCTAGAAAACAGTTTTTGCGGAAACAAAATGAATTTGGAAAGAGTAGTGAGTAGTGAGTAGTGAGTAGTGAGTAGTGAGTTAAAATTAAAAAAAATCAAACTAATAACTGACAACCGAGAACTGACAACCGAGAACTGACAACCGAGAACTGACAACCGAGAACTGACAACAGAGAACTGACAACAGAGAACTGACAACAGAGAACTGACAACCGAAAACCAAGAGCTCTTTTAAAACTTCTTCCAAGTCATTTCCAATCCATCCTTTACAGAGAACAAGGGATTGTAGCCCAACAACTTTCTGGCTTTGTCAATATTCGCCAAGGAGTCACGCACATCGCCTTTACGGTTTGGACCGTAGATGGCATTTATGTTTTTTCCTGAAATGGTCTGTAGGTTTTTCCACAGGGTGTTTAGGCTTATCCGTTCGCCATAGGCCACATTGAAAACCTCATTGACTGCTGTTTCTTCAGCAAAAAAAGCACGCACATTTGCTTGTACGGCATTTTGCACAAAAGTAAAGTCGCGGGTCTGTTCGCCATCACCGTTAATGGTTGGAGCTATTTCATCTTTTAAAGCTTGCATAAACAGGGGGATTACCGCTGCATAGGCGCCCGTGGGGCTTTGGTTGGGTCCAAAAACGTTAAAGTAGCGTAAACCAATGGTTGGGGTTCCATAAGTTTTGTAGAAAACATCGGCATAGAGTTCGTTTACCAGCTTAGTGACAGCATAAGGAGAAAGTGGTTTTCCTATAGTGTCCTCAACTTTTGGAAGGTTTGGACTATCTCCATACGTAGAACTGGATGCGGCATAAACCAACCGCTTTACCGTTTTACTTTCCTTTTGTGCCACAAGCATATTTAAGAAACCACCAACGTTTACATCATTACTGGTAATAGGATCATTGATAGAGCGCGGCACAGAGCCCAACGCAGCTTGGTGCGAAACGTAATCAATACCATCCATTGCCTGCTTACACGTTTCCAAATCGCGAATATCACCTTCCAAAAATTCAAAACTGGAATTGCTTTGAAAAGGCTCCAAATTCTTCATAAAGCCAGTTGAAAGATTATCCAGCACACGTACTTTTTTGGCGTTGTTGTTAAGTAAATACCCAACAAGATTTGAGCCTATAAATCCTGCACCGCCGGTAACTAGGAAATTGAATTGCGAAAGACTGTTAGTATGGTATTTTGGATTTTGCACTGGTTTATTTGTTAATTAGTTATTCGTGATTCGTTAATTCGTGATTCGTGATTCGTGATTCGTTAATTCATGATTCGTCATTGCGAGCGCAGCGAAGCAATCTCGTGAGTACGAGTTCTAAACACCATTGGAGCGCTCCGCTATGAGATTGCTTCACTTCGACGGGGCTCAGCACAGGCAGTTACTCCCTGCCGTCGTTCCTTCGCAATGAGGTTTTTTTCAATGCGCGATTGTCATTTCCAGTATAGGGTTACTCTATTTTCAACTGAAAACCGACAACCGACAACCGATAACCGACAACCGACAACAGATATCTACAACCTTCCATCAATAGTACTTTTATCAAAAAATGCTTTTACGTCAAAAACCACACAAGCTTCTGCTTTGTATTTTGAAATATCAAATTTTGAAAATTCATTATGTGAAACTGTTAATACAATAGCGTCATAGTTATTTTTTAGGCCTTCCTCTTTTGAAATAAGAGAAAGTGCGAACTCCCTTTTCACTTCTTCGGTATTTGCCCATGGATCATAAACATCTATATTGAGATTGTATTTCTGAAGTTCCTCAATCACATCTATTACCTTACTGTTCCGAATATCGGGACAGTTTTCCTTAAAGGTAATGCCCATCACCAAAACGTTGCCACCCTTTACTTTACAATCTTTTCCTATCATTAGCTTAACTACTTCATGGGCTACATAATTTCCCATGCCATCGTTCATCCGTCTTCCTGCTAAAATAATTTCAGGGTTATACCCTTCTTCTTGGGCTTTTTGAGCTAAATAGTAAGGATCAACCCCTATACAATGTCCGCCAACAAGCCCTGGTGTAAATTTTAAAAAATTCCATTTGGTTGCTGCAGCCTCCAAAACATCCTGGGTATCAATATTTAACAATCGGAAAATTTTAGAAAGCTCATTTACAAAGGCAATGTTTATATCACGCTGTGAATTTTCTATAACCTTCGCTGCTTCAGCCACTTTTATAGAGGGTGCCAAATGGGTTCCGGCAGTTATGACGGAAGCATAAAGATCATTTATATATTTTGCAGCTTCGGGAGTGGAACCTGAAGTTACTTTTAAAATCTTGGTAACGGTATGCTGCTTGTCACCTGGATTGATTCGCTCTGGGGAATAGCCTGCATAGAAATTTTTGTTGAATTTTAAATTGGAATATGTTTCCAAAATAGGCACACAGATATCTTCTGTTACCCCGGGATATACCGTGGACTCATATATAACTACATCGCCTTCTTTTAGAATTTTACCAATGGTTTCACTTGCTTTTTGAAGTGGTATAAGTACAGGCTGATTGTATTTATTGGTTGGTGTAGGCACAGTAACAATATATACTGTGGCGGCTGCCATTTTTGAAGCATCGTCAGTAACCGTAAGTCCTGTATTTTCGGTTTGAAGCAATGCTTTTTTTAACTCCTCTGAAGAAAGTTCAAGTGTATTGTCAATACCTTGACGCAACTGCTGGATTCGCTCCGAGTTGATATCAAAACCAATAACGTTATATTTTTCCGCAAAAGCGGCAGCAAGGGGTAAGCCTACGTAACCAAGACCAATTATTGCGATTGTGGGATTTTGTTTCATTGTCTATTCAATAGCTTTGGGGTTGCCAATATACTGGCATCTCATTCAAGCAGCAAAATTAAAGGTTTTATAGGAAAGTAAAGCTGTTAAAGTTAAAAACATCCCTCACACCATCTACTTCTACACGCTCAGCACATCGCCTTCAAAGGGAGGAGCTTGATTTGGGTTTACTATAGAAATTGTGATGAAGAAAAAAGCCCCCTCTTCGAAGAGGGGGTTTGGGGGAGATGTTTTTATGGGTTGAAAATAATGATTGCTGAACTCAATCATGAAAAACATCCCTCCCAGCCTCCCTTCAAAGGGAGGAGCTTGATTTGTAATTAATTTATTATTGTAGTCAGAATCAAAAGTCCCCCTTCGAAGGGGGATTTAGGGGGATGTTATTTCCTCTTTAAAGCCTTCTTCACCATATCCAAAAGCGTGGGTTTCTTAATTTTTTCGTGATAGCCATTGCCATAATTACCGTAGGCTCCATAGCCATATCCGTAACCATATCCATAGCCATATCCATAACCTCTTCCGGATTTTTCAACATAATCATTTAAGACAATACTAATGTGTTTCACTTCTCCTGTTTTATACTTTTCATTGACGAAAGTGAACATGTTTTTATGGGTATAGTTGAAACGCGCCATATAAAGCGTGGCATCCACGTGTTTTATAAGTTCCAAGGAATCTGAAACCAATCCCAATGGAGGAGAATCGAGAATTATATAATCGTACCGCTCTTTTAAACTATCGATAAGCTCATCCAATTTTTCGCTAATCAAAAGCTCTGATGGGTTTGGTGGGATAGGTCCTGAAGTTATTAAATCTAGATGTTCTATTTCCGTTTTTTGAATAATGGTATCTATATCCGATTCATTGATAAGATAATTAACCACTCCTACAGAATTGTCTATATTGAAATCGCCAAATATTTTCGGTTTTCTAAGATCAAGGCCGACCAAAACAGTTTTTTTTCCGCTTAATGCAAAAACCGAAGCAAGATTGATAGAACAAAATGTTTTTCCTTCCCCACTAACCGAACTGGTAACAAGTACTGTTTTTGCCCCTTTAATCCCCTGTTTTTTATAAATGAACTGCAAGCTGGAGCGTAAAGCCCTAAAAGCCTCAGCAATTGCTGATTTAGGCTTAGTAAGTACAACAAGATTATTATCTATATGGCTTTTTCCAAGAATGCCGAGCAATGGGATTGGCGTGATGCGCTCCAAATCTTTTACATTGCTGATTTTTGTATCAAAAAACACCCGAACAAATACAAACAACAATGGAATGAAAAGCCCCAGCATTCCAGCCATCATATAATTTAGCTGTGTATTGGGGCCTATTTGTCCTCCGCCTGTGTCTTTTGCGGGATCTATTACCATCACATCGCTAACATTTGCGGCTTTTACTAGGCCTGCCTCACTTCGTTTAGACAAAAACAGATTGTAAGTACCTTGACTAAGGTTGTAGCGACGCTCAATATTCAAGAGGTCTTGTTGCTCTTTGGGAAGCTTTCTTATCTCTCCTTCATAACGACCAATATCACTATTGATAGAACTGAGCTCTTGGTTTTTAAGACTTTTTGAGGAGCGTATATTTTCCAACAATACTGTTTTAACAGCATCAATCTGCCTGTCAATATCACTGAAAACAGGAGCGCCTTCTTTAAAGGAATACTGAAGTTTGTTCCGTTCTTGGGCAAGGGCAACTATTTTACCAACACCGCTAATAACACTTGCTTCCGAAATTCCTGCCACTGATGGTGCCGGCACATCCCTATAATCAGAGCGATTTATAAGGTAATCCTGAAGGGTATTAAAATAATTAAGTTCGCGATTTACAGCCTCTTTGCGAAGATCCAAGGCATTCAATTTACTATTTATTTCGGAACCCTCAGTCTCAAGATTGAAAATGGCATTCTTGTTTTTGAATTGGTTCAGCTCGTCTTCAACCGAAGATAGTTCCTTGGACTTCAATGCAAGGCTACTATCAATAAATTTTATGGTTTTGGTAGCAAAGAGGTTTTTTCGCTCCAGCATATCTTCACTCAATACCTCTACCGAGGTATTCAAATAATCCACGAGTTCTGCTTTGTTATTTCCGGTAAGCCTCATTCTTAAGACGGAAGAACCTTTACTTTCGGGATCAACGCGAATGTTGAGATATTTTTTTACAATCCCGTCATAGTTCCTGAAAACAATATAATAAGGTGTTCCTGGCTTTGAAATCACATCCGGATTGGGCATAAAAATCCCGCTGAAAAAAGGAAGGGATATGTGTTGCCCTATTTTAAAATCCTGAGAAAACTTACCCGCATCAACATATTTAGTCGACTTTTCTTTTGATAAATAATTTTGCAGTGCAATGTTGCCACTTTCCTCAAAGGACACACTTAAATTAAAATTTACAGAGTCTTTAAAAACAATTTTTAATTCCTTGTTCAGCATTTGTGGTTTGGTGGTATCCACTTCCACAAAAAAAGGTGTTTGTTTATAAGCGTTAACTCTGCTGTACTTTCCGTCACGCTGATAATCCATATAATATTGAAGACGCTCCACCACTTTTTCATTGTGTGAACGGGACTGCAATGTAATTACCGCCGTGTTTACTTTGTCTGTTGTTCCACCCCAGTTAAATGTAAGACTCGTATTAGTGGTAAAAAAAGGGTTTTGGTCGTCCTTGATGGAAACCATATTCTCCATTTGATAAATGGGCAACTTGCGGACGTTGACGTAATAAGCAATAGAAAAAGCGATGGCTAAAGAGACAAGAAACAAGGGCCAATAACGAAGAAGTTTAAAGAGAAAACCTTTAAAATCAAAAGTAGTATGGGTTTCGTTTATTTCGAATTCCTCGCTCATATTATTTTATAATCGTGTGAACAATAAAATGGTGGTTACCAAAGCTGTTGTAATAGAAATAATTGTTGTGAATGATTGAAGCCCAGTAGTTCCTGTTCCCAAGGATTTTTGCGGCAGTGGGTTTATAAGTATCAAATCGTTCGGTTTTATGTAATAATATGGTGAATTCATCGCATCCAGCTTGGTAAGGTCTATATGATGCACCTTCTGCCCTGCAGGATACTGACGAATAATGACCACATCACTTCGGTCTCCAGTAAGCTGAATATCACCACTATTTGCAATTGCCTCCATAATACTCACTTGATCACGGTAAATTATATTTGATCCAGGACGTCCTATTTCACCATTTATCGTATAACGTATACCAGCCAATTTTACCGTTACAAACACATTGGCTTCGGCTTTAAAATAATCTTTCAGTAAACGTTCTTCTAATTTTTCCCGAACCTCATCCACCGTATAGCCCAGCACATTCATTTCTCCCAAACTTGGAATACGTATGTTACCATGATCGTCCACCACAAATCCGTCATAATACAACTTTTCTTCCCCGGTTGCGTTGGGATTGGCATCGCTGATAGGGTTAAAAATACCAACTGTCTCTTGGTCTAAAGCCTTAACGCGTATGCTCAATAAATCATTTATTTGAAGTCGGTACGGTTCCTGTCTTTTTCTTAAAAGCGCCAAGGTATCTGCGCTACTAGTATTTTCCTGTAAATAGGTAAGCTGTTTCGTAGTTACGCAAGAAGTGGCACACATTGCAACAATCAAAAACAACAACAGATACTTAAGCTTCATGAGATAGGGTTGTTAATGGACAAATATAAAGTAACGTATTTAATAATGAAACTTATTTTTAGGGAAAGGATTATTTAAAGTAAAAAGAAAAAAATAGTGGAAATAACACAAGTAAGACACCTTAGCTTTAAAAAAAGTAACACATTAAGAGCGGCTTCAACTTATTGCATTAGACGATTATACCATATTGCAAAAAAACTTAAATTTGAAAAGAAGCCATTTAAAAATACCCTTATGAAATACTCGGTATCCATTGAAATAGACAAACCCATTGATGAGGTAATAAGCTTATTCAACAACGCAGATAATCTGAAGTTATGGATGGAAGGCCTTCAAAGTTTTGAGCCTTTAAGCGGCAGACCTGGAGAGGTAGGTGCCAAATCTCGGTTGAAGTTTAAAATGGGAAAACGCAAGATCGAAATGATAGAAACCATAACCGTCAAAAACCTACCCGAAGAATTTACGGCTAACTATGAAGCCAAGGGGGTGTTTAATACAGTGAAAAACAGTTTTGAACAATTACCCAACAACAAAACAAAATATGCCACCGAACAAAAGTTTCAATTTAAAGGATTTATGAAATTAATGGGTCTGTTGATGCCGGGGGCATTTAAAAAGCAATCAATGAAATATTTGCAGGATTTTAAGTCTTTTGCAGAAAGACAGTAATATATGGAATGAATTTTTATTTTGGACTTATTATTCATTACACATTATTCATTAAACATTTCAGTACTTTTGCTGAAAATATAAACCGTGAACTACCTTTCAGTAGAAAATATATCCAAATCCTTCGGGATGCGGGTTTTGTTTGAAAATATTTCCTTCGGAATAAACGAAGGACAAAAAATAGGCTTTGTAGCCAAAAACGGGACTGGGAAAACCTCCCTTTTAAATATAATTGCCGGAAACGATAAAGCCGATACCGGTAATGTAGTTTTCAGAAAAGGTTTAAAAATTGCCTATCTGCCACAGGAACCGGATCTGGATCCGAAGCTTACAGTAGAACAAACCATTTTTTCCTCAGATAACCCGATTCTCAAAATAATTGAGAATTACGAGCACGCCATCGAAAATCCTGACGATTCTGATTCCTATCACAAAGCATTTGACGCAATGGATGCACACCAAGCATGGGATTTTGAAACGCGCTACAAGCAGATTCTCTTTAAACTGAAACTGGAAGATCTACACGCAAAAGTTGGCAACCTCAGCGGCGGACAGAAAAAACGTTTGGCCTTGGCCAATGCATTGCTCACCACACCAGACTTATTGATAATGGATGAGCCCACCAACCATTTAGATTTGGAAATGATCGAGTGGCTGGAAAATCTTTTCGCAAAAGAAAATTTTACCTTATTTATGGTTACGCACGACCGCTACTTTTTGGAACGCGTTTGTAATGAAATTGTTGAACTGGATGAAGGCATTCTTTATAATTACAAAGGAAACTACAGCTATTATCTTGAAAAGCGGGACGCACGCATAGAAAACGAAGCTACCGAAACAGGAAAGGCGAAGCAGCTTTTTAAAAAGGAACTGGATTGGATGCGCCGCCAACCCAAGGCGCGAACCACCAAAAGCAAAAGCCGTATTGATGATTTTCACGAAATAAAAGATCGCGCCAGTAAACGCAGAAACGACCATCAAGTACAACTAGAGTTGAACATGGAGCGAATGGGCACCAAAGTGGTAGAGCTACACAATATCTCAAAGTCCTTTGGCGACAAAAAGCTGCTCGATAAGTTTGAATACAACTTTAACCGCGGGGAACGCGTTGGAATTATTGGAAAAAACGGAACTGGAAAATCTACATTTTTGAATATTCTTACTGGAGCTTTAAAACCAGATTCAGGAAAAGTAGTTGTGGGTGAAACCGTCCAATTTGGTTATTACACCCAAGCGGGAATCAACATTAAAGATGGCCAGAAAGTGATTGATGTAATCCGCGAATACGGCGATTACATTCCCCTAAAAAAAGGACGGCAGATTTCTGCCTCACAACTTTTGGAACGTTTTCTTTTCGATCCTAAAAAACAATACGATTTTGTTGAAAAACTAAGCGGTGGGGAGCGCAAAAGGCTTTATTTATGCACCGTTCTAATCAAAAACCCAAACTTTTTAATTCTTGATGAGCCGACCAATGACCTGGATATTGTAACCCTGAATGTATTGGAAAGCTTCCTTTTAGATTTTCCTGGCTGCCTATTGGTCGTTTCCCACGACCGGTATTTTATGGACAAGATTGTGGACCACCTTTTTGTTTTCAGAGGCAATGCAGAAGTAGAAGATTTCCCCGGAAACTATTCAGATTTTAGGGTTTATGAGGATAGTAATATTCAGGAAAAACGCGATGCCAGTGAAGCAGCACCTAAAGCAAAAAAAGACTGGAAGCAAGATTCAAGCCCCGCAAAACTGAATTACAATGAACAAAAGGAATACAACAAACTGGAAAAGGAAATAGCCAATCTGGAAAAAAACCGCGAGGAACTTCAAAATAAATTCGCCACCGAAAACTGGGACGGCCCAGAAATAGACAAACAATCTATAAAACTTCAAGAAATTATAGATAAGATTGAAAAGAAGACCGAACGATGGTTCGAGCTTTCTTCTAAAATGGAAGAGTGAACATACAAACTTTGCGTCCTTTGCGTCTCTGCGATGCTATTTTTACCGCAAAGACGCAGAGAGCGCAGAGAGCGCAGAGAATAGGAAACAGTATATCGTTGAAGAAAATAATTTCATCAGTTATAAAACCTTGAATTTTGAACCTTGAATTATTTAACTTGCAACCGTGATTCACCAATCAAAAAGCTACATAAAATTTGTCCGGCTTTCTAAAAATAAGCACGGCATCCATTCGCCGTTTGTTTATGATTTGGTGACAAAGTGTTTTAATGACAAAAAGAAATACCCAGAATATCATATTTTAAAAACATACCGGCAAGCTCTTCGTAAAGACCCCTCGATGGTCGAAATGAAGGATTTTGGTCAGGGCTCCCGCGTATTTAAAGGCAATGCCCGAAAAGTTTCTGCAGTAGTCAAAAATGCGGGGATGAAAAAGAAACGGCAAAAACTGCTTTTCCGATTGGCTTCTTATTTTAAAAGTGAAAATATATTGGAGTTAGGCACTTCGCTTGGTTTGGGAACAGTAGCTCTTTCCCTTTCAAATGATTTTGCCGCAATACACACCGTGGAAGGCTGCCCCAATACATTGAGAAAAGCACAGGATTATTTTGAAAAATTCAATCTGCACAATATTGAAATACACCAAAAAGTATTTAAAGATTTTCTTGCAGATACTGTTTCTGAAAAATACGACCTTATCTTTATCGACGGTGACCACAATGGCGAACGGACTTTGGGATATTTCAATTCCCTTTTAAAAAATGTACACAACGACACCGTAATAATTTTTGACGATATTTACTGGAGTAAAGATATGACGGCGGCATGGCAGCAAATAATAGCAAACGAAAAAGTAACTGTAAGCATAGACACTTTCCAATGGGGAATGGTTTTTTTTAGAAAAGAACAACCAAAGCAACATTTTGTAATAAGGCTAGGTTGATGGGAACTGGAACTTGGGAGTTGGGAGTTGAATTTTATTTTTCCCCTATTTCCTTTAAGCTTTTCGCTTTAAACTTTGAACTAAATTTGTAACAGCACCCCTATCTTTGCGTCTTATAAAAAACATTGAAAAAAACCAATGAGTTTAGTAATAAAAATTCGAAATATCACCCGAGATTTTCCGCTTGGAAACGAAGTTGTAAAAGTTTTAAAAGGAATTGATCTGGATATTGAGCGTGGCGAATACGTTGCGCTAATGGGTCCGTCCGGTTCTGGAAAATCTACTTTGATGAACCTTTTAGGGTGTTTGGACACGCCCACTTCAGGAAGCTACGAACTTAACGGAAGTGACGTCAGCAATATGACCGATGATGAATTGGCCGAAATTAGAAATAAGGAAATCGGCTTCGTTTTTCAAACTTTTAACCTCCTACCCCGCACCACTGCCCTTGAAAATGTAGCATTGCCCATGATTTATGCAGGTGCTTCAAAAAGCGAACGCACTGAACGCGCAAAGCAGGTATTGACCGATGTTGGCCTTGCAGACCGAATGGATCACAAACCCAATCAACTTTCAGGTGGACAGCGCCAGCGTGTTGCTGTGGGCCGGGCTTTGGTAAACCACCCTTCCATCATTTTGGCAGATGAGCCAACAGGAAATTTAGATTCTAAAACTTCAGATGAAATAATGAATCTTTTTAACGATATTCATAAAGCTGGGAACACCGTGATTCTTGTAACCCACGAAGAGGAAATTGCAGAAAACGCACACCGTATTATACGTCTTCGCGATGGAATGGTGGAGAGTGATACTAAGAAGGAAGTAGTGAGTAGTGAGTAGTGAGTAGTGAGTAGTGAGTAGTGAGTAGTGAGACGTGAGACGTGAGACGTGAGACGTGAGACGTGAGACGTGAGACGTGAGACGTGAGACGAAAAATAAAATTTATAGTTTAGTACTTCATATTTCTTATTTGCTATTTTATCTTTGAAGAATGAACCTTGACCTTTCAAACCCTATTATCTTAATTATTGGCGGATTGCTTCTTCTTGCTATTCTCTATTTTTGGAACAAAAGCAATTCTAATAAGCAAAGACAACGAAAACAAAAAAGTTTCCGCAGTAGCTATTATGAAAGGAAAAAGGAACGGGAGAAAGAAGGTGGGCAATAAGCTGTGGTAAGTGGTCAACGTAAAATAAAAAACATTCTTTGAACCTTCGACTCTTCTCGAGATGCTTTTTAAATGTGTAATACGTAAATTTGCCTAAAACTTCAAACCTATAATGAAAATATACACCAAAACCGGCGATGCAGGCACCACTGCCCTTTTCGGCGGAACACGGGTTCCCAAGCACAATATGCGCATTGAAAGTTACGGGACGGTTGACGAACTTAATTCACATCTCGGATTGATCCGCACCCAAGCTATAGACCCACACAGTAAAGAAATATTAATTCACATTCAGGATAGGTTATTCACCCTTGGAGCTATTTTAGCAACCGATCCAGCAAAGGCAAAACTGAAAAGTGGAAAGGAACGGCTTAATATTCCAAAAATTGAGGATGAAGATATCGAGCTTTTGGAAAACGAAATGGATAGGATGAACGATGCCCTGCCAGAGATGACACATTTCATCTTACCGGGAGGCAACACGACTGTGTCATATTGTCACATAGCCCGGACCGTCTGCCGTCGTGCAGAACGTCGTGCAACGCTTTTAAATGAAAATGAGCCTATTGATGAACGGGTACTCATGTATTTAAACCGACTATCTGACTACCTATTTGTGCTGGCACGAAAGTTGTCCAAAGACCTAAACGCGGAAGAAACGCAATGGATTCCAAAGAAGCTGTAAATTTCTTCTAAATCAAAATATAAAAGCCTTTGATTTTCAGGCTTTTATATAAGTTCTTTAAAATATAGCAGAAATAATTAAGATTTTTCTTGACTTTTTGATCTAAAAAATTACTTTTGCAGAAAATTAAAACCTAAAGTGTTATGTACTGGACATTAGAATTAGCATCCTATTTAAGCGATGCACCCTGGCCCGCAACCAAAGACGAATTGATTGATTACGCGATCAGGACCGGTGCTCCACTGGAAGTAGTGGAAAACCTCCAGGCAATTGAAGACGAAGGCGACTCCTATGACTCTATTGAAGAGATATGGGCAGACTACCCTACAGACGACGATTATCTCTGGAATGAGGATGAATATTAATCCCAAGATTTTGGGAAACATTTAAAATAATATAAAAAGTCTCTTTTACGAGGCTTTTTTTTATTTAAAAAGTATTGAAAAAAATATACTCCCTGTCTGGTCGAACACAGTACAGACCACATAGGCGAGCGTAAAACAAAATTGACAAAACAGTGCTGCACGGCAACACTTTAAAAATAAATTAACATCATGGGATTATTAGATAACGTACTAAAAGTTTTTGTAGGCGATAAATCAAAAAAAGATATTAGTGAAATACAGCCGCTGGTAAATGAAGTGAAAAAACATGAAGCGGCAATTGAAAAACTCTCCAACGATGAACTCCGAGCGAAGTCTGATTTCTTCAGAAAAGAAATAAAAGATGCACAAAAAGAAGTGCAAGATCAAATTGATGCACTTGAAAAACAATCGGAAGACGAGCAAGACATCAACAAAAAAGAAGACTACTACAACCAGATAGATAAGTTAAAGGACGATCGCTACGAAATTGAAAAAGCGACTCTTACCAAAATACTTCCCGAAGCTTTTGCCGTAATGAAAGAAACCGCAAAACGCTTTAAAAACAACAAAACTATTACTGTTACCGCAAGTCCATTTGACCGCGAAATTTCTGCAAACAAAAACTACGTTACTCTTGAAGACGATAAAGCCATTTGGCAAAACTCTTGGGATGCCGCCGGAAAACCAATCACTTGGGATATGGTTCACTACGATGTACAGCTTATAGGTGGTGTGGCACTTCACGAAGGAAAAGTTGCGGAAATGCATACGGGTGAAGGTAAAACCTTGGTAGCAACACTCCCAATGTATTTGAATGCACTTGCCGGAAACGGCGTTCACCTGGTAACGGTGAACGATTATCTTGCAAAACGTGATAGTGCGTGGATGGCACCTTTGTTTGAATTTCACGGAATGACTGTGGATTGTATAGACAACCACCGACCAAATTCCGAAGAGCGAAGAAAGGCGTACTTATCCGATATTACGTATGGAACCAACAACGAATTTGGTTTTGATTATTTGCGTGATAATATGGCACATTCGCCAAATGATCTTGTGCAACGCCCCCATCACTATGCTATTGTGGATGAGGTAGATTCGGTTTTAATTGATGATGCGCGTACGCCCTTAATTATTTCTGGCCCAGTTCCCGAAGGTGATCGTCACGAATTCAACGAACTAAAACCAAAAATCAACGATATCGTTGAAGTTCAGAAAAAATATTTAACAGGCGTTTTAGCAGAAGCAAAAAAACTAATTAAAGAAGGTGATGCCAAAGAAGGTGGTTTTCAATTGCTACGTGTATACCGCGGATTGCCTAAAAATAAAGCTTTGATAAAATATCTTTCCGAAGAAGGAGTAAAACAAATTCTCCAAAAAACGGAAAACCATTACATGAGCGACAACAACCGTGAAATGCCAAAGGTTGATGCCGAACTCTACTTTGTAATTGACGAAAAAAACAATCAGATAGAGCTCACCGATAAAGGTGTTGATTATCTATCTGGCGAAGGCGATCCCGATTTCTTTGTAATGCCAGAGATTGGAACTGAAATAGCGGAGATTGAAAAAAAGGGGCTTACCAAAGAAGAAGAAGTTTCTCAAAAAGAAGAACTTTTCCGTGAATTTTCAGTGAAGAGTGAGCGCATCCACACGATGAACCAACTTTTGAAAGCATACACGCTTTTTGAAAAAGACGATCAATATGTAGTGATGGAAAACAAAGTAATGATCGTTGATGAGCAAACGGGTCGTATCATGGATGGACGCCGCTACAGCGACGGACTCCACCAAGCCATTGAAGCGAAGGAAAACGTGAAAATTGAAGCGGCAACACAGACATTCGCAACCATTACCCTTCAGAACTATTTTAGAATGTACCGCAAACTTTCAGGGATGACCGGTACTGCAGTAACGGAAGCCGGCGAACTTTGGGAAATCTACAAACTGGATGTGGTTGAAATTCCAACCAACCGTCCAATTGCACGTTTTGACCGCGAGGATAAAATATACAAGACAAAAAGAGAAAAATACAACGCCGTTGCTGAAGAAGTTACAGCCCTTTCACAAGCTGGAAGACCTGTACTTATTGGTACTACTTCCGTTGAAATTTCAGAATTGCTTAGCCGAATGTTGAGCATCCGAAACATTCCACACAACGTATTGAACGCAAAACTCCACAAGCGCGAGGCAGACATTGTTGCCGAAGCTGGAAAGAGTGGTATCGTAACCATAGCAACAAACATGGCAGGTCGTGGTACGGATATCAAATTGAGCGAGGAAGTGAAAAAAGCCGGTGGTCTTGCCATTGTAGGTACGGAGCGCCACGATTCAAGACGTGTGGACAGACAGTTGCGTGGTCGTAGTGGTCGTCAGGGAGATCCGGGAAGCTCACAGTTCTACGTTTCTTTGGAAGATAACTTGATGCGTCTCTTTGGAAGTGACCGTATTGCAAAAATGATGGACCGTATGGGCTTGAAGGAAGGTGAAGTTATACAGCACAGTATGATTTCAAAATCCATTGAGCGCGCACAGAAAAAAGTGGAAGAGAACAACTTCGGAATCCGTAAAAGATTGTTGGAGTATGATGACGTAATGAACGCCCAACGTGAAGTAGTTTACAAGCGTAGATATCACGCCCTATTTGGAGATCGTCTTCGTGTTGATATTGCAAATATGATTTTTGACACCGCTGAAGTTATTGCCGAGAGCAATAAAATGGCGCAGGATTACAAGAACTTTGAATTTGAACTCATCCGTTTCTTTTCCATGAGCTCCCCTATTTCTGAAAAGGAATTCGATAAAATGGACAGCAAGGAAATTGCCGGAAAAGTTTATAAAGCAGCTTATGTTCACTATCAGGATAAGATGGCGCGAAATGCCGAAATGGCTTACCCTGTAATTAAAAATGTTTACGAAACACAAAAGGATAAATACAAACGAATCCTTGTTCCTTTTACTGATGGCGTAAAAACATTGAACGTTGCTACCGATCTTGAAAAAGCTTACGAAACCGAAGGAAAGCAATTGGTAAACGATTTTGAAAAGAACATTACCTTAGCCATTATTGACGATGCTTGGAAAACACACCTTCGCAAAATGGACGAGTTGAAACAATCTGTTCAACTTGCGGTTCACGAACAAAAAGATCCTTTGCTTATCTACAAGTTTGAAGCATTTGAACTTTTCAAGGCAATGATTGAAAAAGTGAACAAGGATGTTATTTCCTTTCTTTTCAAAGGAGAATTACCACAGGAAAACCAGCAGCAAATTCAGGAAGCCCGCGAGGTAAAACGCAAGGAAAACCTCAGCGAACAGAAAGACGAAATCCCGAATATGGATGAGCGTGCTGCACAGTCCCGCGCTGCTGGAAATACCCAACCCCAGCGCCAACAAGTAACTGAAACCATTACTCGTGAGCGTCCTAAAATAAACCGCAACGATAAGGTGACCATTAAGCACGTGATGAGCGGTGAGAATAAAGAGATGAAGTTTAAGCAAGCCATTCCTCTGCTCGATAAGGGAGATTGGGTGCTTGTGGATGATTAATTTTTAGACCTAGGACGGAAAGACTTAGGACATAAGACTATTTGGTTTAAATTTTAAAGTTAAGTTTATATATCCCGAAGGATTACTTCGGGATTTTTTATTGATTAAAAAGTTAAAGATTATTTAATTTGCTATTCCCATTATTTTGTTTCATTTTAGCAAAACCATAACTCCCCAATTAGAAGTATAATTTAAACTTTTAATGTTATGAAACAAAGTACCCCCCCCCCCGAAGAATAGTGTTTTTACTATTTTTTATGATTGCCTGCGCTGCCACGGCACAAACTTTTATGGATAACGTACGTGCTGAGATTCAGACTAAGATCCAACATTTGAATCCAAACGATATCCCCACACGCATACTATATGACAGAACGCTGCCTCTTTCAAATATTTTAGGTTATGGCACCCCTTCCGGTTTCGCACCTTTAGTGCCTGGTGTGCCAAACAGTAGTGCCGGACATTATTTTTTGGCAATGGAGGATCTTTATAGGATGGATTATTTGAATAGATTCACAAATCCTGAAACTTTAATCACAAACAACCAAACTGCTAGTAATATAATTAATATTGGTATTATTAATGCAGATATTAACAAATTTAAGGAAGATGCCGTAGATATTGGTGCCTTATTGGTACAAGGTAACGACAGTCTTTTTTACGATAACCCAAATTCATCGCTATCACCCTATAATACCTATAAAAATGTATATGTCGCGTCAATCTTAAAAAAGAAGACTGGGGCAAAAAATATTTACTTTAAGTTGCCCAGCACATTTTGGAAAGAAACCGCACAATATAGCATCACGAACCTTCAAATTGATTTTGATAACGGAAACGGATATGTAACGGTAGCTAAAAACCAAACTTATTATATTCAATATGCAACATATGGAACTAAGGAAATAAGCATAAAAGCTACTTTTAGCAACAGTACCGCAAAGACCCTTACAACTGATTTGGTAATTGCAACAAGTTATAGCGGAACCATTTCCAGTCAAACCATGACTACCCTACCGGGCACATGCGATATACCAGTTGTTCAAACGTTTTCCTCTGCTCCCTATACCTTCCAAGGCTATGATGAGAGCCAAGCTTATGCAGGGATTGGTAGGTATGTAAATCATAGTGGTACCAATTGCATTACAAAACCTGTAATTGTAGTGGAAGGCTATGATCCTGATGACTCCTTTGATAATCTCAATATATTCAATCAACTAAATACAAGTAGCTTAGGAGATGATTTAGAGATTGATAACTATGATGTTATTACCTTAAACTTTGTCCCCCGCACCATTAACGGAGAAATCCAGGCCGGCGGCAGCGATTATATAGAGCGTAACGCCATGGTCGTGGTAAAACTGCTCACCTACATTAATCAGAACAAAGCCTCCAATGCCGAGCCCACCAAGGTTATCGGGTTTAGCATGGGCGGTGTTATCGCGCGTTATGCCTTACGATATATGGAGCTTAACAGCCTTACTCACGATGTAGATTTATATGCTTCAGTTGATGCGCCACACCAATACGCAAAGTGAATCTCCCGTAAATAGTGCTGTACTATATGATATGTTTGGACAGGAAAAAACAGCAAGCCAAACCGTGAGCAACAATTCTATAATTTTGGACGTTGGTAATATAACCGAAGGTATTTATATCTTAAAGATTACAGGGAATAATGGAATCGAGGTTACAAAACACATAAGTATAAAAAGATAATTTTAAAATATAAAAAAATTAAGAAAATGATGATATTAAAAGTGTTTGTAATATTCGCTTTGATGGCAACGGGTTGCAATAAAGACGATGATAACAAGGAGGAGCAGGGCTGTGTAAAAGAAGAGAATGTTTTTGAGGCACAGTTTGATGATGAGACTATTGAACCGCATTATGCCCAAGGCGGAGGATTTGGTTTGTATACATTAAATTTTCAGCGATGTCCCTCCAATGATAACAATTGGAATTTATCAGTTAACACTGATGCTAACAGAAGTTTATTTATCTATCTAATAGGTGTAAATTCTACAGGAAATTATATTCTTACTTCTGGTGATCCAAACCATGTTGCAATACAATGTTATGAATCTAACTCAATATATATTTTGGATGAAACGACATATACCTATTCGTTTATTAGTTCCTCCAATGGAACCATTGAAATTACGGAGTACGACAGTGGGTATGGAATACTCGTGGGCACTTTTAGCGCTGAAATGGTAAGTACTGCCGATCCTACTGTAAAGAAAACTATAACCGGAGCGTTCAATCTTAATAAATCTACCTTGGATAATACGCAAAGACCTTGTTGGCTTTAATAGGTAATAAAAATTTAAAATCCCGAAGCAAATGTTTCGGGATTTTTTTATGACTTATATTTTAAAGCTTTAGTTCATTAAACCTTCTTTGTGTTTAAAAATCAGTTATTTATAAAGATAAAATTAATAAAATCAGGAAGTTTTTCATAATTTTATATATCAAAACCAACCTTTTAAAACCAAATATTAAAAAAGAGCTTAATTTCCAACGAGTTCGTTAAAATGGAAATCCCAGTGAAAAACTTCGGGATTTTTTTGGTAAAAAGCTATCTTTAATAAAAATTGCAACAAAAAGAAATACTGTTATACTTCAATGAAAAAAATATTCATAGAATTTAAGTGGGCAATAATTTTTACCATCGCGATGCTTTCGTGGATGTTACTTGAAAAAACCCTAGGCTGGCACGAAGAGCAGATTGCAAACCACCAGTGGCTTACCCTTTTATTCGCACCATTTGCTATCTTGATGTACCTATTGGAATTGCGCGAAAAAAGAAGAAGGGTTTACGGTGGAAAAATGACTTGGCTGCAAGGTTTTGTATCTGGTATAATTCTAAGTGTTTTTGTAGCGCTGCTCTCACCTTTAGCACAATACATTACGCATAATTATATAACCCCTCAATACTTTAACAACGTGATAGAATATTCTGTTACGAATGACTTAATGACGCGCACCAAAGCCAATGACTATTTTAATATAAACAGTTATATATGGCAATCTGCTTTTGGAGCACTGGGCTTTGGAACTTTAATAGCAGCTATTGTTGCTATTTTTGTTCGGAAAAAATAAAAAACCTTGTCTTCAAAAAAAAATAATTTTTATTTCATGGTCAATCGAAAGCGAGTCTTGTAAATTATAAACCAAGGAAAATCTTAAGCTCCAATTTGTTTTTGGAATAGGTTTTTTTTATTGAAGTAGTTATTTAAAAGGAAATCTGGAAAGTAATTTTCAATTCATGCACAGAATATTATTGAAGTGAAACGTTGCTATAAGTAGAATTAATGGTAATGGTTTTATTAGTGTTGTTATTTTGATTAAATCCTTTCACCAAAACCCTGTCTGCGCTTTTTGATTCTTTTAGCTGAAGTGATTTAGGATATTTTAACGTAGATTTTTTTCCGTTGAAATAAAACGAGAATGCACCCACAGGCACTTTTACTTTTGCATCGGTATTTTCCAAACGAATGTCTAAAGTTTCAAAACCATCGGACACGCTGTCTATTTTCAAATCACCAAAGGAACCTGAAAGAAAAGCTTGGTTAGTAATATTTCCAATCCGAACATCACTTGAGTTTGCCTGTAAGCTTATATTTTGAACATTCGCAATAGCGCATTTATCCACATATTTTACCGTGAGCATACCTTGTTTCCAAGTGTTTATTGTCACCGGTCCATAGGAAGCATTGATGAGGGTTTGCCCCCCATCAATACTATTTGCTTTAAAAGGTGTGTAATCTAAATTGGCCTTCAAGTTGTTTGCGTCTGCCATTTTTAAGTTACCATGGCGAATATTTACATTAGTTTTGGCTTTTTTGGGCAACCGGATGATAATGGTTTTTTTAGTGTTACTGTTACTTACATTGTTGCTTCGGCTTCCTTGAATAATGATTGAGGTGCCGTTAGGGCTCTTAGTTACCGTTTTTGTGTAATTGTCACCTTCGTTTTCATATTTCTTTTCGAGCTCATCTGCCCATGCCTCCATTTTCTTTCCGTAGGCTTCACCCCAAGCTTCCATCTTCTTTCCATAGGTTTCTCCCCAAGCTTCCATTTTCTTCCCATAAGCTTCACCAATGCTATCCGCCTTTTTATCATCCCAGGAGTTCTCAAAGCTTTCGCCCCATTTTTCCATCTTTTTCTGGAAATTCTTTCCAAATTTCTTGTCCATTTGGGCTTCAAATTTTTTCATGTACCCTTCCTCATCTTTTTGGTAAGCGTCATAATCAAATTGAATATTGCCGAGGTTTTCCAATAAGTCTTCCGGCAGCGGAGGTACCTGTATGTTTTGGATCATTGGCATAACCATATTCTCCATCAACGGGCCAATAAAATCCATTTGGGGCATATCTCCCATCGCAAAACTTTGATTTCCGGCGTTAGAGCTTATATTAACTTGCTTGCTGTTTCCCGTGACGTGAAGATCCCAATTTTTCATCAAGTCTTGCTTCTCTTTTTCAGTAAGATTTTCGTCCTCAATGTAGGCTTCAACTTCAACTTTATTTTTGTTCCAAGTTTCAAAAATGATATTTGTATAGGAAGTATTTACAGTGACTTCCACATCATCTACAACATTAAAACTCTCCACATAATTTTTTTGTGCATAGCTCAATGTACCAATCAACAGCAGTAAAAAAACTACTGTTTTACGTTTGTATAGCTTTAAATTCTTCATTTTTTTGATTTTTAAGTTCTCTTAATTTGTTTTTTAGTTTGAACAGCAAATCCAAACGCATTTTCAAATTATCAATCAGCGCAGTAACAGTTGCTTCAGAAGGTCCCACCTTGCTCAGTTCAGCATTTAACAAAGTGTATTCTTTGTCCAATTCAGAAAGCCTTATCATATAGCCATCAACCAATTCTTTGTTTTCATCGTTTATTTTTAAAGAAGCCAACTGTACGTTGATACCAGTCATATAGTATTCTTCAACCTTTTTAAGGTCTGGAGAAATATCGGCTAATGTAAGTTTTGACGAATCATTTTGCCCAAGCTTCTCAGCATTGCTTTTAACTACAGATTTCTGTGGATCATTTGTAATATTTGGCCCTTTTTTAGACAATTGTTGGTATCCAAAAAAGCTAACAGCTAAGAATACAATAGCCACCGCCGCTATTTTCAGCCAAGAAAATGAAGTGTCTTTTTCCTCAGAAACGGTTTCTGAAAAAGCCTTGTTCAATTTCGCCTCAAATCGTGCTTCGTGTCCTTTCGGAAGCTCCGGAGTTTCCGGTGTGTAGTTCTCAAACATTTTTTTAATATCCCGTGCCATAGCGCAAGTGTTTTAATTTTTCTTTCAATTTCGTTTTTCCACGGTGAAGGTAAGTCCGCGATGCATTTTCAGAAATCTGCAGTATTTCTGAAATTTCTTGATGGTCATACCCCTCAATTAAAAATAACTTCACCGTCGTTTTATAATTATCAGGCAGTTCTTCTATAGCCAACAAAACTTCCGAAACCGTAGTTTCATCGGCAACAGACCAGTCATCTTCTGCTTCTATAATTGTAAAAACTTCTTCATTTATGGTTTCCGTTTCAATCTTTCTCGCTTTGATCGTATCTAAACACGTGTTAATGACAATTCTTTTTATCCAAGCCCCAAAAGTGACGTCTCCTTTAAATTGGCTTAGTTTTTGAAATGCCTTTACAAAGGCTTCCTGCATTGCGTCTTCCGCGGCCGCGGTGTCCTTTAAATACCTTTGAGCTATGATAAACATTCCATCGCAATACTTTCTATAAAGCGCTAATTGCGCCTTGCGATTGCTCTGTTTACACTGCTCGATGAGTAATAGATCGGACAAACTTGATGGTTTTTTGGGTTGCTGTTCAATTAAAAGACGACAAATGAAATAGGATGTTGCATATATATTGATTTTTTTGTGAAATATTTGAAAATTAGAATTTTGAATGACCCATTTTTATACTAACTTTGGTAAAATTGTTCGATTATGAAAAAGAAATACGCAGATTTTGATAAACTTAACCGTTTGCTTGTGGCCTGTTTTGAAGCAGAAAAGTTGTATTACAACGCTGCTCAAGATGCACAAACAACAGATTTGAAAAGGTTTTTGAATTACATGGCTGTTGAAAGAAACAGAATGAGCCATGACATCTCCAACGAGCTTCACTCCCGCGACATTGAACCTTTAAAAGAAGATTCTGAAAAAGGAAACCTAGACCGCACTTGGCAGCAAATTAAAGAGGCGCTTGAAAATTTTGATGCAGAATCCATCGTAAAATCTTGCATAAACCGAGACCGAAATAACATCAAGAGGTATGATGAGCTTTTGGAACGTAAAGAATTGCCAGAAGGCATTCTTGAACTTCTGGAAAAGCAAAAATATCAATTGGAATGGTATATTAAACAAGCCGCACAACAACCTAAAAAAAGTCCTTTTGTGGAAGTAAAGAAAGAGGAAATAAAAGAGGATGTACCCAAAGAGAGTGAAGGCGGAAAAGTCATAAACCTAAAAGCAATGTAAATCATAAAAAAAAAAGCCCTGATATCAGGGCTTTTTTTATGGTTGTAATATGTTGCCTTTATTCATCCAAAAGTAAATTCAGAGTAACAGTAATATTATCTCGTGTTGCTCTAGAATACGGGCAAACCTCGTGTGCTTTATTTACTAAATCTTCTCCAGTTTCCACATTCACACCAGGCAGATAGCAGTCTAAAGTTGCGCGCAACTGCAAATCGCCTTCTTTTGTTTTTCCTATTTCTATATTTGCGGTAACGCTCATGTCATCACCTAACTTAATTTTTTCGTTTTCAGCAACCAGTTGAATGGCACTGCCAAAACAAGCAGCATACGCACTACCAAAAAGTTGTTCGGGATTGGTACCTTTTCCACCATCACCGCCCAATCCTTTTGGCACTGACAATTCTATATCAATTTTTCCATCGTCTGTGCTTACGTGACCTATTCTGCCTCCTACGGCAGTGGCGGTAGCTTTATATAATGTTTTCATTTTCGCTTGAATTTTAAAATTATTAAATTTCAAGATACTGCGTTAAACCCGTTTTTAAAAAAACATATTCATAAATTTGTCCTAAATTCACGCTGTGGCAGATAAGAACAAAAATACAAGTGCTTTAAACGAGAAGGAAGGAGTTTCGCAACCAGTAAGCCTAAGCAAGGGTGCTGTAAAACAGTTTAAAAACTTTAAAAAGAACACGCCTTCTGTTTCAACCCTGATTTCGGGAATTCTAGATCAAAACCAAACTGCACTAAGCCGAGCTATCACTATTATAGAAAGTACGGCCCAAAAACATCAGCAACAAGCCAAAGAAATAATTGAAAAATGCTTACCACACGCCAACCAATCTATTCGCATTGGAATTACTGGCGTACCAGGTGTAGGCAAAAGCACCTTTATTGAAAGTTTTGGAAAGCTATTAATCTCCAAAGGGAAAAAGGTAGCTGTACTCACCGTTGATCCTAGCAGTAGTATTAGTAAAGGAAGTATTTTAGGAGATAAAACCCGAATGGAAGAGCTGGTAAAAGAAGAAAATGCTTTTATACGCCCATCGTCTAGTGGCGATACCTTGGGTGGTGTAGCCCGTAAAACAAGAGAAACTATAATTCTTTGTGAAGCGGCTGGTTTTGATGTTATTTTGATTGAAACGGTAGGAGTTGGCCAAAGCGAAACTGCTGTCCATTCCATGACCGATTTCTTTTTATTGCTAAAACTTGCGGGTGCAGGCGATGAGCTGCAAGGTATAAAACGAGGTATTATGGAAATGGCAGACTCTATAATCATTAACAAAGCCGACGGTGAAAACTTAAAAGCTGCTAAGCTCGCTAAAACAGAATTCAATCGGGCACTTCACCTATATCCAGCAAAAGAAAGTGATTGGACCCCTAAAACGCTTTTGTGTAGTGCTCTAAAAAACGAAGGCATTGCTGAAATATGGGAAGTAGTTTCAAATTATTTTAAAACTGTAAAAACCAATGGCTATTTTCAGCATAAAAGAAAAGAGCAGAATAAATTTTGGCTGATGCAGACCATTGAAAGTAAATTGAAAAGTGAGTTTTATGCAAACCCTTTGGTTAAAAAAGAACTTGAAAAACAGTTGAAAGCTTTGGATGAAAACTTGACGACGCCTTTTGAAGCGGCTGAGAAGTTACTTTCAATCAAAAACTAAAAGTAATTTATTCCTTTTTCAACTTCTTCATAATATCCTTCATCATTTCTACCTGCACTTGTTGAATATTCAGTAATTCCTGTTGCTGATGAATTATTAAATGATCCAGTTTTTCGTGGAGCATTCGTATTTCCAACTCCGATTTCAGATTAATCATATAATCCTGTTTGCCGCGCTCCCGATCCTTTTCCTCTTGCCTATTCTGACTCATCATAATTACAGGTGCCTGCAATGCAGCCAAACAGGAAAGTATTAAATTCAACAAAATAAAAGGATATGGATCAAAAGCTTTACTTGCCAAAAAAATTATATTGATGCACATCCAAACAAATATGAAAGCTCCAAAAATCATTATAAACTTCCAACTCCCACCAAAACTGGCAATTTTATCAGCCAAACGTTGCCCATAGGTAAACTTTGTTGCTGCTTCATCCAAAATTATTTTAGAAGAAAGTGTTTCCTGGTTTTGGATGCTTTCCAGAACGTCCTTTTCAAGTTCGCCCAGCTCGCCAACCTCATTGAGCAAATACTCTGAAATATATTTTTGCCGATACTGATTTAGTTCTGAAATGGATATATAACTGTTATGATTAAAAGAAGGATGCTCCTTTTTTATTAAATCGAAAATAGCTTTGCGAATAATTTTGGCGTGCATTTTTTCACTTTCAGGAAACTCCTTGCCTGAAATACTGCTAACAAATGATTTCATAACTTAAAAATTTAGTTTGAAAATAAAAAATTATAAAACACAGACATTCAAATTCTTTGGATGAATTGCTATTTCAATTCTCGGATCTTTTGGAATAAAAAATTCTCCGTCTTTTTGAACTTTTAAAATGGTATTATCCTTACTTTTAATTTCCAAAGAAGTAAGCTGCTTAAATTCAACTTCTTTAAGCCAGTGATGTTTTTTGAACAGAAAGAGTAGAGTAAACAAGAAAAGTTTAAAATTTGAAAGCTCTGGTACAATAACAATGTCCAATAGGCCATCCTGTAGCGATGCGCGTGGCGTCAGACTCATTTTATAGCCCATTTCATTACTGTTTGAAACAAAAAGGAGAAATGGAGAAATCAATTCGGTAGTTCCATTATATTTCAGCTCTACCACATTTTTATAGTGGTATTTTTTCAAGGTTCTCAATGTGGATTTTACATAACTAAAAAGTTGACGCGAAGTATTTTCTTCAAAATCAGAGATAACATGTGCATCAAAACCAACCCCTGTATTGCTAAAAAAAGGCTCGTTATTGATAGTTGCCGTATCAATTACAATCACATTTTGATTTTTAATAATTGAAAGGGCTTTTTTTAAATTTTTCGGGATTTTTAAATTGGAAGCCAAGCCATTGCCTGAACCCATTGGTAAAATGCCTAAAATAACTGGGGTATTAACCAAACAGGAAGCCACTTCGTTAATAGTGCCATCGCCGCCACAGGCAACAATAATATCTGCGCCTTCCTCAATAGAAGCTTTTGTGAGCGCAGTAGCGTGCAAAACAAATTCGGTCTTTTTTATGGAAATTGAAAATTCTGTTTTCAAAAAAAAAGTTTCCAGTAAAGCGGTAGAAAGTTCATTCTTCCCTTTGCCCGCAATTGGATTTACTATAAAATGGATATTAGTCCTCAAGTCCCAAACTATTTAATTTTAATCCACCATTTGAAAATAAATAGTCCGCAGTTTGATAGTTTGAAATGATATCTTTTAAGAAAGCTTCGTTTTCCTTTAATGGCACAAGTTCATTGCTTTCCCGATTCCATTGATAAAAGTTTGAGACTTTTTGGTCGCCTAACACCATTACTTCATCACCACCCTTTAGCAAACCGAGTTTTCGATAGGTGCCAATAAAGCTTCGTTCATCATTTGGTTGCATTTTTAGAATATCCGTGCCGTATAGATTAGAATTATAATTCCAGTTTAAAACTGAAAAAAGCGTCGGGAAAATATCTATCTGCGAAGCCATTTTATCAACTTTTTGCGGAGCCGTATTTGGCAGGTTTAGCATAATTGCGGGAATGTGGTAGTTTTTAACATCCAGTTCCTGTCTTCCAGCACTTGAAGCACAGTGGTCCGCCATAATGATTATGACTGTATTTTTGTACCAATCTTTTTTCTGGGCTTTCTTTAAAAATTCACCAATAGCAAAATCAGTATATTTCACTGCACCACTTCTCCCCGATCCAGATGGAATATCAATTTTCCCTTCGGGATAGGTATATGGACGATGGTTTGAAGTCGTCATAACAAAATCAAAAAAGGGTTTTCCTGCATTATGGGCTTCATCTGCAACTTTGATTACTTTACTGTAAATATCCTCATCGGCAACGCCCCAAGCATTTTCAAAGGTAACCTCGTTATCTTCAATATTGGTCCTAGTTGTGGTGATGCTCTTATCCATTAAAAAGCCACGACCGCGATCCACGATATTGAAACCGTTTCCGCCAAAAAAACTGTTCATATTGTCAAAATAGCCATCACCACCATAAAAGAAATTACGGTTATAGCCTTTCTGCTTAAATACTTCACCAATAGTAAAGAGGTGTTGGTTGTTTTCACGCTTCACAATGCTTCGTCCCGGTGTGGGCGGAATGGATAATGTGATAGCCTCCATGCCCCGAACAGTTCGGGTTCCATTGGCAAATAGGTTGGTGAAAAATAAACTATGGTTTGCCAAGGAATCTAAAGTTGGCGTTATATTTTCGGTATTTCCGAAGCTTCCAAGAAATTTTGCACTAAGGCTTTCAACGCAAATAAAGATAACATTGGGCTTAGCTTCAGGAATGGAATCTATATTGGGAATATTCCTATAAATCAATTCTTTTTCGGGAAACAATAAACTGTCTCCACGCTTTTTAAATTCGTTTTTAACTTCCGCAAAAGCTTCTTTTACTGGAATGGTTTTATAAAAATCTGTAAATGAAAGTTCGTTATTCTGAAATGCCGCAAAGAAAGAATAGATTCCAGTTTTAGCAATTTCGTTATTGTATCGGTTTTCAAATTGCTCAGCATCTTTATTTTTTACAAAAAAAGCAAAAATTAAGGTAATAGTTATAAAAAATGCGGTTGGTAGTAACTTCTGCCTAAACCTAGTTTCGTTGTGAAATGTCTTTTTAAATATGCCTTTCCGATACGTGAGAAAAAGAAGCAATCCCGTTAACAACAAAATGCCGCTCACCAATAAAGGAATTGGATAGGATTCATTGATGTTTTTAACCACTTCGTACGTATAAATCAAATAATCTACTGCAATAAAATTGAATCGGTTTTTGAATTCTTCCCAAAAAGTAATTTCCGCAAAAAAGGAAAAGAGAAAAATAACCAGTCCAAGTGTATAGCCAAACCAAGTTACAATCCTGTCAAAGAGCGAACCGTACCATTTTTTTGGAAAGACCAACAAATAGAGCGCATACGGAATGGCAAAGAAAGAAACTGTACCAACATCAAAAAGGAAACCAATAAGCAAGGTATTACCAATTTTGAAAAAAGAAGTATCCACTTCTCCCAACATCCAAAAAATAAAAACGAGGCGAATAATTGTTGAAAGAACGATAAACGTCCCTACAAAATACCATAAAAGTCGAAATCTTTTTGGGAAAAACCTTGATAATAGAGCCATAATTTATTTAGGTTAGTTATTGAAAGAACGGATTTTTAAACATCTGATTATAAATTATTTAAAAATTATTTTTAAACCATTCCGTTTGGGCAATCAATCCTTCCTTTAAAGTTGTTCGCGGATTGTATCCAAGCAATTTACGCGCTTTGTCTATATTCGCCTTGGTGCGCGACTGGTCACCAGCCCGTGGTGGTTTTATTTCGGTGGTGATTTTGTTCTGAAGAATTTCTTCAACAGTAGCAATTCCCTGTGCGGTGGTGCTTTCGGTTTCAGTGCCTAAATTAAAAATCTCACCATCACAGACAGCTTCATTTCCAATAGCGCTCACAATGCCATCCACAATATCCTGCACATAGGTAAAACTGCGCAAATGCTTTTCGCTACCATCAAACAAAGGAAAAGCTTTATTGTTCAAACCGCAATCTATCAAACGGGTATAAAGTTTGTCTGGCCTTTCCCGTGGTCCGTAAACCGAGAACAAACGGAACGAGGTGCCACGCATTTTCTTTTCACGACTTTTTGCCAAGACCAATTGCTCAGCAGCTAGTTTGGTAACGCCGTACCACGAAGCTGGCTTGGGAGCAACGCTTTCAGGAAAAGTAGCTTCCAGACCATAAATAGAGGAAGTTGCAATATTCACAAAAAAGGGACGCTTTGGGAGGCTTCCTGAAAACTCCAATAAATGCTGTGTGGCAATAATATTATTGCTAAAATAATCCTCAAAGGTAGATGTATTCGAAATACCAGGATGTGCAGCGAAGTGGAAAATAAAATCCAAATCGTGTGGCAGTTTTTCAGTTAAATCATCACTTCTCAAATCAACTTCTAGAATTTCAATATTCTTTTTAGAAAGCGCTTTGGCGTTTAGTTTTTTTAGAGCAATATCATAATAGGGTGAAAAATTATCTACCCCAATAACCTCATGACCCATTTCCATAAGCCTTTCCGAAGTATGTGAGCCAATAAATCCGGCTGCTCCAGTTACAAGTATTTTCATAATATATATTTCAACTACAAAATAACAAGTTTTTATTCTGAACACCACCAAATTTTGAAAGTTTGACGGAGTTCTTCAAAAAAGAAATACTTTTGCAGAAACCTATTCAAGAACCACAATGTTCGAATTTACCATTATTGTTCCTGTTTACAACGAAGAAGAAAACCTGCAACGGGTGGAAAAAGAGTTGTTGGCCTACCTTAAAATTGCAACCAAAACAACTGCAATTCTTTTTGTAAACGATGGATCTAAGGACAATAGCCAAGCACTAATTGAAGAAATATGCAACCGTAATGAAGCTTTTCATTTTATTTCCTTCAAAGAAAATCGAGGTCTCAGTGCAGCTATAAAAGCTGGTTTTGATTATGCTGAAAGTCCATTGGTTGGCTACATTGATAGTGACCTACAAACCGCACCAGAAGATTTCAATTTATTGTTAGAGCATATTGGCGAATACGATCTAGTCACGGGGGTTCGCTCTGAAAGAAAAGACAAATTCGTAAAAAATATGTCGTCCAAAATTGCAAATGACATTCGTCGCGCTTTTACCCACGACGGCATGGACGATACGGGTTGCCCACTAAAAGTTATAAAAACAGATTATGCCAAACGAATTCCCATGTTCAAAGGACTCCATAGGTTTTTACCTGCGATGATTTTATTGCAAAACGGAAAGGTGCTGCAAGTTCCCGTAAAACATTTTCCGCGTATAGCCGGAACTGCCAAATTTGGGCTTTGGAACAGATTGTTGGGGCCTTTGATGGATTGTTTCGCCTACCTTTGGATGAAAAAAAAATACATCAACTACGAAATTAAAAGTAAAGGATGAGCAACTGGATTGTGTATAGCATTGGCTTTTTGGCACAAATCCTATTTAGCGGGAGGCTTTTTATTCAATGGATCCTTTCCGAAAAAAGCAAACGTATAATCACTCCCTCTGCTTTTTGGAAGTTGAGTTTGCTCGCTTCTTTTTTATTATTTGTGTATGGTCATTTGCGCGATGATTTCGCCATAATGCTTGGCCAAGCGCTGACATATTAT
Organism: uncultured Aequorivita sp.; assembly: GCA_937125455.1. Lineage (GTDB taxonomy): Bacteria > Bacteroidota > Bacteroidia > Flavobacteriales > Flavobacteriaceae > Aequorivita. The sequence continues at coordinate 79,426 of CAKZLK010000040.1, forward strand.
ATTTACATCCGAAACTTGCAATTGCAGGGCGAATGGCAGAAATCGCCTAAATGGTTGCAAATTTTTCTTTACATTTTTCCAATTCTTGTAGTTATTTATGCATACAACAACGGCGAATACGACCTGGAAAAACTTTTCAAAAATGATGCAATACCACTTTGGTTGTTGGTTTTAGGAATCATATCCCAAGTTATTTTCACACTGCGTTTTGTGTACCAATGGTTTGTTTCCGAGAAAACAAAAACCTCGCAACTCCCTGTGGGTTTTTGGCGCCTGAGCGTTTTGGGGGCTTCCCTAATTTTAACCTACGGAATTTTTAGACAAGACCCTGTATTATTGTTAGGTCACGGTGCTGGATTAATTATTTACGTTCGGAATATTTTCATCTGGAAAAAACAAATGCGCTATGAAAGTTGAAAAAAACTATTTATTGCTTCTTGTATTAACGTGTGCGGCTATTTTCTTTGTGAATTTAGATTCGCTGCCTGTAAACATTATGGAAGCGCGCAACTTCATCACAGCCCGCGAAATGTTGCACGACGGCAATTGGCTGCTTACAACAATAAACGGCGAACCGCGCTACCAAAAACCCCCGCTGCCCACTTGGCTCACAGCATTTTCTGCGGCTATTTTCGGGTTAAAAAGTATTTGGGCACTCCGACTTCCTGCCGCAATAATGACGCTGTTTTTGGTTTTGTTTTCCTATAAACTCGCCAAAAAACTTACTTCGGAAAAACTATATGCTTTTATCAGTTCGCTGGTAATGGCAACCTCTTTCTATATTGTGGCCTCGGCACGTGATGGGCAATGGGATATTTATACTCACGGATTTATGGTGGTGTGTATCTATTTACTTTATCTGTTTTTTACGCAAGAAACCCACAAATATCGAAATGCACTTTTGGCCGGACTTTTCTTTGGGTTTTCGTTCTTGAGTAAAGGCCCTGTTTCTATGTATGGGTTACTCCTGCCCTTTCTGATTGCCTTCGGAATTGTTTACAAATACAAAAACTTCAAATCCCGCTGGTTGCCATTAGCAGCTTTTTTAATTGTTGCTACAGTAGTTTCAGCTTGGTGGCATTGGTACACGCTTAAATTTGATCCAGCTGCAGTAGAAATCACCAAAAACGAAACAACCAATTGGATTAGTTACGAAACAAAGCCTTTTTACTATTACTGGAGCTTTTTTACACAGAGTGGCGTTTGGACCATTCCCGCGTTTATCGGCTTGCTTTATCCGTATTTAAAGAATAGGGTTTTCAACAAAAAAGCATACTGGTTCACGTTTCTGTGGACGATGCTTTCAGTGATATTATTGTCATTAATTCCCGAGAAAAAATCGCGTTACCTGTTGCCTGTTTTAATTCCAATGGCACTGAACACTGGATTTTATATTGAATACCTTTTCCGAAGATTTAAAGAATTGAAAGATAAGCGTGAAACCATTCCCGTATACTTCAACTTCGGACTGATTGCTTTTATAGGAATCGTTTTCCCGATTGGCGGTTATATTTTTCTGAAAAATGGTCTTATGGGAAACTGGATGTGGTTTGTGCTACTTTCTATTGCATTGATTATCATCGGAATTTTTATGTTCCGCAATCTTTTCCTAAAAAACATTGCAACTGTTTTCTATTTAACGATTGCATTTATTGTTTTGGTTATTTGGTTCGGGCTTCCGCTGAGCAAAGCCATTACGATAAATCCTGATTACAAGCCATTTTCAGAATTGCAAACTTGGGAAAAGCAGCAAAACTTAAAAGTCTACGAATTTTCAGATATGACGCCCGAGCTTATTTGGGATTACGGTGAAAAAATGAAGGTTTTAAAAGAAGGAGAAAATATTACAGTTCCGGAAGAAAACCAATTTGGCGTTTTGGTGCAGGAAGAAAATTTGCAGCTATTTAAAGAGACTTTTCCAAATTTCCGGAGAGAACGCGTAACCCGCTACGATATGAACCCAAAGGGTCCTGACAGCCGCACCCACAAAACTAGGCTTTACAGGGAACTATTTATTGTTACAAAAAAGTAAACGAATGTCACCCTGAGCGCAGTCGAAGGGTCTTTTTTATTTCAAGTTTATAATCTGGCAGATAGGTCTCGACTTTAGTTTATCCCGAGCGCAGTCGAAGGGCTCGACCTGATAAACTAAGTATTAAACTTTTTCTGTCCCCACTTTTGCAAAAGGTAAAAAAGCCAACCCGTCAAACCACCGAAAGCCATTCCGCTAATAACATCCAGCGGATAATGAACACCTAAATAGATTCGGCTATATGCAGTAATCACAGCCCAGACAAGCAATATAAATGGCAAGTATTTATACCATTTTTGAAGGCTTAAACCTAAAAATACCGCAGCAGCCATAGAGCTAGCGGCATGCGCCGAGAAATAACCATATCTGCCACAACCATCTGCAACAAAACGCATAGTTGCTTTCAGTGCTTCCACTTGGCAAGGTCGTGGACGTTTTACACCGTATTTAAAAAGACTGGAAATTTGATCAGTAGCTGTAATCATTAGGGCGACACTCACTAAAATAACCAGTGTACCTTTCCAACCATAATTTTTATAAATTAAATAGAGAAGGATAGCATAGATAGGGATTGACGACCATTTTTCAGTTACAAAAAGCCAAAAACCATCCCAAGAGGTGTTTCCTAAATTATTTAGGAACAGAAAAAATTCGGTATCGTATTTTAAAAGTTCGTCCAGCATTATTTTTAAATCTTAAGCAAAACCCACAATTCAACAAATCCACAAACTCACCCATTCACAAATTCACTTATTCACTTATTCACTTATTTACATAAAATCATTCCTCATCGTAAAGTGCTATTTCGCGATCGTAAAATTCTGTGGCTCCCTGAATTAAATTTTCAGCTTCAGCCTCCAATTCTTTTTGGTCTTCGGCATCAAAATCTTCCAACCACTCCACCTCATCGTTTTCAAGGTTGATAATAAAACGTGGAAATTCAGTATGTATAACGAAAATCGCTGTGGGATAATCGCTGTTGTCGCCTAATAAATATTTTGGGAAATCCATTTTTGAGTTATGAGTTATGGGTTATGGGTTATGGGTTATGAGTTTTAAATAGCTTATTTACTATTCGCTTTTGGCTTTTCGCTAATTGCTAATCGCCAATTCCTGTCTGATTAATTTTTTCGAAAGATAATTAAATCTGATGAATAACATAATGCCACTCGCTGAAAGCCCTGCCAGCAAACCTATCCAAATCCCCATACTTTCCAAGGAAGTTTCCATACTTAAGTAATACGAAACAGGGAAACCAATGACCCAATAGGCTATAAAGGTAATGACTGTTGGAATCTTCACATCCTGCATGCCGCGTAAGGCTCCAAGTGCCACCACCTGCAAGGCATCGGTAAACTGAAAGATTGCTGCAATAATCAATAATTGTGCGGCTATAGCTACTACTTCGTGGTTGTCTGCAAAATCGGTAACGCTGTTGTAATCAAGGAATATTTTTGGCAGTTCCCCATTGAACAATATAAAACCAATAGCAAAAATCAAAGATAAAATAGACGTTAATAAAACAATAGAAATAGCCACCCGTCGCAGTTCCCTAAAGTTCTTCAATCCTTTTTGGTTCCCCACGCGTATCATTGCTGCCACACTAAAGCCCATCGCCACCATAAACGTCATAGAAGCTATGTTTAAGGCAATTTGGTTTGCTGCCTGTGGATTCTTTCCTAAAATTCCTGAAAGCCATACTGCGGAAGTAAAAATAGCCACCTCAAAAAACATCTGCATGGCCGAAGGAAAACCAAGATTCAACAGTTTTTTCAGCATGGCTTTGCTGAGGGTGAAAATTTTGATGCCAGTAACAAAATAATGCGACTTTTCTTTTCGGCTCAACAAATACCACAGATACCCCACCATCACAACACGTGAAGCCAACGTGCCTATAGCCGCACCAACCACACCCAATTCGGGCGCACCAAACTTTCCGAAAATAAACATATAGTTCAGAATTACGTTTACCACATTCGCTACTATGGTAGCATACATCGGGAAACGCGTCATGGACATGCCATCACTAAACTGTTTGAAACCTTGAAAAATAATCAACGGTACTAGTGAAGCCGCTACCAAAGTCAAATAAGGCATTGCCAAATCAACCACTTCAGGTGGTTGTTTCATCACATACATTAACGGTTTGGCAAACATAACAGCAGCAAACAGTACCAACCCTAAAACAATACACAAAAACAGCCCGTGTTTAAAAGAAGATTTCCCTTTTTCTCGGTTTCCTTCGCCATCTGCTTCGGCAACCAAAGGCGTTATGGCCGTAGAAAAACCAATCCCTAAGGACATCGCAATAAACATAAAACTGTTTCCCAGCGATACTGCGGCAAGTTCAGCAGTTCCCAACTGCCCCACCATAATATTATCAACTAGCGCCACCACTTGGTGTCCCAGCATTCCCAAAATCACGGGGGTTGCCAGTTTGGTGTTGTATTTAAATTCTTTGGTGTAATCGGAAAGGGCCAATTCTTAAAATTTTTGCGCAAAGATAGGTGTTGTGTTTTTTTAAAGACCTATTTCTAAAAAAACTGTTACTTTAATCTTTCAAAAAATAGAGAATGAAAAGTAACCAACAACTGGCTAACCGTTTTCGGGAAGTACTGCTTAATGGCACCTGGGTAGCTAATACCAATTATAAAGACCAATTAGAAAACCTGCCACTGCAAATAGCACAAACAAAAGTGGGTGATTTAAACACCATTGCCATTTTGGCGCAACATATTCATTATTATATAAAAGGGGTCTCAGTTGTTTTTAAAGGCGGTGCATTAGAAATTAAGGACGCATATAGCTTCGATTTTTCGCCGATGACTTCCGAAACTGAATGGAAATCTTTCTTAGCCATCCTTTTTAAAGATGCCGAAGAATTCGCAACCCTCGTGGAAAAACTTCCAGAAAACAACCTAAACGATCCATTTACCGATAAAAAATACGGAACTTTCCAACGGAATATTGAAGGAATGATTGAACACTGCTACTACCACCTTGGCCAGATTGTGCTTATTAAAAAATTGACGGCTTACAACTAAACACTCCAACTAATTTTTGCGCAAAGTGACTAGTTGCGTTTTTTAGAATAGCTTTGTGTTATCAATAAAAATAAATTCTTTCTCAGTGTCCTCTGTGACTTTGTGGTAAAATTAAAACCACAGAGGCACAGAGTTCACAGAGGCTTAAAACAATAAACCCTGTGGCAAGACCCCAACTAAAATCCATTACCGATAAAGATAAAACCAGCGTTAAGGATTCGTTCAAGGCGTTAAAAACCATCCCACGATTTTTTAGGGAAATATTCCGAAGCAGTCCCAAACTGTTTCTACTGAATACGGTTGCTAGGCTTATAAATGCTTTCACTCCCGTAGTAATCCTTTGGGTGGGAAAAATGATTATTGATGAAATAATCTTGCAGGTTTCTTTACCAGACAAAGATTTTACCCAATTGTGGAATTACGTCATCATAGAATTCTCCGTTGCTGTACTTTCAGATTTATTGGGAAGATTAATAAACCTAACCGACGGACTTTTGGGCGATTTATATTCCAATATGTCTTCGGAAAAAATTATCCGCAAAACCGCCGAGCTCACCATCGCCCAACTTGAAGACCCCGAATTTTACGACAAACTGGAACGCGCCCGAACCCAAACCAACAGTCGGGTAGATTTGATGACCAATGCACTGGGCCAAGCGGAAAGCCTGATTTCTATGGTTTCGCTGATTGCGGGATTGGTATATTTTGAACCTATTTTAATATTGATACTCATCCTCAGTATCATCCCCTCGTTTATAAACGAAGCCAAATTCAGTAGCACCCGCTATTCCCTAGCGCGCAGTTGGACCGCCGAACGCCGCGAACTGGATTACCTTCGTTTCATAGGCGCCAATAACCAAACTGCCAAGGAAATAAAACTCTTTGGCCTAACCGATTTTATCGCCGAACGCTTTAAAAACCTTTCAGGCGATTATTATCTCATCAATAAAAAACTCTCACTTAGGCAAAGTTTTTACGGCTCGCTGTTCAACATTTTGGGCGTGCTCAGTTATTACGGCGCTTATGTTTACATTATTCTGCGGGTGCTTACGGGCGTGATTACCATTGGGGAACTTACCTTCCTTTCCGGTTCCTTTAACCGTTTGCGCAACAACCTGCAAGGCTTCTTTTCGCGCTTTACCCGTATTTCCGAAAGCGCGCTTTACCTTCAGGATTATTTTGACTTTATCGATTTAACCGTAGAGCAAAATGCCGAAGCAAAAACGGCTATGCCCAAAACCATTAAAGAAGGTTTTCAGGTTAACAACCTACACTTCGCCTACGCCGGTAGCGAAACCGAAGTGCTAAAAGGCGTAACTTTTACTTTAAAAGCAGGCGAAAAAATGGCCTTTGTAGGCCAAAACGGCGCGGGAAAAACTACACTTATAAAACTCTTCCTCCGTTTTTATGAACCGACCCAAGGCGAAATCCTTTTGGACGGCATCAACATCAACAAGTTTGATGTGGACGAATACCGAAAACGTTTTGGAGTAATCTTTCAGGACTTTTTTAAATATGAATTCACCCTACGCGAAAACATAGCCGTGGGCAATATAGACCAAGTACAAAATGACGAAGTAATAAACTATGCCGCCAGCAAAAGTCTTGCGGAACAAGTAGTGACTGAAATGGCAGACGGCCTGGAACAACGCCTGGGCAGGAGGTTTTACAAAGGCACCGAACTAAGCGGCGGACAGTGGCAAAAAGTGGCCCTAGCCCGCGCCTATATGAAGGACGCCGATGTTATGGTGCTGGACGAACCCACCAGCGCGCTGGATGCCCAAGCAGAGTTTGATGTTTTTGAACGCTTTATAGCCCTCACCAAAGGCAAGACCAGCATTATTATTAGCCACCGCTTTAGCACTGTGCGGATGGCAGACCGTATTTTGGTATTACAGCACGGCCAAGTGCTGGAGCTGGGCACCCACGAAGAGTTAATGGCGCACCCAAAATTGTACTCGGAGTTGTTTAAGTTGCAGGCTGCGGGGTATCAGTAGTAATGCGTGAAAAGTGAAGCAGTACAGGTGCAATGGTTGATAGTTTAAAGTTTACTGTAGTAGTTTAGGTGTTTGGGTAAAGGAATTTTGTTATTACGACTTAAATCAAACTTATGTAACATATATTGGTTATTACTTGAGAAAAGTCTTGCATCAATATCAAATGACTTTCTGGAATTAATCTCACCAATATATTTGCGCTTATCATCTTCTAATTTAGGCACTATTTTATAGAGTAAGTGCATTCCGTGTTTATAGTGATGTTCACCATAAGAATCTAAATCAATCATTGCTTCATCGTATGTCATTATAATTCAATTTATTAGTTGGTGCAAATTTACGGCTTATTCCAAGCACTATCAAATAAGTTAATAATTGAGGTACTGTCAAAGAATCGGTGACCACAATCTTCAAATTAATATAAACAATTCTTTATTGTTTCGGTAAGGAAAAATGATGGTAAACCCCCTATAATAGGGGTTTTTTTGTTTCAAATTTGTACTGAGTGTTGGTAAGTCTGTTAATACTAATCAATATACTTTTCTTTCCATTTTTTTTCATTGTTCTACATTCGTTTCTGTCTTTGTGTTAAAGGGTACTTAGTACCATAGCAACATATCTTGCTTCTTATATCTTTCTTGAACCATTTAATGGAGAGGGAGATATTGGTGTTGGTAAAAATACTTTTCATCTAGTTAATAGTTGATGTGGGATAACCTTGAATAAATACACTATAGTAAGATTTTTGATTTTAAGTTAATTTGAATAGTTGGGTATCATAGTTCTAATTTTGGGTAAAATGGAAAATTATAAAAGTGTAATTTTTTTAGAAGAAGGTGAATAAGACCTTTGTTGTGGTTCTGGTGGATTAGGATTGGAATATGTTCAAAACAGATTTATAACAGATTTAATGCTTTTCTGTTTATTTATAGAATACCAGTAAATGACTGGTAATTTACCAGGGAATTTCTGGTAGATTACCTGAAATCGGAATCAAAGAAAAAAGAGTTTAATAAGTTTGCCAATAATAAGTTAGAAGAGGTATTATGGATGTCCTTTTTTTATACGAACCTAGTGTTTACCTTGGTTTCTTGGATTTCAAAATTACTTGTCACAGTAAAAGGTAAATGAGATTTATATGTTTGATGGAATTTAATAATTTACAAGAATGGAAAATATAGCAAATACACCAACAACGATGGAAGTGGTCACCGAATTAATTTATAGATTAATATCATCACCATTTTTATTTATAATAATAGTGATGGTTATTTACATCTTTTTACCAAAGCTAAAAAGGGAATCGGTTAACAATGAAGTTATTAAATTAATTAGGGCAATAAAGGGGAGTAAGAGTGCTTAATAGTGTTTGCCATCACAGACCCTTCCATTCAAAATTACCCTCTTCACAAGTCGTTAAGGTTTCCCCCTCTGGCGCGCTTTTGCAAAGCGTGCCCATTTAAGTGGAGCATTTGCAATGCGACCTTCCCCCTCTGGCGCGCTTTTGAAAAGCGTGCCCATCTAATTGGAGCATTTGCAATGCGACCTCTCCCAATCAATCTCGAAATTTTGTATTTTTAATCTATGTCTGAAAAATACAAAGCCATAGACAGCCATCAGCCCACTTTTATCACGCTAACGGTAATAGATTGGGTAGATGTATTTATTCGCCCGGAGTATACTAAAATACTGGATGAATCCTTCAACTATTGCATAGCCGAAAAAGGATTGCAAGTTCACGCATATGTTTATATGACAAGTCATCTTCACGCCATAGTAAGTTCAAACGGAGAAGAATCACAAAACATAATTCGCGATTTCAAGAAATTTACCTCAAAACGAATCGTGGAAGCCATTCAGGAATATCCAGAAAGTCGTCGTGAGTGGTTGTTAAAAAAGTTCAGTTTCGCCGCCCAACGAACCAAACGTGGTGTTAACTTCAAATTTTGGAAGGATGGATTTCACCCTGTAATTCTGGATACATTTATAAAAATAGAACAGCGCATTAACTATATTCACTACAATCCTGTAAGCGCAAGATTTGTATATCACGAACGCGATTGGGTAAATAGCAGTTATGCGGCTTATGAAGATGGGAACAGGGAAAAACCTTTTGTTTCAATTAAACCACTTTGGTAATTGGGCATTGCAAATGCCCTTGTAAATGGGCACGCTTTGGAAAAGCGCGCCAGAGAAGTTCTAAAAAATATTTATTTAAAGATTTAGAAGAAGTTTGTTCTACAATTGACATCAAATTTTTTATAAACGTCGCTAGTGCCCATATTTAAATATCCACAATAACAATTTTGAAAAAACCCATCATTCAATTTAAACAAAAAGACTTCCCAGAATTAATGGTGTATGCTGATTATTTTGAAGTAAAGGCAAGAGACCATTGGGAGTTCCGTACATTTAAGTTTAGTGAGGTTCAAAAAATTTGTTATTATGACCCCAATAATAATTGGTGGACTCCAATTGCCATGCTTTTCTCTAGACATTATATGAGTTTTTATGCTCAAAAAAAATATTACTATTTAAGAATTTATAAAAACACTGGCGGTTACTGGAACTACATAACTCCAGAATTTGTATCACTTGATTTAATATCTGCTTTACGAGCAATTGAAAAACGTTCAGGAAATATTACTTTATCACTTCCCCAGTAGCCCCACTAGTCCAAGCGTTCCGCTCGTGCCAACACTGTTCTGAGCGTTGCATTTAAGCTAAGAATAAACCTACTAAAACCGCAGCATAGATATTAACTATATTCTTTACTTTTAACCCTAGTAAAGCAACTAAAACCAAAAACCTTGCGCTTCCTTAATGAAACTATATAGCCTACCAAAAGTCACCTTCCTTTTTATTGCAATGAGCGTCCTACTATCGTGCAACAACGATGAAAAAAACACCAATACAGCCCCTGCCACAGAGCTTTTGGGCGTATGGCAACGCAGCGACTTTAGTGAGGAATATGACTACAAACTGCATTTTAATACAGAAGGCAACGGCTACAGCACCGAATATATAGCGCAGCCAGACGGCACCGCAATTTCAAACCTACGGCCCTTTAGTTGGAGCAGCAGCGAAAACACCTTGACCCTAGATTATGATGACGGCGCTACCGATGCCACACCCTTTACCATAAACGCAGACGGACAATTGCTCGTGCCGGGTTTAAGCAATTTTCCTTTCAACAAGCTTTAGTGCTACTAAATTTATAAGTATTAGCCCCGCTCGAAGTACACGCTGCTGAGCTTTTGCAAAACGTGCCCATCTAATTAGAGCATTTGCAATGCGCTCACCTAACAAAATAAACTTTTATAAGATTTATGTTCGAAAATGTTTATTTTTAATGAAATTAATCAATCCATGAAACACGCAGTAATTTTTTTCATGACGCTACTTGTAATGGCATCATGCACAAACCCAAGCACTCCAGAGAAAAAGTTTATTGAAATCACGGGAATTGACTCCACATTAACCCCCGGTGATAACTTCTTCCGCTATGCAAATGGCAAATGGTACGACTCCATACCAATACCGGCCTCCCAGGCAGGAGTTGGCGCCTATATGTTTATGAATTACCCGCAACGTCTGCGCCTACAAGGGATATTGGATAGTGTTTCAGCAGCTCAAAATCCAGCAGGAAGCATTGAGCAAAAGGTTGGTGATTTTTATGCCGCGGGTATGGATACGGCAACCATCAACAAACGCGGTTACGACCCCATTAAACCTACACTTTCCGCTATTAATGACATTAGAAATCTGCCGTCCTTAATGACTTTTGTGGCAAATGAAACCAAAGTGAACAATGGCTCTATAATGGCTTTCGGAGTAGGGCCAGATGATAAAAACAGCAACATGAATATTGCTCATGCCTACCAAACTGGTCTCGGTTTGCCTGATAGGGATTACTATTTTAAATCAGATTCGGCAACTGTCGCTATACAGGATGCCTACAAAACATACCTTGCCACCTTATTGCAACTTACAGGCAGCGATGCAGCAACAGCCAAAAAAGATGCTGCTGTGGTTTATGATATTGAGAAGCAACTTGCCGCTTCGCACAGAACACGAGTGGAACGTCGCGATGTGAAAGCAAATTACAATATGATGGCAATCACAGATCTTGAAAAAACACAACCCAATATTGGTTGGTCTGCTTTCCTTCAAAATTTAGGCGCTCAAGCAGATTCTATAGATGTGGGGCAACCTGCCTATTACGTTAAACTTAATGGGCTTTTAAAATCCATCCCTATTGATAACTGGAAATTGTATCTGAAGGCAAATACTATCAATGGATATGCATCAGACTTAAGCAAACCTTTTGCAGATGCCGCTTTTGAATTTACCAAAGTTATTTCTGGTCAAGCGGTGCAAAAAACTCGTGGTGAAATAATGGCCAATGCGGTTGACAATTATCTTGGCGAAGCCCTAGGGCAACTGTATGTGAAAAAATATTTTCCAGAGGATGCAAAAAAACGAATGTTGGTGCTGGTGAATAATATTCAAAAAGCATACGCTGCAAGAATAGATAAACTGGAGTGGATGAGCGACAGCACAAAAGTGAAAGCAAAAGAAAAACTGGCTGCCATGACCAAGAAAATAGGATATCCTGACACGTGGACAGATTACAGCAATGTGCAGGTTGCAAGAAACACCTATTTTGAAAACCTGGTTTCCGCCTCCGCTGCTTCCTATCAACGCGAACTGGCAAAATTGGGCAAGCCTGTGGATAAATCGGAATGGTATACCACTCCATCAACGGTTACAGCCTACAATAATCCTTCTGCAAATGAAATCGTCTTTCCGGCGGGTATTCTGCAGTCGCCCTACTTTGATAATGACGCAGATGACGCCCTTAACTATGGAGGAATTGGAATGGTGATAGGCCACGAAATAACACATACATTTGATGATCAAGGCGCACAATATGATAAAGATGGTAACGTAAAAAACTGGTGGACTGAAGACGATTATACTAAGTTTAAATCACGAATACAGCAAGTCATTGATCAGTACAGCACCTTTACTGTGTTGGATAGTTTACATGTTAAAGGTGACATGACCGTAGGTGAAAACACTGCCGATATTGCCGGTATAGCTGTGGCTTACGATGCTTTTAAAATGACGCAAGAAGGACAGGATTCCACAAAGGTTGGCAACTACACGCCAGACCAACGTTTCTTTCTATCTATTGCTAGAATATGGAAAGTAAAAATGAAAGATGAGTATCTGCGTTTGTGGATCAATAACAACCCACATTCACCACCTATTTGGCGCGTAAATGGACCGCTAATGAATACTTCTCCTTTTTATGATGCATTTGATGTAAAACCTAACGATAAAATGTATTTGCCAGAAGAGGAGCGTATTACAATTTGGTAGAATTGTGAAAGCTCGAAGATTAATGAATGCATTAAAAGTGAAAAGCGTATCCGCTTTATTACACATTTGGGAAAATATTTCCACGGAAGTTCAAACCATAAGAGATGAAGCTATATTAACTTGGAAACAATAAAATCACTAAAAGGAATACCCTATAACGCAATTTTTGAAGCGTTTAGCAAAGCATTTAAAGATTACGAAATGCAGTTTAACAAAGAGGAACTGCAAGCAATGCTAATCCGTAGAGGCTTCGTTCCTGAATTATCGTTCGCAGCATTTGAGAATAATGAAATAGTTGCCTTTACTTTAAACGGAATAGGGTCCTTTAATGGAATTAAAACCGCTTATGATACGGGTACAGGGACTATAAAAGAATTTCGAGGAAAAGGGCTTGCAAGTAAAATATTCTTACATTCTATCCCCTTTTTAAAAAATGCAGGGGTCTCAAAATATTTGCTTGAGGTTTTACAACATAATACAGGCGCTATATCCGTCTATAAAAAACTCGGATTTGAGGTCAGTAGGGAGTTTAATTATTATGTAACAAAAAACGAAGAAGTTCAACTTCGACCAAAAGCAATGCCCCCAGACTACTACAAACAACAAATTGATTTAAGGAAAACCGAATTAATTACAGGTTTCTGGGACTTTAATCCTTCCTGGCAGAATAGCATAGAGGCAATACTACGGGCACCTGATTCTTTTATAAGTATTGGAATATTCAAGGGTCAACAATTAGTTGGCTATTGCATATTCGAACCTGTTTCGGGCGACGTAACCCAAATAGCAATCGATGCGAAATACAGAAGAATGGGAATAGCAACCAACCTATTAATTGAGGCACTAAAGTTTAATCAGCACCATTCAGTTAAAATTATTAATACGGAGATTGACTGCAAGTCCATTTCTGGATTCCTGGAATCAAATGCAATAACACCAAAAGGCAAACAATTTGAAATGATAAAAAATTTATAGTTTCCTCTAAGCGTACTTTCGCAACCTTTATCCACAAAGAAGTACGAAGTACGAGCGACGAGGTTAGAATTACGAAATACAAGCGTTAACTTTCGTACTGATTCCTGGCTTCCGATTCACGCTTCAACCGACAACCATAAAAAATCATTTATTACTCATTACTAATTACTCATTACTCAATACTAATTACTTCATTATTAAACTACCTTTACCAACCTAAAGCCACCTGCGTGCATCAAAAAAACCCCTTCACCAAAGACTATAATTTTGAAAATCTTATAACTCATTATCCCGGTTTAAAAGAATATGTTTTTGTAAACAAACACGGCAACAACAGTATAAAGTTCTCAAACAATCAAGCTGTAATAGCGCTCAACACGGCACTGTTAAAAGCGCATTACGACATAACCTATTGGAAAATTCCTGATATCAATCTCTGCCCACCAGTCCCTGGCCGCTTGGATTATTTATTACACGTAGCAGAACTTCTCCAAAAAGAGGATATAAAAATGTTAGATATAGGTACAGGCGCCAACCTCATCTACCCTATTTTGGCAAGTCGCCATTTTAATTGGCAATGCACTGCAAGTGAAGTAGACCTAGATTCACTAAAAAATGCACAGGAAATTATAGCAAAGAATGAGAGCTTAAAGGACATTGAATTACGCCACCAAAAATTTAAGAGTAGTATTTTAGAACATATTATCCAACCCGATGATACGTTTGATGTTGTGGTTTGCAATCCCCCTTTCTATAAAACCCGAACCGATGCCGAACGCAACAACCAACGCAAGGTGGACAATCTTCAATTAGAAGAAGCAACCACTCAAAACTTTGGAGGCAGTAGCAACGAGTTGTGGTATAAAGGCGGCGAAGAAGCATTTATAAAGAAAATGGCTTCGGAAAGCGAACAATTTAAAAAACAAGTACACTGGTTTACGGTCTTGGTTTCACAAAAAGAGCACCTTAAGAATATTAAAAGAGCCATCAACAAAACCTTGCCATCAGAAGTAAGAATAATTGATATGGAGCAAGGCAACAAACAAAGTCGCTTAATTGCCTGGTCCTTTCAATAAAACACTATTCCTTACTCACTACTAAATACTACTTCCGTTTCCTAAAAATATAACTCATCCAAACAGGGTCGTTATCATCGGAAACCACAGATTGGCGGTCCAAAAACTCCCAGTCGTGAGCGTTCATATAATTCAGTAAAGTTGACGTTTCATCTATATCTTCAATTTCATCAATAGAAATATTCTGCCCTATCAAAGAAGTTTGTTCCTCAACTTTTATGCGTTTTACCTTTCCGCGATTATTGGCTTTTTGAACTACAATCACTTCAAGAAAATTGTACTTCGTTATCTCTTGTGAATGTCCTTCAACAGCAAACAAAAAGAAAAAGGCTACTGCGGAAAATGCTATAAATTTTTTCATGTTTTATATATTTCCCTGTAAAGTACAATTATAATTCTGTGTAGCAAAAGGAGCATTATCAAACAAATCTACTTCAACAAAAATCTTTTAACTTTGAATTTTAAACTTTATACTTTTAAAAAATGCAATCCAAAGCCGAAACTCCGGACCAATACATAATCGAACTCCCCGAAGACCGAAGGGAACCAATGCAAAAACTTCGAGAAACCATAAAGAAAAATCTCCCCAAAGGTTTTGAGGAAACAATGCAATACGGAATGATTAGCTACGTGGTACCACATAGCATTTATCCAGAAGGTTACCATTGCAAACCCACAGATGCCTTGCCTTTTTTAAGCATAGCCTCACAAAAAAACCATATTGCCTTTTACCATATGGGTATTTACAGCGATCCAAATTTGTACGCATGGTTTACAGCAGCATATCCCAAACACACCAGCAACAAACTGGATATGGGCAAAAGCTGCATCCGCTTCAAAAATGCTAAAAACATTCCATTTGAATTGCTGGGAGAACTCACTACAAAAATTTCTGTTGATGATTGGATTGCAAAATATGAAAGTATGATAAAACGATAGCCATTAAAACACTCAGCCTATTACAGCACTTTAAAAACGCACCCGACTTAAAAATCAATTCGGAAAGCTATCCGTTTGAAAACTTTGAGTTTTCAAAAGAAAAAATGAATGAAAACAATTTCAGCTTCCCCAAAGACTCCGTCCTCGGAATGCAAGCCGAAGCCTGTTTTGAAGCATATTTAAAACAATCAAACAACTTCGAATTGCTAGCTGCAAACCTTCAAATTCACAGCGCAAAGGAAACCTTGGGCGAATTAGATTATATAGTTCGAAATCTTAAAACCGAAAAGATTATTCATATTGAATTGGCTTGTAAATTTTATTTATACGATGAAAACGCTGGTGCACTAGAAGAACAAAAATGGATTGGTCCCAACCGAAAAGACAGTCTTTTTGACAAACTGGAAAAAGTAAAGATGAAACAATTCCCCCTACTTCAAACTCCAGAAACCATCCAAAAGTTAAAAGAACTCGGAATTTCGAAACCTTCTTCGCAGGAACTGTGCTTAAAAGCTTTTCTTTTTCTTCCGAAGAAAATGGCTGCTGCAATATTCCCGAAACCTTTTCAGGATTGCATCGTTGGCCATTATATAAAACCAACTGATTTAGAAGAAGACGAAACCGCTCTTTACGCTATTCCGAACAAAAAAGAATGGCTTTTGCCAATAGAAATAGTGACCAATTGGTATACCTTTTCAGAAATAAAACAATTGATTGATGCGCAGTTAAAGGTGAATAAATCCCCGTTGATATATAAAAAAACGCCCCATACAATGGAGCGCTTCTTTATAGTTTGGTGGTAAAATTATTTAGTTCCGTAAGTGTCAAAAAGGTACACTAAGCTAGCCATAGTAGCTGCACCTAGTTCCAACTCGCGCTTGTTAACGGCATCAAAAGTATCATTGGCAGCATGGTGATAATCAAAATACCGCTGGCTGTCTGGACGAAGTCCAGCAATGACATCAATATTACCTTCCAACGGACCGATATCGGAACCGCCGTGTCCTTTTTCAAAATAATGTATTAAATAGGGTTTAAACAACGGCTGCCACGATTGTGCTTTCTTAAAATTTGCAGCATCTGTTTGGAATGAAAAACCACGGGGTGTAAATCCGCCAGCATCACTTTCCAAAGCAAACAAATGCTTTTCACCCTTCCGTTTTACTTCTTCGGCATATTTAGTTCCGCCACGTAAACCATTTTCTTCATTCATAAACAACACTACACGAATAGTGTGCTTTGGCTTATAGCCTACTTTCTTAAAAAGACGTAGCACTTCCATACTCTGCACACAGCCAGCCCCATCGTCGTGAGAGCCATCAGCAAGATCCCAACTGTCCAAATGGCCACCCACAACCATATACTCTTGTGGGTTGGTGCTACCAGTTATTTCGCCTATAACGTTATAACTCTGCACATCATCATATGTTTTGCAATTCTGTTTAAAATAAAACAAAAGATTGGGCTGTAATTTTAATAAACTGCTTAAATATTCCGCCCCGTTGGTACTAATAGCTGCCGCTGGAATTCGTTGTGAAACTGGTGTATCTCCATAACTCATGGCGCCTGTATGCGGATAATCATCCAAACGCAAATTCATAGAGCGCACAATAACGCCAATGGCACCATACTTTGCGGCTTCTGCAGCACCAGCATACCGTTGATCTACACAACCGCCGTACGCCTCAAAAGTCTGTATCAGGTCTGCCTGCATCGGTCTGTTATAAAATACAATTTTACCCGCTAGCTTTTCTTTGCCCAAAGCAGCAAGTTCATCAAGGCCTTTTACTTCAACTACTTCGGCTTTTATCCCGAGGTTTGGTGTGGCCACGGAACCTCCAAGTGCACAAATATCAGTTATCGTTTTCTCTCCCTTAGCAGTTTCGATATAAGCGTATTCCTTAAAACCTCTTGTCCACCTTGGAACCATCACAGGCTGCAGCCAAACTTTGTCTAAACCTAGTTCGTTCAATTCTGCTTCAGTATATTTCACAGCGTTTTCGGCTTCAATGGAGCCTGAAAGTCTACCGCCAATTTCATTAGAAAGATAATCCAGCCAATCATATGCCTTGCATTCAGTGAGGGAAGCGGTATAAAGTTTTTTGATCATCACTGAGTCTTGAACTGCGTTCTGAGAATTACCAACTGACGATAAAAGTAGCGTAGCAAGAAGAATGGGGAGCAAATAGGTTTTCATGGATAATATTTTAAATAAATTAGTTGATGGATTAACTGCAAGGGTGTTAAATTAATCATTTTTAAGACGTTCCCGATACTCAGAAATTTTTGCTTTTATATCATCATCCAGTTCTGGCTCTTTGATGTCTTTATATTTTTTAAGCTCTTGCAGCATAATCTCTGCAACAATTACCCGAGCCGTTTTTTTATCATCCGAAGGAATCAAATACCATGGTGCAAGTGGTTTTGATGTGCGGTTTATTGCTTCTTCGTAATACTTTCTATAATCTTCCCATAAGGCCCGTTCGTCCAAATCGCCTGGGGAGAACTTCCAGTTTTTTTCTGGCTTGTCCAATCTGCGGAGTTGGCGCTCTTTTTGTTCATCTTTGGAAAGGTTCAAAAAGAATTTGAAAATAATAGTACCGTTCTGCTGAATAGTTCGCTCAAAATCGTTGATCTGCTGAAAACGTTTATCCCAAAACTCCGTGTCAATATCTTCCAAACTATTTACCCCTGGCAAGTTTTCACCTAAAATATATTCGGGATGAACTCTAGTTACCAAAACATTTTCATAATGGGTTCTATTGAAAACTCCAAACTTTCCACGTTCCGGCAGAGCTATATAATGACGCCAAAGATAATCGTGCCTTTTCTCAAGCACAGTAGGCGTTTTGAAACTGTGCACTACAACACCACGCGCATTAAAATCCTTAAACACTTCACGAATCAGACTGTCTTTTCCCGCTGTATCCATTCCTTGAAGACAGACTAGCACAGCATATTTTCCGTGGGCATATAGTGTATCTTGAAGTTTGCCTAGCTTTTGCCGTGTATCTTCCAGATGATCCTCCAGTTCGTCTTCTGAAGCTCCCAAGTCCCAATCATTAAGTGTACCGTCCAACTTTATGGGCTCGGTTACTTTAAAATCTTCAATTTTTACAGCTTTCATATGCTTAAATTATTTACTTGCGAACAATTTCACATCTTCTTCGCTAATTTCTTTTCCTCCGAGAATAATCAGCCGTTCCACAACATTTCGAAGCTCTCGGATATTTCCAGTCCAGTCGTATTCTTGCAATAGTTTGATTGCTTTCGCAGCAAATTTTTTCTGTGTGGTACCGTGATCGTTTGCAATTTTTTTTGTGAAATACTCTACCAATAGCGGAATGTCTTCCCTTCTATCGTTCAAGGAAGGTACTTTTATAAGAATCACGGCTAAGCGGTGGTATAAATCTTCACGGAAACGACCTTCTTCTATTTCTTTCTTTAAGTCTTTATTTGTGGCCGTTATTACACGCACATCAACCTTAATGTCTCTATCGCTACCTACCCGTTGCACCTTATTTTCCTGTAATGCACGAAGCACTTTCGCTTGCGCGGAAAGACTCATATCGCCTACTTCGTCAAGAAAAATTGTTCCCCCATTGGCAGCTTCAAACTTCCCGGCTCGATCTTTATTTGCAGAGGTAAAAGCTCCTTTAACGTGCCCAAAAAGTTCACTTTCAATTAATTCGCTAGGTATTGCAGCACAATTCACTTCAATCATGGGACCGTTGCTACGCTCACTTTTTTGGTGAAGCCAGTGCGCTACCAATTCTTTCCCAGTTCCGTTGGGTCCTGTGATTAAAACTCGGGCTTCTGTTGGAGCCACTTTTTCAATCATTTCTTTTATTCGCCCAATTTCGGGAGACTCGCCAACCATCTCGTAGTTTTTGGAAACTTTTTTCTTTAGTAGGGTATTTTCAACCACCAATTCCTTTCGGTCTAAAGCAATGCGAACGGTGTTTAGCAATCGGTTTAAGTCTGGTGGTTTTGATATGTAATCAAAAGCTCCCAAACGCATGGTGTTTACGGCGGTATCTAAATCGCCGTGACCGGAAATCATTACCATCGGTATCTCCGGTTTTATTTTTTTTACGGCTTCCAGAACTTCAACGCCATCCATTTTCGGCATTTTTATATCGCAAAGCACCAGATCAAAATCTTCTTTTTTAATTATTTCCATTCCGGCAAGGCCGTCTTCGGCTTCAAAAACCTCGTAACCCTGGTTTTCTTCGGAAAGGATTTTCACCAAAACCCTTCTAATTGCTGCTTCGTCTTCTATTATAAGTATTCTCGCCATTAATATTTGAATTTTAATCCCGCCCTAAAATAAGGCGAATTTTCGGTATTGATCTTATAAATTTTGTTTCCATCGGCATCTTCCAAACGAAAATCATTATAAACTGAATGTGCTGCATAACCGTAAAACAAAAGATGCTTTGTGAAAAAATGCTCATAGCCCAATCCGAGAAGACCTATGGTTTCTTGAATACTTTCAGCAACTTTTCCTTCCGAATTTTGTTCGGAAATAGGCACAAAATTCTCCTGTATGTTGGCATAAACGTTGTCCAACGTAGCAAAAGCTTGAAGTGCATCTTTATGGTTATCATTTAAATAATGTCTCACATTTGTTTTGGGTACCCCCAAAGTATATGTCCAATTTGGATGAAATTCTTTAAAATAATTTAATATTGGTAATGGGAAATTTCTACCCGGAGTGTTTGAATATGAAAGTCCTAGTACCAATCTATAAGGTTTGTTGCCTCCGGTGGTATCTTTCTTTTTATCCTTTATGGCATATACCGCTCCATCATATAAAACATCATCACTTTGTAGGCCATCTTTAAAATCGCTTTGGAATTTTGGCCCAAATTTTATACCAAACCTCCAAAAATTCTTGGTGGTCCAGGTATATCCCAAATAAGCATCTATTTGCTGAACAGAAGTTACAAGATTGCTTTGAATGTTTTCGTTGGGAGGAACTGGTCCCCTAAAAGCTAAAATATCTTCATTATCCTTAATACCAATATCTACATATCTGTATTCTAAACCTATAACCAAAAAGTTTTTCTTTTCTTTATTTATGGGGATAGGAGCTTGAACCAAAGCGCGATAACGATTAATGGAGTTATCTGATTTGGAAAAAGGGAGTGTTAAATATTCAACTCTTGCCAAATCTGTTGTTTGGGCTGATAGTTTAAAAATTGATAATAAAAGGAATACTGTAAAAAAAATTCTTTTCACGTTTTTCTTTTTTTTTATTAATAAATCATTCGCCGAATTCATAGCATTATTCGGCAAACTTTTTTAGTACTTAAGCCACTTGAAGATTTCTTTGTAGGTGGGCTTTTTGCCGTACATTAATATACCTACGCGATAAATTTTTGCAGCAAACCAGACCATTCCACCAAAAGTAGCAAATAGAATTACTACCGAAATAATCTGTTGCCAAATTGGAACTCCAAAAGGAATTCGCATCAACATTACTACTGGCGATGTAAAAGGAATATATGAAAAAACCTGTGAAACTGTTCCGTGCGGATTGTCAATAACCGTAAAAAAGCCTACATAAACTGCTAAAATGAGCGGCATTAAAATTGGCATCATAAATTGCTGGGTGTCTGTTTCACTATCAACGGCTGCACCAACAGATGCATACAAAGAAGCATATAGCAGATAACCACCAACAAAAAACAGAATAAACATCACGATTAAATTTGTAATTGGCAGATTGTTTATCTCCAACATTACATCGTGCAAAATTTGCTGCGTACCGCCATCGACGCTATTCTCCACAATCTGTTGTGAAGGAGAGGCTGTAGCGGGATCAATTCCAAAAACCGAAGTTACAACCGTCATTAAAACCAAAATCAATACGACCCAAACCAAAAACTGTGTAATACCCGCCAAGGTAGTACCAAATATTTTTCCCAATAGTAACAATCGCGGCTTTACCGATGAAATAATCACTTCAATCACCCTGCTCGTTTTTTCTTCAATCACACTGCGCATTATCATGTTACCGTAAATGATGATGAACATAAACAATAAATATCCTGCCGCCCCACCAAAAGCTAGTTTCAAGCCGGAACCCAATTTTGACGTTTCCTTCCCCTTAAAGGTCTCTTGATTGGCACTTATATTTATGCGAAGACTTTTAATGGTTTCAGAATCTATCCCAGCTTCTTTTAGCTTTAAGGTATTCACTTTGGTTTCCAACATGTCGTTGATGTCGCCCATCATTGATAACGAGGGGGAATCTTCAGAGTAAAAAGTAATTTTTTTGGAAAGTGCTTCAAGACTTTCGGTTTTTGGAATATAGAGCAAGCCATACATTTCTTTGTTTTCAGCTGTCTGTTTTGCTTCTTCCAAAGAAACATTGTGCAATAACGTATACTGAGTGTGCGGCGTGCTGTTGAATTCATCTGCAAAAAGTCCGCTTTCATCCAAAACTGAAATCTTACGAACGGTATCATTGTTCAAACTGGACAAATAGGCAACCAAAGCAAAAATTCCCACAAAAATAAAGGGGCTCAAAAACGTCATTATTATAAACGACTTGTTGCGGACTTTGGTAAGGTATTCCCTTTTTATAATAAGCGGAAGATGGTTCATCGTGGTTTAATTTTTTTGGATGGTTTCAATAAAAATATCACTCGCGGAAGGAATTACTTCCACAAAATGCGTCAATTGTCCTTGTGAAGTCAAGTAGTTTACAAAATCGTTTGTCGAGACTGAATCCGGTATTTTTACTTTGTACTGTAACTCGTCATTGATACTTTTAAATGTTGCGGGATACACCTCAAATTTTTCTTTTAATAAAGCTGAAGTAGCTGCATGATTAGGCGTTATCAAACCTATTTCAAAAACATTGTTTTTATACTGACGCTTTATATCTACCAGTCTTCCGTCCAAAATTTTGTTTGATTTGTGTATCAACGCAATATGATCACACATTTCCTCTACAGATTCCATTCGGTGGGTTGAAAAAATAACTGTAGCGCCATCATCGCGAAGTTTTAATATTTCATCTTTTATAAGATTTGCGTTTATAGGGTCAAAACCACTGAAGGGTTCATCAAAAATCAACAATTTCGGCTTGTGAAGTACTGTAACCACAAACTGTATCTTTTGGGCCATTCCTTTGGAGAGTTCCTGAATTTTCTTATCCCACCAATCGCCAATTTCTAATCTGTCAAACCAATATTTTAGTCGCTCTTTTGCCTCTTGTTTTGAAAGGCCTTTTAGTTGAGCCAAATAAAGAGCCTGTTCTCCTACTTTCATTGTTTTGTACAATCCGCGTTCCTCCGGTAGGTATCCAATATATTGAATGTGGTGTGGCTTGAGCGGTTCACCATCCAAAATGACCGAACCTGTATCGGGCATTGTAATTTGGTTTATGATTCTTATTAATGTTGTTTTTCCGGCTCCATTTGGCCCTAATAAACCAAAAATGCTCCCTTTTTCTACTTCTATGGAAACGTTGTTAAGCGCTTTGTAATCGCCATAGACCTTGGAAACATTGTTGACCACTAAAAGTTTTTCCATAAATTTTATTTGAAGAATGTAAATATATTGATTTGACTGCGAAGCACTGTCGTTATTAAGAGTATTTTAAGTGATCGGCGTTGAAATAAAAGCAAAAAAAGAAGCTGTAAAGCCACGTAAAAACAAAACCCACCCAAAAATATAATTCTTGGATGGGAAAAAAAATTGCTATGAAAAAGAAAAATTATCGCCTCTAAGACGAAGCGACATTTCAAATATATACAAAAATATTTATTTAACGTTTATTTAAGAGAACATATCTTTCACTTTTTCAAAAAATGACTTGTCTTCTTTCTCAGGATTTGGCTGAAAATGTTCGTCATTGCTCATTTTTTCAAAAAATTCTCTTTGTTCTTTTGAAAGAGATTTTGGGGTCCATACATTAACATGAACCAGTAAATCTCCGGTTCCGTATCCATTTATACTCGGAATCCCCTTATTTCGAAGTCTTAAAATTTTTCCGCTCTGTGCCCCAGCATCAATTTTTATACGCACCTTTCCTGTTACTGTTTCTATTTCTTTAGAAGTCCCCAAAACAGCTTCTGAAAAACTTACATACAAATCATAATGAAGATTGTCACCTTCACGCTGCAGTTTATCGTGGGGTTTTTCTTCGATAGCTACCAAAAGATCCCCAGGAACTCCATTTCCAGGTGCATCATTTCCTTTTCCAGAAACCTTTAGTTGCATTCCATCTACAACGCCCGCAGGAATCTTGATTGAAACGGTTTCTTCAGTTACCAACATTCCTTCGGCATCTGCATTTGCCGGTTTTGAATCAACAATTTGGCCCAAACCTCCACAGGTACTACAAGTAGCAGCGGTTTGCATACGGCCTAGAATAGTATTTTGAATTCGGGTTACCTGTCCCTGTCCGTTACAAGTTGAACAAGTTTTGTAAGTGGTTCCGCTTGCTAGCTTTTTACGTTTTACTTTTATCTTCTTTTCAACCCCATTGGCTATTTCTTCCAAAGTAAGCTGAACACGAATACGCAAATTGCTTCCTTTTACGGTTCTGCGACCTCCACCGCCAAAGCCTCCTCCAAAACCACCACCGAAAGCACCGCCAAAAATATCTCCAAACTGGCTGAAGATATCATCCATATTCATTCCGCCACCATTGAAGCCTCCGCCACCTTCAAAGGCACGGTGACCAAACTGGTCATATCGAGAACGTTTGTTGGGATCACTAAGCACCTCATAAGCTTCGGCAGATTTTTTGAACATTGCCTCGGCTTCGTGGTCGCCTGGATTTTTATCTGGGTGATATTGAAGTGCTTTTTTTCGGTACGCTTTTTTAATTTCGGCTGCCGAAGCACTCTTTGATATTTCTAAAATTTCGTAATAATCTTCCTTCATATCTTATTGTCCTATAACTACTTTTGGATAGCGGATTATTTTGTCGCCTAAGGCATATCCTTTTTCGAGTACATCAATTATTTTTCCTTTCAGTTTTTCTTCAGGTGCGGGAATTTGGGTAATTGCTTCGTGCGAATCTGCATCAAAAACATCACCCGGTTTCACATCGATCAACTGAAGGCCTTTAGTTTTTAGTGTTTCGCTTAGTTTGTTGTTAATTAGCTCTACGCCTTTAAATAAATTTTTATCGCCACTTTTTTCTAATTCCTTCAAAGCGCGTTCAAAGTCATCTAAAACGGGTAGTAGGGATTGTATCACGTCTTCACCAGCGGTCTTAAACATTTCGATACGCTCGCGAGTGGTTCGTTTTTTATAATTTTCAAATTCAGCAAAAAGACGTAAATAGCGGTCTTTTTCCCGTTCAAATTCGTCTTTTAATTCAGAAAGAGCATCTGATACGTTTTCTTCTGCAATTTCTTGTTCATTTAGTTCTTTGTCGTCAAAGCCCACTTCTTCGTGGTTTTCTTTGGATTTATCGTTTTTGCTCATAGTAGCGTTTCTTTCATCTTTTTTCAGAAGGGAGCAAAAGTACTGCCATTTGTTCTAAAATGTCAAAATGTCACAGCATTTAATTTAATATTACTTTAAGAGAAAAGTTGGCGTTAAAATATATTTTTGCAACTCAAAAACAAAAAACCAATTATTATGAAATCTACAACATTAAAAATTACAATTATGGCCTTTTTAGCAGTGGGGGCATTTTCTTGCAAAAACACTGAGAAAGAAGCTGATGTGACTACAGAAGAAGTGGCAGAAGTAACCGATATGAGCGTTGAATACACAGTGGATGCGGCTGCGTCACAAATTGTGTGGGAAGGTTCAAAGCCTACAGGAACGCACCACGGAACTATTAAACTTTCATCTGGTACTATTCACCTTAACGAAGGAAATGTTGAGGCCGGAAACTTTATAATCGATATGAACAGCATTAACGATGAGGACCTAGAAGGTGACGATAAGGCTAACTTAGAAGCACACTTGAAAGGTACTGTTGAGGGGAAGGAAGGCGATTTCTTCAATGTGAAAGAATATCCAACAGCAAAATTTGAAATGACTAGCATTGAAAATAATATGGTGAAAGGAAACTTGACCATAAAAGACAAAACCAACGCTATTGAATTTCCAGCAACCATTACTATGAAAGATGATACAATGATGTTGAAAAGTGAGCCTTTTACAATAGACAGAACGAAATGGGATGTAAACTTCGGTTCAAAATCAATTTTCCCAAACTTAGGCGATAAATTTATTAGTGACGATATGAAGATCTCTATTTCTTTGATTGCTAAAAAAGCATAATCAAAAATGATTTAAAAATTAAAGAGAGGCAGTTTTGCCTCTCTTTTTTTGTTTATAATAAATCCTGTAATGCGTTTTCCAGATTATAATACTTGAACAGGTAACCAAGCTCTTCAATTTTATGCGAACTGACCAATTGTCCTTCTAATACCAAAATAGACATTTCGCCCAACAATAATTTAATTGCAAGAGCTGGAATATTTGGTAACCAAAGCGGACTATCAAGATATGATGCAATCATTTTTGTCATCTTTCTATTTTGGACTGGGTTTGGTGCTACA
Source organism: uncultured Aequorivita sp. (assembly GCA_937125455.1). GTDB lineage: Bacteria > Bacteroidota > Bacteroidia > Flavobacteriales > Flavobacteriaceae > Aequorivita. The sequence goes on from CAKZLK010000040.1 coordinate 105,424, forward strand.
GCATTATATTTTCCCTCCAATTGGTTTTTCAGCAGAAAGAGATAAATCCCCGCAATATCTTCAATATGAATCCACGAAAGCCATTGATCTCCGCTTCCTAACGGAGCTCCAACTCCATATTTTATAGGCTTTACCAATTTGGGCAAAGCGCCTTCTTCTTTTGCTAAAACAACTCCAGTACGGACCTTGGTAACCTCCATACCCATGGTTTTAAATTTTGCCGCAGCGGCTTCCCAGGCCAAAACTACTTCAGCCAGAAATGTGTCATCCACTTCTGTATCTTCCTCAGTGTAAAGTTTAGTTTTTGAATTAGGATAAATACTAACACCACTCGCAGAAATAAAATGCACAATGTTGTGATCTATTTTTTGAAGTGTTTCATGTAAAAGGTCTAAGGTTTCGACCCTACTATCTAAAATGATTTTTTTGTGCTTTTTGGTCCATCTTTCTGAAATGCTGGCCCCCACTAAATTTATTATTGAAGTTACTCCTTCAAAAGCATCAATATCAATTTCTTTTTTTGGAGGATTCCAATAAAAACCCTTATAATTTTCAGTATTCTCTATCTTTTCTTTACTGGTTGTCAGATAATTAACAGCAATTCCTTCACTGTGGCATTGCCTTACCAATTCACTGCCAATAAGTCCTGTAGCCCCTGTTATCAAAACTTTCTTAATCATACTTTTAAAATTAGAGATTCACAAGGGAATTGCAAAGGGTCTTAACGGAAGATTGTGAATTTCTCGTTAGTTCATTTTTTTGTCGGGCTCATTATTAAGCTTAGCGAAATGTTTGCAACTACTTAGTACCCCGCAACATTTCTTTTTTTCCGGGTGGGCCAGGAAGTCGTTCCACTAAAAACCCAACCGCTTGCATTGCTCTGCGCGCATTTCCATTGGCAGCATAAGTAACCAAAATACCATTTGGTTTTAATGCATCGTACATTTTCTGAAAAATTTCTTCAGTCCACAATTCAGGTTGCACACGGATTCCGAAGGCATCAAAATAAATAAGGTCGAAAGTGTTTTCCGCAGATATTGCAGAAAACAATTTCTGTTGTTTTGTGAGAAAGAAATTTTCAGAAAAAGCTATTTTTTCTTCCCAAGGAGAACTGTGTAGTCGTAAAAATTTATCTTCTGAAGTATTTAAAATTGAAGCATAATTTAGTTTTTCAATTTCATCCAAACCAAGTGGATAGCCTTCAACACCAGTAAAATCAACTTTTAGTTTGGTTTTTTCGGTTTCCAAAAAAGTAAGAAAACCATTTAAACCAGTGCCAAAACCAATTTCCATTATAGAAATTTCCTTCGAGGAATTTTTAGAAAACCAATGATAAAATCCTTCCTTGATAAAAACATGAAGGGCTTCAGCTATTGCACCGTGCTTAGAATGGTATTGTTCATCCCATTCTGGAATATGCAGTGTGAAAGAGCCGTCGCCTGTTTTAAATAAAGTTCTTTTCAAAAATTATTGTTTATCCTCTTCGGGAATAAGAACGCCATTGGCTTCGAAAGCAAGGGTTCGTTTTGGCTCCGTGATAGCAGCGATTTCATCAGCAGATTTTCCACCGTCTTCAGCATAATGGCGTTGGTCATCAACACTCATTTCTTCAACATAGGCTTTACCTTCAGCAATAATTTCTTTGCCTGAAATATCTTTCGGCATAAAAAAACCATAGTCCTTAAAACGCACCATAGCTTCATCTTGGCCCATATCAACCTTCATCCAGCAACCTTTCTTTTGGCAAACTTCTTTCACTTGAGTCGTGAACTTAACGTTGATGGTGTCTCCGGGTTTTAGGTTGTTGTATTTTTCTATGATTTCGTCCTTAGACAATACATTATCATTTGTAATCTCATCACCAAAACTTTGATAGCTTACAGCAAGTTCCTGATTTTCAGCTACAGGTTCAGCTTCTTTATTTTCGTTTTTACAACTTAACGCAAAAATAGATATTGCGAATATGAACAAGATTTTTTTCATTTTGAAAGGTTTAATAAATTATTGATTGGTAACACTTTGCAATTTTAATGATTTTTTCAATTTTATATGGTTTAAATTTTACCTATTTTTACCAAATAAATATTTTCATCTTCATGAAACCTTCCACAACCCAAAAATTAGACATACAAAAAGTTGAACGCTCTAGAATTGATCAAGTAGATTTTAGCAATTTAACCTTTGGGAGCACCTTTAGCGATCACATGTTTGAATGTGATTATAAAGATGGAAAATGGCAAAACCCAACAATTAAACCATATGGGCCGCTTTCTATTTCTCCAGGAGCGAAAGTCTTTCATTACGGCCAAGCGGTTTTTGAAGGAATGAAAGCCTATAAAGATGATAACGGGAAAGTTTGGCTTTTTAGACCTGAACAGAATTTTTTGCGTATAAATAAATCATCTGTAAGAATGGCAATGCCGGAATTTCCGAGAGATATTTTCTTTGAAGCCTTGACCACTCTTGTAAAAATGGATAAAGACTGGATAAAACCGGGGCTTGGCAATTCACTTTATATTCGTCCTTTTGTAATGGCCACCCAAGTTGGAGTTGGTGCTTCGCCTTCAACGGAATATAAATTTATGATTTTGATGTCGCCTGCACAGGCGTATTATACAGGCAACGTTAAAGTTGTTATTGCAGATCATTATAGCCGTTCAGCCAATGGCGGAGTGGGTGCTGCTAAAGCCGCTGGAAATTATGGCGCACAATTTTTTCCAACAAACCTTGCCCGCGAAAAAGGGTTCCAGCAGGTAATTTGGACGGATGCCAGCAATCATCAATATTTGGAGGAAGCTGGAACAATGAATGTTTTTTTCAGGGTAAATGACACCTTATTAACAGCTCCCATAAGCGATAGAATTTTGGACGGAGTAACTCGAAAAAGTTTAATTGCGCTTGCAAAACAAGATAATATAAAAGTAGAAGAAAGGCCTGTTCTGGTTTCAGAAATTGTTGAAGCAGCAGAAAATGGAACTCTGAAAGAAATTTTTGGCGCAGGTACCGCTGCCGTAATAAGTCCAGTAAGCGCGTTTAGTTATAAAGATAAGACCCACGAACTTGAAATGCTTGAAGATAGCTTTGCTAATCGATTTAAAAAAGAGCTTTTGGACATTCAATATAACCGCAGTGAAGATCCATTTGATTGGAGATTTGAAGTGGTATAAAAAAAATATCTATACATAAAAAGCCCAAAACATATATTTTGGGCTTTTTAGTGTTTTATCTTTCAAGAATTTCCTTGATATTCGGCTTAAAATAATTGGGGCCTTTTAAAACTTTACCGTCTTCCCTATAGATCGGTTTTCCATTTGCGCCCAACTTGCTCATATTACTTCGTTGTATTTCGTCAAAAACCTCTTCTATCTTATGTTGCATGCCATGCTCGATGATAGTTCCACAAAGAATGTAAAGCATATCCCCCAAGGCATCTGCAACCTCAACCAAATCATTATTATTGGCCGCTTCAAGATATTCCTCATTTTCTTCACGCATCAGCTCATAACGCAGTAGGTTTTTCTTCATTTCAAGATTGGCTGTGGGTTCATCTTTCATTCCGAGGCCAAAGGCTTTATGAAATTTAGAAACAGCGGCAATTTTATTCTTCATAGTATAAGTTTAAGGTTGTAAATTTGCAAAGTAAAATTACAAATTTATGTTCACTACTGGCCAGATGGTTTTTGCTATTTTATTTTTTACCGCTTTCATTCTTATAATGATCTATAGTTATCGCGGTGATAAAAAAATTCACAAAAAATACTACAAAGGAAGTCTTTGGGTCTTAATTGGTTTTATCCTTTTTGTTGGCAGTTTAATAGCCTTGAAAATATATTTAAAGGATTAATCAAAGTTCTAATATTTTTAAATTATAATGCCCTTTTTTCCATAAATAACAGTTATAAAAACTTCAATCCTCTAGCCTACTTTTCGTTTTAAGTAAATTTATCTACGCTATATATTTTTTAATTATTCAATAAACCCCTCTCTTTAAAAATACCTATTAGTAGGTATTTTTTTGTTTTTATCAGCAATCTATATTTGCTTCAGTTGACTTGAAGATCACTAAAAAAGTTTATTCAAATAAAAAAATGAATTAGCGAATCAGCTCAACATAAAACTTTTAGTGCATTGTGGTTAAGAGATTTACTCTTTGAGGAGGGAGTGAAAAAATTTAAGAAACAGTGCACTAATAGTTTTGAAAATTGAAAAAAATTAACCAAAACCAAATCAAATGAGCAAATCAAAATTATTAATTCCACTGTTATTTATGTTTTCAGTTTTTTTCATTAGCTGTGAAAAAGAAGAGGAGGATTCAAATCCGGAACCAGATCCAGTTGAGGTAAACACTACCTCAATAATTCCATCTTCAACTTTGGGAAGAGAAAACAATTATTTGGGATGTATTGAAATATCAAGCAGGATCACAAACATTAAAGTTTGGGATCACGGTACTGTTGATGGAGATATTGTTTCCATCATTGCAAACGGCGCAACAATTATAGACGAAGAAACCCTTGCAGGGCCAGATTCACCGATAAATGTTGATTACGACTTTGGTTATAATGGCTTTAACTACCTTACGCTCTATGCCCATAATCTTGGAAGTATCTCTCCGAATACATGTACCGTTTCAGTAAATGGCACTGACTTTGTTCTGGAGGCAAATCTAGATGCAAACGGTTCAATAGATGTAATTATTTCGGGTTATGGCGTAGATTGCAGCGATGCTTCTGGCAACACTGGCGGAGGAGGATCCGGCGGTGGCGGTAATGGTGGTGGAAGCGGAAAAGGCGATGTTAAATTTTGGACAAACCAAGACTATGGCTGTGGACCTATAACCGTTAATTTGAACAGTGTAGGCAGCAGCACAATCACAGGTTATTATTATGCCGGCAACCCAGACTGTACAGTAGACGGTTACGGAGGAAATTTTAATGACCTCACACCTGGCACATACAGTTATACGGCAAGTTGTCAGGGATATAATTGGGACGGAACATTAACGATCACAGAAGATACTTGTTTAAGGTATCAGTTAACGCTTTAAGTGTTTTTTAAATAATTGTTTATTATAAAAAAAGCTCTTCGGATATCCGAAGAGCTTTTTTATTTGAGTTTAATAAATTTTAGTTTGTTGCTGGCAAATTGCTGTAATTTTTAGAGTAGAATAACATTTGTTCTGCAAATGTTTTTGGCTGCTCAATAGTGAAACTTTCTATCTCGCCATTGTCATCCATTTTTGGAACTAATACAGGGTTTACAAATCCGCTATATGGTGCAGAAGTAAATTGCTTGTTGCGTTCCAAAATTTCTTTGTGAAGATTTTGGTCCACTTTTACACCGTAAGTTTCAACTAAATGCTCTACAGCTGCGTAATCACCTTCACTTTTGATTCTTTGTGTCTCTCGAAGCAATTGACCAAACAAGTCGTGAAGTTTTTCATAATCATTGATGTTGTAATAAGTTTTTCCATCACGGGTTATTTTTTCGATTACGTTATCGGCTTTTCCTTTTTCAAAAACCCAAGCAGAAACCCATTGGCGGTTACGCATATGTGCTTCTTCAACATCATCTCCTAGGTTAAGACGAATCAATTGCGTCATTAATCCATTGCGGATATAACCATCATAAGCGGCCATTCCCACTTTTTTCCAATCGTCAACCAAGCCAAGTTCTTGTAATTTTGGGCTGTACAAATAGTAAAGACCCACCAAATCTGCACGACCTTCTTCAAGAGTAGATGCGTAATTTTTAAGTGTTTCCTTAGTTTCGCCTACACCTGGATTTAATTGTCCTGAAGCATGACCTATTACTTCGTGAAGGGCGGTGTGAAGCTTGTCGGCAAGTTGACCGTATTTTTCTTCCAATTCAAGCTCGGTAGAATCGTTTACAAATTCTTTCAATCTACCAGTATTTCCAGCGTTATTGTACGAATCAATTATATTCCCAAGGGAAACTGACTTACTGCCTACGGCTGCACGAATCCAGTTTGCATTTGGAAGATTTACTCCTATTGGCGTACTTGGGGAAGAATCTCCAGCTTCTCCGGCAACATTTACAACTTTATAGGTTACGCCCACAACATTTTTCTTTTTGTGCTCTGGCATCAATGGTGAATTATCTTCAAACCATTGTGCGTTGTTTGAAATAACTGACATCTTTTCAGACATATCAAAATCTTTAATTTGCACAACGGTTTCATAAGAACCTCTGTAACCCAATGGATCGTTATAAACTTCAATAAAACTGTTTATGTAGTCAATGTTTCCTTCTGTTGCAGCAGTCCAAGCAACATTATAATCATCCCATGTTTGCAGGTCACCTGTTTTATAATATTGAATTAGAAGACCAAGAGCATCTCCCTGTGCTTGATTTTCGGCAACACCTTTCGCTTTTTCAAGCCATTCAATAATTTTATCGATTGCAGGACCATACAGTCCTCCAGATTTATAAACCATTTCTTTCAATTGGCCATTCTCTTTTACCAATTTAGAGTTCAAACCAAAAGAAAGTGGCTTTTTTGGATCTGGAGATTTCTTTTTTGAATAAAAATTTTCAACATCTTTATTAGTTACATCCGGCCCGTAGAAATTCACGGCACTTTCTGCAACATTATCCACACCTTTGGCAAGATTTACCTTCTTAGAATCTTTATCGTTGAAAATCACATCAAAAGCTTCACCTTCCAAATTAGTATTGGTATCGGTTAAAAGTTGTTTTAAATAGTCTGAAGAAAATTCTGGCTTCATTTTATCGTTGGAATAATGATGATGAATACCATTGCTGAACCAAACTCTTTTTAAATAAATTTCAAAGTTTTTCCAATCGTCTGTAGTTTTATCACCTTTATAATTGGTATAGATATTTTCTAAAGCTTTTCTTATCGTAAGGTTATAGCGGTAGTTTTGATCCCACATAATATCTCTTCCAGCCAATCCAGCTTGAGTAAGGTAATAAACAAGTTTTTGCTCTTTCAAGCTAAGTTTCTCCCAGCCTGGAATTTGATAACGCAAAACTTTTATATCTCCAAACTGCTCTACGTTATAATCAAAATCTGTGGACTGCATAGTTTCCACTTGTGCTACTTCTTTGTTTTCCTTGTTTTCTTTACAGGAAAAAAAGAGCAAACCACACAATGCAATCGCAATAAAAAAGGTGTTCTTCATTTTAAGAAATTTTTAGGTTTCCGCAAATGTACTAAACCGAAGCAAGATTGCAAGCACTGATTTTCAAAAGCATCAATGAAATTTCATTATCTTAGCAAACGCAATCAACACTCCTACCAAATGAAAATTTTAAAATACTTACTCTTTCTTATATTAATTGTCATTATTGGCAGCGCCATCTATTTTGGAACTAAAGACGGAACCTATGACATACAAGATTCTATGGTTATCCAAGCGCCGCCGCAAGTTGTTTTTAACAAAGTGAATGATTTCAAAAGTTGGGAAAAATGGGGACCTTGGAAAAAAGAAGATTCCACAATGACTTTTACCTATGCAGAAAAAACTTCAGGTGAAGGGGCTTCTTACTCTTGGGATGGCAAAATGAGTGGTTCTATGACTACTACCAAGGTTATTCCGAATAAAGAAATAGATCAGGATTTAACGTTGAATACCCCTGCTGGGGAACGAAACCCAAAAGTATATTGGAATTTTGAAGAAGTTGAAAACGGAACCAAAGTAACCTGGGGAATGAAAGGTGAGCATACGCTTATTGATAAAGCCTATTACACGTTGAGTGGGTACGATTTTGATGCCCAAATGCATAAAATGAACAAACAAGGTCTAGAAGGGATAGCCAATGAAGTAGCCGAGGATATGAAAAAATATTCCATAAATGTTGATGGTGTTACCCAATATGGAGGTGGATATTATATGTATACAACTTCGGTTGCAAAACAAAATGAGCTGGATGATAAAATAGCGCCAATGATGAATCAGGTAATGGACTTCGTCAGCAGAAACAAATTAAATATGGCAGGAAAACCTTTTACCGTATACAATCAAATAGATAATGCAAACAACACAGTTATTTTTTCAACAGGCGTTCCTGTGAAAGAGCAAGTAATAACTCCAACTAACAGCCCTGTTGTGTGTGGCTATATGGAGCCAGTTGCTGCTGTAAAAACATCCTTGAAGGGAGATTATAAGCATCTAGCTGAAGCTTATACAGCAGCAAGACAATACATTGAAAAGAACAACCTCCAAATAGATCCCAACGGAAAAATGTTTGAAGTTTACATTACCAATCCCGAAGAAACTCCCAACCCAGCCGAATGGCTAACGGAAGTTTACATTCCAATAATTTCAACCCCCGAACCTACTGAAGAAGGAATTTAGATGAAGCAATTAGCACTGGTTTTTATCGGCGGCGGTCTTGGTAGCACTTTACGTTACGCACTTTCAAAATACTTGGACAGTTTTGAATCCGGGATTCCTTACGGCACTTTTGCAGCCAATATATTCGGTAGTTTGTTAATAGGAATTATCTTGGGAGCTGCCTTAAAAAACGAAACAATTTCAACCAATACCGTTCTCTTTTTTGCAACGGGCTTTTGTGGTGGTTTCACAACCTTTTCTACCTTCGCTTACGAAAATCATGTTTTTTTGAAGAGTGGTGATTTTATGTCTTTTGCGCTTTATACCATCGCAAGTTTTGTAATCGGTTTTGCTATGGTCTTTTTAGGAATGTGGCTGGTAAAGTTTCTTTAATGTTTCCCAAAAGCCTTTACTCCTGCTTCAATTCTAATTAAAAGATCATTTTCTTTTGGGGGAATTGGGCACGAATAGCGAGCACTATAGGCGCAATAGGGATTATACGCTTTGTTGAAATCTATAATGATTGTATCTCCTTCTGGAATTCGCTGGTCTAAAAATCGTCCACCCCCATAGGAGCCGTCCCCACTAGTTAAATCCGTAAATGGCAGAAATAGATAATCTTCATAACCTGGTTCATCGTAAGGTTGTACACTTTTGAATAGATTCAATACAAAAACATTTTCATCAATAGTGAAATGTGCTTCAGCATATTTTACGTATTCAGGCAAGCGCTCTGTGGTTGTGGGCATCAAAAATGGTTTTTCATCTGGAGTCCGCACAAACTTGGCTTTAACAATAAATTTTTCGTCAATGGGATAAAATTCCAAGCCATGAAATTCTTTAAAATCCTCAGGTTCCAGAATAGTTGTTTCGGGATTGCTGAATTCTTCATTTAATTCTATTTGGGCAGCTTTGCTTTCGGAAATAAGAGCTTCGTCTTGAGCAGAAACAACGATACTGAAAAGCAAAAGCGAAAGAAAAAATAAGTTCTTCATGATTAGTTTTTAGTAAAAATAGAAAACAATTCCATACTTCATAATTATTTCTATTTTTGAAAAAAAATAAAAATATGCCCAAATTTATAATCACTTGCTTTTTTATTTGTCTTTCTGCTCCTTTTATTTTCGCACAACATATAGATATAGACAAAAAGGCGCTTTCCTTTTTAGCCTCACAGGAAGAAGTGAACGTTATCTTTGAGAATGACTCATTACTAATGATTGATAATCTTAATGAAATGGATTTTATTCAAAAAATGAGAAATAAAATTAGTGGTCAATCCATTATTCAAGAAGCTAATAATTGGACATTAGCTTACAATGAAAATAAATATAAAAATTGGCCGAAGGCATTCATAGATCAATTAAATGAAAAGCTTGAAGAAAGCGAACACTCCCCTAAATTTGAATTGGATAATTCCAAAGCCCTCTACACCATGAAAGTTAAACCAACATGGATGTATTTTGGCTATGATGCTGGAATTATGGACAGACCAGCCAAGGTAACTCTTCAAGTTTATTTTTATGAAACAAAATCTCCTGAAAATATAATGTTTTCCACAGAAATAAGTAGGGCTATGGCAAAGTACAATAAACAAGATGGTGATGGCGAAGGTGCAGGACCAAGCCTAAATAGAATGAGGAAAGCCTATGCTTTTGCTGCCTATAAGTTCGCAAAATCTTTAGAAACAGTATTAAACTAAAATGTGTGAAATATAAAAAAAATGTTAAGCGAGTATTTTTTTTTTACTACATTTGATTTCAAATTAAACAAAAAATGAAAAAAAGAACATACACCTGCCCAACTAATCAGGTCATTTCTGATAAGGAATGCTGGCGATGTATGTATTGATTATGTAGAAATAAATTTATTCAATATAAAAACGTCCCGGCCAAAACCGGGACGTTTTACTTTTACAGCACCAACCAACAATGAAAAAAATTTATACTAATTATTTAGCAAACTTTCGGGGACTTTCCCGAGAAATTTGGCTATTGTCTTTGGTGACCTTCATCAATCGGGCTGGGGCAATGGTGATTCCTTTTTTATCGCTGTATCTTATAAATGTTGAAAATTTCACGCTGCCACAAGTTGGTTGGATTATGTCCTGCTTCGGCCTGGGGTCTTTAGTAGGAACATTCATTGGCGGTAAATTAACGGATACGATTGGTTTTTACAAAGTTATTCTTGCAAGTTTATTTTTGGGTGGCGTTGGTTTTATACTGCTTCAGTTTATAAGTACATTTTATGGTTTTTGCATTGGTATCTTTTTATTGACATCAATGGCTGATGCTGGGCGGCCCGCAATATTTGTAGCTGCAGATACATATAGTCGTCCCGGAAATACAACCCGAAGTATTACGCTAATCCGATTGGCCATTAACTTGGGGTTTTCAATAGGACCTTTAATTGGGGGATTGATTATTGCGCATATCAATTACACTTCGCTCTTTTGGATTGATGGGCTGACTTGTATGATTGCATCGCTCGGTGTTTTTTTACTTTTGAAACCTAAAAAACAAAAAGATACAGATATTGAAAAGGCTATTGTTATTAAAGATGGGGTTCCTCCCTACTTAAACAAGCTTTTTATATTGTTTTTTATCATTATGGTAGCAAACAGCTTAGCGTTTGTTCAGTATTTTTCAGTGATGCCTGTATATTTTGAAAAGGCACATTTCCTTTCAGAAGATCTTATTGGGTGGCTTCTATTTATTAATGGCGCTACAATAGTTATTTTCGAAATGCCACTGATTGGATGGTTGGACCGAAAGAAAATTTCAAAAACCATGGCTACATTTTGGGGAATATTCTTTCTTGGTTTGAGCTTTTTGGTGCTGAATTTTACAAGTTGGAATGGAATTTTGGTCGTTGCTATGCTTTTGATGACATTGGGAGAAATGATCGGATTTCCCTTTTCAAATGCACTGGCTTTAGAAATGGCCCCCAAGGGAAGAAAAGGAAGCTATATGGCTTTTTACAGTATGAGTTTCAGCTTTGCGCACTTAATTGGGCATAATGGAGGCATGAACCTAGTGAACAATTTCGGGTATTTTAAAACGTGGAATTTCTTTTCAATTTTCTTATTGCTAGTTGCCGTCTTGACAATTTGGCTTTATTTCTTATTGAAAAAAATAGAAACTAGAAATATTTGAAAAAATATTTTCAGGAGTTTTTATTTTTTCTTCTTTTTTTGCGGATAATAATAACGGCATCTAAACATGAAATCATAAGTCCTATTCCTGCAAAAAGACAAATAAGTCTAATAAAAATTGCGCCAGGATATTCTAACCCCGTAAAACCCAATAATGCTGAAAGGATTGTTACAATTAAAAAATGGATTGTATAATTTTTCATGAAGGGTCAATTTTTAGATTAAATTTATTTTAGGAAAAATACCCTGAAAGAAGAAGAACATATCACAAAAAGATTATAATTACCAGTTTTTTAACAACACAAAAATCATTTTAAGGGCTTCAAAATATTGTTTTTCACAACATGTGATAGTACTATTTGGGTCTTTGTTTCGCCGTAGATTATAAGTTGGTCAATAAAGGACTCCAAATGTTTTTGGTTTTTTAAAACAACCTCCATAACTATATTTTCATTGCCAGTAATACGGTAGCAGTTTAGGACCTCATCATAGGTTTTAACAATTTCAAGAAACGGTTTCAATTTTCCCATAAAAGCACGAAGCGTAATTATTGCTTTAAATTGATAACCAGCCTCAAATGGGGAAACAACCGTTAAATACCCATTTATTATTCCCGAGTCTTCCATTTTTTTAATCCGCTCCGAAATGGCAGGTGAACTTATGCCAACCTGCCTACCAATTTCGGTATTGGGTTGCCGAGCGTTTTTCTGAAGGCAATTCAGTATTTTCCAATTAAGTGAATCTATAGCCATATTAAAGTTTAAATTAAAATTAATACATTATTTAAAGCAAATATATCATTTTGCTTTAAAATCTATTGCGGAAAGCGATTGCAAGTCTTTAAATTTGATACACTTTAAAAAGAAAAAGAAAATGTCGCCCCAATCCTACGGAAATACTCCACATTCGGCTATTTATAAAAAAGCGCTGGAAATATTCTCATTAGCTAGAAATATCTCCAGTTATCTGAGCCAAGATCTTTCTCAGCTTCAAAGAAATGGAACTGAAGACCCGAATATTTATTTCACAGGTGATATTGTACAACAATCAATTTCATTGGCTCCACAAATTTTAAAGGCAGAAAACCAATCATTTTCTGAGGAAAAGTATAAATATGCAGCCACAGTAATGCGGCTTTCAAATTTGCTTTATAAAAATTGTGAACGCCTGGAAAACGTACACAGTAATGGAAAAGATTTTCTTCCGCTACTTCGAAAAGAATTGAAAAAATTCAGAAAACTTCAGCATAATTGGAGGCTAACCCTTTAATTTAGCAGCTTTTTTACATATTTCTTCTGTATTGCCCGCCTACTTCAAAAAGGGCTTCGGTTATTTGTCCCAAAGAACAAACTTTAGTGGCCTCCATAAGTTCTTCAAATATGTTTTCGTTGTGAATGGCGGCAGCTTTCACTTTTTCAATTGAAGAAATAGCCTCATCCTTATACATTTTCTGAAGGTTTTGAAGTGTTTGGATTTGAATTTGTTTCTCTTCTTCAGTAGCACGGATTACTTCTGCAGGAAGAACTGTTGGTGAACCTTTGCTGCTTAAGAATGTATTGACCCCGATAATAGGAAAATCTCCATTGTGCTTCAAGGTTTCGTAATACAAACTCTCTTCTTGAATTTTACTGCGTTGATACATCGTTTCCATAGCACCTAATACACCGCCACGTTCTGTAATACTGTCAAATTCTTTAAGAACTGCTTCTTCAACAAGATCAGTCAATTCTTCTATTATAAAAGAACCTTGTATTGGATTTTCGTTTTTAGCTAACCCGAGCTCCTTATTTATAATTAATTGAATTGCCATAGCACGGCGAACACTTTCTTCTGTGGGAGTTGTAATAGCCTCATCATAAGCATTGGTATGCAAAGAATTGCAATTGTCATAAATTGCGTACAACGCTTGAAGCGTGGTACGAATATCATTAAAGTCAATTTCCTGCGCGTGTAGAGAACGTCCAGAAGTCTGGATGTGATATTTCAACATTTGTGCACGTGGGTTAGCCCCATATTTTTCTTTCAATGCCTTAGCCCATATTTTTCGGGCAACCCGACCAATCACTGAATATTCAGCATCTATACCATTACTAAAGAAAAATGAAAGGTTCGGTCCAAATTCGTTAATATCCATCCCTCTGCTTAAATAATATTCCACATAAGTGAATCCATTGGAAAGTGTAAATGCCAGCTGTGTAATTGGATTTGCACCCGCCTCAGCAATGTGGTAACCGCTAATGGAAACAGAATAAAAATTTCGAACTTTTTTCTCAATAAAGTACTCTTGCACATCGCCCATCAATCGCAAGGCGAACTCTGTAGAAAATATACAGGTATTCTGTGCTTGGTCTTCTTTCAAAATATCTGCTTGGACGGTACCACGAACTTGTTGAAGAGTTTCAAATTTAATCTTATTGTAAACCTCAGTTTCCAAAACCTGGTCTCCTGTTATGCCAAGCAACATCAACCCCAAACCGTTGTTACTTTCAGGTAGTTCTCCGTGGTATTTGGGACGTTCAATTCCCTTTTCTTTGTAAATATTTTTTATTTTCTCTTCTACTTCAGCTTGTAAATTATTTTCTACGATATACTTTTCGCAATTTTGATCTATAGCAGTATTCATATAAAAGCCCAACAACATAGGCGCAGGGCCATTAATAGTCATACTAACAGAAGTCATTGGATGACTTAAGTCAAAACCAGAATACAGTTTTTTTGCATCGTCCAGACAGCAGATGGATACTCCCGCATTACCAATTTTTCCATAAATATCTGGGCGGTGGTCTGGATCATTTCCATATAGCGTAACACTGTCAAAAGCGGTGGAAAGCCTTTTTGCTGGCAATCCCATGCTCACATAATGAAAACGACGATTGGTACGCTCTGGCCCACCTTCACCCGCAAACATTCTGGCTGGGTCCTCTCCAGTTCTTTTGAAAGGATAAAGCCCCGACGTATAAGGAAATTCACCAGGAACATTTTCTTGGAGGGTCCATTTCAAAAGATCTCCCCAGGCTTGATATTTTGGTAAAGCGACTTTTGGAATTTGCGTATGTGAGAGCGATTCAGTGTGCGTATTTATATTTATTTCTTTTCCGCGAACTTTAAAACTATATATTGGGTTTTTATACTTATCCACCTTTTGATGCCATCCCGTAATTACTTCCCAATTGTAAGGATCTAAATTCAGCTTTTCACGATCAAATTCAGCTAAAAGCATTTTTAACAAATCTTTGTTTTTTTCTGAATTTACAATCGAGTCCAAAATGATTCCCGCTTTATCCAATTCCGGTTTTTTACCAGAAATGGATTCCATGGTCTTAAAAATTCCATAAAGCCTCTGGGCTACTTCAGCTTGTTCAGCAGCCTTTTTATCATATGCCCTATTATTTTCAGAAATTTCTGAAAGATAGCGTGTGCGGGAAGGAGGAATTACAAAAACCTTTTCATCCATTTCCTCGGAAACTTGAAAATCACTTTTAAGATCAGCCTCGGTTTTATCAACAATTTCTTTCATTACGGCTTTGTACAACTTGTTCATGCCGGGATCGTTGAACTGTGATGCTATAGTGCCATAAACAGGAAGCTCATCTTGGGGAGTTTCCCAAAGATGGTGGTTGCGAACGTACTGCTTTTTTACATCGCGAAGCGCATCTAACGATCCGCGCTTGTCAAACTTATTTATCGCTACCAAGTCAGCAAAATCGAGCATGTCGATCTTTTCAAGCTGCGTGGCCGCACCAAACTCTGGAGTCATTACATATAAAGAAACGTCACTGTGTTCAATAATTTCGGTATCGCTCTGCCCAATTCCTGAGGTTTCAAGAATAATTAAATCATATTCAGCAGATTTTAAAACTTCAATAGCTTCTGAAACATATTTTGACAATGCCAGGTTGCTTTGGCGTGTAGCCAAACTCCGCATATATACCCTTGGAGAGTTAATAGCATTCATTCGGATTCGGTCACCCAGCAGTGCGCCTCCCGTTTTTCTTTTGGAAGGATCAACAGAAATAATACCAATGGTTTTCGTTGGAAAGTCTATTAAAAATCTTCGCACCAATTCATCAACCAAAGACGATTTTCCAGCACCTCCCGTTCCTGTAATCCCCAAAACAGGGGTATTCATCTTTTTATTCTTATCATGTATTTTTTGAAGGGTTTCCTTAGCAACGTCCGGAAAGTTTTCAGCTGAAGAAATAATTCGGGCAATGGCGCCTATTTCTTTTTTTGGCAATTTCGAAAACTCACCATTCAATTTATCGCCAACCGCAAAATCAGACTGCTCCACTAAATCATTTATCATTCCCTGCAAGCCCATCTCACGACCATCGTCGGGAGTATATATTCTGGTAATTCCGTAATCCATTAATTCCTCGATTTCAGAAGGAAGAATAACGCCGCCGCCGCCGCCAAATATTTTTATGTGACCAGCACCCTTTTCCTGCAATAAATCATACATATATTTAAAGTATTCATTATGCCCTCCTTGATACGAAGTCATGGCTATTGCATTTGCATCTTCTTGAATAGCAGTATTCACCACTTCTTCTACACTACGATCATGCCCCAAATGTATTACTTCAACTCCTGTGGATTGTATAATACGGCGCATTATGTTAATAGCTGCATCATGACCATCAAAAAGGGAAGCAGCTGTAACAATACGAACTTTATGTTTTGGTTTATAAGGATTTATCTGTTGCATAGTGTAGTTTACTTAATAATATGAATTGCAAATTTAGTTAAAACGTAACGAACATAACGCTTTAGACCAATAATGATATGATAAATATTTTAGAAAATTGTTGTGTTAATTCAATAATTTTGTATCTTGCAGCATCAATATTAAACAATTAAAAATTTAACATTATGAAAAAAATTTACGTTTTAGCACTTCTTTTGGGTGCATTTAGTTTTTCATCATATGCTCAAGTTGAGTTAACTGATGATTTAGAATCTTATACTTTGGCTCCTATTTCAGCCCAATCTCCTCATTGGAGAAACTGGTCTGGTGTTGATGGTGGTTCTGACGACGCAAACGTTGTTGATGATGAAGCAAACTCTGGATTACAATCTGTTTTAGTATCAGGTAACGAACTAACTGATTTAATTCTTTTGGTACCTTCTGCTCCAATTAGCGGTGTTTATTCAATTGAATTTCAAACATTAATTCCTGCTGGAAAATCAGGTTATTTTAACATGCAAGCTGCTCTTACTCCTGAAGGAAGTGCTTGGACTCAAGCTTTGATGGGTGGTAATGTTTACTTTAACTGTGATGGTTCTACTCCAGGTCTTGGTGGTGTTACAGGTGTAATTGACTGTTCAGCTTTTGATCAGCCATTTACTTACCCAGAAGATCAGTGGTTTAAAGTTGACTGTGTTTATGATATCGACAACCAAACTTGGGATATGTACATAGATGACGTTCAGTTTGTTTTTGCACAGCCTCTTGCTTTTGGTACACAAGTATTTATTGAATTGGCAGGTCTTGACTTCTATTCAGCTAGCGCAAACAACGAACAATATATAGATGATGTTGTTCTTTACAATGGTGATATTACTCAATCAGCTGGTACTAATGATTTTGCAGCAGATAAATTCTCTGTATACCCAAACCCAGTAAAAGATGTATTGAACATCAGCTCTAAAGCTGCTGTTGATAACGTTGTTGTTTATGACATCCTTGGAAAAGTAGTTCTTCAGGAAAACCCTGGAACAATTTCTCCATCTATCAACATGAGTGGTCTTTCTTCTGGATCTTACTTAGTACAAGTAACTATTGGAGGTTCTTCCAAAACAGTTAAAGTTCTTAAATAAGAATTTTTAAAAGCTTTTTATTAAAGGCTCTTCAATTGAAGAGCCTTTTTTTTAATATTAAAAAAACTAAAAACTTTACATTATGAAAAATATTTACATTTTAGCACTTTTATTAGGTGCATTTAGCTTCTCATCCTATGCACAAACCGAAGTATTTGATGATCTTGAATCTTATACTTTAGCTCCTATTTCAGCACAATCTGCACATTGGAGAACTTGGGGTGGTGTTGACGGTGGTTCTGACGACGCAAACGTTGTTGATGATGAAGCTTTCTCTGGAGTACAGTCCGTTTTAATACCAGGAAATGGTCTTACAGATTTAATGCTTTTGGTGCCATCGGCTCCAACTAGTGGAGTTTACAGTATTGAGTTTTACACTTACATTCCAGCAGGAAGCGGAGGATATTTTAACATGCAAGCAGCTTTAACCCCAGAAGGAACTCCATGGGCACAAGCGCTAATGGGCGGAAATGTTTTCTTTAACTGTGATGGCGCTTCGGGTGGTTTAGGTGTTATTGATGAGAGCCCTGCTGGACAGGAATGTACTGTTACTGCAGCATCTTTTACATACCCAGAAGATCAGTGGTTTAAAGTTGACTGTGTTTATGATCTTGACGCTCAAACTTGGGATATGTATATAGATGATATTCAATTCTTTTTCGCACAACCTTTTGCTTTTAACACACAAGTGTTTATCGAATTGGCAGGTCTTGATTTCTATTCAGCTACTTCTCACAACGAAATGTACATTGATGATGTAACTCTTTACAATGGTGATATAACCCAATCAGCTGGGACCAATGATTTTGCAGCAGAAAAATTCTCTGTATATCCAAACCCAGTAAAAGATGTATTGAACATCAGATCACAAAATACTGTTGATAACGTTGTTATTTATGATATCCTTGGAAAAGTAGTTCTTCAGGAAAATCCTGGAACTATTTCTCCATCTATAAACATGAGCAATCTTGCTTCTGGATCATACTTAGTACAAGTAACTATTGGAGGTTCTTCCAAAACAGTTAAGGTTCTTAAATAAGAATTTCGATAATCTTTTTTATCTAAAGGCCCTTCAATATTGAAGGGCTTTTTTATATTTGGAAAAACAAAAATCTCAAACCTATGTGGATCAAAAAAATTTTCCTTTTCTGTTCAATATTTATTTTTTTTTCCTGTGCTGAACTGCAGCAAGTAGTAGACACATTACCCAACCAAACAGGTATTGGAACGGATTCTACAATGATTGCAAATGGTTTGCGACAAGCATTGGATCTTGGTATCGAGAAGCAAGTAACCAAGCTTACCCAAAAAGATGGTTTTTATAAAAATAAGTTGGTTAAAATTTTATTGCCCAGCGAACTCCAGAAAGTAGATCAAACATTACGTGATATTGGTTTGGGCAGTTTGGCAGATGAGGGCATAAAAGCCCTAAACAGAGCAGCTGAAGATGCGGTGAAAGAAGCTACTCCCATATTTGTTAGTGCTGTAAAGGAGATTACTTTCACAGACGCAAAGAACATTCTTTTAGGACCAGACAATGCTGCTACAAATTATTTAGAACAACGTACCAATACTGCACTTTATTCAAAATTCAATCCTGTTATTAAAAACTCTTTTTCAAAGGTTGGTGCTGACCAAATATGGAGTAATATAATCACAAAATACAATTCTGTTCCCTTTGTAACCAAAGTGAATCCTGACCTAACTGACTATGTTACCAATGAAGCACTTAATGGTGTATACAAAATGATCAGCGTAGAAGAAAAAGATATTCGAAATAATATCTCTGCACGTACTACGACCTTGCTAAGACAAGTTTTTGCATTACAGGATTAGTCAATTTCTTAATTTTTAACATAAAAATTTAAAATACAATTGTATTTATGATACTATTAACCTCTTATTAATAATAATTTCTCTTCTTCAAAAGTATCTTTGCTTATAGAAAAAATAGAAATGATAAGTTTGTTCAGAAAAAAATCAAGGGTTGAAAAGTTGAAAGATAGATATACTTTTTTAATGAAAAGATCTTTTGAACTGTCTTTAAAGGATACAGAAAAAAGTGAGAAAATACACCGTCAGGCCGATAAAATTTTTCAAGAAATACAATACCTTTCACTTCAACACAGCGATAAATAATATAGATTATTTCAATGAAGTGTTTTAAAATATTCAAATGCTTGTATTAATCGACTTCCGTACCAACTAAAATATTCCCCATTCACTAGAGCTATATCGGCATCAGTTTCGTTTTGAAATTCTAAAATGTGTTCTTTCTTAAATGGATATGGTTCTGTTGAAAGAAGCAACAATTCTGCACTTTTAAATAATTCTATTTCTACTTCGGGATAACGATATTCTTTCTCCGTAATTATATTTTCAAAATTATTTAAATCCAAAAGGGCGTCAATAAATGTGTTTTTGCCTGCAGCCATATAGGGATCTTTCCATATTATATAAAGAACTTTTTTTGAAGGAATATTTTTAAACTGAACTTTAAAATCA
This sequence comes from uncultured Aequorivita sp., assembly GCA_937125455.1. Lineage (GTDB taxonomy): Bacteria > Bacteroidota > Bacteroidia > Flavobacteriales > Flavobacteriaceae > Aequorivita. The sequence continues at coordinate 125,224 of CAKZLK010000040.1, forward strand.
TTCCATTCTTTTTTGATTTTAAAAATGATTCGGGAGGCCGTTTCAGAAACTTCAAAAATTTCTCCAAGACTTTCAATCATTTCGATACTTTCCGGAATTGTTGCTATATCACTTATCCAAACTGGAGCAATGTTTTCCAACTGAAGTATCATTTGTTCAGTATTTTCTTCTTTATTGCAAATGATAACATCTGGCTTTAGCGATTTAACCTTATTGAAATTAACTTTTTTTGTTCCGCCAACAATCGCTTTATTTTCCCGTAAACCAATTGGATGCACACAAAACTTAGTTATACCCACAATACTATTTCGCAATCCAAGATCGACAAGCAACTCAGTTTGAGAAGGAACCAACGAGACTATTCGCGAAGGAGTTTTGGAAAGTACTACAGTTCTCTTTAATTGATCAATGAATTCCATCGAGAATGGTTTTCATTTCCATCTGCATGTTTTTTGCTGCTTTTGCTGCAGCTTCTGCGAAACCATGACTTTTTGAAGCATATATAATTCCCCGCGAAGAATTTATTAGCAATCCAACATTTTTGGTCAAACCATATTTACAGACTTCCTTCAAGCTTCCACCCTGTGCTCCAACACCAGGCACCAATAAAAAACTATCAGGGATTATTTTACGAATTTCAGCAAGATATTCTGCTTTTGTCGCGCCAGCAACGTACATTAAATTTTCACTATTATTCCATTTCTTTGACGTTTTCAATACCAATTTGTAAAGTGCATCATCGCCAATATTCTTGGTCTGAAAATCGAATGCACCCTCATTGGAAGTCAATGCAAGTAAAATAGTATGCTTATTTTCAAAAGCGAGAAACGGCTCAACAGAGTCTTTACCCATATATGGAGCAACCGTCACAGAATCAAATCCTAAGTCATCAAAAAAAGCTTTGGCATAGCGCGATGAAGTATTACCAATATCGCCCCGTTTTGCATCAGCAATGGTGAAAATTTCTGGATAGCTTTCGTTTAAATACTTTATGGTTTTTTCCAGTGACTTCCAGCCCTTTAAACCATAGGCCTCATAAAAAGCTGTATTTGGCTTATAAGAAACAGCATATTGATGGGTAGCATCAATAATAGCTTTGTTGAAGGAAAATATAGGATCTTCCTCTTTTAGTAGAAATTCAGGAATTTTTTCAAGATCAACATCAAGCCCAACACAAAGAAAGGATTTCTTCTTTTTTATTTCTGAAATTAAATTCGCTGTAGTCATATTGTAATATTTCAGAAGATTGAATGCTTAAAAGGTTTCGCCTGTTTCCTTTAATTTTTCTGTATTGCTCACCAATTGAAGTTCATCAATAATTTCCTGAATGTCACCATTCATAATATTACCAAGATTATACAAGGTAAAATTTATACGGTGGTCCGTAACCCTGCCTTGGGAATAGTTATAGGTTCTAATCTTTGCACTACGGTCACCACTTGTTACCATGGAGCCACGTTTTAAGGCATCTTCGGCTTGTTTCTTGGCGAGTTCCATATCGTAAAGTCTGGAACGTAATACTTTAAAAGCCTTCTCTTTGTTTTTATGCTGCGATTTTTGATCTTGGCACTGAGCTACGAGTCCTGTTGGCACGTGTGTAAGTCGCACTGCAGAATAAGTAGTGTTGACGGACTGACCGCCAGGTCCTGATGAACAAAAGAAATCTACACGAACATCTTTTGGGTTTATTTCAATATCAAATTCTTCGGCTTCAGGAAAAACCATCACGGTTGCGGCACTTGTATGAACACGTCCTTGGGTTTCAGTCTGAGGAACTCGTTGCACACGGTGAACACCAGCTTCAAATTTTAGAGTTCCATAAACGTCTTCTCCTTCTATTTCAAACTGTATTTCTTTAAAACCGCCGCTAGTTCCTTCATTAAAATCTATAACATTTGTCCTCCAGCCTTTATTCTCACAGTATTTTGTATACATTCTAAAAAGATCACCAGCAAAAATACTTGCTTCGTCCCCACCTGTTCCAGCCCTGATTTCCATCACGGCATTTTTAGCATCTTCAGGATCTTTTGGAACTAAAAGAAATTTTATTTCCTCTTCTAGCTGTGGCAAGCGGGTTTTAGCTTCTTCCAATTGAAGTTTTGCCATTTCAACCATTTCAGCATCGCTACCATCTGCTATTATTTCTTCAGCCTCGGTAATATTATCGCTAAGCTCTAAAAATTCCGATCGTTTATCCATCAAAACTCTTAAATCCTTATATTCTTTGTTCAACTGAATATACCGCTTTTGGTCGCTGATAATATCTGGTTGAATAATGAGGTCGCTCACCTCGTCAAAACGTTGTTTTATAATTTGAAGCCTGTCTAACATATAGATTTTATAATGGGTGCAAATTTACAATTTTTTAGATGAATGGAAACGATTGCAATAGGTTTCCATTTCGAATATCCTTTTAAAAGAATATTAATTATAATAAGATAGTTTTTTATGAAACTGAGGCTTTTACGTTTTTTATATTCTTTACATCTAGAAAAGAAAAATTCACAAGGGTATAAAGACTGAGCACCAAAAATATTCTAGCTAAGTAAACAAAAGCAATGCTATAGCCAAGGTTATAATAGCCTATTCCCCTAAATATTTCGGCAAAAATGATCAAAAAAATCAAAAGCGTAAAGGTCATGGAGAGCTTAGAATTGAAAAAATGATTGTAGAAAAGCGCCAAAAAGCCCAACAAAATTCCAGAAAAAGCACTTAAAATCATAAATAGATATTGTGTATAGTTTAAGGTCATTTCTCTCATAAGTTCAATTAATTGAATGAACAAATAACCATTCACAATTACCATCAAAACAAAAAGAGCTGTAAAGGTTTTTGTTATATTTTTTAAATTGATTTTGGGAATAACATACCAGAGAAGCATCAAAAAAGCAATAAAATTCAATATCATTGAAATACTTGCCATATTTCCGTTTTCATACCAAACTGTCGAAAAACTAGAGGCGCCATAAAAAAAAAGGAATCCTACCACCCATTTTTGGATATTTCGTCCTTGGGCAATCAACAAATAAACCAACGTAGTGTAACATGCAATACCACGCAATAGTCGAAATAAAAAGTAATTGTGGAATAAGTGAACTGTTATGCTTAAAAGAATAAATAAAGCGGTTAGAATAATCAATCCTATTTTATAGTTCCTTAAGGAGTTTTTATCAGACATTATTATAAACAAACAAGAGCAAACTTTGTATTTGGTTCAAAATCAATCCCGAATATAGTTGAAAAAATTAATATTCAAACTCACCCATTACAGATTTAATAGTAAGTTTTTTTGAAGAGGCCTTCGCTACTCTTCCTACAATTTTTGCATCAACATTAAAAGATTCTGAAATTTTTATAATAGCGTCAGCTATTTCCTCCGGAACATAAAGTTCCATTCTGTGCCCCATATTGAAAACCTGGTACATCTCTTTCCAATCAGTTTTACTTTCCGCTTGTATAAGTTTAAAAAGTGGCGGAATGTCAAACAGATTGTCTTTAATAATGTGAAGACTTTCAACAAAATGAAGGATTTTTGTCTGTGCACCACCACTGCAATGAACCATTCCGTGAATTTCCTTATTGTTTAATTTTGATAAAATTTCTTTTATTATAGGGGCATAGGTTCGGGTTGGTGAAAGAACTAGTTTTCCTGCATCTAATGGACTTTCAGGAACAGAGTCATTCAATTTTTTCGAACCTGAATAAACAAGCTCGCTAGGCACTGATGAATCAAAAGTTTCTGGATATTTATTGGCCAAATATTTTTCAAAGACATCATGACGAGCAGAAGTCAACCCATTGCTGCCCATACCTCCGTTGTATTCCTTTTCATAGGTTGCTTGGCCAAAGGAAGCCAAACCAACAATAACATCGCCCGGTTTAATATTTGCGTTATCTACAACTTCGCTGCGCTTCATTCTTGCTGTTACCGTAGAATCCACAATTATGGTCCTAACAAGGTCACCCACATCTGCAGTTTCACCACCAGTTGAATGGATGGTAACGCCGTATTGTTTCATTTCAGAAATCAATTCTTCGGTACCATTTATGATTGCTGAAATAACTTCCCCGGGAATCAAGTTTTTATTTCTTCCGATGGTTGAGGATAGCATAATATTATCAACCGCACCAACACACAAGAGGTCATCAATGTTCATTATTAAAGCATCTTGGGCAATTCCTTTCCAAACAGACAGATCGCCAGTTTCTTTCCAATAGGCATAAGCAAGTGAGGATTTTGTTCCAGCTCCATCTGCATGCATAATCAAGCAATAATCATCATCATTGGTGAGGTAATCAGGAACAATCTTGCAGAAAGCTTTTGGAAAAAGCCCCTTATCTACATTCTTTATGGCGTTGTGTACATCTTCCTTGCCAGCTGAAACGCCTCTTTGTGCATAACGTTTTGAAATCTCTTTGCTCATTGGATTTTATTAAGTTGCAAAAGTACGGATTAAAAAAAAGCCCACAAAGGTGGGCTTTCTGGGTTTTTAATTTTTTATTGGATTATTCCCAATCGGGCATAAAAGAATTTGTGAATAGAAGTACATCATTAAGGTTATCATCAAAAATGATAGAATAAATATCAGGAATAGCATTTGTATTGTTCTTTACTCTTGTAAAGATAACTCCGCCTTCCGAAGGTGAAAATCTTACATTTAAGTCGTTTTCACCTGGTAAAACATCTGTTTCCAATTGTACTCTTGGGTCAGCACTCCCTATTGTATAAATGAAAATACGGCTGTCAAAAATTTTATAGGCAGAATTTTCTGACTCACTAATATCCCAAGTATACAATACTTTGTCAGCATTTGCAGAGATATCAATTCCTCCTGCTGCCCCATCAACATTTTCAAGAATTACAGTCTCCTCTTCTTCTGTGGAAAGTCTTGCTGTATATATACGGACATCATAACCACTAGAATTATTTGTCTTTAGTAGTACTAGATCATCATCAAACTCTGGAACAGCAACTTCTGATATAAAAGAACCGTCGCTAGTTGTATAAATAAGTCTGTTATCTGTTCCATCAGGGTTTATAGAATACAATTTGTCGAAATGCGGATAATATAATTTACTGTCATTTTGTGCCCAAGTGAATCCCAACTGCTCAGTTCGGAAACCAGCTAAAGGTCTTTGGCCAGTAACCCGAGTAACATCTGTTCCGTCAAAATTCATGGTATATATTTGTGTGGCACCTCCCGAATTACGTAAAAAAGCAATTCTATTAAGAATATTACTTTTCCGAGGCTTAAAACTATTAACATTTTCACTCGTCAGTTGCAATACATTAAAGTCTGGTTCCTGTCCAGAGCCTGTATCTATATTTTCCGCCCCTGAGTATATAACCAGATTGTCATTATTTTTCTTTACAAAAATAAAGGGATTATCAGGGAAGGTAAGTGTTTTGAATTCACTAATAATTGAACTTACCGGATCATTGGTTCCATCAGTAACTGTTACTTGCCAAAAATATTTAGTTGCTAACTGGAGATTGCTTACGGTGAAAGTTGTGTCTTGGCCAACTTCGTAAATTTCCATCTCATCAGTTGTTCCATTTCTTAAATCTAGAGTATAAGTAAGTTCGTCGCCATTAGGGTCAGAAGACTCCCAGGTAAAGGTAACTTCAAGCGGCAACTCCTCAGTTCCATCTTCAGGTGAAACCAAAGTAGGAGCCTTAGGTGGCAGGTTTTCGGTATTTGCGACAGTGAGCTCAAATGATACTTGTGCCACATTACCTTCGATAACAGCAGTTGATTCAAATCCAGTTGCATACCCCGCAAGGTCTGCTTGAACTGAATAGTCGTCAACTGTAATTTCATCCATTTTAAAATTACCTAAGCTATCAGAAAATACGGTTGTAGATGCTGGATTTGTTGTAATCTTTGCACCGACAAGACGTTCTCCAGTCACTTTATCAACAACCTTTCCTGATATACCCCCTACGCGTACCACATCAATGGTATCCTCACTACAACTGACTACCAAAATCAGAATAATAGCGTATATGAAATATTTATACTTGTTCATCATCAGTTTTCAATTAAATTTCTATAATTTAAAATAATAGTTTAAACCCACACCTATGTTGTAATAAAAATCATTTCTTTTTCCACTAACTGCTTTCTCAAGCTTATCAGTAAAAACAAGGTTATGATCCCCAAATATTTTTATTCCAATTTTATTTGAAATAAAGTATTCTAAACCTAAACCGTATTGAATTTTGAAAAAGGGTTCTCCCGTATCAAATTTATTATCATTTTTTGGATCCAAAAGACTTATTATAACTCCTGGTCCGGCATAGATAAAAGGTGTTAATTTATCATTCGGCAAGAGAGCAAACTGACCATTTATATCCAAGCTCCCAAAAACATTACTATATTGATCTCCATTATCTATACGGAACACTGAAGCCATAAGATTTGCATTAAAATAGCGTCCAAAACGTCTTTGATATTCCAGACGGCCTAAAAATCCAAGATTCTGTGTGGAATAATCATTATCTGGTAAATTAACTCCTCCTGAAATTCCTAATGAATTTACAGCATCTCGCCCTACTTGCATTCTATCAAACAACAATGTTGACTCATCTTTTTTCTTTTCAGCAATATAATCTGCAACTAATTGATCATTTACTTCTTTTCCTCCCTGTGAACTCCAGAATTGTTTTTGAATGCCTTCTATTATAAGGTCATGAACTGCTTTTTCTATAGCATCTTTCATAGCTAATTGAACGGGTTCATTTTGTGTTATCCCTGTCTCAGCTTCCAATAATCTTTGAAATTTCACAAAACGAAAAAAATTGGCATCAATGGCTTGCGAAAGGATTGTTTTTGAAACATATACCGTTTTTAAAATTTCACCATTATTAGTAGAAACCGCTCGTAAGTATACAGTTATTCTGTCCTGTCTATATTTTGATGATCCGCCCAAACCAAAGTAGCGAGCTCCTATACCACCAGTAATAATATTGGTGTCATAAGATATTACACCACCCTCTAATAATAAACCAGCATATAAAAGAGGCGGCAATGGAGGTTCATTAGGATTTAAATTCTTTATATATTCTTGCTTAGTATTACGTATTATATTGCGCTCTGTAGAAAGATTGTTAAAATTTTCTCTTTCTAATGGAATAAACCATCCAGAATCTTCTAGGGCTTTTATCAATATCGTTGTACCGCCTTGGGAAACGGCTGTGCTAAAAGTACTTCCGTTTTCAACAGCCTTATATTGCCCCGTTTGATCGCTAAAATTATATACTCCCACTTCAACAGGTTGGGCTGCTGGTGGTAAATCTAGTAGGGTTTGGGTTGATTTGGAAAATTCTCCAGTTCTTGATGGCTCCTGAAATACCGGTTGGTTAAAAAAAGCGGCACAAGAGGAAAATAAAAATAATCCAGATAGCAAAAATGCTTTGTAAAATAGTCTCATTTATTTTTTAATTTGGGACAATAACTTGTGTTTCTTCTCCATTGGAAGTATCAAGAATATTGATAACCAATCCTTCATCAGACTGGTATATTTCAACATTCAATGTTCCATAGGTAAAAGTTCCTTCTTGATTTAAATCTCCAAGTCCACCCAACTGTTGCTGTAATAATATCCGAGAAATCTGACTCAATAATTGACGATTAAGGTTTGATCCGAATTGCTGTAAATCAGATTGTTGGTCACGCGGATTAGTCGGAGCGGTAAGTTTGTTTTGGGCAGTTGCAGAACTTAACAACCAGTTATAGTTAAATGTATCGCCACCAAATGCAGGGTTTAATGGCTTATAAGAAAATTGCTGTGCAAAACCCGTTGTCGCAAAGAACAGCATAACGATTATAGGGAAAATTAGTTTAGATTTTTTCATATTAATAACGTGTTAGGGTGTCGTCTTTCTGCTTTTCTAATTTTTGAAGATAACTGATGCAACGATCTAAAGAAGTTCTTGCCATAGTTTGCAAAAAGGATTTTTTAGGTTGTGAAAAAAATTGCCATAATAGCTTATCATCAATTTTAACAGAAATTCTTGTATTACGGAACTTCCCGGGTACCTCTTCAATAATTATATTCTTTTTTGTTTTTACTTGCCGATTATAGTAATCAGAATAAAAATATTTATAGAAATCTCTGCCTGCTTTGGTTAAGGTCTTTTCTAAAACCAAACCTCCTAAAATCACTCCATCTTGAGGTGACGATTCGTCTTTATTAACATAAAGTTCTTGTCGGGTAGCTTTATCATTGACTACCATTTGGTATCCATTTTTTGGTTCTAGTTCTATTCGGTCTTCGCCTACAGGCTTATCGTTAATATCATATAAAACTAGAAGTAATATTATTTTGCCGTCTTCATTGTAGTTGATTGTAACGGTAGAAAGTATTTTTTTTTCATTTCCTTTTAAGAAGAAACGATTTGACTGATTATTTTTTGAGGTGTTATTGTTATCATCTTTTTTAAAAACAGAGAAGTCATATCTTAAATTAACATCTGTTGGAGTAAGGTTTTCAGCAGTTGCAGTAAATGTAAAAAATTCGCTATCCTGTTTTACATAAATTTTTGCTGCAAATTCCTTGTTATAAAACTGTGCGCTCAGATTAAAACTTATACAAAGCATTAATAGAGAGACAAAATATTTCAGCGTCTCAAATATATGTATCTGAAATTTTTTCATCTAGAAAAAGCTTCTAATAATTAAATCAGGTGAACCTTCTGTCTGTTTAAATTTTAATGATTTTGTAATTTCATTTACACCATTACGCTCAAAATAATTATTTCCGTTTTGTTCCAGATCTAAGGAAATATCAGCATTTGGATCATTTACAAAGTCTACTATACGATTGTTATTTCCGTTTTGAACCAAATCTGTAACAGCTGTATTTGCTGTGTAATCTATTTTTGTATCATTTGAATTTCCATTTTGGAAAAGGTTAATCTCACTAGCATTAGTACTTGTACGGATATCAGTGGTATTATATTCACCTATTTGTTTTATTGATACTGAATTTCCTTGTATTGTTGCATTTTTTGGATTAGGGGTGTTTACTATCCCTAAGTTAGCTAACATAAGCGGTGTTAGATTATCACCCTCTAAAACAACTGTATTATCTTCTGGACCATATGTTTGTGAAAAAACAGTATTAGCACTTAAAAGGAAGAGTAAATTAAAAATTACAAGTTTAAATATTGTTTTCATAATTATAAAGATATTAAAATTATATGAAAAGGAGGACATGTACTAGCCCTCCTTTCTATAAATTATTAGCAAAAAGAGACTAGCAGCCTGAACAAATATCATTTAGATTAAAATCTAAATTAGGATAATTCATTGTAGGATTGTTTGGATCTAAAAAGCCACAATCAATACCATCGGTATTAAAATTACCATTTGGCCCTAGCTGTAAAACATTCGCTTGGTTTCCTGTGCCATTTTGCTCAATGCTATAGCTATGTCCACCTCGTTGTACCAAAAGGGCTGCGTTGTCAGTTCCATACTGTGAAGACATGCCTCTGTTTCCGTTACCATCTTGAAAAGTGTTCAACAAATTTCCATTGCCTACTTGGGTAGACATTACCTCATTATTATCATCAGCTTGGCGTTGCCATGCTTTATTGCCACTTCCAACTTGAGCTAAACCAGCTGTACTTTGTGTCCCAATTTGGTCTTGTCTTCCGTAGTTTCCAGTTCCATCAGAATTCTGTAGCATATAAGCATCATTGCCATAACCAGATTGGTATTGCTCTGAATGATTTGCATTACCGAATTGATGAGTTTCCGCATCCAAATCGCCACCTGTTTGTTTTTGAAGTGCCACAGAGTTTGTAGTATTTGCAACTAACGGAGAAGTATTGATTCTTGAATCTACACCTTCTAAATCGGTTTTAATATCGGAAATCAATCCAACTTGGTCAACACCTTGGTCTACCATTGCATAGTTTACAAAACCAGACCCAACAAAATCACCTTGATCCTGAACCTGTTTAGATAAGTTATTATCACCATCTTGATAGGTCCATGCCCAGTTAGACTGACCATTACCACTCTGCATAATTGCATTTTGGTTATCATTACCTTGTTGATTTGTATATGCGTAATGTCCAGCTGTGTCTTCAGGCCCTGCATCTTGGTTTACCATAGATTGGTTTCCAGATCCATTTTGCACTGTCCAAGCCTCACTGTTATCATACGTTTGTTGTATAGAAGCATCGTTCAAATCGCCATCTTGATCTACAAGAGCAACATTGTTTTCAGCTTGTTGTCCAGTTCCTTGACGAATTCCTGCTTTATTACCAGAACTTGCTAGGTTGTTTTGACCTTGACGTGTTACTGCACTATTATAATCGCCTTCTTGCTTGGTCTGTGATCTATTATCAGATCCAGATTGTAACACTTCGGCTGCATTTTCCAAACCACTTGCAGATTGTACAGCGCCAGTTTGCATCACTTTTGCATAGTTACCACCAGAACCAGTTCCATCATTTTGAAAAGTATAAACTGATTGTGATGTTCCAGCTTGCCTTACACGTACCTTATTGGTATTGCCATTTTGTACGGAAAGCCCCGTATTTGCACCAGTTGCAGCTCCAGGGAGCGCAGGCTGTAAAGTAGCCGTTGGCGCAGGACCAACGTATTGTGGACCATAAGGTGCTGGGTTTAATTGAGCAAATGCAAATGTTCCAAATAAAAGTGCACTAATACTAAAAATTATTTTTTTTATCATTGTATGAGTTTAAAAGTATTAATGAATCATGAATTCATTAAATAAAACTCACCCATTCACAAAGAATGGAATGGGTGAGCCTATTTAATTATTCCATCTTAGCAACCTGAGCAAATATCGCCTAGGTTTACTGGATCGAAACTATAATCCATATTCAAGTCAACTGGAGCGTCAAACTCACAATCAACCCCATCAGCAAAGTTTCCGTCAGGACCCATTTGAAGAATGTTCGCTTGGTTACCACCTGCAGAACGATCTAAAACTCCTAAGTTCATATTTTGTTCAACACTGTAGCTTTGACCATCATACTGAACAATTAAAGCTTTGTTGTCTGCCCCGTGCTGTGCAGCATGAGCAACACTACCATCACCAAATTGGTGTGTGTTCAATTTATGACCAGAACCTGCTTGGTGTGCTAAAGATGTGTTATTATCTCCATCTTGCGCTTGGTAAGACTTGTTATCAGAACCTTGCTGAACTAAACCAGCAGTGTTTCTGTCACCATCTTGGTCTTGTCTAGCATAGTTTGAACCCTCACCGTTATAGTGATGAGATTGTGTTATACCAGCGTTGTTATCATCTCCGTCTTGGTTTTGCTCAGCATAATTAGCTCCAGCTACACCACCACCAAGTTGGTAAACACCAGCACTGTTGTCATCACCAACTTGAACCTGTAAAGCTTTGTTGTTATCATTAGGCAAAGAATACCAAATTGGATTAGCAGCAGCATCCACATTGTTGATAACATTAATCCATTGGGTTGTAGCTTCAGGAGCTACAGTATAAACTGTTGCAACAGAACCACCTTGCTGAACACCTGCGTCGTTTGCAGATCCACCACCAGCAGTAGCAGTTTGGTATTGCTTAACTTGGTTGCTGTTACCTGCTTGGTAAGCACGTGCTGAGTTACGTGCACCGTTACCGCTTTGCTGAATAAAAGACTCATTCAAATCTCCTTCTTGTTGGTTCATAGCGTAATGACCAGAAGTTTGGTTTGGCCCCGCATTTTGGTTGATCATGGACTTGTTCTCATTACCAGTTTGTTGTGTCCAAGCATCACTCTTGTCATAAGTTTGTTGGGTCTGTGCCATGTTGTTGTTACCGTTTTGGTCGATAGCGGCATAGTTGTTCTGTGCCTGCTGACCTGTACCCTGACGAATTTTCGCCCTGTTTCCAGTGCTGGATCCATCCAGTTGCCCTTGACGGGTTACGGCCTCGTTACGGTCTCCTTCTTGACGTGTAGCAGAACT
>CAKZLK010000041.1 GCA_937125455.1 uncultured Aequorivita sp.
TTTCCTTAATTCTCGGTGGTGCAGAAAGCAGTTTGTGGGATATTACAAAGGCCTATGCAGGAATGGCTTCAACATTAAATTTTTTCAATACTTCTTCCAGTGAATATCGAAAAAATGAATTTGTAGAGCCTGTTTATGTGAAAAATCACAATGAAATTGATTTTGGAAAAATTCAACAGAAACCTTCCGTTTGGAATGCTGGAGCAATATACGAAGCTTTTGAAGCGATGGAAAAAGTGAACCGCCCTAGCGGAGAGGAAAACTGGGAGTTTTTCACAAGTAGTCAAACATTAGCTTGGAAAACTGGAACGAGTTACGGTTTTAAGGATGCGTGGGCAGTTGGCGTTACGCCGAAATATGCAATCGGCGTTTGGGTGGGAAATGCCGATGGCGAAGGCAGACCGGGATTAACGGGAATTCAAGCTGCAGCGCCAGTTTTGTTTGACGTTTTGAATGTGTTGCCACAAAGTGGTTGGTTCAAAATTCCATATGATGAATTGGTGGAAGCCGAAATTTGCACTAAAAGTGGTCATCTTGCTGGACTTTTTTGTGAGGAAACAAAACAGGAATGGATTCCAAAAAATGGAATGAGAACGGAAGCCTGTCCATATCACCAAACTGTATTTTTAAATGTCTCGGAAAACTATCGGGTGAATTCTTCCTGTTATCCGCTTTCTGAAATGAAGCAGAAAAATTGGTTTGCCTTACCGCCAGTTATGGAATATTATTATTCACAACTTCATCCGGAGTATAAAGTACTTCCACCCTTTGCTCCAGAGTGCTTACAGGAAGGCGAAAAGTTAATGGCATTTATTTATCCGAAGAAAAATGAAGCCGTATTGCTTCCAAAAAATTTTGATGAAAATGTGAATGAAGTCATTTTTAAACTTGCTCACCGATCTCCGGAAACAACTGTTTTTTGGTATTTGGACTCAAAGTATATCGGTAAAACAGAAACTTTTCACGAGTTGGCTATTTCACCAAAACCAGGCAAATATTTATTGACAGCCGTTGACGAATCTGGGAATGAACTTCGTGAGCATATTGAAGTAAAGTCTGCTTCCCAAAACTAATAAAGAACTCAATTATTCTTCATCCGGAGCGTAATCGAAAGACCTAAAATTTATTTAACAAAACATTAATGCTGAATGGTTCGTAATTTTCCGAACCAAACGTACTTTTGTGCCTTCATTTTAATTCATAAATTATATTTTGACTAAAAAAGAAAACTTAATTGAAAAATTAGGTGTGCATATTGAGAACAAAGAACAGCTTGCGCCATTGGCTGCAAGGATTATTTCTACTTTGATTTTAACGGGTAAAAAAGGCGTAACCTTTGAAACTTTGGTAAGTGAGCTTAGTGCAAGCAAAAGCACAATCTCAACACATTTAACCACATTACAGGCTGCAAACCGTATTACCTACCACACTAAATGTGGTGACAGAAAAAAATATTTCACCCTGGTTCCAGATGTGATGATAAATTCCATGAACGAAATGCTCAAAAACTGGAAAAATGAGCGCGATCTGCATCTTGAAATAATGGAATATAAAAAAGAAATCAATGATGAACTTCCAGAGGACTGTCCTGAACTATTTGATTTGGAGTTTCATAAAGATTATTTAGAATTTCTTTCACATGCAAGCGCTTCCATGGAAAAACTTCAAAAAAGACTTACCGAAAAACATAAAAACGACTAATTAAATCAACAATGAAAAAGAAAAATTTAATTCACTCTCTTCCCATAGCTTTAGGAATGCTGCTATTGTTCTCATCCTGTGGAGATGATAAAAGCGTACAACCACAAGCAATGGCTTCAAAACAGGCCCCAACATTGCCCGTGGTGACAATTCCAACAAAAACAGTGACGGCATATACTACGTATCCCGCTAGTATTGAAGGTATAGTAAATAGCCAAGTACAGGCGAAAATTTCAGGATACATTACAGATGTTCTTGTTGATGAAGGTCAAAAGGTTAAAAAGGGAGAAACCCTTTTCCGTTTGGAAACCCAAACGTTAAGCCAAGATGCCGCTGCTGCCCGTGCCAATGTGAATGCCGCCCAAGTTGAAGTCGATAAATTAAAACCTTTGGTGGAAAAAAACATCATCAGCAACGTGCAGCTTGAAACAGCTAAAGCTAAACTTCAACAAGCTAAAAGTGGTTATAACAGTATTGTCGCAAACATAGATTATGGAAATATTAAAAGTCCAGTTGATGGTTATGTTGGTTCTATAAATCTTCGGAAAGGCGCTTTGGTTAGTCCTTCTTCTCAAATTCCTTTAACAACGGTTGCAGACATCAGTAAAGTGTATGCTTACTTTTCGATGAACGAAAAGGAATATTTAGATTTTATCCAAAACGCTGAAGGAAAGGATGTTGAAGAAAAGATTAAAAAACTTCCGAAAGTACAATTGCTTTTGGCGAATGGAAGTCTTTATGATCAAGAGGGAACAATCGAAACGATCAATTCACAAGTAAATGCAAATACGGGCTCTATAACCTTTAGGGCTGTTTTTGATAATCCCTCAAGAATTCTTACAAACGGCAACAGTGGAAAAATTAAAATTCCAAAAGTTTATACCGATGCTGTAGTTGTTCCTCAGGAAGCTACATACGAACAACAGGGAAGTATTTATGTTTATAAAGTTGATGAAGAAGGAATGGCTACCTCTTCAAAAATTGAAACAATTGCTGAAGTTGAAAATCTTTATGTAGTAGATTCTGGTTTGCAGAAAGGTGATAAAATTGTGGCAAAGGGTGCCAATAAACTGCGTGGGAATTCCAAAATAAATCCCCAGGAAATGCCTTTTGACAGCATAGCCAAGCCTATTGAAAAAGTTTTCAGATAACCGTTGAAGAATAATAAATTATGCTAAAAACATTTATAGACAGACCCGTACTATCTACGGTTATCTCGATAATTATAGTAATTCTGGGAGTTTTGGGACTTACCAACCTGCCCATTACACAATATCCAGATATTGCACCACCTACTATTCAAGTTAACGCTACTTATCCAGGGGCGAATGCCGAAACGATTCTCGAAAGTGTTATAATCCCGTTGGAAGAGCAAATAAATGGAGTAGAAGGAATGACCTATTTAACTTCTACGGCTACCAATAATGGAACAGCTTCCATAAGCGTGTTTTTTGATCA
>CAKZLK010000042.1 GCA_937125455.1 uncultured Aequorivita sp.
CGTTCAGTTAATTGATGTTGTCGATAAAACCCCCATCTGGTCGGACAAATTCGACGCAGTTTTCTCGAATATGTTTACGCTGCAAGACAACATTTCCGAAAAAGTAGCCAAAAAACTTTAGATAAAGCTTAATGAACAAAGAACCGCATACTCTCTCGATACTAGTTCGAACGAAGCTAAATCAACTTTTCTGTTTCAAAACACCTTCACCTCGAGCCCCAATTATTATTAGTCTTACCGAAAAATTTAAGATGAGTGCGCTTTTGTATTACGAGCAGGCAAAAATGTAATATAATCGCAATTCAATGCTTAAAATCCAAAATTTTATTAACGGCGAACTGGTCAACCCCGCGTCAGGTGAATACCTAGACAATTTCGATCCTTCGATTGGCGAAATCTATTCCTCAATACCAAACTCTGATGAACGCGACGTAACAAACGCTGTCGAAGCTGCGAAAGCTGCATTTCCGGCGTGGTCTTCGAAAACTCCTGAAGAACGCCACGATATTTTGATCGCCGTTTCTAAGCTGATCGAAAGCGACTTGGACGAATTGGCAGAAGCGGAGAGCATAGATAACGGAAAGCCAAAATCCCTGGCGAAAATGGTTGATATCCCGCGTGCGGTATCAAATTTTAAGTTTTACGGGACCGCAGCAATGCACTTTGCCTCGGAATCGCATCAAATGGTTGGCGAGGCTATCAATTACACTTTGCGACAGCCGATCGGCGTTGTCGGCTGCATAAGCCCATGGAATTTGCCGCTCTATTTATTCACTTGGAAAATCGCACCCGCAATCGCAGCTGGAAATACAGTGGTTGCAAAACCCAGCGAAATTACGCCGCTTACCGCTTTTCTTTTAGGTGAAATTTGCACCGAAGCAGGTTTGCCAAAAGGAGTTTTAAACATTGTTCACGGCACAGGTCCTTCTGCGGGACAAGCAATAGTTGAACATAAAAATATTAAAGCCATTTCCTTTACGGGAGGAACAAAAACAGGTGAAAACATTGCCCGAACTGCGGCACCAATGTTTAAAAAATTGTCATTGGAACTCGGTGGGAAAAATCCAAATCTCATCTTCGCTGATTGCGATTATGACAAAATGCTTGAAACAACCGTTCGCTCTTCTTTTGCAAACCAAGGGCAAATCTGTCTTTGCGGAAGTAGGATTTTTGTTGAAAAACCGATTTACGAGAAATTTAAAAAAGATTTTGTTGAAAAAGTAAAACAACTAAAAATAGGAAATCCGTTTGATGCGGAAACAAATATTGGCGCACTGGTTTCAAAACCGCATTTGGAAAAAGTGGCATTATACATTAAACTTGCCGAAAAAGAAGGCGGAAAAATTCTTTGCGGTGGTAATCAGGTAACGGTAAAAGGTTTCGAAAACGGCTATTATTTAGAGCCAACAGTTATTGAGGTTTATGACGATCAATGTCGTGTAAACCAAGAAGAAATCTTCGGACCCGTGGTTACAATTATGCCTTTTGAAACCGAAGAAGAAGCTTTGCAAATGGCCAACTCTGTAAAATATGGCTTGTCTTCCACCCTGTGGACTTCAGATTTAAACCGCACGATGCGCATTTCAAAAGAAATTGAAGCGGGAATTGTTTGGGTAAACACTTGGCTTAACCGAGATTTGCGAACTCCCTTTGGCGGAATGAAAGATAGTGGCGTAGGACGTGAAGGTGGTTTTGAAGCACTTCGCTTTTTTACCGAGGCGAAGAATGTGTGTATTAAATATGAATAAGATGTCAGGCTGAGCGCAGTCTAAGCCCGATTGAAATTGTAACATAAAAGCCCTTCGACTGCGCTCAGGGTGACAATAAAATTATTATGAATTTAGATTTAACAAATAAAAATGCCCTAGTCTGTGGAAGCACAGCGGGAATAGGAAAAGCGACTGCAATTCAACTTGCAAAACTTGGTGCAACTGTGACTTTAGTAGCCCGCGATGGAGAAAAACTGAAAGAAACTTTAATTGAACTTGCACATGACAAAGGTCAAAAGCACAACTATTTTGTGGCAGATTTTACCAATCCGCAGCAATTGAAAGACAAAGTGGAAGTTGCGGTTTCTAGCAAAATATTTCACATTTTGGTTAACAATACTGGCGGCCCAAAAGGCGGACCTATTTTTTCAGCAGCAACCGATGAATTTGAAAAAGCGTTTTCAATGCATTTAGTATGCAACCAGATTTTGGTGCAAGCCGTTGTTCCGGGAATGAAAGAAGCAGATTATGGCAGGATTATCAATATAATTTCAACTTCAGTAAAACAACCAATTGACGGCTTGGGCGTGAGTAATACCATTCGCGGTGCGGTTGCGAGTTGGAGCAAAACGCTGGCTAATGAATTAGGTCAATTCGGAATAACAGTAAACAACGTTTTGCCAGGTTTTACAGCTACCGATAGACTTGAAGACATTGTTGGCAATGCTGCAAAAAGAATGAATAAAACCGAAAAAGAAGCAAGCGAGTTTATGAAAAGCCTTGTTCCTGCAAGACGTTTTGCCCAACCAGGAGAAATTGCCAACGCCGTAGCATTTTTGGCAAGTGAAGCCGCTAGCTACATCAACGGAATTAATCTTCCGGTGGATGGTGGACGTACCAAAAGTTTGTAACTTTAACAATCCTAAAACTTTCTTATGAGACGAAAACTCCGAATCAACGGCCATTCACATTTGCTTCCATATCCTGAGGAAATTCCACAGTTTATGCAAGACAAGGGCATTTTTTGGGTAGATAAAGACCGAAAATTCATGCTTCAAAAGGATTGGAGCCGTCCGGTTACTGATTCCAGTTTCTTTTTGAATGAAAAGCTAGAATGGATGGAGCGTTTCAAAATAGATCACGCTGTAGTTTTAAACCTTTCACAACTTTACGGAAATGGTCTGCGCGTGGAAGAAATGAAACAAGCGCTTCGCTTTCAGAATGATTTCAATGCCAAAATTCAACATAATCATCCTTCAAAGTTTACTTGTGGATTTGTGGTTCATCCCGGTTTTGTGCGTGGTGCACTTTGGGAAATTGAGCGTTGTGTTGAAACTTTAGGACTTCAACTTTTGTGTTTGCCAACACATTATATGGACACAATTGGAACTTGGCGCTGTATTTTCGACGAAGAAAATGAGCCAATTTTTGAACTCGCTTCCAAATACAATTTGGCTGTAGAAGTACATCCCTACGATGGCGAAAAATTTATAAAACTTGAAAACACATCTTGGCGCTTTCACCTTATTTGGATGCTGGCACAATGCGCAGATGCTTATCATTTCTTGACTTTAAATGGTTATGCTGACAAGTACCCAAATATGCGAACCTGTTTTGCCCACGGTGGACAATTGGCGCAAATAAACTTAGGAAGAAGAATACAAGGTTTTGATGGCCGCCCAGATTTGTTTGAAGGAAAAGTACATCCGCGAAAATCTGTTGGGCACAAAAATATTTTTTTCGATACACTGCTACACGACACAGGAGGATTGGAATTATTAGTAAAGAACCAAGGCTACAAACAAATCATTATGGGCTTGGATGATCCATATCCATTGGGGGAAATGGAAAGCGCTGTGCAATCATCATACCCAGGAAAAATTTTAGACTTGGCTGTTGACCGTAAAATTTTGACCCCCGATCAATGCGATGCCATTTGGGACGAGAATGTAATACAATGGCTCTGCGGCGATGACGAAACTGCCAAAAAGAAATTAGTGAATAGAATTCTTGGCGAAGATGACAGAAGTAGCTAAATTTTATATTCTTTCGCACATCTGCATTTCTTTTATTGGCGGAGTATTATTGCTTGCTTTGTGGTATAATATTCGAGCTAGATTTAGCCAACTTTTGGAAGAAGATGATTCGCAAAAGCGTGTGGATAAAGCACTTTTGTATTTAAGCTTAGCTATGTTCATTTGGGTAGCCTCGGGATGTTGGATATATGGAGGAACGATTTTAAATTTTACTGGAGCAAGAGGGTATCATTTGGGAATTAACTTATTTTCCATAGTGAATAATATGTTTTTGCTGCTGGCGCTTTTCTACTTTTATTACGCACCAGGATTTATTTATCACAATAAAAAGAATATCAAAAAAATAATTATTGCAATTATTTTAACTTCTATAATCACTTTTGTGCTTCCTTTTATTTTGGGTGAAGGAAATGTCTTCAGAAATATAAGAATGAGTGGAATTCCAGATTTAATGCTTTCCGCTTTTCTGTGTTACTTACTAGGAATTTCTTTTTACAGAACCTTTGTATATAGGGGTTTAAAGATTATTGGCTACATTTCGGTTTTGGTTATTTTACTAATTTTTGCGTCACAGATTTCTGAAGTGTTTTTAAACTTCGGAAATGATTTCAGTAATAATTTCATTAAAATAATTGCGAAAACCTCACTGATTTCAATCTTTTTAGTTTTAGCTACAACATGGGTTATTCGACTTGCAAGCACACCAAAACCGAATGAAATCACGATTCATTTTCTCGATTGGAGTTTGGTAAAATTGAATATTCCTACCAAGAATATTTACGATCAAACCATCGATTTTGGTTCCAAAACTACACAGTATAAAAATTTACTGAAATTTGCCATCCGAAGAAAATATACAGAAGGCGATTCGCAAACCATTCCTGTAAACCTTGGCGGCGAAATTAAAAATCAAACCTACCTCACCCGAATTATCGAAAATATCAACGATATTCTTCAGTTGGACGATTCCCAAAAACTTGATCGTCGCGATCTTTTCACCTTTATTGGAGAAAGCAAGTACCGCTTGCGAATAATTCCAAACAATATTACTATCGATAAAAGATTGCTTGAAGAATTTTCCGAAAGTACCGAAAACAAAGATTATAAAGCGTTTTTGTAATTCATTGTAACCACATTCACAATTAGTCACATTCCACTATTTTTTACTATTATTTGAAACACACCGGCTTATAGGTTTGAATCTGTTTTACATTGCTCCAAATTAAAAATTCAACTATGAGCAATGTAATAACCGAGACTGAACAACCTCAACTTTTTGGGCATCCCAAAGGACTTCTTTATTTATTTTTTGCAGAATTGTGGGAACGTTTTTCGTTCTATGGCATGCGTGCACTTTTAGTGCTTTACATGACAAAACATTTGTTGTACGATGACGATATGGCTTTTGGTGTTTACGCAGCATATATGTCCTTGGTATATGTAACACCAATGATTGGCGGAATTTTGGCAGATAAAATTTTGGGATATAGAAAAGCGATTATTCTCGGTGGAATCTTAATGATTTTTGGACACTTTTTCCTTTCCATTGAAATGCCAATTTTCTTTTACGGATCGCTGGGGTTGATTATTGTTGGCAATGGATTTTTCAAGCCCAATATTTCCTCCTTTGTGGGAGAATTGTACGCTCAAGGAGATGCGCGCCGTGATTCTGGATTTACAATTTTTTACCTCGGAATAAATCTGGGAGCTGCTATTGCTCCGCTTCTCTGCGCGTGGTTCGCAATAACCTATGGTTGGCATTATGGCTTTGTTTTGGCTGGAATTGGAATGGTTACCGGACTTTTAGTTTTCAGAAGTGGTTTAAAAAATAATGTCTTCGGAAATAAAGGTCATGTTCCAAACCAACAAGTTTACGAACATAAATCTTTTGGCTTGAATAAAGGAAAATTGATTGTTTTAGCAGCAATAGCTTCGGTTGGAATTTTTGCAACCCTTGTTCGGTTCAATGAATTTGAAGGTTATTTAGTGTGGATTGTTTCCGCATTTTTGATTTTCTATATCGGTTATATTATTTCCACAGTCAGTTCAAAAGAAAAGCAGCGACTGTTAGTTGCCGTTTACTTTACGGTTTTATATACTTTGTTCGCTGCAATTTTTGAACAGGCAGGAAGTTCGTTAACACTTTTTGCCGATAGAAATGTAAATTTAGTGGGAATGGATGCAGCGGGAACCAACAGTATCAATGCGGGTTTTATAATTCTTTTTGCCATTCCATTTTCAATGCTTTGGACGTATTTGAGCCGAAGAAAAGTCAATCCAAATTCCGCAGTTAAGTTTGGGCTTGGATTGTTATTTCTCGGCCTCGGCTTTATTGTTTTTGCACTTTCCGCACATAGTGTGGATGATTTTGCTAAGACCTCGATGAGTTATTTGGTGATCGGTTATATGATTTTAACCATTGGGGAATTATTTCTTTCACCCATCGGGCTTTCAAAGATGACGGAGCTTTCCCCTTTAAAATATGTAGCATTTATTATGGGCGTTTGGTTTTCGGCGAATTTTTACGGACACTTTTTTGCGGGAAAAATTGCAAAACTAACTACCGTTTCAGATGGCAATACAACAATTTTTTCTGAGGGAATTTTCGGAAGTATTACGGAATACATCACGGGATTGACCCCACAAATTGTTTCAGATCAAAGTGATTCTTTTCAGCAACTGTTTTCGTACGTTTCGGTTTATGCAAGTTTTGGGGTAATTAGTATGATTGTGGGTATATTTGCAATACTTATTTCGCCAATAATCAAAAAGATGATGGGCGGCATTCACTAAACAATTTCAAAATGGATTTTCTTCCTCAAAAAATAAACGATTACGTAGAAAAACACTCGCAAGCCGAACCAGAACTTTTGCAGAAATTGAATCGTGAAACCTGGCAAAAACAATTGCAGCCACGCATGTTGAGCGGTCATTTACAGGGACGGATATTGAGCATGCTTTCTAAGTTAATTCAACCTAAAAATATTCTCGAAATTGGAACCTATACAGGTTATTCAGCATTGTGTTTAGCGGAAGGAATGCAAGAAAATGGCGAGCTCCATACGATAGACATAAATGAGGAGTTATTTGATTTTCAAAGAAAATATTTTGATGAATCGTCTTATGGAAAACAGATTTTTCAGCATTTGGGAAATGCTTTGGAAATAATTCCGCAACTAGACAAAACTTTCGATTTGGTTTTTATTGATGCCGATAAAAGCAATTATCCAAACTATTTGGAAATCATTCTTCCAAAGCTGAAAAAAGGCGCTGTTATTTTAAGCGATAATGTACTTTGGAGCGGGAAAGTGGTTGAAAAAGTGAAAGACGATGATATAGATACCAAGGCATTGCTTCAGTATAATAAATTGCTAAACGAGCATCCTAAACTAGAAACTGTGTTGCTTCCGATTCGTGATGGACTAACACTTTCGAGATTTATTGGATAAATATTTAAGCAGACCTATATTTAGAACTTTCTTTTAATTGGGCCAGTAACCTCATCAACATCATTCTTTACTTGGTCTATCTGCTTTTGGACATCTTTAGTGATGTCAATATCAATTCCTTGCTTTTCGGCGCCTTTGGTGATTTCAGATTTAATATCGTTGGTGGCGTCTTTTATCTGCCGCATTGCCTTACCCATTCCACGGGCTATTTCTGGCACTTTGTCGGCTCCAAAAACCAAAAGCACAATGAACAGGACGAAACCTATTTCGGCACCGCTAATAAAAAGAAAAATTGCCTGTGAAATCATGGTGCAAATATACTAACGAGATATGACTAATGAGTAATGAGTAATGAGTTTTTCAAAAATTCATTGTTATAAAAACCCTTTTGCAAAATACAGCAAAAGGGTTTTAAAGGAACAAAGGTAAAATTAATCTGGGTTTGTTTTGTTTTTAAATCTATCAAAAGCTCCCAATTTTTTTCGTTTTGGCCAGTTATTGTTTGAAGTATCAATATCTGCGGTTTCTTCATCGGGGTCCACTTCAATTCTTGTAATCTCTTTTTCTGAAGGTATTACCTTTCCTACGGCTTTGTCATTTTTTCGCCATATTTCGGCTGGATATGTAACTTTTTCGGTAGTTCCGTCGCTATAGGTAAACTGCACTATAATTGGCATTGGGATACCTCCTGGTTTTTCAAAAGTTATTTTGTAGAAATAATTTGGCTGCTTCAATTTAGATCTTTCTTCCGCTGGAATATTTTCCATAATATATTCATTCAACGTTTTAACATCTCCCAGTTTTTCATTGCGCATGCTTTCATCAAAATCTTCACTGCCCTCTTCCACCATATAAACTAGCGGAGGTAAATCACTTTCAGAAATGCCGCGTGCAGCCATCATTTCTTTTACTTCTTTGTTCATTTTTGAAGTAACATAGAATTTTTTAACATCTTTCACACCAATATCCACATAGTCCGTAGTGTAAAACCATTCTCGCCAATACCAATCCAAATCTACTGCAGAAGCATCTTCCATTGTTCTGAAAAAATCTTCTGGAGTTGGATGTTTAAACATCCATCTGTTTGCATAAGTTTTGAATGCGAAGTCAAAAAGTTCACGGCCCATAATGGTTTCACGAAGAATATTTAAAGCCGTTGCTGGTTTTGAATAGGCATTTGCTCCAAAGTCATAGACATTTAAACCTTTGCTCATAATTGGCGCTAATTGGCTTTGGTCGCCCGCCATATAATCAACTATTTTTTTTGCTGGACCACGTCGCGATGGATACTTTTTGTTCGGTGCAATGGCATCTGGATGAGTTTCGGCAAAATCCTGCTCGGCAACGTATTGCGTAAACGTATTCAAACCTTCATCCATCCAAGTCCATTGGCGCTCATCACTGTTTATGATCATCGGAAAATAATTATGTCCCACTTCGTGGATTATAACACTGATCATTCCAAATTTTGTTCGGTCACTTATGCTCCCATCCTTGTCGGGACGACCATGATTCCAACAAATCATTGGGTATTCCATTCCCTGGTTTTTGGCGTTTACAGAAATTGCTTTTGAATATGGATAATCAAATGTCATTCTGGAGTATGATTTCAAAGTACTTGCTACTGCTCTTGTGGACCATTGCTCCCATAAAGGATTTCCTTCTGGTGGATATAGCGAAACTGCCATCACGGAACGATTTCCCATTTTCACAGCCATCATATCCCAAATATAGCGTCGGGAAGTTGCAAAAGCATAATCACGTACATTTTCTGCTTTAAACTTCCAAGTTTTTTTTGCGGTTGAAAAACTTTTTGAAGCGGCTTCGGCTTCGGCCTGTGTTACAATAACAACGGGTTTATCATAAGATTTTTGTGCGGCTTCATAACGGTTCATCATTTCTTTGCTGAACAGATCTTTTCTGTTCTGAAGCTCACCAGTTCCGTCTAATATATGGTCTGCTGGCACAGTAATATTTACTTCAAAATTCCCAAAGGGAAGCGCAAACTCGTCTCGCCCCCAAAATTGACTGTTCTGCCATCCTTCCACATCGTTATAAACTGCCATCCGCGGATAGAACTGTGCAATTACATATCCGCGATTGCCGTCCTCAAAGGTTTCGTAACCGCTTCGAGCACGATCCACCACGTGATCATTTATATTATACCACCATTTGATAGCAAAGACAAATTTATCACCGGGCATTAAATTCTTTGGCATATCCACACGCATCATGGTTTGGTTGATTGTGTATTTCAGCGGATTGCCTTTGGCGTCTTTTACTTCCATAATATTAAAACCACCATCAAAAACACTGTTCATATATGTTTTTACAAAAGTTTCAGCCATATCTGAAGGTTGTATACCTGAAGACTCAATTAAAGGTGATTTTGAATTTTTTGCCCTTTTGTTTTGATCGAGTTGTACCCACAAATATTCCAATTGGTCTGGAGAATTGTTGGTATAGGTAATGGTTTCAAAACCTGAAAGCTTTTTGTTTTTATCATCAAGCTCTACGTCCATCACATAATCCGCCTGTTGTTGGTAGTAACTTGGCCCAGGTGCTCCGCTTGCAGTTCTAAACATATTGGGAGTAGAAAATTCTTCGTATAGCTGTTTAAAACGATTCGTGTTATAGTGACCTGGGTCGCGCTTTTGTGAATCAGTTTCATCCTGTGCTGAAACCGCCGCCGATACAAAGAATAGTGTGGTAAGAAATAGAGAGTTAAGTAATCGCATAGTAATTCAGGAGTTTTAAAATATAATTTTGGATTGGCAATGTATCAATTAAAATCCAATTTGCCTTTGGGTTCGTCTCTATCAAGAATCAAACTTCGGCGGCTTTTTGGAGTTTTTAAATGAATAATATTTTGTTGTTCAGGAAACATGTCCATCAGCACTTTGTTTTCAATTTCGATGGTATTAAGTTCTTTCACATTCTTCACTTCAATATAGGCCACGACCATATCGGTATCATATTCTTTGCCTATATAATCTAGGGTTACGGGTTTTCCGTTCACTTTAATAAAAATCTTTTGAAGAATATATTTTTTCAGATCTTCATCGGCTGCTTCAGTTTCCTTTTTGGTGTCTAGCGAAATGGAAGGATCAAAGCGCTTTTGCAGCGCAGCTTCAATATCGTCAATAAAAATCTTGGTGATTATTTGAAGTGAACTTTTCTCTTTTACGTATTCAATTTTGGTAATGCTCACATAAAATTTATGCTCAGGTGTTCCCGAAACCAAAGTAACTAAAAGGATTAAAAGAAAAATTCTGGAAAATTTCATAGTGAAAAATAGGAAGCTAATGGAACATTAGACGGTTTTAATTAAAGGATGTTACAAATATCTATTCTTTATTTTTTTTCGGAAACACGTTCGGCATAAATCTTAGCTTTTTCATCCAAAACAAGCAAGACACTTCCGTATCGTTCTTTTTTAAAATCACTTTCAATGGTAGTTGTTTCGGCACAAAAAAGTAGGAAATCATAAACTCTGTTTTCTGGAATAGCATAGGTTGTAGTGAAAAAGGGAATGGTATAATAATTTAGCATTTGTGCAACGGCATTATTCTCGACCTCCCAACGGCGTCGGATTTTCAATTCTTTATAATAGCCAGATAGGTATTTATAGAGTGCGTCAATATTTACGCTGGTAGGTGTAACCACAAAATACAAGGGGACAATTTTTTCTTCAGGCTTCCCTTTAAATCCTGGGATTCCGACATCATCAAAATTGATTGGTTTTTCGGTTTTTATCTTTTTAAGGTCTGCTGCAATATTTCCTGAAAGGTTGGGTTCTATAAAAACCTCATCCAGTTCGTTCACCATTTCCGAAAGTTTTACAGTAATTATGCCTTTTTCATAAATAGCATCGGCAACTACTACTTTTTCGGGCATGTATTTTATAGAGGAAAAAAGCAATGTGTCTAACGGCTTTACTTGTATAGAAAAATGTCCATTTTCATCGGTAATGGTACTAAAATGCGAAGAAATGTTTAGCACGTGGACACCGTCAATATCCGTCTCATTTGTGATTTTTCCTTGCAATGATTTTTCCTGAGCGCAAAGCTGAAGCAATCCAAATAAACAAAACAGTAAACTATAGCTAATTCTTTTATTCACTACGCTCTTTATATTCCTTGCTTTTTTGAAAAAGAAACTCCATCAGCTGCATTTCGTTTTTTGGTTTCAACAAATTCTGGTCTAAACCATTTTCTTGCGCATAGAATAGAAAGTCAACGGCTTTGTCTTCGGGAATATTAAAGTTTGCTGTAATAAACTCTTTACTGAAACGCTGCTGGATGTTATTACTTATAGTGCTTTGGCTTTCCTGTTTTTCAACAGGTGAAATTTTATCCCCTTTCGGAAAAAGCAACTGAGCCACCCCGCCCAAAAGTGCCAAGACATTTGCTCCATTTTTTAGTGAATTCCCTTGAAGGGCTTG
>CAKZLK010000043.1 GCA_937125455.1 uncultured Aequorivita sp.
GTGAGGTTGAAGACACCGGCAGTCGTGCCATAGTCACACTGGTAAAGGTCAGGGGCAGCATTCGCTATGGGCTGGGGTCTAAAAGTTATCACAACAGGGTTACTATCTACTCTACATATACCATCAACAGCTTCAACGGAATAAATACCATTCGTAGTAACCGCAAGAGTTGGATTTGTAGCTCCAGGAATGGGTATTGTATTTCTAAACCATTGAATATTAAAAGGTGGATCAGTTACACCAGAATCTAAAATTACAGGTATACCCAAACAAGCTGGTCCAGGATCCAAAAGAATACCTGCCGTACTAAGATCTACAGGATAAATAAACTCATTGTTGCTTTCATCAGTTTCCGCAACAATACCAGTTCCGTTACCAATATCATCAACTACTGCTCTAAGATTAAAGTTGTTGGGGGTGCCAATAGGTATATTTAAAGTTATAGTTCCACTTTCAGATCCTCCCAATGGAATGATATTGGAAGTAGTGGTTTGCCCAATTAACACAGCATCAGCATAAAAAGCGATAGGCGTATTGGCTGGTAGCTCATTGGTACTATTAACATTATAGACAGTATAATCTACATCTAAATTATTGTTTTGGCAAAGCACTCCAAGGTCATCAATTTCTATTGTAGCATCTGGAAGTTCAGAGTTTACACTGGTAATAAGGTTGTTTACTATTATATAGTCCTGCGTTGAAGTTAATTGAATTAGAATAGAAGTATCACCTGGTTGCACGATCCCTACCAAGTCATAATAATCCAAATCCATATTATAATTCTGGGCATTTCCCGGTGGCCCTATATAAGAATTGGTACCATTAAAAGCATTGTTTGGAGGGTTAAGCGCATTTGAAATAAGGTTTCCATTTATCTTTAAGCTTTCACCTTGTTGAATGTTCAAATCACCTTCCCAAGCTAAAAACCCTATTTTAGATAAAATATCAGAACTTACATCAATATTTGTAAGCGTAATATCTAAGGAATTGTTATTTTGAGAAACGCTTTCCATTCCGTCAAAAAGGCTTATTTGATTGAGCAATAAAGAGGGATCTTCATAAATAACATAAATAGCCCAACCCCCATAATTAGTACCACAATAAGTAGGAAGCAAAGCCTGCACGTCCATGTCAGCAAACGTATAAGTACCATTCCCAGTGGCGGCAACTAAGTTAGATACATCTGCATATGCAGCAAAATAAGGGTTTCCGTTGAAAGTATGACTGAATATTCGTTGGGCACTAACTGCGGTACCATTTATAGTTACATCAAAATCACCAGTACCAATAGAGCTCCAATATAGATGTGCAGACACAAAAGTTTGTCCAGGATTCAAATTAAGAGTGGCACTGCTCTGAAGTAGCTGACCGCAGTAACCATTATTGTTTTCAGATGCATTAAGTGTATTCCCAACAGCAGTAAAATCATACCGTCCATTAAACTGTTGAAATAAAGTTACAGGCTGTGAAAAAACAAAAAGTGGAAATACAAAAAGCAGCAGAAGTATTAATTTTTTCATAATGGGGGTGTTAAGATGCCAAATATATTGAATACATTGTTTTTCTTTTTATATTTTCGCAAAAAAAACAAGGAAATGTCCCAATTTAACATAGAAATCTCTCAAACATCTAATTCAAATATAGTTAAATTCATTTCAAATTCTTTCTTAACACGCTCCACAAGCTACGAATTCAAAAATATTGACGATAGTAAAGCAAGTCCTTTGGCACAACAACTTTTTTATCTTCCTTTTGTAAAAACAGTCTATATATCGCAAAATTTTGTTGCTATTGAAAAATACAACATTGTGGAGTGGCAAGATGTGCAGGAAGAAGTTGCAGATTCAATTTTGGAATATTTGAATTCTGGAAAACCTGTAATTATCGAAGTGGACGCACCAAAAAAAGTCCCTGTGAGCATATATGCTGAAAGCACACCCAATCCTTCCGTAATGAAATTTGTAGCCAACAAACCTTTGGCTACAGGAACTTTTGAATTCAAAAATATTGATGATACTGTTCATTCACCATTGGCGAAGGCATTGTTTAATTTTCCTTTTGTGAAGGAAGTTTTCATCAGTGCAAACTATGTTTCGGTTATGAAGTATAATGTAACTGAGTGGCAGGAAATCTCTATGGAAATTCGGGAATTTATCCGAAAATTCATTGAAGATGGAAAACCTGTGTTAAACGATGAGATATTAAACGCCACAAACACCTCTAAAGCTACTACAGACAATGCAGACCATTCCGAAAAAACGTTAAAAGTCCATTCAGATATAGAAAAAGAAATAATCTCCATACTGGACGAATACGTAAAGCCTGCCGTAGCAAGCGATGGCGGACATATTCTATTTGACTCTTTCAACGAGGACACCAAAACTGTAAAAGTCATCCTTCAAGGGGCTTGCAGTGGTTGTCCATCATCCACTATCACTTTAAAAAATGGCATTGAAACCATGTTAAAAGAAATGCTCCACGGACAGATAAACAGTGTGGAGGCTATCAATGGGTAAAATACAAGCTCCCAGAATACAATTTCAGCCCAAGATTCCTTTTAACTTAATTTTCAGATTATTGGCCTTAAATAATTGTAACTTGAGGTTTTATTAATTAAACCAAGAAAATTATGGGAGTATTAAAAGTAATTGAAGTCCTATCAAGCTCAAAAGAAAGCTGGGAAGACGCTACTCGAAATGCAGTTAGCGAAGCCGCAAAGAGCGTTAAGAATATTCGCTCTGTATATGTAAAAGAACATAGCTGTGTTGTAGACGACAACAAATTGACACGTTTCCGTGTAAACGTAAAAATCACTTTTGAAGTAAACTAAATTCTACAAGAATTTTAAAAATACGCTTTTGAGCTCTCAAAAGCGTATTTTTGTTTTTTTTAAAATCCAGCTATGCGCTTATTATTCGCTATTATGGTATCGGCCCTATTTTTTGGTTGTAATTCTTCAAAAAAAGAAACCTTGGAAAAACATCCCTTCACCAACGATTTAATTTATGAATCCAGTCCTTATCTTCTCCAGCACGCTCACAATCCCGTAAATTGGAAACCCTATACCGATGTAGCGATCCAACAAGCAAAAAAGGAAAAAAAACTTATGATTATAAGTATAGGATACGCGGCCTGCCACTGGTGCCATGTTATGGAACACGAAAGTTTTGAGGACAGTATCGTAGCCGCCGTAATGAACAAAAATTTTATTTCGGTAAAAGTAGATCGCGAAGAACGGCCTGATGTTGACCAAACCTATATTAACGCAGTACAACTTATGACGGGTAGTGCCGGTTGGCCATTAAATGTAGTTACACTTCCGGACGGCAGGCCTGTGTGGGGAGGAACCTACTTCCGCAAAAACGATTGGATAAATGCACTTGAACAAATTCAGGAAACTTATAACAAAGAACCTGAAAAATTGATTGCTTATGCCAATAGATTGGAAGAGGGTATAAAGAGTATGGATTTAGTGCATTTGAATAATGAAGCTGTTGACTTTAAAGAATATCCAACTTCTGAAATAGTAAAAAAGCTAGTTGTTAATTTTGACATGCACAACGGTGGTTTTAAAGGCGCACCAAAATTTATGATGCCCAACAATCTTGAATTTTTATTGCAACAGGCGGTAGAACAAAACAACACCGAGCTTCTAAATCACGTAACTCTCACTTTGGATAAAATGGCTTACGGAGGCCTTTATGATCAAATTGGCGGCGGTTTTGCCCGCTACAGTACGGACGAAAAATGGCATGTACCTCATTTCGAGAAAATGCTCTATGACAATGCCCAGCTTGTAAGCCTATATAGCAATGCCTATTCGGTTACAAAAAAACCACTTTATAAAAAAATTATTGAAGAAACTTTAGAATTTACGGCACGCGAAATGACCAACAAGGAGGGTGGATTTTATTCCTCTTTGGACGCAGATAGTAAGGATGAAAATGGTAAGCTTGAAGAAGGTGCTTTTTACGTTTTCACCCCAGAAGAATTACAGAAATTGCTGAAAGACGATTACAAAGTATTTCAGGAATACTATAATGTGAATAGCTATGGAAAGTGGGAGAACAATCACTATGTCCTTATCCGGAAAAAAACCGACGCCGAAATTGAAAAGGAATTTGGTATAAACCACGAAACTCTTCAACAAAAAAAGGAAACTTGGAAAAATACCTTACTTGCATATCGCAACAAAAGACCAAAACCACGATTGGATGACAAAACACTTACTTCCTGGAATGCTTTGATGTTAAAAGGATATGTGGACGCATACAAAACATTGGGAGAAAAAGAATATTTAGAAGCAGCGCTAAAAAACGCAACATTCATTTCAGAAAAGCAACTTCAGAAAAATGGTGCTCTATATCACAATTATAAAGATGGCAAAAGCAACATCAATGGCTTTCTGGAAGACTACGCCTTTAGCATAGAAGCTTTTATTGACCTTTACCAAGCAACTCTGGATGAAAAATGGCTAAGGCTTTCAAAGAAAATGGCAGATTATACGATGACTAACTTTTTTGACGAAGAAAAATATATGTTTTACTTCACTTCAAAAGAAGACCCCGCCATTGTTTCACGAAACTTTGAATATCGCGATAATGTAATTCCTGCTTCAAACTCTGCTATGGCGAAGAATCTTTTCCTGCTTTCAAAATATTTTGAGCAAACAGGTTTTGATGAAATTTCACATCAAATGCTGAAAAACGTTTCCGTGGAAATTGAACAATATCCCAGTGGATTTTCAAACTGGATGTCTTTGTTATCCAATTTTCAGAGTGACTTTTATGAAGTAGTAATTGTAGGTAAAAATGCTTTGGAGAAAGTAAAGGAATTTAACAAACACTATCTGCCCAATATAATTATTGCGGGAAGTAAAGTAGAAAGTGAGGATCCTCTTTTTGAAAACAGGTTTGTGCAAGATGAAACGCTTATCTACGTATGTGTGAACAACGCATGTAAACTTCCAGTGAAAGAAACAAAAATTGCAATTGAATCATTAAACAAATAAAGAGTAAATTTTATGGAAAAATTTCAGGACTTGGATATTTATATTGAAAAGTATGGACAAAAATTAATTGATTTTCTGCCTAATTTAATTGGTGCAGTTTTATTATTACTAATTGGATTTTGGCTTATAAAGGTCATAAATCGTTT
Organism: uncultured Aequorivita sp.; assembly: GCA_937125455.1. Lineage (GTDB taxonomy): Bacteria > Bacteroidota > Bacteroidia > Flavobacteriales > Flavobacteriaceae > Aequorivita. Next base: position 5,158 of record CAKZLK010000043.1, read on the forward strand.
TGTAAAAAAGTTTTTTGACAAAAAAGATTATGACCCTACCTTAGAAAATTTTATTGCCAGCCTTATAAACTGGGGGATGAAGATTGTACTTTTTGTCTTGGTAGTTACCCAACTTGGCGTTGAATCTGCCTCTTTGGTTGCTATTATTGGTGCTGCTGGACTTGCTGTAGGTTTGGCATTACAAGGCTCACTTGCAAACTTTGCTGGAGGTGTCTTGATATTGCTAATAAAACCTTTCAAAGTTGGTGATTGGATAAGCGCACAAGGCGTGGACGGGACGGTAAAGGAAATTTCTATATTTAATACAAAACTCGTCACTTTTGGAAACCAGCTTGCTATTATTCCCAATGGGAAACTGAGCAATGACAATATTATTAATTATACCGAAGAAGGCATACGCCGTGAGAATTTAACTTTTGGCATAGGCTATGATGATGACATAAGAAAAGCAAAGGAAATTTTGCTTAAATTGGTAACTGAGCAGGAAACCGTTCTTAAAACTGAGGATAAAACTCCCATAGTAGCGGTCGCAGAACTTGGTGATAGTTCCGTAAATCTTACGCTACGTTATTGGGCAAAAAATGAAGATTTTTGGAACCTTCGTTGGTCTATTTTAGAAGAAGGAAAAGCAAGATTGGAAGCTGCTGGAATTACTATTCCATTCCCACAACGTGATGTTCACCATTTTAATTTGGAATCATTAAAAAAATAATGCTTAATTTGTAGGAATCATCTATCTTTAATGGTACACTTAAAATAACTATAATGAAAAAAATTTTAATACTTGGCCTTACGGGCCTTCTATCTATAACTGGATATTCACAAGCTAATAATGCGAACTTCGATATTTATGCTCGCACCATTGATCTTAACCAGAAGTCTTTAGCTTTTGGTCTTACGGAAGCACAGTTTAACGCAATAAAAGATGAAGCATATGCAAATCCGAATTTCGTTACCGGAAAAATATTTCAAGAAGACCAATTGATTAAAGATGACGTACCGATGCGCTATAACGCCTTTGCTGACGAAATTGAAATCAAGAAAAACACTTCTGACATGAGCTATAGTGCCTTGGTTAAAGATCCAAGTATTTTTGTTAAAATTTTCAAGGATATTTACGTTTTTGTTCCTTTTGAAGGAAGTAATGAAAAAGGGGGATATTTCAATGTACTTAGCGATGGCAAAACATATGATCTATACAAAAAAACAACTGCTATCTATAGAGAACCCAAAAAGGCTAAAACTAGCTATGAAAGAGATTCTCCGCCATCTTTCACTAAAACTACCACCTATTATTTGGTACAGAACGGAACTTTTATGGAAATGCCTAGCAGTAAATCGAAAGTACTTAAGGTGATGAGCAAGAAGAAAGATGAAATAAAAAACTTTATAAAAGAAAATAACATTGATACTGATAAGGAAGCAGACATGATAAAACTGGTTTCTTATTTTGATTCACTTTTATAGTTAAATTTAACCAAGCATAAATTCCTTTAAGTAATAAGGTTCAAAATAGGCGACATTTTCTGTGTCGCCTATTTTGTATTTGGTCTCTGCTAGGCATGCCATTTCTGCAGATGATGGAAAGGCATCACATTTAAAAATAGCATTTTTATGATTACAAATTGCTTCAAATTTCACGGTGCCATCACCAATAAAAATTGCTTTTCCCTCTTTTAGAAAATCAATAAAGGAATGTTCCTTTAATATCTCAGCTCTTGTCTCGCGAATCTGTTCCTTTTTTGAATTGAAAACTGCCGAATACACTTCCATTCTTCGAGCATCGAGCAATGGAATTATGTACTGGACATCCTCTTCAACCTGCTGCGCAAGCACTTCCAAAGTAGGTGAAGAGATTAATGGAATTTCCAAGGCAAAACACAATCCTTTTGCCGCTGAAACCCCAATTCGCAAGCCTGTATAGGATCCAGGACCTTTGCTTACGGCAATGGCATCTAATTCTTTTTTTTCAATCTTAGCATCCTTTAAAACCTCATCAATAAAAACGTGAAGTTTTTCAGCGTGTGAAAACTTTTGGCTATTTTCTTCTCGAATGGCCTTTATTTTACCATCAACTGAAATGGCTACTGAGCAATTGGTAGTAGCAGTTTCAAGACATAGAATTGTAGCCATTATTTTTCTTTTTTATCCTTTACGGACGCAGAAACTTCAACTTTATCACCTTGCTTTAATAATTTGGTAACCGTGTTATAAGGGCCTGTTATAACAGTTTCGCCCTCTTTCAATCCAGAGATTATTTCGATATTAGAATCGTCCTGAATTCCAGTTTTAACAACACGTAGTTTCGCCTCTTCCCCTTCTTTTAAATAAACAGCCTCAAATTTTTCTGTGTTTGTATTTGTAGCTTCACCTGTATACGATTTTTTGGAATCTGTAGTATCCGTTTTTATGACAATAGCGCTTATTGGCACTCCAATTACATTGTTCTTTTTATTGGTAATAATATCGACTGTTGCTGTCATTCCTGGTCGGAAGGGTGAAAAGCTTTCGGGTTTTCCTTCGGTAAGGTCTTTGTAGGATTCGGGAAGAATACGAACTTTCACCTTAAAATTAGTAACCTGATCTGCTGTAAGCGAGCTTTCGGCACTGTTAGCTATTTCAGTAACAACTCCCTTAAATTCGCGTTTTAAATACGCATCAACTTCGACTATTGTTGAATCTCCCAAAGCTACTTTCACAATATCGTTTTCATTAACATCCACCTCAACTTCCATATTTTGAAGGTTTGCAACGCGGACAATTTCAGTACCTGCCATTTGTGCGGTACCAACTACCCTTTCTCCTAGTTCGACGGAAAGTTTTGAAATTGTTCCGCTCATAGGTGCATAAATAGTGGTTCTAGAAAGGTTATCCACAGATTGCTTCACATTTGCTGAAGCACTCTGAACACTGTAATATGCTGCTTTTGCATTTGCCTGTGCCATATCGTAATCTGCCACAGATTTGTCCCATTCAGACTTTGAAATAACTCCCTTTTCAAAAAGTGCTTTATTTCTTTCATAATTTAAACGTGCATTTTTCTCACTTGCTTGAGCCTGGGTATATTGTGCACGAACATTTTGAAGTCCGGCTTGTGATTGGCTTACAGCTGCTTGGATAAGGTCAGGGTTTATTTTAACCAACAAGTCTCCTTTTTCAACTGTTTGGCCTTCCTTCACGGGAAGCTCAATAATTTCCCCTGAAACTTCAGAAGAAAGCGCAACCTCTACCTCTGGTTGTATTTTTCCAGTTGCGGCAACTGTTTCTGTAATGTCTATCGGTTCAATTTTGGTTATTTCAACTTCTTTAAAATCCCCAGATTTTCCAAACCATCCTGCTTTTTTTCCAATAAGAAGCAAAGCGATAAGCAATACAACAACTACAATAATCCAAATGAGTGTTTTTTTCTTCATACTTAAAATTTTAATTCGCTAGCAGGAACGCCAAAGTAAAGCTCCAAAACTTTCAATTTAAAAATATATTCAAATTTAGTTCTGTTTTCTTCAATTTTTGCATTATCATATCGCAATTTTGATTGGCTAAAATCGAAGGCGTTTGTAAGCCCCACATCGTAACGATCTTTTGCGTATTGATAGGCGAGTTCCTGAGACTCCAATGCTACGGTAGCAGCTTGATAAGCTTTTTGCGCTCCGTTTGCATCAACGTATGCTTGATAAACGTTGGATTCTAAATCTAGTTTTGCTTGCTCTAGCTGGTACTCAGTTCTCTTTAAATTGATTTTGTTTCTTTTTACGTTATTCCTTACTGATAATCCATTAAAAATAGGCACATTTAGTTGAATTCCGTATGAAATTCCGTCGTTTAAGTAAAGTTGCTCTGTGTAAGGAAGAGCAGAAGTTGAAGTTAAAGCATAATTTGGTGCTACAACCACATCTCCAGTAGCTTCAACAATGCCAATGGGCTGAGTTGGTTGGTCTGGATCTATACCCCCTTGAAGTATCCTCTCTGCATCAGATTCTCTAGTGTTGTAATTTATAAAACCCGTTAAAGATGGATAATAGTCGCTTCTTGCCAATTGTAAGTCTTTCTTGGCTAGTGCAACATTTTCTTCAGCAATTTTTACTTCGGAACGATTTTCTTGTGCCGCTTGAATAATTTCCTCTACTGGTTTTTGAACTATATCATTTTGTATTATTTCATATCCTTCATCTACAACATCAAAATTTTCATAATCTTTTATAAGAAGTAATTGCGCTAAGTTTATCAGTGAAATCCTAACGGTATTTTCGGCTACTGCAATTTTCTGCTTCTCACTAGCATCGGTAGCTTTTATTTCTAAAAGGTCCCCTCGTGGAAGCACTCCGGCATCCACAAGATCATTGGTTCTTTGCAACTGCTCCAAAGTAACAACGTTTTGAGATTTTGCTACATTCAGGTTGGCTTTGTTTAATAGTATTTGAAGATATGCATTAGCCACTAGCAGAGAAATATCATCCTTCATTTTATCCAAATTGTACTGTGCAGCAAGTCTTGAAATTTCCGCACGTTGGCTAGTTCTTATATTTCGGAGTCCGTTAAAAAGGGAAATTCCCGCAGTAAGATTATAAGAAGAGTTACGCGTTGTTTGTGATTGTAACACGCCAGTGGTTACATTTTGCGTCAACCCTGTATTCCAGGAGTTTGAGGCCGAACCATTTAGTGTTGGCAAATAGTTGCCAAAGGCATCTTTTTTTGCCAGTTCTGCAGTTTCGTAATCTAATTCGCTTTGCTTTACGGAAATATTATTTTCCAGTGCATGATTCACACATTCTTCTAGTGTCCATTTTTTAGTTTGAGCACTCAATGAAATGTTTAGTATCAAAAAAAAGAAAGGGATTGCTATCTTCTTCATAAGTTTTTCTATTGTTAAATAAGTCTTTTGTATTTCGATTGCGTTACAAAATTTATCTACTAATTTTTTAATCAGATTTTTATTCAAAAAAATTTTAAGAAGGTTGAAACAATTTACCTTCTGCCGTCTGCAGATGCTGCTGGTTTTAATTGGTTCCATACTTTAATATTATCATCCTTGGAAACACCGCTTTTCACTTCCACATCTATACCATCACTTACCCCTAACTCTACATCGCGTCTTTCAAATTTTTGATCACCAACCATAACCTCCACAAAAGGCTTTTCTGTTTTAGGGTCAAATTGAACCAAGGCTTCTTTTATAATAAGCACATTTTCTGCTTTGGCTAAAATAATGGAAGCATTTGCACTTAAACCAGCACGGATAAACGTATTTGTGGTATCCAAATGTTTCATCGTTCCCTTTATCTCAAATTGAATGGCGCCATTTTCATCAACCCCTTTTGGGGCGATGTAATCCAAATTTGCATCAAAAGTTTCATCGGGAATCGCTCCCACTGTAATTTCTAGTGGAAGGCCTTCCTTTATTTTTCCAACTTCACTTTCATCCACTTTTCCTTCAAAAATCATTTTATCTACATCAGCCAAAGTTGCTATGGTGGTACCATCATTAAAATTATTAGCTTCAATAACCTGATTTCCGGTTTTTACGGGAATATCCAAAACCATACCCGAAACTGTTGCACGAATTTCGGTATTTGCCGAAGAACCCATACCGCTAGTGGTTCCCGTTTTTACAATATCATAATTCTGGTTTGCCGCTGTTAGGCCAACTTGTTCCTGCTTCAATTTTTGTTGTGCTTGATCGTAAGCTAATTGTGCAGTATCAAATTCATTGGCGGAAATAACGCCTTTTTCAAACAATTCTTTTTGTCTGTTATAAATACTTTTTTGATTTTCAAAAGCAAGCCGCGCTGTTTCAACCTGTGTTCGAACGTTGTTGATGTTGTTTTTAGCACTGTTTAAAGACGAAACATTCGGAACCACTTTTACTTTTGCTATCAAATCGCCCGCTTTTACAATGTTGCCCGCTTCCACAAATATTTCATCAATAATCCCAGAAATATTGGGTTTTATAAGCACTTCTTCTTTCGGAACAATACTCCCAGTGGCTACGGTTTTCTTTACAATTGAACCCATCGTAGGCTTTTCAGTTTGATAAACCACCGGATCTTCAATGTTTTTTGAATAGAGCCAGTACATAGAAGCCACAAATAGTACTGCAATTGTGACAAGGATGATTATGGTTTTAGTTTTTTTCATTTTTTTGATTGTTGTAATTATTTTCTAATTGATGGTTATTGTTTTTTTAATATTTGGGAGTCATGCCCCAACAGTTCCAGATGTTTAATTTTATGATACGTTAATGCCAAAGTGATGCAATGTTTTAACTCTGTTACAGGTATTTCTTCATTTAATTTGAAAAAGATTGCTCTATTTTTTTCAAAGTTGAATTTGTCTTTATAAATTTTTTTAAATGTCGGCACTAATTTAGAAGTGCATTTAAAATAGATTGCAAATTGATCGGGGTTTTTCGCTTTCCAATCAATACGTAATGTGCTTCCATATTTTGTTAAATAACTCGGTTCTCCCCATTTAAGTGTTTCTTCGAGTTTTTCTAGTCCTTCGGTTTCAATTGCAGTTTGAAGAACCAATTCTCTAAGTTGAAGCATTTGTTTCTTAACCACTTTGGGATAGTTTTTAAAAACTTCATTAACCTTTAGATCGCTTGTCAATTCCATAATCGTTTCTTTATTCCGTTCTCAAAGCTTCAACTGGTTTTACTTTTATTGCGTTTTGTGCAGGAATCAATCCTGCCAAAAGTCCTGAAACTATCAAGATAGTCAACGCTATAGCCACAACGCCTATATTAACGGATGGATTGGCAAACATCATCTCGCTAGTGTCCATTCCATTAAGTTTATAATTCACGAACCAAAGTAGTAGAGTTGCCAAAACAATTCCAGCCATTCCAGAAATGATTGTTAGGAATATAGATTCCAACAATATTTGTGCGCGAATACTCCAGGGTGTTGCGCCCAATGCACGGCGGATGCCAATTTCCTTGGTACGTTCTTTTACCACAATTAACATAATATTACTGATGCCTATAATTCCAGACAAAAGCACTAAAATTCCAACAAAGTAAGCAACCGCGTTTAGTGCAATAAACAATCCGTTTATCTTGCTAAATTCCTGATAGAGATCAAAACTCCCAATGGCGCGATCGTCGTTTGGATTAATGGTATGTCGTGTTTTTATAACGTCAAAAATTTGTGATTTCAAGTTTGTAATTGAATAATCATCTTGCGCTGTAATGGCCATCCAGCCAATGATATCGCCCATATTAAAGGCTTGTGAAAATGATGTGAACGGAACATATATTTCCTTTTGCATTTCTTCCGGATCTCCATTATTTCCTTTCTTTTTATAGGTTCCAACGACCATAAAATTTACTCCGTTTATTTTAATGTAGGAACCTAGTACCTCTTCATTCGGTTCATATAATGCGCTTTGAACACCACTTCCAATAATGGCAACTTTGCGTTTTTCATTAATGTCAGAATAATTTACAAACCTCCCGGAAGTAATATCCATGGGCTGCTGTTGGATTATTTCGGGATAATCGCCGTAAACGTTAAAAGCACCTGTTTGAAGCCCCCGTACAACATTATTGCTACCACGGAAACCTCCCAATTGATTTCTTGGGGATACAAAACGAAGTCCCTCCACATTCTGCTTTATGGCCGGAACATCATCTGTTTTAAAGTTGTACCTACGACCTTTTGGCAAACCCTTGTATGGTTGTGATGCAGTTTGGGACCACATAAACATGGAGTTTGTGGCCATTCCGTTAAATCCCTGTTTTACTCCATTTTCTAAACCATTGCCTGCTGCGAGTAAAATCACTAAAATAAATATTCCCCACAGCACCCCAAAGGCGGTCATTACCGTCCTAAACCAATTGCTGCTAAGTGCTTCAATGATTTCTGCCCAACTGTCCCTGCTGAATATTTTACTCATCCCGTAAAGCTTCTATAGGTTTGATATTTGCAGCACGATAGGCGGGAAAAAAACCTGCAATTGCCCCAGCAACCACTAGTATTATAACAGTCGTAATTGCTACCGAAAAATCCACTGAAGGATTGCGGATATAGTCTGTTTCAATAAACGGCCCCACAAGTTGCAATAAAAATAAACTGAGTATAAGCCCAACAAATCCAGCAATTGTCGTTACAAATATGGACTCGTGCAATATCATTCCAATAATAGACCAAGGCTGCGCACCAATTGCCTTGCGAACGCCAATCTCTTTAGTGCGTTCTTTAACTATGATGAGCATAATGTTACTAACACCTACAATTCCTGCAATTATGGTACAAATTCCCACTCCCCAAAAAAACCAACGGATCATCTTGTTGAGATCGTAAAACTTTTTAGCATTTTCCAGAGTATTATTAACGTTTACAGCTCTTTCATCTGTTGGTGCAATGGTATGCTTGGCTTTTAAATCTGCTTCCAATTGTGCTGAAAAAGCCTCGGAAGCAGCCAAAGCATCTTCATAGTTATCTTGTTTTTGGAGTGTAAAAGCCAATGAACGAAGTTTATCGCCAGCATTGTAAACCCTTTGCGCTGTAGTTAGGGGAATAAATATCCGGGTTTCTTCACGCTCACCTCCTGGATCCGTATAGATGCCAACAACTTTAAATTTTATTCCAGCGATTTCAATATATTCGCCAACTGCATTTTTATCTTTAAAAAGGTCTAAATAAACTTGATTGCCTATTATGGCTACTTTTTCAAAATTATTTAAGTCGTTTTGGTTTATGAATCTTCCAGTTACCAATGTTTCGTTTTCCAAAAATTGATAATCGCCACGAACTCCTTCTACTCTATAACTGCCTGTCTCTTTTTTGTAATTGGTCAATTGTCCCCATCTGCTGTAAACCCCAGATTTAAGCTCTAAAATGTCACTATTTTTATTAACTGCCATTTCATAATCGCGATTGTCCATTTCAATATTTCGACCTGGATTAAGCCCCTTGTATTGAACTGAAGTTATATTAGTCCAAACGCTAATTCGGTTAGTAGCATCATTTTCAAATTCTTTTGCTACACCATTTGACATTCCTTGTCCGATAGCCAATAGGATTACCAAAATAAAAATACCAGAAGCCACGGAAAGACCCGTTAAAAAAGTTCGTAGTTTGTTTTTACGAATTGCTTCAAATATTTCCTGCCATCGTTCAATATTAAACATAGGCTTCCGATTTTGCCCGAACTTGAGTGACTACTGAATCGTCAATAATCAAACCATCTTTTAGGTTTACAATACGCTTTGTCATATGCGCAATGTCGTCTTCATGGGTAACTATGAGAATTGTTTTCCCTTCATCGTTGATGCCTTGAATTAGTTCCATTACTTCGTATGAAGTTTTGGTGTCTAACGCCCCTGTAGGTTCATCAGCAAGCAATACTTTTGGATCGCTTGCTAAAGCGCGAGCAATGGCTACACGCTGTTTTTGTCCTCCAGAAAGCTCATTAGGAAGGTGTGAAGCCCAATCTGCCAATCCAACTTTTTCAAGATAATGCATTGCTTTTTCAGTACGGATATTTCGTTTTACACCCTGGTAATAAAGCGGCATCGACACATTGTCCAAAGCAGATTTATAATTAATTAGGTTGAAAGATTGAAAAATAAATCCTAAAAATTTGTTTCGGTAGCGTGCTGCAACTTTTTCATTCAGATTTTTTATCAGCGTTCCATCCAGTGTGTATGTGCCTTCATCTGCTTCGTCAAGAATTCCGAGTATGTTAAGTAAAGTTGATTTTCCGGAACCAGAAGAGCCCATTATGGAAACCATTTCGCCTTCAGCAACTGAAAAGTTTATACCTTTTAAGACATGAAGTGAATTCTTGCCCATATGATATGATTTATGTAAGTTTTTGATCTCTATCATTGCGAAAATTGTTGGAATACAAAATAAAGTGGAAATACCCTTCCAAATGTGAAATTCTTGTTAAGACTTGAAAAGATTATGGTTCTCGGTTTTTAATAAGACTCTAAAAACCATTAGATGTTACAGTAAAAAGAAAAAATTACTCAATTTCTTGGGAACGTGCTTTTTTTCGGCTTCTGTAGATTGCATAGCCAACACCGCCTATAAGCAAGTAGGGAAATATCATCAAATACACGATTCCATTGTTGATTCCCTTGGCAGCATGTCCTCCATCTTCGCTTTCCAAAACGGCTCTGCACATTGCACACTGTGCTTCTGCAGGAACTACTGCAAAGAGAAATAAAATTAAAGTTAAAACAATAAGTTTTGTTTTCATTATAATAATCTTTTAAAGGGAAATCATCCCTCTAGATAGTCCCCTTAAAGGGAGTACTTTTTTTACATTCAATCAATAATAAGGAGATATCATTAAATAAACAATCACTCCAGTTACTGCAACATAAAGCCACAGTGGATAAGTTATACGGGCAATCTTTCGGTGTTTATAAAATTGTCCGGAAATAGCCCGAACATAGGTTATCAATACAAAAGGTATAACGATAACCGATAATAAAATATGCGTTAACAATATAAAATAATACACATATCGCACCATTCCTTCACCTCCATAGGGTGTTGAATCTGATGTCATATGGTAAGTTACATACATTGCCAAAAATAACACAGAACAGATGATTGCGGTTTTCATTAAGCGCTCGTGGGCTTTTCTGTTTCCCTTTCTAATTTGATAAACCGCCGTTACTAAAAGAATAGCGGTAATTCCATTGATGGTTGCATAGATTGGCGGCAAAAAACCCAAACGTTCAACGCCTGGTATTCTTACAGAAAACAAGACAGCAACCACTACGGGAATTGCAACGGATAGGATCCATATCCAGATGTTGTATTTTTTAGTATTATCGATTGAAGTCTGCATTTGTTATAAAAGTTTTTTGATATCTTCCTTCAACATTTGAATTCCTTTGTCTTCCAATCCATCGTAGTAAATAATTGGATTTCCGTTTTCATCTTTGCGGGAACGGATGTTGCCATGTTGGTCTATCAGTGCAAAAAATCCAGAGTGTTCAAATCCGCTTTCCTCTTCTGTAGCTTCCCCTACATAAATATTAAAACCTTCATTGGCGAGTTTAAATATTTTTTCCTTATCACCTGTTAATAGATGCCACTGGGGTTTGGTAATTCCTTTGTTTTGGGCGTATTCCTTTAAAACTTCTGGAGTATCTTGCACGGGATCGATAGAAAACGAAGCAATAGCAACTTTTGGGTTACCCAAAAATTCATCTTGAATCTTAATCATATTTTCAGTCATAATTGGGCAGATGCTCGGACAAGTGGTAAAGAAAAATTCAACAACATACACCTTATCTTCAAAATCTTTGTTTGTTATTGTTTTTCCGTTCTGATCTGTAAAACTGAAAGCTGGCACAGCCCCCATAGTTTCAAGCTCTGGTTTTGATAATGTATTAATGATTTTTGGCACTGCCCAAATACCAAAGATCAAAATGATAAACGAAATACCTATGTATGAATAATTCTTTTTCATTGAATCCCAATTAATTTTTTTATTGAATTTTTCCTCGCTGTGCTATATTTCGCGGTTAGAGTTATATTTCTTCAAAGCGCGTCTGTATTCTGCCAAAAGCACTTTTACGTCATCGCTCATTTTGTTGTTTATTTCTGCTATGGTACTGGAATCAAAACCGTACATCACTCCTTCGTCCTCATCATCATCCCTACCGCGAAGGTTTCGTTCTTTATCGATTATAAAAACATAGGGCGTGGACAAATTGGAATCCAACTCAATATTGGATTTTAGGGAATGAAAAACACGGTTTATATCCTCATCAGCACCGAAAGCGAAAAACCATGAATCCAAGGGTGCTATCTGTTTTAGTTTTTCTTCAATATTTCTAGCTTGTGGCTCGGTTCCTTCAGGCAAAAGAATGACAAATTGAAACTCTTTAAACTCGTGGTCTTTGCTGTATATTTTATGGGCCAAATTGTAGGCATATGCCCTGTGTGCCTCCAAGTCGCTACCAAAAAAACCTAATACTGTAATTCGATCTTTTAGCTGAACTGGTTTTCCCTCAAGGGTTTTAAAACCATCCAACTCTTCCACAGAAGGGGTCAACACCGGCAAAGGCTTAAAATAGTTGGTGCTCATCGCAAAAAAAATGTATGCCGTTATGGGCAGTATAAACAGGATGCCAAGGACTATATACTTTTTCATTTTTGCGCTTTTTTTGCTTTTGCAAAAATACAGGGTAAAAGGGGGTTAGGCAATTTTTTGGGTGTTAATTTTAAAAACATAACCATAAAAAAAGCCCTCCAAAAGAGGGCTTTCAAAATATTTCAATATTGTTCTAAAAATTAAATTTTATAAAACCATCCTTATATACTTCAAAAATATAATCGCCTTCAATCAATAGCAGTACTACCAAATACGCAATCAAGAACAAAGAGGTCCATATAACGGCTCTTCTAAGCCCATTGGTCTCATCGCGCATGTGCATAAAGTCCCAAGTAATATAATATGCTTTAAAAAGTGTAAGTAAAATAAAGATCCAGTTAAGAAGTTTTAGGGCTAAAAAATGATGATCCACCAAGAATGATGGTCGTATTATACCTAATGCTACTTCTACTGTGGTAACAATGGAAAGTACTATAAAAACTCCCCAGATTTTGCTTACGTTCGATTTGAACTTGAGCGTACCTCTAAAAATTGCTAGCTTATGTGCTTGTTCGTGTGCCATTTTCTATTATAAATATTTTATACAAGATAAAAGAATGTAAATACAAATACCCATACCAAATCCACAAAGTGCCAGTACAGTCCAACTTTTTCGACCATTTCATAATGGCCACGGCGTTCGTAGGTACCTATTATTACGTTGAAAAATATAATACAGTTAATCAGTACTCCTGTGAATACGTGGAATCCGTGAAAACCAGTAATAAAGAAGAAAAAGTCTGCAAAAAGCGGATGTCCGTATTCATTGTGGCGAAGGTTTGCACCTTCCACAACCATTTGACCATCATTTACAACCTTTGCAATCGATTCTTCTCGATTTAAAATTATGTGGTGTCCATGCTCATCTTTATGCTGAACTCTAACCAAAAGATTATCATTGGCTAAAAAGCCTTCCTTAACCTGTTCAAATGATACACTTGGGTAATATTCTGATTCGCCTTCAAACCATATTCCGTTTTCACGTGTTTGTTCTGTTCGTTCCCCTTTTGCAGGTGCAGCAAAGTCACGAAGTGCAACGCGCTCCCCATCTTTATCTAAAAACTGAACAATCTGTCCTCCTTTCGTTTCTATTGCTCCAAAATCTCCTTTTATAAAGGTATTCCACTCCCAAGCTTGCGAGCCCAAGAAAATAAGACCTCCTATAATGGTTAGAAACATATAGAGTATAACCTTATTTTGTTGCATTTTATGCCCTGCATCCACAGCCAAAACCATGGTTACAGATGAAAAAATCAAAATAAAGGTCATAAATGCAACATAGTACATTGGTGCATCTACTCCGTGAAGAAACGGAAAGTGGGTAAAAACTTCATCGGGAATTGGCCAAGCATCCACAAATTTGAATCTTGAAAATCCATAAGAGGCAAGAAATCCTGAAAATGTCAGTGCATCAGAAACGATGAAAAACCACATCATCATTTTACCGTAACTGGCTTTTAACGGATGATTTCCACCACCCCAGGTTTTTCCTTCCGTACCTGTTTTAACAACAGTTGCTTCCATAAAAAGAAATTGGTTTTAAATAAGGTTCAAAAATACGTTTAATTTTTATTTAACGAAATATAAAAATAAAAACAGGTAAATCCATACTACATCCACGAAATGCCAGAAAGTTGCAGCCAGTTCAATGCCAAGGGTTTTACCGTTTTCATATTTTAGTTTATAATGATTATAAATTACAACCGAAAGAGATATTAGCCCTGCAAAAACGTGTGCTATGTGCAATAGAACCACCAGATATATGAATGAAGTGGTTATGCTACTGGTTGGGCCAGTGAAGTTGTATCCTTCCTTAATAATTTCAGAAAAGCCTACAAATTGAAAAACAACGAACAAAACACCAATTAAAAATGTTGTGACTAAAAGAAACATTCCAATACCGTTTTGTTGTTTTTTAATAGCGGTAAGCGCAAAATGAATGGTTATGCTACTCACAATTATTAAGACAAGACTAATGTAAAAAGCTTGAGGGATTTCAAAAGTTGATATCCAGTCTGGTCTTTCCTTGCTTACCACATAAGCACTTGTAAGACCCGCAAAACTCATGGTTAAGCTAATAATACCAAACCAAAGCATGTTTTTCTTTGCTCTATTTACTTTTATTTGTTGGGTTCCTTCCGTTAAATCCATTTTCAGTTGCGTATAAATTATTTGTAAATAAGGCTAGTTTATCATCTTAGAAATTTATCAGCCACATAAATTATCTGCAAAAGCGTAATATAACTAACGCTTGCCAACATTAGTTGCTTAGCGGCTTTTGATGTTTTTTCTTTATAAAGTTGGATCGCGTAATAAGTAAGGCCAATTCCTAAAAGTCCAATCAAAACTCCAGAGATTGGCGTCAAGAAAAGTTTTCCGGTAATTCCCAAAACTGGAATCAGTGATGCCAGCACTGTCCAAATGGTATATAAAATCACCTGAACTGCTGTTCCTTTATCTTTTTTTCCATTCGGAAGCATAAAAAACCCTCCTTTTCTGTAATCATCAAAAAGAAACCATCCAATGGCCCAAAAATGTGGAAACTGCCAAAAGAATTGAATCATAAACAAGGTTCCAGGTTCAATGCCAAATTTACCTGTTGCAGCAACCCAGCCTAACATAAACGGAATAGCCCCCGGGAAAGCTCCCACAAAAACCGAAAGTGGAGTTTTGGTTTTCAAAGGCGTATAAAGACTAACGTACATAAAAATAGAAATGGCGCCAAACATCGCCGTTATCGGATTGATGGAATAAAGCACAACAATTCCAAGAATGGTTAAGATGGATGCAAGAATAAAGGCAGACTGAACAGTCATCTGCCCCGCAGGCAGTGGCCTGTTTTTAGTTCGTTCCATAAGCGCATCTAGATCACGCTCAATTATTTGGTTATAAACATTAGAAGCACCCACCATACAGTAACCACCAACACACAACAAAAAAAGGATGTAATAATCAATAGAATCAGCACCTAACAAATATCCAGCTACCGAGGAAAACACAACACTTACAGAAAGCCGTAGTTTTGTAATTTCGGTAAAATTCCTGATAATGGACTTAAATGGTGATTGTGACTGGATAACGGACAAGCTCATTTTTTTATAGGCTGCGCAAAGATACGCTTCCTGTATTTTTTCCACAATATATTCTTGACAATCTTATGCTTTTATTTCAGCATTTTTAGTATTTTGAACCAATTTTAAAACTTAAAAAAATATGTTCTCTAGATCATTATTAAGCATCGTCTTTTTGTTTTGTTTTTTCACCTCATTTTCTCAAACCGATACTGGGAAAAAAATAAACACCAAGCTCATAAAAGTTAACAACGATATTTATATGCTTCAGGGCAAAGGTGGTAATATTGGTTTAAGTTTTGGCAGCAATGGTATTTTTATGATAGACGACCAATATGCTGATGGTATTGAGCAAATTCAGGAAGATATCAAAAAAAAGAGCGATAAGCCTGTTCGGTTTTTAGTGAATACACATTTCCACGGAGATCATACCGGTGGAAACGCTGCTATGGCAGAAACAGGAACCGTAATTTTTTCACAAGAAAATGTTCGCAATCGCCTTCAGGAAATGATGCAGAAAGAAACGAAGAAAATACCTTTGGAGAATCTTCCAGTAATTACCTTTTCTGAAGATCTTTCTTTTTATTTCAACGGAGAAAAAATATATGTTTTTCATGTGCACAATGCACATACTGACGGCGACGCTATGGTTTATTTTACCGATAGCAACGTTTTGCACACTGGAGACGTTTTTTTTAATGGAAAATATCCATTTATAGATGCAGAAAACGGAGGTACTTTAAAAGGATGTGTTGAAGGGCTCGAAAAAGCTTTATTGATAATAAATGAAGACACCAAAATAATTCCAGGCCATGGAGAGGTCGGCACATATAAAGATCTCCAAAAAACTATAGATATGTTGTCAATAGTTTATAAAAGAGTATTTACAAATTATATCAACAAAAAGACAGAAGACGAAGTTGCAAAGATGACCGACATAACAAAACAATATGACGATAATGGTTATGGCAGTGGTTTTATATCAAAGGAAGCTTTTTTAAGAATGGTATACAAGGAAGTGGCGAATGATCGGAAAGACATTGAAATTAATGCCGAAAAAAACAGAAAAGCCCGCGAAAAGATGGAAAAAATGAAAGAGCAGATTAAGCAACAGAAAACCGATCAGCCAAAACCTGCTCAAAATGTAAAGGGCAGTAATGACATTGATTAAACTTTATTAAAAATCGTAATACCAGTTGAATAAATCTGTTCTAATACCAAAATTTACCCAACTGGTTTGGTTTTTGAAAACTGTTTCTGTTTCTAACTTTGGGTCAAAATTCCTGAAAATAAAACTTCCATAAATCTTTAAGTTGGTTGCAGGGTTTATTACATAGCCTGCCTGCACTTCAGCATGCAAAAAATCGGTAGTGTTCCCTTGGGCCAAATCATTTCCATTATCAGAAATACGGTCATCTTCCGTTCCATAAATATTTCCACCATAAAAACTTGAGTCGTCTGGAGTGTTAAATTCAAAACCTCGTTTAGCAACAATAAACTTGGCATCACCATATATTCTTCCTTTTTGGTAACGCGCTATGGCTATAAATTCAGAAAAATTTGCTCCGAGTGTATGGGCCATAGACTGGTTGTTGTGTCCATAGTTAAGAACAATTGTATTGTGCGAATATGTGTATGGCCGCACCCTATTGTATTCAGTTTGTAAGTAAAGATTTTTTAAACCGAAGGCATCGTAATATTTTAGACCAAGTTGATAGCCCGTTTTGTTTTTATAACTCCCCTTTCCTCCAAAAACGTCGCTGGTAGAAAACTCATCAATTATAAACTGGCCATAAGCATTTATGCGATCGTTCACTTTATATTTTGTACTAATACCAATAAGCGCATTACCACCGCGTGAACCCGTAGAAAATTCTATGGCGCGATAGAAAATAATTGGATTGAGGTAATTAACGTCAAATCCGCGGCCGTTATCATTCTGCCATATTACAGATTCAAAAAGGCCAATATTTAATCGTTTTGTGATGTTGTAGCTCAAGTAATGGTTTGCCATGTATTTTGTTCGGAAAGAGCCATCTTCTGTAACTTCTGGGCGCACATCGCGAAGCGACATCCAAGTGTTTGTATATTTTAATTTCCAAAAAGTAGTATTTATTTTGAAGAACGGGTATGGACTAGCATTATCGCTGGTAAATAAAGATCGGTAGCCATCTCCAAGAAATGTTTTTCCATGCCCAAATTGAATATTGAAATATTTTGAAGGTGTATATGAAATATGGCCTGTTGCTATTGGATAATCGTAGGAATCTGACCTAAACCCCTTCGCAATTCCACGGCCAGGAATAATCGCTGGGTTTCCTCCGTCTGGGCGAATTGACTCTGCATATCGATTATAATAATCTGCAAAACGACCTTGACTTTCATATATAACACCAAAAAATCCAAGCTGCTTTCCAATGCCACCCTGTGTATAGACCAAGCGCGTATTATTGTAAGTATCTATATTCGAGTCAAAGTCCTTTCCAGCTTGCAAATCCACACCAGCATCAAGCGTTACCCAATAGTCTTTTCCTTTTATGGTTACGAGATGTTCGTTCCAAAGTTTTCGGCCAAACCACGAAGTCTTGTTTTTTAAAATCTCTTTATTAGCAGCCTCAAAATCGTAATATTTATTTACATCGCTATAAACGTAGGGTTTTTGGGCAGTGTGATTGTTAAGACCAACTCGGTTTAAAGCGGGATCAAACAGACTGTAATTATGGTGTGAGAGTGGAATATTTATGTTGCTTTTATACTCTTCGTTATTATACGGAAGGTTTTCAATTTCATCATATTCGTTTACTAATGCTTCTCTTTCATTTTTCTTAGTAATTTCGGTGGTTTGGATAATGCTCTCCCCTGGCGCAACCAACGGAATGGCTATGGGCAAAGTAAACTGAACATAAGCTGGAGAACCATTATAGGTGGCAGGTTCCACCTCGGGTAGTGATTCAAAAACCCTACGGGCTTCTTCTTTTAATTCATCATAGATTCCATCAACATATAAAACTTTAAACTTACCCTTTTTTGTTACCTCAAACAGGACATTTACATTGCCTTTATAGTTTTCTGAAAAAACTTTTTCAGGAACTTGAAAATTCTGAAAAATAAATTGTTGAAGGGTATTATTAAAGCAATCTTCAAGTACGGTTAAATCTGCATTGGAGCATGCTTTAAAAACAGGATATTTTTCATACTGGGTAGAAGGGGTTTGAGCAAAGGAAATTATTGAAAAACAAAAAAACAAAAAGAAAAGAAACTGCTTCATCGGGCTAATGATTGTTTATTGCCGAAAGATACAGTTTTTTTATAATGACTAGATTCAAAAAAAGCTCCCATTTTTACAGGGAGCTTCTCTTTTGTATTTAAAATATGCTACTGAATCATAAAAATAATGGGTACGGTATAAAGCACATCCACATTTTTATCACCTTGTTTTCCAGGTTGCATAGTTGGCAATTTACCAATTACACGTTGGGCTTCTTTTTTAAGGTTCTCGTCGTTTGAATTTGCAACCACATCAGTCACGAAACCATTTGAATCAATTTTAAAATTAACATAAATCCTATATTTTTTGTTTGCCTTTAGGTTTTCGAGAAGTTCCTTTCTGAAATTTTTATTGATAAAAGAACTTATTTTTGAAGACATGCACTCCATCTTTTCATCCTTGGTTCCTAAGGATTCACATCCTGGATAAACTGGAACAAATTCTACACTTATCATGCTTCTTGGCTTTGCGGGTTTATCTCCGGCGTTATCTATAGTTGGCTTTGGAAGTTCAATCACTGGAGCATTAGTAGCTGCAATTGGAGTTTCAACATTAGGATCTGTATTTGGTTTAACAAGAAAGGTACTGCTTTTAACTACTTTTTGAATTGGCGATCGTTTCTCAGTTACGTTTTTTAAAACATCAACAGGTTTGGGTTTATCAACATCAATTACATAATGGATTATAGGTGGTTCAGATATACCACTGGAAGTTGGCGGCTCATATGCTGCAGTCTTCATTTGAAAATCAGTCTGCATTACGAAGAAAACAATCAGTAAACTTGCGATTACACCAATCTGGAAAAACAAACGTGAATTCCATTTGATATTGATTTGCTTTTTGTCGGCTCTTTTGTTTCGGGCAATTTTTGTTATTGTTTTCATAATGAATGGATTTAAAAGGTTAATGCATTTGAAGTACAACTGTTATGCCAAAACGAAAAAACCCTGCATTTACAGGAGTAAATACAGGGTTTTCAGAATTAGTAAATTTATTTTTACTGAATATCAAATATTATTGGAAGTGAATAAAGTACCCCAACTGGTTTTCCGCGTTGTTTCCCAGGAGTCATGTTAGGTAGTGATTGCACAACATCTACTGCTTCTTTTTCAAGCCTTGGATGCGGAGCTCGAGCACGAACATCTATCACCTTTCCGTTTTTATCAATTTTAAACTGAACTGCAATACGCTGTCTGCCTTCCAATCCAAGATCTGAAGCTAGATCAGTATTAAATTTTTTGTTTATAAAATCACTAATCTTAGAAGACATGCATTTCTTTTTTGCATCATTTCCTTTTTCATTTTCACAACCTGGGTAAATAGGTACATTTTCAATTACTGCAAAAGGAACATCAGCGATTTCTTCTTCAACTACTTCTTCTTTAATCTCTTTAACCTCCACAATTTTTTCATCTTGTTTTGCTTCAGTAGATTCTATTATGGTTTCTTCCACTTCATCTTCATCTTCAATAACTTCAATTACTTCTGGTGCTGGCGGTGGTGGCGGTGGTGGCGGTGGTGGTGTTAATTGTTGTGTGATTGGAATTTCTTCTTCCAATTCATCACCAACGTCCAGTTTTCCATAGTCGTTATTAGATTTATCGTAAGACTTCCATTCAATTGCTTGCCAAGCAAAGAAAAGCATTACTACCATTCCAAGTTGGAAAAAGAGCATGCTTCTTCGACTAACGTCTGCTTTCGGATTTTTTTTGGGTTCCATAATAGTGGTTTTAACTTGTTGCTAAAATATAGAAATTATCATTCAATTTAAAACTTAATTGAAATTTTAAGTTTTAAAACTATTTTTTATTCGCTTGAAAAAAAAGATTCCTAGCAATGAGCCAATTAGGTTTGCACATACATCAAAAATATCTGCACTGCGCGAAGCCGTGAACTGGCCTTGTAATATCTCAATTATTATGCCATAAAGCAATATCGTAAGCAATAGCACCTGTATCCATTTAGCATCAAGCTGAAAATCCATTTTAGTATAAAAATAAATCAGCCATAAATTAATTAGGATAAAATAGAGCAAACAATGAACTATTTTATCTGCAGCCGAAAAATTTATATTAGGCAGATCAGAACCAGGGATAAAGAACAGTAAAGTTATGGCGCAAGTATAAAATACTGCTAGAATCAAAAGGTTTCTACGCCCCAATAAGTGCTTTATATGCTGTATCATCCAATAGCTCAGCTATTTCATCGGGGTTTGAAATTTTCATTTTTATCATCCAACCCTCACCATAGGCATCTGAGTTTACCTTTTCAGGTTCAGACTCAAGGGATTCGTTAAATTCTATAATTTCCCCCGATAATGGCAAAAACAAATCTGAAACCGTTTTTACGGCCTCAACTGTTCCGAATACTTGTTCTTTGTCCAAAGTTTCGCCTACGGATTCAATTTCCACATATACAATATCGCCGAGCTCACCTTGTGCAAAATCGGTAACTCCAACGGTTGCAATATCACCTTCAATTTTAACCCACTCGTGGTCATTTGTATACTTTAAATTAGCTGGTACATTCATAGTTATATAAGAGTTTCTTAGTTTCCAAAATTATAGCGAAGTGTGAATCCACTTCTAATTGTTGTTTGTGGGAATGCTGTTGAGATAGCATACTTAGAGAAAGTATGATCATAATAGAACAAAGCTGTCAGGTTTTTGCTCAACGCATAATCAATAGATAACTGTGCACCATAAATGGTTTGCCCAGCTGTAGTTTGGTTATTTAAAATATCCAAATATCTAATAATTGTAATATTATCTCTTCGCGATAGATCAACCTTAAAGTTCAAATCGCTGGTTATAACCGATTTCTTTCCGCCAAAATTAGTGGCTATACGGAGGTCTTTAATTCGATATCCAAGGCCAATGATGTATTCATTCCCTTTTATTTCGGTGAGTAAGTTGTTTGCGAAGCTCAAAGAAAGTGCTCGGTCTTTTCGCATTTCTGCAAGAATTTTTACTGAATTATTCATTTCAAAATCCACGCGCAATAATGGCGAAAACTGTTCAGTCAAATTAACATTAGTCAATAACGTTTTCACTTTAAAATTACCTGATTGATCAGTTGCCTCAGGGTCTGCAGCATTATAATCCAAGTTTGACTGGAACTGGTTCACGGTATAGCTAGCTCTATATCCATGGGTAAGAGAAAAACGCTTAAAGTTTTTCTTAAACCAAGGTATATTCATTAAACCAGTATATTTTATATCCCAATTTGGAAGTGGAATGTCTCTAAATATTCCCGTTTTTTCTTTTGATGCATTACTTCCTTTATATGCTGAAAGGAATGCTGGCAATAATACATCTTGACTATTTCTTCCAAAACCAACTGGATAACCAAGCGTATCTCTCGGGATAGCTCTTCCTTGGTAATAGTCCTCAGCAAGTCGGTTTGCAATAGTTAATCTGTTGTTTCGGAAATCGTCAAAAGCTGCAGAATTATTTTCGTCACTAGCACTAAACGCGGTTTTTATCAATAAGGTTGATATATTGAAACTTCCAAAAGTATTTGGAGTCAAGGAATTATACAAACCATTATCAACAATATAATTTTCAGAATAATTTTCAGAATAAATTCTACTTCCGTTAACATCTACGGTCAAATCATTTATCGGCTCTAAGTTGGCCTGAATGTCCATTTGGCGCGATATATTTTCCGTGTATTGCTCGTTGAATTCTGGATACAAAGTTAACCAGCCTTTTTTCGCTGCCAATTCTCTAACTTCAGCTTGACTTCCAAAAACAAAACCTGCAGTTGGCTTAAGCGTTCCAATGAAACCAATAGATGGTAAATATCCAGGCAAGAAAATACCTTTTGTTTCCTTGTAGTTGAATTGAATCTTTTTAAGCATTGTGGCAAATCCTATGGCTGTGTTCAACGCTTTGTCTCCAGCATTCAAACCGCCTGCTGCGCCTGATCCTTTTCCAAGCACATTTGACGAACCCGTTTTGCCGTTTGAAAGGGCATTTTTATCTTCTGGCGCCAATTTACTTTCTCTTCCATCTTTGCCTTCTTTGCCGCCGCTTGTTTCGTCACCTTTTCCACCATCTTCTCCAGCAGCAGATTTTTTTGGTTTGCTCTTCTTAATTTTAGTAAATCCAATATAACGGTAAAACCCGTTCATATCTATACTAGAGTTAATTTGGTGCGTGCTTGCATTTTGTATGGAGTTACCTAAATTATATGTATTTGTAGTTCCATCACTCAACTCAATTGGTAACTCATTAAATTGACTACTTCCGCGTTGCCATTGATAATCCCCAGTGTAAGAATAAGTAGCCCTCATAAACTTCAGGAATGGAAACTTGCTAAATGGCAAATCATAGTTTACTTGTAAAGATTGGAAATGCTGATTCGGATCACCTACATCAAAGAAGCCATCCCAAACACCAACATCGTTATTAACATATCCATCTTCATCCAAATAATTATTTACAATCATATTGTTGGTAGATGTAAAGTTAAATCGCAATGATTTGGTCAAGTTATGGTTGATGGTGTATTGCCAGTCAAAAAGGTAATTACGTTGGTATAATCTTGGAAGTGCAATATTACCGGCCTGCAAGTCAATTTCTCTAAATTTTTGCTCGTTGTATTGTCTTGTTATGTTTGAACTCACTGAAACATTGGTCGGCAAATAATTAAAATTAAAATCCTTTAGAAATTGCCAATACTTCCCTCTAAACAAAGAATCGTTCTTTTTAAAAGGTTCCACTGGCTTTGCAGTGAAATTATAATTGTACGTTGCTCCAGCACGGACGCTTTGTTCAAGTGCATCCTCTACCTCAAAATCGTGATGATCTGTTTGGTTGTATGAAAAAGAAGCAGTTAGGTTTTCCACATCATATACCTTAGCTTTTGAATCTCCCGTTCTTTCTTTACGAACTCCTATCAAGTTTACACTTTGCCGTTTCGTATAGTTTACTGACTGTTCCTTAATTATATCTTTTTCGGCTTGATCCTCGGTATTGCTTAGCCTTGTATCCAACTCAATATCTTGGAATTCCGGATCATACTGTGGGGTTATTAATTCTTCGGAACGGCCATAGTTGAACGGGAATTGAATACCCCATTTCTTGGGAAGTAATTGCCCCATGTTTAAGTTTGTAACTACATCATACTGCTGCAAGTCTTCACGGCTTCTTTGATTAGGACCTTGCTCTATAGAGCCAAAACCAATTGTGCTTCTTTTCCCTGTAGCACTTATAGTGGCAAAATCTGCAATATTTGCATCCATACTAACAACAGCAGCCCATCCGCCTTTGTTTCTAAGTTCAGACATCCTAAGTTCGTTGAACCAAACTTCACCGCACAAATTATCATTCGTAGTGTTTTTTACACCGAGCATAATGGTTCGAACATTTCCAAAGCTTGGGTTACCTTTTATACCTATTCTTAATTCATTTTCACCATTGGTGCCTCCACCATCAAGTTCAGATTGGTTGAAGAAGTTTATCTCGGTTTGATCGTAACTTGGGTCGCCCAGTACTTTTGTTTTTATTTGCTGAAGCAATTCTAAAGGCAAATTCAAACGGTTTGCAAGTGGCCAAATTTCTTCAGCTGTTCCGGCACCAAAATTTGTTGGATTTAAAGGGATTTGAACTTCGTAATAGTTATTGGTAAGGTCATTTCCTAAACGCATGAAAGCTACCAACTGACCATTCTGCAATTCTGTTGAATTTGTATTATCTATGATAGATTCTGCGTGAATAAACATTTCCAGATTTTTGTACTGGCGCATATCCACATTAAAGTTTTTATATACGGCGCGACCATCATTTGGTTCTAAACCACATACTCGTAGCGAAAGTGATTGTTCATTTTCACGAATAATGTTATTGTTATTGTTTAATTCCTCGCGTTGGAGACCCGGAGGCAATACATAAGGAATAGGTTGACGGTTTTCGTTTTCTTCAATACTTACCGATCCAACTTCAAAAAGAGTATCGTCATTTGCCGGATCCTCAAAGGTTACATCGTCCAATGTTTTTTCGAATCTTCTATAATCGCCACGAACTAGTTCCATAGTACCAAAACGCAATACGGTGTTTTGTGAAAACTGAGAAAGGAACATTCGCATAAAACGAATAGACCTATAATCTGAAATACCGTTAATGGCTTGGTCTGGCTTGCTGATAGGAATTTTAAACTGTACCCAACGAACCGGAATTACATTGTTGTCTTGAGTGGTTACATCCAACTCTTTAATATCAGAGATATAGCGGTTATTATCCCTGTTCATACCTGGAAACATGGGAATATTATATTCAAAATAGCTATCAATCGTGTTCATTGTATTATCACGATTTATATCCTCAACATCTGGCTGGGCAGTGCTTCCACGGTTTGTGTTGGTAACTTCTACCGGAGAGTTTCCTTGAGTTCCGTTATATTTTAAATAGCGGTCCAAAACATTTCCTTCAGCTTGCAAAAAGTATTGGTAATCATCATTTGCAGGATCTGGAAGACTCGCAAAAGCAGGATATTTTGCTCCTTCAGAACCGTTGTCCAATCCATCATAACCAATATCTTGATTAGTTCGCTCTTGGCCTTGGGAATCAAATGTATAAACTAAAGATTGGTTGGTTGGCACTTTACCCCAAGCTGTGGTTATTGTATTACCATCCAATCCGTCTTTAGGCAGTCCGTTTTCGTATTGTTTTCTTCCATCTTTTAGCACATCTTCAGAAATGCTTCCAAGGTCAAAGTTTAAAGTTCCACCAGGATTTCCGTTGTTTTCATCGTAGATAAAAGGGTCCATTACCCAAAATTGAATGTATTCCACATTCGATTGTTCAAAATCTGTGGTAGTCAATTGTCGCATTATACCTCCAAAACGATTCTCTGGGTTTGGAAGGGTGTTACCGCCAGCAGCCTCTGGATTATAGTTATATTCTCCTCGGGTTGTTGGATAATAAGCCAAGTCTAATGTAAATAAAGCTTGAGTCTGACCTTGAATAATATCTTGCTGCGGGAAAATTTCATCCCTAAAAATACGACGTGTAAATGGCGAAGAAAGATCTTCATCACTAATTCCTTCAGGTCTTTGGGTACTATAGAAAACTGGGTCTATTGTGTACCAAGCTAATTTTGCACGGTTGTAATTGTATCCTAAATTATCATTAGCCAATTCTCCTCCATAGCCAACAGGAGAACTAGATAAAGACCAACTGGAAGGGGTGCTAATATCATTTCCCGTTTGTGAAGATTCAAAATCATCCACATATACGGTTGTTTTTCCATTGAAGTCTGAAACTTTAGGTGCGCCAGGTCTCAAATATGCAAATTCACCACGCAAAGATATGTTGGATTCCACATCCGTATCAATATTAGGTAAGTGGTTGACCATTCGTGTAAGGAATGGAACTTCAGTTGAATAGTTGACATTTATACCAAAAATACTATTGTTTATCGGTTCTGCCCCATAGGAAGATTTTTGGGTTAATGGACGCTCATTAAGGTTTAAGTAGGTTGCACCCACCAAAAACTTGTCACTGAATTTATGTTCAACATTTAAACCAGTAAAACGTTTGCTCTGTTGCCCGAAAAGCGAATTATTTTCTGTGCTAACCGAGATAGGAATATTGCTATTCAACAAAGCAGGATCTAAAATCTGTACTCTCCCCAATTGGTAATTTACAGTATAGTCAACTCCTTCCACTAAAGTTCTTCCACCAGCGGTTACAGTAACAGAACCTTGAGGAATATTGAAAGCCCCAATAGGAATTCCATCGGCACCTGTTGATTTATAAGTTCCTTTTAACTGAAATTTATTTTTTTCGCTTTCCTGTTGTTCCGCTTGTATTTTTGTTCCTGTATAAAGTGTTCTGAAAACGTATTTTTCTTGGTTTGCATTATACGTAGCGGGCATGGAATAAGTCGCTGGCACGGAAGGCACATTCAACTTATCAAACAAATATT
The DNA here is from genome assembly GCA_937125455.1 of uncultured Aequorivita sp. Taxonomy (GTDB): domain Bacteria; phylum Bacteroidota; class Bacteroidia; order Flavobacteriales; family Flavobacteriaceae; genus Aequorivita. The sequence goes on from CAKZLK010000043.1 coordinate 31,552, forward strand.
TTCCAAAAGGTTCTACTGTAGTAAAAATAATCCGTCCGTTTTGTGCATCTACGGTAATTCCCGGAAGAAAATCAAAAAAACCATCTCCTCCTTGTACAGGATCATTATTGAAACTCAATCTGTCTAGGTTGAATACCTTCAAAAGGATTTGATCCTTAACATCATCGGGGAGTTCTGGTCCGCCATTTGCCTTTTCAATATAGTTACGTGCGGAGGCTTCAGTATAAAGTATGTTCAGCTTGAAGTCTTCTTTTTCAAGTTGATATGCTCCAATAGGATAGATATTTTTCATCATCAAATCCCATATTGGCTCCTTCACATTAGTAATACTACTCTTTAAAAGTTTTACTACAAGGTTTTGAGCAAGTCCGCTAGTTTGACCGCCCGTAGGATTTCCACTACCACCAGTTGTTTGCGTACCTCCGTTTGCTTCAACACCATCACTGGAAAACTCACCAACTTGATAGACTTTCCCGTTAACGGTAAACTGATAGGAAACAGCTAAAACTTCATCATTATTCAATCGTTGATTCAAGGAAATATAACCTAATTGTGAGTTAATTGTATATTCACCCGCATCCAATCTTCGAGCATTTTCAAGAGAAACATAATCCGTTCCTTCACTTACTTGAACACCTGTAAAACCTTGGCGCACACTTGCCACATCTCGAATAGCAGGATTCAACAAAGAGGGATCTCCTCCATTTATTCCAAAAGGATTAAACAGGTTATTAGCATTATCTGGATAAGCGTTTTGACTAGCCCTAATAAAACCTCCCGGAGGAACATCCAATCCAATATTAGTAGGATCAGATTCACCTATATCCTGCAAAGCCACAATATTCCGAACATTTTCAGTACGGCTAGTACGATTGGTTATCCAAACTTCCATTCGGGTAATTTGTACGTTGCTGTTTATGAAAGGGTATTGTTGTAAAGCGCGGTCGTAATTATCCCTAAAATAATGTGATAGAAAGAAGTTACGGTTTTCATCGTAGTCCAATGCGGCAAGCTCAAAATCTGTAATAGTTGCACCACCTTCAGCGGTTACTGTTCGAGTTTCAGATTTTTGTTCCGAGAAAACTCCGGTAATTGTAGTTTTTCCAAACTGAAGTTGTGTTTTTACCCCAAATAGACTCTGGGCACCTTGAATTAAAGAACTATTTAGAGGCATACTAACGTTACCTACTTCAATTTTTTGGATGATGTCATCTTCCGTTGGCGTATACTCCAACTTAATCTGATTTTGGAAATCGAAGGTGCTCTCGGTATCATAATTTGCGGTAACCTGAAGTCTGGTTCCCACTTTTGCCAAAAGACTTAGGCTAATTCGCTGATCAAAGTCAAAAGAAAAATTGCTTTGGTTTCGCGGTGAATATTGCGGATTATCCTGTTTTGTATAAAGCAATCCAAGATCCATTTCTACAGAACCTTGCGGAATCACTTCAATAGTATTTCCGCCAAAAACAGATTCGAAGAAATTTGAATTTACATAAAAAGTTGGAAGTAGATTTTTCTGTTCTTCTTCAGAACCCTCCTTACGGCCATCTGCAGCATCTATTTTTTGTTTAAAATAAGCCTTCATCTGCTCCTCTTGGACCAATCGCTGGTATTCCTGAGGCGTAAGTATGATCGGGTAGGTAATATTAAAATTACCTAATGTTTGAGTATAAATATACCGATCTGTTATTGGGTCGTATGTATAAAGATCCTGTATGCTGGTAGGATTTGGAAGGTCCATCCGTCCCATCTCATTTCCTACTGCTGTTGAATCTTGCGCCAGCGAAGCATTGCTGACCAATATGAAACTTACTATTGCTAAAAGCTTGAAAAAGCCATCCTTGTAAACGTAATTTTTTGCCTTCAAATTTTACAAATTTTTTAAAGCTTGTTTAATAATCATTTCTACCGAAGCCTGCGGATTTTCCTGAACAATTTTATCACAGACCTTTTCTGCTAATTTTCTGTTAAAACCCAGCGTCTCCAAAGCAGATAACGCTTCATTTTTGTTCGTATTGCTCGTTCCGGCAGAAATAGACGACAAACCGTACACTTTTAAAATCTTATCTTTTAAATCCAAAACCACACGTTGTGCAGTTTTGGCTCCTATTCCTTTTACTGACTGAATTGTTGTTATATCGTTTGTTGCAATTGCATCCAAGACTTGCTCTGGTGCCAGTGAAGACAACATCGTTCTAGCGATACTTGCCCCTACTCCCGAAACACTTATTAACAACCTAAATATTTCTCGTTCTGTAACACTCGAAAATCCATACAGTGTATGCGAATCTTCCCGAATAAGCAAATGGGTAAAAAGTTTAACATTTTCACTAGTGGGGAGTTCGGAAAATGTGTGCAAAGAGATGTTGATAAAATATCCCACCCCATTGCAATCTATCACTACATCGGTTGGGTTTTTTTCAACCAGTCTGCCCTGTATATGGGTTATCATGTGTTAACGAAAACTTAAAGCCCCAAATATAGTATAATTATTTACAACCGCCATTGGGGTTTTTGTGAAAATATTGGGAAAAATACTACGTAATTACTTACTTCCCTATTCCCGCGCTCGCTTCTCTTTCTGCTGCGCATCTACAACTGCAACAGCACTCATATTTACTATTTCCTCAACGCTAGCACCCAACTGTAAAATATGTACGGGCTTGCGCATTCCCAACATTATAGGACCAATGGATTCAACACCGTTTAGCTCTTTCAACAACTTATAATTGCTATTTGCAGAATCGAGGTTCGGGAAAATAAGTGCGTTTACTTTTTTACCTGCCAATTTTGAAAACGGAAATTTTCTTTGAAGTAATTCTGGGTTTAATGCAAAATCGGTCTGCAACTCGCCATCTACAATCATATCAGGGTTACTCTTGTGTAGTAATTCTACAGCTTCCCTTACTTTTGTTGCGTGTGGATCTTTAGAAGAACCGAAGTTGGCGTAAGAAATCATTGCAATTACAGGCTGTAGTCCAAACATTTTCATCGTATAATTCGTCATTTGTGCAATCTTTGCAAGCTCTTTCGCTGTTGGGTCAATGTTTATAGAAGTATCTGAAATAAACAATGGGCCACGTTTGGTAAGCATCAAGTTTGTTGTGGCAACTTTTGTCACGCCTTCGAACCTTCCAACGGTTTCAAAAACAGGAACTACTACCGAAGGATAGGAACGTGCATAACCAGAAATCATACAATCCACATCGCCTTCGCTGAGCATCATTCCTGCAAAATAATTTCGTTCGCGAACCAGCTTTTCAGCAGTATAAAGCGAGATACCGCTTCTTTTTCGCTTTTCCCAAAGTTTTTGTGCATAATGCTTTTGTTTATCAACCTGTTCATCACTTTTAGGATCGATTATTTCAAGATCGGCGTCAAAGTCAATCTGTCTCATAAGTTCAAGAATGATTTCCTTTCTCCCCAATAAAACAGGAATACCGATGCCTTCTTCAAAAACAATCTGCGCAGCTTTCAACACGTCTAAGTGATCTGCTTCTGCAAAAACAATGCGCTTTGGATTCAACTTTGCGCGATTTACCAGCAAACGAATGATTTTATTATCGCTACCCATTCGTTCGTAAAGTTCGTCTTGATATTTTTCCCAGTCTGTAATATCTGTAAGAGCTACACCACTTTCCATTGCTGCTCTTGCCACTGCTGGAGGAACAGCGGTAATCAAACGTGGATCAAAAGGTTTTGGAATAATATATTCTTTTCCAAAGGTGAGTTTTGTTTCACCATAAGCAATATTTACTTGCTCCGGCACAGGTTCTTTAGCGAGATCGGCCAATGCTTTTACGGCAGCCATTTTCATGGCTTCATTAATTTTTGTTGCGCGAACGTCCAATGCCCCGCGGAAAATAAAAGGAAATCCAAGTACATTGTTCACTTGATTTGGATGATCGCTTCGGCCTGTTGCCATAATGATATCCTTTCGTGTTTTAACAGCCAAATCATATTCAATCTCTGGATCGGGATTGGCCATTGCGAATACAATGGGGTTTAGAGCCATGCTTAAGAGCATTTCAGGAGTAACAATATCTTTAACCGAAAGCCCAACAAAAACGTCGGCATCTTTCATTGCTTCTTCTAAAGTATCAATTTTACGATGTGAAGCAAATTCTGCCTTTTCATCGGTAAGGGTTTCGCGATCCTTACGGATAACACCTTTGCTATCTAGCATTACAATATTTTCAGGCTTTGCACCAAAGGCCTTATAAAGACGTGTGCACGAAACGGCCGCCGCACCAGCACCACTAATTACTATTGAAGCATCTTCAATTTTTTTCTCTGAAATTTCCAAGGCGTTAAGCAATGCTGCCGCCGAAATAATTGCGGTTCCATGCTGGTCATCATGCATCACAGGAATGTTAAGCTCTTCCTTCAACCTTCTTTCAATTTCAAAAGCTTCGGGAGCTTTTATATCTTCAAGATTGATTCCGCCAAAGGTTGGTGCTATATTTTTTACGGTTGCTATGAATTCATCAATATTTTCGGTACCTATTTCAATATCGAAAACATCAATATCAGCAAAGATTTTAAAAAGCAATGCCTTCCCTTCCATCACCGGTTTGGAGGCTTCGGGACCAATATTCCCCAATCCCAAAACGGCAGTTCCGTTTGAAATCACTGCCACAAGGTTTCCTTTGTTTGTGTATTTATACACATTATTGGTTTCCTTTTCAATTTCAAGACAAGGGTCTGCAACACCGGGCGAATATGCCAAGGAAAGATCCCGTTGTGTTGAATAGCTTTTTGTTGGAACTACCTGAATTTTACCAGGTTTTGGTTTTGCGTGATACAGTAAGGCCTCGCGACGTTTGCTTTGCTTGCTCATAAATTTCAATTTTGTAATCTACAAAGTTACTCGGTTAACCGAAAGGAAGCAATTTTAATGGTTAATCTTTCAGGAAGTTTATATTGCGTGTCAATCCAGAAAATTTTGTGCGTTTCACTGCACTGTTCTTAAATATTTTCTGAAAAACTTCTTCAGTTATTTCTTCCCAATCTTTTTTGGACATTGAAAGCATTTCAGGATTTGGATTAAAAAGTGGTTCGTTGTGCGGCTTGCTAAAACGGTTCCAAGGACAAACATCTTGACAAATATCACAACCGAACATCCAATCTTCAAAATTACCTTTTTGAGATGTAGGGATTTCGTTCTTCAATTCGATGGTAAAATAGGAAATACATTTGCTACCATCCACCACTTTGTCAGCAACAATTGCATTGGTAGGACAAGCGTCTATACAGGCAGTGCAACTTCCGCAATGGTCTGTTACTGGTGCATCATACTCCAAATCTAAATCAACGATTAATTCCGCAATAAAATAGAAAGAACCCAATTGCTTTGTGAGTAAATTGCTGTGCTTGCCAATCCATCCCAAACCGCTCTTTGCGGCCCAAGCCTTGTCTAAAACCGGTGCGGAATCTACAAATGCCCGGCCGTGCACATCGCCAATTTCTTCGGAAATAAAATCCATTAATTGTCTCAGTTTTTCTTTTATGACGAAATGATAATCGGCGCCATAAGCATATTTTGAAATTTTATAGGTTTGTGAAGTTTGCATTTCTGAAGGGAAATAATTCAGCAATAAAGAAATAACACTTTTGGAATCGGGGACAAGTTTTGTTGGGTCCAACCTTTTGTCAAAATGGTTTTCCATATAGGCCATTTCACCGTGCATATTATTCTTGAGCCAGTTTTCGAGACGCGGTGCTTCTTGCTCCAGAAATTCAGCTTTGCTTATTCCGCAGGAAATAAAACCAAGTCGTTTTGCTTCGGTTTTTATCAAGGTTGTATTACTTTCTTTTAAAATCAAAATTTAATAATTAGTGTCACGCTGAGCGCAGTCGAAGCGCTTAATTATTCTTTACATTCTTACTATTTGGATTATACTTAAAATGTGTAGCATTTCTACATTCAGACAATATTTGTAGCATTTCTCCTTCCCCATCAATCAATGCTTGTTTTTTTGCTTTGGTCCAACCTTTAATTTTCTTCTCAAAATAAATTGCTTGTAATACATCGTTGAATTCTTCATGAAATTTTAATTCCAAAGGCCTCCTTTTATAAGTATAACAATTTTTATTTAATCCATGTTGATGTTGGTCAAATCTTGTTGAGAGATCATTTGTTATTCCTGTGTAGAATGAATTATCTGAGCATTTTAAAATATAAACAAAGTAGCTGTAATAAATCATGATTCTCATTCATTAGGGCTTCGACTGCGCTCAGCCTGACATTTGGATTTATGCTTTTTCTTTCCGCTTTAGATTACTCGATCTACAAATTTCAATATAGCATTTCTTGGTTTAAGTGTAATCAATGGCTTGATTTCAATTGGTGTTTTCTTTTCAGAAATTTTATATTTCCGCATAATTTCTGCAATGGCCAAAACCATTTCATACATCGCAAAATTATTGCCAATGCACATTCTAGGCCCGGCGCCGAATGGAAAGTATTGTCCAGAAAAATGATTGGGATTAACCTCTGAGAAACGTTTGGGCTTAAACTTTTGCGGTTCGTCCCAGTTTTCAGGGTTGGTATGAATTTCCAACAAGGAAAACAGCAAACTTGAATTTTTCGGAATTTTCATTCCATTAAATTCATCTTCCTCAATATTCACACGATCAATAAAATAGGCTGGAGGATACAAACGAAGCGATTCTTCAATAACGTTTTTAGTGAAAGGACAATTTTTTATAAAGTCCATCAAAGTTTTTGAACTCTCCTTTGCTTCAATTATTTCAGCATAAAGTTCTTCTTGAATTATAGGATTTCGGGCTAGCAACTCGCAGGTAAAAGTCAGTGCGTTTGATGTGGTTTCGTGACCTGCCGTAAAAAGAATTAAAATTTCGTCAATCAACTGACCTTCTTCCATAGCGTTACCATCTTCATAACGCGCATCCAAAAGCATATCTAATAAATCATCTTCACGTTTTCCAGAATTTCTTCTTTTTTTTACAAGTCTTTTTAAAATTGTACGAGCCTCCTCAGTTTCTGAAATGTGTTTATTTATTTGTCCGCTTAATTTAAACCACCATCCCAAATAGGGTTGACGCAACTCTTTCACCAACATTTGCTGCGCAGATTCAGTTATTTGCTGAAGTTTGTTTATTTCCTTTTGATCAACCGCACTACTGAAAAGTGATTTCACAACGGTTTGAAAAGCCAAATCATTAAAAACAGGAAAAATATCTATTGGCTTATCTGTTTCAATTTTCACCAGTTCTGTTTTAATAGCTGCATCAATTGTGTCCAATAGGTTTATCAATTGCTTTTTATGAAAAGCCGGCTGAATAAGTTTACGTTGTTTTTGCCAAAGTTCTCCTTCAGAAGTCAACAATCCAAAACCTACGTATTTTGAAAGATCTCTTGTTTGGATTGGTGATTTTTTATAATTCCTATGATTTTTTTGTAATGCATATTGCGCAAAACCAGCATTACGAGAAAAAATAACTGAATTTCCAAAACCTAATTTTAAACGAAAGGTATCGCCTTTGGCTTCAAAGTTTTTATGGTGAAAAGGCAATGGATTTTTAAGGATCTGGGCTGAATGCACCAAAAACCGGAAGGCAGAAACCGATGGGATTTTCTTTGCTTCCATATTAAAAAAATTTAAAATAATCCACCCTGCGAAGGACCTTTCAACTTGCCCAGATGCTTGTATGCAGCTTCTGTTACTTCACGGCCACGTGGCGTACGCATTATGAATCCCTGTTGAATCAAGAACGGTTCATAAACTTCCTCAATGGTTTCAGTACTTTCGGAAACAGCCGTGGCTATTGTAGAGATTCCGACAGGGCCACCTTTAAATTTTTCGATGATTGTTAATAGAATTCTGTTGTCCATTTCATCTAAGCCATGGGCGTCAACATGCAAAGCGTCCAAACCAAATTTTGCAATTTGGACATCAATTTTACCATTTCCTTTTATTTGTGCAAAATCACGGATTCTGCGTAAAAGTGCATTAGCAATTCGTGGTGTTCCCCTACTACGTCCAGCAATTTCGATTGCAGCTTCCATAGAAATGGGAACGTTTAATATTCCAGCACTACGCTGCAAAATTGTGGTAAGTAATTCTGTGGTGTAATATTGCAATCTGGAAGAAATCCCGAATCTGGCACGCATGGGCGCGGTTAATAAACCAGAACGTGTAGTAGCGCCGATGAGTGTAAAAGGATTTAAATTTATTTGAACTGAACGTGCATTTGGCCCAGATTCAATCATAATGTCAATCTTATAATCTTCCATTGCAGAATACAGGTATTCTTCAACAATTGGGCTCAAGCGGTGGATTTCGTCAATAAACAAAACATCTCTTTCCTCTAGATTAGTAAGCAATCCGGCAAGATCACCGGGTTTGTCCAAAACGGGCCCGGAAGTAACTCTAATATTTACATTAAGTTCGTTTGCTAGAATATACGCCAGTGTAGTTTTTCCTAAACCTGGAGGTCCGTGAAATAAGGTATGGTCCAAAGCCTCACTACGCAAGTTTGCAGCCTGCACAAATATTTGCAGGTTTTCCAAAGCCTGATCCTGCCCTGTGAAATCCTCAAAACTGAGAGGACGGAGTTTTTTTTCAATATCCAGTTCCTGTGGCGAGAGATTTTCTCCGGTGGGATCGAGGTGTTCATTCATAACACAAATATAGCAATCCTTTGGAAGCTACTTTAAAAAAGAAAGCCATACTTTTCAGTATGGCTTTCAAAATAAATAGTAGATTCCTCACTTCCTACATATTATTAACTCAATAATGTAAAGATAGTGTAAAGCTCTCAAAATATTACTACGTGGTAGTACTGATTCTTTACGTATAAAAAAACCCTTTCAAAATTGAAAGGGTTTTTTGTAAAGTCTTATGGAACTATATTAATGATCCATTTCATCTTCATTATCCTGCAATGGAATGTTTTGTGGTATAAAATCTTGTCCAGGAATTACAAAATCAGTTTCATCTTTGTTTAACTTACTGTAATCATAAGACCAACGGTATACATGTGGGATTGGACCAGCCCAGTTTCCGTGAATGTGCTTTACTTCTGCAGTCCATTCCAAAGTAGTTGCGTTCCAAGGGTTTTTTGGACCTTTTTTTCCGTAGAAAATAGAGTGGAAAAAGTTATACAAAAATATAACCTGAACACTTATTGTGATAATAGCGAAAATGGTCATTACAACGTTAATATCGGCTAAATCATCAAAATATGGGAAGTTAGTATTGGTATAATATCTACGCGGCAATCCGGCCATACCCACAAAGTGCATAGGGAAGAAAATTCCATAAGCTCCAATAGCAGTTACCCAAAAATGAATAAACCCTAATTTCTTATTCATCATTCGACCTTCAAACATCTTAGGGAACCAATGGTAAACACCCGCCAATAAACCATATAGTGCCGAAATACCCATTACCAAATGGAAGTGGGCAACAACGAAATACGTATCGTGAACATTGATGTCCAAAGCACTATCTCCTAAGATAATACCTGTTAAACCACCTGTGATGAATGTAGAAACGAAAGCAATTGAAAATAGCATCGCAGGATTCATTTGTATGTTTCCTTTCCAAAGAGTTGTTATCCAGTTAAAGGCTTTTACTGCAGAAGGAATTGCAATTAAAAGTGTTGTAAAAGTAAACACAGATCCTAAAAACGGATTCATCCCTGAAACAAACATATGGTGTCCCCAAACAATTGTTGAAAGGAAAGCAATGGCCAGAATGGATGCAACCATCGCCCTATAACCAAATATAGGTTTTCGGGAGTTTGTTGCCATTACTTCTGAAACGATACCCATTGCTGGAAGAATTACGATGTAAACCTCTGGGTGTCCAAGGAACCAGAAAAGGTGCTCAAACAATACCGGTGAACCACCTTGATGATGTAATACTTCCCCTGCTATGTATATATCAGAAAGGAAGAAAGATGTTCCAAAACTTCTATCCATAATCAACATAAGTGCTGCTGAAAACAATACTGGGAAGGAAACCACACCAATAATTGCCGTTACGAAAAATGCCCAAATAGTTAAAGGAAGACGCGTCATTGACATTCCTTTGGTACGCATATTTATTACTGTAACAATATAATTCAAAGAGCCCAAAAGTGATGATGCAATGAAGATAGCAATGGAGGTTAACCAAAGTGTCATACCTGCACCAGATCCAGGAATTGCCTGCGGCAAAGCACTCAAAGGCGGATATATGGTCCAACCAGCAGAAGCTGGTCCAGCTTCAACAAAAAGAGATAAAAGCATAATTACACTGGATAAAAAGAATAGCCAATAAGAAACCATATTTAGGAATCCTGAGGCCATATCCCGTGCACCAATTTGCAATGGAATAAGTAAGTTACTAAATGTCCCACTCAATCCAGCAGTAAGTACAAAGAATACCATTATAGTTCCATGAATGGTAACCAGAGCAAGGTAAATACTTGGATCCATAACTCCATCTGGAGCCCATTTTCCTAAGAAAATTTCAAAAATTGTAAATTTATGGTCAGGCCAAGCTAGCTGAAGCCTGAAAAGTAAAGACATTAAAATACCTATAGTCCCCATAAACAAACCTGTAATAAGGTATTGTCTAGAGATCATCTTATGATCTTGACTAAAGATATATTTAGTTACGAATGTTTCTTTATGATGATGCCCGTGATCGTCATCGTGATGATCTTCTACTGCGTGGACCTGTGCGTGTGCTGACATATCTTTTTAAGCTAATATTATTTATTTTCTTTGCTAAGTTGTTCTCCTAAAGTAGGTTGTTCTGCCAACCATGCTTTATAATCTTCTTCAGATTCTACTATTATTTTCATTTGCATATTGTAGTGACTGACTCCACAAATTTTGTTACAAAGAAGTAGATAATCAAATTCATATGGATCTAGAGGTTCTTCACCAGCGGCAGTGAGTGCTGCGCTTTTTTCTTTTCTAATTTCATTAATCCGTGCAACCTTATCAACAACTTTTTCATCTTGCCTCATTTCAGCAGTAGTAATGGTTGGTGTAAATGCAAATTGTGTAATCATACCTGGAACGCAATTCATCTGTGCTCTAAAATGCGGCATATATGCAGAGTGAAGCACATCTTGTGAACGCATTTTGAACAAGACTTTTCTTCCCACGGGTAAATGTAGTTCAGTTACTACTTTATCGTCCTGTCCATTTGGGTCTGCAGGATCTACGCCTAACTGGTTAATACCTTCTATTAAACGTACATTAGCTTCACCAAGTGTATTGTCGTTTCCTCCGTAGCGTGCTTTCCAGTTAAATTGCTGTGCATAAAGTTCAACAACCAATGGATCATCATCCTTATCTACATTCATAATATCCGTCCAAGTAAAAAGACCATATATAATAAGACCGGCCAAAACAATTACGGGGATAATAGTCCAAATAAACTCTAACTTATCGTTATCTGCGTAAAACGTTGCTCTTTTAACTTTATTACCACGATAAATGAAAGCAAAGTAATGCAATAACCATTGAGTTAGGATACCGACAAAGAAAATAACAACCATTGATATCAACATTAGGTTGTCTATCTTGGCTCCGTGTTCAGATCCAGATTTTGGTAGAAGTGTGTCTCCCCAAAACCAAAAGGTAAGAATAGCTAAAATATAAATGAAGGCTAAAAAACCCATCATTAAATAACCGTTCATGTTATTGTCCTTATCTGAAGCTATTTCAGAATGTATGGATGGCTTTGTCTGTGCCAATTTGAAAATCCGGTTCATCTGCCAAGCAGAGATTCCAAAAAGAATGATTACTAATACAACTAAAAATGCGGTCATCTTTACAATTTCTTCTTTAAACTAAATGATTAAAAATGGTAGTTTTCACTTTCCTTAATAAATGGGTCATTCTTAGGTCTCAAGGAAACTTTACCTAGTCCGTTTCCAACAATAAGAATGAATAGCCCCATAAAGAACAGTAATGCTGCTACTTCTGGAATTCCAAAACTCCAGTTATGGCCTACTGTGGAAGGCATAACTAATAGGAAAATATCTATATAGTGTCCAACCAGAATAAATACAGCTGCTATAACCACAAACCAAGGGATTCTTTTGTAATCACTATTCATCAATACTAAAATAGGGAATACAAAATTAAGTATAAGCATTCCGAAAAACAACACTTTGTACTCTTGTATTCTTATAATGAAATACGTAACTTCTTCTGGTATGTTTGCATACCAAATCAGCATAAATTGTCCGAACCATAAATAGGTCCAGAAAATACTGAATGCAAACATAAACTTTGCTAGATCATGAAGGTGTTTATCGCTAACAAATGGTATTAAGCCTCGTCCTTTTAAATGAATTGTTACCAACGAAATTACAGTAATTGCAGATACAAACATACTTGCAAAAATATACCAAGCAAAAAGTGTACTGTACCAGTGTGGCGTCATAGACATAAACCAGTCCCAAGACATTGTTGCTTCTGTAAGAAGGAAAAATAAAAGGAAGAATACGGAAGCCTTAAAGTTTTTTCTATAAGGGCCATAATTATTTGTTTCTGCTTGTGCTAAAGAATTTTTACGAGAAAAATAGCGATACAGATTCCATCCTAAAAGATAGATAACTGCTCGAATGATAAAAAATGGGAAGTTCAAATACCCTGATTTACCCTGTAAAATTTTATCATCAGCTACTAATTCGTGATTTTGCCATGGATAAAAATGAGTTCCTGCAAAAACAACAATCAGAAATACAATTACTGAACCTGGGAGCAAGTAGGAAGTAATTCCTTCCATAATTCTGTATAACACAGGAGACCACCCTGCTTGTGAAGCATATTGAATTGCATAAAAAACCAATGCACCCAAAGCAAGCATCATAAAGAAAAATGCTGCAACAAAAGTTGCGGACCATGGTCTTGTTTGCAATTGGTGTAAAACGTGTTCTTCGTGTGATGCTGCTGCATGTCCTTCTGGTTTTAAATCAGTTGCATGCTCCATTGCGGCTTCGGAGTACCCTTCTTGTCCACGAGCTTCGTCAACAAAGTTGGCTGTGCTGCCTTCTTCATGTCCTGCAGCATGGCTTTCCCCGTGATGGCCTTCTTGCTGGGCCATTATTTTTTTAACATCGTCTATAGTTTTCGGAGTGGTTAAAAATCCGAAGATTATTCCAGCAAGTCCTAAGACAATTAGAATAATAGAAAACAGTTTTAATTTACTTGGTAGCGTGTACATATCTTTAGCCATTCTCTTTTAAATCTTTATTTAGATTCCGATTCGGAAACTGTGTTTGCTCCTGTCATTTTTGATTCAACTACAGTGCTGTCCGTTGAGGCCCCAGTATTTAAAGATTCCAGCATTCCTGGTTCTCCATTAAGTGCAGCCTTTAAATCCATAACGTGCATTGCTATTTGCCATCTTTCTTTTTCATTGACCTGCGAGGCATAAGAACCCATCGCATTCAACCCGTATGTTTCTACATGATAAATACCGCCGAGAACAATATTTCGGCCTGGATCGGCATAGCTTGGGATACCTAGAAATTTCTCGCGTGTTGCTAAAATTCCCTTTCCATCACCTTTATCTCCGTGACAGACAGCGCAGTATATGGTGTATAAATTTTCACCTACTGACAAGTTTTCTTCAGTTACTTTATATGGACTTTTAAGTTGTTCCTTAGCCAATTCCAGTCCAGCGGTATTGTTTTCATAATCATATGGAGTATAACCTCGAGAAACTGTATTTTCTGGCGGGATCATAGCTTCTTGCTGGTTAGGGAAAACTTCGTAATTTCCGTAGGCTTCATAACCTACAGGAGCATACATATTCGGAAAATACTGATAGTTTGGCTTTTTATCGTTAAAACAAGAAACCATAACTACAGAGGCAAAAATGGCGATTGCTATGTTTTTTAATGTCTTCATATTAGTGGTCTTGCTCATTTTCAATTAAACTAATCTCCGATGCACCTGTATCATATAAGAATTTGGTAAGCATTTCAACATCGTGGTTATCCGCATCAACTTCCATTAAAAAATGGTCATCTGTAGTACGAAGGTCTGGATTTTCAGCTTTTTTAAACGGCCAAAGCTTACTTCTCATATAAAAAGTGATTACCATTAAATGTCCAGCAAAAAATACAGTTAGCTCAAACATAATAGGTATAAATGCTGGCATGTTTTGATAAAAGGTAAAACTTGGTTTTCCACCAATGTTTTGAGGCCAGTCCTGTATCATAATGTAGTTCATCATCAACACCGCGACACTTAACCCAACCAAACCATAAAGAAATGATGTAATGGCAATTCGGGTTGGTGCTAATCCCACTGCGTGATCCAAACCGTGAACGGGAAATGGTGTAAAAACTTCGGAAATATGATAATTTGCCGCACGGGTCTGTTTAACAGCCTGCATCAACAGGTCATCATCTGTATATATTGCGTGTATTTTTGTTGCAGCCATAATTAGTTCTTGTTTTTTAACATTAGTGCCTGTCCAGCCCAATCGTCGCGTTTGGCTCTTCCAGGGAATTCACTAATAATCTCATCCAATAAGTCATACTCTCGGTCGGTCATTCTGCTTACCTGTTCAAAGGTAAAGATTCCCAATTGGTGAAGTTTTTGTTCCATTACTGGTCCAACCCCACTAATCTTCTTAAGATCATCTTGTGTTTGATTTGAAGGATCGAAAGTACCAATGCCACTAAGTAAATTATCAATTTTACCTCTATGGGCCTCAAAATCTACTTCATTGTTTTCAAAATTCTCATCAGAAGCATTAAAAGATGAATCAAAATCTTTGTCTTCTACATTAGCAGATGGACCTGCATCAGCTGGGTACTCTTCTACGGTTTGCACATGACTGTGATCGTCTCCGTGTTCAGCACGTAATTTTTTAAAAGATTCACCGGAAGATTTTAAAATTGTTTTCACCTCTGCTTGAGCTATTACTGGGAATGTACGAGCGTACAAAAGGAAAAGTACAAAGAAGAATCCAATGGTCCCGATGAACGTTCCTATGTCTACAAAAGTAGGCTGGAACATAGTCCAAGAAGATGTCAATCTGTCTTTACTTAAATCCACTACAATAATATCAAAACGCTCAAACCACATCCCGATGTTAATTACAAGTGCAACAAAGAAAGTCCACATAATGTTTCTTCTTAAGGATTTTACCCAAAGTGAAAGGGGGACAATAAGGTTACAGATAATCAAGGCCCAAAATGCCCACCAATATGGTCCAGTTGCAGCACCAAAAGAAAGATATGTATAATTTTCATAAGGAACTCCCGAGTACCATCCGATAAAATATTCAGTAAGATATGCAACAGTTACAATACCACCAGTCAACAAGATTACTTTATTCATATACTCAATATGAAGTATAGTAATGTAACTTTCAAGGTTTGATACTTTACGCATTATAATAAGTAGAGTTTGCACCATTGCAAATCCCGAAAAAATCGCACCCGCCACAAAGTAAGGAGGGAAAATGGTACTGTGCCATCCAGGAACTACCGAAGTAGCAAAGTCAAAAGATACAATCGTGTGAACCGAAAGCACCAAAGGAGTTGCCAAACCTGCCAAAACAAGCGACACTTCTTCAAAGCGTTGCCAGTCTTTTACACGGCCGCTCCAACCAAAGCTTAGGATTCCATATATTTTTTTCTGAAATGGACTAGTAGTTCTATCGCGTATCATTGCGAAATCTGGCAATAATCCTGTCCACCAGAATACCAAGGATATTGAAAGATATGTTGAAATTGCAAACACGTCCCAAAGCAATGGCGAATTGAAGTTTACCCAAAGAGAACCGAACTGGTTCGGAATTGGGAGCACCCAATATGCCAACCAAGGACGACCCATGTGGATAATTGGAAAAAGACCTGCTTGAACAACTGCGAAAATGGTCATTGCTTCCGCAGAGCGGTTAACGGCCATTCTCCATTTTTGCCTGAAAAGCAACAATACTGCAGAGATAAGTGTTCCGGCGTGACCGATACCTACCCACCAAACAAAGTTTGTGATATCCCAAGCCCAACCTATGGTCTTGTTCAATCCCCAAACCCCAATTCCGGTTGAGACTGTATAAATGATACATCCCAATCCCCATAAAAATGCGATAAGGGCAATGGTAAAAACAATCCACCAAGATTTATTGGCCTTTCCCAGAACGGGCGCCCCAACATCTACACTGATGTCATGATAGGACTTCTCTCCCAGAACCAAAGGCTCTCTTATAGGTGCTTCGTAGTGTGACGACATATTTAATTCTTAAATAATTGGTTCTTGATTAAAATTTTTATGCTTCTGAGGTGTTTTTTACAATCATGTGATAAAAAACATTTGGTTTCGTACCTACATTTTCCAATAGATGATACATACGGTCATCGTTTTTCAACTTTAACACTTCTGAATCTTTATCGTTTACATCCCCAAACACCATCGCTCCGGTTTCGCAGGCACTTGAACAAGCGGTATGGAATTCACCATCTTTTATTGCTCTTCCTTGAAGTTTGGCATCGAGAATTGTTTTTTGCGTCTTTTGAATACACATAGAACATTTTTCCATAACCCCACGGGAACGTACCACCACATCAGGGTTAAGCACCATTCTTCCTAGGTCATTATTCATATTGTAATCAAACTCATCATTTTCGTTGTATAAAAACCAGTTGAATCGGCGTACTTTATACGGACAGTTGTTCGCACAATAACGGGTACCAACGCAACGGTTATAAGCCATTTGGTTTTGCCCTTGACGTCCGTGTGATGTTGCCGCAACAGGACAAACTGTTTCACAAGGTGCGTGGTTACAGTGCTGGCACATTACAGGCTGAAATGCAACCTGAGGATTTTCATATGCAGGCACTTCCACTGCTTTATAACTATCAAAAGCTGGAAGATTTTCAAGTGTTTCAATTTCTTCTTTGAAAGTTTCACCAGCAGAATAATACCTATCAATACGCAGCCAATGCATATCGCGGAATTTTCTAACTTCCTCTTTACCAACCACAGGAACGTTGTTTTCAGCGTGACAAGCTATTACACAAGCACCACAACCAGTACAAGCATTCAAGTCTATGGAAAGGTTAAAGTGTGGTCCTACAGTTTCGTCAAACGGACTCCAAATATCTGCCTTTTTATCACGAACTGAAATTTCATTATGGTCATAATCTGTTACTGGAACAGAATTCCAAAATTCTTTATCTTTTGTGTTGAAAATTTCAAGCGTAGTTTCCTTTATAATATCATCACTTCTACCTGCCATTGTGCTTTGAAGCTGCACACATGCAAATTCGTGCATTCCACTAGCTTTCTCTATATTCACTTTTTGAACTGAAGAAAAGTTTTGATACAATGGATAAGCATTAAGCCCAGTTTGCATTTCTTTTTGGATAGCGGCAGTTTTTCCATAACCCAAAGCTAAACCAACTGAACCCTTAGCCTGACCTGGCTGAATAATTACAGGAACTTTTTCTAAAACGACATTGCCCATCTTTAGGTTGACGTAACTACCATTCAAAGCCCCATTAGAAACGTGTTCATTTACTAAGTCCAAGGCTTCTGCATCTGCTGCTGAAACCGTAAGGTAATTGTCCCAAGAGGCTCTTGTTATTGGATCTGGAAACTCTTGTAACCAAGGGTTATTTGCTTGTTGACCATCACCCAATCCCGTAGAAGTGTAAAGCGTAAGCTCATAACCACCTTCCTGTAACAAAGCAGAAAGCGCCCCATTTGAAGTGCTTTCCTCCAGAACACCTGTACCTTCAGTAACTGGTTTCACTTCTTCCATAGTTATTTCGGCATTACTTGCCAAAACACCTGCTTCTAAAGTTTTGTTCCATGAACCGCCTTCTAAAATAGAAGCAGTCCAGTTTTCCTTTATATAATCGTAATATTTTTGTGAATTACCAGTCCATTGCAACAAACTGTCTTGAAATTGACGCGTATTGAACAATGGGCGAATTGTAGGTTGCACAAGGCTATAAGTACCCTTTTTAATCTGTGCGTCACCCCAAGATTCTAAATAGTGCGGTGTTGCGGCAACCATTTTTGCCATTGAAGCAGTTTCATCTTGTTTCATTGCAAAAGCAAGGGTCATTTCAAGATTCTTATAGGCTTCAGCAAATTCTTTATTGTTTGGTAAAGAATAAATAGGATTTACGCCAACAGTAATTAAACCTTTGATACTTCCAGAAATAACGCCATTCACCATGTTCGTTACTTCACTATTGCTTCCTTGTCTTGTTAGCAATGGCTTGTTAACGTCCATCGCTTCACTATTGGCGTTGAAATTCAAGGCCAAAGTTTGAGAAGCAACATCAGGCAAACTAGTTACCAATAAGGCTTTGCCACCCGCTTTTTGAAGTTGTGCTTTTGCTTTGTTAACAGCATCAGCAATATTTTCTGGTAAGCCCGAAGCGCTTCCGCCGGTCAAAGCTTTTAAAATTTCTAATTGTTGTGAAGGGGTTGCGGGAACGCGCTTGTCTGCTTTTGCTCCAGTCAAAGTAAGATTAGCTTCAAACTGAATGTGTCTAGAAATTTTTCCGTTTTTAGGAATTCTTCCTGTTGCATATCCTTTACTGTAGCTACCACCTTGCCAATCTCCCAAGAAATCCGCACCAACAGATACAATTACATCGGCTTTTGAAAAGTCGTAATCTGGCAAAGCGCGAGTTCCGTATTTATTCTGAAAAGCATCCAAAGCTCCTGAACAGGAAACGGTGTCATAAACAACGTGACGAACGTTAGGGTATTTGGAGGTAAATTCTGATATCAATTTTGAAGTAGATGGACTTGCAAATGTTTGGGTAAGAAGCACAATGTCTTTCCCCGTCATTTCGTTCATCTTCTGTGCAATAGCAGTATCAAACTCTGGCCAGCTAACCTCAGCTCCGTCAACCATGGGACCGGTCAACCTATTCTTATCATACAATGAAAGAACGGAGGCATGAACACGTGCATTTACGCTTCCGCCGTTTACAGCTAGATCGTTTCTTTCAATTTTAATAGGACGACCTTCTCGTGTCTTCACTAAAATATTGGCAAAATCAAAACCATCAGCCATTGTGGAAGCATAGTAATTTGCTATTCCAGGAACTATTTCGTCTGGCTGAACCACATAAGGAATTGATTTAACCACAGGCCCTTCACACGCAGCCAACGTTGCAGCAGCAGTGGTGAAGCCTACATATTTTAAGAAATCACGTCGTGTTGTTGAAGACGACTCCAACGCTTCTTTATTGCCAAGAAATTCGTCCGTTGGAATTTCGGTTACAAACTCATTGTCCTGTAGTGCCTTTACAATTGGGCTGTCTTCATTCAGCTCTTCAACACTTTTCCAGTATTTCTTGTTTGATGCCATATTAGTATATGTAATAATCCTTTTAATTAATTAATAGTGACATTTGCCACATTCCAATCCACCCATTTCGGCGATTGTCAACTTTTCAACTCCATACTTTTTAGAAAGCTCTTCGTGTATTTTTGCGTAATATTCATTGCTTTCCAAATTTACATTGGTAGTTCTATGACAGTTAATACACCAACCCATAGTAAGCGGGGCAAACTGCTGAACAACTTCCATTGTTTGAATTTCCCCGTGGCAAGTTTGGCAAGCCACACCTGCAACAGTAACGTGTTGCGAGTGATTGAAGTAAACGAAGTCAGGAAGGTTATGGATTCGAACCCATTTTACAGGTTCCGTTTTGCCAGTATATTTTTGATTGGCAGCATCCCAACCTACAGCTTTGTATAGCTTGGCAATTTCACCATCGTAAAATTCCTTTGAATATTCTTCTGTAGCAGTTTCCGGAGCAACTTCTGCAATATTTTTGTGACAGTTCATACACACATTCAAAGAAGGAATTCCTGAGTGCTTACTCTTTCTTGCAGAGCTGTGGCAGTAATTACAATCAATCTGGTTATCCCCTGCGTGTATTCTATGCGAATAGTGGATGGGTTGAACAGGAGCATACCCTTGATCAACACCAACCTGCATCAAATAGCCATAAGCAAAATAACCCGCAGCGAGAATCATAACGATTGAAAACACCAAAACCAAAAATTGATTTTGAACAAAGGCTTTCCATATTGGCGTGCGCTTTTCTTTTTCTTCATAAACCACTCCGTTTGCCTCAGCAATTCTTTTCAAAGTGTTTGTCACCAAGAAAAGCATTATTACCAACAATAAGAAGATAAGCGCCAAAGCACCCAAAACTAGACTATTTGAAGCACCTCCGCCACCATTCTGGCTACCAGCATCTGCAGCTGGAGCAGCAGCAACTTTAGGCTCAGGCTTAGGTTGGCTGGTATAGGCAAGAATATTGTCAATATCTGTAGTTGAGAGCGCAGGAAAAGCGGTCATTACAGTTTTGTTGTTGGCCTCAAAAATTTTTACAGCGTCTGCATCACCAGAGGCAATAAGGGCAGAACTGTTGTGAATCCATTTGTAAAGCCAATCTCTATCATATTTATTAGCAACACCACGCAATGCAGGGCCAACAGCTTTTGCATCTAACTTGTGGCAAGCTGCACAATTTGCCTTAAACAATGATTCTCCCGCAGCAACATCTCCACCAGCATCAGCTGGAGGCGCTACAGCTTCAGCAGCAGTAGCGTCAGCAGGGGCATCCTGAGAATATATGGTAGTTGAAAAAGTTAGTAAAAACACTAACAAAAGAAGTGGCAATTTTGAGCGTAGATGTATAAAATTCACCTTTTTCATACTAATGATTAAATTATTGTCGATAGTTTGGCACATAATTAGTTAACACAAAATTATTTTTTAACGTTTATCTTGTACCACTAATAAAGCAGCAAAAGTACATTATAAAGTCGATTTTGAAAATGCAAACAAAGTGTTAACTATTAATTTATATTTGTTCTAAATAATATTTTCACACTTCACGAAGTTATTAAGTTTTACATTTGCACCAAAGATATATTTTTATGAATTTCCGAACCTTTTCCAAACTTTTTATTACCAGCATTTTAATTCTTTTTATTTCTGAGAAAAGTATTGCCCAGAGTGCTACACTGACCGTAAATCAAGATCCAAAAATATCTCAATTACTGGATTTAAAGAAAGAACTAGAAAAGGAAAATAAACTCTCAGATGGCTATACCATACAGCTATATTATGGCGAATTGGATATCGCAAACCAAACGTTAAGGAAGTACAAAGGAAGCTACAGCAACTGGCCTGCCTCTATTGAATATGAAACACCAAACTATAAAGTTTGGGCTGGTAATTTTGCTACAAGGATAGAAGCAGAAAGAGCACTGATTGAAATTCAAAAAAGTTTTTCAGCGGCATTTATTTTAAAGCCCGAAAGGCGAAAATAAAAACCCTAGAGCCTAAAACCTTTTCTATCACAATCATTTATATACGCAGAAACATAGCGTTGAAACGAGAGTCTGATAGGTGATTAAACTTTTCAGTTCCATAAATTTTACCGTCAAATATTGAAATATGCCTTTTGTGTTGTCAAAAAGACTCCAACTGAATTGGGCTCTATTTTTTATAAACTCACGCTCCATATTCAAATTCCAAGTCTGAATATTTCTATTTGGAAAATTTCATCAATAAACACTTAAAAACTTGACGTTAGACTGTTTTAGAAAATTTCAAGAACTGTTGAAATAAAAAAACGACCTGAAAAATTGATCTTCAGGTCGTTTAAGAATTTAATTTATTATCTATTTATTTCAGTTTTTTCTTAATCGCTACTTCTTGGAACGCTTCAATAATATCGTTCTCATAGATGTCGTTGTAGTTTTTAATCTGAATACCACAATCGTATCCTTTAGCTACTTCTTTCACGTCGTCTTTAAAACGTTTCAATGAAGCTAGTTCTCCAGTATAGATTACAACTCCTTCGCGGATTAAACGGATTCCAGAGTTTCTGAATATTTTCCCGCTGGTTACCATACATCCAGCAATAGTACCCACTTTCGAAATTTTGAAAGTTTCACGAATTTCAGCTGTACCAGTAATCTCTTCTTTCATCTCAGGAGAAAGCATTCCTTCCATTGCATCTTTCACGTCGTTGATTGCGTCGTAAATGATGGAATAAGTACGGATATCTATTTCTTCCTTATCTGCAATCTGGCGTGCGTTGCCCATTGGACGAACGTTGAAACCGATAATAATTGCATCGGAGGCCGAAGCCAACAATACATCGCTTTCGGTAATTGGCCCCACTGCTTTGTGAATAATATTCACTTGAATTTCTTCCGTAGAAAGTTTTTGGAACGAATCTGTCAATGCTTCCACAGAACCATCCACATCACCTTTAAGAATGATATTCAATTCCTTGAAATCACCAAGTGCAATACGTCTTCCTATCTCATCGAGCGTAATATGTCGTTGTGTCCTAACAGACTGCTCACGTTGAAGTTGTGTACGTTTTGTAGCAATTGTTTTTGCCTCGCGTTCATCATCAAATACGTTGAATTTATCCCCTGCTTGTGGTGCTCCATCTAAACCAAGCACAGAAACTGGGGTTGATGGTCCAGCTTCCTTCACGTTGTTACCACGCTCATCTTGCATCGCTTTAACCTTACCGCTATGCTGACCAGCAAGAACGTAATCACCAACTTTTAGGGTTCCACCCTGAACTAATACAGTTGATACATATCCACGACCTTTATCGAGAAATGCTTCTACAACAGTACCATTTGCTTGGCGATTTGGGTTTGCTGTTAATTCAAGTAATTCTGCTTCCAGTAATACTTTTTCAAGTAATTCTTTTACGCCTTCTCCAGTTTTAGCTGAAATGTCATGCGACTGTATTTTTCCACCCCAATCTTCTACCAAGAGGTTCATTTGAGCAAGTCCTTCTTTAATTTTTTCAGGATTTGAGTTGGGCTTATCTATTTTGTTTATTGCGAAAACTATCGGAACACCCGCTGCTTGAGCGTGGCTGATAGCTTCTTTGGTTTGTGGCATAATGTCATCGTCCGCTGCAACTACAATAATTGCAAGGTCGGTAACCTGAGCTCCACGTGCACGCATTGCGGTAAACGCTTCGTGACCCGGAGTATCTAGGAAGGCTATTTTTTGACCACCATCCAGTTCAACGCCATAGGCACCAATGTGCTGTGTGATTCCACCAGACTCACCAGCAATAACGTTTTCTTTACGAATATAATCCAAAAGAGATGTTTTACCGTGGTCAACGTGACCCATAACGGTTACTATCGGTGCGCGTGGCTCAAGATCTTCTGGAGCGTCAACTTTTTGATCGATTGATTCTTCAATATCGGCATTAACAAATTCTACTTCATAACCAAATTCTTCAGCAACAATACTTAATGTTTCCGCATCGAGGCGTTGGTTCATTGTTACCATCATCCCCAATGACATACAGGCTGAGATAATTTTAGTAACTGGAACGTCCATCATTGTAGCCATTTCGCTGGCAGTAACAAATTCAGTAACTTTTATAAGTTTACTATCTGCTTCTTGTTGTGCTAAATCGTCTTCTGATTTTTGACGGTGTGTGTCACGTTTCTCTCGACGGTACTTTGCCCCTTTGCCTTTGGATGATTTTCCCTGAAGTTTTTCTAGGGTTTCGCGTACTTGTTTTTGTACTTCTTCCTCGCTTGGCTCTTCTTTTGGTGTATTGGCACGACCTTTTCTAACTCCACCTCGATTGTCTCTAGAATTTCCACCTCCAGAAGCACCGCTTTTAGGAGCCTCCTTACTTATACGGCGTCTCTTTCCTTTTTTATCCTTTTTGTCATCAGCCTTTGGATCCTTTTTCTTTTCGGGTTTTTTGAACTGGGTAAGATCTATTTTTTGACCCGTAAAATTAGGACCTTCTAGTTTGCGGTATTGGGTAGTAACCGTATCAGACTCTTTGGGAGTTTCTTTTTTTGGTTCTTCTTTTGGTTCTGCTTTTGGCTCTTCTTTAGCAGTAGGAGTTTCTTTTATTTTTTCAACAGGCTTTTCTTCCTTTTCCACTTTGACTGGAGCAACAGGTTTCGTTTCTATTTTCTCCTCCTCTTCTTTTTCCTTTTTCTCTACCTTCGGTTTTTCAGCTACTACTTCGGGTTTTTCTTCTTTCTTAGTTTCAACTGGTTTTTCTTCAGCTTTTGGCTCTTCTTTTTTGGCTTTTCCAGTATTTAGGTCAATTTTACCTACTTGTTTTGGACCATCAAGCTTTGCTTCTGCCTTGATAACGCGGGAGGCCTCTTCTTTTTTATGCTTCTCTTCCAGCTCACGCTCACGCTCCAATCGCAATTCTTCTTTTTCCTTGCGTTTTTCCTCGCCTACTTCCTTAGAAGCTACTTTTTTACTCTTGTCGGTCTCAAACTCTTCAAAAAGGACTTCGTACTCTTCACCCGTTATTTTGGTATTGGGACTTGCGTCCACATCGAACCCTTTGGAACTTAAAAATTCCACGGCACGATCCAACGAGATGTTGAACTCACGTAATACCTGACTTAGTCTTTTCGTTTTTACTTCAGCCATAAATGCTTTTCCTGTTTTGTCTTTTTAAAAAAATTTGTATAAAAGTAATTAAAGTTTCAACTACTCTTCAAATTCTTCCTTTAATATATTAATTACATCAAGAATGGTTTCCTCTTCCAAATCGGTTCGTTTTACCAAATCATTGATGTCGTGCTCTAGAATACTCTTTGCGGTATCCAGACCAATTTTATGAAATTCCTGAATAATCCATCCTTCTATTTCGTCAGAGAATTCGCTCAATTCCACATCTTCCTCTGCGCCTTCGCGAAGAACATCTATTTCATAACCAGTCAATTGACCAGCAAGACGGATGTTATGGCCACCGCGGCCAATTGCTTTACTAACTTCCTCTGGGCGAAGAATAACCTCAGCGCGTTTTTTAACTTCATCAATTTTTATTGAAGTTACTTTTGCAGGGCTCAACGCACGTGTAATGTAAAGATTAAGATTACTCGTATAATTTATAACATCTATATTTTCATTACCTAATTCACGAACAATTCCGTGAATTCGAGATCCTTTCATACCAACACAAGCTCCTACTGGATCTATACGATCATCATAAGAATCTACAGCTACTTTTGCTTTTTCACCTGGAATACGCACTACTTTTTTAACGGTAATCAACCCATCAAAAACTTCCGGTATTTCCTGTTCAAACAATTTTTCAAGGAAAACAGGATTTGCTCGTGACATAATGATTGTTGGCTTGTTTCCTTTAAGGTCAACACTTTCTATAATTCCACGAACGTTGTCTCCTTTTCTGAAAAAGTCTGAAGGAATTTGTTTTTCCTTTGGAAGGATTATCTCATTTCCTTCATCATCCAACAAAATAACGGCGCGGTGACGAATGTGATGCACTTCTGCAGTATATATTTCGCCTTCAAGATCCTTGAATTGCTTATAAATAATAGTATTGTCGTGTTCGTGTATTTTTGAAATAAGGTTTTGACGAAGCGCCAAAATGGAACGGCGTCCAAGGTCAATCAACTTTACTTCTTCAGAAACATCTTCTCCAATTTCAAAATCGGGCTCGATTTTTTGTGCTTCGCTTAAAGAAATTTCCTCGTTTGGATCTTCAACCTCTCCATCTGCCACTACTATACGGTTTCTCCATATTTCAAGATCGCCCTTGTCTGGGTTTACGATTATATCGAAGTTGTCATCACTTCCGTATTTTTTCTTCAGCGCGTTTCTGAAAACGTCTTCAAGTATCGCCATTAGCGTTACCCTATCTATTTGTTTGTCGTCTTTAAATTCCGAAAAAGAATCGATCAGTGCTAAATTTTCCATATCAATCCAATTAAAATGTTATCATCACTTTTGCTTCCATAATATCTTTATAAGGCACAGTCGCCTCTTTTTGAACAGTTACTTTTCCTTTTCCAACCGGTTTGGGTTCGCGTGCAGACCATGTTAAAGTACAACTTTCGTCGTCTGCAGAAATAAGTTCCCCTTCAATTTTTTCTTCTTTTTTAGTTTTTACCTTTAGGGTTCTACCAATATTTTTTTTAAACTGCCTTGGCATTGTCAACGGTTCCGAAGCTCCAGCTGACATAACCTCTAAAGAAAAGTCATATTCCTCCCGGTCCAAATTGTGTTCAATTGCACGGCTAACCGCAATACAATCCTCTACCGTAACGCCTTTATCGCCGTCCAGGATGACCCTAATTTGGTTGTCTTCAGAAATGTTTAGGTCGATCAAAAACAGTGATTTGTTTTCATCTAGCGCACTTTCCAGCAGTTGTGCTACTTTTTCACGCATCATTTTAAGCTATAAAAAGAGGGGACTTTAGTCCCCTCAGATAGTTTCGTATCAAATTCGGTGCAAATATACTACATTTTTTAATATTATAAAAATCAAGCTCGAACGAATTATTTTTGTAATTTAATAGTTTTAAAATTTAAAATCAACCTATCAACTTATGAAACGTATTCTTGTCCCTACAGATTTCTCCGAACAAGCAGAGAACGCACTTAAAGTCGCCATAAAACTTGCAAAAAATTACGATAGCGAAATATATGTATTACACTCTATGGAAATGCCACTTCATCTTGCTTCATCAGCAGATTCGGGCAGCCTTCCTGAAAGTTTATTCTTTATAAAACTTGCAGAAAAACGTTTTAGTGATCTCAGAAAAAAAGATTATACAGAAGGAATTGCAATAAATGAAGCTATTGGACACAACGAAATCTATGAGGATATAGAGGAGGCTTGCAAAAAAAACAATATAGACCTTATTGTTATGGGTTCCAATGGCGCCAGTGGTTTTAAGGAAATGTTTGTTGGCAGCAATACAGAAAAAGTAGTGCGCACCTCAAAAATACCCGTTTTGGTCATTAAAAATAACCATCCTGAATTTAATATTCAAAATTTTGTTTTCGCTACAGATTTTTCAGAGGAAGGCCGAGGCGCATTAGACAAAGCACATAAATTTGCTAAAAAAGTTGGCGCAAAAATGCATCTTCTATTTGTTAATACACCGGCAGATTTTAAAACTTCTTCGCAAGCCCAGGCTATAATGGAAAACTTTGTTAGGGGAATGGGAGTTGAAAACTACACGCTTAATATTTACAACGACACCTCCGTGGAAAAAGGCATACTTAATTATGCCCAACAAATTAATGCTCAATTGATAGGGATGGGAACACACGGCCGAAAAGGAATATCACATTTTTTCAATGGCAGCATTAGTGAAGACATGGTAAACCACGCCAATATGCCAGTAATAACTTTTAAAATTTAAATGAAGTATTTGCTCCTTGCTTTACCATTTCTTTTTCTTGGCTGTAAAAAGCTTGGAGATAAACCACAGCAAGAAACAGATATTCTCTTAGAAGAAGAGCCTCTAAGTATAATAAATAAAGGAACCAATATTCCTGAAGGTGCTTTAACAGCAGATTTTTTTGGGAATAGCGATTCTGTCTATGCATATATAAAAAAGATTGACCCCATAAATGAAATCACACATATCGGTTTTGAAAACGAAAAACTGCCCGAAAGTATAGGTGCAGAACTTCAGCTTTTGAAGCTTAAAAATTTCGGCAATGATATTTTATTGGTAAATGCAAAGCTGAAAGACACAAACTTTAATGAATATTATCTCTTTGTTTGGGAAGACTCCATTTGGAAACAGCCCATAAACCGTTTCGATATTCACAAAAGCAATATGTCGGACACATTGATACCCATTCAAAACGACCCCAAAGACAGCACCCAAGTATTGCGTTATTATTCTGTTTTTAACATGGACAGGGACAGTGAGAAAAAATTCAGATGGAAACTTATGCGAGAGCGCGTTTCGGTTAAAGAATAAAACTATTTTCGCTTATCAATTAAATCAACTGGTTTTCTACTCAATGGAGGAAAGCGAAGTACTTCAATCGCTTCGGGAGTGGCAAATTCAATTTTAGGAGCAACACGTAATTTTGCCCTAAAATGGTCTTTTATTTCTAACAATAATTCCTCAGAAATATTTTCCGAAGCAATTTTTATCAATATTTCATCCGTACCCAGTTCATTGTGGAAAATCTCAATTACATAACTTTCAATTCCCGAAAAATCATTCAGAATATTATACATCGCTGGCGGATATAGTGTTGTTCCTTTATATTTAATCATTTGCTTTTTGCGACCTACCACGGGGCCTAATCGCATAGTGCTTCTGCCACATTTGCAAGGTTCATTATAGGCCTGAACCATATCGCCTGTTTTAAACCTTAGCAAAGGCATAGCTTCAACGCCCAAAGTTGTTATTGTCAACTCTCCTACTTCACCTTCCGAAACCGGCAAATTGTTTTCATCAAGAACTTCAGCAATTATAAGCTCTGGGTGATGGTGCCCGCCATTGTGCATTTTGCATTCGTTAAATGCAGTGCTCATTTCGGTGGAAGCGTAGGTTGAAAACAGTTCAATATCCCAATCTTTTTTTATCTTTTTCGCCAAAATATTCAACGAAAAATCCTGCTCACGAATGGGCTCGCCAATACAGATAGCAGCTTTTACTCCCGTGTTTTTTAAATCAATTTCATGTTGTTGTGCGTATTCAATTAGTTTTAAAAGAAAGGACGGAACGGTAATCAAATAGCTTGGTTTAAATTTTAAAATAGAATCCCATTGCAGTTCTGGAATTCCGGAACCCACACGAATGATGCCCGAGCCCAGTTTTCGCGCACCTAAAAAATAAGCCAATCCAGCCATAAAACGCCGATCCATAGTAGTCATTAACTGTAGCGTATCTTCTTTACCAACACCACAACAAGCAAAAGAAATTGCTTCGTTATATGCCAAACGTTCCAAATCATTATCTGTTAATGCAAAGGTTACGGGATCACCCAATGTGCCCGAAGTAGTTACGTAATCTATTATTTCAGATTTCGAAACACAGATAAAGTCATTATTGAATTGCTGAAGATGGTCCTTAGTTGTAACAGGAATACTCTCAAGATCTTTCAAGGTTTTTACAGAGGAAACCTGGATGTTGTTTTCTTTGAAAAAGCGTTGGTAAAAAGGGGAATTGTCACTCAAATAACGTAATGTTTCTTTCAATTTTTCTTCTTGAATAGCTTTTATTTCTGCTAAAGATGCTTTTTCTATTTCTGGGATCATTCGTTATTTTTTCAATTTTTGAAGATACTTTTCAATCTGCTCTTTATCAGGAACAGTGGTGATTTCTTTTGTCAAAGCTGTTTCAAAAGCTTTTTTGGCGGCCGCGTCATACTTTTTTTCAAAGTAATACCTTCCGATTAAATAATATGCTTTCCAATATTCGGGATTTTTTTGTTGTAACACGGCTAGAGTTGCTGCAGAAATAGTTTCCTTGTTTTCGATTGCCGCTTCCACTTTCCGTTCTAAAATTCGATATGCTTCGTAATCTTTATACGCTTTTGAATGTACAAAAGGATCTTCGGCTATATTTCCCCTTGAATTTGAAATGGTCTTAGTTGCAGGATTGCCCTCCCTGTTTTTAAAAATCGCATTAAGATCATACTCCACAAATTCTCCCAACTGATATGGATTTGAAGAAACCCATACCTTTCTGCTTTCGGGTTTAAATACAATGCCATGATGCGCCAGTAATTGGTTTAATGCCTTTTCGTTTCCGAAGCCAATTTCTTTATTGTTTAATCCATTTTTATTGCGAAGAATTTCAACTGCATCTGGCACATTCATTTTATCTTCATCGGAAATCAATTCCTCCATCCGCTCAAAACGATACATGGAATGACTTTCTGCAATCCACTTTAGGTTTCGTTCATCGTTTTTATAAGCTTCACTTTGAAAGTGATTGCTACAAATTAGTTCCTCTGTATTTTCAATTTCATAAACGCCAAAATTATCAGGCGCGACTTCAATAATTGCGGCTTTTTTGTCCTTTGCGCTTCCCACAAAAATAGCCTCGGAAACAAAAACTTCGCGTTTTTTTGCGATGGCAACCGCTTCTTCAATGGTGGAAGCATATTGTAAAATTTCCCGTGTAACAATGGAAATAGGTGTTTTTGCAACCAATGGGATTTCAGATTTTCCAGCATTGATGGTTACCGTTAAGCCCTGGTCGTTCATCCCCGAAACCACGCCTATCATTCCACCCCAAGTGACCGACATAAATTTGTGTCCTTCGGAAGGATTTACAAAAGCAATTATTTTTTCCTTTGCAAAATCATCACCCGCATAAAAGTCGAAATTTCGTCCAATTAGCAATTCGCCGTCAACGGTTTTATTGCCCCAAACAGCAAAAGCAGAACAACCTACAAGCATCAAATCCTGCATAGCGTGACCAATATCGTGCGCGCCATGCAAATAAAGTAAACGCAAATAAGGCTCCCCAATTTCACTAAAACTTGAAGATGAAAACTGTGATAGGCCGAAAATTTCAGTTTTGTATTCCTCGGGAATGTGCAAGTACATTTTTCTGTTGTACCAAGCCAAAAACTTTCGCAGTAAATACTGTTGTGTTTTTGAGGGCACCAAATCTTCCACTTTGTTGAAAAATATGGCTTCCTGTTTTTGCATTAAATCCTGAGTGAGGCTTCCTGTAATTTTTCCTATTTGCAATGGATTTCCTTCCAC
This sequence comes from uncultured Aequorivita sp., assembly GCA_937125455.1. Lineage (GTDB taxonomy): Bacteria > Bacteroidota > Bacteroidia > Flavobacteriales > Flavobacteriaceae > Aequorivita. Next base: position 62,071 of record CAKZLK010000043.1, read on the forward strand.
GTAAAGTTCCCACTGGCCTTGTTTGTTTTTCAAAAGAAAATTATTTCCGGCAACAAAAGTGGAGTCATTTATTTTTATTTTTTCTGGGATTGTTGCATTGTATCCACTAATGTCCGGACGGTTATGGATCGATTTTGAAACTCCACAAGAATTCAGAGAAATTATGAAAATTATAAAAACAAAAAACCGCTTTGAAAATTTCATCTTAACTGTTTTGGGTTTTCATCTTTGCAGCGTATTTATTGGTTTTTGAAAAGGTTTTGCTCTCTTTGTAATCAATCCATTTCTGACCAAAGGATTTACGCATTATGTTTTCAAAATGCCGCATAAAAAATACATTGTAAAGCATGTTTCCCAAACGGCCAAGATGCCTTGGAAATGCTCTAAGCGTCATCGAAAAACCGCCGTCCAAATATTTTATATAATGCCAATACCCGCTAGGCATATACAGCGCATCGCCATGTTTCATAGAGGCGTGGAGACCTTCCAAATATCGCAGTGCGGGATATTTTTCAAAATCGGGGTTGTCCAAATCTATGCTTTCCAAATTGTGAACTGCGAAGGGTATTTTATAAATATATTTAGTCTGCTTCGGTGAAAATAAAGTGACACTTTTTGTACCGTGAAAGTGAAAGTGGACTAAATCTGCCAAATCCATATCATAATGCGGTAATACTTTGGAACCTTCTCCTCCAAAGAAAAGCACTGGAAGTCTTTTGAAAAATTTCAATCCAATGTCTGGGTATTCAAAATCCTTTAAAAGTTCGGGTAATTTCACTTTTAAATCATAAAAAAAGATGCGCAGATCGGTTGGCTTGTTTTTAATTAGCTCAATATAATCCGACATTCTCATTTCTGTAGCAGGTTCGGCGGAATTCTGTTTTCCTTTGGTAGGCTCATTGTTGTATAGCGGAACAGTTTGTTCACCGGCATGCTGTTGAATATAATCTAAGTTCCATTTTTGGAATGCACCCCAATTTTCAGTCAAGCCTTCAATTAAAACAGGTTTTTGGGGTTTATAATAGTTTTTAATGAAATCTTTTTTTGAAATATTCCGGACCCGTTCAATTGGTTTTGTTTTTATGTGTCCCATCTCTAAAAGTCATTAATTGATTTCTTCCTTTTTTGTAGCTTCCAGTATTTTGTTGAGCAAATATTCGCTACCCAAAATTTCCGAACATGTAACCACACCACTAATGGTAACGCCCAAAATGCCATGCATATTTAAACTTTGGCCCGTAAAATACAAGTTTTTAATTTTTGTGCGAGGTGAAATGAACGACTTTAGTGGATTGTTAGCATCTTTTACGTAACCATACATTGAACCTTTGTTGCAACCAATATAATCGCGATAAGACAAAGGAGTTGAAGAGTAAACAGCTTCAATACAATCACGAAGATTCGGGAATTTTTTCTCCAGTTCTTTAATTATTACTTCAGATTTATAAGCTTTGAATTCTTCATAGGTTTGGCCGCGATCATTTTTTTGGGCTGCCGTGTTAAAGGTATTTGCCCAAGGCGCTACTTCATCAAAGTGCATATAGGTCATCACCGTAATGTTATCGCCATACTCCTCTTTATCCTTTTTGATTCCCATAGAAATCATATAGGCTTCGGGCCAACTTTCCTGAGTATAATTATGTACGTCCCAAATGGAGCGATAATCTTTAAAATGGTAATAATTATGGTTTAGGTATTTAAAGCAGTTCGGTTTCAGAACCAAATAAAGGCTAAAAGCAGCAACGGTACTTTCAATATTTTCAATCCGGCTGGTATATGATTTTCTGAAATTATCATGTCCAATCATATCCAGTGTCATCTTTGGATCAACGTTTGAAATAAAGATGTCGCCGTATATGGTTTTACCATTTGCAGTTTGCACAGCCGTCACTAATCCGTTTTCAGTTTCAAATTTTGTAACCTCGTGGCGTTTATAGGCTTTTCCTCCTTTTTCACGAAATCTTGCCAATAGGGCTTTTGTTATTTGGCTTCCGCCGTTGATGCAGCGGTATGAGCTTTCAATATATGAATTTACCGATAGCGCGTGCATATAAAAGGGGGTGCGATCACCTTCACCAGCATAAAGTAAATTGCTGCCGCCCAAAACTGCGCGGAGCTTTTCGTTTTCGGTTATGGAATCTATAAATTCCTTTGCCTTAATTTCAAAAAGCGCGGTATTTTCATAATAGGGCTTTCCAAGTTTTAGGCCATAAAGAGGGAAAAAACTACACGTATCCTGCATTTTTTCACAATAAGCATCAATTGCTTTTTCCTCTTCGGGAAATTCTTCGAGTAGTGTTTTTTTGAAGTTTTCGTAACCCTGGGCATGACGATATTCCTTGGGATCATTGCCAAAAGTAATCCTATCAAACCCATCCTCATCCATTTTTTTGAGATTGATATCGTCTAAAATATTCAAATATTTAAAATATCTGTATAAATTTTGACCTTCGGAAAGACCGCCAATGTAGTGAACGCCGGTATCAAAAATAGTTTTGTCCCGTACAAATGTCTGCAGGTTGCCACCAAACTGCTGATTTTTCTCAAGTACACAAACACTATAACCTTCCTTGGAAAGAATGATTGCCGAAACAAGCCCTCCAAGACCGCTGCCGATGATTACTACATCATATTTTTCACTCATTTCGTTGTGTTTCGTGATTTTTTAAAGATACTAATATTAGTATTTCGATACACGATTTTATAGCCTAAGGTACTAATATTTTCGATTTGTGAAGAAACACATTCTTTTAATAAAACAATGGTTTCTATGGAAAGACTACGCAATTGTTCAATCGCTTCCGATGCCATTTTTTCTGAATTGATAATCAAGGTATCACTACTTGGAAGTAATGTGGTTTGAACTGATTCTGTAAAATGAAGCCTTCCATATTTTTGTGTGATGTAGCTATTTTGAAGTATTGTTCGTGTTTCAGCATCTTCAATTAAACTGAAAATTTTTCGATCCGGCCCATCGAGCGCTAAAAGAAAATCAAGCTGTCCGAGATTTTCCGAAATATGGGCAATTGTCCCGCTTTTCTTAAGTTGAAGTATAATTTCAGAATACGTTTCTGTATTTTCCTTTAAATCTCTATTCACGTTCCTGTAAAGCGTATCGCCTTTATAGCGGTATTCTTCTAAAACAATTCTGTGAAAATATTTTGGTGTTTCTATCTTTTCACGAAGTTTCACAAACTCACTTTTAAAATAGGCTCCAATTTTTTTAGCTTGTTGTGTATGATTTTCGCCGAACGAATTATCGCCATTTTTTATTCGTGGCAAAATTTTAACTGTAATGCTTCCGTCTTTTATTATTGGACTTCCTTTTGGATTTACTTCACTATTTCCGTGGATCAAAACCGGTAAGATATCAAGGTTGAATTGGTTCGCCAAATAAAAAGCACCTTTGTGAAAACGTTTTATTTTGTTGCTTTCGCTTCGGGTTCCCTCGGGAAATGCCATAAGCGAATAACCTTGATTTATTTTTTTCTGAAGTGGCTCCAAACTGTTTACTATACCATTGGAAACTGGATAAAAATCTGCACGCTGTACGGCTTTACCAAAAACTGGCGAATTATAAACCCAATCATTCACCAAAAAACAAATTTTTGGATGTAACATTCCGACCGCCAAAATATCAAGAAATGAAGTGTGGTTTGCAATAATTACAGCTGGTTTCGAAAAATCTTCTCCAGTATCATTGATAACTTTTTTCTTTACAAACGGATTTGTGTAAAGCACCGATTTCATAAACTTTGCTATCACTTTATGGAACCAGCCCATTTTAATTTTTTTGCTGATGGGCAAAATCGGCATCAAAGTGATGCTATAGATTGATAGACAAATTCCGCCCAAACCGAAATAACCAAAAGAAAATAGCGAATGGATAAACATACGCGGTGTTATTGGCCGTTTTGTATGGCTGCCAATAAAAAGTTTAAAAAGCAAAGGCTGGACTGTAAACGACGTAAACATTGCTGAAAAAATTCCAATAATTGAAACAATGGAAATGGAATACAGTGCGGGATGTTTTGCGAAAATCAAAACGCCAACGCCCAAAATGGTAGTCAAAACCGAAAGCATGATTGAGGTTTTATGCGTCGCCATCACTTTTTCGCCAGTGCGGAGTTCCTTCAGTAGACCTTTGGTCATAAAAATGCTGTAATCGATTCCCAAACCAAAGATAAATGTGGAAATGATTATATTAAAAATGTTGAATTGAATGTGGAAAAGTCCCATAATTCCCAACGTTAAAAACCATGTAAGAAATATAGGAACTGCCGTAACCAATGTTAGCGAAAAACTTCGGAAGAAAAGTAAAAGGATAAAAAGAACGGCAAGCAAGCAATATCCTATAAGACTGTTGAAATCGTTTTTAAGATTACCCAAAAAAGTCTCGTTCATTTCTTGGCGGTCAATCACAATCGTGTTTGGAATTTTCTTAAAAGTGCTTTTTATCTCTGAAGCATTGTCGTCTTTCAGTTTTATTAAAGTAGTTATGGTTGTGAAATCTGCTTCAGTCGTAATATAATCTTCTAAAAGTACGGAAGGAATTTGCTGATAATCTTCTGGTTTCAGTGTATGGAAATCGTTATCCAAAAAAGTATAAAATTGATTAAAAGTAGTAGGCTTAAAACCGTTTTCGGCACCTCTTTCAACCAAATTGTTTTCAGTACTATCTTTTCGGGCTGCAGTCCAAAACTGATTCCATTGCACAATTTTGTTTCGCTGGTCGCGTTGGGAATTTACCAAGGCACCAATGGAACTAAAACTGTTTATTTTTCCGTTTTTCTTAAGTAATTCCAAGGTTTCGTGTATGGAATCATTCAACTGGAGTGTTCCTTCCACAGACGTTCCGTAGGTGGCCAAGTAAACCGATTTGGAAGAAATATCAGTCAGTTCATCCAAATGCTGCATTGCTGCCTTTATTTCCGCAGGTTCGTAATTTAATTTTGAAATGTCTTTATTGAATTCAACTTTGTGATAGGTAAAAATGCTCATAACCAAAACCAATCCCAACCCAATAAGCATCCATTTATTTTTGTGAAAAGGATAATCCGCAATTTTGTCTAAAAGGTTGATTTGCTGTTTCCGAGAAAGCGGATTTTTGTAAACCAAAGGAATAAAGAAGAGTGCAAAAACGGAAGCCCCCAAAACGCTTACTGCAGCAAAAATCCCCAAATCCTGCAAAGCTTGAGAATCTAAAAAGAGTAAGCATAAAAACGCCAAAGCGGTAGTAAGGCTGCTCATTAATATGGGTTCGGTAACGTCTTTATAAAGACTTTCCAACGTCTCATTGTTACGAATATGCGTTAAAATATGCAATGAATAATCCAGTGTTACACCCAGCAAAACAGAACCAATTCCCAGAGAAATAGCCGAAATTTCTTCGCGAATTAAATAAAGCAAAGCCACAGCTAAAAGACCGCCAAAAAGAGTTGGTATGAAAAGAATTATCGGCACATAAAGTTTTCTATAAAAGAAAATAAAGACCAAAATAAGTAACGAGAAAGCGATGCCAACGGTAAACTGAATATCGCTTTTAATTTGTTGCGCATTGGCAACTGCGATAAGTGCAGCTCCAAAATATTCACTACTAACTTTTCCAAAATACTTCTGATTTAATGTATTTTGAAGTGCATAAAGCTCTTCTGCAAACTTTGCGTTTTCAGCCGTTTCACTGCTTGAAAATTTTGGCGTGATAAAAAGAAGGATGTTTTTTTCGTCTTTGCTCACCAAAAAACCATCCTTTAAAACAAAGTCATCCGTAACACCAAGCTGCCGTAATTTCTTTAAAGCGATGAATGAAAGACCCAACGGATCTTTTAAAATAATATCTTTTGATACAATGCCCGAAGGCGAAATGAGTGTTCTGTAATTGGCTTCCGTAATAGCAGAAATACTGTCTTTTTGAAGTTTTCCTGAAATGGTTTTGTAATCCTGTTTATCCAAAAAAAGCGGAAGATTTTGGTAAACAAAATCCATGGTTCTGAGTAAATCGTCATCGTTTACTTTTCCACGAATGTTTTTTACATACTTTCCGGAATGAACCTGCAGACTATCCACAAATTCCGTGGCATATTGGGTAAGTTCGTCAACAGTAGTTGAATCATTTCGGTGGATGGTTACAATGATTTTATCTGTAAAATTTACAGTTTTAAGTACTTTTTGAAGATCCTGATTTTCGCTATTTATGGGAATTAATTTCGAAATATCCTCTTCAAAACGAATTTTGGAAACCAAAAAAATTAGTCCAAAAAGCAGCAAAAACAGGGCAAACGCGCTTGCTATTTTATTTTTCAATAAAAATTTATATGCTTTGAAAAACCAGTTACCCATTATCGAGAATCTTTTTCCGTTCAAACAACGTTAAGAAAACGTAGCCCACAATTCCGCAAGTCACAGCTGCTGTTATTGAAAGTGCCAAACTACCAACAATATAGGATTTTAAATATTTCATAAGCTCCAAACTTGGATCAATTTCGCTCATGGAGAGTACAAAATTTTCACCTAAAAGCCAACTGCCCAATTTCAAACTGAAATAAAGTATCAAAGGAATAAACGGTGGCAAGCTTACGTTTGAAAAAGCAAAAGCAATCACTTTGTTCAAATTAAAAAGTAGCGCCAAAAAAATAACGGCTACGGTGTGAAACCCCCAAATGGGGGAAAGACCAATAAAAACGCCAAGTGCAATTGAAAAGGCTTTCTTTTCAGAAGAATCGTCACTGCCCAAAAAGTCCTCCATTATAAAACGCTTGAGTCCTTTTTTTTTTAATTTCTTAAAAAGATTTAGTGGTTTTATGTAGAGAAATGTAACTAATACAAACCAAGTATTTAAAATACTGATACGCGTAAAATCCTTAAATGGACGAAAATGTGAAACCCGATCTTCTAATTCATAATGCACCTGAATTGGGATGTTTTTAACTTCAATATCATTCCATGCGGCTTTTACGATTGCTTCAATTTCAAACTCGAACTTTTTTGTGTAAAATTTCAGTTTTTTCATCGCAAAAAGAGGATATAAACGAAAGCCAGATTGTGTATCCTGCAGGCGTTTTCCGGTTTCTACCCAAAACCAAAAATTGGAGAACTTGTTGCCAAAACTGCTCTTTTTTGGAACGCCGTGTTGGGTCATATTCCTCGAACCGATGAGTAAGACCTCTTTATTAGCTTCCTTTTCCAGTGCTTCGATAAAAACTGGAATGTCTTCGGGAAAATGTTGCCCATCGCTGTCAATGGTAATGGTGTAGTGATAGCCCAAACTATCAGCGTGTTTAAATCCTTGGCGCAGGGCATTGCCCTTACCTATGTTTTCCGTAAGATGAATTTGTTGGATTTGCGGAAACTTTACCAGTATTTCGGAGGTAGAATCTGTGGATCCGTCGTTCACAACAATAACATCTTCCGTATATACCAAAACCCCTTCAATAACCCTTTGTAATGTTTTGTAATTATTATAGGTGGGAATAATTACACAACATTTCAGGTTTTTAAGTTTTTCTGAAATTAGATTTTGGTTCATTTGGGAATTGCTTCTTTGCGTTATCTATGCCTTTACAGTCAATCTTGCACCGCAAATACATAGAAAGCACAAAGTAAATATAAGTTTTAGGAATTAAAATAAAATTCAAGAACTCTTTTTGTTTAATAAAAATCAGCTTTATTAAAACATTGCTTTCTCATTTTCAGAAAAATTCTCAGAATTAATCACAAAATTTTTCACGATTTCCTTAGATTTAGCTGAAGAACCATTCGCGTAATTTTTCAATATAAACTCTTTATCTTCTTCAATATTTTTATGGTAACCCAAAAAACGAGGTGAGTTTTCCTGAACACTCATACGGATGTAACGAATTTCAATATTTGAAGGCTCAGCTTCTATGGCGCTTTCAATTAAGGAAACTCCTTCTTTGAAAAATTCTTTTTTATCACTTCTCGATTTGGCAAAATTTGCTTTCAAGGTTGAAGCCGCCCCTTTATAAGCCAGTAAAATAGGTTTGCTTGGGGTTTTTACACTTGCAAGTGCTGCATTAAGCTTATTAGCGACTTCAGAACTCTCCACTGCTTTTGGATATTCTGAACGGATTTCGTTCAAATCTTGAGCATTCATAGCAAAAGAGATGAAAAAAAATAGAAGTAATAGATATTTCATTAGTCAATAACCTTAAATGTAGCACTAAGCTTCAACGCCACTGTATCTTCAAACGAAGTTGTATTTTTTACTTTCACTTCGCCATTTTCCTGAAAAATATCAATAGCAATCTGTAAATCTGAATTTTTTTCAGGATTAATAATTGCCATAAATTTTATATTTGAGGAAACTGCCAAAAACAAGTTTTTACCCGTTGCCTCCTCGGTAAGCTCCTTTATAATTTGAATCATACAAACACCCGGCATTACAGGATTTCCTGGAAAATGACCTTTGAAAATAGCATGGTCTTTGTTTAAATGGACTTTTGAGAGAATCCCTTCGGAAGTGTTTTCGGTTGAAATAACTTTATATAATCCTTCTATAAGCATATTATTCCTTTTTAAATTTTTCCAAGTCTATGGTTAACTTGATATTGTTGTGTTTTATAGCAATTGTATCCGCAATTTTTCCCTCGGAAGAAATGAAATCAATTTCCACTTTTTCCTTCGTTTTTGACGTATTTACAACTCTTGTGAGCTTTTCGGACTTATCATCCAAAAAATAAAAATTGAACCTTTCATCAGCCTGTGTTTTATAAATCCGTTGATTTTTAGATTCATAAACGGCTATAACTTTGGCGCTTTCGGCAACCAATAATTTAAAATCATCTTTTAAAATATTGACAATGAATTTTTTGTCCAAATCTTCAACCACAAAGTGCTTTGTAAAAGTATCGCCTTCAAACTGAAAATCAAACAACTTACTGCCGAATTCGGTAGTAAAAACAATGCGGTGGTTTTCAGGTCCAATTTTTTTTAAGATCAATATTCCGCCAAAATTCTTTCCGTAAACTTCAATTTTAGCCTTGTAAACATAATCAATTTCTGAATTCGAAAAATAAGGATTTTCAACTTCAGTTTTGTTGAAATGCACTTGTCGCAAGCCTTCTGTTGTCTTTAAGGAACACGAAGCCAATCCAAAAATTGACAGAAAACTAATTGCTAAAAATCGAATCATCTACTGTGTTGTTTAAAACGCGATTACTGAAAATAATTCGTGTAAAATCTTGCGAAGGCTCCACCATTTTAACTTCATACACCTGAGCATCGTCTTTATTGAAAAGCAGTTCAAACGAAGCTATGTAAACAGCTATTTTCTTGTCTTTTGGAATAAAAACCGCTTTGTTGTATTTTGAAGATTTGAAGAAAGAAACGGTAAAATCGGCATCGTTGAACATATTACCTTTTACGCTATTAACGATCAGTTGGTTCAGTTTTTTAAAGAGTTTGCTATTACCTATATCTACCTTGCTTTTGGTTCCACCATCATTAATTAGCAATTGATCTTCCTTAAAAATTACACTGTATTTATATGGATTCGTATATTCCCATTTTACCAGATTAGGTGCTTTAAAAACCATTTTTCCTGAAGTTTTCACATCATCAGCCAAAAAATCGAGATGCTTGTATTGCACAAAGTCAGTTTTAATAGTTTTGGTCGTTTTTGCTGAGGCAATTACCTTTTCTTTAAAAGCAGTAATTTCTGAAGCACTCATCGCAGTTTCCTGCGCCTGAATTGAGCTACCGACAATAATAAAAAATAGCAATAAAAAATAATTACGCATAGGCTTCAATTTCAAGTAAGCGGTCCACTGGAACCGACTGCAATTTGTGCGATTGCAAAAATAGCAATAACTGTTCCAATACGGCAATGGTTTTTGCACTGCTATCGTGGAGCAAAATAATATCTCCCTTTTTCAAATTGGATGTAATTCGTTTTAAAATTTTTTCTTCGGAAAGGTTTATCGTGTCCAGGCTGCGTTTGCTCCAACCGATTGAATAATGTTCCGTGTTTTTTAAAGCTTTTTTGATGTTTGGGTTTGTCACCCCAAAAGGTGGACGGAAAAGTTTCAAATCCTTTCCAGTAATTTCTTTCAATATTGAATTTGTTTTTTTTAATTCAGCAGTAACTTTTTCTGTAGAAAAAAATCCAAAGTTCTTGGAATGCGAAAACGAATGGTTACCTATTGTGTGACCTTCATTTATTATTTGCTGAACTAACTCAGGATACTTTTCTGCATTTCTTCCTATTAAAAAGAAAGTAGCTTTTACGCCGTATTCTTTCAAAAGCGACAAAACTTTTGGCGTAAATTCTAGATTTGGCCCATCGTCAAAAGTGATTGAAATATAGTTTTCCGAAACTTTATAATGGTGATTCAACGACTTTAGGTGATAGTTCAATCTAATTTGAAAAGACCCAATAGCAGTAATCATAACCCAGATAAAAACAAACACAACATATAGCCATGCCGGAATATCACCGAAGAAACCTGCGAGTAGCAGTCCAAAAAACACTACTAAAGCCAGCGCGTTTATGGTATAGAACCTTAACATTTTTTCAGTAAAACAAGGCTGTGATTTTGGCCACGATATTGGTTGTAGCAAAGAACCGTTTTAATTTCTGGAATTTTGATTTCGTTAATTTTTATAATTTTTGGAATTGTTTGGGTTTTCAAAATTTTTGAGCCCAACCAAACTCCAAAAGCAGAAACAGTATTGTTTTCACCAACCAAATGTTTGTAAAAAATTTGCTGGATATTGCTAAAATTACTTTCGGAAAGTTGATTGTAATATGTATCAAAATCAACATCTCCGTTGTTTCCGAAAACGACAACATCAATGTCTTCAACTTTCACATTGTTTTCTATCAAAAAGCTTTCAATTGTTTCAGATACTTTTTCTTTTGGAAGTGTATTAAAAGTTTCAACGGCAACCAATTCCGCATAGCAACTTTCTTGTTTTTCATTGGAAACAACAAAAAAATTGGCTCCTTCGCTGAAAACTGCACCTTCCGTTTTAGAGTTTAAAACCGTTGAAATAGTTACAGGCTCTGGCTTTATGTGATTAACGACACGATGCACCTTTGTTGTATGATCTCCCAATTCTTCAACACCACCAACCAAAATATGTTCCGCTTCGTCGTTTTCGAGTTGCATTTTTGCATCCAACAAAGCAGATTCAAACGAAATCGCCGAATGTACGTAGGTAAAATTATAAGCCTTACATTCCATTCCCAATGCAATCTGCCCAGCAACAGTATTGTGGGTACTTTGAATGAAGGATGTTGGCGTTAAATACTGTTCGTTATTGTCAATAATGGCACTCACAAATTTCTCGGAATCAATCATACAACCCATTCCGGTTCCTGTGATTATTGCATCCACAGTTTCTATTCCTGCTTCGTCCATCGCAATTTTGGAAGCGACCACGCCCATTTTTATGCCTTTTGCCATTCTACGAGCGGCGGCGGGCGGAATGTATTGTTTGTAATCTGGATCAACTGCAAAAATTACGGTGTCGTTGTAATCAGTAATTTTATCCAAAAACATACTATTATCATACGTTTTTTGGGGCGAAATGGAAGCGATGCTATTTATGTATACCTTCTTCATTACGCTTCTTTTGAAAATATTACTGTAGAACAATTCCCTCCAAAACCAAGTGAATTTGAAAGCACCGTGTTCAATTCTTTTTCTTTCAATTCCGTTTGTGGAATCATTGAAAATTCCTTCATCGGAGTCTTAAAATTCAGGTTTGGGAAAATCACATTATTTTGAAGTGCCAAAACGGAATAAACCGCTTCAATCGCTCCAGCCGCGGCCAAAGTGTGTCCTGTGAATGCTTTTGTTGAGCTAAATTCCGGTAAATCTTCACCAAAAACGCGAAGTATCGCCCTGCCTTCTGAAAGATCGTTATTTCCAGTGGCAGTTCCGTGGGCGTTTATATAATCTATATCTGAAGCCTTTAAATCTGCAACTTTTAATGCTTTTTCCATTGCCAATGTGGCGCCGTCGCCATTATCGGAAGATGCCGTTTGGTGAAAGGCATCGTTTGCATTGCCATAGCCCTTTACATATGCAAGAATTCTTTTGTTTTCGGCTTTAACAACTTCGTCACTTTCCAAAACCAAAAATGCAGCGGCTTCCCCTAAATTCAAACCTTTTCGGTTTTCGTCAAAAGGAGTGTTATAGGTATCACTCAATATCATCAAAGTTTTGAAACCGTTGATTGTAAATTTTGAAAGACAGTCTGCGCCACCGACCAAAACTCTATCTAATTTCCCAGATTTAATTAAACGCGCGCCAAGCATAATTGCATTTGCTGCGGAAGAACAAGCGGTACTAATTGTTGTTACCAAGCTCTCTTCAATCCCCAATTGCTCAGCGATTTTCTGTGTGGAATCGCCCGCGTGATGACTTTCAATATATTTTTGTGGTGTTTTTTCGGTAAGATATTTGTAATAATATTTTTCAGTCATATCCATTCCGCCAACGCTAGTTCCGGAAACGATACCTGTTTTGTATTTTTTGATATCGGTTATTCCTGCATTGGCAATGGCCTCTTTTGCTGCTATAGCACCGAGCATTGCTGTACGAGAATAATTATTTTCAGGTGGAAGATTAAGTTTGGCAATCAATTCATCATTCGTGAATTTAATTTCCCCAACCATAATTTCATCTCGCTGAACAGTTTCAATATTTTCAACGCGGCTGATACCTTTTCTGCAGTTTATGAGCGCATCATAGTTTTCTGTCACATTGTTGCCAATGGCAGAAATAATACCCATTCCGGTTATGGCTACGCCTTTACCCATAAAATTTTCTTAGGAAATCACTTCGTGCGGTGTTCTTCAATATAATCTGCCATCACTTGTACAGATTCAAAAATCTTTCTTCCCTCTTTTGGGTCGCTTAAGCGGATTCCATAATCTTTATCGAGCATCACAATAAGCTCCAAGGCATCGATGGAATCCAATCCAAGACCATCACCAAAAAGTGCATCGTCGTCTGCAATTTCAGCAACTGAAACGTCTTCGAGATTTAATTGTTCAATGATTTTTGCTTTTAATTCTTCTTTCAATTCGCTCATAATGTGTTGTATAATCTGGTTATTTCTTCTTTTGTATGTTCAAAAACGCCTTCTTTTTCAACTAAATAGAGAAAGGCTTCGTAGTTATTTTTATCAAAATTTACCCAGCCACAAAGTACTTTTTCGGCTTTTACACTACGCAATAAACTGTTTGCATACAGTTGCAAGTGCTCTGCATTAAAGCGGTCAAAGATAAAAAAACTATTTTCAGAATACAGCCTGTGTTTAATACTTATCTCTCCCAAACAAATATTTGGAAGAGTATAAACAAAAACCGCCGGACTGGGGAAATATTCGGTCTCATTTTCAATAGCTGCCTGATGTTTTCGATCTGTATCCAAACTAGAAGCATTGTTTGAAAAAACTAGGGCAATATTATTTTCTTCTTCGTTTAAGTTTTCATTTTTCAACAAAACATCTGCGGCAAAAAAAGCAAGTTTACTTAGATTATCCATTTTGAAAAACTTGGAATAATCTGTTTTGAAAAACTTGTATGCGTTTTTTATAAAGGTTGGAAAATCTTCAGATTTATCACTAAAAAGAACATTTCCATTCAAAGAAACCATTTGGTTTTTAAGATGGCAATTACTTTTTATGTGAAATTTTTCGTTCAACTTTTATTTTGATTTTAAAGTTTTTATAAAGTTTCCTCTGGAGATTTCTTTTCGCAAATCAACATTGTGTGATATTCGCCTAATTTGATATCTTCTTTTAGTTTCAAACCAGCTTTATCAATTAATTTCAAAAACACACTTGCAGGATACATTTTGCTATTGCCATTGGCAAGTACTGTAAAATATAGTGAAGTAGCTTCCAAGATAAATTGTGATGACTTAAAATGCTGTCTATCTGTAAAGGTTTCAACAATAATCAATTCAGCATTATCATCCATAGAATTTGCGCAAGTACTTAATACTTTCACAATTTCATCTTCGGAAAAACAATCCAAAAATTGGCACATCCAAATCAAGTCTGCCCCACTAGGAATTTGTGGGTTTTCTGAAAGCCAATCAATAGGGTGGCCAGAAACCCTATCTTTAAATCCATTACTTTCCGCATTTTTCAATGCAACATTCAACTGACCAGGCAAATCGATGATTTTCACGTCCACATCCTCATTGAAATTACAACATTTCAATGAAAATTTACCTGTGTTCCCACCAATATCAAAAAGTGTCTTTGGTTTTCTTTTAAATATTATTTCGAGCGCTTCGTCAAAAATATCGTCAGAATAATGATGGTCAAAATCAAACCAAGATTTTTTCTCGGCAGGCTTAAGTTGCGATAAGCCTTCGTAAATAGTATTCCATTGTCCAAGTTCTTTCAGCCCTTCCGGTTTTCCCGATTTAATGGACTCGTTCAAATAAAACAATCCTTTATAGCAAACGTCATGAGTGAAATTGAGGTTTACGCTGGTTGTGGTATTATAATTCAAAAAATAGCCAACTTTTGTCAATTCAAACTTACTGTCCAAATTTTTGGTTACTATGTTAGATGTTTCCGCAATTTCCAACAATACTCCAACGCCATAAGGACTAAGGGAAAGTTTTTCTGAAATCTCGTTAATGGTAGGACCGCCATTGTCACGTTGGTCAAAAATATAATCGAGTATGCCCAATTTCCGAAGCGATACCGAAGCCTGGAAAATGAACGGCGCGAAAGCAATCCGATGTGCTTCTTCTAAAGCTTCAATGGCGTTCATTTTTTTTATGGTTGTTTGCATTTATGGTTGGTTAGTTGTTTGCTTTTTTTAAAATCACCGCCGTGTTACAGCCTCCAAAACCTGAAGCAGTTTTAAGAAATATGTTTAACTTCTTTGGCGTATTGGTTTTGACGATATTTATATTTTTTGAAACGCCAAGTTCGTCAAATCCTTTGGATATAAAAAGTACGTTTTTTTTCATAGAATGCATTCCCACAATGGTTTCCAATAGCCCAGATGCACCCAAAGTATGTCCGAAAAATCCTTTTAAACTGTTCAGCGGCACTTTTTCCATCCCTAATCTACTGAAAGCAATAGATTCCATTTCGTCATTAAAAGGAGTTGCAGTGCCGTGTGCCGAAATGTAATCGACATTCTCAGAAGTTATATTTGCTTCTTGCAGTGCAGCCTTTACACTACGGAAAAGTCCTTCGCCTGTTCGCGAGGGACCAGAAATATGGTTTGCGTCGTTACAGGTTGCATCGCCTAAAATTTCAACAGCTTCTTCTGGTAGGTTTTTTTCATCGATAGTCACCAGAACACTTGCCGCCACTTCCCCTAAATTAATTCCCATACGGTTTTTATCGTAAGGTTTGCAAGGCGCTGCCGATAAAGCTTGAAACGAATTGAAACCAGAAAGAATAAATTTCGTCACCAAATCGCCGCTGGCAATAAAAACATAATCGTATTTTTTTTCTGAAATAAAACGTTTTGCAGCAGAAATAGCTAATACGCCAGAAACACAGGCGTTTGAGAGCAAAATTGCTTCATTTTTAAATCCAAAAAAGGTTTGGATTGTCTTTCCAAGTTCACTCAAATAAGCTCTGCTTTCAGGGAAATCACTCTCTTTTTCAAGCACATCGATATTCCCTTTTGTGGTTGAAATCAGCAAGCCTACTTTTTCATTTAAGGGAATATTTGAAGCATCAACCACTTTTTTCAGAGAGAGAATCATCATTTGCTCCAGCTTCGTAAATTTTGAAGCATCTCCAATCATGTTGAATTCGTTCTCTATTTTTTTCGAAGAAATTAGTGAAGCGCAAAAAGGCTCGGGCAACAGGGAAGCATCTTCATATGTATCAAGTCCCGACACACCTTTCGAAATATTTTCTACAACCGCTTCGCTGTTAAAACCTAAGCTGCTATAAATATTATTATATGAAAGATATGTTTTTACCATTTTTTTAAAGCCCCATTTTCTTCTTCCAATTCGCAAAAAATTCTGGAGGGGTTAACGAAAGTTCACCTTCTTCATTTAAAAAAACCTGGATGGTTTCGCCCAAACAGGCAAGCCTTCCTTTTGGATCAAAAATTCGATAGTGAAAAATCATTTTCGCCGCGGGCGAATTTATAAAGTTGGTCTTAATAGTTGCCACATCGCCATAACGCAAAGGTAGCTTGTGTTCGCACGAAGATTTTACAATTGGGGAAGTGTATCCATTTGCTTTCTGTTCCAAATAGGAAATCCCGTGTTCTCGTCCAAAAGCCTCCCGACCATCTTCAAAATACTGGATATAGTTGCCGTGCCATACAATCCCCAAGGGGTCGGTTTCTGTAAAACGAACGCGGATTTCAGAAGTAAAGCTTATTTCATTTTTAGTGTTAGACGGCATTCTTTTTTCTATTATAAATTATTGCTATTATGACTGTTGTGAGGAAGAACAACAATAATAACGAAATTTCGGGAAGGATTTTAACAAATCCAACATTTCTTAAAAAAACATCGTAAAATGCTTCCAAGCCCCAATTCATCGGGGAGATTTTGGAAACTAATTGCATAAACTTCGGCATTACAAAAACGGGGACCCAAACCCCACCAAGTGCAGCCAAAATAACGACCGACGTGGCTCCAAACGGAGCAGCCTGCTCTTGTGTATTTGCGATGGTTCCCATAAGCAATCCCAGGCCTATTGCAGCCAAACCAGAGAAAATAGCAACGATATAAAGCATTGGCAATTTTCCCGAAACATCAACTCCTGGAAGGCCTATTGCCGGAAAAAGATAAATTCCAACAAGCAACATTAACGTGAATTGTATTAAACAAACACCCAAATAAACAATAGTTTTTCCGCCCAGAACTGTGGCGTAATTAACCGGCTGAGTGCGTAAACGCACAAAAGTGCCTTGGTTTTTTTCCTTTACCAAATTGATGGAAAGTGGAACGATGATAAAGAAAATAGCAAACAATGTCCATGCTGGAACGTTGTGCTGGGCTGAGTTTGGAATGATTTCCTCGTTGTTTTTTGTTGGAAGAATTTCTTTGAAAGCAATAAAGTTTTCAGTGTCGAAAATTGGTTCTGAATCTTCTTCGTCCAATTCTGTTTGAAAAGCTTTGTAAATACTTTGTGTTTCAATTTTTGAAATCATTTTTTCGATACCATTCTTCACCGAAGATTTGAAACTAACTTGTGTTGCGGGATCAAAATACAAACGGACTTCCTTTTGCGAAATAACTTCTTTTGTAATATTCAAAGTATCTTCCTCCAGTCCAAATTTTGATAAAATTCCTTCCACATTTTGATCAACTTTCCTCTGAAGCGAAGCTGAAAGATTTTTGGGAATTACTATTGCAAGTTGATAGTTCCCTGAGAAAACTGCTTCTTTTGCTTCTTTCTCAGAAGATTTTTGAATAATTTCAAACGAGTTGGATTCTGCAAGGTTTTCAATAATATTTTTTGAAACTTCGCCATTGTCATTATCCACCAAAAGCACAGGAATTTTAATATCGCTTATGGTTTTGAAGGTGCTGTCCTGAACCAAAGTAATTACAATCAGCAATAAAATTGGCATTATAAAAAGAATAGCTATTCCGCCCAAATCACGGACCAGCAAGAGCATTTCTTTATATGTGGAAGTCCAAAGTTTATGCATGATCGCGAAGGGCTTTACCGGTTTGTGATAAAAACACATCCTCAAGATTGTTGGCGCCTGTTTGGTTTTTTATCAATTGCGAAGGAATGCCTTTTACAATAATTTCGCCATTGTCAATTATGGCTACGTGGGTGCAGAAAAATTCCGCTTCGTTCAAATGGTGTGAAGTATAAACAATTGTAGTTCCTTGCGTATTTAGCAATTTTAAATAATCAATTATTACGTTTTTTGATTGTACATCTACGCCAACAGTGGGCTCGTCCAAAAACAACACTTTGGGTTGGTGAAGTATTCCAGCAATCAAGTTTACGCGGCGTTTCATGCCTCCGGAAAAAGTATCTGTCTTTTTATGGGCAAATTTTGAAAGCCCCATTACCTCGAGATGCTCATTGATGGATTTTTTAAGAACTTTACCTTTAATTCCATACATACTTCCAAAGTATTGTAAATTTTCAAAAGCGGTAAGCGTTGGATATAAGGCATATTCCTGCGGCACGATACCAATTAATT
The DNA here is from genome assembly GCA_937125455.1 of uncultured Aequorivita sp. GTDB lineage: Bacteria > Bacteroidota > Bacteroidia > Flavobacteriales > Flavobacteriaceae > Aequorivita. Next base: position 80,216 of record CAKZLK010000043.1, read on the forward strand.
GTTTTAATTGGTTTTTGTTTTCCTTAAAATTCAACCCGTTAATTGTGAATGAACCAGAAGTGGGTTTCAGCAAAGAAGTTAACATTGAAATCAACGTAGTTTTTCCAGCGCCATTTGGACCGAGCAATCCGTAAATTTCACCATCTTCAACTTTCAAATCAAGGTCTTTTACCGAAAAGTTCTCGGCATCCTTATATTTTTTTGAAAGTTGGTTTATTTCTATCATTTTGCCATAAACTCTGAAAAAAGAAAATTTTTAAATTGCCTTTTTCAACTTTTTAAAGAACACTTTTTCCAAATCGGCAATATGATCTAATTGGTCAGCAACTTTATTGTAGCTGTCAGTTTGAGCACTACGGTTTTTATAAATACGCGATGCCTCAAGGGCGAAATCACGCCACAAATCACCAATATCGGTCATTTCCTTTGAAAGTTTAATAAGCTTTTCATTGCCTAAAAGCTTACCAGCTTCTTGTAAAAAAGCTGCGTAAATATAACGGAATCCGCCACCGCCAGTGCCAATTTCCTCTTGCATTCGCACTACTTGTCCCAAATAATGGTTTGCAGTTTTAATTCCTTTTTTCTTTGGCCATTTTCGAATTAAGGCTGCTATTTTGTGGATTCCTTTAACCCCAACAAACGAAACTGGCGCCAGCATTGCTTTGCAAGTATCTTTAATTCCTTTTACAATTGCCTTTTCAAGTTCCAATTTTTCTGGAAAAGCGATGGGATAATACATATGTCCTTTTGGCGCAAATGCTCCTTTTGCAAACCGCACTTTTTCCAATTCTTTTTCAGAAAGGGAAGTAACGTTTTCCATTACGGGATCACTGATTAAATAACGATTGTTTTCCTTACCGTATACCACCATGTTGTGGGCATTGAAATGAAAACGGTATTCATCTGGAAAATACACCAAGTTGTATACACCAACTTGTAGCCCAACAGGATTATTTTTTTCAAGATTTTCATCCAAACGTGCTTTAGCGTCTTTGGGGTTGCTAAATTTTTCACGTTTCATTTTTACGCCCGTGCGCTTTGCGAACTTTTTAAAAATATGTCCAGGCATTGCGCGATACGTAATCACAGGAGCATGATTTACCTTTAGCAACGGAATATAACAAAACAACAAACCGCTGCCAATACCAAAAACCATGGGTTCGCTAACGCTAAAACCGTTGTGTTTCATTAGGTTCGAAACCACTCCATTTTCACAGTGGGCAGATTGGTGGTGGGTAAAGTCTATTTCCATTATTTTGAAATATTCTGAAGTTCTTCAACTGAAATTTCAAAAACCTCAGCATAATTGTTCAATGTTTTATGGCTTAATTTTCTAAAAACTGACGGTCTAAAGTGTCGCTTCACTTTCCATTGCCAGAAGCCAACGTAGCTTGCCAAAATACCAACATCCATTTTGTGGAGTTCCATATAATATTCAATGGGACTTGTTTCGCCCGCAATTACGCGTTTTTTGGCATCTTCAATACGCTCGTTTATTTCTTCGATTGCATTATTTAAAGCTACGGTTTTTGGTTCCCAGCCGCTACTTCTTTCAGTGGTGTATTCGCCATTGTCATCAACAGCATAACACAGTTCCTTGAAATTTGCAGATTCCAAGTTGCTTTTGTCCTGTGGCACTTCTTTTTTCTTCATAATCAGACTTCATGGATTAAAAAATTCATGGTAGAAGATACAATTAATTTTTCAGCAAGAAATGTTTGGGCCTCTAGGCTGCACATTGTCATTTCGCCTGTATCAAATCTGGAAAGAAGTTTTGCTTTTGTAATGATGGTTTCACCCACTTTTGGAAGTTCATAAATTTCCACTTTCTTGACCGCACTGATGTAGCCAACCAATTTATTACCCTTTCCTTCTAAATCGTCCTTGTCAAAAAAACTTTGTCCTACCACTCCCGAAGCGGCTTGTGCTGCGTTTTCAATAAGTCCAATTTCAGAAAGTTTTCCGTCTTTCAAAAAAATACATTTTTCAGAAATATAAAATTGGGTTGAAACTGAATTTTCGTCAATTTCAAGCACCGAGGTAACCATCAACATCGGTTCACGATGTGGCAAAAAATTGGAAATATCGATATTTGAAACGTTCGGCGCTTTCATTAAGTAGCCAGTACAGTTTTCATTTCGCTGGCAGCGATTATTTTTCCATCACATTCGGTTTCAGCCGTTACTAAGGTAACGCCCATAATATCGTGTAGAATTATTACCGTTGTTTTAAGTTCTTTTCCAACGGAAGGAAGTCCAAAAATTTCGGCTTTTTTTATTGCTCCAATATAGCCGGTTGGCGCATCTTCCTTTTTCAAAAAAAATTGATAGCCAGTGTAAAGCGCTACCGTTTGGGCCATATGTTCAATCAAGCCTGGGGCAGTAAATTTATTGTCTTTTGTGAAAATATTTTCTTTGGAAATGGTCAAACCCGCAACCACCTTTTTTTCTTCAAAATGAAGTAGCTTGTCCACCATCACGAACGGCGATTTCTGCGGAATTAATTTTCCGATGAATTCTTTATCCGTTATTTTTTCGATAAATACATCCATTTAAACTACCGTCAAATATGCATACGAATAAGCGAAGCGAGCACTTTCTGGAACTTGAAGAAATATTTTATCTCCTTTTTTAAGTTTTCCGGAATGCACCAATTCTTCTAACATAAGATAGATAGAACCCGCGCCAACATTACCCACTCTTTGGAGGTTCAAAAACCATTTTTCCCATGGTAAATGCAAGCCTTGTAGTTCAATTTCGTTGTAAAGATTTTCCTTGAAATAATAAGAAGAAATATGTGGAAGGTAATAATCAATATCGTCTTCGGTAATATTGTGCTTTTCCATGGCCAGCTTCATGCTTGCAACTCCTTTTTGAAGGATATTTTCACCAAGCAATTTCACATCTTGCTTCATAGCAAAAAGCGATTTTTTACCCCAAACATCTGCAGGGTATTCGCTCCATGGTTTTAGGCTTCCATCTTCTAGCTTGTCACCGCCGGCATACATACAGGTGTCAAGTTCAAACGCATAACTGTAGCCTTCCATCCATTCAATTTTAAGGGGCGTTTGACCGTTAGGTTCACTTTCTAAAAGGAAAGCACCCGCGCCGTCGGAAAGCATCCAACGCAAAAATTCTTTGTTAAAGGCAAGAATGGGATGCTCTTCAATTTCTTGTAAATGTGCTACTTCGTCTTCAAAAATATCTGACTTCATCCACGATGAAGTACGTTCAGAACCTGTACAAACAGCATTTTTCACTTGTTCAGATTTTATGGCCATATAACCATATTTCAAAGCATTCATTCCACTACAGCAAGCGCCGGATGGGGAATTTACTTCAAGATTTCCATTTTTTAAAAAGCCGTGCACCATTGCGGCGTGGCTTGGTAATATCTGGTCTGGACTGGAAGTGCCACAGGACAGCAATTCAATTTCGTTTTTGTTGAAAGTTTCATCGCACAATGCTTCAACTGCCTTTGCTGCAAGTTGTGCATTGTTATGGGTTACTTTTCCATCTTTATCAATGGCGTAGTAACGTGTTTTTATTTGGTTGTTCCGAAGGATAATGCGGCGGGCTTTTGAGGTTTTTCCATTTATAACTCCAAGTTTTTCCTCCATCGCCTCATTGTCCACAGGCTCATTGGGCAAAAACTTCGCAATCCTTGTAATATATACGTTCTTCATTAATCTTGCTTTAATGCAACTGATGAATAATATGCTTTATCCCGCTGTATTTTACGATACATTGGAAAATAAGTGAGCAAAAATACAACAAATACTATTGGTGCTATTAGCCATATTGCAAATAACAAATAATATTTAAAAAAAACGAGCCATTTCTTTCTTTCTTCACCTTCTTTTTTAATTAAGTGATTGGCCCATTTTGTGAAAACAACATTTCCACGAATATCGGTGGCAATCAATGATGGATCTACTTTTACAGCACCCACATCCAAAAGATCTTGTTGCAGACTTGAATATTCATTTTGAATCAAAGCCTTTTTAATAGGAAATCCAAAACGGGAAGCTGCTTCTATATCGTTATCGGAAACTCCTGGCTTTGGAAAGACTCCAAGCATTTTGGTCTTTTTTCCGCCCATCAACCAATGCACGATTGTAATGACACTGATGTGGTTGAGATTTCTGTCGACTAAAGCAACGTTTCCAACCAAATTTGCATTGTTTGAAACCAATAATTTCTTCATTTTTTCCTGCGCCATAATCCACATATTTCGGCTGGCGGAAACTGTGACAACAGGTGTATTGCCTAATATTTTTTTTGCTTCTTCAGATTTTAAAAATGAGTTGATAGGGATGGAAGGAGTTAAGTACCAAGTGGTGTAGCCTAAAACTACTAAATCGTAATTTTTCTGAAGAATTTCCTGAGGAATCGCTTCCAGCGGCGCTGGAATTTGGAGGAATGTTTCTGGAAAAGCACCATAAAATTCTTCCTGTTTCCAAGGAAAAGGAAATTTTTTCCTAGGAACAATTTCGCAATAAGAAATATTTACTTTTTTATCTGAAACTGTTGAAGCAATGTTCTTCAGAATATCAAAAAGCTGTCCGGTTTGTGAATAATAAATTACGAGTACTTCTTTCATTTTTTAATCATCCGTTTCCCAAAAATCAAAATAGTTGAACCATTGCAAGGGATATTTTTTGAGCATCCATTCCACACTTTGGGTATATTTTTTTAGTAGTCCTTGAGCGTCTCGGTTTTTAACTTCAACTTGGCGGGCATACAGATGGTAGTGCTTGTTGGTTTCCTTCATAACGTACACAAATAACACTGGAACGTTGAGCCTACTCGCCAATAAAAATGGGCCGGCGGGAAAGTTTGCCTCTTTTCCCATAAGTGATTCCGTCAAAACTTTTTGGTCTTTCATATATCTATCGCCTGTGAAACAGACCAATTCGCTATTAGTCAGCGCATTGTTTATTTCAAAAATATGCGACATATCTTCCTTTACCAAAATAAATTTCACCTTGGAACGCATGGTTACTTTTTCCATATATTCCTTGATGTTTTTATGTTCAGCATCGGTAGTAACAAGACTTATTTGCGAACGGGTATCAATTTCTTCAAAAAAGAATTCAGCTATTTCAAAATTACCTACATGTGCACTAATCATTATGCCTCCTTGTTTCTTATCAAGAAGATCAATAATGTTTTCCACCCCATCACATTCTTGCGTAAACCTATTTTTGAGACCAGAGGAAATTGCGGCCTTGTCTATAATGGTTTTCCCGAAGGTGTAATAACTTTTATATATACTAAAAAGACTTTTAAAAGAGGAGTATTTCAGTCTTTTTCTAAAATAATAGTAGATGGAACGGGTACTTTTTCCGGCGAAGAATACGTAATAAAGAGCAACGAAGTAGAGCAGTCCGTATGCAGCGCGAACACCTAATTTTCGTATAAAGAATATAAATATTTTATACCCTAAAACGGTTCCTTTGCTTTTGCCTTCCCATTCACCTGCCATAAATAATTACTGCAATTTCAGGCAACTTTCTTTTCAATTAGGTCGTAAAAATCTTGAAGTGTTATAACATTAATGAAATCTTCACCAGTCAATTTCACGCCAAAATTGGCCTCAATGGCAACAACCAAATCTACAAAGTCCAAGCTATCCAACTCTAAAGTCTCTTTTAAGTTTGCCCTTGGTTCAATGTCTTCGGTTTCTACCTCAAACTCATCTACCAAAAAGTAGTTTATCTTCTCAACTATAACTTCTTTATTCATTTTTAATGTGTGCACTTTTTAATAATTAATGCGGAATTGGTTCCCCCAAACCCGAAAGAATTGGACAAAAATACATCAATTTTTCTATTTAACGTTTTGTTAACAAGGTTTAATTTTGAGGCAGCCTCGTCCGGTGTTTCAAGATTTATGTTTGGCGCAATGAAAGAATGCTCCATCATCAACATCGAATAAATCACTTCACTTGCTCCAGCCATCCAGCATTCGTGGCCCGTCATAGATTTTGTAGAACTAACACAGGGACCATTTTCGCCAAAAACTTCAGTAATTGCAAGTGCTTCGTTTGCATCGCCAACTGGTGTCGAAGTTGCATGTGCATTTACATAATCTATTTTGGAAGCATCTATGTTTGCTTGTTTCAAAGCCATTTTCATAGCTCTTGCAGGACCATCAATGTTTGGGGTTGAAATGTGTTCGCCATTGGAAGAAAATCCATAGCCGATAATTTCACCTAAAATTGGGGCACCTCGTTTTATCGCACTTTCGTAACTTTCAATAACCAACGAAGCCGCTCCTCCACTTGGCACCAATCCATCGCGATCTTTATCAAATGGACGACACGCTTTAGTTGGGTCAAGTTGGGTTGAAAAAACGCCGAGTCCATCAAAACTGCCCATGGCAAGTTCATTTATCTCTTGTGCCCCACCAGAAATTATGCAATCCTGCAATCCATTTTTTATTAAGAAATAGGCCATCCCTATAGAATGTGAACCACTTGCACAGGCTGCGCTGATTGTAAAATTAATCCCTTTTAACTTAAAAATAGTTGAAAGGTTCATTGTAACGGAAGAGTTCATAGCTTTAAAAATAGCTCCCGAACCCACAAGAGTAGTATCCTTTTTCTCTCGAATTTTATCAACAGATTCAATTACAGATTTTGCTGTACTGTCATTACCATATAGAATACCTACTTCGTTTTCGTCAAGAAATTGCTGATCTATTTTAGCGTTTTTAAGTGCCTCAACGGTTGCGGCATATGCATAAGCTCCTTCTTCGCCTAAACTCACGCGCTCTCTTCGGGAGAGTTGCTCTTTCAAATTGGGTTCTTCAACCCAGCCTGTTAAACAAGAGCGATAGCCAAAGTCCTTTCGTTTTCCGTCACATATAATCCCCGATTTTCCATTATATAACGATTCTTTTACTTCCTGCAAGTTTTTACCAATGCAGGAATAAATACCCATTCCAGTAATTACTACTCTTCTCACGTCTCCTTCGTTTTATGAATAAATACCACCATTAATATTAATCACTTCTCCTGTTATGTATGACGCTTTTGGTGATGCTAAAAAACTAACCAAATGCGCCACTTCTTCAGCTTCTCCAAAACGATTTGCTGGAATCATTTTTTTAAGCTCTTTTTCATCAAGTTCAGCCGTCATATCACTTTTAATAAAACCTGGCGCTACAGCATTTACAGTGATATTCCGCTTTGCAACTTCCTGGGCCAATGCTTTTGTAGCGCCAATAACAGCTCCTTTAGCTGCGGAATAGTTGACCTGCCCGGCAGTTCCTTTTAGTCCAGAAACAGAAACCATATTGATGACTCTTCCATATTTATTGACAAGTAATTTTTGAATCAACGCATTTGTAACGTTATAAAAACCGTTCAGACTAGTGTTGATGACACTGTGCCAGTCTTCGGGCTTCATCCACATAAACAAGCCATCTTTCGTTATTCCAGCATTATTTATAATTACCTCAATGATAGCGTCTTTGTTGGCTTCATGCCATACGTCAAATGCCTTATTAACAGATTCAATGTTGGTTACGTCAAATTGGATTATTTCACCTTTCTTGCCAAGCGCTTCCACTTCTTTAAGGGTCTGCATTGCAGCTTCTTTATTGCCATTGTAATTAATCAACAGGCTGTAATCTAAATCTTTTGCCAATTGCAAACAAACTGCACGGCCAATGCCTCGTGAACCTCCAGTTACTAATGCGTATTTCTGTTTTGTTTTTTTTTCTTCCATTTAATTTTTTCTCGGAAAGTCACAAAGACTTAAGATTGTCTTTTTTTATTTTTACTTCGAAGTATCTACAAAAGCTTCGGCATTTTGATGCCATTTGCCTATAACTTCACCGTTTTCATTGATAAAGCCCCATTCTTTATTTTTCTTTACGCGAGCAATGCCGTCAATAAAGCCTTTGTCAGATCCGCTTTGCAAAAAGCCGAACATTCCTATTGAAATATCATACTCCATTGGGATTACTAATTTTCCAGTTTTATCAACAAAACCCCATAGTTTTTTTTCTTTCACAGGGGCCAAGCCATTATCGGAAAATATTTCGGCATCTCTATATTTTGTATCGATTACCATTTCTCCTTTTTCATTAATATACCCCCATTCTTTGTCTTTATTCACAGGCGCAAGACCAGCGTTGAAAGCGCGGACCTTATCATAAGAGGGCTGGATTATCCATTCGCCCTTACCGTTTATGAAACCCATCATTTTATTACTTCTAGCATACGTTAATGGGGAATCGTTTGTGAAATCCCAAATTTTATCTACACCATTAATTGGAGTAAAAGTTTCGTTAATCAGCACGCCAAAACTATCACCTTTTCTGGCCCAAATTCCGTTTTTGCTGAAATCGCCAATTTCGTTATAATCTGCCGGAACAAATACTTTTCCTTTTTTATCTAGCAATCCCCAAGTTTCACCATTTTTGAATTTTGCATATCCGTTATTGAAACCTTTAATTTCATCATATTTTGGTTCCAGAATGGCTTTACCGCTTGTGTCTATTAAACCAATTTTTTCGCCACTTTTAATTATGGCTACTCCATTATCAAAATCGTAAACTTTATCGGTTGGGGGAATATTTAAGGCTTCCCCTTTATTGTTAATGTATTTCCATTCATCATTCTGCATTACCACAGCGTAACCAGAATTAAATTCTTTTACCCGATCATACGTTGGTTGAATTACCCATTCACCAGAAGTATTTATAAATCCCCATTTTTTGTCTTTCATAGCTGCAGCATACTTGCCTGAAAAGCTAGCAGCCTTTTCAAATTGTGGTTGGATAGCATATGCGCCAGTTTTGTTTATATAACCAAACAAATCGTTGTCACGTACCAAAGCCAGTTCCTGTGCAAAAACTGCGGTTGTTACTAGTGAAAAAATAAGTGCGAAAGAAAAAATTGTTTTCATAATGATATCGTTTTGAGTTAGATGAGGAGAGACGAACAATTTACAAAAATATTTCGTTCTTATTTTGTAGAATCCATCAAAAATTCTTTCACCTTGTTCACGTAGGGATACATTGTTACGTCTTCCTTGAAAACGGGTACTATGGCTCGGATTTCATTATACATTTTTTTGGTTTCCGACGAAACTTGGTCCTGAACCTTTAAATATTCTATTGCTTGGACGATTGTTATAAGCTCTATTGCAACTACTTCAAAAGCGTTTTCAATCACTTTCTTGGCAATCAACGCAGCATTTGTTCCCATACTAACAATATCCTGATTGTCATTGTTGTTTGGAATACTGTGCACGTACATTGGGTTACTGAGCATTTGGCTTTCTGCGGTGGTAGAAGTGGCTGTAAATTGCACGCCCTGCATTCCAAAATTCAATCCCAACTTGCCCAGATTAACGAACGGTGGAAGTATATCATTCAACTTTGAATTCAGTAAATAATTCAATTGGCGCTCGGAAAGCATCGTCATTTTTGCAACCACTATTTTCAGTTTGTCCATTTCCAAGGAAACATAATCGCCATGGAAATTTCCGCCGTGATAGACATTTCGTTTTTCTACATCAACAATTGGGTTGTCGTTTGCTGAATTTACTTCTTCGATCAATATTTTTTCAACGGAATTCAGGGTATCCAATACAGGCCCCAAGATTTGAGGAACACAACGCAACGAATAATATTCCTGCACTTTTTCTACAAAAACTTCATCGTTTACATTTCCATTGTATAAATGATGCTCCCGCTTTCGGGTCAGGCTGCTGTCTTTTAAATGGTCGCGCATCTTTTCGGCAATTTGGCGTTGCCCGTTGTGCTTTTTGGTTTGATTCAGTTCAAACGAAAGGTGATCGTCATAGGCTTTTACAATTTCGTTTATGGCAGAAGATGCTTTAATCATCCAGTCCATAATACGTTTTGTGTAAAGCACATTAACAACCCCTATACCAGTCATAACTGAAGTTCCATTCATCAATGCCAATCCTTCGCGGAGTTCAACTTGTATGGGTTGAAGGTTTTCAATTTTAAAAACCTCTTCCGTTTTTCTAAGCTCTCCTTTATAAAAAACTTCGCCTTCGCCTATCAACACTAAAGCCAAATGGGCAAGCTGCACCAAATCGCCACTAGCCCCTACACCACCGTGCTCATAGATAAGAGGGATAATGTTCTTATTTAATAATTCGCCCATCAACTTAATAACTGAAGGGTGAACGCCACTGTTACCAAGGCTCAAAGTATTTAAACGCGCAAGCATAGCAGCGCGAACATATTGTGCTGGAATTGGATTTCCCGTGCCAGAAGAATGACTGCGGATAAGGTTATACTGTAACTGAATGCGCTCGTCGTCTTTTATTTTGTATTGCGCCATGGGACCAAAACCCGTATTGACACCGTAAATAATTTTGTTTTCAGAAAATTCTTTCAGAAATTCAAAACTGTTTTGAACCCTTTCTATTATATCTTTGTGAAGTTGGACGGATTCACCATTAAAGATTATTTTATCAAAATCGGCTATTTCCAGTTTTCCTTGTAATGTTGGCATTTATAGTTGAATCAAATGTTTACTAAATTATAGTCTAAAATAAATTGTTAACTTTAGATTGCAAATTTAGAATTTTTTAACAATCTATATCTTAATAATATGAATGATATTACTGTTGATGTGTTAATTATTGGTGCAGGACCTTCGGGTTGTGTAGCAGCTTCCTACTTAAAAAACAATGGAATAAGCGCTAAAGTAGTTGAAAAAAGTAAGTTTCCACGTTTTGTGATTGGTGAAAGTCTTTTGCCACGTTGCATGGATCACTTTGAGGAAACCGGGCTTTTAGATTGTTTGATGGAGCAGAAGTTTGAAATTAAGGCTGGAGCACGATTTTTAAAAGATGATATTGTTTGTAATTTTGATTTTGGAAAAAAACACACTCCCGGCTGGGATTACACCTGGCAGGTTCCACGTGCAGATTTTGACAATACCCTTGCCGAAGAAATCGTAAAAAAAGGGGTTGATGTTTCCTTTGGGCACGAAGTTACTTCGGTAGAATTTGATGAGAATGGAAATTCCACAACAACAGTTAAAAATGAAGAAGGAAACGAATATAACATAAAAGCAAAATTCATCATCGATAGCAGTGGTTATGGAAGAGTTTTACCGCGTTTACTGGATTTGGAAAAACCCTCTACCCTAAACCCGAATTCGGCTATTTATACCCATGTAAAGGAAACAGAACGCCCCGACGGTGTTGAAGGCACACTTATTACTTTTGATGTTGTGAAAGACGAAGTATGGCTTTGGGTGATTCCTTTTTCTAACGGAAACACGAGCATTGGATTTGTTGGGCCTACAGCGTTTATTGAATCCTTTAAAGGCACAAATGCTGAAAAGCTAAGTGAAATGCTGAAAATTTCTGATTACTATTACGACAGGTTAAAAGATCAAGAATTTCTTTTTGAACCACATATAATAAAAAACTATTCAAAAGCTGTAAAACAACTTTACGGAAAAGGCTATGCACTCACGGGTAATAGTGCTGAGTTTTTGGATCCAGTATTTTCATCTGGTGTTACTTTTGCCACTGAGTCTGGATTGAAAGCAGCAAAATTAATTACCAAAGAATTGAATAATGAAAAAGTAGACTGGGAACAAGATTACACTGGTTATATAATGAAAGGTGTTGATGTTTTCAGAACTTATGTTAGCGAATGGTACTCGGGCAATCTTCAAAAAATATTTTTCCACCGTCCTGAAAACCCTGTGATAAAAGAGCAGATTTGTGCAGTACTTGCGGGCTATGTTTGGGATGAAACCAATCCCTTTGTAAAAAACCACAACCGCCTTGTAAAGACGGTTGCTAAGGTTATTGATATGGAGAACGAGCGGGTGAGCTAATTTTTTATTTAGCCTTTTTCTTAATATTTGCCGCAACTTCTTTAGCTAATTTCGCGTAAGCTTCAGAAATTCTGTAACCAGAATCGTAGTCCATTCCGAAAGCTCCGTTTCCTTCAACTTTGGTATAATCTGCTGAAAAAATAACGTTGCTTGGATCTCCAGTTTTATATACCGAAATAGTAGCTTCTATCTTTGAGTTTTTTCTAACCACACCCACGTTGTAACCAGCGTACATCATTGTGGTGTGAACTTTCATTGTATATTCAGCGCCAATGTCTTTCCCTACTTTTATTTCACCATCGTCAAAACGTTTGTTGAATGATTCGATGAACTTAGGCTCATAACGATTTGGGCGGTCAGCAAACCAAGATTCCTTGAATTTTTCACCAGATTCTGGATTTTTCTCATCTCTTTTTGCCATTTTATCCTGTAGAAACTCTTCTTCAGATTTGTATTTTGGGATGGAAAGGTCTGAATAATCAAACTCGAGATTGTAGGCAGCAATTCCTTTTAGGTTTTTGAAATCACCTTTTGTTACTTTCACTTTTTGTGAAAACATTAAAGAAGTGCAAAGCATCAAGGCAATCAGCATTAATTGTTTTTTCATAATTAATTTATTTAATGGTTATTAGATTTCACAAACATATTAAAATATTATTCAAACTTAGAAATAAAAAACCCCCCAACCGATTTTTATAATTGGGATATGCAAACTGAAAACTGCAAAAAACCCAAAGGCAAGAAACTTTTGAAATTTTGCCATCCCCGGTCTCGTGAAACAAAAGGTTTTTTATTATTTGAAGAAGTTACATAAGATAAAAAACCTCAATCTTTTTCAAGATTGAGGTTTCATTTAGTTGGCCCACTAGGGCTCGAACCTAGACTCTTCTGTACCAAAAACAGACGTGTTGCCAGTTACACCATGGGCCAATTCCAAAAACATTGAGCTTTCGCCCACCTAAACTAAAAATATTTTTTAGCTTGGGAGGTGCAAATTTAATACAAAGTTTGTCTTGTACAAATATTTTATACAAAAAATGCAGTTTGTTATACGCAAACCTTTTTCATGTTAAAAATATCACATCATATTGCACGTTACATCAATTAGATACTTGGGGCTATCTATATTATTAGTAAATTCGTCCCATTAAAATTTTATGCATATATGGGTTCTTTCAATTTTACAAAATGGAACAAAATTACCGGTTGGCTTGTTTTTGCAATCGCTCTTACTACATATTGGCTAACGGTAGAGCCGACGGTAAGTTTTTGGGATTGTGGCGAATATATTGCTACAGCCAGTAACCTTGAGGTTGGTCACCCACCAGGAGCACCACTCTTTCAGCTTTTGGGGGCATTTTTCTCCATTTTTGCACCAGACGCTTCATATATAGCGCTCACCATTAATCTAATGTCTGTTTTTGCTAGTGCATTCACTATTCTGTTTATGTTTTGGTCACTAACCATTTTGCTTACCAATGTGGTTTCAAAACACCAAGAAATTGATAGGACAAGTGCTATTGCCATAATTGGAAGTGCAGCAGTGGGTTCGCTCGCCTTTGCTTTTACAGATAGTTTTTGGTTCAATGCTGTTGAAGCGGAAGTTTATGCAAGTGCTGCCTTCTTAATGTCCGTTTTATTCTATACCGCGCTGCGTTGGGAACGCGAAATGTTAGAGCCTCGCGGCAATCGCTGGGTAATTCTTATTGCGTTTATCATCGGGCTTTCCTTTGGGATCCACTTTATGGCTTTACTGACCATTCCCGCCATAGGATTTTTGTATTTCTTCAAACATTATAAAACCATTACTGTAAAAAATTTCATAATTGCCAATATTGTCACTGTAGCTATTCTATTATTCATTTTTAAGCTTCTATTGCCAATGACCATGAAGTTTTTCAGTGCTTCGGAATTGTTTTTTGTAAACAGCATCGGGCTTCCTTTTAACTCTGGGACTATTTTCGCTGCAATACTATTCATCGTTCTTTTCGTTTACGGTTTACGCTTAACACGAAAAAAGGGATTTGCGCAATTAAATACACTGCTTCTTTGCGTACTTTTTATTTTCATAGGGTTTTCCAGCTGGTTGATGCTTCCAATTCGTGCCAATGCCGGTACAGTTATAAACGAAAACAACCCTAATAACGCCCGTGAACTTCTGGCCTATTACAACCGTGAGCAATATCCGGAAACGCATTTATTCTACGGTCCTCTTTTCACTGAAAGCTATGTAGGACTTGATGAAAACAACCCTTATAAAGACGACAAGCCTAAGTACGAAAAAGATGAGACGACAGGTAAATACGTGATCGTAAACAACTACAAAAATGCAAGCCAAAATACGGAGGATTCGCAAAAGGCTTTTCTGCCCAGAATGTGGAGTACAGAGCACGCATCAAACTATATGGAATTTACAGGTGGGCTTGATTTTTCGGTTAAAAGTGAATACTTAAGCGAACCGCGACTTGTTGATGAAGTCAATAAATTTAAACAGGCCAACAACCAAGGATTGGTTGATAAAGACGATTACGACAAGTTCCTGAAGAATTTTGGCCAATATCTAGACATCAAAAAACCTTCTTTCTTTCAGAACATGAAGTTTATGTTTGAGTTCCAGTTTGGGTATATGTACTGGCGCTATTTTATGTGGAATTTCACGGGAAGACAAGATGATGTGCAAGGCCAATACACAGATTTACACGGAAATTGGATAAGTGGCATAAAATTTATTGATGAGCTCAGATTAGGAAATCAGGACAAACTGCCATCTGATATGAAAAATAACAAGGCGCGTAATACTTACTTTTTTCTTCCTCTTATTTTAGGCATTATTGGCTTAGTTTTTCACTTTAAGAACGATCAAAAAAGTTTTTGGGTATTACTGGTATTATTCCTTTTCACAGGACTCGCCTTAAAGATATACCTCAACGAAAGACCTTTTGAACCTCGCGAGCGTGATTATGCTTTAGTTGGTAGCTTCTATGTTTTTGCAATGTGGATAGGTTATGGAGTGTATGCGCTGTTTGACCTTATGAAAAATTATCTGAAACCAAAAGTGGCACTTCCCTTAGTACTCATTGTTTCAGCCCTAGCGGCACCTGTTTTGTTGGCAACCCAAAACTGGGACGACCACGACCGAAGCAATCGTTATACCACACAATCGATGGGCAAAATGTACCTTGATTCATGCGACAAAAACGCAATACTCTTCACTATTGGAGATAATGACACTTTTGCACTTTGGTATGCACAGAATATTGAAGGTTATCGCCAAGATGTACGCATTGTTAATACTAGTCTGTTCCAAACAGATTGGTATATTGACGATATGAAGAAAAAAGCATTCACAAGCGATCCAATTCCTTCACAATTAACTCACGATAAATACAAGTGGGGTTCACGTGACTTTTTAATCTATCAAAAAACAACCCAGGATACTATTGACATAAAGACCTGGATGAATTTTGTAGCAAACGACAGTCCCGCAACCCAAATGGAACTTCCAAGCGGGCAGGAAGTAAATACCTTCCCTTCAAAAGTAATCCGTGTGCCTGTAGATAAAGATGCAGTCCTACGAAACGGAATTGTCGACCCAAAAGATGCTGATAAAATTGTTCCGTATATAGATATTAATTTGAAAGGCGATGTTATTTATAAAAACCGAATGCTAATGCTGGACATCATTGCCAATAACAACTGGGAACGCCCAATTTATTTTAGCGGCGGAAGCTTTGGCGACGATGACTATCTATGGATGAAAGATTATCTGCAATTAGATGGTGTGGTTTATAAATTAGTTCCAATAAAAACTCCAATAAACAAACGTAGTCCTTTTGATATGGGCCGAATTGACGCTGACAAAATGTATGATATTGTTATGTCTTGGGATTGGGGGAACAGCGGCAGTCCGGATATTTACCATGACACTGAAACAAGAAGAAACGGCATTACCTACCGAAGCAACCTTGCGCGTCTTGCTGAAACTTTAATAAACAATGACGAAAAAGACAAGGCCGAAAAAATATTGGACCTTGCTATGGAAAAAATGCCTGTGAAATATTTTGAATATTACAGTTTGTTAGAGCCATACGTTATAGGGTATTACGAATTGGACAAAAAGGAAAAAGCACGTAAGGTGTATGAAGATGTTTCCAGAATGTATCAAGAACACTTGACCTATTACAATAGCTTGAAATTCAATAAACAGCGCGCCATTGCTTCAGACATTATAAGTGACATGGAGCGATATAGAAGCTTAGTTCAGCTGGTAGTGATGTATGATGATGAAACTTATGCCCGAGCCCAAGCAGCTGAGTTTAATGATTACTTGAAATTGTTCCGTCATTTCTATTCGCCAGATGAAGCAATGGATATAGACAAAGACCTTGAAAAGGATTCTACTGTTCAAATACCTTTGGATTCAAATCTTTTGAAAAAAATGGAAGAAGAGCCCACTAAAAAGATTGAAAAGAAAGTTCCAATAAATTAAAACAATTGAAGTTTAACTTAGTAAAAATGCCCAGATTCATTCAGCGGTTATACCCTGAAAGAATCTGGGCATTTTCGCATTCCAAAAATTCTGTATACCTAACTTTTGACGATGGCCCAATTCCAGAAGTGACCCCTTGGGTTTTAGATGAGCTTAAGAAACACAACGCAAAAGCAACCTTCTTCTGCATAGGCGAAAATGTTCAAAAACATCCCGAGATTTTCCAAAGAATTCTTTCCGAAGGCCATTCCGTGGGCAACCACACCTTCAATCATTTGAACGGTTGGAAAACATCTACTTCTGAATATATTGAGAATATTGAAAAAGCTAAAAGACAGATGCACAATTCAGAATTCAAAATTCAGAATTCAAAATTATTATTTCGTCCGCCATACGGGAAAATCACTTCAAAGCAGGCTAAAACGCTTCAAAAGAAAGGGTTTAAAATTGTGATGTGGGATATAATCAGCTATGATTTTGATACGAACATTTCTGAAGAAGAATGCCTCCAAAATGTTTTGAAAAATATCAAGCCCGGAAGTGTGGTGGTTTTTCACGATAGCTTAAAGGCAGAAAAAAACCTTCGGTATGTGTTGCCGAAGGTTTTAAGTATTTTTTTTAGTAGTTGTATTTAATTTATAGTTGCATTTAATGAGGCACTTTCAATATTTCCATTTCCACTTTCTCTTTCTGCCCAAACCTCAATAAAATCATCTGTGTCTAACTCGATAGTACCCACTATTGGAATTGCTATAACTTCACTTGTGCTGGTAGTAAGTCTTCCATAAACCTTAGTCTCCGGAATAACTGAAGCTGAACCTGAACCACTTCCTTTTGCTATATACAATACATACGTAGTAACTAATGGAGTCCCAGTAAAACTTGTTGAAAATGAAAGTGATGCATTCACTTGAAAGAACCTCTTTTTATTTCCTTTATATATAAGTCTATTATTTCCACTTCTTTCAAATCTAAATAAATTAGTGGAAGTTGTAGGTCCATTCAACTTTTTTCTACTGGATACTCCTGTTCCAGTTAATGTAGTAGTTACTGGACTTGATATCGAAGCAGTTAAATTTATATTACCTGTTGCGACATCATCAGATTCTCTGGGAATCCCAGGGCTATTAACCGACCAATTTTTATTAAAATTAAAACCTGTGTAAGACCCAGAAGTATATTTTTTAATATATCCTCCTGGGGCAGAAGTCGTTCCTGAAAAAGCCGTTCCTTGTAAAACTCCATTACCTACGGTAGGATTTGAACTAACATCTATTGCTACATCGGAGTCATTGACAATAGTAAAGCCACTCACTTTTTCAATTAACCCAAAGGTGCCTGTAAAGGTTTCAAATGTTCCATTGTTTGTATCTAACCACGCTTGATTGTTCAGTAAAAGATTTCCAATACTCGTATAAGTTACACCTGTTGTATTTCCAATAAATTGAACAATACTACCAAAATATAAACCTACATTGGCAATTGTACCCACATTAGCAAAATTTGCTATAACTGTATTTTGAACCAATAAAGACGAACCACTTGTAATGTCAAAGGCACTTCCACCACCTGTTAAAGTAACATTTCGAATACTTCCGCCAGTACTGCCTTGAAAGATGGGTCCAGTTGCCCTTGTTAATATATCTTCATTTGCATCAAGACCAGAAACGTAGGCGTTATTTAAATCTATTGGAAAAGCCAGTGTGATTTGTCCATTTATTTCATACAAAGTATTTGTTTGAAGTAAATATTTTGAACCTCCCCCCGCTGCTAATTCTGGAGCCAAATCTGCAACAGATTTAATTAATTTATAATTGTTTCTTTGATTGGAACTAGAATTTATTTTTACCCAAGTGGTAGTAGGTAAATCATAATAATAGAAAGATTTAACGTCAATATCATATACCAAAAGACTATTGGCGGGTGTAGTTATTGCCAATCTTTGTGCAGAAGTCATTCGAGGTACCAAAAGCCCTTTTGAGGTAGAAGTAATATCAAGCATTGATGAAATATCTGGATTAGTATTTCCAATACCAACCTGTGCCTGTGAGATCATTGAAAAAAATAAAAATGCAAAAAGAATAGATCTTGCAAAAAAGCAGGACCCTGTGTAGGAAAATTTCATAGCGTTGGGTATTAAGTAAAGATTTTTCCGACAAAATTAGGTAAATTAATCAGAAAAAACTGTCATTTTAACGAAGAAATTATGTCTCTTGAATCATTTTGTAGGAATTTGAACCAAGAGATAAACTTGCTAAGAATATACACAGGAAAACTTAAATGTTTAAATATTAATAAACACTCGGAGGGAAAAATTGAAAAGATTAGATTTGACTATAAGCCTTTAAACATACTCATTAACAAGCCCAATAAGTGTATTGGCATCTTGTTCTCCGCTTTGGCGCCATTTCATTTCGCCATTTTTATAGATCATCAATGTAGGAAGACCTTTCACCCGAAGTGCTTCGGCAAGTTCCTTATTTTTGTCTATATCTATTTTTATCACCCGGGCCCTATCACCAAGTGCAGCGGCAACATCTCGTAAAACGGGATGCATCTCTTTACAAGACTCATCCCATTCTGCATAAAAATCCAGTAATACTGGGACGCGGGTTTCAATTAATTCTCCAAATTTTGACATCTATCTATAGTGTTACTTGAACAATTGTATTACAAATATAACATTTCCCGATTATTATACGGTATTCTGCCTTTTTTTAAGTTCGATTACAGAAATTTCTGGCCAGATACCAACACGTCCTGGATAGCCCAAAAAACCGAAACCACGGTTCACGTTTATATATCTTCCAAATTCCTCGTAGATTCCTGCCCAATTTTTATACCTATATTTTATGGGGCTCCATTTTATTATTCCAGGAATTTCAATTCCAAATTGCATTCCGTGTGTATGGCCGCTCAATGTTAAATGAAAATGTCGTGGATCGTCCTTTACCTTTGCCTGCCAATGTGATGGATCGTGGCTCATCAAAATTTTAAAATCACTATCTGAAATTCCTTCACAGGCTTTGTCTAAATCACCAGCTTGTTTAAAACCGTTTTCGCCCCAATTTTCAACACCCACCAAAGCAATTTTCTGCCCATTTTTTTCGAAATATCTATTTTCATTCAGCAGCAGATCCCAACCCATTTCTTTTTGAAGTGATTTCAACTTCTCAAGGTTTTCAGCTTTTTTAGTAGCACTTTTCCAATTTACATAATCACCATAATCGTGGTTCCCCAAAATAGAGTAAACACCTTGCGGAGCCTTCAAAGTTGAAAAAAGTATTTTCCAATCGTTCATTTCATCTGCGACATTGTTAACCAAATCACCTGTAAAAAGAATCACATCGCTTTGCTGTTCATTTATAAGATTAACGGCATATTCAACTTTGCGGTGGTTGTCAAAACTACCGCTGTGCACATCGCTAATCTGAGTTAAAGTAAAACCGTCAAATTCATCTGGAAGATCATCAAATTCCAAAGCATATTTAAGCACTTTATAATTGTACTTGCCTTGAACCATTCCGTAAAGAAGCGATGCAAAAGGAATGGCTGCAATTCCCAATGCAATAGTGCTCACAAATTTTCTCCGCGAAGCCATGAAATTTGCTTCAGTACTTCCGGAAACTTTCATAAAAATACCAACAAAAAAACGGGCAACATCTTCGCCGAACATAAAAATGACGAGCAATAGCTTTGGTACAAATACAGCGAGAAAAATTCCAAAGAAATACATTTTTGGAGCTTCCATCATTTTTGCGGAACCAAAAAACGACAATTCATAAATCAGTCCGGCCAATACAGCCAGTGAAATGAAAACATAAAATCCATGAAACCACGGACTTTTTGTAATCGTCTTTACAGCCTGAAAGGCATAAATATCAACAAGAATATAAATGATTATAAAAATGAACCAACGCATAGCATAGATAGAATTTTTAAAGATAGTATGTTTCAAAAAACTGAAATGCTACTTCACTTTATTTTAACTGTTTTAGTATCTTTTCAAAATATTTTTTTGAAATGCGAAATATTTCCTCTCTTATCTTTATTCTCTTTTCTATTTTCTGTTTTTCCCAGGAAAATAGTTCTTCCGAAAAATTAAGCTCATACGTAAATCCCTTTATTGGCACTGGCGGCCACGGCCATACCTATCCTGGTGCCACGATGCCTTTCGGAATGATGCAATTGAGCCCGGACACACGTTTAGAGGGCTGGGACGGTTGTAGTGGTTATCATTATAGTGACGAATATATTTACGGATTTTCACACACCCACCTCAGCGGAACGGGCGTCAGCGATTATGGCGATGTACTTTTGATGCCTACAAATACAGTAAATTTCAGTAACGGCGCAGATGGAAACTCGGGCTACCGCGCCCATTTTTCACATGAAAATGAAACTGCCTCTCCGGGTTTTTACAAAGTACTATTAGATGAAACAAATATTGAAGTGGAGCTAACAGTTTCCAAAAGAAGCGGAATTCACCATTATACTTTTCCAAATAACTCAAAACAGATTGTAATTCTCGATCTCGAACATCGCGACAAAGTGTTGAGTTCTGAAATAAATAATATTTCAAAAACCGAAATTTCTGGCCATCGTCATTCCGAGGCTTGGGCAAAAGACCAGCGCCTTTTCTTCAATATTGAATTTTCAAGACCTTATAAAAGCGTGACTTTTTTAAATGATAAAACCAAAGGCGAAAATGTGAAAGCAGCTTTTGAATTTGATAATTCAGAAGGAAATGAACTTGAAGCAAAAGTCGCTATTTCTGCAGTTGACGAAGCTGGCGCTAAGAAAAATTTAGAAGCAGAAATAAGGAATAAATCTTTTCAGCAAATAAAAACCGAAGCCGAAACGGCTTGGGAAAATCAGCTGAAAAAAATAGAAGTCGAAACCCAGAATAACGATCAGAAGACCATTTTTTACACTTCGCTTTATCACACAATGTTAGCACCAAACCTCTACCAAGATATTGATGGTCGTTACCGAGGAATGAATTTGAAAATCCACCAAAGCAATGATTTTGAAAACTACACGGTTTTTTCGCTTTGGGATACATATCGTGCCGCACATCCGCTTTACACCATTATTGAAAAAGAACGAACTTCTGATTTCATCAATTCACTTTTAGCAAAATATGACGAAGGTGGAATTCTACCAATCTGGCCATTGGCAGCTAATTACACGTGGTGCATGGTTGGCTATCACGCCGTCCCCGTAATAGCTGATGCATACTTAAAAGGAATCGGCGGTTTTGATGCGGAAAAAGCTTTGGAAGCGATGAAAAACAGCGCAATGCAGGATAAATTGGGATTGAAAAGTTACAAGGAATTCGGCTTTATTCCGGTGGAAGAAGAAAGTGAATCAGTTTCTAAAACCCTCGAATACGCCTATGATGATTGGACGATTGCACAAATGGCGAAAGCGATGGGAAAAACAAAGGATTTTCAAATTTTTTCCGAAAGAGCACAAAACTATAAAAACGTTTATGACCCCGAAACTAAGTTCATGCGTGGTCGTTTTCGAAATACTTGGTTTGCACCATTTGATCCGTATGAAGTGAATTTCAATTATACCGAAGCAAATTCGTGGCAATATAGTTTTTACGCGCCCCAAGATATTTCGGGATTGATAGATTTAATGGGGGGTAAAGCTGAATTTGAAAAACAGCTCGACAAACTATTCACTGCAAAAAATGAAACCTCGGGGCGCGAACAGGCTGATATTACAGGCTTAATTGGTCAATATGCACACGGAAACGAGCCGAGTCACCATATGTCCTATCTCTATAATTTTGTAAACAATCCAGCAAAAACACAAGAAAAGGTTCACCAAATATTAAATGAAATGTACCAAAATGCTCCAGACGGAATCTCTGGCAACGAAGATTGTGGACAGATGAGTGCTTGGTATGTTTTCAGCGCGATGGGATTTTATCCCGTCACCCCGGCTAGCGACCAATATATTATTGGGACGCCTTTGTTTGAAAAAGCTACAATTAATTTAGAAGATGGAAAGACCTTTGAAATTGAGGCTGAAAACATTTCTGGTGAAAACAAATATATCGCTTCGGCAAAACTGAACGGAAAGTCTTTAAAAAGAAGTTTCATACAGCATTCCGAAATTATGAATGGAGGAAAACTGGTCTTTAAAATGACGAATACTCCTTCAAATTGGGCTTCTAAAGATGATGAAATTCCAAAAACAGAAATTACCGAAAACTTGATTGTTCCTGCCCCTTTTATTTCAAAGGGAAGTGTGGCATTCAAAAATGAAACTGAAATTTCGCTGGATGTTGTTCCGTCTGAAACCGAAATTTTTTACAGTCTAAATAATAGTAATTTTAGAATGTACAGTGGACCATTTACAATTTCAGAAGAAACAGAATTAAAAACATATGCCTCCAATGGTTTTGGAAAAGAAAGCAACATTCTTTCAACCCATTTTTATAAAATTGACCCAAATCTCAGCATAACACTGGAAACAGAATACGCCAACCAATACAACGGCGGTGGCAAAAACGCATTGATTGATGGGGTTCGCGGTTCAATTGATTTTAGAACCGGTGCTTGGCAAGGGTATCACGATAAAGACTTAAGGGCTACCGTTAATTTAGGTTTTTCAAAAGAAGTGAAAACGGTTTCGGTGAATTTTCTTCAAGATCAACGCAGCTGGATTTTTTATCCAACGGAAATTTCCTGCTCCGTTTCAGAAAACGGAAAAGATTTTACGGAGCTGCCAATCCAAAAAATCGATGCCGAAAAACCCTCGGAAGAATCGGGAATCAAAACAATTCAATTCGAAATAAATAAAAATATCCAATATCTAAAAATTACCGCAAAGAATTTTGGCGATCTTCCGAAAGGTCATTTGGGGTATGGTGGAAAAGCTTGGCTTTTTGTAGACGAAATAGAAGTACATTAAAACATGATAAAACTGAAAATTAAAATGTTATGAAACGCAGAAAATTCATTCAAAATGCTTCCCTATCCACCTTTGGAATTGCTGTGGGAAGTTCAGTTTTTGCTTCGGAAAAAAATATTTTTTCTTCAGAAGAAAAATCCACTCAGATTGAAACTGCCAATTTTCCGCTGGTAATCGCCACTTGGAACGTAAATGATAGTACCGCAGAAGCTTGGCGCGTTTTGCAGGAAGGGAAATCTGCACTTGATGCTGTAGAAAAGGGCTGTATGATTGAAGAGGCTAATGCTGAAGGACAATCCGTTGGAATTGGCGGACTGCCAGATCGTGATGGAAATGTTACACTGGATGCTTGCATTATGGATAGCAAAGGCGATTATGGTGCCGTGGTCTATCTTCAGAATATTATGCACCCAATTTCCGTGGCAAGAAAAGTAATGGAAGATACGCCGCATGTTATTTTAGCTGGAAAAGGCGCAGAGCAATTTGCGATTTCCGAAGGATTTAAACCTATAGATCTACTTACTGACGCATCCAAAAAAGCTTGGGAGGAATGGAAAAAGACTTCAAAATACAAACCAATCATTAATATAGAAAATCACGATACTATAGGGATGCTGGCTATCGATAAGAATGGTGATATTTCAGGAGGTTGTACAACTAGTGGTCTAGCATACAAAATGGGCGGTCGCGTTGGCGATTCCCCAATAATTGGTTCGGGACTTTTTGTAGATAATGAAGTGGGTGGTGCTACTGCAACGGGCCTGGGCGAAGAAGTTTTAAAAACCGTTGGCAGTTTTTTAATTGTTGAATTAATGCGCCAAGGCAAAACTCCGCAAGAAGCCTGCGAAGAAGCTATTGGAAGAATAATCAAAAAAAGTCCGAATTATAAAGATTTTCAAGTGGGCTATATTGCTGTAAACAAAAGAGGTGAAACAGGTTATTATGCTATTCACGATGGGTTTTGGGTAACGAAATATCAAAACGAAAAGAACGAAAATATTCCTTCAGATTTTTATAATAAAAAATAGCATCAATAACTACCAACTTATGACTGAAAAAAAATCCTTCCACTCGGCATTTATTACCGTTACTGTGCTTTTTTTCCTTTGGGGATTTATCACCGTTTTGGTTGACAGTTTGGTTCCACGGTTAAAAGACGTTTTTGAACTCAGTTATTTTCAAGCGGTATTGGTTCAATTTGCTTTCTTTTTGGCCTATTTGGTGATTTCTCTTCCTGCAGGAGCGCTACTTTCGCGAATTGGTTATCAAAAAGGGATAATTGTCGGCTTGATTACAATGGCTGTTGGTTGCTTGCTTTTTTACCCCGCCGCTTCCGAAAGGGAGTTTTGGATATTTTTAGTTGCTTATTTTACGCTCGCAGGTGGAATAACGGTGCTACAGGTAGCAGCAAATCCATATGTTTCAGTTTTGGGAAGTGAAAACGGTGCATCAAGCCGTTTAAATCTTTCTCAAGCTTTTAATTCCTTGGGAACAGCTATCGCTCCTTTAATTGGTGCTTCTTTTTTGTTGAGCGATACTATTAAGTCTTCTAAAGAAATTTCAGTCTTGACAGATCTTGACCGAAGCGCTTATTACATTTCCGAAGCATCCGCTGTACAAACACCGTTTCTTTTTATTGCTGCATTTATAGGTTTTTTGGCGCTACTATTCGTATTCATAAAACTTCCAAAAATTTTAGAAAAAAGTCCCGTGGGCGCTTACGGAAAATTGCTGAAAAACAAAATCGTTATGCTCGGCGCACTCGGGATTTTCCTTTATGTTGGCGCCGAAGTTGCAATCGGTAGTTTTTTGGTCAATTATTTCCTCAGCATGAATCTTTCTGAAGTTATTTTAGAAAACTCAACAATGAAATATATTGCCGAAAATCTATTAAATACTGATTTAAACTCTATTGACAACAAAGCAATTGTTGGGGCATTCGTTGTTTTTTATTGGAGTGGCGCAATGATTGGAAGGTTCATAGGAGCTTATCTTACACGAATTATGAAGCCTACGAAAGTACTTTCAGTGTTTGCATTTTTAGCGGTATTGTTGTTGCTGGTTTCTATGAATACAGACGAACTTGTGGCAATGTGGTCAATACTCGCAGTGGGACTTTTCAACTCAATAATGTTCCCAACCATCTTTGTATTAACTATTGATGGTTTGGGCGATTTAAAACCTCAGGCTTCTGGTCTACTTTGTATGGCCATTTTTGGTGGCGCTGTAATTCCGCCGATGTATGGATTTTTGACAGATAATATTGGATTTAAAATGGCATTGGTTTTAGTCATTGCCTGTTACTGTTACATACTTTATTTTGGAATATTGAAAGGGAAAAAGAAAATTCCAAGTCTATAAATTTCAAGTTGTTAGGTTTTGTGATAATTAATATAGTATCTTAGAAAAAGATTACAAAAACTTGAAAACCTCACTTTCACTTTTGATCTTTATAACAGGAATCACTGGTTTTTCTCAAGAAAAAACAAGGGTTAATACTGCGGTTATAGATTCTATCTTAAATACTGTAGAAAAAATCCCAACAGCAGATGGGAAAGTAACTTCTTTAAGTCGAGCTACAAGCAAACTGCGTTATGGGGCAGGTAGTTTAGAACTCATCAAAAAATCTGAAGAGATTTCAAAAAAAGAGAATACCCCCAAATTACTTGCCACCACCTACTATTACTACGCTAACTATTATTATTACAATACAAATTTAGACTCTTCAATTTTTTATATTCAAAAATCAAAAGACTTTATCCGTGATGACGAACTTCCGTTTTTAAGGTCTTCCGTCTTAAATACAGAGGGCGGGGTATATGTACTTAAAGGAGATATGCCCAAAGCACTTTCCCTTACATTAAAATCAAAGGAATTTCTGGATAAAGTAGATACTACAAGTCTGGTAAGCGATGAAAAGATAATTTACAAAAAAGAGCGCCTCTCGTTGGACAATAGCATAGCCAATTTCTACAATCAAATGGAGGAATATGAAAAGGCTAGCTATTATTATGACAAAGGTTATAAAACTGCTATGCAAGACAAATCCTATATCGCTGCTGGAGTTTTTAGAACCAACAAAGGAGACCTCTACCTAAATACTGAAGAGTATGACAAGGCTTTGGATGCTTTTATTGAAGGCAAACAATTGAAAGAAAAAGGTCGGGCTCCAGAATTGTTACTCGTAAATTCAGATTTGAATATTGGTATTGCACACACAAATCTGAATAATTTTGATGAAGGCCTACCCTATTTAAATAACGCCATTTCATTTTATGAAAGCAGCAATATATCAGGAAAACTTGCTGAATCACTAGCATATCGAGGCGATCATTATCTGAAACAAAAGAAGTATGATTTAGCAATTATGGATTGTATGAAGTCGAAAGAAATCACTTCTTCAACCGAAAACCTTCAAGTGTTTTCAAAAGCGTGCAACTGTTTGTATGTAGCCTATAAAGCAATGGGAAATTATGACGAATCGCTTGTAAATTATGAACTTTTCGTGGATGCGCGCGAAAAAATATTTAACGAAAAAAATATAAAGAAGCAGACACAGCAGGAAATGCAGTATGAATTCAACAAAACCTCAGCGGTAAAGAATGCTGAAATAATTGCTAGTGAAAAAGAAGGAAGACTATATTCCATACTTGCCAGTATCGGATTTTTATTTGCAGCATTTTTAGGATTTTTCTTTTATAAGAATCGAAAAAAGAATCTATCCTTGGCTAAACAGAAAAAACTTTTGGAAACAACTATTGACGAAAAAAATGTGCTTCTAAAAGAAACCCATCACCGTGTAAAAAACAGCTTCCAAATAGTTTCCTCACTTCTCTATCTGCAATCTGAAAATATGGTAGATAAAGAAGCACAAATTGCACTGCGCGAAGCTCAAAACAGAGTTCGATCGATGGTATTGATTCATCAAAGGCTATACAACAAAGACCAATTGGTGGGCATTGATAGTAAAGAATATTTGGAAGCTTTGACCAAAGATATTTTTGAAACCCATCAATTTCAAAAAGAAACTTTACCCTATAAACTAAATATAGAGTCCATAATACTCGGCATTGAAACCATTACACCTATTGGCCTTATTTTGAATGAATTGATAGTTAATGCCTTAAAGCACGCCTTTTCAACTATAACTCCAGAAAGCATTCTTTCGGTAGATTTTGAAAAAAAGGATGATGAACTTCTTCTAAAAGTTGTAGATAACGGAAAGGGATTTGAAGGAGAAATAAAAGAGACTTCCTTCGGAATAAAATTGATGAATGCCCTTTCAAAAAAATTAAAAGCCACTTTAAACTATAATTCTTCTGTAAATAATGGAACCAAAGTTATTCTGAAAATAAAAAAGTTTGAAATACTTTAGTATCTTTAAGAAAAATCATCTGTGAGCCATTTAAAAATCTACATTGTAGAAGACGACCCCTTAATTGCTTTAACGATTGAAACAGCATTGAAAAAACAAGGCTACACCATTTGTGGAAATGCCGACAATGTTGAGGAAGCCATTGAAAAAATAAAAACCAATAATCCAGATCTTGTACTTGTGGACATTCAACTAGACGGCGAAAAGGACGGGGTGCACCTTGCTGAAAGTCTAGACAAACTTGAAATTCCGTACATCTATTTAACTTCACAAACAGATCCACATACAGTACAAAGAGTAAAGGAAACAAGGCCGCTGGGCTACATTGTAAAACCATTTACGGAAAATGGTTTAAGAAGTAATATTGAAATAACCTGGAGTAATTATAAAAAAGATGAGGAATATCTTGTTTTTTCGGCAAATAATGAACTTCATAAAATTAAACAATCGCAAATTCTTTATCTAAAAGCATTTGATAATTATTGTTATGTGGTGACCTTAGATCGGGAATATTTGGTGCCGAAAACACTTAAATTTTTGGCGTCCCAACTAAATACTGAAAGATTCATAAAAACACATCGCTCCTATTTTGTTAACCTTCTGAAAATTGATGGATTGAAAGCAGATTCCTTGCTCATAAGCAATATTGAGATACCCGTAAGCAATTCAAAAAAACCCGAGCTTAAGCAATTGCTGCACAGACAATAAGTAAACTTCACTAAAAAAAACAGGCCTTTCACTAAAAAATTATAACGATTCTTCTGTAACAGTATATATTAGAGGAGCATTAAGGTTTGGTTTCTTAACTTTTTCAAATGAAAAATTCAAGACTTCAAAAAAGTTCAAAATAAATAACTGCAATTGGGAAAATTTCAATTGTTCTAATAAAGAAAGCCACGGTGGGGTGTGGCTTTCTTTTTAATAGTTTTTTAATAATGCTGAATTAAGGATAAGGTAATAGTAAGCTATTAGTTTTGACCTGAAACCAATCGTGATCAAATTGTTTTCATTTTTCAGTGTTAAAAAGTAAAGTCGCTTTTGAGGAGGAGCGACTTTTGCTTTTTATTGTGCAAAGATCATTTCGCCTTTGCTTTCTAGTTCCTTAAATTTCATTACAAGATCCAGAGCATCCGGAATTACATCGCTGCAACAAATAATCAAAGAACCCTTTTTGGCATTTTTAACTGCATGCGTAATGGCTTCTTTTTCTGAAGGAATGATAGTCGTTTTTTTGTTTGGATCGCTCATTTTTATTCCATCATTCAGCATTTTTATTAAATCTTCTTCCGATTTTCCGCGAAGATTTTTATCCTGCCTAATGATTATTTCATCAAACATCTCTGCAGCTATGCTACCCAATTCATTGGTATCTTCTTCTCTTCTATCACCCACACCAGCAATAATTCCTACTTTTTCGGTAGCTTCCAAAGTATCTGTAAATTTTTGTAGCGCCCGCATTCCTGCTGGGTTATGTGCATAATCAAGCAAGATGCTGAAATTTTCAAATTTGAAAAGGTTCAGTCTTCCTGGTGTTTGCGAAGCCGATGGAATAAAGGTTTCCAAAGCCATTTTCATATCTTCAATACTTATGCCTCGAACATTTGCAGCAATAATTGCAGGAAGTACATTTTGAATCATAAAAGTTGCCTTTCCACCATAAGTCAATGGAATATCTTCAGCTTTCATAATGCGCATTTTCCATGTACCACGACAAAGTGTAACGTATCCGTTTTCATAAATAGCAGTAATCCCGCCTAATTTTTGAAGTGCTTTTATTCGAGGGTTTTCCTCATCCATAGAGAAAAGAGCAAGGTTGCAATTGATGCTTCTTCGCATATCATAAACCAAATCGTCATCGGCGTTCAAAATAGCGTATCCATCTGGTAAAACTGTTTCAGGAATTACGCCTTTTACTTTCGCCAGTTGCTCCACAGTGTGTATACCTTTAAGCCCCAAATGATCTGCAGCAACATTGGTTACAATACCAACATCACATTTTTTGAAACCGAGCCCAGCACGTAAAAGTCCGCCACGAGCACATTCCAAGACAGCAAAATTTACAGTAGGATCTTTCAGAACAAATTCAGTACTTGCAGGACCTGTACAGTCACCTTTCATCAATAATCTGTTTTGAATATACACGCCATCACTAGTTGTGTAACCCACTCTGTAGCCTTTCATTTTTGCCATATGTGCAATAAGGCGTGTTGTTGTTGTTTTTCCATTAGTTCCTGTAATTGCGATAATAGGTATTCTTCCTGTATTGCCTTGCTGTGGAAATAGTTTATCGACAACTGGAGCGGCAACATTTCTGGGCAAACCAGATGTTGGGGCCAAGTGCATTCTAAATCCTGGGCCAGCATTCACTTCCAGCACTGCACCTCCAGTTTCTTCTAATGGTTTGCTTATGTCTGTGGTCATAATATCTATCCCACAGATGTCAAGATCTATTATTTTTGAAATTCGTTCTGCCATTGAAACATTTGACGGATGCAAAATATCTGTTACATCTTCCGCTGTACCTCCCGTGCTTAGATTTGCGGTATCTTTTAATATTACTATTTCATCTTTTTGAGGAACAGAATCTTCCGTATACCCTTTGGCAGCAATGATGGTTTTGGTCAAATCATTAATAGTGATTTTTGTAAGTACATTTTCGTGTCCATAACCGCGACGCGGATCCTTATTAACTTTGTCAACCAGCTCTTTTATTGTTGATTCTCCGTCACCAACAACATTTGCTGGGGTTCGCTTTGCAGCAGCCACCAAAACATTGTTTATAACCAACAATCTGTAATCTTCACCAGTAATATATTTTTCAATAATTACTTTTGAGGAAACATTTTTCGCGGCGTGAAATGCCACCAATGCATCTTCGTAATTATTAATGTTTACTGTAATTCCACGACCGTGGTTTCCCCCTACAGGTTTTACAACCAAAGGAAAACCAACATATCTGCAAGAAGCTTCCAAGCTACTTTCGCGACCAATAATATCGCCCCGGGGAACAAGTACTTCCGCTTGTTCCAAAAGGTATTTTGTGTCTTCTTTATCGCAAGCAATCTCTACACCAATACTACTAGTTTCAGAAGTTACGGTAGCTTGAATTCTTTTTTGATTAGCACCGTAACCCAATTGGCAAAGAGAATATTTATTTAAACGAATCCATGGGATACCACGGGCTTCAGCTTCTTCGACAATAGAGCCTGTACTTGGCCCCAAGCGTTCGTCTTCTCGAATTTCGCGCATTTTTTGAATATCTGCTTCCAAATCATAATCCTTCCCATCAATTAATGCCTGACAAATTTCAAAAGCTGCTTTGGCAGCATAACGCCCCACGTTTTCTTCAATATAACTGAAGACAACGTTGTACACGCCTTTCTCGCCATAATCTCGTGTTCGGCCAAAACCAGTGTCCATATCTGCCAAAGTCTGAATCTCTAGGGCAATGTGTTCAATAATATGACCCATCCAAGTTCCGTCTTCAACTCTTTGGAAAAAACCACCAGGTTCACCTACGCTACAACGATGACTGTACATACTAGGAAACATCTTTTTCAGTCGGTCATTAAAACCTTCGATCTTATTGGAAGGAAGCTCTTCCATTTCTTCGAGGTCTAGGACCATTACAATTAATTTATGACGGCGAATGGACCAATAATTTGGTCCTCGCATGGCGTTTATTTCCCTAATTTGCATACGTTGGCAGTTTTGTTAGTTTATTTCGAATTTGATAAATATATGATTAATTTTTATAACAATTAGCGTATTTTTGCCCACAAATCAAATAAATTCATGGGCGTAAAAGGAACACTAATCCCTATTGGCGGTAACGAAGACAAGGGCATTGAACAAAGTGAAATATATACGTTAGAATATATTCAAGAAGGTATTCTTTCTCGAGTGGTTAGGGAAAGTGGTGGCAAAGATGCTATAATTGTTATTATCCCAACTGCTTCAAGTATTCCGAATGAGGTAAGCGAAAATTACCTTCAAGCTTTTGGTAAGTTAGGCTGCAAAAATGTTCAAGTAATGGACATTCGCAACCGTGAAGAAGCTGAGGACCCAATAAACCTTGACTTAATGAAAAAGGCTGATTGTGTCATGTTTTCAGGTGGTGACCAATCTAAAATAGTCCAATATATAGGCGGAACACAACTTCACAAAATCATTCAAGAACGATACGAAAAAGATAATTTCGTTATTGCCGGAACCAGTGCAGGTGCTATGTGCATGAGCCAAGAAATGATTAAAGGCGGTGGTATTAAAGAGGCTTTTACAAAAGGTGCAGTGTCTATGGGAGAAGGCATGGGTTTTATTCCGAACTTGATCATAGATTCACACTTTATTCGTCGCGGACGTTTTGGAAGACTTGCCGAAGCAGTTGCACGTTTCCCCAAACTTATTGGTATTGGTTTGGCTGAAGACACCGGACTTGTTATAAAAAAGTGCAATATAGTTGAAGTGATTGGTTCAGGAATGGTCATCCTTTTTGACCCAAGAAAATTGAAGCACAACAATCAGGCAATGGTTGAAAATGGTACGCCAATGTCTCTCAATAATTTAAAAACGCATATTTTGGCGAATGGCGACCGTTTTGATATTAAGAAAAACAAACTTAAAATATCACCCTATCACCTTCGGGTAGTTGAGTCTCAAACTTTGTAAATACCAATATCCTTTTTCCCTTCGGAAGTTTTAAAGGCACGATACATTCCCTCGGTGTTGAACGGCATTGCAATGTTTCCATCAGCATCAACCGCAATTAAACCTCCATCTCCACCAATTTCTAAAACCCTTTTGTTTATTACTTCGGAAGCAGCCTCTTGTAGAGACATTCCTTTATATTCCATTAAACAGGAAACATCATAAGCCACCACACCACGGATGAAATATTCACCGCTACCCGTGCAACTTACTGCGCAGGTTTTATTTTTGGCATAGGTTCCAGAGCCAATCATAGGGCTATCGCCCACGCGACCCCATCGCTTGTTTGTCATGCCGCCTGTTGAGGTTGCAGCGGCAATATTCCCGTTTTTATCGCAAGCTACAGCACCAACGGTGCCGAACTTGCCCTCCTTTTTCATACTGTGATCCAGCTGAAATTTATCGCTATCCTTTATATTTTGCCATTGTTGGTAGCGGTGTTCGTCATAAAAATAATCTGGAGTTTCTAGATTGTATTCCAAACTTTTTGCGAAACGCATAGCGCCTTCACCTGCCAGAAAAACGTGGTCGGTTTTTTCCATTATATCTCGCGCCAATGAAATTGGATTTTTAATCCCAGTAATTAAAGAAACAGCTCCAGCATCCAAAGTGTTCCCGTCCATTATAGCAGCGTCCATTTCGTGGGTGCCATCATTGGTAAAAACACTTCCTTTTCCAGCGTTGAAAAGCGGCGAATCTTCCAAATGTTTTACTGCAGTTTCAACAGCATCCATTGCACTTCCATCATTTTCGAGGATGGAATATCCTTTTTCAAGCGCTTCATTTAAAGCCGCTTTGTATTGTTCTTCCTTTTCGGGCGTCATCAATCCTTTTACAAGTGTTCCTGCACCACCGTGAATTACTAGGGAAAATTTTTTATTCATTGCTGTTGTTATTTATTGCCACAAAAGTACGCTTTGGTTTTAAATTTGAAACATAAAAGACCTAATAGCTTTTGAAAACCGCTATCTCTTTATTTCATAATTTCTTTTTCTCAGAAAACCCTTCGTTTCTAAAGTGTTCTTTTTATTTTTGAAGCATAAGTATTCCAAACTATGTCAGAAAAAAAACGTCTCTTTCTTGTTGATGCCTATGCCCTTATTTTTAGAGGATATTTCGCCTTGATAAAAAATCCACGATTAAACAGCAAAGGTCAAAATACATCCGCAATTATGGGGTTTATGAATTCACTTATAGATGTAGTGAAAAGAGAACGTCCAGACCATCTTGCCGTTTGTTTTGACAAAGGCGGCAGTGAAGCCCGGAATGAAATGTTTCCAGACTACAAGGCCAATAGAGACGAAACCCCAGACGCTATTCGGTTTGCCATCCCCTACATTTATAATATTCTTGAAGCTATGAAAATACCAATCATGGTAAAAGATGGCTTTGAAGCAGATGACGTTATTGGCACTTTAGCAAAAAAAGCTGAAAAGGAAGGCTACACCACCTTTATGGTAACTCCAGACAAGGATTTTGCGCAATTGGTTTCAGAAAATATATTCATGTACCGACCTGTTTTTGGAGGCGGTTATGAAACTTGGGGTATTCCCGAAGTGCAAAAGAAATTTGAAGTAAAAGACCCGCTGCAAGTAATTGACTTTTTAGGAATGATGGGCGATAGTAGTGACAACATTCCTGGACTTCCCGGCGTGGGCGAAAAAACAGCAAAGAAATTTTTAAAAGAATTTGGTTCCATGGAAGGCCTGCTTGCAAATACTGCACAGCTAAAAGGCAAAATGAAAGAGAAAGTTGAAGAAAACGGCGAACTCGGTTTGCTGAGCAAAAAACTGGCAACTATTATGCTCGATGTACCCGTTGAATTTAACGAAGCCGATTTTGAAATGTGCCCGCCAGACACTGAAAAAGTGCTGGAAATATTTGATGAACTGGAATTTAGGAGACTAAAAGATAATTTCTTGAATGCCTTTTCCATAGAGGGAATGGCATCTTTGGGCACTAGCCGTGTAACTCAAGAAAGCAACAACGTTACAGACACAAAACCGAAACCTGAAAAAAACAATCCTGCTGGCGAAGGTCAATTTTCACTTTTTGGCAGCGACGGCGATGCTTCGGCTGAAATAAAAAGCTACAACTCCCGCGCAACCATTGAAAACACGGAACATTTCTATCAAACCGTCCAATCCGGAATGGGTACAAAGCTTTTTCTTCAGAATTTATTGAAGCAGAAAAGCGTGTGCTTTGATACGGAAACCACGGGCCTTAATCCGTTGGAAGCAGCATTGGTTGGTATTGCTTTTTCTTGGGAAAAAGGAAAAGGCTTTTACATTCCCTTCCCAGAAAATCGTGAAGAAGCACAACAACTTTTGGAAGAACTCCGCCCGTTTTTTGAAGATGAAAGCATTCAGAAAATTGGTCAAAATTTGAAATACGACATTAAAGTATTAGCCAAATACAATATTTCAGTAAAAGGAAAATTGTTTGACACCATGCTTGCGCACTATCTCATAAACCCAGATATGCGTCATAACATGGATATTTTAAGTGAAACGTATTTAAATTATACGCCCGTTTCCATTACAGAGCTGATAGGTAAGAAAGGCAAAAACCAGTTGAACATGCGAGACGTTCCACTGGAAAAGCAAACCGAGTATGCCGTTGAGGATGCAGACGTAACGTTTCAGTTGAAGGAACATTTCGAGAAAGAATTGGGCGACGCAAACACCCAAAAACTTTTTGATGACATTGAAGTGCCTCTTTTACGAGTTTTAGCAGCTATGGAATTGGAAGGCATCAACCTCGATGAAGGATTTCTAAAAAAACTATCTAAAGAACTGGATACGGACATTCTTCAACTTGAAAAAAATATTTACGAAGAAGCTGGTGAAACTTTCAATATTGCTTCTCCCAAGCAATTAGGCGATATTCTTTTCGGAAAATTAAAATTGATAGACAAACCAAAAAAAACCAAAACTGGTCAATATTCAACTGCAGAAGATGTGCTTTCCTATTTGGCAAAAGACCACAAAATAATCCGCGATGTTTTGGAATATCGTGGCCTCGCAAAGCTTAAAAGCACCTATGTTGACGCCTTGCCCGAACAAGTTGAAAAATCTACTGGACGTGTACATACCGATTATATGCAGACCGTTGCAGCTACAGGCCGTTTGAGCAGCAACAATCCAAACTTGCAAAACATCCCAATTAGAACAGAGCGTGGGCGTGAAGTTCGGAAAGCATTCATTCCAAGAAACGAAGATTACGTTTTGATGGCTGCAGATTATTCGCAAATAGAACTCCGTATTATTGCAGCTTTAAGCGAAGAAGACAATATGATTGAAGCTTTTAAAAATGGCGAAGATATTCATGCTTCTACTGCTGCTAAAGTTTTCAATGTTCCTTTAAGCGAGGTTACCCGTGAGCAACGTAGCAATGCAAAAACAGTAAACTTCGGTATTATTTATGGCGTTTCAGCATTCGGACTAAGCAACCAAACCGATCTTTCCAGAGGCGAAGCAAAAGATTTGATTGAAACCTATTACAAAACCTATCCAAAACTTCGCAATTACATAAGTGAGCAAATAGATTTTGCGCGTGAACATGGATATGTTCAAACCATTTTGGGCAGAAGACGCTATCTAAAAGACATCAACGGAAGCAACCAAGTTGTGCGTGGTGCCGCAGAGCGAAACGCCGTGAATGCACCAATACAAGGAAGCGCGGCGGACATCATTAAAATTGCGATGATAAACATTCACAAAAAACTGGAGGAAGAAAACTACAAAAGCAAAATGCTCCTTCAGGTGCATGATGAACTTGTTTTCGACACCTACAAACCTGAGCTTGAAAAACTAAAAATGATGGTGAAGCACGAAATGGAAAATGCATACAAACTTACCGTTCCTTTGGATGTTGATTTGGGGGTGGGTGAGAATTGGTTAGAGGCACATTGATCGCCTTGGAGCGAAAATTCCAAAAAAACAAATTCCAAATTCCAAAAAGACTATTTCCCTTTTGTGAAATTATATATATTGTGCCCTGAAAACCCAAATTATGAAAAAGATTATTACCCTTTTCGTACTATTGCTTTCAGTATTTTCCTTTTATGCCCAAGACCCAAACATCCTTTGGCAGCGAACTATTGGTGGGAGTGGAGATGAAACACTTTATAATACAAAACAAACACCAGACGGTGGTTATATTGTTGGAGGAGGTTCAGGATCAGATATTTCAGGAGATAAAACTGACGCTTCCAATGGAAGTTTTGATAGTTGGATTGTAAAACTAAATTCTTCAGGAACTATTGAATGGCAGAATTCTATTGGCGGAAATGCTTCAGATGATCTTCACTCAATTGAGTTAACTTCTGATGGCGGATATATTTTAGCAGGCGAATCGACTTCAAATATTTCAGGCGATAAAACTGAAAATTCTAGAGGTTTGGATGATTATTGGATCGTAAAACTTGATGCATCAGGAAATGTGGAGTGGGATAAAACCATTGGAGGTAGTGATTCTGAAAGTTTTCCTCAAATAAAAGTTATTAGCGATGGTTACTACATAAGTGGTGATTCCTGGTCTAATATTTCTGGCGACAAGTCAGAAAACGCAGTTGGAGATGATGATTATTGGCTATTGAAATTGGACTCTGCTGGTACTATTGTTTGGCAAAAGACAATTGGAGGATCAACTTATGATACATTCTCGTCAATGGCATTGACTTCAGATGGTGGATGTATTCTTGGAGGATATTCAGAATCCAATATTTCCGGTGACAAAACTGAAAACTCAAAAGGCGGATATGATTATTGGATTGTAAAACTAAATTCTTCAGGAACTATTGAGTGGGATAAAACTATTGGAGGAAACGAAACAGATGTTTTGAATTCTATAATTCAAACGTCAGATAACGGTTTTCTATTATCAGGCAGATCCTCATCAGGTATTTCGGGCGATAAAACAGAAGTTTCATTAGGTGGGCCAGATTATTGGATTATTAAACTAAACTCCTCTGGAACAATAGAATGGCAAAATACTATTGGAGGCAATGATATTGACCAAGCATATTCTGCAAACCAAACCTCCGATGGCGGTTATATTATAGGCGGGTTCTCCCGGTCTGCTATTTCAGGGGATAAAACTGAAAACGGGCAAGGCAATTTCGATTGTTGGTTAGTTAAAATAAATAACGTTGGTATTATTGAATGGCAAAATACTATTGGTGGAAGTGAAATTGATGGTATAACTTCAGTTATGCAATCTTCCGATGGAAGTTATATCTTGGGAGGAAACTCACAATCAAATATATCAGGTGATAAAACTGAAAATTCTCGAGGCGGTCAAGATTTCTGGATCATAAAACACGCCCAAACCTTAGACCTCGAAGAAAACCCGTTTGCAACAGCAATAACCCTCTACCCCAGCCCTGCAAAAAACACATTACAAATCAACACCCAAGACAAAACCATAGACCAGGTTAACATTTACACAATGACGGGCAGCAAAATTTTGCAACTAGAGGTTGACACTGTTTCCCCAAGCGTGGATGTTTCCAGCTTGGCTTCGGGCGTTTATTATGTACAACTATATTCTGGAAAAAATGTGGCGTTGAAAAAGTTTGTGAAAGAATAAAAAGTATTAACCTGTCCGTTCGAGCGCAGTCGAGAACTCCAGATTTTTGTATATTATAGTAGGTCTCGATTGCGCTCGACCAGACATAATAATATTTCAATTCTGAATTTTGAGTTTTTAGTCTTGTCTTTGATCTTGGCTCTTGTAGCAAAGCGACCATTTTTTCAAAGAAAATTTATTTCCCACGCCTTGCTTTTCAAATAAATAACACTACATTTGCACCCCTCTTAGACAAAATCCGTTTTGTTTGAGGGTGAGAAAACAATGATTTATTAACGATTGACAAAAAACTAAATGGATACATTAAGTTACAAAACAGTATCTGCTAACAAGAATACCGTTGTAAAAGAATGGTTGGTAGTAGATGCGGACGGGCAAGCATTGGGTCGTCTTGCAAGCGAAGTTGCTAAATTACTTCGCGGTAAGCACAAACCTAGTTTCACCCCTCACGTAGATTGCGGTGATAACGTAATTATTATTAACGCTGGTAAAATAAACCTTACTGGTAACAAATGGAACGACAAAACGTACATTCGCCATACAGGCTATCCTGGTGGACAACGTAGCCTTACCGCTACTGAGATGTACAAAAAAGATCCTGCAAGGCTTGTTGAAAAAGCTGTGAAAGGAATGCTTCCTAAAAACAAATTGGGCGCGGAAATCTTCAGAAATCTTAAAGTTTATGTAGATGAAAACCACGGTCAAGAAGCACAAAAACCTAGAGCTATTAACTTTAACGACAACAAGTAATGGAGACAATTCACAAAATAGGCAGAAGAAAAACCGCTGTTGCACGTGTGTACCTTAAAGAAGGTAAGGGAAACATTACTATCAACAAGCGTGAATTGGAAAACTACTTTCCAACTGGAACACTTCAGTATAAAGTAAAACAACCTTTAACACTTACAGATAACGAAACAACTTTCGACATTACCGTAAACGTATTTGGTGGTGGAATTACCGGTCAGGCAGAAGCAATTCGCCTTGCTATTTCCCGCGCTATGTGTACGCTGAATGACGAAAACCGCGGTATCTTAAAACCAGAAGGTTTGCTTACAAGAGATCCAAGAATGGTAGAGCGTAAGAAATTCGGACAGAAGAAAGCGCGTAAGAAATTCCAGTTCTCTAAACGATAATATTATTATTCAACTCACATTGGGTATCTCATTCGGGATACCCAATTACAGTTGAAATGTTCATATTCATTATTAATTAAATAAGCTGTTATCCGCCTTAGCGGAGTTAGTTTAGCATCTAAACCAAAGTCCGCCTTGGCGGATAGGTTGCTATCCTTTCACAGAACGTAAACTAAAACAA
Organism: uncultured Aequorivita sp.; assembly: GCA_937125455.1. Classification (GTDB taxonomy): domain Bacteria; phylum Bacteroidota; class Bacteroidia; order Flavobacteriales; family Flavobacteriaceae; genus Aequorivita. The sequence continues at coordinate 119,476 of CAKZLK010000043.1, forward strand.
AAATGGCAAAAAAAATCGAAGTAAAAGACTTACTTGAAGCTGGTGTGCATTTTGGCCACCTAACCCGCAAATGGAACCCAAACATGGCGCCGTATATCTATATGGAGCGCAACGGGATCCACATTATAAATCTTTACAAAACTGCTGCAAAAATTCAAGAGGCTAACGAAGCCCTTAAAAAAATTGCAGCTAGTGGACGCAAAATCCTTTTTGTAGCTACCAAAAAACAAGCAAAAGACATTGTTGCTGAAAAAGCAAAGAATGCGAACATGCCTTACATCACTGAAAGATGGCCTGGCGGTATGCTTACCAACTTTGTAACTATTCGTAAAGCCGTTAAGAAAATGGCTTCTATTGATAGAATGAAGCAAGATGGTACTTTCAACACCCTTTCAAAGAAAGAGCGTTTGGCCGTAGATCGTCTTCGTGCTAAATTGGAAAAGAACTTAGGTTCCATTTCAGATATGAGCCGTCTTCCTGCAGCACTTTTTGTTGTAGATACAACTCGTGAGCACATTGCGGTTGCTGAAGCTTTAAAGTTGAACATTCCAATCTTTGCGATGGTTGATACTAACAGTGACCCACGCGTTATTGATTATGTAATCCCATCTAACGATGATGCTTCAAAATCTATTGAAAGCATTATGAACTTTGTTTCTGAAGCTATTGTTGAAGGTCTTTCTGAAAGAAAATCTGGGAAAGATGACGATAGCGATGACGAGGAAGGAATGGAAAAAAAGGCAAAGGCTCCTAAAAAAGAAAAAGAAGTGAAAAAAGCGAAAGCTGAAGTTCCTTCAACTGACGAAGAAGATGTTGAGGCAATGAAAGAGGCAAAAGAGCCTGTGCGTCAGAAGTCGAAAAAAGAAGTTCTAAACGAAGAAGAATAATAACGGTATCTTAAAATTTAAAAGTCGTTTAGTTCTTTTCTTTATTGAAAATATATTGAACGACTTTTTTTAATATTAAACTTAAAAATTTATAAAAATGGCAAACATAACAGCCGCAGAAGTAAATAAACTAAGACAAGCCACCGGAGCTGGAATGATGGACTGTAAAAAGGCATTAGTAGAAGCAGACGGAAATATGGAAGAAGCAATTTCAATCCTTAGAAAAAAGGGACAGAAAATTGCTGAAAAAAGAGCAGATCGTGACTCAAGCGAAGGAGTTGCTACAGTAAAAGTTAACAGCGATAACACAAAAGGTGTTGCTATTTCATTAAACTGTGAAACTGACTTTGTTGCCAAAAACGACACCTATGTGGAAATGGCAAACAAAATGGCTGAAGTTGCTTTGAACACTTCTTCAAAAGATGAGTTTTTAGCTGCAGATTTTGATGGAATGACCGTTGCTGAAAAATTAATTGAGCAAACCGGTGTAATTGGTGAGAAAATAGAGATTGGCGGTTACGAAATATTGGAAGCTCCATTCGTAGGTTCTTACGTTCACGGTAACAAAATTGCTGCCTTAACAGGTCTTTCAAAAGCAGTTGATAATGCTGAGGAATTGGCTAAGGACGTTTCTATGCAAGTAGCCTCTATGGGTGCAACTACGCTTTCTTACAAAGATTTTGATCCAGAATTCGTTGCTTCTGAAACTGAAGCGCGAATTGCTGTTATCGAGAAAGAAAACATCGAGTTGGGCCGTTTGGGAAAAACGCTTAAAAACGTACCAAAATACATTTCAAGAGCACAATTAACTCCAGAAGTTTTGGCGCAAGCTGAAGCGGATGCAAAAGCTGAATTGAAAGCTGAAGGCAAACCAGAGCAAATCTGGGATAAAATTCTTCCGGGAAAATTAGAGCGTTTCATTAGTGACAACACCACAATGGACCATGAAAAAGCGTTGCTTGATCAAAACTTTATTAAAGACGAAAAGAAAAGCGTTGCAGATTACGTAAAAACGTATGGCGATGTTGAAGTAGTTGGCTTTAAAAGAGTTTCTTTGGCATAAGCTTTTAAACAAATTAATTCTATAAAAAAAGAGGCTGATTTATTTCAGCCTCTTTTTTATTTAAAGATGTCTTATTGTTTCTGTTTAGCATAAGACAAAATAAAACTTTAATTATTCTTTTTCAATCCTCCTTATAGTCTTTTTTCCTTCGGAATAAATAACGGCTATATACATTCCTGTTTTAAAATTATCTATATTCAGTTGTGTTTTTTCTGTTAAAGGTTTAACCTCCAAGGATTTTCTTCCCACAATATCATAAATTTCTACTTTTTCAATTTCAGTATTTGCTTCAATAAATAGTATGTTTGAGGTAGGATTCGGATAAATTGTTATCGCTGTTTCTTGCAAATCCGCTATTCCCAAATTTGTACGTATGCCGAAAATGGTTTCATAGCTATTACCTCCAAATTGGGCAGTAATTGTGTAAATACCATCTGGCCAAGTATTGTCTACGGGGAAATTCCATTGTGCCCAAGCTGCTGAATAATCTGGCCACGTGGAGGTGAAATCATAATCATAAAGTATACTTCCATCGGGCTTGTATACTGTAATATGGGTATTGGAATTCATTTGGATATCTCTGTAGAATATTCTAAACCTTATCGTTTCTCCTGTATCAAAGTTAAGTTCTTCATACGTATTCTCAACCACCCCACAATCGGTATCAAAATTATCAGAATTATGGGTAGAAAGTGTCAATATTTCTGGCACAAAATATGCTGGTTGGTTTATCCACCAACTGTCGGCATTCATGCTATTACAAGGTCCTGCATAAGGGTCAATAAGATTATTGCCAGAATCATGTACTTCAAAATGCAAGTGTGGAATATCACTACTTCCAGAACTACCTGCTCTTCCCAAAAATTCGCCTGCAGCAACTGTATCACCAATATTTTTTGAAGTTGTGCTACCACTTTTAAAATGCCAATACCAGCTTCTTGATCCGTCAGAGTGCTCTAAAATAATCCCATTCCAATTTGGATTTCCACTATTATCACAGTTGTGATCAAAGTTTCCGTCGCGTTTGTCCACGATTATTCCTGGCGCTGCTGCAACTACCTCCATAACATCTTCTTCCATCTTTTTCCATGGGTAAGGCCATACCACATAATCAGTCCCTGCGTGATTACCAGTTGCCCAATCATAGGTCCTTTCTCCACAGTTATAATCTAACAAATTTCCATTGGCAGTGAGGTCTTGATCTACTTGATTAAATAAGGAATAATAGCCGTAATCATTAAATCCCGGTTTTGGGCGAAAAGGCAATATAAATAATGGATGGCTGCCACGATGCTGAAATGCATCTGGAGTTTTTTGAAGGATTAGCTGTTTGTTGGCTTCAATTTCCTGTATAACTTCTTGTCTTAAGTCATCGGAAATACATGCTGTTTTAGATAGCGAAACAGGATGAAAAGATACCGGAGATGGCGGGGTCTTAAAATCTTTATTTTGAGCGCTCATAAAGGTTGAAATGCCAAATAATAAGAAGAGTAATCTTGTTTTCATGATGATATTATTTTAAGGATTAATTGTGTGTTAATATTGTTATATCGAAATTGTTTGGAGAATGTCATCATAAAACACTAGTATTTGTAATCTTTTAGAAGAAGTCCATTTTCAAAAGCTACTTTTTTCAATTACTCGCACCGCATCAATATTTTTCTTTATTTTTGCTCCAGCAAAACCATAACATGCACTATAAAAGAATTCTTTTAAAACTTTCAGGCGAAGCCTTGATGGGCGATCAGCAATACGGCATTGACCCTATTCGGCTTAAGGAATATGCCCAAGAAATAAAACAGATTACCGATAAAGGCGTTGAAGTAGCAATCGTAATAGGTGGGGGAAACATCTTTAGAGGGTTGTCTGGTGCCAGCAGCGGCATGGACCGTGTGCAGGGCGATCATATGGGTATGTTGGCAACCGTGATTAACGGACTGGCATTACAAAGTGCATTGGAAAATGAAGATGTACCAACACGTTTGCAGAGCGCCATCAACATCAATGAAGTTGCAGAGCCTTTTATACGCAGAAAAGCTATTCGCCATTTAGAAAAAGGGCGTGTTGTTATTTTTGGAGGTGGTACTGGAAACCCATATTTTACTACAGATTCTGCCGCAGTTTTACGAGCAATTGAAATCGGTGCCGATGTAATTTTGAAAGGAACTCGCGTGGATGGCATCTACACCAGTGACCCCGAAAAGGACAAACTTGCAACAAAATTCGATTTTATTAGTTTTGAAGATGTGCTACAAAAAGGATTGAAAGTAATGGACACCACTGCTTTTACATTAAGTCAAGAAAACGAACTGCCAATCATTGTTTTTGATATGAACACAAAGGGAAATCTTTTGAAAGTAGTTTCAGGAGAAAAAATTGGCACGAAAGTAAATTTATAACAATTGGTTTAATTTTTGAGAAGCAAAATGCAGCTTAAAAAAATTTAGTATGGAAGACGAAATAGATTTTATAATTGACGGTACAAAAGAAGCAATGGGTAATGCCCTGAGGCATCTTGAAAAGGAACTGATAAACATTCGTGCCGGAAAGGCTTCACCTGCTATGGTGGGGAGCGTAATGGTAGATTATTATGGAAGCCAGACCCCATTGAGCCAAGTTGCAAATGTTAGCACGCCAGATGGAATGACCATTTCTATCCAACCTTGGGAAAAAGGAATGATTCCTGAAATTGAGCGCGGAATTCACTTGGCAAACATCGGTTTTAATCCAATGAATAATGGCGAGAGCGTAATTATATCTGTTCCACCTTTAACCGAGGAGCGCAGAAGAGATTTAGCAAAACAGGCTAAAGCTGCTGCCGAAGAAGCAAAAATTGGAGTTCGTAACGATCGTAAAAATGCCAATAATGATGTAAAGGGATTAGAAATTTCAGAAGATCTTAAAAAAAGCTTAGAAGAAGACATTCAGGAAATGACTGATCAGCATATTAAAAAAATTGATGAGATTTTGGCTAAAAAGGAAAAAGAAATAATGACTGTATAACAGACATTATCGTTAAACTAAATACAATAAAGCGGCAACTTTGCCGCTTTATTTTTACTTTTAAGAAAACAGAAACTTTTCCTAATATACCTTATGCGCAAAATAATGTTCCTTCTTTTATTGCTGATTGGATTTTCGGCTTTTGCGCAAGAAACCAATGAAAAAAAGAATGATTCTATTTCTGAAATAACCGAAACGATTTCTGAAATATCTAAAGAAAAAGGACATCCACTAACCACAGGTTATTTTCCAGTTGGCTTTTTCGACATTGATCTTAAGACACTTTTTAAATATAACGCTCACGAGGGATTCCGTTTGGGCGTGGGAGGCGTTACCAATGACAAACTTTTTAAAAAATACAGACTGGGCGGCTACATTGCATACGGGTTTAAGGATGAAGTTTTTAAGTATAGCATTGGTGGGAGTGCACTTCTGAACAAAGAAAAGAAGGCATGGTTGAGCTTGTATTATACAGACGACATTAAAGAGATTGGGACTTATGACTTTTTGACTGACGCCCGATTTTATTCACTTTTTGAACCACGCTTGCTAAATATCCTGCAGTTTTATAATTACACGCAATGGCAGGCAAACATACAGAGTGAGTTTTCACCAAAAATACTTGCGGAGTTTCGAGTGGCGTATTCGGACGTTGGTAATTTTGAAAATTATTTTTTTATAAAAGATGGCAAAGAATATCACGATTATCAACTATCAGAGGCCATTCTTTCTTTTCGGGTGAAACTGCGAACGGATTCTATTGTAAATGATGACGGAATAAAAGTGGCTTCCGATCTTTTGCCGAAAGTGAGTGCGCAAATTACTAAAGGGTTTAAGGGAATTGAAGGCAGCGATTTTAATTATACAAAGTTTGGACTGAAGCTTGATTATGAAGTTGCGCGAAAGAACCTTTCTTCCACTAGTTTTTTACTCCAGGGTGAGCTTGCGACTGGTGATGTACCATTGACGCACCTTTTTCACGCTTTCCCAAACCAGCCTACAAAAAGCACTATTACAAAACGGTTTTCGGTGGCGGGCGTGCAAAGTTTTGAAACGATGTATTTTGGTGAATTTTATTCTGATAAATTGGCAATGCTACAGATGAAGCATATGTTTAGAAGGTTTAAGCTAGCTGAGAAGTGGAATCCGGAATTGGTGTTAATTTCCCGCCACGCTATTGGCGATATGAGTAATCAAGATAGTCATTTTGGGATTCCTTTTGATAAGCTGGACCATTTTTACAACGAAGCGGGCTTGGAACTTAACAAGATTGCGCTTGGCTTTGGATTGAGCTTTGCATATCGTTATGGTTACTACAATCTGCCTAGTTTTGAGGATAATGTTTCCTTTAAGTTTACATTTAATTTGAAGATTTAATTGATGGCTGACTGAGGGCGGAGCAGATTGCAAAAGTGAACTAGCAAGGGGATTGTACAACAGGTACTATTTTATCAATAATCACCGGATCCACTATTTAAAGCAGCACTTCGTTGACTAATAATTTTTTCAACTTCACACGGATTTTCCCATTGCTACCATAGTTCGCTTTAGTTTTTATTTGTAATGAATAATTGGATTGCCCTCCATGCCAACGAATCGATAATTTATTTAACCACCACCAGCCATAAGAATTAGAAACAGTATTAAATTTTCCCGAGCCGTAAGAATTAATTGCTATTGAATGTATTACAGAATATCTACCGTTACCTTTATCTCCCTTAGAGTAACCAACAATTTCAAAGGGATAGTCCATCAAGATCAGAAATTAACGTTTGCCATTGACCATTGGCAGATAGCTCTATGCAATAATTTTCTAGTTCCATAATATTTGTCGCTTAACTTATTTAGATTCAAGATGATTATCTAGTTATCACTGTAAATTTACAAAAAGGTTTATAAGGCTTTTAAACTATTAAAATACCCACAAAATAGATTCCTCACTTATCGGGAATCCTTACCTTTGCCAAGTCTATAAAAAATTGCTTTGAACAAACTTTTCAGTATTGGGTTTTGGGGCTGGGTAGCCCGCTTCATTTTACGAAACCGAACAGGGATTTTAATCGTTATAGCTGGTATTACCGTACTGCTTGCACTTCAGTGGAAAAACATGCGCTTCACCTACACCGAGGCCAATTTACTTCCTGATGACCACCCTGTTAATCTTCAATATGATGAGTTCCTAAAACATTTTGGCGAAGAGGGCAACTTGATTGTTATTGGAGTGAAAGATTCTTCCATTTTTACGCCTGAGAAATTCAAGGCTTGGAACCAACTTTCTGAAGACATTGGTAAGTTTAACGAGGTAGAACTCACGCTTTCTGTTGGCAATTTGAAAAAACTGGAGAAGAAAAAAGACACTACGGGTTTTGAACTTGTGCCTTTTATTCATGATTCGGTTTTTACGGATGCAAAACTTGCAACATATAAAGATGAGCTATTTAACAAGCTTCCATTTTACGATGGGCTTATTTATAGCCCTGACAAGCAGTCCATCCGCTCGGCAATTTATCTTAAAAAAGATATTGTAAACACTCCTGCACGAAAGGATTTTGTGATTGACGACCTAATCCCACTCATTAAAAAGTTTGAGGCCGATACGGGCGTAAAAGTGCATACTTCTGGGATGCCGTATATACGTACGCTCAATTCACAAAACATTATTGATGAAATTGGGTTGTTCATTGGAGCGGCACTTTTGGTAACCTCGCTTATCTTTTTCTTCTTTTTTCGATCGTGGCGCGCTACTTTTATTTCTATGTGTACTGTGATTATTGGGGTGATGTGGGCTTTCGGATTTTTGGGGTTAATGCATTATGAAATCACTGTGCTAACGGCTTTGATTCCACCTTTGATTATTGTGATTGGGATACCGAACTGTATTTTCCTTATTAACAAATACCAACAGGAGATAAAACTTCACGGCAACCAAGCAAAATCATTACAACGCGTAATCACAAAAGTTGGAAACGCTACATTGATGACCAACCTGACCACTGCTTCGGGCTTTGCTACTTTTATATTGGTAAAGAGCGAGTTATTGAGTGAGTTTGGTATTGTAGCTTCTATAAATATTGTGGCAATCTTTTTGTTGAGTTTGCTTATTATTCCGATTATTTACAGCTATATGTCTGTCCCTAAAGACAAGCATTTGAAGCATTTGAACAAAACCTGGATAAATAAGTTTGTAAACTGGGTGGAGCGTATGGTTCGAGACCATCGAATTAGTATCTACATTATAGCGGTAGGGCTTCTCTGCATTAGCATTATTGGAATATTCAACATTAAAATTTCGGGAAGTCTTATAGAGGATATGCCCAAGAACACTGGATTTTTTGATGATATTCGCTTTTTTGAAAAGGAATATGAAGGCATTATGCCACTGGAAATAATGGTGGATACGAAGAAGAAAAAAGGCGTGATGAGCCTTGCCACTTTAAAACGTATTGACGAGTTGCAGGACCATATTAAGGAAATACCTGAATTTGCGAAGCCTATTTCGGTAGTGGAGTTGGTGAAATATTCCAAACAAGCTTATTATAACGGCAATCCAGAATACTACCAACTTCCGAATAGCCAAGAGAAGAATTTTATACTGAGTTACGCCAAAAGCAGCAACACAAATACAAATTTGTTAAATAGTTATGTGGACAGTACCGGGCAATTTGCGAGGATAACCACTTTTATGAAAGACACCAAGCCAGATAGGTTTGGACGAATTGAAGAAGATCTCCATAAAGAAATAAACAAAGTTTTTCCTCCAGAACGCTATAATGTTTCAGTTACCGGAAAAGCATTGGTTTTTCAAAAAGGAACGCATTATCTGGTAAATAACCTGATTCTTTCGCTTTCACTCGCCATCTTTTTAATTGCGTTGTTTATGGCATGGATGTTCCGAAGTTTCAAAATGATTTTGATTTCGCTTATTCCAAATTTACTGCCGTTAATAATAACCGCTGGAGTAATGGGGTTTGTAGGCGTGCCCATTAAGCCTTCTACCATTTTGGTGTTTAGCATTGCGTTTGGAATTTCGGTCGATGATACTATTCACTTCCTCGCGAAATACAGGCAGGAACTGATAGCCCACAACTGGAAGATCAAGAAATCTGTTTATGCAGCACTTCGCGAAAGCACTGTAAGTATGTTTTATACCTCCATTGTGCTTTTCTTTGGATTTTCGGTATTTACCATTTCCAGTTTTGGAGGCACGGTAGCGTTGGGCGCATTGGTTTCAATAACATTACTTTTTGCGATGCTCTCCAACCTTTTATTGCTTCCCACACTCCTGCTTTCACTGGAACGAAATATTGCGAATAAAGAAACAATGAAAAAACCAGCAATTGAAATTTTGTCTAATGATGAAGAAGATGAGTCCTAATTCTTGATTCATACTTCTCAATTCAGAAATAAAAAAAAATTATCTTTGCTCCTCTTAAAAAATGACCATGCAATACAAGACTATAGATGAATTGTTGAAAAGCGAACCAACACACCATGAAATAATTGTGCGTGGCTGGGTGCGCTCTTTTAGAAGCAATAGATTCATTGCCCTAAATGACGGATCAACTATTAAGACGCTTCAATGCGTAGTAGATTTTGAGAATTTTGAAGAAGAGTTACTTAAAAAAGTAACTGTTGGCGCTGCCATCGAGGTTTCCGGATTACTTGTGGAAAGCCAAGGACAAGGGCAAACGGTAGAAATTCAAGTTTCAAAATTAACCGTTTTGGGAGAAGCGAATCCGGAGGAAGTTAAACTTACTATCCTTTCACCGAAAAGACATTCGCTTGAAACTTTACGCGAACAGGCACATTTGCGTATTCGCACCAATACTTTTGGCGCGGTGATGCGTACACGTTCCAAACTGGCTTTTGCCGTTCACGAATATTTTCAGAAAAATGGCTTTAACTATATGCATACGCCTATCATTACAGGAAGTGATGCCGAAGGCGCCGGCGAAATGTTCCGGGTTTCTGCTTTAGATGCTAAAAACCCGCCACTTGATGAAAACGGCAATGTAAACTACAAAGAAGATTTCTTCGAAAAAGAAACCAATCTTACCGTTAGCGGCCAGTTGGAAGCTGAAACTTATGCAATGGCACTTGGAAAAGTGTATACCTTCGGCCCTACTTTTAGGGCTGAAAACTCAAACACCAGCCGTCATCTGGCGGAATTTTGGATGATTGAGCCAGAGGTTGCCTTCAATGATTTAGATGCAAATATGGACCTGGCGGAAGATTTTATAAAGTATGTTGTAAACTACGCTTTGGAAAATTGTGCGGATGATCTTGAATTTCTTGAAAACCGTTTGCTGGAAGAAGAAAAAAACAAACCACAGGACGAGCGCAGTGAAATGAAACTGCGTGAGAAACTTAAATTTATTTTGGAGAACAATTTCAAAAGAGTTAGCTATACTGAAGCAATCGATATTTTGAAGCGTTCCAAACCAAACCAAAAGAAGAAATTTAAATATATAATCGAAGAATGGGGTGCTGATTTGCAAAGTGAACACGAACGGTTTTTGGTTGAAAAACACTTTAAATCGCCTGTTATTCTTTTTGATTATCCAGCAACTATTAAAGCTTTCTACATGCGTTTGAATGACGACGGAAAAACCGTTCGCGCAATGGACGTGCTTTTTCCGGGTATTGGAGAAATTGTGGGCGGATCACAACGTGAGGAACGTTATGATGTGTTAAAACAAAAAATGGAAGCTATGGACATTAGCACAGAAGAATTGTATTGGTATTTGGACCTTCGTAAATTTGGGAGCGCCGTTCACAGTGGTTTCGGGCTTGGTTTTGAGCGTCTGGTTCAGTTTACAACGGGAATGGGCAATATTCGCGATGTAATCCCTTACCCACGAACTCCGGGCAACGCGGAATTTTAAAAAAATCTTTTATTTTTTCAGAAGTTCAAAACTGAAGGCTATTTGCACTTCATCTGAAACTTTGCTTTGCACAATTTTTGGGATTTTAATATCAAAATCGGAAGGATGTGCGGTAAAGTGCCCAGATAAAATTATTTTATCATTGGCGTATTCCAAACTAACCGGAATTTTAGAGAATTGTTTTGTTACTCCGTGAAATTCAAGTTCGCCTTCAATGAATAAATCATTTGTCGTGTTAAGCTTTTCAAAAGAGAATTCAATCAACTTTCCTTTAAAAGTGGCCTTGGGAAATTTATTAGATTCAGCATAATTTTCATTAAAGTGTTCTTCCATTAAAGCATTTTTAAATCGGAAAGCTTTAACAAGTGCTAGAGCTGCTATCTCGCCATTTTCGATATTAATAATAACAGTTACAGAATTGTTTTTTGCCGCAACCTCCTCAAAAGACGGTACAGAGGCTTCAAAATTCAATGTACCCGTTTTGGTTATAAATTTATTTTGACCAAAGGAAATGGTGCAAATAAATAGTGAAATGTAGAGTATCCTTTTCATAATTTCTATTCTTCTATTAATCCATCCTCATTCCATTGAATGATGATATCTATTAAGTTTTGGGGCAATCTTTGTCCACCGAATGGCATCAGGAAAGCAGGATCTTGGCTGGAAATGCGGCCAATCAAGTTTCTGTTTTGAACTGCTTCCTTAACATTTTCGTAGCTAACTAAAGGCATTGGCGCACCATTTTGGGGTGGATTGGAATGACAAACAATACAATTATTGTCTATTATAGGTTTTACATTCTGATTATAAATAAGCGTTTCAGGTATTGGAGTTGCATCAATTAAATCTTCCTCACTTGCGGCAGTACAACCCATTAAAATTATCATTGAGCTTAACAGTATTATTTGCAATAAATTCCTTTTCATAGACATGCTTTTAAAATACCCTGCTTAAATTAAATCCGAAATAAATATCACCATCTCCCCAATCCCCAGAGGCTTGGCCCAAAAATCCATTAGTGTTCATAGGCTGTGCGTTTGTAAAATGCATTTGAAAAACGTGGCCTCCAGTTTCAAGATCTATTCCAACTGACAATGGGTTTTTGAAAGGTGATGTACTGGCACGGTTTAAATGAATTCCATAATCCATATTAAGTGACCAGCGCTTTCCTAATTTGTAGCGCCCTCCCACTCCAATTGCAAACTGAGCGTTATCCTGTTCATTAATAGCAACATAATTATCATGAAAATATGTAGGTGCTATTTCCGCAGAAAAGTTGGTGTTCAATTTTCGAGAAATTAGAACTTGGGTTGTATAAACCAGCCGATGTTTAAACTTCAATTTTGGAAGATTGTCTTTATCCAAAGCTGTATTAATCATCAAAGAATTATACCCAACAACGGTAAATGGAAATCCATTTTCCTGTTGATTTACCAATCTGTATTTTAAAGAACCTTCATAAATTTTTTGATACGAGCTACGCGAAACACCGATATTCAACCCATCAGAAATTCCATAGATAAAATTCAATCTAGTAACTGCGTCGTCGAGACCAAAAAAGCTATCGAAACCATTTTCAATACTTCCAAACCTGTGGGAAACTATAAGTGTAAGTTCCTTTTTAGCTACTAATTTTGTGGATTCAAAATTCACAATTTTAAGACCTTTAAAGGCAGCAGTTGTATAGTAGCCATCTGTTAAAGAGTCATTGTCAATTTCGGCAAGAAGGTCTTCTTGGGCAAAGGCCAAAACTGGTATCCACAAAATTAGCAGTAAAATGATTTTCAAAAGAATCAGTTTTTAATAAATCTTTCCGTTTGCATAGATTCACCTGAAACTACTTTTAAGAAATAGCTCCCTGTGTTCCAACTAGAGATATTTATTGCGATGTTATCTTCTGATTCAAATTCTTGTGAATAGATCTGCTTTCCTAATAAATCATAAGCGGTTATTTGTCCTGTTTGCATATTTTTTGGCAATACCAAATTTATGATTGAGGATGCGGGATTTGGGTAAATACTAATTTTATTCAATTCATTTTCTTCTACACCCAAAACTTCTAATACTGTAATATTTCCAGACATACTTGCTGCCCCATGAATTCCACAAAAATAGTTATTGTCGCCTACCACAGTAAAAGTATAGGAATAGGTTTCACCCATACCCGAAATAACCCCACTATTAAATGTCTCAACAGAATTTCCAGCTTCATTTTCAACAGTATGGGGAACAGCATCCCCCCAAGTCCAAATAACGGTATCACCTTGATCAATGGTTAAATCTACATTGGTTCCAATGCCCATAAACCAATCCAGGTTATAGGTAGTTTGAGCGTTTGTGGCAAAAAAGCCAAATAAGGTCAGTAGTAATAGTTTTGTTTTCATAATGTTTAGTTTTAGTTAATTAATAATACACTGGTCAAGTTTTATTTGTTCCAGCAAATCGTCATATCCTATAAATCGTCCTTTTACGGTGATTTTTGAATTTAGTTGTAATTCTTTTTGGGTAATTGGCTCTAAAAATTGGCAAAACACCAGATTGTCTATTGTGATTTCGGTTTCATTTATTTCTGAAACATGCCCAGAAATTTCTATGGTTTTGTTTAGATATTTATTTTGTGAAACCTTTGAATCATTATTGAACTCCGAATAAATTTGTTGAGCTGTCAATGAATACTTTGCGTTTTCACCTTCAATGTTGCGGTGGTCTTTATATAGATAGTTATATGTTATAAAAGCCACTATTCCTATTGCTATTAAAATCCAATATTTACGCATTAGTTGTTACTTTTAATTACAGTTGTTCACATAGCGAATTTGATCTTCACCTAAAATAAAGTCAACTTTTGTTCCGTCGGGATTTTCTTCAATTTCGTGTAAAGCCCATTCATTGTTGCAATCTGGAAGCGTTGGAATATCAATAACCACAATTATATTGTTTGCAGAGCCGCTGGCAGACCATGTTCCTTCATAAGTCCATACTGAAAAAATAGAAATTACTGTTCCGTCTGGGTAAAAATTAAACACATAGTCATCATAATAATCTTCAGTATTACTGCTATCGTCACGTCTTAGGCGATCTACTATCCAATCTTGACAGCCAGTTAAATAAGTCATTAATTGGTTGGTAGTACATTCATTACAATCATCGTCATCATAATTATTGTCGTCATCTTCGTCACAGCTATCGCGATATGTATCTATTACTGTTTCCAACTCGTTAAGATTTTCAACGTTCGTGATAGTTCCATCAGCAAGTGAAACAACTATTGGAAAATCCATGGTAACTATATCATATTGCTCAATTTCATCTATAAAGACATAAAATTCTTCATCAGTATTGAAGATTACAGTGTCAATCATTTCGTTGTTGGAATTGAATATGGACGCTGTAATTGGATATTGAAGATCAACACATTCAATATCATCATCAGCGATGTTTTCTCCGTGGCAACTGCTTGAAAAGTTGGAGAGTTCAGTATAATTGTCAATGCTTACCTGAGAGTAATCTTCCAAAATAATAGTGATAGGGAAAGTTATTTCAATTACATCTTGATCATCATCAAACTCATCAAATACATCTTCAATGGTTTCATAATTTGCTTCATTATTTACTTCAATTTCTATATTGTTTGCCGAAACCGTGACAGGCAATTTAACTTTGAAGCAATTGGCTTTATCAATTATATTATCAACTGACCCATCATTACTGATTGTTTGTTTTATTAAATTGAAGGCGGGTGAATTCACGACTAAGGTTTCTTCCTCAGGTGGCTCAATAAGTTGTGTTTCCTCTTTTCGGCAAGAAGAAAGCATTAATAAAAATGAAAGCGTAAGTAATGCTATTTTTAAAGTTTTTATTTTCATAAAATGCGGAATAAAAATGTATTCTTTATATATAAAACAACTTAATTCAAAAAAATCCTGAAAAAAACTGAAAAAATATTTATATAACTTAGCCGAAGTAAAAACTCAATTTTGCCAAAAAAACTCGACAACAACATTTGTGAAGAAATTACTTTTGAGCGTATTTACAATAAATACGCAAAGGACCTTCGTGATTTTCTTTACTATAAATTCGGCGAACAATTTAACCCAAGCGATAAAGCTCAAGATGCATTTATGAAGCTTTGGGACAATTGCAGGAAAGTTCCTGTTGAAAAGGCGAAATCATATTTGTTTACTATCGCAAACAATATGATGCTCAATGAGGTTAAGCATCAAAAGGTGGTTTTAAAGCATCAAAAAATAAAGACGGAAAATTATACCAATGAAAGTCCTGAATTCATTTTGGAAAAGGAACAATTTCTGGAGCGATACCAAAAAGCTTTGGAAAAACTGAGTGAGGAACAACGCGTCGCTTTTTTGATGAACAAAGCCGAGGGGAAAAAACACGGCGAAATAGCAGAAATGTTAGGAGTAACTCGAAAAGTTGTGGAATACAGAATATACACCGCCTTTAGTTTTTTGAAAAACGAGCTTGAAGGGTTTAAAATAAAATAATCAGGAGAAATACGGCTGAAGTTGTTATATACTAAAGTAATTGATTTATGGAGAAAGAACTTTTAATAAAAAAATGGTTGAATAACGAATTGAACGACTCTGAAAAAGTAGCGTTCGAAAAGCTTGATGATTTTAAAATAAATCAGGCTATTGTTGAGAATGCTGACTATTTTAAAGCTTCAGATTTTTCTGAAATTGATGATTTTGAAACATTCAAAAAGCAATACAATTCCCATAGAAAACCAATTAAAAAACTGCAATGGCTAAACCCATTATTAAAAATTGCAAGTGTTTTGGTGGTAGCCTTTGGATTGTATTTTATGCTATTTCAAAATAATATAACTCAAGTTAAAACTGCCGCCGGAGAAAAAATTACTGTGGCATTACCAGATGAATCGCAGGTAGTTTTGAACGCGCTTTCAAGCATTCAATACAATCCAAAACAGTGGAATGAAAAAAGATCACTCAGTCTTGATGGGGAAGCTTATTTTAAAGTGGCCAAAGGAGAAAGATTTGACGTGGTCACTGAAAATGGCGTAGTTACGGTAGTGGGAACACAGTTCAATGTAAAACAACGCCACAATTTTTTTGAGGTGAAATGCTTTGAAGGAAAAGTAAGTGTTGTTTCAGATACAATTAAAAGACTGTTGCATCCCGGGCAAACATACCGCATTATGAACCATAAATTTTCTGAAGGAGCAACAACCGCAGCAACTCCAAAATGGGCAGATAATATGAGCGATTTTGAATCGGTACCATTCAAAGAAGTTTTGGCTGAAATGGAGCGTCAATATAATATTAAAATTATAAACAAGAATATGAATGTTGATAGGTTGTTTACCGGAGGTTTCGTTCACCATGATTTAGAAAGCGCACTTATTTCCATTACACAACCTATGAATATGACGTATGAATTGAGTTCATCAAATCAAGTTATAATTCGTGGGAAAAATAATTAGGCAATTAATTTTATTTTTTAGCTTACTATTCTCTTTGAACAGTTTTGCACAAGAGAAGGAATCTCTTGCTTCAATAATTAATACACTTCAGGAAAAACACAATATTCAATTTAACTATGCAGAGGATTTTGTTGCAGAAGTTTTTTTGAAACCACCCCCAAGAGTTTTTTCCCTAGAACAATCATTGCAATATTTAGAAAAAAACAGCAACCTATCATTCACAAAAATGAACGATACTCTTGTTTTGGTAAAACAAAAAAAGACTCGATTTCTTTGTGGATACATTAAAGATAAAGAAACTGCAAAACCCTTAATATCTGCTACCATTCAAAACAAAAAAAATTATGCGGTTAGTGATGAAAATGGTTTTTTTCAATTAAAACTCGAAAATGAAGACGAAATAATAAGCATTCGATTTTTGGGATATAAGAGCCTTGACAGACCATTGAAAGATTTTAATAAAGGTGAATGCAATGAAATTCTTCTTCTTCCAAATTTTCAGTCGCTGCCCGAGGTATTGGTTTCCAATTATATTACTTCGGGCATCAATAAAATTAGCGATGGTTCATTTGTAATAGATTTTTCAGACTTCGGGATTTTACCTGGAGTTTTAGACAAGGATGTTCTTCAGGCAGTACAGGCTTTTCCAGGAATTCAGAGTATTAATGAAACTGTTTCAAACATCAATATACGGGGTGGAACTCATGACCAAAATTTAATAATGTGGGATGGAATAAAAATGTACCAGTCTGGACATTTCTTTGGCCTTATTTCTATGTATAATCCACAAATTATTCAGAAAGTTTCTGTTCTAAAAAACGGAACAGGCGTGTCATATACCGATGGTGTTTCGGGAACTATTGCTATGCATACCAGTGAAGATCTCACTTCAGATTTTAATGCAAATGTGGGTTTGAATTTGATAGATGCAAATGCTTTTATCGACCTTCCCATTGGGGAAAAATCATCACTTCAAATTGCTGGCCGTAAAGCCCTGAGTGATTATTTTAAAACTCCAACCTACAATGAATTTTTCGACAGAATTTCCCAAAATACAGAAGTTCAAAACAACATTGGAAATACTATCAATTCTGATAAAGCTTTTGATTTTTATGATGCTTCTTTGCGTTGGATTTATCAGATAAGTGAAAATGATATACTCCGTGTCAATTTTATAAATGTGTCCAACAATTTAGAATTCAATGAAAATGCCTTCATCAACAATGAGCAAAAGTCTCGAGAGAGCAGTCTGTCACAAAACAGTATTGCGGGCGCCATTTATTACAGTCACCATTGGAACAATAGCTTACAAACCACGTTTGAAGGATATGAAACAGATTATAAATTGAAAGCCGTAAACGAGAATGTATTGGAAACTCAACGTTTCCTACAAGAAAATGCAGTTTCTGAAACAAGTTTAAAATTAAAATTGAATTATAAGTTCGATGAAAAATTCGATTTGTTGGGCGGGTATCAATTTGTGGAAACGAAAATAACCAATCTCGACGATGTTGACGACCCACTTTTTCGCTCTTTGGTTTCGGAAGTAGTGCGAAACCATAGTGCTTTTTCCGAATTAGGTTTCAAATCGGTGAGTAAGAATGCAAATATTAAGGGCGGGGTTCGTCTTAATTATATTGATAAGTTTAAAAAAACATTATTGGAACCTCGCTTAAGTTTTACCCAACGGTTTCTTGAAAATTTCACTTTTGAAATACTAGGAGAGTTTAAAAATCAATACACCTCGCAGATTATTAATTTTCAAAATGATTTTTTGGGAATTGAAAAACGTAGATGGCAATTATCTAATAATAGAGATATACCCATTATTAGGAGTAAACAATTTTCCGCTGGAATAAACTTTACAAATAACGGTTGGCTTTTAAGCACAGAAGTCTATTACAAATATGTTGATGGAATTTCTGCCCAAAGCCAAGGATTTCAGAATCAATATGGTTTTTTAAAAGCTACAGGAAGCTATGATGTTAAAGGTCTGGATGTATTATTAAGAAAAAAGCTGAACAAATTCAACTTTTGGCTGAGTTATTCGTTTATGGACAATCAATATACTTTTATTGATTTGCAGCCTAATGTTTTTCCTAGCAATTTTGATATTACCCACGCCATTACTTTTGGCACAGCTTATTCCTCAAAAAATTTTAAAATATCAGCGGGCTTCAATTGGCATTCAGGAAAACCAAGCACTTCTCCTGTAATAGGTAATGAAATTTTGAACAATGAAATAAATTATACCACTCCCAATAGCTCTCGCCTGCAAATTTACATGCGGATCGATCTTTCGGCACGTTATAATTTTAATATTACCCAAAAGATAAAAGCAGATGCCGGCATATCCATTTGGAATATTTTAGACAGAGAAAATGAAATCAATAATTTCTATCATGTAGACAATGAAGATGTTATTGAAACCCAGCAACGTTCCTTGGGTATTACTCCAAATGCGGGGTTACGGGTCTACTTCTAATAACGGCCAAAACTTTCGAAACACAAACCTTAATTTTTAATTAAAACTAGCTACTTAATTATTTTAGTAGCTGGTTTTTTTTAACTTTATGAGGTCGTAAACAAACCTATGTTAAAGCAACAATTAAATTTTAAACTTTCTCAAAAATTATCGCCTCAACAGATACAGTTGATGAAGATGATCCAACTGCCTACGCAAGCTTTTGAACAGCGAATTTCACAGGAATTAGAGGAAAATCCAGCCCTGGAAAGCGGAAAAGAAGAAAGTGAAAACTTTGATGAAGAGTTTAACAATAATGAATTTGATGATAACTATGATGAAGGAAACGAAGTAATTGAAACAGATATAAATGTTGACGATTACTTAAGCGATGACGAAGTACCAAGTTACAAGCTTTCCGCAAACAATTACAGTGCAGATGACGAGGAACGGCAAATGCCTTATGCCGCTGGAACTTCTTTCACCCAACACTTGATGCAACAATTGAACACGTATCGAATGGATGAGGAAGAAGAGGAGATAGCAAAATTTTTGGTGGGAAGCGTCGATGAAAGTGGCTACATACGCCGCGAGCTTCAGGATATTGTAGATGATTTGGCTTTCACCCAAAATGTTTACACAACTGAAGATAAAGTTGAAAAAGTTTTAAAAATAGTTCAAGAGTTGGATCCTGCCGGTGTGGCAGCACGTGATCTTCAAGAGTGTTTGTTAATTCAGTTAGAGCGAAAAGAACATACCCCATCTGTATCATTAGCGATAAATATTATAGAGGATTCTTTTGACCATTTTAGCAAAAAACATTACAAAAAACTTATTCAAAAATTTGATATAACCGAGGATCAACTTCGCGATGCCATTCACGAAATAGAAGGGCTAAATCCAAAGCCAGGTGGAACCTACTCTGGGAACAATAGAATTGTGGAGCATGTTGTACCCGATTTTGCAATAAAAATCATTGATGGCGAATTGGACTTAACCTTAAATGGAAGAAACGCTCCCGAGCTTCACGTGAGTCATGATTACACCAATATGCTAAAAGGCTATAAAGAGTCCAAAGACAAATCGAAAGCGCAGAAAGATGCTGTTATGTTTATTAAACAGAAGCTAGATGCCGCAAAGTGGTTCATAGATGCAATAAAACAAAGACAGCAGACACTTTTCGTTACAATGAATTCTATTATGCACCATCAGGAAGAATACTTTTTAACTGGTGACGAGCGGAAGTTGAAACCGATGATCTTAAAAGATATTGCAGACAAGATCAATATGGATGTCTCAACAGTTTCAAGAGTGGCTAATAGCAAATATGTAGACACTCCTTACGGAACAAAATTAATTAAAGAATTTTTCAGCGAATCGATGAAAAATGATCAGGGGGAAGATGTTTCTACAAAGGAAATCAAGAAAATTCTTGAAATAACAATTTCCGAAGAAAATAAACGGAAGCCACTTACAGACGATAAGCTGGCCAAGATTTTATTAGAAAAAGGCTATCCTATCGCCAGAAGAACTATTGCCAAATATAGGGAGCAATTAGACTTGCCCGTGGCACGACTTAGAAAGGAAATTTGATGAGACTATTTTTAAAATCTGCATCTTACATTTTTCATCCACTACTAATGCCTATTTTGGGAACCGTTCTTTATTACATTGTTACACCCAAGTACACAGATCCACAATTGGTGCGTGCCGAGCTTTTTGCGATTGC
This sequence comes from uncultured Aequorivita sp., assembly GCA_937125455.1. Taxonomy (GTDB): domain Bacteria; phylum Bacteroidota; class Bacteroidia; order Flavobacteriales; family Flavobacteriaceae; genus Aequorivita. The sequence continues at coordinate 139,968 of CAKZLK010000043.1, forward strand.
AATCCTTACCATTTTAATTCCAATAGTCATCTTTTTTCTTTTAAAAAATTTACGCGTTGTAGAATCCATTTATTTAACAGAAGTGAAGGAACGCAAATTTCCTTTAATGATACAGTGCATACTCTTGTTGCTTATCATCAAAATGGTTTTTGATCCCTATGAAGATTCGGAGTTATACTATTTTTTTGTAGGCGTTCTTTTTTCAACCTTTAGCGCACTGATAATGGTATTATTTAAAGTGAAAGTCAGTTTACACCAAATGGGGGTTGCTGGGATATTACTATTCCTCGTAGGGCTAAGTGTCCATTTCAAAATAAACATTTTAATCACTATCAGTTTCTTTCTATTTGTCAATGGTTGGGTAGCTTCTTCGCGCTTAAATAGTGATTCACATAACTATGCAGAACTTGGTGCAGGGTTATTATTAGGAGCGTTGCCTCAATTAATTCTTTTCAACTTTTGGCTATAAAAGATAGAACATCAAACCCACCTTTAGGGTTCTAAAATCTACGGAATCCCCAGTATCAGTAACAGCATTTTTAAAGAAAGGATTTATGCTATATGACGCAAAAAAGTTAAATGTATTATATCCAAAACTTAGTGTGGCGGACAATCGCAATGGGTCAAACTCTGGTATTTTTGATTGATTTACTTTATTTCCCGACTGTTTGAAGGTGGATTTATACCAATAAGCATAACCAACCCTAAAGCCCGCATAAACACGCCAAAATTTATAGTCTGAAGGCGTAGAGGTTCGCCATCTAAATTCTAAAGGTGCTTCTACTATGGCCATACTGAAGCGGTTTTGGGTAAAATCCACATTTTGATCTAAAACCCTGAATATTGTTTCGTTATTAAGCGTTTCACCAATAAAGAGGTTTTGTCCAAATTGATCAAAGGCAAGCCCTGCCCCAATGGAAACGGCTATATTTCTTTTTTTATTGATGGGCATATCTCTAACAAAACCGAATTGAAAGCCACCAGAAAGACCACGCGCATTAGATCCTGGAGGAAGGTTTAAAGGTATATTGTATGTTACTCCAATATATATTTGATCTTCCCTATAAAGTGAATCAACAGCACTTTGGCGTATTGTATCCTGGGCCACAGTCGTAAATGAAACAAATCCAATAATTATGATTAAGTAAGTTCTAACTATCTTTTGCATAGTGATAAAGATATATGTATTTTCAGAATTAGGGAAACAAAAAAACGCCTTGATGTATCAAGGCGTTTTTAAAAATAGTTAATTACTACTACTATTGACTTATTTCGTTTCCAGGAGTGGTAATGTAAATAATCTTTAGCATATTAAGATCACGTAACTCCTGTTTAATGTCTGTAACCATTCCAGTATTAGTTTTTTCATCAACTTTAAGCGCAACCATTACTTTATCCTGAAGTTCAGGAAGTAGTTTTTGACGTGCTTCAGTTAATGCAAATTTAATATTAGAAATATCTGTATACTTATCGCCAATCTGTATTTTAGGCTCTGAACCATATTTATCAGCATATCTGGAACTTGGCTTTCCTGCATAAATATAGACTGATCGATCTTTCTTCAATTTCTCAACTTGGTCTGCCTTTGGTAATTTATTTTGAACCAACAAATTATCATCGCGCAATACTGTTACCACCATAAAAAAGAATAGTAACATAAATACAATATCCGGAAGGGATGCTGTAGATATTGCTGGCAGTTCACCACTTTTTTTCTTTGTAAACTTTGACATAGTTCTATTATTATGATCCAGATTTTTTAGGTTCAGCTTCAGAAAGCTTCAATGGAAATAGCTTTTGAACATTCTCAAGTTTTTCTTGAAGTGCTTCTTTAGCTGCTTCCCCCTTTATCTTTCCTTCATCAAGGTCCTTGCTCTTTTCAGTAAATTTCCAACCGTAGAGTCTTTCAGATTCCCTGTCTCTTAAAAAGTTGTATGCTGCTACCAATTCATTTTGAACTGCAATATACATTTTATAGGAAGTAAGCCTGTCGTTCTGCACAGATATTACCGCCTTATCAGGATTATCTGAAGATTCTGGGTCACGTTTTCCTTTGCAATAATTGCAATATTCTGGGCTTCCAGAGGGCGCTCCACCGTTATCAAGAAATGAGATAGCTGCTTGACGAAGATCTTTCAATTCCATCAATTTTTCCTCAACTAATAATTGATCACTCCGGTTCACATTAACTATGAACAGGTTTTTCTCTTTAATCTTCGGCGGGTCAACAACATCTTCTTTAGGCGGCAACTGTCTTGCTATACCCTTGTCTTTTTCAATGGTAGTCGTTACCAAGAAAAAGATAAGCAGTAAGAAAGCGATGTCCGCCATAGACCCTGCGTTTACTTCGGGTGTTGCTCTTCTTGCCATTATTTAGTTACTTTTTTAATTCCGCTGAAAACCATTGAACCAACTGCTAGCACAGCCATTATATAGAATGCATATAATCCTGTTCCAACCCATTTTGATCCACTGGCAGAAAGCATTTCGCCTTCTTGCATTGGCATAGGATTTCCATCTGCTAATACGTAAGAAATTACTACGATTAGCAAAAATGCTCCTACGGAGATTAGGGTGTTTTTAATGTTTCCTGCAAAAATTCCTTTTATTACAAAGAAGAGTACAAAAACAATTGTAATAGCAAATATAATATAAGCAACATACAAGAAACCATCTACTCCTTCGCCTGTAGCAGCAACAGCTTCATCACCTTTTGCGATGATCATTGCAAGAAAAATAACTCCTGCAATGCTAAGAAGCAACGCTACTATTTTTAATATTTTATGTAATGCCATCTTGTGGTTTATTTAGATTTTGTTTTTTGTTTTGTAGTCGAACAACATGTCGATCAAGGTAATGGAAGCATCTTCCATACTGTTTACGATACTATCAATTTTAGCGATAATATAGTTGTAGAAAATTTGAAGGATAATAGCCACGATCAAACCGAATACGGTTGTTAAAAGTGCAACTTTAATACCTCCTGCCACAAGTGATGGATTCATATCACCCGCTGCTTGAATTTTATCGAATGCAATAATCATCCCGATTACAGTACCCATGAAACCAAGCATAGGAGCCAATGCGATGAAAAGGGATATCCAAGAAACGTTCTTCTCAAGTTGACCCATTTGAACACCACCATAAGCCACGACAGCTTTTTCAGCGATGTCGATACCTTCGTGGGCACGGTCAAGACCTTGATAATAAATTGAGGCAACAGGACCTTTTGTGTTTCTACATACTTCTTTAGCTGCTTCAATACCACCGCTGTTTAAAGCATCTTCTACATCCTGAGCCAATTTTTGTGTATTGGTAGTAGAAAGGTTAAGAAAGATAATTCTCTCAATAGCAATAGCCAAACCAAGAATTAAACAAAGTAGTACAATACCCATAAATCCAGGACCACCTTCCACAAAGCGTTCTTTCAATTCTTGATGGAACCCTTTTTCTGTTTCGGCTGCAGGCGCCGCTTCATCTTGAATAATTGAAACTGTAGCTGCTGTCACCAGAGCTTGTGAACTGATTGGCATAGTTTGCGCTGTTGCAGCGTTCGCGTTTAACGTGCCTACAAAAACGATTGCGGCAACCGCCATAATAGAAAATAATTTTTTCATTGCTATCGACTTAAAGTTTGTTTTTAGTTAAAGGTTTAAAGATATAAAATAATTTAGTTAATCTGCAAGAATATTAATTGACTCTCTTAAACGAGCATTATAATAATCTAAATGTTTATCGCAGAGAGGAAGGGATTCGAACCCTCGATACGCTTGTGGCGTATACACACTTTCCAGGCGTGCGCCTTCGACCACTCGGCCACCTCTCTATTAATTTAGCCATTTTTTGAATGGAGTGCCAAATATCACAAAAAAAATAACGCTATAAAATTATTTAGTGTGTTAATTTATTGCATTTCTCCGCGCAAAGAGGTTTCAAATATGGTTTTGAAGCTGTTAGCCGAAATTTTTTGTCCTAATAAGTACATTAATTTTGCCAAGGCAGCTTCTGTGGTACAGTCTTTTCCACTTATAACCCCTATTTTTTTTAGTTCTGTACTGGTTTCATAAAGACCCATATTCACACTTCCACCTGAACACTGTGTTACATTTATAACGGGAATTCCTTTTTTTATCACTTTTTTAAGCGAATTTATAAACCATTCGGCATTAGTGACATTTCCACTCCCATAGGTTTCAATGACCAATCCTTTCATCTCCGGATATTCAAAAAGATATTTTATGGTAGCCTCATCAATCCCAGGAAACATTTTCACCAAAAGAATATTACGCTCCAGCGTTTTGTGGACTTTTAGTTTTTTTCTTCGATTGGGCCTGTATAGCGCCTCATTATTAACGACCAAATGCACACCGCTCTGAACCAATTCCGGATAGTTAAGGGAGGCGAATGCTTCAAAATGTTCTGCATTAATTTTTGTTGTCCTGTTGGCTCTATATAATTTGTATTCAAAATAAAGACAGACCTCAGCAATTTTAGAAACCCCTTTTTCTTGCAATGAAGCAATCTGAATGGAAGTAATTAGATTTTCCTTGGCGTCTGTTCTTAAATCACCAATTGGTAATTGCGAACCAGTAAAAACAACTGGCTTGCCCAAGTTTTCTAACATAAAACTCAAGGCCGAGGCAGTGTAGCTCATGGTATCACTTCCATGAAGCACCACAAAGCCGTCCATTTTTTCATAATTATCTTCAATAATTGCTGCAATATCTATCCAATACTTTGGATTCATATTGGAACTATCGATCGGTTTTTGAAATGTTGTAGTTGTAATATTGCAATCCAATAGTTTCAGTTCAGGGATGTGGTTGAGCAATTCATTGAAATTGAAATTGCGCAATGCGCCAGTTTCAAAGTCCTTTATCATCCCGATGGTTCCGCCTGTATATATAAGGAGTATGTTTGGTTTTTTTGTCATATTGTTTATACCTATTTATATACCAAAAACCTCTTTTGAATTTTTAGTAGTAACCCGAGCTATTTCTTCTTCCGAAACATAATAAATCTCCGAAAGCTTTTTGCAGACCAACCCTAAATAACTGCTTTCATTGCGTTTGCCCCTGTGTGGCACTGGGGCAAGATAGGGCGAATCGGTTTCCAAAACGATATGTTTCAGGGGAATTTGGTTCAAAAAAGTATCAATCTTTCCATTTTTAAAAGTAACCACACCGCCAATGCCAAGTTTCATATTAAATGAGATTGCCCGTTGCGCCTGTTCAAAAGTCCCGGTAAAACAGTGAAAGATTCCGAAGAGATCATCACTTTTTTCAGTTTCCAAAACTTCAAAAATTTCATCAAAAGCATCACGGCAATGGATAACAATGGGCAGTTTGTATTTCTTCGCCAATTGAATTTGTTTTTTGAAAGCGATTTTCTGGATTTTCAAAGTAGATTTATCCCAATAAAGATCGATCCCAATTTCCCCAACAGCATAAAAATTTCTTTTTTTGAATTGTTCGGCTACGTGCGCCAATTCTTCTTCATAATTTTCTTTTACAGAAGTTGGATGCAAGCCCATCATTAAAAAAACGGTTGTAGGGAATTCTTTTTCCAAGGCATACATCGCTTCGGTATATCCGGAATCAATTGCTGGAATGAAAAAACGTTTTACACCTTTATCAAAAGCGCGCTGCATCATTTCTGCACGATCTTCATCAAAGGCATCACTATATAAATGTGTGTGGGTATCGGTCAACATGGTTGCAAAGCTACTTATTTTGTTTGCTATCTTTGCATAAAAAAGTTGATGCAATTACGCAAATTTCTTGAAGCCCAAAGCTTTTATCGTATTCCCCTTAAAAAACTCGCTACGGGCCACTATCTTTTTTCTGCAAAAATAAATAGTGTTTCTGGCAATTTTATATTGGATACAGGAGCTTCAACCAGCTGTGTTGGCTTTACAGACAGTGCGCATTTTTCGTTGATAAGCGAAGAAAGTTTAATTAAGGCTGCAGGAGCTGGCGCCATAAATATGGAAACCATGCTTTCCCGAAAAAATGAATTCTCCATAAAAAAATGGGAAATAAAAAATATGGACTTTGTTCTTTTTGACCTCTCTCACGTGAACGAAGCGCTATCACAGGTGAACGAAGGACCTGTGCATGGCATAGTTGGTGCTGATTTTTTAAAACAATACCGAGCGGTAATTGACTATGGCCGGAATTGCTTCTACGTAAAATAGTATTTTGGGGATATGGTTTATTTCCAATAATTTAAGTACTTTTATCTTCTTCTGAATTAATTTATTTGTGATAAACAAAACAGTAACTTTTCTCCTTATAATTACGTTTTCTCTAGTTTCGGGGTATTGTCAAAATATTTCCCAATATGAAAAAAAATTAGCTAATGCCAAAAATAAGACTGAGCAACTAACAGCGCTAGACAGTCTATTGTCAAGAACATATCTTACCGACAGTAACGCTTTTATTGAATATAGCATTCAGTATATAAATTTAGCGCAAGAAATAGACAGTATTGAATACGCTGCAAGAAAGGCAATGAACCTTCAATATACTCTCACGAATTATGCAAACGACCCTCTTAATGCCATAACCATTATAAACAGTGTGCTTGCGCGTAAGTATAAAATAAAAGACAGCCTTTTGCTGGGCGGGCTTTATATTAAACGCGGCAAGGCCAACACGAAAGTAGATCTTAAAAAAGCCATTGAAGATTATAATATGGCTCTTGAAAATTTTTCGAAGACAGATTCCTTAAATATTGCGGACACCTATCTTTTTCGAGGGCAGGCATATTCAAATTTGGGGAAATTTGTATTAGCAGGAGAAGATTTTACAAGGGCATACACCATATATGAAGAAAAAAAAGAATATGATTATATGGTTTATGCCCAGCAAGGCATTATAAGCATGTTCAGCATGAATGGTTTCTACGAAAAATCCAAAGTAGAACGCGATGCACTTATTGATAAAATGAAAACCTTAGGGCTGAATAAATTTTTGTCCAATGAATATTACAATCAGGCGTTAGACTACAAAAAAATGGGAGAACGGGATTTGGAATACAAATCATTGTTAATGGCCGAAAAGATTTTTGATAAAAACCAATCGGAAGAATCCACATTTATTGGCATCCATTCAAGATTGATAGAATATTATTGTGAACACAACCAACTTCTTGAAGCAAAAAAACACCTAGAACTTTTAGAGAACTTAGAATATGACTTGTCTGGAAATCCTTCGGCAGAACTTAATTTTTTGGGTGGAAAAGCAAAATATTTACAGACCACCGGCAATTATGAAGAAGCCCTAAAGCTTGCCCAAAAAAAACTAAATGTTGCTAAAAAGTTAGGAATGGAAGACGAAATAATGAGTTCATACTCTTTTCTTTCCGAACTTTATTATGATCTGGGAGATTTTAAAAAAAGTGTTGAAAATAATCATGCTTCCAATGAAATAAAAGATTCTATATATAACCGCAGCACCGCAAATGCACTTGCATATTATCAAACACTATACGAGACCGAAAAAAAAGAAAAAGAACTGGTAGAAAAAAGCACAAGTATCAGTCTTCTTGAAAAAGATAATGAAGGTTTTAAAAAAGCCATGCTTTTTGGCGGTATTGCAATTCTTTTGGGTTTTGGACTGATTTTGCTTTATCGCAATCAAAGACACTTAAAAAGTCACAAAATTCTTCAAGAAAAATTTAGCCAAGAACTTCTTATATCACAAGAAGGAGAGCGGCGAAGAATATCAAAAGATTTACATGACGGCATTGGCCAACAACTATTGGTTATCAAGAATAAGCTTATGGCAAGCGGCGATGATGACACAAAAAAAATGGTGGACCACACTATAGAAGAAGTTCGGACCATTTCCAGAGACTTGCATCCTTTCCAGCTTCAGGAGCTTGGTATAACAAAAGCCATTGAATATACCATAAACCTAATAGACGAAAACACTTCGCTATTCATTTCTGCCGAAATTGATAACATTGATGATGTTTTTTCAAAGGAAGATGAAGTTAATATTTATAGAATTATCCAGGAAAGCCTCAGCAATATTTTGAAACATGCAGATGCGAAAGCGGGCAAAGTTTCTGTGAAAAAATTTACAAATAACATTCTTATCTCCATACGTGACAATGGTGTAGGTTTTGATTTTGCAGAAAAATACCAAGACGTAAAGTCCTTAGGATTAAAGACACTTTTGGAACGAACCAAGTTCTTGAAAGGACAGATGAAAGTAACCTCTAAAAAAGATTCCGGCACTGTGCTGGAATTTCAATTTCCATTATGAGCAACTCAACACCATCAATTATTATTGCAGACGACCACCCATTGCTTTTAAAAGGCCTCAGCGACTTTTTGATTGAAAAGGGCTATAATCTAATAGGAAGTGGCAACAACGGAAGGGAAGCTTACAATCTTATTACCAAGAAAAAACCAGATATTGCAATTCTTGATATTCAGATGCCATACATGTCTGGGCTTGAAATAGCGCAACAGTGCAAAAGCCTTGATGTAGACACCAAAATTGTATTGATAACACTCCATAAAGAAAAAGATCTCTACCAAAAAGCGCAGGAGCTCAACATTTTTGGATATATATTGAAGGAATTTGCATTGGAAGAAATTGAAATCTGCATCAAAACCGTTACCGAAGGCGTGCCTTTTTTTAGCGACCGGATAAAAGAACTTATAGGTGTTGTATTTGTTGACGACGGCGAACTTAACACACTTACTCCTTCAGAAAAAAAGATTTTAAAGTTAATTGCGCAAGACAAAACCAATAAAGAAATTGCCTCACAACTTTTTATATCATATAGAACTGTAGAAAAACACAGAAGTAATATAATTACCAAACTCAACATAGAACCCAAAACAAATAGTTTGCTTATTTGGGCTAAAGAAAATCATGAAAAGCTGTTATAAAATGACTTAAACTATTTTTTCGGAAAATTACGTGTTACCACGTATTTCAGATTTCTATTAAAAAACGGATATTTACACTATGAAAGAATCAGTTTACGTAGAAGATGAAAAAAAAGATTATGAAGCTACCGCCACTTCCAATAAACCGGTAGTTATTGCTATAACTGTTTCAGTTGTATTGATTCTTTTACTCAACTTAATCAATACAATGTTTTTTTACTAAGAAGATGTTTCCTAACTAACCAAAAAAATCCGGCTCAAAAGGCCGGATTTTTTATTTATCATTTTTTTTAGTTTATAATTCCAAAGCGTGCTTTACATTGTTGTTCATCAATAGCTCCTCAGGATTTTCCAGAGCTTCTTTTACAGCTACCAAAAATCCAACCGACTCTCTACCGTCAATAATTCTGTGGTCATAAGAAAGTGCTACATACATAACTGGTGCAACAACAATTCCACCATCGCGAACTATTGCTCGTTCAACGATATTGTGCATTCCTAAAATTGCAGATTGTGGTGGATTAATAATTGGCGTTGAAAGCATACTTCCGAATACACCTCCGTTAGATATTGTAAATGTACCTCCAGTCATTTCATCAACGGTAATCTGGCCATCGCGCGCTCTAATAGCAAGTCTTTTTACTTCATCTTCCACACCCCTAAAACTTAGGTTTTCGGCATTTCTAATTACAGGAACCATCAACCCTTTTGGTCCAGAAACCGCTATAGAAATGTCCTTAAAGTCATAAGTTATCATATAATCGCCATCAATCATAGAGTTTACGTCTGGATAAAGTTCTAGCGCACGAACCACAGCCAATGTGAAAAAAGACATAAAGCCAAGTCCTACTCCGTGCTTTTCCTTGAATTGTTCTTTGTATTGGTTTCTAAGTTCAAAAATTGCGGTCATGTCCACTTCATTGAACGTAGTTAGCATGGCAGTTTCGTTTTTTGCCGATACCAAACGCTCGGCTACTTTTCGGCGAAGCATGGAAAGTTTTTTGCGTTCGCTTCCACGGCTTCCAGATCCTGGAGTACCCATAGAAGGAGCTGCACTCACAGCATCACTTTTAGTAATGCGGCCATCGCGTCCAGAACCTTTTATCTCTTTTGAAGACATTCCTTTTTCATCAAGAATCTTCTTTGCAGCAGGCGAAGGTGAGCCTGTAGCATATGTTTTTTTATCCTGTTCCTGATTTGGAGTGGAAGGTTTTGAAGGTGTTTGTTTTTTAGCTTCAAGCTTTTTTGAATCATCTTCTTTTTTCTCTTTAGAAGCTTCTTCTTTATCTCCACCAGGTTTTTTAGCATCTGTATCGATAATACAAACTACTTCCCCAACAGCAACAGTATCTCCTTCTTCAGCTTTTAAAGTTATAATGCCGCTTGCTTCCGCAGGCAGTTCAAGTGTTGCTTTATCACTATCTACTTCGGCAATTGCTTGGTCTTTTTCTACATAGTCTCCATCCGCTACCAACCAAGATGCTATTTCAACTTCGGTGATGGACTCTCCCGGTGACGGGACTTTCATTTCTAATGGCATAATATTTTTATTTAGTATAAACCTTAGTCTATTAATCTTTAAATTTAATTTCTTTTCACTTTAATTTTAAATAAAGTTTCAGAAAAGCTACTCCATATTTTTATCAAAAACATTCTCAATCACTTTAGCGTGTCGTGCTTTGGAACGAACTGTGCTTCCTGCCGCAGGAGCTGCGTACATTTTTCTGCTGCACACCCTAAAATCTCTTGCTTCCTCAAAGTGCATCAAAATATGTGAATAAGCGCCCATGTTTTTCGGTTCTTCCTGAGCCCAAACCACGTCATCTGCATTTTTATATTTTTTGATGATTTTTTTCATCGCATCTGTTGGTAAAGGAAAAAGCTGTTCTATCCGAACCAATGCTACATCATCTCGTTTCAACTCTTCGCGTTTTTCAAGCAAATCATAATAAAACTTGCCCGTAACAAAAACGAGTGTTTTCACTTTTGCAACTTTTGCTTCCAAATCATCAATCAGCATTTGAAAAGATCCATTTGCAATTTCCTCTTTGGTTGAAACCACCTTGGGATGACGGAGCAAACTTTTTGGAGTGAATACAATCAGTGGCTTGCGATAGTTCACCTTCAACTGCCTTCTAAATAAGTGAAACAAATTGGCGGGTGTTGTAACATCTGCAATAAACATGTTATCGTTTGCGCACAACTGTAGATAACGTTCCATTCTTGCTGAAGAATGCTCTGCTCCTTGTCCTTCATAACCGTGTGGCAAAAGCATTACCAAACCGTTCTGTAACTTCCACTTGTCTTCGGCTGCAGAAATATATTGATCAATCATTATCTGCGCCCCATTACTGAAATCACCAAACTGTGCTTCCCAAATCGTTAATGTTTTGGGGCTTGCCATAGCATAACCATAGTCAAAACCAACAACACCGTATTCTGAAAGTAACGAATTGTAAATATAGAAGTCGCCTTGATCACCTTTCAAATTGTTCAAAAGAACCACTTCTTCTTCACTATCTTCAACTTTTATAACTGCGTGACGGTGTGAAAATGTTCCGCGTTCCACATCTTGCCCACTCATGCGTACGTCGTGGCCTTCCTTTAATAATGTTCCATATGCAAGCAATTCACCCATCGCCCAATCAAGCTTGTTGTCCTCATAATACATGGTGTGCCTTGCTTCAACAAGTTTGGCTATTTTTCTTAGAAATTTTTTGTCTTTCGGTAATTGGGTAATTACTTCCGCAATTTCGTCAAGCTTCTTTATATCATATTTGGTATCGACCGCCTGCATCATTTTGTCCTCTTCGGCATATTCATATCCTTCCCATTCATCTTTCATAAATGGAGTAATGGTGGTCTTATCTTCTTTTCTGGAGTCTTCAAGATTTTCCTCCAGTTTATCTTTGTACTCCTGCTCTAATTTATCTGTATAGCCTTTTTCAATTATGCCTTCAGCGATCAGTTTTTCAGCATAAATATCTCTTGGGTTGTCGTGTTTTGCAATTGCTTTGTAAAGCTTTGGTTGCGTGAAACGCGGTTCGTCTCCTTCATTATGACCGTATTTTCTATAGCCCAATAAATCTATAAAAACATCACGGCCAAATTCCATTCTGAAATCTAATGCAAAGAGCATGGCGTGCACCACAGCTTCTACATCATCAGCATTTACATGTAATATAGGAGAAAGTGTTACTTTTCCCACATCGGTACAGTATATTGAAGAACGTGCATCTAAATAATTGGTGGTGAAGCCTATTTGGTTATTGACAACAATATGGATTGTCCCTTGTGTTTTATAGCCATCCAATTGTGCCATTTGCACAATTTCATAAACAATACCTTGTCCTGCAATTGCGGCATCGCCATGAACAATTATTGGTAAAACTTTATTTGGATTTGCTTTATGGTGGTCGTCTTGTTTGGCTCTTGTTATTCCTTCAACTACTGCGCCAACAGTTTCCAAATGTGAAGGGTTGGGAGCTATGTTCAGGTTAATTTCTTTTCCAGATTCGGTTTTTCTTTTTGAGGTCCAGCCTAAATGATATTTTACGTCACCATCAAAAATATCCTGTGCATAATCTTTGCCGTCAAATTCGCTAAAAATATCTTTTGCACTCTTTCCGAAGATATTCGTCAATGTACTCAAACGGCCTCGGTGAGCCATTCCCATTACAAAGTCTTCCACGCCTTTTTCAGCAGCATTTTCTATCAATGTATCCAAAGCGGGAATCAAGCTTTCGCCTCCCTCTAGGGAAAATCGTTTTTGTCCAACGTATTTTGTATGAAGAAAACTCTCAAAAGCCACTGCTTCATTCAGTTTTTTAAGAATATGTTTTTTGTGCTCTTTTGAAAATTTAGGTTGATTATCGTTTACATTCAACTTTTGTTGAATCCATTGAATCTCGTCCGGCTTGCGGATGTACATATATTCAATCCCGATGGAATCACAATAAATACTTTCAAGGTGTTTTATAATTTCTTCAAGTGTAGTTTCACCTATACCCAAGATTTCACCAGCTTTAAAAGTAGCTTTAAGGTCATTTTGAGAAAGTCCGAAATTCTCTAAAGCTAGCGTTGGAGTATATTTTCTGCGCTCACGAACCGGATTGGTTTTAGTGAAAAGATGCCCGCGGGTTCTATAACCATCTATAAGTTTTACAACTTGGAACTCTTTTACCACATCTTCACAATTGGCGCCCTCAGCATATTGTGGTGCTTGATTGGTGCCAAAAAACTCTTGAGCGCTATTCTCTGAACCAAAATCAAAGCCTTGGAAAAACGCTCTCCAACTAGGCTCAACGCTATCAGGGTATTGTAAATATTTTTCGTAAAGTTCCGCGATGAAAGATGGGTGAACCGCGTTTAAGAAGGAAAATTTATCCATGATAAATATACAAATGGGTCTTTTTGATAAAACGGTACAAAAATACAATAATTATAGTAACTAGCTGACCGGATTAACCATATTTATAAGACTGGAAATCTTAAATTATTCACAAATAGATTCCTTCGAAAAAATCGACTTCGCTTATAGTTTTAAACGTTTCGTTCCATTAAATCTTTTCCGAATTGACGGAACATTTCTTTCTTATCTTCAGAAATATTTATGCCTTCTAATAATGAAAACGCATGATTGTTATATTTTTCTATCTCTTCGCGAGTAGCTTCAGCTGCTCCTGAGGTTAAGAAAATTTCACGCACAGTCGCTATTTTATCGGTTGGGTTTTTCGGGTTTATACTAAAAAGGTGTTCCAATTCTTCTGCTTGTGCCGAAGAACTTTGCCCAAGGGCCATCAAATACAAAATTGTTTTTTTATTCGAAATAATATCACCACCCACTTGTTTTCCAAAAGTTTCCGGATTGCCGAAAACATCTAAATAATCATCCTGCAACTGAAAAGCGATACCAAGGTTTTTCCCAAATTGGTAAATCTTGTCTTTATCACCTTCAGAAGCTTCGGTCACAATAGCTCCCATTTTCATTGCCGCTCCCAATAAAACCGCTGTCTTATGATCTATCATCTGGATGTATTCAACAAGCGTAACGTTATCGCGGGTTTCAAAATCCATATCGTGCTGTTGACCCTCACAGACTTGTAGTGCCGTTTCACTGAAAAGTTTTGCAAGTTCTTGAAACATATATGGTTCGTAGTTTTCAAAAAAGCGATATGCTAAAATCAGCATTGCATCACCTGAGAGGATGGCCGTATTCACGTCCCATTTTTCATGTACGGTTTTTTCACCCCTTCGCAATGGTGCATTATCCATAATATCATCGTGGATCAGTGAAAAGTTATGGAATAGCTCCACGGCAAGCGCAGCGTTCATCGCTTTTTTAAAATCTGAGCCAAAAAAATCACAAACCATCAAGGTAAGCGCCGGTCTAATGCGCTTTCCGCCCAATGAGAGTATGTATTTTATAGGGTCATAAAGCTGGTGAGGCTCCTTGTGTGCAACAGCTTTACCAAGACATTCTTGAAGTGCTGTATTGTATTTTTTTAAAATTTCCATCGCGCAAAAAATTTAGGCTAAAGTAAAACAAGCAAAGCAAAAGGCCACGATTTATTTTAAAAATAGCTGCCCTGTTAAGCTTGTGTTAAATAAAGCAAAACTTAGGAAACTTTTTTTGTTTTAAAAGTTTCCCGCCCTATCTTTGCGCCCGATTATGAGAAAAAAAATTATTCAAAAATCAACGGATCTTTTTTTAAGGCTTGGTTTTAAAAGTGTTACGATGGATGATATTGCCAATGAAATGGCCATTTCAAAAAAAACCATTTACACACATTTCAAAAACAAAACAGCTTTGGTTAAGGAATGCACCCATAATATTCTGCATAACATTACTGCTGGCATTGATGAAATATGTTCCCTTGAACAAAACCCTATTGAGGAATTATTCGAAATAAAGAAGTTTGTGATGGGTACAATTGATGCCGAACAATCTTCGCCCCAATATCAGCTTCAAAAGTACTATCCAGAAATATATGAAGGTATTAAGGAAAGCCATTTTGAAAAAATGATGGAATGTACCCACACCAATCTTCGCAGAGGGATTGAAAAAGGACTTTACCGAAGCAACTTGGACATAGATTTTATTGCTCGCCTTTATTTTTTAGGAATTCACGGCATAAAAGACCAAAACCTATTTCCAATTGAAAAATTTTCAACCGAGTTTCTAACCGAGGAGTATCTTGAATATCATATACGTGGAATTGTAACACCTGAAGGTTTCTTAACACTAAGAAAATTCATTAAAGAGCATCAAACCAATGACTAAAAAAATTTTAATATTCAGCTTTCTATTAATTGCTGCGCTGGGTTTTTCTCAGCAGCAGAAAAACTACACTTTCAGCTTGGAAGAGGCTGTAACTTTTGCACTCGATAGCAATTACACTTCCATAAATGCACAGCGCGATATTGCCAAAGCCATTAAACAGAAGTGGGAAACCACAGCACAAGGCCTTCCTCAGATAGATGGAAGTATATCCTACAACAATAATTTAAAACAACCCGTAACGCTACTTCCTGCTGAAATTACTGGTGGTGAACCAGGCACCTTTGTTCCCGTAACTTTTGGAACAAAGCAAAATGCAAATGCCGTAGCAACGTTGAATCAGCTAATTTTTGACGGAAGCTATCTTGTAGGTCTAAAAGCAGCAAAAGCATTTTTAAGGTATTCAGAAAATGCCAATGAAAAAACACGTTTGGAAGTCAGGAAAGGAGTAATCAATGCCTATGGCAGTGTTCTGCTGGCACAGGAATTAGTCGCAATTTTTGAAAAGAACAAAACGAACCTTGAGCAAAACCTCAACGAAACTCGAAAAATTTACGAAAACGGTTTGGGGGAAGAAGAAAGTGTAGAACAGCTTGAAATCACACTTTTAGATATTGAAACACAACTCAATAATGCTCGCAGAAGTCAGGCTATCGCTAAGCAAATGTTCAATCTTGCCTTGGGCATAGATGTGGAAGCACCAGTGGCACTGACCGATGGTTTAAATCAATTAGCTGATCAAAACATAAGCCTTTCACTTTTAGATTCTTCAATTAAAATTGAAGATAATGTGGATTATAAAATTGCTTTCAATCTTACCGAACAGCGCTATTTTGAAAATAGACTGGAAAAGAGCAAATTCCTTCCTCGCCTTTCGGCTTTTGTGAATTATGGAACTTCTGCAAACAGTGATGATTTTAGCTTTTTTAGTGGCGATCAAAAATGGTATCAATCCTCTGTTTTTGGAGTGAGTTTAAATGTTCCAATTTTCAGTAGCGGCATGAGAAGTTCAGCCGCACAACGCACTAAAATTGCGTTGGACCAAGCAAAGACAGATTTAGACCAGACCAAACAACAAATAAAACTTGATCTCACAACAGCTCAAAGCAATTACCAATTTGCCATTGATAATTATGAAAATTCAAAGAAAAATCTTGCTTTGGCAGAGCGTATTGAAAAGAAAAATCAAATAAAGTTTACCGAAGGGCTTTCAACAAGTTTTGATTTACGTCAAGCCCAAACACAACTATACACGGCCCAACAACAATATTTTCAATCTATGCTTCAAGTAATTAATGAAAAGGCGAATCTTGAAACCGTTCTCAATATTCCGCAGCTTAGAATTGATTCAAAAAATATAAAATATTAAGTTTTAACGTATCGACTAAATAACAATATCAAAAATGAAAAAATCACTTATACTATTAATGCTACTCGTAACCTTGATTTCCTGTGGTGGCGACAACACATCGGTTGATTCCGTAATTGGTTCTGGCGATCTGACTGCTATAAAGGCTAAAAGAACTGAATTAAACAATCAGCAACGCGACCTTAAGAGTGAAATTGATAAGCTAAATGCATATATCGATCAACACGAAAAAAAGGAACGCCCAGCTTTGATTACTGCAGAAATAATAAAAGACACACTCTTTAAACATTACGTTGAAGTTCAAGGCAATGTGGAAACAGATCAAAACGTGGTGTTAAACGCAGAATATTCAGGTGTACTTACCAATGTTTACGTTAAGGAAGGGCAGCGTGTTTCTAAAGGACAACGCCTTGCAAAAATAGATGACGGTGGTCTTTCCAGCCAAGTGGCCCAGCAAGAGTCCCAATTGGCCTTGGCAAAAACTACATTTGAACGCCAGCAAAGACTTTGGGAACAAAAAATAGGTTCTGAGATTCAATTCTTGCAAGCCAAAACCAACTATGAAGCTGCAAAAAACATAACCAACCAGTTGCGTTCCCAGTTATCCAAAACTATCATCTCTGCCCCCTTTAGTGGCGTAGTAGATGATATTATTTCAGACCCAGGTCAAGTTGTAGTCCCCGGACAAACACCAGTTATTCGCTTGGTTAATTTGAGCAATATGTATGTGAAAGCTTCCATACCTGAAACCTACCTAAAAAACATTAAAAAGGGAACACAAGTAAAAGTGAATCTTGCTTCTATAAATGAAGATTTCACCGGAACAGTGCGCCAAGTAAGTAATTATATCAATCCCAACAACAGAAGTTTTGAAATACAGGTTGAAATTCCCAACAAGGATGGGCTGGTAAAACCAAACCTTATCGCTACTGTAAAAGTGAATGATTACAGTGCAGAAGCAGCCATTACCGTTCCTGAAAACATTCTTATGGAAAATGCCGAAGGCGAAACAATTGCTTACATCTATCAACCCGTGAATGATTCAATAGGGATTGCAAAACGTGTGATTCTTAAAACAGGTCTTTCTTATCAAAATCATACAGAAGTAAAATCTGGTCTTAAAAAAGGCGATACCATCATTAAAGAAGGTGCAAAAACCCTTCGTGATGGTCAAAAAGTAACCATCAAAAACTAAGAAACCTATTGCACCATGAGCAAGAACCCGTATAAAGAATTTAGTATTTCGTCTTGGGCCATTGACAATAAAATGACGGTCTATGTAATTATGGCAATCATCCTGTTTTTGGGTGCTTTCGCCTATTACAGCATGCCCCGAGAGGCTTTTCCGGAAATTATTGAAACTAAAATTTACGTTAGCTCCGTAAACCCAGGAAACTCAGCTGAGGATGTTGAAAAATTCATCACCGAACCTTTGGAAGAGGAATTTAAAGACGTTGCTGGCGTAAAGGAAATCACCTCCACAACACTTCAAGATTACTCTATAATTATAGTTGAATTTGAAGAAAGTGTAGAAATTCCAGTGGCAAAACAGTTGGTAAAGGATAAAGTTGATCAAGTAAAAGCCGAAACCACATGGCCCACATTAACCAATGGCGGTAAAGTAGAACCCAACGTTTTTGACTTAAACTTTTCTGAAGAAGTGCCCATCCTGAACATTAACCTGACAGGAGATTATCCTGTGCAACAATTGAAGGATTATGCCGAATACCTCCAAGATAAGATTGAATTACTTCCACAAATAAAAGAAGCTACCGTTCGCGGGGCCGAGGAAAAAGAAGTAGAAATTGCGGTAGATATATACAAAATGACCGCTTCGCAAGTAAGTTTTGATAATATCATCAATGCTGTAAAAGGAGAGAACAATACAATTTCTGGTGGAAATATCATTACGAATGGGGTTCAGAAAAACATACGTATCACAGGTGAAATTGAAGATCCAAAGGAACTGGAAAATGTTGTTGTAAAAAAAGACGACGGGGTAATTTTCCTAAAAGATATTGCCGATATAAAATTTAAGGAAAAAGACGCTACTACCTATGCTCGCGAATACGGAAAACCTGTAGTAATGCTCGACATAAAAAAACGTGCCGGAAAAAACATGATTGAAGCTGTAGAGCAGATCAAAAGAATTGTGGCCGAAGAGCAGGAAAATTATTTACCGAAAACTTTGCATATTAGTCTGACGAACGACCAATCCATAAAGACTGAAAACCAAGTTAATGATCTGGTGAACAACATCATTTTTGGGGTTTTATTGGTTGTCCTCGTTTTGATGTTTTTCTTAGGCTTCAGAAATGCGTTATTCGTAGGGTTCGCTATTCCACTTTCTATGCTTATGTCGCTCTTTATACTGTCAGCATTGGGCTTTACACTAAATACCATGGTGCTTTTTGGACTCGTTATGGGTCTGGGTATGTTGGTGGATAATGGTATTGTGGTGGTTGAGAACGTGTACACTTTAATGAGCGAAGGTATGCCCCCCCGAAAAGCAGCAAAACAAGGGATGGGCGAGATTGCATGGCCCATTATTGCCTCTACCGCAACTACATTGGCGGCATTTTTCCCACTTGGGCTTTGGCCCGGAACCATCGGTAAGTTTATGATTTATTTTCCAATCACACTTTCTGTGGTCCTTTCATCTTCGCTTTTTGTAGCATTAATAATCAACTCTATGCTTACTTCAGAATTTATGAAAACTGAAGAAGAACCAATGACAAAAAAGAAGCTTATCCGCTGGAGTATGATTCTGTTAGGCGTTGGTATTTTGCTTTTGGTTTCAGGTTTTGCGATGGACATAGCCGCTTTCCGTGGTTTTGGAAACCTAGCTATTCTTACCGCTATTATGCTTTGGGTTTACAAATACTTCCTAGCAGGAGCTGTGGATTATTTTCAGTATAAATCTCTTAAAAAGCTTGAGAATTATTACGAAAAAACGTTAAAATATGCATTACGCGGAAGGAAAGCCTATGTGTTTTTCTTTGGAACAATTATTCTGTTGATTTTGTCTTTCATTTTAGTGGGTATTGTACAACCAAAAGTGCTATTTTTCCCAGAAAACGAACCCAATCAGATTATTACCTACATAGAATATCCACAGGGAACTGATATTGAAAAAACCAACGAGCTTACCAAGCAAGTAGAAAAACGGGTTTTTGAAGCTATTTCAAAATATGACGATAACGGCTACAATTATATGGTAGAATCTGCCATTTCACAAGTAGGTCAAGGTGCCGGAAATCCACAGACTGATGGTGGCCAGAGCAATGAGATGCCACAAAAAGGTAAGATAACCCTCTCTATGCGCGATTTCCAGCTGCGTCGCGGTGTTAAAAGTAGTACCGTTTTGGAAGAAGTGCGAGATGCCGTTAAGGGATTTCCAGGGGCTTCCATTATTGTTGAGAAAGATGCCGCTGGCCCACCCGTAGGTTATCCTATTAATATCGAATTGAGCGGTGAGAATTATGAAGAAATGCTAATTCAAGCCGAAAACCTTCGCTCCTATATTGAAGGTCTGGGCATTAGTGGAATTGAGGAATTGAAGATAGATATAAACAAAAGCAAGCCCGAAATGGACGTGACCGTAAATCGGGAAAAAGCCGGCCAACTGGGTATTTCAACTGGACAGATTGGGCAAACACTGCGTCGCGCCATTTTTGGGGAAGAAGCCTCAACCTACAAAGAAGGCGATGATGATTATGAAATAAACGTTCGCCTTTCAGACAAGTCCCGTTATGACGAAAACGCGTTGTTCAATCAACCAATTACATTTAGGAATAATCAAGGAAAAATTGTTCAGGTGCCTATCTCGGCAATGGTTACCAAGAAGAATACAGCATCTTTCAGTGCTATTAAAAGGAAAGATTTAAAAAGAACAATTACGGTTTATTCCAACGTAATTGGTGGTTACAACGCTACTGAAATTGTAAACGATCTGAAAACCGAATTGCAGAATTATGAACTTCCCAAAGGCATAAACCTTTCATTTACAGGTGAACAAGAAGAACAGGCAGACAACATGGGCTTCCTTCTCTTAGCATTGTTTTATGCACTTGGCGGCATCTTGCTTATTTTGGTGGCGCAGTTCAACTCGCTTTCCAAACCGATGATTATTTTAACTTCAGTAGTGCTAAGTCTGGCGGGTGTGTTCCTCGGTTTAGTGATTTTTCATATGGACTTTGTTATTATTATGACCATGATGGGTATTATCTCGCTTGCGGGAATCGTGGTGAACAATGCCATCGTACTCATAGATTACACACAGATTTTGATTGACCGGAAAATGAGCGCCCTAGAAATGGACGATGACGATATGCTCACCAAACGTCAGTATTTTGACATCATCGTCGCAGGTGGAAAATCGCGACTGCGCCCTGTATTGCTTACTGCAATTACTACCGTGCTCGGGTTGGTACCTTTGGCCATTGGTTTGAACATAGATTTCTTTGGACTGTTTACGGACTATAGTCCAAACATCTATATTGGCGGTGACAACGTAATTTTCTGGGGCCCGCTGGCTTGGACGGTAATCTTTGGATTGATCTTTGCCACCTTCCTAACCTTAATTGTAGTGCCGGTGATGTTCTATTTGGTGAACCGCGCCAAAATTAAATTCAGAAAAAAACGCAGGTTGAAGGAATTGAAGAAACTGAAGGCGAAACAAGCGTTAAATAATGAGCGGATTGCTTAAGTAGCTTTTTCCCTTATAAATAATCCCTTTGTAACATAAGTTTACAAAGGGATTATTTGTAATTTACAATAAAGTTTACAAAAATGAAACAGCTCTACCTGTTACTCGCCATTCTCATTTTTCAAACAAACCTTGCCCAAGACCTGCAACTTTTGGAAAACACTTGGTATCTCCAAAATGTGATTATCGACGGTCAGGATAATTTTCCACCTTCAAATGATGAATTAATCTCTGTTCCCGCAATTTTTAATCAAGATGGATTTATTACTTACGTATGTAATGAATTAAGCGGCTTTATAGAATATAATGGCGATACGTTCAATTTCCCACAACCATTGTCTACCACATTAATCGATTGCCAATATCAAATTAACGAAGATTTTGAAATAATTTATTTCAATTTTTACGATAGTTCTCTAGGGAATCTATTTAACTATATTATTACAACAGATAGTAATGATAACAAAACATTGGTAGTAACATCAAACACTGGCGACCAAGCGATTTACGGTGACCACCTTTTATCCAATCAAGATTTTTATAGTTCGCAATTTTCAATCCACCCCAACCCCGCAATAGATAAACTGTATATTATCACAACAACCTCCAAAGAAAATCTAACCCTCAAAATCTTCAACCTAGAAGGTAAACTTTTAAGCACCCAAAATTTAGAAGTTGCAAATCAAACCTCCATAAATGTTTCCCAACTGATTAGCGGTGTGTATTTTTTGAATATTGAAGATGAAAACGGTAATACAGGAGTGAAGAAGTTTATAAAACAATAGTTCTATAAAAATGGTTTGCAAAGTTTCCTTGCTTTTAAAATCTTTACTTTTACAATGAAAAAGGAGAACCTCTCAGTGAATCCTTTTTAAAACCTTCGTGAATTCATTGAAACAAATAATAATCCCTTCAAAACCACTTCAATTCATTAATTACTTATTAAATTTGCACCCTTAATTTTTTTCAGAAGAAAATGTACAGAACGCATAACAACGGCCAGCTTCGCTCGGCAGATATTAATAAGGAAGTAACCCTTGCGGGCTGGGTGCAGAAAACCCGCGACAAAGGCTTTATGGTTTGGGTAGACCTTCGCGACCGCTACGGCATCACCCAACTTATTTTTGACGAAGAACGGACTTCAAAAGAAGTAATTGAAAAAGCCACAAAACTTGGACGCGAGTTCGTAATACAAGTAAAAGGAACTGTCATTGAACGCGAATCCAAAAACCCAAACATGCCAACCGGCGATGTGGAAATTTTGGTTTCTGAACTTAATATTCTGAATGAATCGCTAACCCCGCCCTTCACCATAGAAGACGAAACAGATGGCGGCGAAGATTTGCGAATGAAATATCGTTATTTAGACATTCGCAGAAATCCAGTTCGCGAGAATCTTATATTCCGTTCAAAAGTTGCTATGGCGGTTCGCAATTATCTTTCAAATGAAGGATTTATTGAAGTTGAAACCCCCTATTTAATTAAATCAACTCCTGAAGGCGCGCGCGATTTTGTAGTGCCTTCCCGAATGAACGAAGGTCAGTTCTATGCCCTTCCGCAATCGCCACAAACCTTTAAGCAATTGCTGATGGTGGGCGGATTGGACAAATATTTCCAAATAGTAAAATGCTTCCGCGATGAAGATTTGCGTGCAGACCGCCAGCCGGAATTCACACAAATAGACTGCGAAATGGCTTTTGTAGAACAAGAAGATATTCTGAATGCTTTTGAAGGATTGACAAAACATTTATTGAAAGAGATTAATGGCGTTGAGATTTCCGAATTCCCAAGAATGACGTACGATGAAGCCATGGGGAAGTATGGGAATGACAAACCAGACATTCGCTTCGGAATGGAGTTTGGTGAGCTGAACGCTGTTGCACAGCACAAAGACTTCAACGTTTTTAACCAAGCTGAATTGGTTGTGGGAATAGCAGTCCCCGGCGGAAATGCCTTCACAAGAAAAGAAATAGATAATTTAATAGATTGGTTGAAACGTCCACAGATTGGTGCAATGGGAATGGTTTACGTTCGTTGCAACGAAGACGGTACTTATAAATCTTCCGTAGATAAATTTTACGACCAAGAAGATTTGGCAAAGTGGGCAGAAGCAACCAGAGCCCAAGCTGGCGATTTAATCTGTGTGGTTTCTGGAGCTAAAAACAAAGCCAGAACACAGTTAAGTGCATTGCGTATGCATTTGGCAGAGCAACTTGGTTTAAGGAACAATAATGAATTCGCCCCACTTTGGGTAGTGGATTTCCCGCTATTGGAATGGGATGAGGAAACAAACCGATACCACGCCATGCACCACCCATTCACTTCTCCAAAACCTGGACAGCTTGAGCTTTTAGACACCAACCCTGGTGAGGTCAAGGCAAACGCTTACGACCTTGTTTTAAATGGAAACGAAATAGGCGGCGGTTCTATAAGAATACACGATAAAAAAACACAAGCCTTGATGTTTGACTATTTGGGTTTCACACATGAAGAAGCGAAAGCACAGTTTGGCTTTTTGATGGATGCGTTTCAGTATGGCGCACCACCGCATGGAGGTATTGCATTCGGTCTGGACAGATTGGTTGCCATTTTGGGCGGACAGGAAACCATCCGCGACTTTATTGCATTCCCCAAAAACAACGCAGGTCGCGATGTGATGATTGACGCACCAGCACCAATAGATGACAAACAACTACAAGAACTACATTTAAAAGTTGAATTAAAATCATAATAAGAAATCCTGCTAACGCGGGATTTTTTAATAGCTTTAAAGATGCCTACGCAAAAAAGAACATTACTTACTCGGTTTTTAATTTGGAGAATCAAATACATTTCTCATAAACAGTTTGTGCTGCTTTTAAGCATATTGGTGGGACTTTTGGCTGGAATGGGAGCCGTAGTTTTAAAAAACCTCACCCACCTAATACAACATTTACTCGAAGGCAGGCTAATTGCGGATTACCACACTGCATTCTATTTTATTTTCCCCATTATTGGTCTTACCTTGGCTTATTTGGCAATGCGGTATGTGATTCGTCACAAAGTGAGCCATGGAATTCCTTCTACACTCTACGCCATATCAAAACGCAAGGGTTTTATGAAACCTTTTCAGATGTTCGGAAGCATAATTACCGCACCAATCACCGTCGGTTTTGGTGGTTCCGTAGGATTGGAGGGGCCAACAGTTGCAACCGGAGCAGCGTTAAGTTCCAATCTCTCGAGACTTTTTCATATGAATCAGTCCACCCGCACCTTGTTGATAGGTTGTGCCGGAGCTGGTGCAATGTCTGCAATTTTTAAAGCACCTATTGCCGCCATTATTTTTGCAGTGGAAGTTTTCAGTTTGGATCTTACTTTAGCCTCAATGGTTCCGTTGCTTTTAGCATCGGTCTCGGCTATAACTACTTCCTATTTCTTTTTAGGGAGCGATGTCTTGTTACCTTTTAAAATCACGGATAAATTTGTTATAAATGATCTTCCTTTCTATATCCTATTAGGCTTGGTCGCTTCTATGGTTTCCATCTATTACACAAAAATGTATTCCACCATTCAGGATTTCTTTGAAAAAATTGGAAGCCCGGTTAAGCGATTGTTAATTGGCGGAATAGGTCTTGGTGTCATGGTCTATTTTATCCCACCACTTTATGGGGAAGGCTTTGATGTAATAAACAACTTGGTTCAGGGAAATCCAAGAGCTGCCTTACAAAACAATTTTTTCAATCTGGATCTCTCCAGTATTTGGGTAGTCATTTTGCTACTTGCAGGTTTAATGGCCTTTAAAATTATAGCTAGTGCACTTACTTTTGGTGCAGGCGGTGTGGGGGGAATTTTTGCGCCAACCCTTTTTATGGGAAGTATTATGGGAAACTGTTTAGCAAAGATTCTGAACAATATTGGTTTTTTAGACAATCCTGTTTCTGAAAGTAATTTTACATTGGTAGGAATGACTGGATTGATGGCCGGTGTACTTCACGCCCCTTTAACCGCAATTTTCCTTATTGCAGAAGTCACGGGAGGTTATGAGCTTTTTATACCGCTAATGCTTACTGCGGCCATTTCGTTTTCGCTTACCAAATATTTCATACCCCACTCAGTTTATGCGATGGAATTAGGAAGAAAAGGCGATTTGATTACCCATGATAAAGATCATGCCGTACTTACATTAATGGACATTCACTCTGTCATAGAACGCGATTTTATAGCCATATACCCTCAAATGAATCTCGGAGAAATTGTGCATCAGGCTGTGGTAAAATCGAAACGAAATCTCTTTCCGGTTCTCAACAAGCAAACCAAAGCACTCGAAGGTATTATTCTGTTAGATGATTTACGCCCTGTTATGTTCGATCAGAATTTATACGATGAGGTAAAAGCCAGTGAACTTATGCACAATCCGCCAGGACTAATTGATTTAAATGAAGATAAAATGACTGACGTGATGAAAAAATTTCAAGATACTGGCGCTTGGAACCTTCCCGTTATTAATGATGGAAAATATTACGGTTTCGTTTCAAAATCAAAACTGCTAACGGCATACCGTAGAAAATTGATAGATTTTTCTGGGAAATAAATAGTATTGATAAAGGAATCAGTTTTTTAAAAGTGAGTAAAAATAAAATAAGATGAGATATTTTTTGACAATTCTGTTTATTTCAATTCTCATAGCTTTGGGTATCGGTTTTTATATTAAACCTGTGGATGAAGCCACTGGAAATTTGATTATTGGCCTTACGCTAATGGCTGGATTTTTTGTTTTAATGCCCCTGTTCATCTATCATAGATGGAAGAACAGGAGTGTAAAAGACTATATGCTCACAAAGGAAAACATTGAAAAAATGCAGGATTATCAAAAAGATAAAAACATATAAGTTTGGTGTAATTTGAAAAAATTTTGATTTCTTTAACATTTGAAATTATTATTATACATTTGTATACTTATTATTAATTTATTTTTTTTTAAAATGGAAGGAACAGTAAAGTTTTTTAACGAATCTAAAGGTTTTGGTTTTATCACAAATGATGAAACTGGAAAAGACATTTTTGTACACATAAGTGGCTTAAATGGCGAAGCACTTAACGAAGGCGACAAAGTAGAATATGTTGAAGAAGAAGGAAGAAAAGGAATAGTTGCGGGCCAAGTGCGCGTAATACACGACTAAAAATATATACTTTGCAGATTTTAAAGCCTTTCATTTTTGAAAGGCTTTTTTTCTGTTTAATTTAAGTTTCTTTTTTCAATAAAGAACCGCTTTAAGAGTTGCGATGCTTCTGCAGCCATTACTCCGCCCGTCATAGTAGTTTTAGGATGTAATTTTGTGTTTAAAAAAATACAGCCCCGTTGTTCATCCCTTGCCCCATAAACTATTTTTGAAATTTGACTCCAAAATAAAGCTCCTGCACACATTTGGCAAGGCTCTATGGTTACATATAGTGTGCAGTCTATTAGATATTTTCCCCCCAAGTAATTTGCTGCGGCTGTTATTGCCTGCATTTCCGCATGGGCGGTAACATCATTCAATGTTTCGGTTAGATTGTGCGAACGAGCAATAATTTGATTATTTATAACAATTACTGCGCCTATGGGTATTTCTCCTTTCTCATAGGCAGTTTCGGCCTCTTGAAGGGCGCGCTTCATAAAATAGGAGTCATCGTAAGGGTTTATTATACTCAAGGTTTAAGGCTTTTGTTCAGAATTTAAAACAACGAAATTACGAATTAACAAATTAACGGATTCACCAATTAACAATTTCCCAATAACCGTATCTTTACACTGTGTTAGAAAATATTTTAAATACTATAAATTTTCCAGATGATCTTCGGAAAATTCCAAAGGAAAAATTGCCACAATTGGCGAAAGAACTACGTGAGTTTATAATAAATATTGTAGCTACAAAAGAGGGTCATTTGGGCGCCAGCCTAGGCGTTGTAGAACTTACCATCGCCCTGCATTATGTTTTTAATACTCCGGATGATATTTTGGTTTGGGATGTTGGCCATCAGGCATATGGGCACAAGATACTTACAGGACGAAAAGAAATTTTTTATACCAATAGGCAATTAGGCGGCATAAGTGGTTTTCCTAAAAGAAGTGAAAGTGAATACGACGCTTTCGGAGTTGGCCACAGCAGCACCGCTATTTCAGCAGCGTTGGGCATGGCAATTGCATCAAAGTTAAAAGGGGAAGTTCATAAGCAACACATAGCAGTTGTGGGCGACGCATCAATAGCAAGCGGAATGGCTTTTGAAGCCTTGAATCATGCGGGAGTTACAGACACCAATCTTTTGGTTATCTTAAATGACAATGCCATCGGCATTGACCCAAGTGTTGGCGCTTTAAAAAATTATTTCACAAAAGTGAAATTAGATGGTGCGAAAGAAGCAGATAATATATTTGAAGCACTAAACTTTAATTACTCTGGACCAATTGACGGACATAACCTTAATCTTGTGATTTCAGAATTGGAGCGTTTGAAAAATGTTCCCGGCCCAAAACTACTTCATATAATTACAACAAAAGGAAAAGGGTTGCGGCAAGCCGAAGAAAACCAAGTACTGTACCATGCTCCAGGTAAATTTGACGCACTTACAGGAGATTTGGCTCCAAAAAACACCGAAATACAACCGCCAAAGTTCCAAGATGTTTTTGGCACAACGTTAGTTGAACTAGCTTCACTAAACAAAAGTATTATAGGAATCACTCCAGCAATGCCGTCGGGAAGTTCCTTAAAGTTTATGATGGATGCTTTTCCAGAAAGAGCTTTTGACGTGGGGATTGCTGAACAGCATGCAGTTACTTTTGCCGCAGGAATGGCAACACAAGGAGTTACCGTCTTCTGTAATATTTATTCTACATTTCTTCAACGCGCTTACGATCAGATAATCCACGATGTTTGTTTGCAAAAAATCCCTGTAATTTTCTGTTTAGATCGCGCAGGCATTGTAGGTGAAGATGGTGCAACACATCATGGTATTTTCGATTTGGCATATTTAAACTGCATACCAAACCTCATCATTTTTGCACCTCGTAATGAAATTGAATTGCGAAATATAATGTTCACGGCCCAACAGGGGCTTGATTTACCTATATTTATTCGGTATCCACGAGGCAGAGGGAAAATTTTAGATTGGCAGCAACCATTCAATAGTATTGAAATAGGCAAAGCTGAAATCTTAAAAGAAGGCTCTGAAATCGCCATTTTAAGTATGGGGACTATTGTCACTAATGTTTTAGATGCACTTGAAATGCTCCCAGCCTTGCAAAAAGAAAAAATCGAGGTAGTTGATATGCGATTTTTAAAACCTTTAGATGAAAAGATGCTGCACCAATTATTCAAAAAGCACAAAACAATTATTACTATTGAAGACGGAACGATTATAGGCGGTTTGGGAACTACGATTGCCTCTTTCGCAGCAAAACATCAATATAAAAACTCTATTGAAATTTTGGGTGTTCCAGATGTTTTCCCTGAACACGGAACTATATCAGAATTGCAGAAAATTGTTGGGATTTCTTCAGAAAATATAAAACAAACCTTTCAAAAATACTTATAAAAAAAGAGGCTCATTTGAGCCTCTTTTATATTTAAAACTATTTTTAATCTTAGTTTATTATCAGTTTGGTAGTTTGCGAACGATCCGCTCCTTCAATCTGCATCAAGTAAATACCGGAAGTAAGACCAGAGGCATTAACCGTAGCGTTTTGATGAAGCTCAACTGTTTGATTGAAAACTTTTCTACCGTTCATATCAAAAATAGATATTGTAGCTTCTCCAACATCAAATCGTGATTTAATGTTAAGTTCTCCATTTGATGGATTTGGATAAACTATAAAGTTATTTTCAATACTTCCATTATCAGAAACACCTAACTCACATCCTGCAGGAACATCAAAAGCTTCAGTTCCATCAGATTTGCTGTTAGTACTTCCCTGATCTGCACTTTCTCCAAGACCTCTCTTAGCGAAAGCTCTCCAAATAAGACATCTGTTAGCACCGCCATTTGCAAGTTGATCTGCTTCTAAAATAGCGTCACGTCCATCAACAAATCCAGGACTACAAGGCTGAAGTTTCATTGCATCCATAACAAGTTGAAGGGCAATGTTATTTCCACCAGTTCCGTTTTTGATATCTGGATCAAAACCATACTCGTCAATCAAATCCCAAGTTAAATCCCAAAGCATTGTAGCCCATACTGAGCCTACTCCGTGTGGAGCAACTTGTGACTTAATACTATTGTAAGTAAAATTATTAACAGCGAAATCTGTATGGTAGTATTTGGTTCTCAAACCTCTTCCTCCAGTTCCTTGCCCAATTGCATAAGTACCAATACCACGATAATCATCTCTAGCATCACCAGGTTTCATAGTTAGGATCAATCCAAAATAATCACTCCATCCTTCTCCCATTTGCTCTTGATTACCTAAACAACCTGCAGCAGCAGCACCTCCAGTTAAACGGTTGGAAATACCGTGTCCATATTCGTGTGCAATTACCACATTGTCAAGATCACCATCTCTTTGGAATGTATCATTTCCTGAACCGTCATCACGCAATGTAGCATTAATAGTATCGCCATTGAGAAGTGAAGCTATTAATGCCTCTCCGTCTGCTTTGTATATCATAATTGCTGGAATGGTGATAGATGATCCATTTCCTCCCATAGCAACAGGGTCTGCAGTAACATCATTTACAACAATTACCGCAAGAGCTCCAGCATCTTGTGCTGCAGCAACTTTTACATTATAACTACATTCACCTCTTCTTACTACCACAATTTTTCCATTCAAATCGGCAGCATTTGTAATATTGTCGCAACCATCATAAGTATCAGTAGAAGGTCCAGAGTTATCATCTTCTATCACTACAAGATCAGCTGTAATGGCTGTTGTAGGTACAGGTGGTGCAAAATTAGAGTCTATTCCATAATACGATCCAGATAAAGGCCCGTTGTTAACAGTTAAAAAAGTGCCTAAAACATTGCCTGGGGCACTCCAAAGATACATTTGCATTCTTGGATTACTTCCATCTGGAGGTGTTCCAAAGTTAGCGTTGTTTAATCCACTACCGTCCTGAGCATCTGCAACAACAAAGTCATTCCCAAGTCCAGGATTGCCGTAGTTGTTCTTTTGAAAGTTTCCACTTTCCTCGTCAAACCCATAATAGTACATAATGTCATGCATCATATTGTTCATGTAGAACAAATTGGTAATTGCACCATCTAGAAAATTGTTTGGAGACTCAGGAAGGTTGAATGGAAAGTCAAAGGTAAGTGTTGGACCACCATCTGCAGTTGCACCACTTCCATTGTTTCCATTTTTATCTTCATTTGCTAAAACATTGTTTCCCTTAGTTACAGTAAAGTCTGCACCAGCCGTACCATCCCAATCATGCCATCCAAATGGAGAAGCAGTTGCATCAGATGGATCAGAAACTATTTGATCAGAACCATCGTTAGGACCTATCAAAGGCAATGGAAAAACACGATATGAAGCGCCGTCACCAAGAGTTCTAGGTGCATTTTCAACTTTGTTGTTTGCAAAAAGAACACTGCTTGAATTAGAGTGTGAATGTAAACTTTCAAAATTACAGCTCACTACCCAATCGTTAGTGTCCAATAATTCACCTGTAAGAGCATCAATGCGAACACTATAATAATGCGAGGCATCCAAAAGATAAATACTCAAATCCCAAGCTAGTTTTAAAGCTCCAGTATCATCCATTTTTTGATAAACAAGTTGTACTGGAATATTTTCCATTGAAATATTTCCATTGGAAAAAACATAGCTGTTACCAGAAATTGTTTCTAACAAATTAAGATTTGAAGGGCTTTGAAGACCTAGCGCGGTAGCTGCTTTTGATATTGCAGTGACTGCAGATATAGAAGGTGTAGTGCTATTTATTTTTGCCGCAGCATTTTGGGTAAATGAAATATTTGCACTTACAACTGCTCCGTCTTTTATAACAAATGGAGAAACAGAATTGAACAATTTAATGCCCTGATAGCGTTGTTCCACATATACGTTTTGAACTTTCATGCTTTTTGAGAAAGTCTGTGAAGCGATTGTAATGTCCGATATATCCTGCTGTTGAAGCGAATACTGCGATCGGTTTTGTTGAAGGTACGATTTTACCACACTACTGTAATCCTGTGCGAAGGATACGTTTACAGCAAAAATGATAAGTAAGTAAAGAACTTTTTTCATAAGGTTAAAATTAAATTTTTTTTAGGTGATTTAGGTCAATATACTTGATCCAGAAAATATCTATTTTAAAATCTTTAAAAATAGAATTGATAAAAATATCATAAAATTGACAATATAACCGCCTAAAATTCAATTTTTAACATTTTTAGACGCAACGCTCCCAAAACCCTATAGATTTCCTTTTATTTTCTGAAAAATTTGAAGTGCATTCCCATCGGTCAACCTAGATACATAACTGCAACAATCCATTAAGTATTCATAAACCGATTGGTTTTGGGAAAGGTCACCTTCAAACATTTGCAATATCAGCTTGTCATAATGGCGAGCTTTACCGTTTTGATGATTTTCATAAGCTGTGGTAGAGGCATCAAGTAAAGTTGATAATATATTGTACCCGGCAATTTCCTTCTCCATCACTTCAGTACTTTGATAAATTTTTTCAATGCTTATCTTTATAATATCAGCAATTTGGGCTTTGTATTGACTTCTATCCAACAACGCTTCTGAAAAAGCTCCTTTCAATATTTCTTCCTCGTTATCTATAAAAATAATTGCAGCTTCAGTAATCAAGGTACTTATAGCGAGCGAGCGTAAATAAGCCAATCGATCTTGGGATGTTTTCAAACCAGAATAAACTTCTTTCTTCAAGTTATTTCGAACCAAATTGATCAAATACTCCAAAGCAATATCTTCTTCAATCAACCCGAGGTTTATACCATCTTCAAAGTCAATAATGGTATAGCAAATATCATCTGCTGCTTCCACAAGAAACGTGAGTGGATGACGCGCGAAGCCGTTATTGTTTCGGTTTAATAGATCGAGTTCAGAAACCACTTTATTAAAAAAATCAGTTTCACTTTGAAAAACACCAAATTTTTTATCGGCAACATGTGCTGTAGGTTTCTTCGGAAGTGATTGTTTTGGGTATTTCATAAATGCGCCCAATGTTGCATACGTCAACCTTAATCCGCCTTCAACGCCATTTTTGGATTCTGTCAAAATTTTGAAGCCGTTGGCGTTTCCCTCAAAATCTACCAAATCCTGATATTCCTTTTCAGTGAGTTGCTCTTTAAAACGCTTCCCATTTCCGTTTAAAAAATAATCGCCAATTGCTTTTTCGCCACTGTGCCCAAACGGCGGATTGCCAATATCGTGGGCTAAAGCAGCAGCAGCCACAATCGCACCAAAATCGTTGAATTGATACCCATGTACACTCTGTAATTGCGGATGTTTTTTCAATATTTCCTTTCCTACAATTCTTCCCAACGAGCGACCCACTACCGAAACTTCCAAGCTATGCGTCAGCCGGGTATGAACAAATGAAGTCTTTGACAAGGGTATTACCTGTGTTTTGTCCTGTAAGCTCCTGAAAGCCGACGAAAAAATAACACGGTCATAATCTACCTCAAAACCCAAGCGAGTTTCGTTTTCTTCTATCCTAAGTCTTTTGTTTTTATCTCCGTGCTTTCTTAACGAGAGCAACTGTTCCCATTGCATCATAATCTTGAAAATTTTGAAGCAAGATACCATTTTCAAAAAATAAAGCAATGATATTTTTTGGGTTGTTCCTTAACCTTTACCTAACACTATGATGAAGAATTGGTAATGACTAATTAACACCGACTTTACATTGTGCGAGTTCCTTTGCACAAATAAATCAAACGACAAAAATGAAAACAATTATTAAAGTTTTATTCTTCTTTTTAACCTCCATTTCAATAGCGCAAACAGGCTCTATTGTTGGAAAACTAACCGATAAGGACTACAATAACGAACCTTTACCTTTTGCAAATATTTTCCTGAAAGGAACTACGCAAGGGGTAACTTCAGACATTGATGGATTGTATTCTTTAGAAAACATTTCTCCTGGAACCTATACCGTGGTTTACAGTTTTGTTGGTTATGAAACCGTTGAAATTCCTGATGTTAAAGTAATTGCAGATAAAGTAACAAATATTGACGTACCAATGGGTGCAAGTGCTGCCGCTTTAGATGAAGTGGTAATTAAAACCACAACCCGCAGAGAAAGTGCTGTTGCATTATTGCTAGAACAGAAAAAAGCTGTTGGCATTACACAGTCTATTGGCGCAGAAGATCTTTCAAGAAAAGGTGTTGGCGACGCCGAAGGCGCTGTAACCAAAGTAACTGGAATAAAAAAACAAGCTGGAATAAAAAACGTATTTGTTAGAGGTTTGGGCGATCGTTACAATTCTACCACTTTAAACGAACTTCCGCTTCCTTCAGAAGATCCTGAATACAAAAACATTTCTTTAGATTTTTTCTCTAGTGATGTTATTGAAAGTGTAGGGATAAACAAAACGTTTTCTGTGCCGCTATATGGAGATGTTGCCGGAGCTAACATTAATATTGTTAGCAAAGAGCTTACCGGCCCTGGAAATTTACAATTTTCAATTTCGCCAGAAGTGAATTCACGGGCTATCGGAAAAAATTTCTTGATAATGGACAACGCCAAGTACATTGGCAACATTTACAATACTCATGTTCCTATTACAGATTTGAACATACACGCTTTTGACAATGAATTTAAACCAAATACACAAAACGCACAGCTTAACTCCAGCTACTCTCTTTCTGGTGGAAAGCGTTTCGATATTGGGAAAAATAGGTTGAGTCTTTTTTTTGTAGGAAATTTTGACAATAAATACGAGTACCGAAAAGGAGCTTCAGATAGAATAAATGCTGCTGGAGGATTTAACCAACAGTTTCAAAGGACTGAATTCAATTACAACGTTTCAAAACTGGCGATGGCAAATATAAAATTCCGTTTTCAGGAAGGCGATTATATTGCCGCTAACAGTATGTTCATCAAAAACAATAGCCAAAGCGTTGCTGATTATTATGGGCTAAAAGCAGGTCTTACTGAAAATGACGAACCTGGAAATCCAGTTCGTGCTTTAATTAGAAGACAGCAGGAAAACGAAAACAATCTTTTTGTAAACCAGCTTTTAACTTCACTTACGCTAACTGAAAAATTGAGCTTGGAAGCTGGAGCTTCATACAATACTATCCGTGGTTACGAACCAGACCGAAGAACCAATACCTATGTTATTGATGTTAATGCTGATGTTGCAAGAGCTGCTTCAGGTAGTGCACTAAACAACCGTTTTTACTCCAACCTTGAAGAAAACGATTTGGCTGGAAAGCTTTATTTGGATTATGCCTTAAACGGAAAAAACGAAGACAGTAAAAACAGCAAGATCCGTTTGGGCTATAATTACAGAGATACGGACAGAACTTTCAGTTACACCCAAATAAACTACATTTTTGACAGTCCAGCTGTTGTTGACATTGACAATCCAGATACTTCTCTATTTAACCAACAGTCTTTAAATGAAGGAATCTTCAGACTTACCACAAACCGTGGGGACGGTCGTGATGGAAAAGATCCTTTCATTCCATTCACTTATGACGGGACCAGAACAATCCATTCAGGTTTGGGAGAAATAAGTTATGATTTTTCTAAAAGCTTTTCAGCAAACGTAGGTGTTCGTTACGAGAAAGTGAAACAGGAAGTTAATTTTGATACTAACCTAGCATCAACTAACGACCCAAATACGGATCCTTCACTGATTGATGAAAATTTCATTCTTCCAAGTTTTAATTTGAAGTACAACTTCAATGATAACAGTATTGTACGCTTGGCCGGAAGTAAGACCTACACTCTTCCACAATTTAAGGAAGTAGCTCCGTTTCTTTATGAAGATGTAAGCTTCAACAGTTTTGGAAATCCAAATTTATTAACAGCAGAGAATTACAATTTAGACTTAAAGTACGAATATTACTTCAGCGCAGGTGAAATTGTTGCAGTTACAGGTTTCTATAAGAACATCAAAAACGCCATTAACCGTATTGAGGTAAATTCTGCAGCAGGGGAGCTTTCTTATGTAAATACTGGTGATGCAAATATTGCTGGAGTT
This sequence comes from uncultured Aequorivita sp., assembly GCA_937125455.1. Classification (GTDB taxonomy): domain Bacteria; phylum Bacteroidota; class Bacteroidia; order Flavobacteriales; family Flavobacteriaceae; genus Aequorivita. The sequence continues at coordinate 175,372 of CAKZLK010000043.1, forward strand.
GAACTGGAATTGAGAAAGAATATTCTGAAAATTTCAAATGACTCAAATACTGAAAAAACCTTGACTTTCGGATTGAACGCCTCCTATTTATATTCAAATCAAAAATTGGAAGACGTTCCAACGGATAATCTTACTGTTCGTTTCACCAACAAAGAAGACGAGCTAGAAGGTTCTTCACCATTCATTTTAGGTTCAGATTTAACACTGAATTTGAAAAAGAAAAATAGCGGGATTACAAGCTCCGTGGTTTTCAACTACAACAGCAAGAGTATATACTCCCTAGGAACTGGTGGAGACGATGCAAATCCAGGTTCAGGAAAGAACAATATTATGTTATCTGCCATTCCAACTTTAGATTTCATCAACAAAATTGCCATCAATGAAAACCTTGGAATCAAACTTAACATTAAAAACATATTAGATCCTGAGTATAAATTGACTCAAGATGTAAATAATATTGGAGTGCCAAATGCTTCACTTCCCGATGGACAGGAAGTTCCCGTAGAAACCTATAAAAGAGGTGTGGTATTTAGTGCAGGTGTTTCCTATTCATTCTAAAAAATACAATTAACAGAACGATAATATTCACCTAAAAGTAACGCAACAGGGCATTTGTTTCTTTGCATCAAACTTTAAAACAAAAACAAACACAATGAAAAAAATCCTTTTATCAAGCTTTGTAATCGCAACATTAGCCCTTACTGGCTGTAGTAAAGATGATAGCCCCACACCTGTGGCAGCTACTTGTAATGATGGAGTTCAAAACGGCGACGAAACTGGCATCGATTGTGGTGGTTCCGCATGTGAGCCTTGTGCAGTGCAAGCTGAAAAAGACGGTATAATCGCTTCTCAAGATGATCCAGATTTAGATCCAACAGATCTTAAAGGTGATGTTACAGCTGATGTATGCCTTACCAATGACACCGTCTGGATCCTTAGTGGCCCATTAAGCGTTAAAAATGGTGCAACTTTATGCGTTGACCCAGGAACAACTATTAAAGCTATCGCTGGAGGGACCAATGTCTATATAGCAATAGAACAAGGCGCAAAAATTAATGCCGCTGGAACAGCAACATCTCCAATTAGATTTACTTCAAACGCAGCAAATCCAAGATCTGGAGATTGGGGCGGTATTCTATTGATAGGAAAAGCTCCTATTAGTGGCGGTGGAACAGCAACTACAGAAGTTGTTGATTTAACGTATGGTGGAACTTCTCCTAATGACAACTCGGGAGTTATGAAATATGTTGAAGCTTCATACACTGGCGCTCGTATCAATGGAGACAAGGAATTTAACGGAATCACCTTTTATGCAGTTGGAGATGCAACAGTAGTTGAAAACGTAGCCGTATTTTATGGCGATGATGACGCCTACGAATTCTTTGGCGGAACCGTAAATGTGAAAAACTTAATGTCCGTAAATATTAAGGATGATATGTTTGACTGGACGCAGGGATGGACTGGTACCGCAACAAACCTTTATGGTTTAAGAGAAGCTAACTATACTTCTATTACAGAAGATCCTCGTGGATTGGAAGGTGATGGAAACCTTGACGGAAATTCTCCTGGTGATTCAGGTCAGTCAAATCCAACAATTAATGGATTGGTATTGATAAATGCTGGGGTTATTGAAATGTCAGATATGATAAAAGTACGAAGAGGTAGTGGACTTACACTAACTAATGCATACGTAGGATTTGCAAATGCAAGCGCAAAAGCTGGAGATTTTATAGACCTAACAGATTCTAAAGGGGATGCAAAAGGTTCTGCAGTTAATCTTTCTGTAATGGGAGATTCTTCAACTGGTCTTGATATAACAGATATCAAGACAACTACTGGAGCAACTATAAATGTAACAGATGGAACCGTTCCAACAGTGAGCAGAGATTTGTTCAACTGGACTGGCTACGTTTTTGAATAGATAAGTGAATTAGCAAAAAATAAAAACCCCGGTTTCTTTCGAAATCGGGGTTTTTTTATAAAATCTTTATTTTTAATTCACTACCACTTGGGTGTCTGAAGATTTCCAAGTAACTACTTTGGATAAACGAGCATCCATATAGCTTACTTCTTTAATATCGTTATTTGTAAAGAAATACCAAGTTCCTACTTTTTCACCATTATTGTATTCTGCTACCGCAGTTTTGTTTCCATTTATGTCATAGCTTACCCATTCACCAGTAAGTTTGTTTTCTTTAGTATAATATCCAGTTTGTGCAACTATTCCATTATCGTGATAGATTGTGGCCTCTATTACATCACCGTCTAAAAAATAAGTGTTTGTTTTATTTTCTTGAGCCAAAGTCACAGAAGTTATCAAAACGATTGCTAAAAGTGAGATTATATTTTTCATAATATAGTATTTTAAGATTTTGGAATATTCAAAGTTACAAAATTAACCATTATGAAACTATTACATAACGTTATGATAACATTAACCTTGTATTTATCTGATTGCAAGATGTTTAAATTTATATAAAATGATAAACAACGTAAGTTAATGATTTGATAAAGGTAAATTTACACTAATTAAACATCTAGGTATTTTCTTTGTAACTGCCTTAAAAGAGGCAATTTTAAAATCGTTTAGTTTTTGTCGACTAGATTTTAAAACTGGGCTGCGTTTCAATATGCAGCCCTTTTTTTTTCTTAAAAATACTAATTCTATACCATTTCTTAACATTCACGTAACATTAAAAGCGGTTCTTTGTCATCGACAAAAACTAAAAACGACTTTAAATGCAACGCAAGCACTTCCTTTTCAGTGTCTTGGCGCTTTCTTTTATTACTACATTCTCCCAGGAAGCACCCAAAAATCCTTTTTACTTTAAGTGGGACAACGGCTTTAAACTAGAAAGCCAGGACAAACAATTCGCTTTAAAGTTTGGAGGTCGTATTATGATCGATCACGCCTACTTTTTCCAAAATGATGAATTGGACACCAATTATGGCCCATTACTCTCCAAGAGTGGAACAGAGTTTAGGCGCGCACGTATATTTATGTCCGGAACCGTTTATAGCAATGTTGAATTCAAACTACAGTTTGACTTTGCAGGCGGGGAAGTTGCTTTTAAAGATATGTTTATTGGCATTACGGATATTCCCAAAATAGGCAATATTCGCATCGGCCACGTAAAAGAGCCGTTCCGCTTAGATGCTTTGACTAGCAGTAAATATATAACTTTTATGGAGCGTGCATTTAATCAAGATTTTTCGCAGGATCGTAACAATGGTATATTAATATTCAATGATTTTTTTGGAAAGCGTCTTTCAGCACAGGCTGGTGCTTTTAGAATGGCCACCAACAACGGAAATGATATACTTGCTGATGACGGATATGCGCTTACTGGAAGAATTACGGGATTAGCACTCCAAAATACCGAAAAAAAACAATTGCTTCATCTTGGTGTAGGATACAGTTATAGAAAACCAGAAAATAAAATCTACAATGTTGCTTCAAGGCCCGAAGCACATTTAGAACTAAAATATATTAATACTGAAAATATTCAAAACGTAGACAATATTAACCTCGCAAATTTTGAAGCAGCTTTCGTTAGTGGACCTTTATCATTTCAAGGAGAATATTTAACCGCAACAGTGAATAATAATATTGAAGCTACTTTTAAAAAATATAACTTTGAAAGTTACTATGGGCAATTAAGCTACTACATAACCGGTGAAAGCAAAAATTATAAAGGTTCATACGAAGGTTTTGACAGAGTAAAGCCCAAAAAGAATTTTGGCGGAAAAGATAAAGGCACTGGAGCCTGGGAAGTGGCACTGCGTTATTCAAGTTCAGACCTTAACAATAATGATGTTTTGGGAGGGCAACAATCTGATATCACTTTAGGGTTAAATTGGTATCTAAATCCAGTAACCAGAATAATGATAAATCATGTGTGGGCTAATATAAAAGATAAAGGCAACGCAAGTATCTTGCAAGGTCGAATACAAATAGATTTTTAAACAATACAGTTAACAATTTGGTAACAATCAATCCTATTTAATATGGGAAATTTGCACCAATTTAATCGATAGAAAAAATGGATAATATTTATTTATTAATGATAGTTGCCCTCTCAGCTTTAGCCATAGCAGATTTGGTTATTGGAGTTAGTAATGACGCTGTGAACTTTCTGAACTCAGCTATTGGCTCAAAGGCAATTTCTTTTAAAACCATCCTGATAATTGCGAGTTTGGGAATTTTCATTGGCGCTGTCTTTTCCAGCGGAATGATGGAAGTGGCTCGAAAAGGAATCTTCGTACCTGGTGAATTCTATTTCGACGAAATCATGATAATTTTTATGGCAGTAATGATTACCGATATTCTGCTGCTCGATTTTTTCAACACTATTGGTTTACCAACATCCACAACCGTTTCTATTGTTTTTGAACTTTTGGGAGCTGCCGTTATTATGGCATTAATTAAAATTGGCCATTCAGATACCGAGACAATTTCTTCAATAACAAAATATATTAATACAGACAAAGCCCTGGAAATTATTTCAGGAATTGTTATTTCGGTAGGTGTAGCCTTTTCGGTCGGGATTATAGTGCAATATATTTCTAGACTTATTTTCACTTTTCATGCTGAACAAAAAATGAAGTATTTTGGCGCCATCTTCGGGGGGGTAGCTTTAACTGCAATTAGCTACTTCATCTTTATGAAAGGGCTAAAGGGAACTCCTTTTTACGGAGATTTTAAAGGTATTGTTGAAAATGATACTTCGCTTATAATTGGCGTAAGCTTTGTTGTCTTGACCGTTTTCTCACAGCTCTTTATGATGATATTTAAAAAGAGTATTCTTATAATAGTAATTGCCGTGGGTACTTTCAGTCTTGCCTTGGCCTTTGCAGGAAATGATTTGGTAAACTTTATCGGGGTTCCAATGGCGGCATATCATAGTTTTGTTGATTGGTCCGCATCAGGGGTAGCTGCTTCAGAGTATAGTATGAATAGCCTTGCCGAACAAGTTCCAGCAGAACCATTGCTGCTTTTTATTGCAGGGGGTGTTATGGTACTTACTCTATGGTTTTCCAAAAAAGCTAGAACGGTTTCCGATACCGAAATAGACCTAGCCCGCCAAGGCGAAGGTCATGAAAAGTTTAGTCCGAATATGCTTTCCAGATTTTTGGTTAAATCATCAACACAGCTATCAACTTATTTTAATTATATCATTCCTCAGCCACTTCAAGAGAAAATAGACAAACGATTTGAAAAACCGGTTGTTAACCTACCAAAGCACAAAACCTATGAGCTGCCTGCATTCGATATGATTCGCGCATCCATTAATCTTGTTGTTGCTGGTATCTTGATCGCAACTGCCACATCTATGAAACTTCCGCTTTCCACAACGTATGTAACATTTATGGTGGCTATGGGTACATCATTGGCCGATAGAGCATGGGGCCGAGAAAGTGCTGTTTACAGAGTTGCTGGAGTACTTAACGTGATTGGTGGTTGGTTCTTTACGGCTTTTGTAGCCTTTGCTGCGGCAGGGACATTAACATACCTAATTTTTATTGGAAGGGGCGCAATGATTGCTGTATTGTTGTTATTGGCCATTCTACTATTGGTAAGAAATTATCTGTCACATAAAAATAAAGTCAAAATTAAATTGAGTAAAAGCGGTTTAAAGAAAACCGAAAGCAAAACTGTGCAAGGTATTATTCAGGAAAGTGCAGAAAACATAAGCAATGTAGTTTCGCGCTCAAACAAAATATATAGCGATATGCTTCGCGGTTTGGCCAAACAAGACACTAAAAAACTCAAAAAGAGCAAAAAAGGTGTAAACAAACTGAATGATGAAGTAGAAGAATTGCGCGACAATATTTTCTATTTTATTAAAAACCTTGATGACACCAGTGTTCGTGGAAGCAATTTCTATATTGTGATTCTCGGTTACTTAACTGATGTAGTTCAATCTTTGGAATTTATTTCAAAAGCCAGCTATAAGCATGTTAACAACAACCACAAAGCACTTCGTTTCAACCAAATAAAAGATCTGCAGGAAATAGACCAACACCTGGAAGAGCTTTTTAATGAAATCGAGGATATTTTCCATAAAAAAGAATTCCAGCGAATTAAAAACGTCCTTAATAAAAAAGAAGAGGTTTTCGCTAGTCTTTCAAACAAGATTGAGAAACAAATAGCCCGAACCCGAACTGAAGAATCTAGTCCTAAAAACACGACTTTGTACTTCAGCCTGCTACTTGAAACCAAAGATTTGGTGACGGCTTTAATGAATTTGATGGAGGAGTATTACTCTAGTTATAAAAAGGCCTAATGCCCTTAAAATAATTTATTAAACCAAAGCCCCAATATCTTAATAATATTGGGGCTTTTTTTATAGAAACAAATCTTTTAGTGGGTCATTCTGGAAATAATAGTAGTCTATCATTAAAATCAAAAAATTGTGAATAAAATGCACAATAATTCCCAACCAAAGGGTTTTATAACGATGCCTTAAATAGCCAAGAACCAATCCAAAAGGAAATATCCATAAAATAGAAAGAAAAGAAAAATGAACAAGCGCAAAAATAAATGCCGTAGCTATAATGGTTACCCAAGGATTGGCGAAGTTTCTTAATTGATTGAACAAGAAACCACGAAATGCGAGTTCCTCAAAAATCGGTGGAAAAATTGCGGTAAATAAGACAGCCCAAAACAAAGAATTTGTATAGCTGGCATAGTCGTAAAAAATATTATCTATTTCTTCAAATAATAGCTTATTTAGCCCATCCATACCTACGTAAACTATCGCAGCCGTAAAAATCGGAAAGACAATTGCAAACGTCAAATTCTGCCATGAAATGTATTTTGTATTATATAAACGCAGAATATTTTTGGCGTCGAAGAAACTGAAAAGTAGTGTTAGGGCTATAAAAACCGATTCTATTATTATTTCGGTCCTGAGAGAAATTATTTCATTCTTATAAACTATAAACGTAGCTATTGAATAAAGCAAAAAAGTGATGTAAAAAGCAATTACCAGATGTACGCTTCGACTTTCTATTAGTTGATTGTCTCGTTCAATAAGCTTTCCACAATCACCACAATATTTGGCAGTTTGGTTTAGGGAAGCACCACAATATTTACAGTTTTGCAACATCTATTTATGCATTGCGAAGTTGTAATGCTGAATTTATTCCTTTCGACAAATAACCTAAAATAAAAATCTTGATCAATATGCCTTTATAAATTGTTGTGGGGTCGAGTAAACCATTTATAACTATCGTGGTAAGGTAAACCAACAAAGCTAAAATCAATGCCACCAAGGGTCGTTTTTGTGACCAGAAACCCAATAATAAATAACACAACGAAAGAATTGTATTTACTATTAAAATAGAAGAATCCTCAAGTTTAAAATAATAATATATACCAGATAAAAATGCGATCGCCGCAACTACAAAAATGCTGTTTCTTGCTTTTTTAATCTGGGAGGAAGCTTCAGCCTGTTCTCTCTTTTTTATCACCTGCTTTGCATGAAATCCTGACTGTTCCTGCTCTGTACCTCCTTCTGGATATCCACAGTCATTACAATATTTCTGCACTAATTGTATTTCAGAATTACATTGTGAACAGGTTTTCGGGGCAATAAGTAGGTCTTCCATATTTCAATTTAAAAAAAGCTAATATAAAATAATCCATAAAAAAAGGAAGACAAATGCCTTCCTTTTCAAAAACTTTATGCTTCAAGTTAAGATCCGCACATCAAGCAATCGTCATCTGCGGCATTTTTAGACTGTGCCAGCATTTCACGTAATTCCTGTGGTGTCATTGGTTTTGCTGAAACATTGTCGGCTACTATTGCTCCAACTTCCGCCCCTACAGCTTCTTTTTTCTCTTCTTTTTTAAGGGTAAATTTAATCGCATCTACAGCACTTTTCGTTCTTAAATAATACATTCCTGTTTTCAAGCCGCTCTTCCAAGCATAGAAATGCATGGAGGTAAGTTTTGCCATGTTTGCGTTTTCCATAAATAGGTTCAAAGATTGGCTTTGATCAATGAAATAGCCACGTTGGCGACTCATATCAATAATGTCTTTCATAGAAAGCTCCCAAACCGTTTTATACAATTCCTTTAAATCCTGTGGAATTATTTCCACATCCTGAATGGAACCGTTGGCGCGCATAATCTCTTCCTTTAAATCTTCGTTCCAAAGTCCAAGTTCAACTAAATCTTCCAAAAGATGTTGATTCACAACAATGAATTCCCCAGAAAGAACGCGACGTGTATAAATATTTGAAGTATAAGGTTCAAACGCTTCGTTGTTACCAAGTATTTGCGAGGTAGATGCAGTTGGCATTGGAGCAACTAAAAGGGAGTTTCTAACGCCGTGCTTCTTTATATCTTTTCGAAGTTTTCCCCAATCCCAACGACCACTTAATTCTTCGTCTTTTATTCCCCATAAATTATGCTGAAAAAGTCCTTCGGAAATTGGCGAGCCTTTATAAGTTTCATAAGCTCCATCTGCTTTTGCTTCTTCCATAGAGGCAGTAACTGCAGCAAAATAAAGCGTTTCAAAAATTTCTTGGTTCAGTTTTTTGGCTTCATCACTAGTAAACGGCATTCGGAGCATAATAAATGCATCTGCCAATCCTTGAATTCCCAATCCAATTGGACGGTGGCGGAAGTTTGAATTCTCCGCTTCAATCACTGGATAATAATTTCTGTCAATAACGCGGTTTAGGTTTTTGGTAACACGTTTGGTTACTCTGAAAAGTTCTTTATGGTCAAATTCGTTATTTTTAATAAACATCGGTAATGCTATGGAAGCCAAATTACAAACTGCAACTTCGTCTTCAGAAGTGTATTCCATAATTTCAGTACACAAATTTGAAGAACGGATGGTTCCCAAATTTTTCTGGTTGCTTTTGCGGTTTGCAGCATCTTTGTAAAGCATATACGGCGTACCAGTCTCAATTTGTGATTCAAGGATTTTCTCCCAAAGTTCACGCGCTTTTATAGTTTTTCTACCTTTATTTTCTGCTTCATATTTGTGGTAAAGTGCTTCAAATTCTTCACTGTGGCATTTATAGAGGTCTGGGCATTCGTTCGGACACATCAGCGTCCATTCTGCATCAGCCTGTACTCTCTCCATGAATAAATCTGGAATCCACATAGCGTAAAAAAGATCGCGGGCGCGCATCTCTTCTTTTCCGTGGTTTTTCTTCAAATCAAGAAAATCAAAAATATCCGCATGCCACGGCTCTACATAAATTGCAAAAGAACCTTTGCGTTTTCCTCCACCTTGATCAACGTAACGTGCTGTGTCGTTAAAAACGCGAAGCATTGGTACAATTCCGTTTGAAGTTCCATTAGTCCCAGAAATATAGGATCCTGTTGCGCGAACATTGTGAATTGACAAACCTATTCCACCGGCAGATTGTGAAATTTTTGCAGTCTGTTTCAACGTATCATAAATTCCATCGATGCTATCGTCTTTCATTGCAAGCAAAAAGCAGGAAGACATTTGTGGTTTTGGAGTTCCACTGTTGAAAAGCGTTGGTGTAGCATGTGTGAAATATTTCTTTGACATCAACTCGTAGGTTTCCTTTACCGCAGCTAAATCATCCAAATGAATCCCCACGGAAACACGCATCAACATATGTTGTGGACGTTCCGCTATATTACCGTTCAGTTTCAATAAATAGGAACGTTCCAACGTTTTAAAACCGAAATAATCATATCCAAAATCACGGTTATAGATTATTGTTGAGTCAAGTTCTTCTGCATTATTTTTTATTACTTCAAAAACCTCATCGCTCAACAATGGTGCTTTTTTTCCAGTACGCGGATTTACATATTCGTAAAGATCCGTCATCACTTCCGAAAATGATTTTTTGGTGTTTTTATGAAGGTTAGAAACAGAGATGCGTGCCGCCAAACGCGCATAATCAGGATGCGAGGTAGTCATTGTAGCTGCAATTTCCGCAGCCAAATTATCAAGCTCGCTAGTTGTAACGCCGTCGTAAAGCCCTTCAATAACGCGCATTGAAATTTTTACGGGATCTACCAATTCGTTCAAACCATAGCAAAGCTTGCGCACGCGAGCCGTGATTTTATCAAACATCATTGGCTCTTTTCGCCCATCTCTTTTTACTACATTCATAATTTTTAATTTAAATGGTTAGAAATTTTAGCTAAAAAACTTTAGGCGCAAATAGCAATTTGCACTGGATGAGTCTTTTAACAAAAAATATTTTTTATTTGTTGAAAGCGATGCTCTCTAAAAATCTGCGTCGAAACTGATTTTATTGGATTCTTTGTCTTTATTGGTAACTCCCGCTTTTTGGTATTCGCCAACGCGCTTTTCAAAGAAATTTGTTTTTCCCTGAAGTGAAATCATATCCATAAAATCAAAAGGATTGGTAACGTTGTATTCCTTTTCACAATCAAGTTCCATTAAAAGTCGATCGGTTACAAATTCGAGGTATTGCGTCATCAATTTTGAATTCATACCAATCAAACTTGCAGGAAGTGACTCGGTGATGAATTCGCGTTCAATATTCAATGCGTCAACTAATATTTCACGTATACGTTCTTTGGGAACTTTATTTATTAAGTGATGGTTGTGAAGATGAACGGCAAAATCGCAGTGAACCCCTTCATCACGTGAAATTAATTCATTTGAAAAGGTTAGGCCCGGCATTAAGCCACGTTTTTTCAACCAAAAAATAGAGCAGAAAGCTCCTGAAAAGAAAATTCCTTCAACCGCTGCAAAAGCTATTAATCGTTCAGCAAATGAATCACTTTCAATCCATTTTAATGCCCAATCTGCTTTCTTCTTAATTGCCGGAAATGTTTCAATAGCATTGAAAAGTTGGTCTTTTTCCTTTTCGTCTTTAACGTAAGTATCAATTAGCAACGAATAAGTTTCGCTGTGGATGTTTTCCATCATAATTTGGAAACCGTAGAAGAATTTTGCTTCACTGTATTGTACTTCGTTTACAAAATTTTCGGCAAGATTTTCGTTTACAATTCCATCGGAAGCAGCAAAAAAAGCAAGAATGTGTTTTATGAAATAACGCTCATCAGCATTCAGTTTTGTAGTCCAATCGGTAAGATCTTGGTGCAAATCAATTTCTTCGGCCGTCCAAAAACTTGCTTCGCTCTTTTTATACCACTCCCAAATATCGTGATGTTGAATTGGGAATATTACGAATCTGTTTTTGTTTTCCTGTAAAATTGGTTCAAGTGCACTCATATGTCCTTTGTTTTTAGATTAAAATTTGCCGCCGCTCGGGACTAACAAATATGAAGAAATTTAAAGGAAATCGAGGCTTAAAAAATATTAGTTTTTTAACAAAGTTTTCAACACGTGATAATCAATTGTTTACAAAAAAAAATAAAAATTAATTTTCAAAACACTGATTTATAATACTTTATATTGTTTTTGTTGACTTCGCAAAGAGAAAAAGTTTACAAAAAATGAAAACTATAAGCGAACTTTTTTAACATTTTGAAATACTTTAGAAACACCTGAAAAGACTATTCTTTCTGAAGAAACAGGGCTTTGAATTCACAAATAAAAAAATTAGTTTATAAAATCGAATCCGCAATACGGAACCAAAACTTCTGGAACTTTAATACCATCTTCTGTTTGGTAATTTTCAAGAATTCCAGCCAAAACTCTTGGTAAAGCCAAAGAGCTTCCATTCAATGTGTGTGCAAGTTTGTTTTTTCCATCAGTATCTTTAAACCGAAGTTTTAAACGATTGGCCTGAAAAGTTTCAAAATTTGAAACCGAAGAAATTTCCAACCAACGATCCTGTGCTGTTGAAAATACTTCAAAATCATAAGTCAAAGCTGAAGTGAAACCTAAATCACCCCCGCAAAGACGAAGAATTCGGTACGGCAACTTCAACTCGCGAAGAATATCTTTTACGTGTGCCACCATTGCGTCCAAAGCAGCGTATGAATTGTCCGGATGCTCAATACGAACAATTTCTACTTTATCAAATTGATGCAAACGGTTTAATCCGCGAACGTGTGCTCCGTAACTTCCAGCTTCACGACGAAAACAAGGCGTGTAAGCCGTACAAGTAATTGGTAAATCAGCGTGGTTCAACAAATCGCCACGAAACATATTAGTAACAGGAACCTCAGCAGTTGGAATTAAATATAAGTCGTCAATACCAACATGATACATCTGTCCTTCTTTATCGGGCAATTGCCCAGTTCCATAGCCTGAAGCTTCGTTCACCAAATGTGGCACTTGATATTCGGTATAGCCTGCAGAAGTGTTTTTATCTAAAAAATAAGAGATCAAAGCACGTTGCAAACGCGCACCTTTTCCTTTATAAACAGGAAAACCAGCACCAGTGATTTTTACGCCAAGTTCAAAATCTATCAAATCATATTTTTTGGCGAGCTCCCAATGGGGAAGCGCACCTTCAACCAATTTTGGAATCTCCCCTTCTTTATAAACTTCTTCATTATCATTCTCGTCGGTTCCAGCTGGCACCAAATCATTCGGGATATTTGGAAGCGTGTAAAGTAGTTGTTGCAACTTTTCAGCAGCGACCAACATTTGTTCATTCAGCTGTTTTGAAGATTCCTTCAATTCAACTGTTTTTTTCTTTAATTCGTTTGCTTTTTCAGTTTCACCACTTTGAAAAAGTTTACCAATTTCTTTTGAATATGTATTACTCTGTGCTAAAATGGCATCCAACTGCGCTTGCGAACTGCGGCGTTCTTCATCTAAATTTAAAACTTCTTCCAGTACCGAAGAAGCATCCATGCCGCGCTTGGCAAGGGCTTTAATGTATTTTTCTTTGTTTTCTCGGATGTCGGTTACTTGTAGCATAGTATGTTTTTTAAAGTGGTAAATTTATGGAACTCTCCTTATTTTTCAGTTGGTTTTGCACTATAATCTTCCGGGGAAGATAAAATCCATTCGCTGTGTTTAAATGGATGCCATTCTTCTGAAGCAATATCGATATTTGGATCAATAAAAAGGTGATAAGGACCATCATTTACACTTACTTTTGATTCCAGATAAACAGCTACATCATTTCCTTTTTTGGCTTCAATTGCTTTAATTTTTTGTGCAAGTTGCCACATTAAATCGGGTTTGGTTGCTACTGCCGCCTTTTGTTTGTAGCCCAGTAATTTTCCGTAATTGTAATGTTCCTTTTTGCCTGTATTTTTATCTTTCACCCAAACCACAAGGCTTCCGCTTTTGGAACGGAGCATCATCCGCCAACTCAGTCGGTGGCCTTCTTCTGTCCAAAGTACATCATCCTTAAAAAACCAATGGCGCAATGGAAGACCGAGCTGAAACATAAAGTAGATGCCAAAAACCGATATAAATAGCTTTTTATATTTTGGGATAAATACTTCGTTGCCAGTGTATAATTTTTTCTTCGGAAGAAATCTTTTCTGCAATGTTTCGGCTGAAAAGAAAAACAATGCAAAAGCTATGGACATATACGGAAATATGCCAATATGAAAAATAAAGGAATTAAAAAGATGAAAAAATATGGAAATAATAAATCCAAGCAACCGCGTACGCCTCCAAAGCATTAAAGGCACGATAAGTAAATCGAAAAAAATACCTGTATAAGCAATCGTCCAATGCACCCAACTCTTTTGCAAAAGTCCTCCAACAAGCCAATAATCGCTTTTCCCCTCCATAAGCAAGGCAGGCATAGAGCCATTGAGCCAATCTGGATAAAACTTTGCCAAAGAAGCAAATGTATAGACAATCCAAACCTGAAGGATGAGAACTAGAATAACCCATCGGGGCATATATGGGGATTTTATCTTTGGATTTATTTTGGCATCCAACGAAAACCAGCCGTTTGCAGGCAGAAAGGCCATTATCCAGCACAACAACATCATTAAATAATAGTGATTGTTATAACTAGATTTCTGCATTAAATAAACACAGGTCCACATAATTGCATATACAATCATACTGAAACGGTATTTATAGCCCAGCATCACAAAAATGCCGAAGATGCCCATTATTAAAAAATAATAATACAATAAATCGCCTCGTAGATATTGCAAAAAGCCGAAGCCTATAAAATTGAATGTAAAAGGCGTATCTACCAAAGTACGGCTAACCCAACCCGTAAAAATACCGCCAATAGCCTCGACAGCAATCAAAAGGCCAAATACGACCCTAAAAAGAACGAGCCCAATATTATCAACCTGTTTGAATAGAAGTTTATTCACCCTCTTTTTAGATATTGCTTTGCGAAATTTTCATCTTTTTGTATTTCCTGGCGCAATAGTTCAATGGATTCGAAAGTCTCCTCATCTCTTATAAATTTTAAAAATTCAATGGTGATTTCCTTTCCATACAAGTCTTTATTAAAAGCCAAAAAATAGGTTTCAATGGTCTTTTCTGTTCCGCGAACAGTTGGATTGGTCCCAATGCTGGTTATTCCATAAAATTTTTCGTCTTCAATTATGGCCTGGACAACATAAACCCCATTTTTTGGAACTAGCTTATAATTTTCTTTCAATTTTAAATTAGCAGTGGGATAATTGATGGTTCGGCCCAATGCTTTTCCCTTTACCACTTCGCCTGAAATCATAAAATTGTAGCCTAAATAACTATTTGCAGTTTCAACATCTCCTTCATTTAGAGCTTTTCGGATTTTTGTTGAACTTATGGCAACATCGTCAATTTCTTTTGCTGAAATTTCCTCAACTTGAAAGTTATATTCTTTTCCAAATTCTTTTAAATCTTCAATATCTGCGTTTCTGTTTCTTCCAAAACGATGATCGTAACCGATGATAATTTTTTTGGCCTTCAAGCTATTTACCAAAATATCGCGTACATATTCCAATGCCGTCAATCGTGAAAAGGCATGTGTAAAAGGATGGATTACCAAATGATTAAGCCCAGTTTTTTCAAGTAATTGGGTTCTTTCTTCAATAGTGTTGATGAGTTTTATGTCTGAATTTTGTTGAAGCACCATTCGCGGATGTGGAAAAAAGGTAAGCACAACGGAATCAAGGTTTTCTTTTTGGGCAGTTTCTACAACGCGTTTTAAAATAGTTTTATGCCCAATATGCACACCATCAAAAGTGCCAATGGTAACAACGCTCTGCCGTTCATTTTTATATGCTGAAGCTTCGGAATATTTCTTCAAAATTATTTTCCGTTAAAAGTGTTCATAGTAATGTTCATTCCTGCAAGCGCGAATGACTCTATAATGTTGCAGCTCAATTCGAGCCTTTCGGGAAGTGTTTTTTCTTCTTCGGCCTCCCATTCACCCAAAACGTAATCCACTTGTCTTCCTTTGGCAAAAGCATCGCTTATCCCAAAGCGGAAACGATTATAATTTGTAGTCTGAAGCGTATTTTGAATATCCTTCAAACCATTATGGCCACCATCGCTACCTTTGGTTTTTATTCTAATAGTACCAAAAGCCAAATTCAAATCATCGGTAATAACCAACAAATTTTCCAACGGAATTTTCTCTTTGTCCAGCCAGTAATTTACGACCTTTCCGCTTAAATTCATATATGTGCTTGGTTTGAGGAATAGTAAAGTTCTACCCTTCACTTTATGCGAAGTAACATCTCCCAACTTGGCCGTTTCCCAAGTAAGTGAGTTTTTTTCAGCATAAAAATCGACCACTTTAAAACCTATGTTGTGGCGGGTATTTGCATATTTGGGGCCAATGTTTCCAAGGCCTACGATAAGGAATTTTTTCATCGGATCTTTTTCTTCTGAAACAATATCGGCAGTCTTTGCCGAAAAAAGGTTTTTGAATAGTGAAAACATATTGTTGCCAATCTTCGGTAAAAATAAAAAAAGCACCCTGAACTAACAGGATGCTTTTCACTAATCTTTAAAAAGAAATTATTCCTTTACTGCAGCAACATCATCAGTTTCTGTAGCTGGAACTTCTTCTCCTTCTGCACCTTCAGCTGTTTCAGTTTCATCTTCAGGTTCGTCCGCAATTGCAGTACGTGAAGTTCTAACTTGACAGATAACAGTGTTATCAGGGTGCATAATTTTATAATTGTCGGTTTTAAGCGACTTTGTGTACATTTTGTTACCAATACGCATTTCGGTAATATCTGCTTCAATAAAATCTGGAAGATTTTCTGGCAAAGCTTTAACACGAAGTTTACGAGTAACAATACGCAATGTACCACCGCTACGAACACCACGAGAGTTTCCTACAGTACGCACAGGGATTTCCATAGTAACTTCTTTGTCATCAAAAATTTGATAAAAATCGATGTGAAGAATACGGTCAGTCACTGGGTGAAATTGAATATCCTGTAGGACGGCATTAATTTTAGTGCCCCCTATGTTGATTACAACCGTGTGTACGTCTGGAGTGTATACCAAGTTTTTGAATGCAATCTCTTCTGCTGAAAAACTAATTGGCTCTTCCCCTCCGTAAACTACGCAAGGAACCATTCCAGCATTACGTAGGGCTTTCGTTGCCTTTTTGCCCACGCTTTCTCTTTGTGATCCTTTAATTGTAATAGATTTCATTTTTAAAAATTATTTATTAATAAAAAACTCCCTAAAAACCTGTTTTTTAGGGAGTGCAAAGATATATTTTATTTTGGATTTTCAATTTAAGATTTTTGATTTTTTCGGAGAAATGAAAAAACCGTCCTTCTAATAAAAAAGATTACATCAAAAACTTGGAGCTTATAGACTTGTTTGCGTTTACACTCAGCATAACATCTGCAAAAAGCTTAGCACAGCTGATTACTCTAACTTTACTGCTCTTTTTTGTTGGAATTGAGTCTGAAACGATCAATTCTAACAATTGCGATTTTTCAATTCTTTCATACGCATTACCCGAAAGAAGAGGATGCGTACAAACTGCGCGAACACTTAAAGCGCCCCGCTCCATCATTAAATCTGCAGCTGTGGTAAGTGTTCCTGCGGTATCTACCATATCGTCCACCAGTACTACGTTTTTACCTTTTACGTCGCCAATGAGCTCCATGTGCGAGATTACATTCGCCTTTTCACGTTGTTTGTAGCAAATTACCACATCGCTATTTAAAAACTTTGAATAGGCATACGCACGTTTTGAACCACCCATATCAGGCGAGGCGATGGTAAGATTGTCAAGTTTCAAGCTTCTTAAATACGGAAGAAAAATAGTTGAGGCAAAAAGATGGTCTACTGGTTTTTCAAAAAATCCTTGAATTTGGTCCGCATGCAGATCCATGGTTATAATACGTGTTGCACCAGCAGTTTCTAACATTTTTGCAACCAGCTTTGCAGCTATGGGAACACGAGGCTTGTCCTTTCTGTCTTGTCGCGCCCATCCAAAATAAGGAAGTACAGCGGTAATGTGACGTGCTGATGCACGTTTTGCAGCATCAATCATTAACAAAAGCTCCATTAAATGATCACTATTTGGAAAAGTTGAGCCAATCAAAAAAACACGGCTTCCACGAACGGATTCTTCAAAAGAAGGTTGAAATTCGCCATCGCTATAGTGGGAAGTTATGACTTTCCCCAATGGAATGCCAAAGGCATTTGCAATGTCTTGTGCGAGTGCTTCACTTTGTTTACAGGCAAAAATCTTTGGTTCTGGAACAACGGTTGACATAATTTGTGATTTTGGTTTATTTTGGCTGTAAAGGTAAAAATTTAAACTAAGTGTTTTTTAAAAAAATACCTCCATAAAATTTTCAGTAAATTACAAATATTTGTTTATTTTTGCCTCCCGTTTGCTCGAGTGGCGGAATTGGTAGACGCGCTGGATTCAAAATCCAGTGTTTTAGGACGTGCGGGTTCGATTCCCGCCTCGAGTACAAAAGCTTCAACAGAAATGTTGAAGCTTTTTTTATTCCTTAAATTTTTGTTTGGAAATTAATAACTTGTAACTTTCGCTAACGTTCACAGTTCTATTCTCATTTTTATTTCAGTTAAAAAAACATGTCTAAAAAATTAAATCAACTGGAGGCCACAGCTATCTGCGGCAACGATATAAGTTCTTCATGTTTATATGTTTCTGCACTGGCTATTTTTTATGCAGGGCAATATGCCTGGATTTCTCTTTTGATGGTTGCGGGCGTTTTATTTTTGTTCAGAAAAATTTACGGTGAAGTTGTTGGCGCATTGCCTCTAAATGGAGGAGCATACAATGCATTATTAAATACCACTAAAAAATCCACAGCATCTATCGCTGCTTCTTTAACGGTACTCTCTTATATGGCTACGGCGGTACTTTCTGCCAGTGAAGCGGTTAAATATGCACATAGTGTTTGGGATGTAATTCCAGTGTTTCCCGTAACTGTTGGACTTTTATTACTGTTTATGGGACTGGTCATTTTAGGAATAGGTGAATCTTCAAAAGTGGCCGTTTTTATCTTTCTTTTCCATCTTTTTTCCTTAACTCTATTATGTGGATTTTGCCTTTATTTTTTTTTCACGAACGGTTTTGAGACTTTAATTGCAAATTTCAAAATGCCTGTTGGCGGAAGCATAACTACGGCGCTCTTTTTTGGCTTTTCTGCAGCTATGCTTGGTATTAGTGGATTTGAAAGTTCAGCAAATTACGTTGAGGAACAACAGGCGGGAGTCTTCCCAAAAACCTTACGCAATATGTGGATTGTAGTAAGTATTTTCAACCCTCTTATAGCTTTTCTTGCTTTGGGCTTACTGCCACAGGAAGTGGTAAATAACAACCAAGACGCCTTGCTCTCTTATCTTGGCGAAACCTCAGGGGGGCATTGGTTATCAATTTTAATTGGTATTGACGCAGCTTTGGTGTTGAGCGGAGCAGTGCTAACTTCCTATGTTGGCGTTGGCGGCTTAATGGAACGTATGGCATTGGATAGGGTGCTCCCAAGTTTTTTATTAAAAAGAAACAAAAGGAAAAGTCCCTATTTAATCTTTATCTTGTTCTTTGCTTTATGCAGCTCCATTCTTCTAGTCACTCATGGGGACTTACCTTCGTTAGCTGGTGTTTACACTATTGCATTTCTTTCTGTAATGGTACTTTTCGGAATTGGAAACCTTTTGTTGAAATTTAATAGAGAAAACCTGCCAAGACCGGAGCGAGCTTCCTACTTTGCGGTTTTTATTGCAATCGCTTCAGTTATAGCCGCATTGATTGGAAATATATTTTTAAACCCTGAGTTTTTAGGCACTTTTTTTGAATATCTAGCCCCAACACTTTTTGTAGTCTTTTTTATGCTCTATTACCATTATATTCTTAAAGCAGTACTTCTTTTTATAGATTATATTGCTCCCGATGATAGTAAGCTTTTTAGAAATTGGAATCGCATTACAAAAACTAAATTACAGCATTTGACAAGCAAACAATTTGTGTTTTTCACTAATAATGATAATGTAGAAACACTTAACAGAGTGATGCAGTATGTTAAACAAAATGAACCCACAAAACAAATAAAAATTGTGGCCGTGCTTGATAAGGGAATGAAAGCGGCCAACAACTTAAAATCTGATATTGAAGTTCTGGATAGAGCATATCCAGAGGTTAAAATCCAATTTGTTGAAGAACCTGGAAAATTTGGTCCGGAAAAAATAAAAGAGCTCTCAAAAAGATGGAACATTCCAATTAATTTCATGTTCATTGGAGCGCCTGGTGAAAATTTCCCGTATAGAGTTCAGCAATTGGGAGAAGTACGGGTTATTATTTGATTTTTAAAAAGTCTATTTTTCAATGTAAATGTAATGCCAACAATCGTTATATTTGGCAAACCCTGAAAAACACTATCCCCAATGTCTGATTTCTGGTTGTATTTTAATCTCGGGCTCCATCACGTTTTGGATTGGAAAGCCTATGACCACATCCTATTCTTGATTGTACTATGCGCTGCCTATACCTTTTCTTCGTGGAAGAGGTTATTACTTTTGGTCACCATGTTCACTTTGGGCCATACCCTTTCACTGCTTTTAGCCAGCTATAATGTAGTTAGCGTTTCTGGAAAAGTTATTGAATTTTTGATTCCTATGACCATTCTTTTTACAGCACTATTTAATCTTTTTACAGCTGGCAAGGAGAAAAAAATGGAAAAGATGGGCATATTTTATATTGTCACTATTTTCTTCGGATTGATTCATGGTTTGGGTTTTGCCTCTTTCTTTACAAAATTAGATAGCGGAGGTGGGATTTTACCATTACTAGAATTCGCCCTTGGAATTGAAACCGCACAAATAATAGTCGTACTAATAATTTTGATTATTGCATTTATCTTTCAAACTGTTTTCCGCTTCAACAAACGTGATTGGGTTTTAGTGGTTTCCTCATTAGTTATTGGAATGGTTGTCCCAATGCTTATTAATAACTGGATATTTTAAAAAATACCTTTCGAAAAACTACAAATACCTCAGGTTATCAATACCCCAATCTTACTTTGGCAATAACTTAACAACATTTTTTTTGGCAGTGGCGTAACTTCCAAGTAATTTCGTTGTCTATTTAAAAGTATGAAAGACAGCAAACAACGCAAGTACGATATTGCCTATCTGCGAATGGCTCAAGAATGGAGCAAATTATCTTATTGCAAGCGAAGACAGGTTGGCGCGCTTATTGTGAAAGATAAAATGATTATCAGCGATGGCTACAACGGTACGCCTACAGGTTTTGAAAATATATGTGAAGATGACGAAGGCTATACTAAATGGTACGTGTTACACGCCGAAGCAAACGCAATTCTAAAAGTGGCATCGTCAACGCAGGCTTGTCAAGGAGCAACACTATACATTACCATGTCGCCCTGTAAAGAATGTAGCAAATTGATACACCAAGCTGGTATAAAAAGAATGGTTTATTTCAACGAATATAAAGACAACTCCGGGATTACTTTCCTTGAAAAAGCTGGAGTAAGCATAAAGCATATTTCAGATTTGGATTCAGAATAATGGGAAATCAAAAAAAATACTTGCCACTGTGGATAGGATTAGCGCTTGCCGCGGGTGTTTTTATTGGGTCGAAACTAAATTTTAACGATACCACCGAAAAAATATTTGCTACAAATTCCAAAAAAGACAAACTCAACAGGCTCATAGATTATATAGACTATGAATATGTGGACAATGTAAATACTGACAGTATAGTAGATGTTACCGTAAATGGAATACTCGAAAATTTAGACCCCCATTCTGTTTACATTCCGAAAAGTGAATACCAACACAATGCAGATGATATGCGCGGTGCATTCACAGGTATTGGTGTTAGTTTCTATGTTTATAAAGATACCATTGCCGTAATCCGTTCCATTGAAGGAGGGCCTGCCGAAAAAGCTGGAATAAAGGGCGGGGATCGTATTTTATATGCTGATGGAAAAAAACTTTTTGGCGAATTGGTGCAACGCGATAGCATTTCAAATTATTTAAAAGGAGAAATAAATAGCAAAGTAGCACTCGATATTTACCGTCCTAGTGAAAATAAAACACTTGAAGTAAAAGTTAGGAGAAAACAAGTTCCACTCGTTAGTGTAGATGCTTCTTATAAGCTATCTGACGATTTGGGGTATATAAAACTGAATCGTTTTTCCGAAACAACTTATAAAGAGTTTGAAACCGCTCTCGATAAACTGAAAGAACAGGGCATTTCAAAACTAGTTTTGGATCTTCGAAACAATCCAGGAGGCTATATCTCCACGGCAGAACGCGTGGTGGATGAATTCTTGGAAAACAAAAAACTAGTCCTTATTACAAAAAATAAAAGCGGCGAAATCAACAAAACATTCGCCACGCGCCAAGGAGATTTTGAACATGGAAAATTATATGTCCTTATTAACGAAAATTCCGCTTCCGCTAGTGAAATTGTAGCTGGAGCACTTCAAGATAATGACAAAGGAACAATAATTGGTCGTCGCTCTTTTGGAAAAGGTCTCGTGCAACGTGAAATGTCACTGGGCGATGGCAGTGCAGTTCGGTTAACTATTGCGCGTTATTATACCCCAACGGGCCGTTCCATTCAAAGACCCTACGGAAACGGAAATGATAACTATTATGACGATTATGAAAAACGCTACCGAAATGGAGAATTAATCCATGCAGACAGTATAAAAGTTGCGGATTCCCTAAAATACGTTACCCCAAAAGGAAAAGTAGTGTATGGCGGCGGTGGAATTATACCCGACGTTTTTGTGCCGAAGGACACAAGTGTGGAGAACGAAACCCTGCAATATGTTTCGCGAAGTGGGTTTATGAGTTATTTCATCTTTGAATACCTCGAAAAAAACAGAACTTTCTTTAAAGGAATGAAATTCGACTCTTTTAAAAAGAATTTTAAGGTGGATGATAAACTTTCCAAAGAGTTTATTGAATATGCAAAGTTCAATGAAGCGCAGATAGACCTTTCAAAATATACCGAAGAATTAAAAAGAACCTTAAAGGCCAATATTGCTCAACAACTTTTCGGCCCTAATGAATACGAAATAATTCTTAACGAAACAGATCCAATGCTCTTGAAAGTTTTGGAGCTGGAAGCCAATAATCATTTAGATGAAAAATAGGAACATTACTTTTTTGTTTTGGCCGCTATTTTTTTTGAAATAAGTAAAATACCAAGCATCAAAATTGCACACAATCCTGCTAAAATACTTATTAAAGCAACAGAGCTGTCCCCTTCAAGCAAGTTATTAAAATCAAGTTCGGTTGCATTATAAATAACAAGCCCAGCCGCAACGGCAATCAAAACGTAGATAAAAATTTTCATTGTTCTTTAATTAAAAAGTTCTTGAATGTTTGAGGTGAAAAGCTTCACCGCTATAGCTAACAAAATTACACCAAATATTTTTTGAATAACCGCAATTCCATTCTTACCTAAAAAATTCTGTAACTTTCCTGAAGTTTTCAAAACAGCATAAATAATAACAATATTTATCAATATTGCCACAATAATATTCTCAATGGCATATTCCGCGCGTAGGGAAAGCAAAGTTGTCAAGCTACCAGGACCAGCCAAAAGTGGAAATGCCAAGGGAAAAATAGAGGCCATATCTGGACTGGAATCTTCTTCTTTAAAAAGAGTTACGCCTAGAATCATTTCCAAGGCTATAAAGAAAAGTATCAAAGCTCCAGCTACCGCAAATTCGTTGACATTTACACCGATCAGCTTCAAAATGCTTTCTCCCAAAAAAAGAAAAACAATCATCAAAACAGCAGCAATTACAGAAGCTTTACCAGAATTAATGTGGCCCGCTTTTTTGCGAAGACCAATAATAATAGGAATATTCCCAATTATATCAATCACGGCAAAAAGCACCATTGTGGCTGTAACTATTTCCTTAAAATTTAAAACCATAGCTTTTATTTAAGGGCGCAAAATTAGACAATTAAATTTGATGCAAGAACCCAAATCCCCGTTAATAAAAGTATAATTTCTACTTAATAAAATGAGCAAACAAGCTATATTTGCCAGATGTTTCAATTAGGTAAAGCAATAGTTTCTGAAGACATTATCGAAAAAGATTTTGTTTGTAACCTCCATGCTTGCAAAGGCGCTTGTTGTATTGAAGGCGAAGCCGGAGCGCCCATAACTGAAGAAGAAGTAGCCATTCTTAAAGAAATCTACCCAAAAGTAAAACCCTTTCTTCGCCCCGAAGGCATTGCATCTATTGAAAAACAGGGTACCTACATCAAAACTGATTTAGATGAACTGGAAACCCCTTTGGTAGATGGAAAAGAGTGTGCTTACGTAACTTTTACCGATAAAGGTATCGCAAGCTGTGGAATTGAAGACGCCTTCAACGCTGGCACAATTGATTTCATAAAACCAATTTCTTGCCATTTATATCCAGTACGTGTTCAGGACTATAGTGAATTTGCAGCCGTAAACTACCATCGCTGGCCCATTTGTGATGACGCTTGTGCTTTAGGAAAGGAACTAAAAGTGCCGGTATATAAATTTGTAAAGACCGCCCTCATTCGAAAATTTGGCGAAAACTGGTACGCAGAGCTCGAAAAAGTAGCTTCAGAAATGTAATTCTTCAAATTATCTTCTTCTTTATAAATAACATATTTTACTGATATTGATTATATTAGTGCCTCCATTCAATAAATTTATTCACTAACTAAAATTTTCAATTATGAAAAAGTATGTATTTGCGCTATTTATCTTTTCTTCTTTATTGAGTTGCAAGGACAATCCCGTGAGCAAAAAAATAAAGGAAACAAAAGATGCAGTTTCTAACACCACAAACGCTGTTCAGGAAATGACCAAAATGCAGGACGACATAAAAGAGCTTCAGGAAACCACACCATTAACCAATGAAGAATTAAAATCGTGGCTTCCCGATGAAGTTGAAGGCATGAAGCGCATAAGCTATAAGGCGGGGCAAGCAGGAATGATGAATATTTCTTCCATTGAGGCTGCATATGCTAATGAGGACAAATCAAAGAAATTTTCCATAAGTATTATTGACGGTGCTGGACAGGTAGGCGCAGCAGCAACTGCAGGCATGAGGATGGTATTGTCCCAAGATTTTGAAGAAGAAGATGAAAACGGTTCCCGCAAAACAGTTACCAAAAACGGTAAAAAAGCTATTGAGGAATATCGTTCAGGCAATAACAGTAGTAAAATACAATTAATGGAAGGCAACAGATTCTACCTAGAGGCTAAAGGCACCAATATGGATTTGGATGAAACCTGGGACGCCATTGACGAAATAGACCTACAGAAATTAGGTTAAACAATTAGTTTAACTTCAGATTAAAAGCCGAAAACTTCATTGTTTTCGGCTTTTTTTGTTTGTGTTACATCTGTTATAGAGATTGTTACAATAGTCATAATGCTTTCTATTAACCTGATATAGATTTGTTTGAAATTTAAATCACTCAATAGTAAATACTCCTCAATTATAAAGTGAAATAAACAAATATTAATTAAAAACATGTAATCATGAAAAATGTAATTACCTTTTTAATGTGCTCACTTTGTATAATCACAGGGATTGCACAGTCAGATTTAAGCGGGAACACAACTATTATTCCGCAAAGAACTCCCGAACTTGAAGCCTTATACCAACAGTCAAAGGCTCTTGAACAAAACGGAACAGCAGCGGAAATAAACGCCAACCGAATTGCCATAAAAAATGCTTGGCAGGAAATTGATCCAAACGTTGCCGCACTTTACAAACCAATCACTACCAATAGATTACCAGAAACTGTAGAGAATCTTCCGATTAATGGTGTATACACACCCATCGAAATTTTAGAGCGTGACGGCGAAGGGATTATTCCTGAATGGGGAACAGATCAATTATTGCGAAATGATTATGTTGATGCGGTAGCTATGGATAAAGACAGGGTCTCTGGAGATATCTATGTGGGAATATATGAAAACATCATCGATTTTGGCGGAACCTTTGACTCCATTTTTGTTTACCGATCACAAGATGGTGGGCTTTCATTTGATGAATGGAAAAAAGTGGGCGTAACTGCACCTATGCGTAAAATGCAACTCATAACATATGATGATAGTTACCTAATTGCCTATTTAGTAACAGACAGTAAAAATTTCCAAGCCTGGAGATGGGATACTAATACGGGTACATTTGATGCTCAAGTTATTGCAAGCGATGTAATTGATTTTGGTGTAGATACCAATTATCCAGGAGTAGGAACTCAAAGAAGTTTTGCAACCTATCAAAAATCTGATCACACTACATATTCCGCACGAAGTACATCTGGAAGTTTTGGTTTTGATTGGGTAGATGAAAACTCTCTTGCAATAGTTGGAGAGCAAATTGAATTTGCATATGGATATTTGGGAGCTTGTTACACCACTTTTATCGGTTTCAATTCCAGAAGCTTACGCGCTAATGTTAATAGTAACTATAATGACCCAGCTTCATGGGCAAGCAATGAAACTATAACAGATGGAAGCCTCATTGAATCCCTTAATCCAACTATTTGCGCAGTACGCAGAGATCTGGCAAGTGATGAGGTATTGATCATTACATCCTCTAGAGCTGCAGGATCTTCAGACTCATATACGGGACAGGCCTATAGGAGAGAAAGTGGAGCAGCCTATACACCAATAAACTATATAGGCGCAGGAACTGATGCCAATATTGCCCATATTGATAGTTGGATGCAAAAATTAAATAACTCTGAAATTATAGAAACCTCATATGTTCGGGATGATATTGATAATTCTTCAAATGATTTGAACCGCTCTTTTCAATATGACGGAACATCATTTGGCCCTTTTGAAGAGGTGAACGACACTGGTATTGATGTGTTTGATGGGTTTGCGTCTGCGGTTGCAGAAACTCCTGACAATAACCCATGCATGGCTTTTGCAGGAACCAGTGGTGGAGGCGGCTTTGGATTTGGACTCTATTTTGATGCCCAAAATTCTATCGTTGGAGTTGAAGAAAACAGTTTTGAAGGTTTCAAATTCTTTCCAAACCCTGCACAGGAAATCCTGAACCTTTCAGCAAACAACACTATTGAAAATGTTTCACTATTTTCTTTACTTGGACAAAAAGTTATGAATACTTCAGTAGATCAAAATAATTCTTCAATCAATATAGCATCCCTAACACCGGGAGTTTACCTTATGAAGGTAATGATTGATGGAAAATCAGCTACATACAAAATCATTAAACAATAAGAGGAGATTGTTTAATGTTGAAAAAGAAGGGGTTTGCTTTTAGCGGCCCCTTTTTTATTTGAAATAGATTCTTATAAAGAACTGTAGGATTACGGCTTTGTTTTTGATAAATATTTCTAGAATCCAATACCTATCGAGTCATTTCATTATATTTACGGCATGCGTAAAATTTGTTTTATTTTATTCTTTTTTTCAGTCACGGTAGGCTTTTCACAAAGTGATGCCTTGGCCAAAAATTATTATGAGCAAGGTCAATTTGAAAAAGCATTGCGCATTTATGAAAAGCTGAGCAAGCAAAACACCTATCGTCTGGACTATTTTATGGGAATGATCACAGCAAACCAACAGCTCGAAAATTTTTCGGAAGCAGAACGATTACTGAATGAAAAATTGGGCAATGGTCGTAATTTCCCCCAGTTATATGTTGAACTTGGGTATAATTATTCCCTTCAAAATAAGACTGAATTAGCTACGGAAAATTTCAACAAAGCTATTGCAGCTATAGACCTAAATCCAAACTTCGCATATAATATTGGAGCTACTTTTGAAAAATATAGCTTGCTCGATGAAGCTCTTACTACCTATGAAAAGGCTATGCGCCTAAGCGATAAAATGGATTTCAACGGAAAACTGGCGCAGATTTATGGCGAACAGGGAAAGCTTGAAAAAATGTTTGACAGTTACCTAAACCTCATTGAAAAGAACTTGAGTTTTAAAAGTAATGCACAACGCTATTTTAGTCTATACACTACAGAAGACCCAACTAATGAAGCGAATATTATTCTCAAAAAAATACTCCTACAACGATCTCAGCAAAATCCTGACATCCTTTATAACGACTTGCTGAGCTGGCTATTCATTCAACAAAAAGAATACAAAAAAGCTTTTACACAGGAAAAAGCCATTTACAAACGTATAGGCGAAGATTTAAGTGGCATTACAGACCTAGCCTATATTGCAATTGCAGATGAAGACTACGATAGTGGAAGAGAGATCGTAAATTATATTATTGACAATTCCTTTACACAACAAAACAAACTTCAGGGCAATCAAATTTTGATGAAGATGGAGGTAAAAACAGCCGAACCAAAAGAATATCCTGAAGTGGAAAAAAAGTTTGAAGACCTTTTGAATGAGTTTGGTCGAACCCGAGAAACTTATTTGCTTCAGATAGACTACAACCATTTTTTGGCATTTAAAAACAATAAAAAAGAACTCGCCATTGAAAATCTGAAAGTCTTGGCAAAGCAACAATTAAACTCCTACCAAGAGGCGCGCGTAAAAATGGAGCTAGCAGATATTTTGGTTTTTGATGAAAAGTTCAACGAGGCTTTAATTTATTATTCCCAAATCCAGAAAAAAGTGCAAAGCGATGTGTTAGCACAGGAAGCCCGCTTCAAAGTGGCTCGCACCAGTTATTTTAAAGGCGATTTTGAATGGGCGCAAGTGCAACTGGACGTGCTTAAAAAATCTACTTCACAATTAATGGCGAATGATGCCATGCAACTCAGTTTATTGATTCGCGACAACTCTTTGGAAGATTCCACACAAACCGCCCTTAAAAAATATGCCCGTGCCGACCTTATGGAATTTCAGGATAAAGATGCAGAAGCTATTGGTGTTTTGGAAGATATTTTAACAAAAAACAAAGGCGAAAAAATTGAGGACGAAGCACTTTTGAAACAAGGCGAGATATATGAAAAGCGAGGCGAATATGTTAAAGCCGAAGCCAATTACCTCAAAATAATCGAATTTTATAACGATGATATTTTAGCCGACGATGCTCATTACCGCTTGGCAAAAATTTACGAAGAAAAGCTAAATCAACCTGAAAAGGCAAAGAAACAGTACGAAGAGATCATCTTCCACTTCGCGGACAGTATTTATTTTGTGGATTCGCGAAAGAAATATCGAGCTTTGCGAGGGGATGCGATAAACTAAAGAAGCACAAAAAATAAAATCCCAAATTTCAAATCCACCAACAGAATATTCTTAGAATGCTTTTGGAATTTGGTATTTGAACATTCGAATTTTAAAAAGTATGTATATCTACAACGTAACCATAAACATAGAAGAAACCATCCACGACAAATGGCTGCAATGGATGAAAACAGAACATGTGCCCGCAATGCTTGCCACTGGAAAATTCAGCAAGGCATTAATGACTCGAGTAATTGTGGAAGAAGAAATGGGCGGCATCACCTATTCCATACAATACACAACTGACAGCAAACAAACACTTCAAAAATACTACACCGAAAACGCTGCTGAACTTCGGGCGCAGAGCAAACCTTTTGAGGGGAAGTTTGTCGCATTCCGAACGGAACTTGAAATTATTGGCGAAGCCCATAACGAACTTTTCAAAAAAAGCTAAACCGCTGGGTATTCTTTGCAAAAACCTTTGCGTACTTTGCAGCGGAACAAGATTGCTTGTTTTTAGATGAAAATGGAAAAATTATATAAGCAAAAAGGAAATTCAGAATCAGGAACTGTCCGTGCCAAAAAACACCTAGGCCAACATTTTCTGAAAGACGAAGCCATTGCTGAAAAAATAGGAGACACACTAACTCTGGAAGGCTACAAAAATGTTTTGGAGATCGGCCCAGGAATGGGCGTGCTCACCAAATACTTGATTCAAAAAAATGTGGAGGTTATCGCGATGGATCTGGATACGGAGTCTATTGCCTATTTAGAAGAAAACTATCCAAACAAAAATCTTAAAATCATTGAAGCAGACTTTTTGAAGTATGATATTTCAATGCTTTTTGGGGAACAACAATTCGCAATAACCGGTAATTTCCCGTATAACATTTCAACCCAAATTGTTTTTAAAATGTTGGAATGGAAAGAACGAATACCAGAGTTTACAGGAATGTTCCAAAAAGAAGTGGCGCAACGAATTTGCGAAAAAGAAGGCAGCAAAGCCTACGGAATTCTTTCAGTTTTGGCTCAAGCGTTTTATGATGCAGAATACCTTTTCACCGTACCGCCCTCAGTTTTCAACCCACCGCCAAAGGTAGACAGTGGGGTACTCCGATTGCGTAGAAAAGCAGATTTTTCAATTCCCTGTGACGAAAAGATGCTTTATAAAGTAGTAAAAACTGCTTTTCAGCAGCGTAGAAAAACGCTTCGCAATAGTTTAAAATCCTTCAATCTTTCCGATAAAATAAAAGAAGATGCTATCTTTGGCCAACGCCCGGAACAACTTTCCGTTTCGCAATTTATAGCCCTTACACAAAAACTGGAAACCGATGCAATTTGAGCTGACTGAAGAGTTTATAGAACAGATTGAACAGTACATTGCCAATAATGATGGTGACGCACTGAAAGGTCTCCTGCACGACTTTCACTTTGCCGATGTTGCAGAGCTTCTTCAGGAACTAAACCACGAAGAAGCCACTTTTTTAGTAAAACTTCTTGATAGTGAAATTACCAGTGAAGCTTTGATGGAGCTGGATGATGATTTTAGAGAACGCATTCTCGATAATCTGTCCCCTTCTGAAATTGCCGACGAGCTGGATGAAATGGATACTGATGACGCAGCCGACATTATTGCTGAGTTGGATGATGATATTCAAAAGCAAGTAATTGACCACATTGAGGATGAAGATCATGCGGCAGATATTGTTGATCTCTTACGGTATGACGAAGACACTGCTGGTGGTTTAATGGCGAAGGAGTTAGTTCGCGTTAAAGAAACTTGGACCGTTGCCGGATGCGTCCGCGAAATGCGCAGACAGGCTGAAAATGTAACACGCGTACATTCCATTTATGTAACCGATAAACACGGAAAGCTAAAAGGAAGACTTTCCTTAAAAGATTTACTCACCGCTCCCGAAAAAGCACATATTATTGATGTTTACATTCCAAAAGTGGATTATGTAAACGTGCATACCGAAGCTGAAGATGTTGCACGAATTATGCAGAAATATGACTTGGAAGCCATTCCGGTTGTTGACGATGATGGAATTTTGGTGGGCCGAATTACTATTGACGATATTGTAGATTTCATAAAAGATGAAGCCGAAAAAGATTATCAAATGGCGGCTGGTATTTCGGAAGATGTTGAGGCAGACGACAGTATTTGGCAACTTACCAGAGCGCGACTTCCTTGGCTTATTTTAGCACTTATCGGTGGTTTTGTGAGTGTTTCGGTTTTAGGAACGTTTTCTGGCGCTATGACAGACCACGCCACACTTTTCTTTTTTGTGCCGCTTATAGCAGCAATGGCCGGAAATGTAGGTGTACAATCATCTGCTATTGTGCTTCAAGGGCTTGCAAACAATAGCTTGAAAGGTTCGCTTTGGCAAAGATTGATTAAAGAAATATTACTAAGTCTTTTAAATGGTTTCATACTCTCGGTAATATTAGTTATTGGCGGGATGTTACTGCTTGGAATGGATTTTTTGTTTGGACTTACCATTGGTATTTCACTCATATCTGTAATAATAACGGCTGCCCTTATAGGCACTTTTATGCCAATAATCTTGGACGCAAGAGGAATAGATCCCGCAATGGCAACAGGCCCATTCATAACTACCAGTAATGATATTTGTGGAATTCTTATCTACTTCACGATTGCAAAACTAATTCTAGGCTTTTGAAACCTGAAGTTTTTAAACATCGTTTCATCGTCCCAGCTTCAGCTATAGATGGATTAAACCACGTAAATAATGTTGCATATTTACAATGGTGTTTAGATACAGCGGAAGAACATTGGATTTCAAAAACTTCGCAGAAACAGCGCGAGCAATATGTTTGGGTCGTTTTAAATCATTTTATTTCCTACAAAAACCCTTCGTTTTTAGGGGAAGTACTTGAAACGCAAACTTGGATTGAAAGTTACGAAGGCGTGAAAAGTGAACGACATTACAAAATAATTAGGCCTATCGATGAAAAAATAATCGTTGAAGCAACAACCCTTTGGTGTTTTCTAGATGCAAAATCATTTCGCCCCATAAAAATACCCGAAGAAATCGGTAAACTTTTTCAATAACATCAAGGTTGATAATCAACTCAGTCCCCATTATTTTCAATACTTTTGTGCCATAAAACTGCACCGCATTGAGCGTTTTCAAAAAACTTTTTAAACAGACATTTATATACGGGCTAGCAACTGTATTGCCACGCGTTTTATCGGTTATTCTCGTCCCGCTTTATGTAAAGGTTTTGTTGCCAGAAGAATACGGTATCTATTCCACAGTTATGGCTTTCCTTATTTTGGGGAATGTTTTACTTAGCTATGGAATGGAAACGGCATTTTTCAGGTTTGTAACTAAAGATGAATCGCAACAAAAAATTGTACAGTCCACTACTCTAACTTCGCTCACGATTTCTACACTTATCTTTTTGGGAATCACGCTGCTTTTCAGAAATTTTATCTCTGAAATTTCAGAATTTAAACCAGAATACGTTACCTACGGACTTTTAATTTTAGCCTTGGATGCATTGGTAGTACTACCTTTTGTTTGGTTCCGTGCCAATGAAAAACCAATGCGTTATGCCATAATTAAAATTTTTAATGTAGTTATCAATCTCGTCTTCAACCTTTTCTTTCTCTTAATGCTTCCAAAACTTGCCGAAAACAGTAATTATTGGAGTTCCCTTTGGTTTCCCGAAAACAAAGTAGCATATGTTTTTATTGCAAATTTAATAGCAAGTGCTGTCACGCTTTTGGTTTTGCTTCCTCTTTATGTGAAAATCGGTTTTGGTTTCAGTAAAACCATTTGGAAACAGATGATGAAATATGCTTTTCCAGTACTTATTGCAGGGATTGCTTTCAGCATCAATGAAGCTTTTGACAGAATTTTGTTGAAATACTTGCTGCCCGAAAATATTGCCGAGGTTCAAGTTGGACTATATTCCGCCTGCTACAAACTGGGAATGTTTATGACACTTTTTGTGATGGCTTTTCGTTTGGGCATCGAACCATTTTTCTTTAACCATTCCGGTCATACAAATGCTAAAAATACGTACGCTACCATCACCAAATATTTTACGCTATTTGGCTGTTTGATCCTTTTGGTAGTAGTTGTCTATATAGATGTTTTCAAACGTATTTTAATCCCGAACAGTCAATATTGGGAAGCCCTTAAAATTGTTCCGCTCATACTATTGGCAAATCTTTTTTTAGGCATTTACCACAATCTTTCGGTATGGTATAAAGTGACGGATAGAACGAAATACGGTGCATACATTTCGGTTTTTGCTGCAATTGTAACGTTAGTGCTGAACTATGTTTTAATTCCTATAATTGGTTATATGGGTTCTGCCGTTGCCACACTTGCAGCTTATGGCAGTATGATGGTGCTTTCGTACCTTTACGGACGTAAATATTATGACGTTCCGTATGAAGTAAAAAAAATAAGCGGTTATCTACTGTTGGCCATTGGTTTTTCGGCGATTTCCTTTTATGCCTTTAACGGAAATATTTGGCTAGGAACTGCGTTGTTAGTAGTATTTGCAGCAATTATGTTCTATTCTGAAAAGAATGAGTTTTTAAAAATCATCAGAAAATAATTTCAATGAAAATTAAAATAATCAACAAATCAAACCATCCCTTACCTTCCTATGAAACAATCGCTTCGGCAGGAATGGACCTACGAGCTTGCGTTGACGAGCCTTCAACGTTAAAGCCATTGCAGCGCGCCATTGTTAAAACGGGACTTTTTATAGAATTACCAATCGGTTATGAAGCCCAAGTACGCCCACGAAGCGGTTTGGCAGCAAAAAAGGGAATTACAGTTTTAAACTCTCCTGGCACTATCGATGCCGATTATCGCGGTGAGATTGGGGTGATTTTGGTAAATCTTTCCAATGAAGATTTTACTATTGAGCATGGCGAACGCATTGCACAATTGGTAATCGCCAAACACGAACGCGCGGTTTGGGAAGAAGTGGAAGAACTTTCTGATACTTCACGCGGAGCGGGAGGTTTTGGAAGTACTGGTGTGAAATAACAAATTTGAACTTAACTCAAAATAAATGAAAATAATAGTCCCAATGGCAGGTCGCGGAAGTCGCCTTCGTCCTCATACTTTGACAGTTCCAAAACCTCTGATTCCCGTTGCCGGAAAACCAATCGTTCACCGTTTGGTGGAAGACATCGTAGGCGTTTTAAATGAAGATATTGACGAAATCGCCTTCATTCTTGGCGACCCAGCATTTTTTGACGACGAGGTTGTGGAAAGTTTAAAGGCACTTGCAATAAGTTTGGATGCAAAACCAACAATATATCGTCAACTTGACCCTAAAGGAACAGGCCACGCCATAATGTGCGCCAAGGATTCGCTGTCAGGACCGGCAGTAATTGCTTATGCAGATACATTGATTCGTGCAGATTTTGATTTGGACAAAAAAGCCGACGCGGTAATTTGGACCAAAAAAGTAAAAAATCCAGAGGCGTATGGCGTTGTGAATCTCAACGAAAAGAATGAAATAATTGAATTGGTTGAAAAACCAAAAGAATATGTGAGTGACCAAGCCGTTATAGGTATTTATTATTTTAAGGACGTAGCGCAACTTAAAAATGAATTGCAATATGTTTTAGACAACAACATTATCAACGGAGGCGAGTACCAAATTAACGACGGCATTAAACGGATGATGGCAGCTGGAAAGATTTTCAAAACTGGAACAGTTGACGAATGGATGGATTGCGGAAATAAAGAAGTTACGGTTGAAACCAATCGAAAAATGTTAGGTTTTCTTTCCGAAACAAATTACCCTTTGATTGCTGAAAATATTACCAACGACAATTCAATAATAATATCTCCCTGTTTTATCGGCGAAAATGTTATTTTAAAAAATAGCACCATAGGTCCTTATGCCTCTATTGGCGAAGGCACGGTAATTGAAGACAGTTCAGTAAAAAATAGTATTATTCAAACTAATTCCAAAATCAAAAACGCAAATTTGGACAACGCCATGATTGGCAATTATGCTACTTTTGATGGAAACTTCACCAATGTGAGTATTGGTGATTATTCTGAACTGAAATAAAATTTCTGCGAAAGCAGGAATCTCATGATTTGAAGCTAAAACTTAAATACATACTTCTATTTTTTTTCGGAATAATTGTTCCGAAGCAACTCTGTGCTCAAGAAATAAAAAACGATTCCATCCATGATCCAATGGATCAATTAGGTGATGTGACTGATGCTTTTCAGGAGAACTTTTTTGAAGCACTGAAACAAAAAGCGATAGAAAATTATGAATTGGCTTTGACCGCCCTTAACAAAGCCGAAAAAGCTGCCAATAGCAAAGAAAACAAAGCCGTGGTCTATTTTGAAATGGGTAAGAATTATACCTATCTAAAAAACTATGCTCAGGCCGAAGAAAATTTCAACAAGGTCCTAAAAAGCGAAGGTGACAGACCAGACGTTCTGGAACAGCTTTACGAAGTTTTTTATCAGCAAAAAGATTACGAAAAATCCATTCCGTTGGTGCAAAAACTCATTCCGTTCGACGAAGATTACAAGGAAGATTTGGCCAACCTCTACATTCTAACGAAACAATATGATAAGGCTTTGGTAGAGCTGGATGCGCTTGACGCGCTTTGGGGTGAAAGTGACATCCGTAATGCGCTGCGAGCTCAAATATACCGTGCAACTGGTAATACTGAAGGCGCCATTGAAAATTTAGAACAAAAAATTGACGAAAATCCTAAAAACGAAAAGGAATATCTTAACCTTATCTTTCTTTATAGTGAGCAAGGCAACACGGAAAAAGCATTTGATGCAGCAAAAAAACTTTTGAAAAACAAACCAAACTCAGAATTGGTCCATTTAGCGCTTTACAAATTTTATTTGGATGAAGACAATGCTACAGAAGCAATAAAATCTATGAAAATTGTTTTTGCTTCAGAAGAAGTTGACAAAGAAACAAAATATAAAGTGTTGGGCGATTTTATTCAATTTGTGAATGAAAACCCACAATACGAAACAGATTTGGCCGAAATCGTCAATACGTTTTCTGTTGATAATAGCCGCATTTATGAAAAGCTTGGCGATTATTATGCAGCAAAAAACCGAAAAGAAGACGCACTGGCAGCCTATGAAAAAGGTATTGCAAAAGACGCAGACAATTACAACCTTTTGAAGAATACACTATTGTTTCAAATTGATTTAAAAAAATATGAAGCAGCTGCAAAATTGAGTTCCGAAGGATTGGAGATTTTTCCCGCACAAGCACTTTTATATTTGTTGAATGGCGTTGCCAACAACGGACTTAAAAAAAGTGATGAAGCTATTGAAAGCCTTGAAACGGGATTGGATTTTATTTTGGAAGATCCAAAAATGGAACGTGATTTTTACGAGCAGCTAAGTCTTGCTTTCACAACAAAAGGAGATTCAAAAAAGGCAAAAATGTATGCAGATAAAGCCACTGCAACCAAAATGCCCAATTAAAAAACTATGAAACTGAAACCTTTTTATTTTCTTTTAATATTAGTGTTAGCTTCTTGTGGCGGAGCTAAAAATATTTCAAAAATTGAAAATGCTTCTGCCAAGGAAGTTATTAATGCTCACAAAGCTGCAACTCCAGATTTTAAAACCTTGGCTGGTCGAGTACAGTTGGTTTATGAAACCGATGAAAAACTGCAAAGCATTACGGTAAGCCTGCGGATGGAAAAGGATAAAAACATATGGATAAAAGCTTCTATTTTAGGTATTACTATTGCGAAAGTTTTAATAACTCCAACAAGCGTAAGTTATTACGAAACTATTGGAAATACGTATTTTAAAGGTGATTTTGCTATTTTGGGAGAATGGATTGGAACACCGATAAACTTTCAGCAGGCGCAAAATATGCTTTTAGGACAATCCATTTTTACACTAAGTCCTTCAGAGTATTCGGCTGCCGTTTTTCAGAATAAATTCAAAATACAGCCTAAGCAACAACCTCAAAATTTTATACATTCGATCTTTTTGAATCCAGAAAATTACAAGGTCGCTTCGGAAACCTTAGCACAACCCAATGATGGCCGTTTGTTGAGCATTCGCTACGGCGATTATCAAAAAATTGAAGACCAGTTCTACCCTTCAACTATTTTGATAGACACCTCCGAAAAAGGTTCAAAAACGAAAATTGAAATGAATTACAAAAAAATCGATTTGAACGTGGATGTAAGTTTCCCGTTCGATATTCCACAAGGCTATGAAGAAATCCATCTTAATTAAATGAAGTATTTCCGTATATATCTTTTCTTATCAGTCTGTTTAATTACGGTTTCAACAGTTTCTGCACAAGTAGACAAGCAAAAGGAATTGGAGGAAAAGCGGCAGGCAATTTTGGAAGAAATAAAGCAGATAAATTCGCTTCTTTTCAAAACAAAAAAGGAGGAAAAATCTGTGCTTTCACAAGTGGAAGATTTAAACCAGCGCATTGCAGCTTCTGAAAATTTAATTCGCGTTACCAACCAGCAAGCCAATCTTCTTACCCGAAATATAAACGACAATATTGACAAAATAAGTAGCCTTCGCAAAGAATTGAAAGTAATGAAGGAGGATTACGCCGAAATGATCCAAAAGTCCTACAAAAGTAAAAACCAACAGAGTCGAATTATGTTTCTGCTTTCTTCAGAAAACTTTTTGCAAGCTTACAAGCGTGTTCAATATATGAAACAATATGCCAAATTTAGAAAGAAACAGGGCGAGGGCATAAAAACGAAAACAGAAGAATTACAAAAGTTGAATGCAGATTTAATTGATCAGAAAAAAACAAAACAAAAACTAATCGCCGAAAACCAACAAGCAAAAAGCAAACTAACCGAAGAACGTAAAGATCAACAGGCATTAGTAGCTACTTTGAAAAAAGATGAAGGCAAGTTTACTTCACAAATAAGAACCAAGCAAAAAGAAGCAGACGAGATAGACCGAAAAATAGACGCATTAATTAAGGCCGCAATTGAAGAAGCCAATAGAATAGCAAGAGAAAAGGCAGAAGCAGAAGCCAAAGCAAATGGTACTTCTACAACCTCTTCAACAAAAAATGTTATTACTAAACCAGCAAAAACAGAAGAGTTTGCACTAACTGCAGAAGACAGGGCGCTGGCAGCTAGTTTTACTAGCAACAAAGGAAAATTACCCTGGCCTGTAGAAAAGGGTATGGTTGTAAAAAGTTTTGGAACACATCAGCATCCGCAATTTCCTAATGTTACAACCAACAGCAGTGGCGTAGAAATAGCCACGGAAGATAACGCAGACGTACGCTCCATTTTTGAGGGGCAGGTATTGTCGATCCAAATTATAAAAGGAGCCAACAAGGTCATTATTATTCAACACGGTGACTATTTATCGGTATATAGCAATTTGGCCACAGTATCTGTAAAAAAAGGCGATAAGGTTTCTACAAAACAAAAAATAGGGACTGTTGCTAAAAGCCCAACGGAAGGAAAAACAGTTTTGAAGTTCTACATCTATCAAAACAAAACAAAGATAAATCCAGCAGATTGGATTTATAGAATGTAAAAAAAAGGGAACCATTTTGGTTCCCTTTTTTTTAATCTGTACTCGAGTTATTATTGAACAACCAATTTTTTAATAGCTACATTTTCTCCAGCTTTTATTGTTACGAAATAGATTCCTGTGGAATAATTCGAAACATTTAGTGTAGCACTTGTTGAAGCATTATCTATATTAAATTTGCGCTCCAGTATTTGTCCTAAGCTGTTAGCAATGGTTATATCAAAATTGTTATAGGCTTTATCTGAAAGGCTAATATAAACTTCATTGGATGCAGGGTTTGGGTATAAGGACAAAGAATCATCAAATGCATTTTCAGCAATGCCAACTATGGTGCAATCCAAGATACCTCCACCATAAAATTTTGCTCGGGTTCTTTCACCTTCCCAACCTTGCGTGTCATTCTTTGCACGAACTGCAAACCACATCTCATCATCTGGATTAGTTATAGGAATCGTTATGGAATTGGTATTTGATGAAGCAACTATTTCCATATATTTTTCGCCCAAAAGATAAAAATCGTAAGATTCGGCATCAGCAATTTCATTCCATTCAAAATATGCCGTGTCTTCACAAACCTCTCTAACATTAACAGTAATGGGAGCTCTTGCAATATTGAAAGTATTATCGCTCGCATCCTGATATGCACCACTTGTAACCCTAATAAGGGTATTTCCACCAACCTCATCTGCAACCGTCCATGTATAAAAATGGGTATCGTTTGGTACAGTGGCTATATTGTTCCAACTTCCTCCATTATCCGTGGAATACTCTAAAACAAAATCATCTGTAGTATTAACTTCGTCCCAGTGAATCGTTTCTGCAAGATTTGGCTGAAAATGCTCACCTCCGTTAGGATAGGTCATCGAAACATGATCAGAAATCAGTTCATAAACAATGTAATATTCTTGTGGGCCCATTGGCACATTGAATCCCGAAATATCAATATCATAATCGCCTGCTTGGGGATCGTTGATCAATACTTGTTCCATATTGTTCAAATGATCCGGTCCATTGGTTGCTGGATTATCAAGAGTGACCGGATTAGGTGTAGGATCAAGTATCCATGGTTCTAACACATTACTAGACGGATCTGTTACAAGCATATCCAAATCGTTTACCAAAGCAGGGTCAGCTCCAGTACTTGCCGCAACATCGCTCCAATAGACCATAAAACGCACTTGTGTAGTTCCAGAAGGAACATTTATAGTATGTGTATTGGAATTCCCTTGAGAAACCACATCGGAAAGGTAGCGGCCATCTTCAATGAGTTTAACGGCTTGAAGTGCGTTAACAATCCCCCATCCAAATTTATAATCCGGACCAATATTTCCAGCTTCATTAGCAGTATTCAACAAAGTTGCTTTTATTAAAGCAGAAGGAGGGAAATCGCCTCCGTTTAAATCTCCATAAGCTTGGTAAAGTTGTGCTGAAATACCTGCAATACCAGGAGCTGCACCAGAGGTACCGCCAAAAGTCTGGTAGGTATTATTTTCATTTGTTGAAATTTGATCTTGCCCGTTTGCCGTAATGTCTGGTTTTATTCTTCCATCGTGCGCAGGGCCACGGCTACTAGAATTTACCAAAGCACCATCAAAATAAACATTTGCAGTAGCAATCACATTTTTTCCTTGTTTGTGACCTCCAGTAATATTTCCCCATTGGCTTCCAGCTCCATAACCACAATTGTTATTATTTGAATTTCCGGCTGAAAAAACATGAAGCAATGTTGGTGTATCTAACGTTTGTTGATCTACAGTTCTAGTTATACTGGTATAGCCGTCATTACATCCATTGCTATAGGAGGAATTTGTTATTTGAACACTTCCGTCATTAATTAAATTTACTGTTGAACCATCTAAAAAGTTGCTAGCATAATTCACAACATAAACATCAGATCCAGCAGCCATTCCTCTATTTGAAGGAAGTAAATTACCAGCACCAGCCATAATTCCCGCAACTCCATCCCCGTGGGACTGATTTGAAATATTGGTTAAATTGGTAATTCTTCCCTGAAAATCTATGTGTGGGCCAACGCGACCATCATCACGGACCAATACGCCAATACCTTCTCCAGTATAATTTCTGCCAGCCCCAGTTTGTGTATCCAAAGCATTCGCCCTGTGAAGGCTTCTTCCTCTTGAGTCATCGGGTACTGCAGGAGCTACAACAAGATCTACCCATTTAACAAAAGGCAGCTTTGAAAGTGTTTCCAAAGAATTATTCGGTATGGAAAGATCCAACATTCGTTGCTCCTTATAATTTTGCTTCACAATTATTTGTTGTTGGGCTAACTGATTAATAATATAAGTATCGGAAACATTCTTATGATATTGAAGTGTTACCAAAATATTATTCCCATCCATTGCCCAATAATCATAATTGCCACTTTTTAATTTTGCTGAAAGCTTCGCCCTAGCATCAACGGGAACTATAGTACGCACACCATTGTTTTTTAGAAAAGAGATTGAAGTATTCTGTGGAAAATAAAAAAGATAAGTTTGGTGTGGAATATATTCCAATAATTGCAGATTATTTTGTCTGAACAAATCCTGAACTTGCTGTGAAGGAGTTTCATAAAATTGAACCCAACCTACATAACCATTATTTAATCTGGCTGATTCTGGCATTTGACTCCACTGAAAAAAAGTAATATTTTCAGGCATTTCGTAGGTTTCACCTTGAAAAATGATATCATTTGAATTTTGTGCAAACGCTAATGAAAAAACAAACAGCAGCACCAAAAAAGAAAAGCTTTTAATTCTTGAAAAAGTAATTTTCGCCATAATTAACTTGTTTTAGATGGGTTATGGATTAAAAAAAAACGGCCTAAAATACCGTCATATCTTCTCAAATATATTTATTTGAATCCATAAACAAGCAATTTCAAAACAAAAAACAGCAAATTTAACATATTTCACTCCCTATGGAAGAAACAGTAAATCAACAATTTATAGAGAAAAAAGATGTATTATTGAAACAAAGCCTTTAATTCAGTAGCGTCTTTTGGCTTCATTTTTCCAGCTAACACCAAACTAAGTTGTTTCCTGCGGAGTGCTGCAACATGTCTCGCCTTTTCAATTTCAGTCTCTGGAACAAGCTCTGGAACACGCACTGGATTGCCCATTTCGTCAACTGCCACAAAAGTATAGATGGCTTCGTTGGAAAGACTTCTTTCGCCACTTTCGCGATCTTCGATATAAACATCCATATAAACTTCCATAGAACTACTAAAGGCGCGTGAAACCTTCGCCTCAACTGTCACTACACTCCCTAAGGGAATCATTTTGTTGAATGCCACGTGATTTACAGAAGCGGTAACCACAATCCTTCTACTGTGACGGCGTGCAGCAATACTGGCAGCACGATCCATTCTTGCCAATAATTCGCCACCAAACATATTTCCTATAGG
This sequence comes from uncultured Aequorivita sp., assembly GCA_937125455.1. GTDB lineage: Bacteria > Bacteroidota > Bacteroidia > Flavobacteriales > Flavobacteriaceae > Aequorivita. The sequence goes on from CAKZLK010000043.1 coordinate 216,796, forward strand.
GTTCGTTTCGCTAGGAAGGACCATATCGGTATAAATAGTCAAAGAGTCTTTTGGAGTTTTGGATTGCATCAGAAAAAATTTTTGCAAAGATACCGAAGTTGGTAAAAAAGAGATGATAAAAAAGAAGAAAGTAAGACTTCCTCGTTAAAAAATAGACTGGTTACTGAATATCCTGAACCAATAACCAAGCATCCGCATTTTCGGTTTTTTGAATTTCTCGAAGTTTTTTCAAAGCCTCCATTCTATCTTCAAAACTTGCGTACAAAACTTGGTGAAGACCGTATTGCGTTGGCTCCATCTTTAAAGGTGAAAAACCTTTAGTACGCAGTTGTTCCACTTTTTTATCGGCGTTTTCTTCCATTCGATACGCACCTGCAACAATGTGGTACATTCCTGTATGCTTTGGAAGTTGCAAACTAAGAACTGGAAGCGGGTTTTCAATTACAAAAGTAGCTTCTTGTATTTGATTTTCAACCAACGAGTTAGCCTTCTGCCTTTCAGCTATATTGAATTGCTGAACTTGACTTTCGTAAAATTTCAAACTCCCAAAACCTATTGCAGAAAGAGCAATAACCGCAATTGCAGCATATTTAAGGTATGGTTTCGCCTCTCTCCGTTTGGGAGTAAAAATAATTGGCGCCTTTTCTTCCAAAGCCTCAACGGTTTCTTTATAAACTTCGCGGTTTATTTTGGGTGAAACAAATGAAGAAAGACCAAAAGATGAAGTGCTATAATTTTGCTGATGCAAAGGTTCAAACTGAATGGATTTTTCATTATTCAGTGAAAACTCACCTATATTTTTAAATACTATTGTCTTCCCTTCTGAAAGTTCTTTTGAAATTTCAGCAGTAAAATTTCTTACTTTTTGCAATGCAGTTTCATAGCTACATTTTTCCACTGAAGCCACATAGTTTGCAAACAAACCGTCATTGGCCTGTAACTGTTTATTAAAAGAAACAATTTTTGAAGGCGGGTTGAAGTTGTTTGTGGAATCATCAATATGTGCAGATTTATAACGCGTCAGAAAAGCGCCAAAGCCTGGAATAATTACACATTCGTAGCGGTAAAGCAGATCAGCTATGTAGGTTGTAAGTTGCATATTAACAAAATTAGCCTTTTTTGAAGGTAATCCAATTTTTGTTTTGGTAATTTATTAACAACTTAAAAATTTGTATTTTTAATGCTCCTCCCCGACTTTAATTTTCAAAGTTATGCTATCAAAAAACGAACTGCGCTATACGCTTGCACTACAACGTATTCCAAACCTTGGGGATGTTTCAGCAAAAAAATTGTTGCAGAAAATGGGTTCTGCGGAAGCAATTTTCACTGAGAAAAAAAGCAATCTGGCTAAAATTGATGGTATCGGGCTTTTACGGTTGAAGGAAATAAATTTGAAAAAACAATTGGAAGAAGCCGATGCAGAATTAAAGTTTATTGAGGAAAATAAAATTGAGCACAGCTATTTCAAGGACAAAACTTATCCCGAAAAACTGAAGCACTGCATAGATGGCCCTATACTTTTTTTTCATCGTGGAAATATAGATTTAGTAGGGAAGAAAATAATCAGCATCGTAGGTACCCGTAAAATTACCAGTTATGGAAATGCTTTTTGTCAAGATTTAATTGAAACGCTTTCCCCATTAAATCCAGTAATTGTTTCAGGCTTGGCCTATGGAGTCGATATTTGCGCCCATAAAGCTGCTATTGAAAATAATTTACAGAACATAGCGTGCTTAGCCCACGGACTCAACCAAATGTATCCGAAAGATCATAAAAAATATATGTCTAAAATCGAGCAGAATGGAGGCTTCATCACTGAGTTTTGGAGCAGTGATGCTTTTGATAGAAATAATTTTTTAAAAAGAAATCGAATAATCGCAGGACTTTCCGAAGCAACCATTGTTATAGAATCAGCAGAAAAAGGAGGAAGTTTGGTTACTGCAGATATTGCAAATTCATACAACCGCGAAGTTTTTGCGGTTCCGGGAAGGGCTACTGACAGCCAAAGTAGTGGTTGCAACAATTTGATAAAGCAACAAAAAGCACAGTTGCTTACTAGTGCTGCAGACATAATTTATATGCTGGGTTGGGAACTGAAGGAAAATCAAAAGCCAAAACAAACCCAGCTCTTCGTAGAATTAAACGATGAAGAAAAAGTAGTTTTCAGACTTTTGAAAGAAAAGGAAAAAGAGCTGTTAGACGTTATCGCTTTAGAATGTAAGATTCCAGCTTATAAAGCTGCGAGCATATTGATGAATATGGAATTGAAGGGCGTTGTGCGCCCATTACCTGGAAAATTATTTCAGTTAGTTTAATAACCAACTTTTTCTCGAACTCTTTTCAAAACTTCATCAGCAACTTTTCGAGCCTTTTCAGCACCAGTAGTTAAAGCAGCATCTATTTCAGGAAGGTTTTCCATAAAATAGTTATAACGAGTGCGCTCTTCCGAAAATTTTTCGAGGATCAACTCAAACAATGCTTGTTTTGCATGACCATAACCATAATTTCCCTCTTCATAATTTTTTCGCATCTGCGCCACTTCTTCTTTCGAACCCAATATTTTATAAAGCGCAAAAACATTGCACGTATCTGGGTTTTTTGGTTCTTCCAATGGCGTACTGTCCGTTTCAATACTCATTACTTGCTTCCGAAGTTGTTTATCATTCAAAAATATATTGATGATATTTCCTTTGGATTTGCTCATTTTGGCGCCATCCGTTCCCGGAATGTACATGGTTTCTTCCTGAACTTTTCCAACAGGCATAACAAACGTTTCACCCATCTGAGAATGAAAACGGGATGCAACATCGCGCGTTATTTCTATGTGCTGCATTTGGTCTTTACCAACGGGAACAATTTCGGCATCATATAGAAGAATATCTGCCGCCATAAGCATTGGATACGTAAAAAGTCCTGCGTTCACATCTTCCAATCGGTCCGCTTTGTCCTTAAAAGAATGCGCCAATGTCAATCTTTGATACGGAAAAAAACAGCTTAAATACCAAGAAAGCTCAGCCGTTTGAGGCACATCGCTTTGACGGTAGAATACCGCACGTTCAATATCCAAGCCGAACGCTAGCCAGGTTGCAGCAACACTATAGGTATTTGCGCGAAGGGTTTCGGCATTTTTTATCTGCGTCAATGAGTGCATATCTGCAATAAAAAGAAAGGAATCGTTGTTAAGGTTGTTTGCCATTTCAATGGCGGGAACGATTGCGCCTAATAGATTTCCGAGATGTGGTGTGCCGGTACTTTGTATTCCTGTGAGTATTCTGGACATTGTTTTAAAAAATTTCAGCAAAGGTACTTTTTTTGATTTATTCGCATCGTTCAAATCGTTACTTTTGAACCTCGATGAAAGTTTTTAAACAAATCTTTGCAGCATTCTACCGTATTTGGTTCTATTTAATTATAGCTTTTTTTACTATTCTACTTTTCCCATTTCTGCTTATAAGTATTCTTAAGCATTCTTGGTATCCTTTCTTTTTTAAGGTTGCGAGAACTTGGTCAATATTAGTAATTTATGGAATCGGATGTTATCCTGTCATAAAACGCGATGTAAAATATGAAAAAGGAGAAAGCTATATGTTCGTTGCCAACCACACCTCAATGACGGATATTATGTTGATGTTTCACGCAACAAAAAATCCTTTTGTTTTTGTTGGAAAAAAGGAATTGGCTAAAATTCCGCTGTTCGGCTACATTTATAAACGCACTTGTATTTTGGTAGATCGCGGAAACACAAAAAGTCGTGTAGAAGCTTTTCGAAGAGCGGAAATTCGTTTAAACGAAGGTTTAAGCGTATGCATTTTTCCCGAAGGCGGTGTTCCAGATGATCTTTCACTTTTGTTGGATGAATTTAAGGATGGCGCTTTCCGGCTTTCCATTGAACATCAGATTCCTATTGCGCCCATGACTTTTCACGATAATAAAAAACGGTTTCCGTATTCTTTCTTTATAGGTGGGCCTGGCAAAATGCGAGTAAAAGTGCACAAACTTGTGCCAACTGAAAACTTGACTTTGGACAATAGAAAGGAATTGAAAAAAGAAACAAGGGATGTTATTCTGAATGAATTGCTAAATCCAACGGTTTAAAATAGTTTGGGATAATTTCTAAATAAAAAACCGTCCTATGGCGAAGAACGGTTTTTTGCAATCATTTTGTTTGAAGTATATCAAACACATCAACTAAAAACTAACCTAAAACTTGAAACTCAATCCGCTATAAACCCCCAAATAATAAGGTTTGAAGTTTACAGAAGAATCGGTATAAGGGTTGAGCTGGTATTTAAACATTGGCTCAATATTAAACGTAAATTTTTTGGACAATTTGTAGTCCAAGCCCAGCCCGACGTTAGTTGAAAAACTTACCGTGGAAAGATTGTTAGCTTCCCCAAGTACGGTATTAAAATTATCTGCCTTTACTGAAATTTCATTGTTACCCAAAAACAAAGTACTCAACCCACCAATTACATTTACGCCAAACTTACTGTCAATAACAGCGTATTTCAATTCTAGAGGTACTTCGTAATAATTGATGTTTTGTATAAGTCTTGCATCACCTTCCGTTGATTTTGGCATTATTTCTCCAAAACCATTAGAAGTACTTGCATTTGCAAATGCCCCTTTATCTGCTGCGGTAATAACAATATCCCTAGCACCATAATCAACGGAACGCAGTGCGACAGCTACTGGACCTGTGCCTACTTCAATACCAGACGTGCTGTAACTTAAATCTACGTTGTTAACTCCCGTGCGAACGCTCAAACGATGGTTCAAAGCATAACTCACTTGCACTCCGTAACTCATGTTTACATCGCCTTTTTGTTGATTGTCTGCAAATGTTGGATCTATTGATGACCCATTGCCAAGACTACTATAATATACAGGGGCTATATTTGGAGCAACATTCCAACGGTGTTCTGGTTTTTGTTTCTTTTTCTTTTCAGGCACTACATCTTCGTCTGTTTCTGCAATGGCATCAAAGATTGATTTTTTGTTTTTGGAATCTTCTGTAGCTTCTGCTTCAGTTTTTACCAAACTTTTTTCTGCGTTTTTCTTTTCAGCATTATCATTAGAAACAATACCTTCATTGCTTTGCTCAAAAATATCTTTATTAGTTTTAATACTATTTTCGTTTGTTTCTTTTCCGGTTTTGTTGGGATTGATCTTTTCTGAAGAATTTTTAGCTGAAGCTATTCCCTCTTCCAAACCATTTTTTGAAACTTGCTTTTCAATAATATTTTTCTGTGAATTCTTTTTTACAGTAGAAGCATTCTTTTCAGAATTGTTTGAAGCAATTACAGTAGTACTTCCTTTTTCAGAAGAATTATTGAAAATTTTATCCGAAGCTTTTGTTTCACCTTTATTTTTTGAAGTATTGTCTTCCGAAGTGTCAAAGCTCTCCGTTGAATTATTCTGAAGTGTTTTTTCTTCCGCAGCTATTTGGGTTTCACTAGCCTGCTTTTCAATCTCAGATTTATTCTCTTGAAGTTGTTTTTCGGTTTGCTTACTGTCTTCATTGGTTATTGAAGGAGTGGTTGTGTTGGAAGAATTGTATAGCGAATTGCCAACGGTTAACAATAAAGCAAGCAACGCAGCAACACCACCAAGTTTTATCCACAATGGAATAACCTTGCGGTCTTTTTTCTCCTTGTTCAGCTCGGCTTGGATGTTTTCCCAAACGCGCGACGAAGGAGTGGCTTCAAAATTCTTGAAACCTTCGTTAAAAATGTTGTCTATATTTTTCTTTTCTTTCATTCTTATCCCAGTAAAAAGGGAAGCTTTATTAAACCCCTACCCAAAAGCAGGGGTTTTCTATTCAATCTAAACAATCATTACAATGCCTTAAGTGTTATAGTTTATTAGCATTATAGTCTTCAATCTTATTTTTCAAAATCACTCTGGCGCGTGCCAGATTTGATTTAGACGTTCCATCGCTGATTCCTAACATTTCTGCTATCTCTTTATGCTGATAGCCATCCATCACGTACATACTGAAAACCAATCTGTACCTATCTGGAAGCTCTTGCACAATTTTCAGCAGAAAATCCAAAGGGATTTCCTCACTTTCAATCTCCACCTCAGCTTCATCTTCAATCTGTCCTTCGTCAACAATTTCAAAGGTGCGTTGCTTTCGGTATTTCTGAAGCACGGTATTTACCGTTACCCGTTTCATCCAGCCTTCAAAAGAACCTTTGCCATTATACTGCTCAACTTTTTTAAAAATAGTTATAAAAGCATCTTGCAAATTGTCCTCGGCCTCAGTATAATTAGGTGAATACCGAAGGCAAATGGCAAAAAGGACGCCGCTGTACTGTTTGTACAATTCGCCCTGCGCCGTTGCATCCTGCTGTTTGCATTTTAGTATGAGCTCGTCTAATGTCAACGCGGTACCGTGAATTATTGTTCCGTTGTAAATACCTCCTTATTTTTAGAGGGCAACCGTAATAATCAAGGTTCCTACTTTCAGTAGATACCATTGCTTTAAAAGGGTTGCGTGGTTTAATAAAAATTTATTGATTAATTGTGGCGATTGCATCCTTAATCTTCTTCTCCAACTCTTCCATTAAATCTGGATTGTCCAGAAGAAGCGTTTTTACGGCATCACGACCTTGCCCGAGTTTGGTTTCATCGTAGCTGAACCATGACCCTGCTTTTTTGATGATTTCGAAATCAACCCCAAGATCGATAATTTCACCTACTTTGGAGATTCCTTCGCCATACATAATGTCGAATTCCACTTGTTTGAAAGGCGGGGCCACTTTGTTTTTTACCACTTTCACACGGGTTTTATTTCCTGTGGCATTGCTGTCGGTATCTTTTATCTGTGTGGAACGACGAATATCCAATCGTACGGAAGCATAGAATTTCAATGCGTTTCCTCCTGTTGTAGTTTCTGGGTTTCCGAACATCACGCCAATTTTTTCACGCAATTGGTTAATGAAGATTACCGTACATTTTGTTTTGCTAATGGACCCGGTAAGTTTTCGAAGTGCTTGGCTCATCAAACGCGCGTGAAGTCCCATTTTGCTATCGCCCATTTCACCTTCAATTTCGCTTTTGGGCGTTAAGGCAGCAACGGAGTCAATAACTACAATGTCTATCGCGCCACTGCGGATTAAGTTGTCGGCAATTTCCAAGGCTTGCTCTCCATTATCAGGTTGTGAAATAATGAGGTTTTCAATATCAACACCCAATTTTTGGGCATAGCCACGATCAAAAGCATGTTCTGCATCTATAAAAGCAGCAATTCCGCCTTTTTTCTGTGCTTCTGCCATCGCGTGAAGCGTAAGTGTTGTTTTACCTGAAGATTCTGGTCCGTAGATTTCAATGACTCTTCCGCGTGGATAGCCACCCACGCCAAGCGCTACATCTAGGCCGAGTGAACCTGTAGGGATTACCTCTACATCTTCCACGGCACTATCGCCCATTTTCATTACGGTTCCCTTGCCGTAGGTTTTATCAAGTTTATCAAGAGTTAGCTTTAAAGCTTTAAGTTTTGCGTCTTTTTCAGTGCTCATTTTCAGTGTTTTTTATGATGGAAATTATAGTATGCTAAGATACTATTTCTTTGTGCTTGGGGCAAAAGTAAAATCTAGGGAGATAGGATTTTTTGTCAACAATAAATATAATGATTAATTTCGCAGAATCTATTAAAATCAATTCTTTTCACCTAAAAAAGTATAGCATGCAACTGTACAATAAATTAAGTGCAAAAGAGAGGGAAACACTTTTGGAACAGGCCGGCGAGGAACGGCTTACCCTTTCTTTTTATCAATACGCCAAAATTGGCAATCCGCATCTTTTTAGAAACCATCTTTTTGTTACTTGGAACGAACAGGACGTGCTTGGCCGTATTTATGTGGCCCACGAAGGCATCAACGCCCAACTTTCGGTTCCGGCAAAGCGCTTTAAGGAATTCAAGGAATTTCTGGACGGCATTCATTTTTTGAAAGATGTGCGTTTGAATATTGCTATTGAGCAAGATTTGAAATCTTTCTTAAAACTAAAAGTGAAAGTTCGCGATAAGATTGTTGCCGACGGCCTGAACGATGAAACCTTTGATGTTACAAACAAGGGAATTCACGTGGACGCCCTAAAATTCAATGAACTCATTGAAGATCCGAATGTGGTTTTGGTAGATATGCGAAACCATTACGAAAGCGAAATCGGCCATTTTAAAAACGCTGTCACACCAGATGTTGATACGTTTCGCGATTCATTGGATATAATAGAAGAAGATTTAAAAGACCACAAAGAAGACAAAAAATTGGTAATGTATTGCACAGGCGGAATTCGTTGTGAAAAAGCGAGCGCTTATTATAAGCACAAAGGTTTTAAAAATGTGTTTCAGCTGGAAGGTGGTATTATTGAATATGCTCGCCAAGTGGAAAATCAAGGACTGGAAAATAAATTCATTGGAAAAAACTTTGTCTTCGACCATCGGCGCGGCGAACGGATTACAGAAGACGTTATTAGCCATTGCCATCAATGCGGTGAAGCTTGCGACACGCATACCAATTGCGCCAACGAAGCTTGCCATTTGCTTTTCATTCAATGTGAAAAATGCGCATTAGCTATGGAAAACTGTTGTAGTGAAGAATGTATTGAAATAATACATCTTCCCGAGGAAGAACAGAAAAGACTTCGTCAAGGCATACCGAACAGCAACAAAATTTTTAAAAAAGGACGTTCGGAGAAATTGAAGTTCAAAAAATAGTCATTAGTCCCCCTTGCCTCCAAGGGGGGAATATTCAATTTTGATTGCCCCCTCATTTAGAGGGGTTCGGGGAGGACTTCAAAAATCCGAAATCGTAAATCAGAAATCGTAAATTTTATTGGTATCTTTACTGATTAAATTATTTGTTTAATTTTCGTCCCTCTTCGTTTTGAAAAGGGCTTTATATATAAAATTTATGGGCTGTACCAGCTGTGCCACAGGCGCCAACGGACAGCCAAAGGGATGCAAGAACAATGGTACTTGCGGAACCGATGGCTGTAACAAACTTACGGTGTTCGACTGGCTTTCAAATATGCAACTTCCAGCAAATATGGAACCCTTCAATGCGGTGGAAGTACGCTTTAAAAACGGAAGGAAAGAATTCTTCCAAAATCCAGATAATCTTACTTTAAGTATTGGCGATGTGGTTGCGACCGAGGCTTCGCCAGGCCATGATATTGGCATTGTAACGCTTACCGGAGAATTGGTTCGTGTGCAGATGAAGAAGAAAAAGATTCCTTTAAAAATTGAAACACTTCTAAAAATTTATCGCAAAGCTTCACAAAAAGATATTGACATTTGGCAAGGCGTTCGTGATAAAGAAGCTGATGTACAAAAACGTTCGCGCGAAATTGCCATCCGCCATGGCCTACAAATGAAGATAAGCGATGTTGAATTTCAAGGCGATGCTTCCAAAGTGATTTTTTATTACACTGCTGAAGAACGGGTTGATTTCCGTGAATTGATAAAAGAATTCGCCAGGACTTTCAATACACGTATCGAGATGAAACAAGTAGGTTTCCGGCAGGAAGCAGCTCGTTTGGGCGGAATAGGCAGTTGTGGGCGTGAGCTTTGCTGTTCCACTTGGTTGACCGATTTCCGTTCTGTGAATACTTCCGCAGCACGCTATCAGCAACTTTCATTAAACCCGCAAAAACTTGCAGGACAGTGTGGTAAGTTAAAATGTTGCTTGAATTATGAACTGGACACTTATTTGGAAGCTTTAGAGTCTTTCCCAAGTACGGAAATAAAACTTCAAACCGAAAAAGGATATGCCACTTGCCAAAAAATAGATATTTTCAAAGGTTTGCTTTGGTATGCTTATGAAAAAGAATTCATGAATTGGCACGAACTGACCGCCGAAAAAGCCAATGAAATTATAGCCCTGAACAAAAAAGGCAAAAAGCCATTGGCCCTCGAGGAATTTATTGTTGAAGTTCCTAAAGCAGAAAAAGAGCCGTTCAGTAATGTCGTTGGCCAAGATAGTTTAACGCGTTTTGACCAACCAAAACAAAAAGGTAAAAAGCGAAGAAATAAAAGCAGAAACAAAAACAAAGGGAAGGTTGAGGCTACAGCTGGGAGTGCTCCTAAAAATAATCCGAAGCCCAAGTCTGGAAACCGTCCAGCGAATAAAAATAGAAATCGCAAGCCCACAAAAAATGAATAAGTTAATGGTCCTTTTTTTGTTAACTGTGATGTTAGTTTCTTGCGAATCAAACACCGTTTTTAGTGAAACAAAAGCTATGGAAGGATATTGGGGTGCTGCCGAAACTGTAGAGTTCAAGCTACCCAAGTTAGATTCTTTAAAAGAATACAATTTGTTTTTAAACATCCGCAACACTAACGAATACAAATACAACAATTTATTTTTGATAGTTTCGATGAATTTTCCACACGGCAAGACCGTTACCGACACCCTTGAATACCGAATGGCAAATCCAGACGGTTCGTGGATGGGTCAAGGAATTGGAAACATAAAGGAAAACAAACTGTGGTATAAAGAGCATGTACAGTTTTTTGAAGAAGGAAATTACACCTTAGATATAGCACAGGCCATGCGCAATAATGGCGCAGTTGAAGGCGTTACAAAACTCGAAGGCATTACAGATGTTGGCTTCAGTATAGAAGAAGCTACCAAATAGTAAAAAATATGGCAACAAAAAAAGCAGCCCCTAAAAAGAAAAAACAGAACGATGTAGGTCATCACATCAAGACCTTTTGGAAGGTATTTGCAGGTTTTATACTTGTGGTTATTTTGTTTTTTCTATTCGCATCTTGGGGTTTCTTCGGAAGTCTTCCAGATGAAACTAGTCTTGAAAACCCAGAGAAAAACCTAGCTACTGAGATTGTTTCTTCCGATGGAAAAACTATTGGAAAATTTTATAAAGAAAACAGAACGCCAGTTCCTTTCGACTCTTTGCCCGATCATCTTGTAAATGCCTTAATAGCTACCGAGGATGCTCGTTTTTACGAACATTCCGGAATTGACGGCAGAGGAACACTGCGTGCAATTGCCTTTTTAGGAACACGTGGTGGCGCAAGTACCATTACCCAACAGCTGGCGAAATTGTTTTTTACAGACCAAACCGCATCAAACAAAGTAGAACGAGTTCTTCAAAAAGTAAAAGAGTGGGTTATCGCCACACGTTTGGAAAGACGCTATACCAAAGAGGAAATCATTACCATGTATTTTAATGAATACGATTTTCTCAATCAAGCTGTAGGCATTGAAAGTGCTGCCAATATTTATTTTGACAAGTCTCCCTCACAGTTGACCACTGCAGAAGCTGCAATGTTGGTTGGGATGTTTAAAAATTCTTCTCTTTTCAACCCAAATAGAAGACCAGAATTAGTTCGCAATAGAAGGAACGTAGTTTTATCCCAAATGGAGAAATACGATTATATTTCTGAAAAGGTAATGGATTCGCTGCAAGCCCTTCCCTTGAACCTAAAATTTACCCCTCAAGGTCATGATGAGGGAAGCGCAACCTATTTCCGAGAATACGCACGTAATTTTATGGAAGATTGGATTGATGAACATCCCAAACCCGATGGTAGCAAATACAATATTTACCAAGATGGGCTGAAGGTTTATGTAACCATCGACAGCAAGATGCAGGAATACGCCGAAGAAGCTGTAAAAAAACATATGGCGCATTTACAAAAAGCTTTTGACGAACAAAACAAAAACAATAAAACTGCACCTTTTCGGGATATTTCAGAAAAAGAAACGGAAAGTATTTTAAACAAAGCCATGCGCAAAAGCGACCGTTGGCGTGAAATGAAAAAGCAAGGCAAGGATGAAGAAGAAATAATAAAAAGCTTTAAAAAGAAAGTGCCAATGCATGTTTTTTCTTGGAAGGGAGATATTGACACTATCATGACACCTTTAGATTCTATCCGTTATCACAAATCATTTTTGCAAGCCGCAATGATGTCCATGAGTCCACAAACCGGGGAAGTTAGAGCTTGGGTGGGTGGAATAGATTATAAACACTACAAATATGATATGGTCAAAAAAGGAAGACGTCAAATAGGCTCTACCTTCAAACCATTCGTTTATGCAACGGCAATAGACCAAATGCACATGTCGCCGTGCGACACTTTGCCAAACACCCTTTATACCATTCCTGCCGGAAGACATAATCTAATACAACCTTGGACCCCTAAAAATTCTGGTGGCAGCTATGGTGGGATGGTTACGCTTAAATATGCACTTGCAAATTCAATAAACACCATTACCGCAAGGTTAATAGACCGAGTGGGCCCAGAACCAGTAATAGATTTGGTGAAGAAAATGGGGGTTGACACAGAAAACATGCCTGCAGTTCCATCCATTGCACTTGGAACACCAGACGTTTCGGTTTATGAAATGGTTGGCGCATATAGCACTTTCGCAAATGAAGGAGTTTACGTTGAACCCATCCTCATCCAAAGAATTGAAGATAAAAATGGAACGGTTCTTTATCAGAACGTTCCCAAAACCAAAGACGTTATTAGCAATGAAACTGCTTACGTAACAGTAAGTTTGATGGAAGGCGTAACACAGTCTGGATCTGGTGCTCGATTGAGAGGAACCTGGGCAGTAAATTCTCCAGTCTACAAGAATGCCGTTACTGGATATCCGTATGATTTTAAAAACCCCATTGCAGGAAAAACTGGAACTACACAAAATAACAGTGATGGCTGGTTTATGGGTATGGTTCCAAATTTAGTAACGGGAGTTTGGGTTGGCGGTGATGACCGAGCTACACATTTTGGTTCCACCTCATATGGACAAGGCGCTACAATGGCTCTGCCTATATGGGGAATGTATATGAAAAGCTGTTATGCCGATAAAGATTTGGATGTTTCAAACGGAAACTTCAAGCGGCCTGAAAATCTTTCCATTGAAACAGATTGTTCAAAATGGCGTGAAGGTAATCCCGATGAAGAAGAAATGCCAGATGAGTTTGGGATTTAAGAAAAACACGCTGTAATACATATAAACCTTACGTTTCTTTTTTCGTTGTTCGCAGTTTTATTCGAAAAATGAAAGAAACGTGAGGTTTTTTTATAGATCGAAATTTTGTAATTTTCAGAAAATTTAAAAAATGATAAAAAAGACAGTTGCAAACGTTCGCGAAGCCTGCGAGGGCATTTCAGACGGGATGACTTTTATGCTTGGTGGCTTTGGTCTCTGCGGTATTCCCGAAAATATTATTTCAGAATTAGTTCGTAAGAACATCCAAAACGTAACCTGTATTTCAAACAATGCAGGTGTTGACGATTTTGGACTTGGTCTTTTGCTAAAAAAGCATCAGATAAAGAAAATGATCTCATCGTATGTAGGTGAAAATGCTGAGTTTGAGCGCCAAATGCTCAGTGGCGAAATGGAAGTAGAGCTCATCCCTCAGGGAACACTAGCGCAACGCTGCGAAGCTGCTCGAAGTGGAATACCAGCTTTTTTTACACCTGCAGGTTACGGAACTGAAGTTGCTGAGGGGAAGGAAACTCGTGAGTTTCACGGGAAAATGTACGTAATGGAAAAAGCCTTTGAAGCTGATTTTTCCTTTGTAAAAGCGTGGAAAGGTGATGAGGCAGGAAATCTAATCTTTAAAGGAACCGCCAGAAATTTTAATCCTGCAATGTGCGGTGCCGGAAAAATTACCGTTGCCGAAGTGGAAGAATTGGTTCCGGCAGGCGAACTGGACCCGAATCAAATTCATATTCCAGGAATATTCATCCAAAGAATATTCCAGGGAGAGAATTATGAAAAGAGAATTGAGCAATTAACGGTTAGAAAAAGAAACTAATGGCACTTTCAAAAGAACAAATAGCACAACGAATTGCAAAAGAAGTTAAAGACGGATACTATGTTAATCTGGGAATAGGAATTCCAACATTGGTAGCCAACTTTGTGCGAGACGATATAAGTGTGGAATTCCAAAGTGAGAACGGAATCCTCGGGATGGGCCCCTTTCCCTTTGAAGGTGAAGAAGATCCAGATTTAATTAATGCCGGTAAGCAAACAATCACTGCATTACCAGGCGCTTCATTCTTTGATTCGGCAATGAGCTTTGGAATGATCCGCGGTCAACATGTTGATCTTACCATTCTCGGGGCGATGGAAGTTTCACAAAACGGGGATATTGCAAATTGGAAAATCCCTGGAAAAATGGTTAAAGGAATGGGAGGCGCAATGGACTTGGTAGCTTCAGCAGAAAATATAATTGTTGCAATGATGCATACCAACCGTGAGGGGGAATCTAAACTTTTAAAGGAATGTAGCTTGCCACTTACGGGAGTAAAATGCGTTAAGAAAATAGTAACCAACCTTGCCGTTCTTGAAATAACTGATGGAAAATTTCACCTCCTTGAACGTGCCCCAGGAGTTTCTGTTGAAGAAATTATAAAAGCAACTGAAGGAGATTTAGTTGTAAGTGGAGTTATTAAAGAGATGGAATTTTGACCTAAAATCAATATTCACATTATTAAAAACCATGGAAATCATGGTTTTTTTATGTTAAAAAACGAAGAAAAAAGACTCAAATGTTAAAATTTAGTGTATTTCATCGAATTTATATGCATTTTATCGTTTTGTATCAAAAATGTTTACATCTTAGCAGTCCCAAATCTTACCAACTTAACCTCATATGGAAAAAGTAATTAGATCATTTAAAAGCACAAAAGAATTGTTACTAAATGTGCTTTTCATTTTTAAGAAAGTGTTTTTACTGGTCTGATCTTTTCTTTGGTTGTTTATGCCCCAAATCTGTCATAAACACAGATAATCTATTAAACCCGTTCTTCGTGAGGTTAGAACGGGTTTTTTATTTCTTTATTTTTGAGTATTCTTAAATTCCTTTCGGAATTGCTTCAATTAGTTTCTTTGAATATTCCGTTTGCGGGTTTGCGTAAATTTCATCAGCATCGCCAAGCTCCTCTATTTTTCCTTTGTTCATTACCAAAAGTTGATCAGACATATATTTTACTACGGCTAAATCGTGCGATATAAATATATAGGTAAAACCAAAATCGTTTTTTAATTCATTAAGCAAGTTCAAAACTTGTGCTTGTACCGAAATATCTAGCGCTGAAACTGACTCATCGCAAATGACCAATTTTGGTTCCATTGCAATGGTTCGTGCTATACCAACCCTTTGCCTTTGACCTCCAGAAAGTTCGTGGGGATAACGATAGAAATAACTTTCATTTAAACCTACTTTATCAAGTAAAGACAACACACGTTCTTTTCTTTCTTTTTTTGATTTCCCCAAGCCGTGCACCTCCATAGGTTCCATAAGTGCTTGGCCAATCATTAACCGTGGGTTGAGGGATGAATATGGATCTTGAAATATAATCTGGATTTCCTTCCGAAGTTTCCTGATTTCAATTTTAGAAAGTTTTGTGAGTTCTTTTCCTTTGTATTTTATGCTTCCTGAAGTTGCTTTCTCCAATTGAAGAATGGTTCTCCCCAATGTAGATTTACCACAGCCGGATTCGCCAACAAGTCCCAAGGTCTCTCCTTCAAAAACTGAGAAGCTAACCGCATCAACTGCTTTTACAATTTCTTTTTTCGAAAATATTCCTACAGAACTGAAATAGTATTTTTCTAAATTAGTAATCTCTAAAATTGGTTTTTGGATATAAATTGTTTTATGCCTTTTGGCACGTTCTGCAGACTTTACTTCTCGCGGCTCGAAACTATTATCGGCGATGGAAGCTATAGTGGGCAATTTCACCAAACGAAAGTTCAATGAAGGGCGTGATGCCAAAAGTGCTTTTGTATATTCTGCCTTTGGATTTTTAAAAATTTCTTCAGTTGTTGCATTTTCAACAATATCTCCTTTATACATGACCACAACCCTATCGGCAATTTCGGAAACCAAATTCAAATCGTGAGATATAAAGAGCATGGCCATTTTTGTTTCTTGCTGAATTGACTTCAAAAGTGAAATAATTTCTTTTTGAACTGTAACGTCTAGCGCAGTAGTGGGTTCATCTGCAATAAGTATTTTAGGTTTGCAGGCAATGGCCATGGCAATCATGACCCGTTGCATCTGTCCACCACTTATTTGGTGTGGATAACTGTTATAAATTTCATTGGGACGTGGCAGTTTTACTTTTTCGAATAATGAAATAGTTTCTTTTTTTGCTTTAGAAGCGTTCATCTTTAAATGATGGCGAAGAATTTCAGCAACCTGAAAACCGCATTTTAAAGAAGGGTTGAGCGCACTCATTGGTTCCTGAAAAATCATGGCTATTTCCCTACCACGGATTTTTCTGAATTCTTTTTCATCAGTCTTCAGCAAGTTATTCTGTTCAAATAAAATTTCTCCGACTAATTTTGTTTGCTTTTTTGGCAAAAGACCCATAATGGAAAGTGAGGTAACTGATTTTCCCGAACCAGATTCCCCTACAATTCCCAAAATTTCATTTTCATAAACCCCAAAAGAAATGGAGTGAAGAACTTCCAAGCTACTTTCTTTATTTCCAAAGGAAAGCGAAAGGTTTTCTACTAATAGTAAAGGTTTCTTTTTCATTAACACAAAGATAAGATATTCAAGCAAAGAAAAATTTTAACTGTAGTTCATCGAAAAAAATTTCATTTAACCGATTTTTATTGTTCTTTTAAGTGTTTTTAATAAAACAACAAACATTTTATTCACTAAATCTTAATTTATTATGAGAAAAATTAACAAATTCGTTTGCCTTTTTTCATTTTCAATTTTTGGTTTGTCAGCAGTAGTTTCTGCACAAAACAAAAATGACGAAAAGAGAAACGTAAAGCAACCACCTAGCTTGAAAGTTTTTAATGATTCGCAATCGTACTCTCTTCAAAATTCCAATCAAATTCTAAAAGAAGTTTTAAATCCATCCCCACTAACTTCTTTTACTTCGCTAAAACAAGAACAAGACCCTTTAGGGTTTACACACAAAAAAATGCAGCAATACTTTAACGGTGTTAAAGTTGAGTTTGCAACCGTTACACTGAGCAGTAAAAACGGAACTGTACAAACTTTAAGTTCTTCCTATTCCCCAATTTCGGAAGATTTTAGTGTAACACCGTCAATAAATACTTCACAAGCATTAAACAGTGCAATTTCTCACGTAGGCGCCTCAAAATATATGTGGCAGAATGCTGCAGAAGCAGCCTTAGCTGACAATTATAAAAAACCGACTGGGGAGCTAGTTATTTTACCTGCTCTTAAAAACATTTCGGAAACAAATCGTTTGGCTTATAAATTCGACATTTATGCTACAGCCCCTCTTTACAGAGCTGATGTATATATTGATGCCAAAACCGGTCAGTTTATCATGGAAAACAAAAGGATCCATGATGCAAATGTACCAGCTACAGGAACAAGCCTATACAATGGCAGTGTATCCTTTACTGCAGACAATGCCTCTGGCCCATACCGTTTGCGTCAAACTGCCGACGGCGGTGGAATCCAAACTTTTGACCTAAACAATAGTACCAATTATAACAGTGCTGTTGACATCACAAGCAGTTCAACTAACTTTACTTCAAACCCAACTGGAGTTCAAGCTCACTTTGGTGCTGAGAAGACCTATAAGTATTACTCACAGCGATACGGAAGGAACTCTTATAACAATACTGGAGGTGTTATAAAATCATATGTTAGTTATTCATCAAACTACGTGAATGCCTTTTGGGACGGAACCCGTATGACTTATGGTGATGGTGACGGCACAAATTATGGACCTTTGGTTTCATTGGACATTTGTGGTCACGAAATTACCCATGGAGTTACAGAATACTCTGCAAACTTAGTTTACAGCTATCAATCTGGAGCTTTGAATGAGTCATTTTCAGATATTTTTGGTGAGTCTATTGAAAAATTTGCCTCAGGAACCAATGACTGGTTAATGGGTGATGATATTGGAGCTGGTGGAAGCGGTGGAGCATTGCGCTCTATGAGCAACCCGAACGCTTATGGAGATCCGGACACATATCAAGGAACCAACTGGTATTCTGGTTCAGCTGATTCTGGAGGAGTACACACAAATTCTGGTGTACAAAACTTTTGGTTTTATGTATTGAGTGTTGGTAAAAGTGGTACTAACGATAAAGGAAACAGTTATAACGTTACTGGAATCGGAATGGACAAAGCAGCAGCTATTGCTTACCGAAACCTTACAGTTTACTTGAATTCAAATTCACAATATAGCGATGCCAGAAATGGTGCTATCCAAGCTGCAATTGACTTATATGGCGCTGGTAGTGCTGAAGAAATTGCAACCACAAACGCTTGGTATGCAGTTGGTGTAGGTAGCGCCTACGATGGTGGCACCCCACCACCTCCGGGAGATTGCCAAATAGGAGATATTTACCTATCAATTACTTTTGACAATTATCCAGAAGAAACAGGGTGGACATTGAAAAATTCTTCAGGAACTACAATTGATTCTGCAAGTTATTCTTCCTCAAACCCTGATGGATCAACAATTACCAAAACTTTCTCAAATTTAGCTGTTGGTGATTATACATTTACTATTACTGATGCCTATGGCGATGGTATTTGCTGTTCTTATGGTAATGGATCATACACATTGTCAAGTGATTCAGGTGTTATCTTTAGTGGAGGAAGTTTTGGAAGTTCTGAAGCTACAGCTTTCTGTATTGAAGCAGGAACTGGTGGTGATACTCAAGCTCCATCTGCTCCCACTAATTTGTCTGCTTCAAACGTCACTCAAACAACAGCAACACTTTCTTGGAATGCCTCTACAGATAATGTTGGTGTAACAGGCTATGATGTTTACCAAGGCAATACAAGCTTGGGTACCGTTACAGGAACTTCAGCAAACATCACAGGACTATCAGCTGCTACGGCTTATTCCTTTAAGGTTCGTGCTCATGATGCTGCAGGGAATAATTCTGGTTTTAGCAATACTGTAAATATTACTACACTCTCTAATACTATTAGCTATTGTGCCTCACAAGGAAATAATACAAACGATGAGTACATAGATAGAGTTCAACTTGGAAGTATTAACAACCTTTCAGGCAATAATGGAGGTTATGTTGATTTCACTAGCCTTTCAACAACACTGACAAAAGGAAGTAGTAATACTATTACCATAACTCCAAAATGGACAGGATCGGTTTATCGTGAAGCTTATAGAGTTTGGATAGATTATAACCAAGATGGAGATTTTAATGATTCTGGAGAACAGGTATATACACGTTCAAGAACTACAGCTTCATCTATCTCAGGTAGTTTTACAGTTCCAACTTCTGCATTAAGTGGTGCCACTAGAATGCGAGTTTCCATGAAATACAATGCAAATTCAACCCCATGTGAAACATTTACGTATGGTGAAGTAGAGGATTATACCGTTGTTATAAGCAACTCTGTGGTTCAGGGAGTTATAGAAAATAATGGATTATCTGACATGGCCCTTTATCCAAACCCAGCAAAACACACCTTAAACATTGCATTGCTTGATGCAACTGGTAAAGATTATGTGATTTATAATGTTATGGGACAGGTTGTAGGCAAAGGTACTTTCACTGAAAACTTGGATGTATCAGCATTGCAAAGTGGTGTTTATATGCTTGAAGTAAATACCGAAGCAAACAAAATAATGAAACGTTTTGTAAAAGAATAGTTAGTTAGTATTTATCCCCAAAGAGGCCCGTTTCGATTTTGAAACGGGCCTCTTTATTTAAAAAAATTAATAATTTTTATAAAGGATCTCCTACTTTAATATCACAACGATGCCCAGGCTGTCCGTGTGGTGGGTTTATCCCATTACCAGAAATTGAAGCAGGCACTGAATTAGCCTTATTTAGTACAGGGGTTGTGTTGGAACTTCCTGAAGCAGTATTTAAAGGCGCACCTACAGGTATATCACAACGATGCCCTGGTTGCCCATGCGCAGGGTTCATAGCCAAATCACCACTTACGCTTGTTGTGTTTGTAGTTGGAGCAACATTTTGAAGGGCCTGTTTTTTCTGCTCAAGTGTTGCCTCTTGTGTTTTGTTTATTGATTCTTCCGAAGTAGCAACTTCATCTTTACAGGAAATAAAAAATGGAGCCGAAACTAATAAAACTATTAAAAATGATTTTGGATTGAATTTTGGAATTGTCATAGAAGTGTTATTTAGTTATGACCGATAAATCTACTAAAAATTTAATAGAAAACACGTTAAGAAATTTCTTAACAAGATAAAGTAGCTACACAGAAAGAATTTCGTCTTCACTTAAAATCGCTTCATTCCTTAGTCTCAAAAATATCTGCGCCACAGTAACAGTATCCTTTTCACAATAAATAATGATTCTATCAATATCCTTTTCTTCGTAAAAAACTTGCCGCACCTGACTGCCATCTATATCATCCTTTGGCGAAGGAATACCCAAAACGTGCGCCATCAATTTCAGGGAAGTAAAGGTTTTATAATCCCCAAACTTCCAAAGCTCCAGTGTGTCCAAATGAGGCACTTCCCAAGGTTTCTTTCCAAAAAGATCCAGCTTGAAGGGAATATCAATACCTTTGATAATCATCCTTCTAGCGATGTAGGGAAAGTCAAATTCCTTACCATTGTGTGCGCAGAGCAAATGATGGGGTTTGTTGAAATGTGTCTCCAAAAGATTTTTAAAATCCTTCAAAATTTTCACCTCATCACCGTGAAAACTAGTTACACGGAAATTTCGAATATCGCCCTTCAGTACAAAATAACCTACAGAAATACAGACAATCTTACCAAACTCAGCCCAAATTCCGGCACGTTCGTAGAATTCTTCAGCCGTAAAGTCCTCCTTGCGCTGATATTGACTTTTCAGTCCCCAAAGTGTTTTTGAAGTATCATCCAGTTCATCAAAATGTTCGTGCTGTGGAACGGTCTCAATATCCAGAAACAGGATATGTTCCAAGTTTATTCGCTTAATCATATTTTGAAAATTTTAATCGGGGAGAAGTTTAAAGCTACGAAAAAATATTAATTTTTATTCAGCATTTCATAGGCTTCTTCAATATAAACATAAAAATCTGAGCTAAAAGGCAAATCGGTTTTATTACCACGTTGGTGCCCCAACCGAACAATAATTACATCATCTTCAGGTACTACAATCACATACTGCCCAAGAATGCCACGCATTACAAAAATTTTCTTACCCAAAAAATCGCTCAACCAAAATCCATAACCGTATTCTGGACTTTCAGCAAAACGAGGCGTAATGGATTTCGCCACAAAAGCAGAATCCAAAATTTGGTACCCATTCCACTTACCATAATCTTTGTAAAGTTTCCCGAAACGCGCAAAATCCCTTGCATTACTACCTATACAACAATATGCTTTTATTAATCTGTTTTTTTCATCGTCTACCTGCCAAACCGCAGAATTTTCCGCACCCATAGGGTTCCAGAAACTTTCATATAAATAATACGCTAAACGCTTCTTCGTAGCTTTCTGAATCACCATCGCTAAAAGTTCGGTGTTTCCGCTTAAATATTTGTAGCCCACCCCGGGCGTATCGACCACTTTAAGTTTTAAAATTATTTCAGCAAGATCACTATCATAATATGCCCTCGCTGTCATTCCAAACGGATTGAGATACGACTCATCCCAATCCAACCCAGATGCCATCGATGAAAGATCGCCAACAGTCAAACCAGTTCCAGCATATTGTGAATAAAAATCACCCACAGGCTGATCTAAACTTTTAATAAAACCATCATCAATAGCTTTTCCCAGTATGGCTGATGTAATACTCTTGGCCATCGAAAACGAATTGGTTTGAGAAGTTTCTCCAAAACCATCAAAATACTTTTCATACCAAATACTATCATTCTTTATAATCATAAAAGCAACTGTCTTTAACTTATCGTTGATTTTAGAAAGTGCCTGTGTAGCTTCAACAGTATTATACTTTTTATGAACCGGCCAAGGCTGCGGATTAGTACTCGCAGGAATTTTTTCAGTATCAAAATATTCAAAATCGTCAATATAGGCAGTGGCGTGACCGTGAAGATAAACCACCCAAAAACCTTTCAAAATATAGCCATAGCCAGAAATATAAAGTCCAATCACAAGTGCAACCAGTAGTATAAAAATCCATTTGAAGAATTTCTTAACTCTTTTCATCTAAAACAAAGATTGCTGTGGCGAAGGGCTTTCATGCTCCAACAACCACTTTTTACGGTGAAGTCCACCTGCATACCCCGTAAGCGAACCATCGCTGCCAATTACTCGATGGCAAGGAATAATTATCGAAATTGGATTCTTACCATTGGCAGAAGCAGCTGCCCGAATCACTTTTGGATCGCCTAATTGATTTGCCATTTGCTGATAGCTGGTAGTTTTACCAAACGGTATTTCCTGTAATTGCTTCCAAACCCGCTTCTGAAAATCAGTTCCTTCCGGGGAAAGCTTTAAGGTAAAACGTGTTCTTTTGCCATTGAAATAGTCGATAAGCTGGGCTGCAGCTTCTTTTAAAACTTCAGGAATTTCACTTTTATCTATTTCATCGGGCGCATTAACAAACAAAACAGACTTGAGTCCATCATGGTTTCCCTTTATTTCAAGCGAACCTATTTCAGTTTTTAAATAATATGTTTGCATATTTACCAAGGTACAGAATTTGTTAAAATTTTTATCATCTCACAGCAGAAAAGTTAATTTTTTGAATTTCGAATTTTAATAGTAAATTTGGTAAACCTAACTTTTTTATGAATATCCTAAAAAATATTTTTTCATTCCATCTCTTAAGTTTCCTTTGTTTTTTTTCGATAAGTTTTCAAGACGCTATTGCTGCTGACAACTTCAATAGTACGGGAATTTTTCTTGGTGCAGAAACGCAATCCTTATTGGAAAGTGCAACAACTGTATTTTATGTACAGCAATTGGACAAAAAATCATCCTTGCTTACCCTGTTTTTAATTGCATCATGTCTGCTATTTTTGGTGTCGCTGGTTTTATTTTATCATTTCTACAAATCGAAAAAAAAATATATACGATCACTTACCGAAAAAAATACCGCACTCTTGATAGCCAATGAAGAGGCACACCAACTTTCAAAAATTAAAACACAGTTTTTTTCGAGCATAAGCCACGAATTGAGGACGCCCTTATATGGGGTTATTGGTCTTTCCTCTATTTTATTGGAAGACGAAAAATTAAAATCACATGAAGAAGATTTAAAATCGCTTAAATTTTCCGCAGATTATCTGTTGGCGCTCATTAATGATGTATTGACACTCAATAAGTCTGAAACTTCAAGCATGTCACTTGAAAACGCCCCTTTTAATCTTAGAAAGCTTTTAGAAAACATACAGAAAACATTCTTGTTGAATTTAGAACAGAAAAATAATAAATTAGCACTTGAAATTGATGATGCCATTCCCCAGAAATTAATTGGAGATTCTGTGAAGCTTTCGCAGATAATGATGAATTTAATTGGAAATGCTATAAAATTTAACCAGAACGGCACCATTCGCATCAAAATAGAATTATTGGAAAAATTGGAGAATGACCATTTACGAATCAAGTTTTCAATCATAGACAATGGCATTGGAATTCCCAAAGAAAAACAAGAATCCATTTTTGAAGAATTTTCACAGGTTGAAAAACGTAACCACAACTACCAAGGCACAGGACTTGGCCTCACAATAGTTAAAAAACTATTAGCACTTTTCAATAGTGAAATAAAGCTTTTGAGTGATACTGGACAAGGGTCCTTATTTTATTTTGAGCTGGATCTTCAAAAAGATTTAGACATCAATAATACGATTCCAGAACCTGATTCTGCAAATATTCCTTTTAATAATATGCATATATTAATTGTGGATGATAACAAAATAAACCAAAAAGTAACCCAAAAAATACTGGAGAGAAGGAATTTTAAATGCAGTTTTGCTGATGATGGTGCCGAAGCAATTGCACAGACTCAAAAATACAAATACGATCTGATTTTAATGGATGTACATATGCCCAATATTGATGGTATAGAAGCAACAAGATCTATCAGGACCTTCAATACCACAACACCCATCGTAGCCTTTACGGCTGTAGAAATTGATGAGATTCGCAATTCAATTTTTGATTCAGGAATGAATGACATTATCGTAAAACCATATGAGGTTTCCCAATTTTTCAATACAATCTTAAAAAACATCAATTTAATAAGTGCTGCTTAGTATAGCAAGTCCTTTAATTTCAAAAGCTTCATAGAACCAAAGATTAGCCTTTAGGCTAGGATATCTTTAAAATCGTGATAGATTGAGTTATTCCTCGTCTCGCTTAATTTCAATATCGCCATTTAACTTTATTCCCATTCTTTTTGCGCGATGTTCCCAATTCTTTCGAGCTTGCAATTGCATATCTTCAATATTATCGCTTTCGTCCATAATTTCAAG
This sequence comes from uncultured Aequorivita sp., assembly GCA_937125455.1. Lineage (GTDB taxonomy): Bacteria > Bacteroidota > Bacteroidia > Flavobacteriales > Flavobacteriaceae > Aequorivita. Next base: position 241,160 of record CAKZLK010000043.1, read on the forward strand.
TCCCAAAAGTGTTTCTATAATATCTTCCATAGTGACCACGCCAATGGTGTTCCCAAAATCATCAACAACGGAGGCAATATGAACCCGTTGTTTTATAAACGTTTCAAATAGATCTGGAATGGGTTTTTCTGCCGAAACCACAAAAATTTCCCGCTTCAAATCGCTCAGCAATTTATCGCCTCGATTTTCCACAATTTCCTCCAGTACATCGTCCCGAAGAACGAAACCTGTAATATTATGTGTCTTGTTTTTATAAACCGGAATCCGTGAAAACCGAAGGCTTTTATGGTTCTGGTGAAATTCATCAAGGCTTTTGGTTTCATCCTCAAGCGTAACAACCGTAAACGGCGTCATTACATCTTTTGCCTGTACGCTTTTAAAAACTAAAAGATTTTTGATTACCGTAGTCTCGCTTTCCTCAAAAACACCTTCTTCCTCAGCAGCATCAGTGATGGCCATAAATTCCTCGCGGCTCATGGTGCTTACATGAGCAGATTTTCCCACCAAACGCGTAATCAACATTAATAGCCAAAGTAACCCAGTATATTTTAATGGAAAAATAATCACATTTAAAAATGTAGCTGTAAATGAACCCAGTTTTTTCCAATATGTAGCACCAATGGTTTTGGGTATTATTTCTGAAACCACCAAAATAAGCATCGTCATGATTGCGGAAACAATACCAACGATGTTCATTCCAAAAATTTCAACTTTAACATCAAGACTCTCCGCCTGAACCCCAACTAAAATAGCGCCCACAGTGTGTGCAATAGTATTTAGCGTTAATATCGCTATCAACGGTTTGTCTATATCTTTTTTAAAATTCGTCAAAGTCTTTGCATACGTTTTCCCTTCTTGGGTCTTCATTCTTAGATACGTGGGCGTAAAGCTTAGTAGCGCGGCCTCCAGAATGGAACACAAAAACGAAAAGAAAATGGAAAGCACCGCATAAACAATCAGTAAAGTCATATTGATTAGAATAATTTTCCCCTAAAATAAAGATTTACAAACTGTTTTAATCGAAACACTTTGTTAATTGCATAAAAAAACCGCCATTTGAAGGCGGTTTTTTAGAATATTAATTTTTAGGAAGCCTTCAAAAGCGGCCGTATTGTGTTTTCCCAACGTTTTGCGTCCTGTAAACAAACAAATGCATCTTTGGCAAGTTCGTTATCATCGTGTTCGTTATAAAAAACAATCTCCTTTCTGCCCGCTTTTTCCACAAGCTCTAATCCAACCCAGTCTAGGGTTTTGTCGGATTGTTTAATGCTTTTTGCGCGACAGTCCTTCACATCTTCCATATTTACGATTTTAAAATCTGCGGAAGGATTCCTTTTTGAAGTATAAACCAATTTTTTTGAAACAGCATCTACACCAATAACACAATTGCCAATAACTTCTATAGTTTTCACGTTTAGACCATTGCTTTCAGAGAGTTTCGATACAGATTTTTTCACTTTGTTGTCCTTTCCAGTTGAATTCATAATTAAAAAAGCCACTGGCACCAACATTAATAACGTAATAATTATTCCCACAAGGGTTGCACTAAATTCCATATTGAATAAATTTTAAGATGAATAATTTTGAGTTAATAAGGGTTTGAAAAAGCAATTCAAACCAGCCAAAAAAATATCAAAAAATCACCAAAAAAAATGGAAAGGAAACAAATGCCGAAAGATTAGCTCCCGCTTGTCTTTTAATGAATAAGAAGAATTAACTAATGAAGAGGTACGGGCAAATGAATAATCCTGATTAGAATAATGTATACCAAAAAGATCCAGTCCTAAATATTCATTCTGTGTAACCGTTTGTGAAAATTCACCGATGGAAACTTCATTAAAAACAAATGGTTTGCCGTGGTTTTCATGGTGGACAGCTGAAATTTCAATGGCCTTATGATTAACCACCGTTTCAGCGGCAAAAGCTACATTCCCGAACACCAACAAAATGGCAATCGAGGCTAGCAACTTATTTATATGTTTTTCAACATGTTTCACGCATCAAATGTATATCAAAATTGAATTGCTTAAGATAAAATTTTGCTAATTAATTAACTTGATAACGTCTTTTGCAAAATAGCTTGCAATCATTGAAGCGCCCGCTCTTTTAATGGCCGTAATCTGCTCCATCATTACCGCATCGTGATCTAGCCAACCTTTTTCGGCAGCTGCCTTTAACATTGCATATTCTCCACTTACCTGATAAACAGCCACGGGAACATTCACCGTGTCCTTTATTTCACGAACAATATCCAAATAGCAAAGTCCTGGTTTTACCATCACAATATCTGCGCCCTCATCAATATCCATTAACGTTTCACGGATAGCTTCTTCGCGGTTTCCATAATCCATTTGGTAAGTTTTCTTATCTTTTGGAATATCTTTGGCATCTACCGGCGCTGAATCTAAAGCATCGCGGAAGGGACCGTAAAAAGCAGAAGCATATTTAGCACTATAGGCCATAATTCCTGTATCGCAGAAACCTTCATCTTCCAAAAGTGTTCTAATTTCAAAAATACGGCCGTCCATCATATCGCTGGGTGCTACTATATCAGCTCCTGCCTTTGCATGGCTTAGGGACATTTCGGCTAAAACTGCATTTGTATCGTCATTCAAAACTTTTCCTTCAGAAATAATTCCGTCATGTCCATAAATTGAAAAAGGATCCATCGCAACATCGGTCATCACAATCATTTCTGGAACAGCATTTTTAACCGTTTTTATGGCGCGCTGCATTAATCCATCAGCATTCAGGGCTTCTTTTCCGCTATTGTCCTTCAATTTATCATCAACTTTTACGAAAAGTAACACCGCCTTCAATCCAAGTTTCCAAAGTTCTTTCACTTCTTTTTGAAGCATATCTAAACTAAGCCTATAATAATTCGGCATTGAGGCAATTTCTTCTTTTACGCCCTTTCCTTCTACCACAAAAAGTGGTACAATAAAATCATTTGGGCTAATAATAGTTTCACGAACCAAGCTTCGCATGCTTTCATTGGTTCGCAATCTTCTGTTTCTTCTTAATGGGTACATAATTATTTATGATTTATGATTAACTATTTATGATTTTTGAATTAAAAATCATAAACCTTACATCTAAAATTAATTTATCCAATCTTTGGGGCTTCTTAGAATTTCAACAAGCTTCTCTTCCTCACTTCCCGCCTCAGGTTGATAGTCATATCTCCACTGCACATGTGGCGGTAAACTCATCAAAATACTTTCAATCCGGCCATTGGTTTTTAATCCGAAAAGCGTTCCCTTGTCGTGAACCAAGTTAAATTCTACATAACGTCCGCGGCGTATTTCCTGCCAAGTTTTGTTCTTTTCGGTATAAGAGAGATCCTTTCTCCTTTCAACAATAGGAAGATAACAATCCAAAAAGCTATTGCCAACTTCGGTTACAAAGTTATACCAATCCTGCATTCTCATCGTATTCGTTTCTTTCAAATAATCGAAAAACAAACCTCCAATCCCACGAGCTTCTTCGCGATGTGCATTCCAAAAATATTCGTCACAGCGCTTTTTATAGGTTTCATAAAATGTTGGATTATGCTTGTCGCAAGCAGTTCTGCATACTTGGTGAAAATGCTTTGCATCCTCTTCAAACAAATAATAAGGTGTTAAATCCTGCCCGCCACCAAACCAGCTATCGACGATGTTTCCTTCGGCATCATACATTTCAAAATAGCGCCAGTTTGCGTGTACTGTGGGCACCATTGGACTCTTTGGATGAAGTACCAAACTTAAACCACAAGCAAAAAAATCGGCATCTTTCACGCCAAAATACGCTTGCATACTTTCGGGTAGTTTTCCAAAAACCTCACTGATATTTACGCCGCCTTTTTCAAAAACGTTCCCGTTTTCAATCACACGGGTTTGGCCACCACCGCCTTCTTCACGCGTCCATTTATCTTCTCTAAACTTAGCCTTCCCATCAATTTCTTCAAGAGCGGAAGTAATTTGGTTCTGTAAATTCTTTATGTATGCTACAAATTCTTCTTTCATTATCATGCCCGCAAAGGCGGGTATCTTTTAATTCAATTCTAAATCTTTGTTGACGGGTATTCGTTTTGATATTTCCAAAACTCTTAAAGTTTCCGTACTCGCTGCTGTTACTGAAAGCGGTAACACTAAAATAATTCCAATAATGGGAATTAAAAGCATCAGCATAAAAACGATGCCGTTGCCAATGGCCAAACCTCTATTCCTACGAACAAATTGAATGCTTTCGGAATATGTATAATGCCTTTCCAAGGTATAATCCATATTCCCGAAACCTGCGTAATAGCTCTGCACCAAAAACAAAAGTACCGAAGAAATTATTCCTATAACAGGTATAAAACCAATCAAAATAATTGGAATTGTTAGCAATAGTTCCATTATTAAATTCCGAACGTTTAACCGCCCGCCACGCCATAGCTGTTCGGCATTTGAAGTATTTCGATGTGAATGATCTGTTCCGAAAAGATGCTTTTCAATTTTTTCAGAAACCGGACTCATAAACGGGGCGCTCAAAGCCATTACAATATGCCGATACAAAATGATTCCCAAAGCAATGATTATTAAAGCGCCAATGAAATCACTAATAGTCCTGAAAGTTTCTGCTCCCCATTTCCAAAACCAAATTTTTGAAATGAATGCTCCCAGATTATCACTTAGCCCCCAAGCCGAAAAACCAATCGAGACCGCAGTAAAAAAACTAATCGCCATGGGCACCCCAAAATACTTCCAAAGCCCTAATTTGTTTATGAGCTTGAAAGTTCCTGCATATGCTTTTATGCCTTTTAGAATATTTTTAATCATTATTCATCAATAAAAACTAGTTGTTTTTCAAAACTGTCTGTTTCTTCAACCGTTTCGATCTTTGCAGCTTCCGAAGCTTTTTGTTTTAAAAGTGAAATGATTTCTGTTTCATTTTTACCTTTTATTTCTTCAAAATAAAGAATTCCAACTTGGTTATTGTGCAAGTCCATTGCTCTTTCCAAAGCTTTGTTTGGTGAAAAATTTTCGTGCCAATCCGTAAATGTTTTTGCCCACGCTTTGGCTTTTTTTTCATTATTCTTCCACTTTAAGCATTTTTGGATTATCAAAATAACCCACAATGCATGCCGAAAAGCATTAGCCTTATTGCTTAAATGATGCTTACTCCCGTATTCTTGATAGGCAATGTTCATACATTGTCTTGTAGCAAAAATAGTGGGAACGGCATAAACAGGATTTTTAATAAACAACCCAAGCAATCCAAAAAGTTGCTTAAAATCTAGCTTCTTTAAAATCTGCCATAGCATTTATTCTTGCTTGTATTCTTTCACAGCTTCAATAAAAGCACCTGCGTTTTCCAACGGAATATTTGGCAAAATACCGTGACCCAAGTTCACAATATACCGGTCTTTCCCAAATTCGTCAATCATTTGTTTTACCATCTTTTTTATTACTGATGGCGGACTGAAAAGTCTGGTTGGGTCAAAATTTCCTTGCAAAGTGATTTTTCCTCCAGTTAAATATCGGGCGTTTTTAGGCGAACAAGTCCAATCTACACCTAATGCTGAAGCACCGCTTTTCGCCATCGTGTCCAATGCAAACCAACAACCTTTTCCAAAAGCAATTACATGCGTCTCATCTTTTAAAGCATCAATAATCTGTTGCATGTACTTCCAACTGAATTCTTGATAATCAGTTGGCGAAAGCATGCCGCCCCAGCTATCAAAAACTTGTACAGCGTTTACACCAGCCTTTACTTTTTCTTTTAAATATAAAATTGTGGTATCGGTTATTTTCTGAAGCAACGCGTGTGCGGCAACAGGTTGGGTAAAGCAAAATTCCTTTGCTATGTCGAAATTTTTTGAGCCTTGTCCTTGCACACAATAACATAAAATAGTCCACGGACTACCAGCAAAACCAATTAATGGGATTTCGTCGTTCAATTTTTCTTTAGTCATTTTTATGGCCTCCATAACGTAACCGAGGGTTTCGTTAATGTCTGGTACAATCACGCGTTCCAAATCTTTCATAGAACGAATTGGGTCGGGAACCCAAGGGCCAATTCCAGGTTTCATTTCTACGTGAATGTTCATAGCCTGTGGAATTACCAAAATATCGCTGAACAAAATAGCGGCATCCATTCCGTATCTTCGGATGGGTTGAACAGTAATTTCACTTGCTAGTTCGGGCGTTTGGCAGCGGGTGAAAAAGTCGAATTTCGCTTTTATTTCTTGAAATTCTGGTAAGTATCTACCGGCTTGGCGCATCATCCAAACAGGTGGTCGTTCCACGGTTTCACCGCGAAGGGCTTTTAAGAATAAATCGTTTTTAATCATAGTTTTTTAATGTATTCACCGCTTTAGCAATTACGCTTTCTACGGTTGTGGTGTTTGAAATCACCACGTTTTCAGTATATTTTTTTGCTTCGGAAGCGGTTGTTTTTCCTATACAAATGGCTTTCGCGCCATTTATTTCATTTTCTGAAAAAAAACTCCGCACACCACTTGGGCTGAAAAATAAAATAGCATCAAATTGCCTTTCAAAGCTCTTTGGGTTTAGGGTTGTTTTGTACACTTCAATTTCTTCAAAAGAAATATTGTTCTCTTTTAATTTTGAAGGTATTTCATCACTTCGGATATTTCCACAGAAAAAATGAAAAGAGTCATTTTTATGGTTTTTTACCAAATAATCTGCCAATTCGGAAGCGTATTCAGTCATTTTATTCACTTTTTGGCCGTTTGTTACCAAAGCTAGTTTCGTTTTTTCTCCTACGCAATAACAGTTCCCAATAACCCATCGACTGGGCTCAGGATGACATTCGTTTTCAAAAAAAGAATTGACCGCGTTCTGACTTGTGAAAATTGCATTTACGATCGTTGAGGAAATTTCAAATGGAACAAAATCTATTTTTATAGCATTGTATTCCACCAATGAAGCACCCACATGCAATAGTAAAGACTTTTGACTTTCACTGAGCTTTTTAGTTGATAGAACTGCTGGCATAGTTTTTAAGATATTTCTTTATGTCAGCATCCTTGCCGAAAACCACTAGAATATCGCCCATTTGAAAAATGGTATCTGGAGTGGGAAGGCCTACTACTTCTTTCTTATCAACAATTCTTCCCAGTAAATTGGTATGTTGCTTTTTACGGATTATGGTAATTATATTGAGGTTAAAATTCTTTCGGAACGCTGATTCCTGAATAGTCTTTCCCACCAAAGATTTACAAACCTCAACTTCCGACACTAAGTGTTCATCATCAATTTCAAAATTATCTATACTTCCTTTTAGATTGATTTTTTTTGTGAACCTTTCCGCATATTCCTGTTCTGGATGAATAATTTGGTCCACCCCCATTGCTTCAAGAATGGTGTCTTCCAAGGCAGACGCAGACCGCGAAATGATTTTTGCTTTTGTCAATTTTTTCACAATTGCAGTACTCATAATGGCAGCTCCATTTTTTTCGCCAATGGCAATAATGGCCAAATCGGCATTTTTTAATGGTAATGATTGATAGGCATTTTCATTGGTAGCATCTATAGCGACAGCATGGGCTACTTTGTCTTTTATCTGTTCTATTTTTTCAAGATCGTGGTCTGCAACAATCACTTCGTTTCCTGTATTTGAAAGATTTACAGCTAACGACATCCCAAAATTCCCAAGACCAATAACTACTATTTTCATCTTTATAAAATATTTTGAAAAATAAGAAGATGGAATGCCCTATATACATCTTCAGTGGGTTTATAATTTGTTAATGGGCATTTCATAATTTCATTTTTAAAAATTAACTGCTATTTTAGTTAATTAAAATATTTTCTTCAGGATAAGTATGTTCGGTTTTCCCGACGCTTCTTAATAGTCCAATCATAAGGTTCAGCAAGCCAATTCTTCCAAAGAACATCAAAAAGATAATAACGTATTTGCTGTATTCAGAGAGCTGGGAAGTGATTCCCATAGAAAGCCCAACAGTTGAAAAGGCTGAAAACACTTCGAACGCAATCTGAATTAGTGAAAACTCTGGATTAAAAATAAGCAATAACAAAACACCTGTTCCAATACTCGCTAAGGAGATTGATATAATGGCAAATGCACGTTGCACCGCTTCAGTCGCAATTCTTCGGGTTCCGATTTCAATATATTTTTTATTGCGCGCAATGGAAAAAATATTTAAGGTTGCCAATGCAAAGGTCGTGGTTTTAATACCACCACCCGTTGATGCCGGAGATGCTCCAACCCACATTAAAAAAATCATAAACAAGAGGCCGGGAATGGTAAAGTCGGCCATATTTACTGTGTTAAAACCAGCGGTACGCGAAGTTACCGAAGAAAACATTGCCGTTGTAAATTTTCCAAAAGCTGTTTTGTGTTCCAAAAGATTTGTTTGCTGCTCAGAGAATAAAAAGAAAACTGCCCCACCAACAATCAATATCGCCGTAGTGTAAAGTACAATTTTGGTGTTCAGATTAATTACCCTAGAAATAAAAACTCGATCGTTTTTGCTGAAAATATTTGTGACTAATTTTTTAAAATACTGAATCACATTATATGCGATGTGATATCCTAATCCTCCAAAAACAATAAGTGCCATTACAACCCACTGCATATAATAATTAAATCGTAATCCTGTATCGTACAGTCCGTCTGAAGCTATTGAAAACCCTGCATTACAATATGCTGAAATGGCGTGGAAAACTGCAAAAAACCCTCTGTGCTTAAAGGAATCGATATGAGCTAAAGAATAATAAATGAGCAACGCTCCAATACCTTCCAAAACCAAAGAGAAAAGTACAATCTGCATTACGGTGCGCATCACGCTGTTTAATTTGTCGTGACCTAAAATATCCTTCATATAAAGGCTTTCTTTAAAGGACGCTCCACTTTTAAAGAAATAGGCGAAGAAGGACGTAAAGGTCAACATACCCAAGCCGCCAATTTGAAACAAAATCATAATTATGGTTTGTCCAAAGGGAGTAAAATCCTTAGCAGTATCTACAACTATAAGACCCGTAACCGCCGTTGCGCTTGTGGCTGTGAAGAGCGCATCAGTAAAAGATATATCGTTAGTGGTAGCACTAGGCAGCAATAATAAAAAAGTTCCTGCAAGTGCTATCATAGCAAAACTGCCAACAAAAAGTATGGCAGGATTAAAATAGATACTATAAACTTTTCGAAGCAGAAAGGTGAGCCGAATAAAGAAATAGAATAACAGCCCATATTCTATAACATAGCGTGCGTTAAAAAAGGTTTCAACCACCGAAGTTTCATAATTAGCCATAATCATAATAACTTCGAGCACAATAAGCAGTAATAACATAAACAGGTTTATCTTACTGCTCCGGTGAACATCTGGGTCCTTTCGGTATCTGTAGTATTTATAAAAGTTAAAAGCAATTAATGCAAACAACAAGCTAGGGAGCACAATGAGTTTGTACTTTCTAAAGTCATTGAAATTTTCAAAGCCAAAATCAAAAATCAAAAATGCGAGTAGACCAAGGTCCAAAAACCAAACGACAATATTCGTAAGGCTTGTTTTTCTCCAAAGGCTCATTTGAGTTGCTTTTTTATGGAATGCATCAATTCAGCCCCCCCATTATTGAGAATAAATTTAGCACAATCCATCCCGAAACCTTTGTATTTTGATGTTAAAACTTTATTTTCAACCTCAAGTTTTGTTTGTCCATCTAAGGAAAAAAGACATCCTTTAAAAAGAATTTCATCACCAATTATTTCTGCAAATGCACCAATGGGGGCAGTACAACCACCTTCCAAATTCTTTAAGAATTCACGTTCAACGTGGGTGCAAATTTCAGAAGATTTATGGTTTAGTTTTGAAGTAGCTTCAATAGTGAATGTGTCATTTTCAATGGCCACAACAACCATTGCGCCTTGCGCAGGAGCAGGAAGCATCCAATCTAAATCAATATAGTTTTCTGGCAATAAGTTAATTCTTTGCAATCCAGCTTTTGCAAAAATCGCACCCTGCCAATTATTATCTTTCAGTTTTTGAAGTCGTGTATTTACATTACCGCGTAAATCTACAACATTGTGGTTAGTATAGCGATGTAACCATTGGGCTTGCCTGCGTAGACTTCCAGTAGCAATAGTACAAGGTTTTTCAAAATCGATTTTATCTTTCACAACCAAGATATCTTCCGAAGAAGCACGCTCCAAAACTGCGGTCTGTACAATTCCATTGGGAAGCTTGGTTGGAACATCTTTCATGCTATGTACGGCAATATCCACTGTTCCGTTTAGCATAGCAACATCTAAGGTTTTTGTGAAAATACCTGTGATACCCATTTCATAAAGAGGTTTGTTTAGAACCAAATCGCCTTCAGATTTTACAGCGACCAATTGGGTAGTGTATCCTAAGTTTTCAAGTTTGGACTTTACAATATTGGCTTGCCAAAGTGCAAGTTCGCTATCTCGGGTGCCAATGCGGATTATCTTTTTCAAGTTTAGGCAGTTTCAAGTTGAAAAACCCTTCTTATGAGTTCTATACTTTCGGCGGAGGCTGCTTCGCCTTTTAGGTGGTTTGCAAAATGTGTAGTAATTTTTTGAATGAGGCGATCGCTTATAATCTCTGCTTGTTCTTCATTAAAATCAACAATTTTTTTACGCTGATTATCAATTTCAGAGGCTTTAATTTCAGCAAGCTTATTCTTTAGGGCTTTAATGGTAGGTGCAAATTTGCGGTGATCTGCCCATTGATTGAATTCCGTTTCTATTTCAGCAATAATTTTTTTTGCCAGAGGAAGCTGTGAGGCACGTTTTTCCAACGTACTGTCTGTTACCTCAGCAAGATGGTCCATATGAACCAAGGTTACCAATTCATTTTCCGTTACATTCTCAGCAACGTTTTTCGGAATGGAAAGATCTAAAATCAACAAGGGGCGTTTAATATGCAAAAGCTCCTTTGAAATGGTAGGTTGCTGGGCACCGGTAGCTACAATCAAAACGTCGGCTTGGGCAATTTCACTTTGAATATCGGCATATTCCTTTACTATCAAATTGAATTTACCAGCCACTTTTTCAGCCTTTTCCTTTGTGCGGTTTATAAGCGTTATATGTTTGTTTTTGGTGTGTTTTATTAGATTTTCACAGGTATTTCTGCCTATTTTACCTGTTCCAAAAAGCAAAAGATTTTTTTCGGAAACATAAGGCACTCTCGCCATAATGTATTGAACGGCAGCAAAACTTACCGAAGTAGCGCCAGAAGAAATACCAGTTTCGTTCTTAATTCGCTTGCTGGCTTGTATAACTGCATTAATAAGACGTTCTGCAAATGGGTTGATAATATCGTGCTTCTTGGACTCACGAAAGGCGTTGCGCAATTGACTTATGATTTCAAAATCGCCTAAAATCTGACTGTCAAGTCCCGTCCCTACATTAAAGAGATGCGAAACCGCATTATTGTTTTTATAAATGTAGGCTACCTTTTCAAACTCCTCAACGGTGCCGTTGGTATGTTCGCAAAGTAATTTTATAAGTTGGTATGGATGCTGCGCAAAACCGTAAAGTTCAGTTCTGTTACATGTAGAAATTACTGTAAGCGATGGAATTCCGTCTGCCTTAGCCTGTAATAATATTTTCTCTTTCGCAATATCATTTATACTAAAGTGGCCACGGATTTCGGCATCTGCTTTTTTGTAGTTGAGGCCAATAGCGTAAAAATTGCCTTCGAGTGATGCCCCAGAATATGTTTTCAAGTTTTCCATATAAAACAGGAGCAAATGTAAGCGCATTGTTTTTTAAAAAGTAACGCCAGCGGTATCTTTTGTGTCGATGCCTGTTAAAAATAATCAAAATATGATATATATCAGGTTTTAACCCCTAAATTCGCGGTTTTCAAACTAAAGAAGATTGAATTTATTTAGAACAATTCTAAATAAAACGATTTTAAAAACGATATGGATTTACAAAAAAATGTCGCTCAAAGTTTTTACGAAGAGACCACTATTTCTCCCGGCTTTTTCATCTTAAAATTCAACAACGAAAGTGATGAAAATCAGATTTTTAAGCGAGAAGTAAGCGCTACTTTTATACAGTTTCACTTCTGCATCAAAGGTAGTGCATCGTTTATTTTTAATGATGGGAATTACAGCTTGCCCATAAAAGAAGAAAATTCCTTACTGCTTTACAATCCACAACGCGATTTACCTATAAATATAGTACTTGAGAAGCATTCCTGGGTACTTTCAGTGTTGCTTCCTATTACTAAATTCCACGGCCTTTTTTCTACGGAAGCAGATTACATTACTTTTTTAAGCAATGAAAACAAAGATCGAAAATATTATAAAGACGCAAGCATTTCGCCTTCTATGGCAATTGTATTGAACCAATTGATGAATTACAACCTTCATCCATCTATAAAACCACTTTATTTTAAGGCAAAGGCTTATGAATTGCTGAGTCTATATTTTAACCGCCCTGCCGATGCTGATGTGGAACAATGCCCCTTTTTGGCTGATGAAGACAACGTTTCAAAAATAAAAAAAGCAAAACAGATTATAATTGCAAGAATGGCGGAACCTCCAACATTACAGCAACTTGCGGATGAAATAAACCTGCCTTTAAACAAGCTGAAAGAAGGGTTTAAACAGATTTATGGCGATTCTGTGTTCAGTTTTTTGTTTGATTATAAAATGGAAGTTGCCCGCCAACTGCTTGCCACAGGATCACACAACGTGAATGAAGTTGGTTTAAAAGTGGGATACAGTACTTCCAGCCATTTTATTGCCGCTTTTAAAAAGAGGTTTGGCACTACGCCCAAGAAGTTTTTGATGGGGTTGAATGCTTAAAAAGTATCTTTTGGGGATAGCATAGACCAGCAATAATTATTTACAAATTCTTCCATATAATGTTAAGCTAACTATGACCTTAGAAACTGAAGTTGTAACCACCATATTCAAAGATCTCTCCTTCAACCCAGAAGAAATCCAACTATTGGTGCGTAGTTTTGAAAAACTTCACCTTCCCAAGAACAGCTTGTTACTGGAAGCGGGACAGTATGTGCACGACCAATATTACGTGGCCGAGGGATGCCTGCGCACCTATTATATAGCTCCCGACGGCAAAGAACACACCGTGCAATTTGCAATATCAGATTGGTGGATCAGCGACTATACCGCTTTTTTCAATGGCAGCAAAGCCCTAATGCATATTGAATGCATTCAGGAAGCTACGCTCTACAAAATATCTAAAAATGATATGGAATCTCTCTACCAAGCCATACCTCAGTTAGAGTCTTACTTCAGGAAGAAGATGGAACGCAGCTTCGCTTCTTTCCAAAAAAGGATTATTGCAAACCTATCCCAATCAGCTACAAAACGCTATTTAAGTTTTATCCAGACCTATCCAAACATAGAACAAAACGTTAAAAATTACCACATTGCTTCGTATCTGGGCATCACAACCCAAAGCCTGAGCCGGATCCGCAAGGAATTGGTGCAGGAGTAGTTTATTACCATAGGTCAACTTTTTTGTAAGGTACGCCCCCTAACTTTGTATTAGATAAAAAAGAAGTTGGAATATATAATTAGTAAATTATTCTTATTCGAACATTTCCAAAACTATTATGAAACACAAAATGATATTATTAGCAGTGGTTATTGCCACAGGTTTTACTTCTTGCGGAAATAATCAAGAAGCCAATTCTAAAACTGAAATATCAAAAACTTTAAAAAAACAAACTATGAAAAAGGTATTATTTGTATTGACAAGCCATTCCGATTTGGGAAACACTGGCGAGAAAACAGGATTTTGGATTGAGGAATTTGCAGCCCCGTATTATTTTTTAAAAGATAAAGACATTGAAATTACAATTGCCTCTCCAAAAGGTGGACAACCACCGATAGACCCTAAGAGTGCAGCCCCAGATGCACAAACTCCGGCAACAGTTCGTTTTAATGGTGACAAAGAGACTCAAAAAATTCTAGCGAATACATTAAAATTAGAAACGGTTGACCAAGCAGGTTTTGACGCAGTGTTCTACCCAGGAGGCCACGGTCCGTTATGGGACCTAGCAGAAGATAAAAATTCTGTTGCACTTATTGAATCGTTTTATAACAATAATAAACCAGTGGCAGCAGTATGCCACGCTCCCGCAATTTTCAAAAACACAAAAGCAGCCAATGGCTCGCCTTTAGTAAAAGGAAAAAAGGTAACTGGATTCACTAATAGTGAAGAAGAAGCTGTGCAACTAACAGATGTTGTTCCATTTTTGGTAGAAGACATGCTAAAGAAAAATGGAGGTGAATACTCAAAAGGTGGCGATTGGGCTGCATATGCAGTTGAAGACGGTCTTTTAATTACCGGTCAAAACCCAGCCTCTTCTGAATTGGTTGCCGAGAAACTTTGGAATAAACTGAATAATTAAAAAAGCATTTAGCTATGAATTTAGTAGAAGATTTACAGTGGCGTTACGCTACAAAAAAGATGAATGGCGAAACCATTCCACAGGAAAAGTTAGATTATATACTGGAAGCGGCAAGATTGGCTCCTTCGTCATCAGGGCTTCAGCCATATAAGATATTCGTGATTTCGAACAAAGAGTTATTGCAGAAAATAAAACCGGTAGCTTGGGACCAAAGTCAAATTTTGGATGCTTCACATGTATTAGTTTTTGCTGCTTGGGATGGATATACCTTGGACAGAATAGAATCTGTTTTCAATTATACTATGGATGAGCGAGGATTGCCACACGAAACGATGGATGCTTACAAGGAAAAGCTTTGGGGAATGTATGAACCCCAAAGCCAGGAATGGCATGCAAACCACGCAGCAAAGCAGGCATATATATCTTTCGGTTTGGCCATAGCAGCCGCAGCCGAGCAAAAGGTAGATGCTACGCCTATGGAAGGATTTACACCTGAAGCCGTAGATGAATTATTAGGCTTAAAAGAACAGGGCTATAGCAGCACCTTGATATTAACGTTAGGCTACCGCGATGAAGCAGAAGACTGGCTGGTAAATATGAAAAAGGTGCGCACTCCGAAAGCTGATTTTATAACGGAATTAAAATAATTGGTTAGGTTAATAGTTAGTTTAGATTGAGAACGATTGAATTTTTGATTACATAAATTATAATTTAAAGATTTAATAGATTGTTCCTTTGAAGAACCCCCACTTTTCCAAGAAAAAGGAAATGTTGGGGTTTTTTTTAAGACACTAAATCAATTAAGGATCCTTATAGAAAACATAAGCTTTGCCAATAACACCATAATTTTAAATAGCCCTTCACACTTTGAAGGTTCAATTATAAAAGCCTAATTTTGTTTTTCAAAAAAAATTGCTACTCATGAAAGGAGTTCTCCTTGTAAATCTCGGTTCGCCGGACAGTACCAACCCAAAAGATGTAAAGAAATACCTCGATGAGTTTCTGATGGACCCACGGGTTATAGATGTGCCTCGGTGGGCCCGAATTCTCCTAGTGCGGGGAATTATTCTTAATACACGCCCAAAAAAATCGGCCGCTGCATATCAAAAAATTTGGTGGGAAGAAGGCTCGCCCTTGATTGTCATTTCACAACGACTTCAGAAAAAAATTCAGGAGAAAACAACGATTCCAGTGGCTTTAGCGATGC
The DNA here is from genome assembly GCA_937125455.1 of uncultured Aequorivita sp. Classification (GTDB taxonomy): domain Bacteria; phylum Bacteroidota; class Bacteroidia; order Flavobacteriales; family Flavobacteriaceae; genus Aequorivita. Next base: position 256,732 of record CAKZLK010000043.1, read on the forward strand.
GCTACGGAAGTATGACACTTAAAAAAGGATTGCAGGAATTGGTAGATCAAGGCGTTGATGAAATTTTGACTATTCCCCTTTATCCACAATTTGCAATGGCAACTACTGAAACTATTGATGTGAAGGTAGAAGAACTTAAGGACGAATTCTTTCCGCAGCTTGAAATCACTTCACTTCCTGCGTTTTACAATAAACCAGAATACATTGAAGTGCTTGCAAAAAGTATTTCTGAAAAACTTAAAAACCTGGACTACGAACACCTTCTCTTCAGCTACCATGGAGTTCCAGAAAGACACATACGCAAAAGCGACATCACAAAAAGTCATTGTCATCCCGAAGCTTCGGGAGATGGATCTTGCTGCATAACAGATTCCCCAGCGCATCAATTTTGCTACCGCCACCAGTGTTTAAAGACAACAGCTCTTGTTGCTGAAAAATTGAATTTACAATCAGGAACTTTTTCCACTTCATTCCAATCGCGATTAGGATTTGATCCGTGGTTGCAACCTTATACCGACAGAACTATTGAAAGAATGGGGCTAAATGGCGTGAAAAAAATGGCTATTGTTACCCCAGCGTTCGTAAGCGATTGTTTGGAAACTCTGGAAGAGATTGCGATGGAAGGTGAAGAAATTTTCCACGAAGCCGGAGGAAAAGAATTTACCGTAATTCCCTGCTTAAACGACCGTGACGATTGGGCGGAAGTAATGACTGGCTGGATTGACCAATGGCGTATTGTTGATGTAAAAACCGCCATCGCCTAATGAAACCCAGCCAAAGCGCCACCCTTGGCACCGACTCCATTGGAAGTCTATTGATAAAGCAAGCTGTACCGGCCTCTATCGGTATTTTAGTGATGTCGCTAAATATTTTGGTAGACACCATTTTTGTGGGAAACTGGATTGGCTCTATCGCCATTGCGGCCATTAATGTTGTTTTGCCAGTTTCATTCTTTATCGCTGCGTTGGGAATGGCCATTGGTATTGGTGGGTCTTCAATAATTTCGCGTGCTTTGGGTGCAGGCAACAAAGAACGTGCACTAAAAACCTTTGGCAATCAAATCACTTTAACACTCTTGCTTACAACGGCAATGGTAGTTTTTGGTTTGGTTTTTATAAATGAACTAATTCCTGCCTTCGGCGGAAAGGGCGATATCTTTGAACCTGCAAAAATATATTATAGAATCGTGCTTTACGGCGTACCCCTTTTAGCGCTCTGTATGATGGGAAATAACGTAATTCGTGCCGAAGGGAAACCAAAGTTCGCAATGATTGCAATGATTATTCCTTCCGTGGGCAACCTTGTTTTGGATTATATTCTTATCAACCTCCTAGATATGGGAATGACTGGTGCGGCTTGGGCAACGACTATTTCATATGGCTTGTGTTTTCTGTACGTACTTTGGTTCTTTTTGAGCAACAATTCTGAACTAAAAATTAGTCTGCCACATTTTGGACTCGATTTGCCTATTTTAAAGGAGATGTCCGCACTTGGCTTTGTTACCCTTTCTAGACAAGCCGTGGTTAGTGTGACCTATTTATTAATGAATAATATTCTTTTCGATATTGGTGGGGAAGCCTCCGTTGCTTCCTATGGAATTATCGCTCGAATGTTGATGTTTGCACTTTTTCCCGTTCTAGGAGTTACCCAAGGATTTTTGCCAATTGCAGGCTATAACTATGGTGCACATAAATTTACACGTGTTCGCGAAAGTATCAATAAAGCAATTTTATATGCCGGTGGATTGGGACTCGTTATTTTTGTTGTTATAATGATTTTCCCTGAAGCTATTGTTTCAATATTTACAACTAATAAAGAGATCCTTTCGGAAACACCTCATTATATGCGCTGGGTATTTGCCGCAACCCCCATTATTGCTATTCAACTTATTGGGTCGGCTTATTTTCAAGCTATTGGAAAAGCTGTTCCCGCTTTGTTGCTTACCTTAACACGTCAAGGATTTTTCTTTATTCCTTTAATTTTTATTCTTCCGCATTATTTTGGAGAACTGGGCGTTTGGATTTCCTTTCCGGCAGCCGATGTGCTTTCTACTATTATCACCGGTTATTTTTTAAATCGAGAAATTCGGAAGACGCTGAAATATTAAATTTTAAAATTATAATTTTATAAATCTTTTTTGAAAAAATTTAATGGAACAATACTACCCCTACATAAAATCCCTTCACCTCATCTTCATCGTCACTTGGTTTGCAGGACTTTTTTACATTGTCCGCTTATTTGTTTATCAAATTGAAGCAACACAAAAACCTTCTCCCGATAAAGAAATTTTAGGCGAACAACTTAAAATAATGGCCTCCCGTTTGTGGAATATTATAACCTGGCCCAGTATGATCCTAGCTGTGTTCTTTGGTTTTTGGCTTTTGTATATGCGTATGTTTTTTTTGAGCGATGCCTGGATGCAAGTCAAATTGGCCTTTGTTGTGCTTTTGATTCTCTATCATTTTAAATGTCATCAAATTTTTAAACAATTACAAAATGGCGTTGTAAAACACTCTTCAAACTATATGCGCCTTTTCAATGAAGTGCCGACAATCATCCTTTTTGCCGTGGTATTTTTGGTTATTTTGAAAGATGGAACTGACTGGATTTACGGAACAATTGGTATTATTTTATTTTCGATATTGTTGATGATGGGTTATAAAATCTATAAACGAATTAGGGAGAAAAACAATTCTGAATTCTGAATTCAGAATTAAAACGGTTTAATTATTGCTATCTTTCTTCAAAATAATGTAAATGTACTTTTACAAAAAATCGCTTCGCACCCGCATCTTTCTTTCTATGTTCCTATTGGTTCTGGGAGCCTCGATACTCATTGCCATTGTTACTGTATTTCAATATAAGGAAGAAGCACAGGATTATCACCGCGATCGTTTATTGCGAAAAGAAGCCGCCATTCGTGAAAACATAAATTACATTTTAAAAACCACAACATATCCTGTTGAAACTGCCCAAATCCCACTTATTTTTAAAGATAAAATATATGAAATAAAGGATATTCACAGCCTTGAGATTTTTCTATATGACTTGAACGGAAATCTATTAAAATCGTCAAAACCTTCATTTTTTAAGGACACTGTATCACCAAAAATGAATGAAGAAGCCTTGAAAGCCCTTCAAGTTTCTCCCACAAAAAGTTATATAAAAGAGTTTGAGGAGAACGGACAGAAATATCAATCTTCCTATACCTACATTACCGATAATTATTTTAAACCCCTCGCCATTCTCAACTTACCCTATATTGAAGACGATGGTTTTATTACCACAGAACTTACTGAGTATCTTTACCGGCTTGGTGTAGCATACTTTTTTATGTTGCTGGTCGCTATTATTTTGTCTTATTTTCTTTCAAAATACATTACGCGATCTTTAAAAGAAATAAGCGATAAGCTTTCCGAAACCCGTTTTGACACACGAAACAAAAAAATCCATATACACGATACAACACAAGAAATTGCAATACTTGTAAAAAGCTATAATCAAATGATCGACGAGCTTGAAAACAGTGCTGCCGAACTTGCTGCGAGTGAACGTGAAACGGCTTGGCGCGAAATGGCAAAACAGGTTGCCCACGAAATTAAAAACCCATTAACACCTATGCGGCTGACTGTGCAAAGCTTTCAACGCAAGTTTGATTGTAACGATCCAGATATTGACAAAAAAATGGCAGAATACACCAATACGCTATTGCAACAAATTGATACATTGAGCTCCATTTCTTCGGCGTTTTCTACCTATGCAAAAATGCCCGCCCAGCAAGATGAAACACTGAATGTGGTGAAAATAAGCAAACTGTCATTAGACATTTTTAATGAAGATTACATCTATTTCTTTTCAGATGAAGAGGAAGTACGTGCGCGTTTTGACCGAACCCAACTCATTCGCGTAATAACCAATTTGGTGAAAAATAGCATTCAATCCATTGAACAAAAAAATCCATCCAAACCAAGAATTGACGTTGTGGTTAAAACGGATGGTGCTTTTGTGAACATTTTGGTCACAGACAATGGAATAGGCGTACCTGAGGAAAACAAAAATTTCATCTTTGAGCCACAATTTACCACTAAAACGAGTGGTATGGGTCTTGGCTTAGGAATGGTTAAGAATATTGTGGAAACCTATGGTGGCACTATAACACTAGACTCATCTGAAGAAAAAACAACTTTTAAAGTTTCGTTTCCCGCAATCCTTTAAGGTTTTTAGTAGCTTTGTCTTTAATAAATATTCAGCTTTTGAACTTTAAACTTTTAAAATGAGCTACCAAAACATACTTTCCAAAACCGAAAACGGCATTACAACCATTACCATTAACCGCCCCTCAAAATTGAACGCGCTTAATCGTGAAACAATCCAAGAGTTGCACGATGCTTTTGAGGAAGCTGAAAATTCTTTCAAAACGAAAGTGGTAATAATAACGGGAAGCGGCGAAAAAGCATTTGTTGCAGGAGCGGACATTAGTGAATTTGCCGATTTTTCAATTGAAGAAGGTGGAAAGCTGGCTGCAAAAGGACAAGAACTACTGTTTGATTTTGTTGCAAACTTATCAAAACCTGTAATAGCTGCCGTAAATGGTTTTGCACTGGGTGGTGGATTGGAATTGGCAATGGCGTCACATTTCCGTATTGCTTCCGATAATGCAAAAATGGGACTTCCCGAAGTTTCATTGGGCGTTATTCCAGGTTATGGCGGTACGCAGCGTTTACCGCAACTTGTTGGTAAAGGCCGTGCGATGGAAATGATTATGACTGCAGGAATGATTGATGCAACACAAGCGCTTCAATACGGTTTGGTAAACCACGTGACAACTCCTGAAGAATTACTTGAATTTGCAGAAAAAATAGCTGGGAAAATTATGAAAAATTCCTCCGTTGCAATTGCTTCAGCGATTAAAGCCATAAATGCCAATTATGAAGACGGCGAAAACGGTTTTGAAGTGGAAATTGAAGAGTTCGGCAACTGCTTTGGTACTGAGGATTTTAAAGAAGGTACCCAAGCGTTTCTTGAAAAGAGAAAAGCTGATTTTCCGGGGAAGTAATTTTTTAATAGATATTTAATTTGCTTTTGTATTTTACAGCCCGTAAAAACCTAAATAAATTAAATAATGAGAAAAATTTTTGCCCTACTTTTTTTAGCATGCGCCATCACGGCACATTCCCAGGAAATTTCAATAAAATCAAGTCAAAGCGAGGTTTTTAAGGATGATAAAAAACATACCGAGCTTTTGTATTCCGAAGGTGACGGCCAAGGCGGTTTTGTAACCGTACGTGTATATTTTGGCGGTTTTATGAAAATGCCAAAGGGATATTATATTGAGCATTACGATAAAAATCTAAAACTTTTAAAGGAAACCGAAATTGAAAGAAAAGATAATGACTTCCAAGGTTTAATGATTAGCCAAGACATGGTTTACATTATGGAAACGGCTTATGACAAAGATGCCGAAATTTTAAAATTCAATGTCTTGGAATCAACGCTATCCGACCTTCAATTTTCACCAAAAACCCTCTTTTCCCTACCAGAAGAAGACGTGAAACGCTATTTTGGCGTCGGCATTGGTATCTTCTTTATTGACAATGGCTGGAGCCAAATGGATCGAGGAGCCTTCGGGGAAGTTACTTTTTCAAAAAACAAAAACTATTTTGCCGTCAATTTCGATATAAAGGATAAAGAGTCGCAAAACCAACTGCTCTATGTGTTTGATAAAAACCTGGACCAAGTTTTCCAAAAAGAATTCAAAAGAGATATTAAGGATAAATTCTTCATTTATGAAAATGTGGACGTGGACGATAATACTGGAGACATTTTCCTGTTAGGAAAGGTTTTTGAAAACGAATCCCGAAAGACCAAAAAGGACGGAAAGGCAAACTATCACTATGAACTTCATAAAATAAATGAAAGTGGGGAAACACAGGCCAGTTTTAAAACTGATGATAATTTTGTGGGATCACTCTTTACTTTGCGTAGCGAGAATTCCATAAGCTGTGCTGGCTTTTATTCCGAAAAGAATGACTCCCGGTATAAAGGAGTCTGCCGTTTCAATCTTGATCCTACTTCCTTAAATATTACACAAAAATCGTTTATACCCTTTTCAGAAGAATTTATCAATGATAAGTATGGAAAAGTAAAAGATAAAGAGCTCCGTAACTTAACATTGAGGAGTAAACACCTTACACCAAATGGTGATATTGTGTTAAATGCGGAAGAATTTTATATTACACAGCACACTATGATGTCGTCCAATGGAGGCATGAATACTCGAACTACTTATCATTTTGACGATATTGTTACCGTTAAAATCAGCGAGGAAGGAAAGTTGGTTTGGGCCAGAAACATCAACAAACGGCAGGCAACCTCTGGAGCACAAATGGAGTATCTTTCCTTTGCCTCAACCATTGTGAATGACGATACTTATTTATTTATAAACTGTTCCGATAAAATAAGAACCATCAGTAATGATCGGTTGGAGTTTAAGGAAGGAAAATCATTGTTTGCCATAAAAATAGATGCTGATGGCAAATATTCCTATAAGAGCATTTTAGGCGATAAAGACTCTGAAGTGCCATTTTTTATAAGCCAAGGAACCAATACCACCTTGGATGGCAGGGAAATGGTTTTTGTGGGACGAAAAAAATCGAAAAAACAATTTCTTAAGATAAACATTCAGTAAAAATTTGTTCAGAAACGTTGATTTTTATTTTGTGTAAATTTGATTAATATACTAAACTTTAGTAAACCATAAAAAGACTAATTTTCTGAGGCAATAATTAAAATTCTAAATAATATGAAAATATATCTTGTACTAAGCTTCGTTTTGGCTTTTACATTTTCAGCAATTGCCCAAGAAAAAGCCGAACCGTGGTTTAAGGATGGCGAGGCCCAAATTGTTCCAGCTTTTGAAAACTCAAACGATTGGATTAGAACAGATCTGTGGGTAGAAACTACTTTTGATACAGACGGCGATGGCAAACCAGACCGAATGCACGTTGACGTTACAAGACCAAAACAAACAGAGGATGGATTGAAACTTCCCGTAGTTTATGAATCCAGCCCATATTTCGCAGGCGTTGCACCAGAGGTTGAAGGAGCTTTTCACGATGTGCACCACGAAATAGGAGCTCCCGAAAAGGAAATTGTACATCCATCAGTAACTAGAAGAGGCGAACGACCCATAATTTCTAACACACAAATTAAGACGTGGGTTCCGCGTGGATATGTAGTAGTTCATTCTTCTTCCCCAGGAACAGGACTCTCGCAGGGTTCTCCCACCGTGGGCGGGGATAATGAATCCTTGGCACCAAAAGCAGTTATTGATTGGCTGAACGGCCGTGCAAAAGGCTACACAACTCCAGACGGAAACGAAGAAGTGAAAGCATATTGGACCACTGGAAAAGTGGGGATGACGGGTACTTCCTACAATGGAACCATTCCTTTGGCAGCAGCAACTACGGGTGTTGAAGGCCTTGAGGCTATCATTCCGATCGCGCCAAATACTTCCTATTATAACTATTATAGAAGCAATGGTCTGGTGCGTTCACCTGGAGGTTATTTGGGTGAAGACGTTGATGTACTTTACGATTTTATCCATAGTGGCGACGAATCAAAACGTGCTTATGGTGATGCAACCTATCGCGATAAAGAAATAAAAAATGGCATAGACCGCAAAACTGGTGATTATAATGAATTTTGGGCAGGTCGCGATTATTTGAATGATATGAAACCCATGAAAGCCGCTTTATTTATGTCGCACGGTTTTAATGATTGGAACGTAATGCCGGAGCATAGCTATAGGATTTACAAAGCAGCCGAGGAAATGGGGCTTCCCGTAAAAATCTATTATCATCAATACGGACACGGTGGTCCGCCCCCATTTTCAATGATGAATAAATGGTTTACGAAATATCTCTTCGGAATTGATAACGGAGTTGAAAAAGGTCCAAAAGCTTGGATTGTTCGTGAAAACGATAAAAACGACAACCCTACTCCCTACGCCGATTATCCAAATCCGGATGCTAAAAAAGTTACGCTTCACTTAAATTCCACCTCCCCAAATGAAGGAGTTTTGGCCATTGAAAAAAAGAGTACAGTACAATTACATGCTATGTTGAGAGATGATTACAATTTTTCTGGAGATTCACTCGCACAACTTTCAACTTCAATTCATAGATTGCTTTTTGTAACACCGATTCTAAAAGAAGACTTGCATCTTTCTGGTCTTTCAAAATTGAATATAAAATTGGCCAGTAGCAAACCAGCGGCAAACCTTTCCGCTTGGATGGTTTCCTTGCCTTGGAATAAAGACAAGAATGCAAAAATAACCGATAATATTATTACACGAGGTTGGGCAGACCCGCAGAATTACAAATCCATTTCGGAAAGTGAACCTTTAGAGCCTGGGAAGTTCTACGAAATGTCTTTTAATCTTATACCAGACGATCAAGTAATTCCAGCTGGGCAACAAATTGGCTTGATGATTTTTTCAAGCGACAACAAATTCACACTTTTGCCCCAACCGGGAACTATATTAACGGTTGATCTTGATGGAACAACTCTTGAAATTCCAGTTGTTGGCGGGAAAGAAAAATTTGAAAAAGCAATAAATCAATAGGAATATTTCCAAATATAAAAGGATATATTCCAAATAATAATTAACTTTGAAGAAATCAAATCTTCAAAGTTTTTTTATGTCTGCTGACTTCTTAAAAGGCCGTGGCGCTCAGAAAAATGTAAATAACCGTTTCTTCGAAAATAGTCACGAAGTATTAGATGAATACCTTAATTTCTGTGAAGTGGAAGGTGAAGAAGCAGATAAGAACAAAACAAATTACATTGAAGTTTTTCCGAAGACATTTGTAAATAAAGTTGAAAGCCCCGATGTTGGTATGGGATTTTCTGCAAACCCCTATCAAGGCTGCGAGCACGGCTGTGTGTATTGTTATGCACGGAACAGTCACGAGTATTGGGGTTATGGTGCTGGGCTGGATTTTGAACGAAATATTCTATTCAAAAGAAATGCGCCACAACTTTTAGAGGAAAAAATTAGTTCCAAAAACTGGCAGGGAAACACCATCGTTTTTTCAGGAAATACGGATTGCTACCAACCTCTGGAACGCAAGCTGGAAATCACCCGAAAATGCTTGGAGGTAATGCTAAAGTGGAAACACCCCACGGGAATAATTACCAAAAATTCATTAATCCTTCGCGATCTTGATATTTTGAAAGAAATGGCAAAACTGAATATAATTTCAGTAAACATTTCGATCACTTCGCTTTCAGAAGATACGCGAAGACTTTTGGAGCCCCGAACCGCGAGCATCAAACAACGCCTAAAAACAGTGGAAATACTTTCGGAACATGGTATTCCAGTTCGTGTGATGATGGCTCCAATTATTCCTTCATTGAACAGTCATGAAATTCTGCCTTTGGTAAAAAAGGTTGCAGAACTTGGGGCAATAGATGTTGGCTACACCATTGTAAGATTGAATGGTCAGATTGCTGAAATTTTTAAGGATTGGGCACACAAAACCATTCCAGATAAAGCCGAACGAATTCTAAACCAGATAGCCGAGTGTCACGGCGGAAACCTCAACGACAGCAATTGGGGAAGACGAATGAAGGGTGAAGGAACAATTAGTGAACAAGTGAAAAACACGATGGCAATTGCCAAGAAAAGATATTTAAAGGATAGACAAAGCGAACCTTTGGATACTTCGCATTTTATAAAGCTTAAGAATCCGCAGATGAAGTTGTTTTAAAGTCACTTCGCTCCTTTCCATTCCGAATAAAACTGTTTTAGAAATACTTCCATAAATTGATGCCTTTCTTCAGCAATTTTTCGTCCAGTTTTCGTGTTCATTTTATCTTTTAACAACAAAAGTTTTTCATAAAAATGATTGATTGTTGGCGCATCCGAAGCCTTGTATTCCGAAGGGGTCATATTCAAATTAGGTTTTATTTTGGGATCGTATAGTTTTCGGTTTTTGAAACCTCCGTAGTTGAAAGTACGTGCAATTCCCATCGCTCCGAGAGCATCAAGCCTATCAGCATCCTGCACAACATCTAATTCATTAGACCGAAATTCCTGCGATTTGTTTCCACCTTTGAAAGAAATATTTTCAATGATTTTTACAACGTGGTCAATTATTTCTTCTGAAAAGTTTTGTGATTTTAGAAATTGACGTGCCAATTTTGGCCCAACGGTTTCATCGCCATTGTGGAATTTTGAATCGGCTATGTCGTGAAGTAATGCGCCAAGGGCAACAACAGTTTTATCAACGTCTTCACTTTCGGAAATAAGTAGCGCATTTTTATAAACCCGTTCAATATGAAACCAATCATGGCCACCTTCGGCATCCTTCAACTCATTTTTAACGAAATTGATTGTATTTTGAATTATTTCTTCGGAAGAAAATGAAGCCATTATTTGTGGATTTTTGAAGTGATTGTTTCCTCCACTTTATCTATTAGCATTTCAACATCGTAATCCTCGATTTTGATTGCGGGATGTGCCACCATTTCAAGCCGAACGCCCATTTGTATCGGGAACATTCCCCAACGTTGCAATTTCCAGCTGTTGTTGATGGTAACTGGAACTACATATCCATCAGGTATTTTTTTGAAAAGCGCCTGAAGTCCGGTTCTTCGAAAAGGTTTTGGAATGCCCGTCTTGCTGCGCGTTCCTTCTGGAAAAATAACACCACTTCTGTTAAACTTCTGAAGATATTTTGCAAACTTCACCATTTCAACAATGGCTTGTCGTGGATTTTTTCGGTCAATTAAAATATGACCTCCGTGCCTCAAGTTATATGAAACAGAAGGAATTCCTTTTCCTAATTCTACTTTGGAAATGAATTTGGGATGATATTTCCGTAAATACCAACTTAAAGGAGAAATATCCCACATACTTTGATGGTTGGAAACAATTATTATCGGCACATTGCTGGGAATGCTCGCGTTTATATCAACGTGAAAAGTTGTTCCCAAAACGTTTAAACACCGCAATAAAGTCCAATTAAAATAATCAACACTTTTTTTATGTGCGGTGTAGCCAAACCAGTTAAAACAAACCCACTGAACAGGATGAAAAAACAAGATTGTAATACCAAAGAGAAGGTAAAACAAAACTGAAAAAGGATAGCTAATAATTTTTGATAGTGATTTCATTCGGTTCAAAAATAAGAAAACCGCCTTAAAAAAGACGGTTTTACTTTTTACTTGTTTAAGTTTTCAAAATCAACGTTTTGATTTTGATTTATTCTTTAATGTATTGCGATCTATGTATATGTAGTTGTAAACACAAAGGCCAACAATCAATAACCAAAAGGCTCTGTATAACCAATCATTTATTTCTTTTCCAAATAAATGGGAAACTTTTGGGTCTTGATAGATATTAAAAATAAGAGCACCTAGTGCCAAAATGCCGATAACAACAGTAAATGGTTTCGTCATTTTCATAACGCTACAATTTTAATAATTAACAGTATTCATTATATGCGCCTTTCAAATTCTCGGCAATCATTTGTGCAGGGCGGCCTTCAATATGGTGACGTTCCAGCATATGAACCAATTCGCCATTTTTGAACAATGCCATAGAAGGTGAACTTGGCGGAAATGGAACCATGTTAGCTCGAGCAGTATCTACAGCTTCGCGGTCAACACCTGCAAAAACAGTTACTAAATGATCTGGCTTTTTACTGTTATCAAGGGACATTGCTGCACCAGGACGTGCGTTGGCGGCAGCACAACCACAAACAGAATTTACAACGACTAAAGTTGTTCCTTCTTTTTTTAATGCTTCTTCAACATCATTAGCTGTATATAGTTCGGAAAAACCTACTCTGGTAAGGTCTTCACGCATTGGTTTTACTAGTTCGGGTGGGTACATAAATATTTATTTTAATTATTATAAAAATGTGGCTGTAAAGATACGAATTTTGATTTTTAGAAAGTTCCAAATACACTGCTCCAAATTTTAAAGAAATCATAAAATTCAAAACACAAGTGCTTGTACATGTTTGGTATTTGTTATTTGAAATTAGTTTTTTTAATTGAGTACCTTTGTCGGCTTAGAAAAAGAAAAATTACATTGGTATGCTTCGTTGGTTATTAGCCGTTCTTGGATATGCACTTTATAGGATTCCTGGTGCTTTTATTGGTTTTTTAATAGGAAGTCTTATCGATAATTTTAATACAAAAGGTAAAACTTTTCAAACTTCATTTGGCACGGCCCAGCAAGAAGTTACTCCCGCAGATTTTGAACTGAATTTATTATCCTTAGCCTCATTGGTTATAAAAGCAGACGGTCATGTTAGCCAAACCGAACTGGATTATGTACGCCAATATTTTGTGCAAGCTTATGGAAGGGAGCGAGCCAACGCAACCTTTAAGGTTTTTAATGAAGTAATAAAGAAGCGTGAAATTTCAGCACAGAACATTTGCAGTCTTTTGCAGCAAAGAACTCGCTACGAAAGCCGCTTGCAAATTCTTCATTTTCTGTTCAGTATTGCGAATGCAGATGGTAGCGTTTCAACTTCCGAAGTAAATGAAATTAATAGGATTGCAGGATTTTTGGGAGTGTTTGCGCGTGATTTTGAAAGTATAAAAGCAATGTTTTTCAAAAATCCGGACAGTGCCTATAAAATTTTAGAAATTGAAAGAACAGCAACCGTTTCTGAAATAAAATCTGCTTACCGAACGATGGTAAAAAAATACCATCCCGATAAACTACAGCATATGGACGAAGCCCATCAAAAAGGTGGCGAGGAAAAGTTCAAAAAAGTGCAGGAAGCTTATGAACAGCTTCAAAAGGAGCGCGGGTTTTAGCTTTCACCAATAATTACTTCTTTTCTAAGGGTTTAAAATTCAGACATTCAGTTGATAAAGTATCACATCAATTTCTATTTTTAGATTAGACTAAAAATTATATCTGCATAAATAGAAAAATATATTTACTTTTGTACCTATGTTTACATTAGCCGAAGAAAATTATCTAAAAGCCATATTTCACTTAGAACACGAATTTCAAGGTGAAGTGAGCACCAACGCAATTGCAGAGAGTATGGAAACCAAGCCATCATCTGTTACTGACATGATTCAAAAACTCGCAGAAAAAAAATTGCTCACCTATAAGCGTTATAAGGGAGTGCAATTAACGGCGGAAGGAAAGAAAGTAGCGGCTAACGTAATTCGAAAACACAGATTATGGGAAGTTTTTTTAGTAGAAAAATTGAGCTTTCATTGGGATCAAGTTCACGAAATAGCAGAACAATTAGAGCACATTCAATCTGAAGAGTTAATAATACGTCTAGATAAATTTCTAGGAAGTCCTGAATTTGATCCACACGGTGACCCTATTCCAGACAAACACGGTGTTTTAAAACGGACAGAGAAAAAATTGCTTTCAGAAATTGATAAAAACCAAAAAGGAGTTTGTGTAGGCGTAAAAGAATCTAGCCCAGAATTTCTTCAATATTTAGATAAGAAAAAAATCAGTATCGGCACCAAAATCAGAGTTTTGGGGAAAGAATTTTTTGACGGGTCAATGATAATTCAAGTTGGGAGTGAGCAATTCTTCATTTCTCATAAAATAGCCGAAAACCTGTATGTTCAAACCCAAGAATAGCAATGGATAGAAGAAGCCACAGATCGCTGGAAGAAGTACATGGAACCATTGAAACTTCTGGTAAAAAATCAACTTGGAAAAAATTACTCGCCTTTTTGGGGCCAGCATATTTAGTGAGTGTTGGCTATATGGACCCAGGAAACTGGGCCACAGATATTGCGGGAGGAAGTCAATTTGGCTATACGTTGATTTGGGTATTGTTGATGAGTAACATTATGGCATTATTACTTCAAAGCCTTTGTGCGCGTTTGGGGGTTGTTCGCGGAAGAGATTTAGCCCAAGCATCCCGAGAAGCCTACAATCCCTTTGTAAATTTTGTTCTCTATATATTAGCTGAAATCGCCATTGTTGCCTGCGATTTAGCTGAAGTTATCGGGATGGCCATTGGTTTAAACCTTCTTTTTGGACTACCTATGGTTTGGGGTGTTACAATTACTGCATTGGACACATTTTTGCTGCTTTTCCTTTTGAATAAAGGGATGCGCAAAATGGAAGTATTCATTATCGGCTTAATTTTTATTATTGGAGGTTCCTTCGTTATTGAAATGTTTTTTGCGAAACCCGATATGGGAGATCTTATGGCGGGCTTCATTCCCTCTCTTCCCAACAGTGCAGCGCTTTATATTGCCATTGGTATTATTGGGGCAACTGTTATGCCTCATAATCTTTACCTACATTCTTCCCTCGTACAATCCCGAAAAATAGAAAGGACAAAAAAAGGAATTAAGCAAGCTTTGAAATTCAATTTTATAGATTCCGCAATTGCGCTAAACTTGGCCTTTTTTGTGAATGCAGCAATTTTAATACTTGCGGCGGCAGTTTTTCATAAAAACGGAATGTATGAAGTTGCTGAAATACAAGACGCGCACGAATTATTAGCACCTCTTTTAGGTTCAAATTTAGCGCCTATGTTTTTTGCAATCGCCCTTATTGCAGCTGGGCAAAGTAGTACGTTAACGGGAACGCTGGCAGGACAAATTGTGATGGAAGGGCATTTAAATTTGCGCATCCAACCGTGGGTTCGCAGATTAATTACACGGATGCTCGCAATTATTCCTGCTCTTTTCACAGTTATTTATTTCGGAGAAAGCGGCACAGGAAAGCTGCTTGTATTAAGCCAAGTAGTATTAAGCCTTCAACTTGGTTTTGCGATAATCCCTTTAATTCATTTTGTGAGCAGCAAAAAGATGATGAATGGTTTTCATATAAAATGGCCATTGCGCATCGGCTCTTGGCTCATAACTATTATAATTGTTGGATTGAATGCAAAACTGGTTTATGATGAAATTACAGGCTGGCTCACAACTTCTGAAAACCCAATCTATATTTGGACATTGGTAATACCGGCAGCTATTGGAGCAGCAGTGTTACTGATTTATATAACTTTCAAAACCACTGTAAAAGATTTTAAAACAGAAAATAGAAAAATGGTTCCCCATATCCTTGATGCGAAAGTGGACGAACTGGCCCGACCGCTTTCCTATAAAAAAATTGCTATTCCAGTGGACTTTTCAACTTCTGATGAGAAAAGCATTTCCGCTGCGCTGCAACTAGGGGGTAAAGATGCCGAATATACACTCATTCATATTGTAGAAACGCCAGGAGCTATGATTTATGGAGATGAGATTGACGATTATGAAACCGAAAGTGATGAGGCTTTTTTAAATACCTATAAAGAAAAACTGGAAGAAAAAGGTTTCAAGGTTTCTGTTAAATTAGGATTTGGCTCTCCAAAAAAGCACATTCCAAAAATTGTAAATGCAACCGAATTTGATTTGCTGGTTTTAGGCGGTCATGGGCACAGCGGATTTAAAGATTTACTTTTCGGAACCACTGTTGACAGTGTTCGGCATAAAGTAAAAATTCCCGTTTTCATCGTTTAAAATCATTTTAAGAAAGGTTTTGTATCCAGGATTTTTAATTTGCTGACTTCTTTTGGCACTATTTTTTAATGTATCTTTAAAATTGAAAAATCAATATTATGAAAAATTCCATTTTAGCAGTCTTAATCCTTTTTTCATCTTTCGCTTTTGGGCAAGAGGATTCAGCGGAAACCCCAAAAATTGCCGTGAAAGTCCCGAAAGGCGAAACAGTAGTTTTAAAAGGTGTTTCCATAAAATTCATGGAAGTTATTGAAGATTCTCGCTGCCCAACTGGAGTGAATTGTATCTGGGCTGGTCGTGCGAAAGTAAAAGTTTCTGTAACTTCAAACGGAAAAACCGAAGAAAAAATCTTGACTTTTGGAGAAACAAAACCCGGCGAAGAAAAAAACACAAACTTATATAGCTCTACCAGTTTTGCCATCAATGGACTAACACTTAAGCCTTATCCAACTTCAGAAAGTACAGGAGAAGAAAAAGGATATGTTTTGTTGGTTTGTGAAGAAAAAAATAATTGATTTAGTGGCAACCACAGTCTTTCTTTCCGCATTTAGTCTTTCCGCCATCAAGTGTGCCGCTTGAGTTTTGACGTGCCTCAAAGAGTGGGTTCCACACAAACTTTTTAAGTAAAAAGCCTGTTGCCACTAAAAATGTTATTAAGACTAAAATTGTTTGCATAATACAAAGATACTTAAAAATTTACTTCAGAAATTGATAGGCTGCCAGCGCCACGACATAAGCAATGGCTGACATTACAAATAATTGCCACATTGGCCATTTCCAGCTGTTAGTTTCCTTTTTTACAATTGCCAATGTACTCATACACTGCATTGCAAAAGCATAAAACAGCAACAATGAAACCCCACTTGCAAAATTGAAAAGCGGGCCTCCCAAAACGGGATTTATTTCTGCTGCCATTCTGTTTTTAATGGTTTCTTCTTGTTCACTTCCCACACTATAAATAGTTGCTAATGTTCCTACAAATACTTCTCGTGCAGCGAAAGAACTTACAATAGCAATTCCAATTTTCCAATCATAGCCCAAAGGTCTAACTACAGGTTCAATGGCATGGCCCACATGTCCAATATAGGAATGTTCCAATTTATAAGAATCCACATGCATTGCTAAATCTTCTTTAGAAAGATTTTGGGAAGCGTACTGCTTTTGAATAATTTCCTCTGCATTATTAAAATTCCCTGGACCATAAGAAGCCAAAACCCAAAGAATAATTGAAATTGCTAATATAATTTTTCCCGCACCAAAAACGAAAGCCTTAGTTTTTTCAACTACGGTAATCAATACGTTCTTTGGAAGGGGAAGTTTATAATTTGGCATTTCCACAACAAAGAAACTTTTGGTTCTTATTTTAAGAATTTTATCTAACAAATACGCTGAAAAAATAGCCGCACCAAAACCTAAAACGTACATAAACATTAAGGTAAGGCCTTGCAAGCTAAAAATTCCCAAAACCCGATCATCGGGAATAACCAAGGAAATTATGATCAGATACACGGGTAAACGTGCAGAACACGTAGTGAAAGGAGTAACCAAAATAGTAATCAAGCGCTCCTTCCAATTTTCAATGTTTCGGGTGGCCATAATAGCGGGAATGGCGCACGCTGTTCCAGCCACTAAAGGCACAACACTCTTTCCACTCAAACCAAAACGACGCATCAATTTGTCCATTAAAAAAACAACGCGGCTCATATAGCCCGTTTCTTCCAAAATTGAAATAAAGAGAAAAAGAAAAGCGATCTGTGGGATAAAAATCACAATTCCACCCAATCCGGGAATAATTCCCTCAGAAATTAAGTTGGTAAAGTCTCCTGGTGGTAATGAAGTTTTGGACCATTCACTTAGAGAAGCAAAGGTGCTGTCAATAAAATCCATCGGGTAAGCGCTCCAATCAAAAATAGCTTGAAAAATGAGCAACAGTATTCCGAAGAAAATAACGTAGCCCCAAACTTTATGGGTCAATATTCGATCCAAGCGGCTTCTTAAATCTTTTGCGTTTGCAGTATCTATGTGAAGCGTTTCCTTTAAAGTTTCGTTGATAAACTTATAGCGCGCAACAGTTTCTTTTTGCTGAAGCCTTTTCAGGTTGCTTACGGATTCCGTTTGAAATGAAGCCACTCCTTTCAGATCATTTCTATTCAATGTTCCGAAATTCACGTCCTGTGTTATCACTAGCCAAAGCTTGTAAAGGTCCTGATTGGGAAATGCCTTTCGCAAACGATCAAAGTATTCTGGTGAAATGCTGGAAGCGTTCAGGCTTGGTTTCGTGGAAAGTTGATTGTAGTTTTCAATCAATTCCTTTAAATAATCAAAACCAAGATTTTTTCGCGAACTGATGAGGGCGATTTTGGTCTTTAATTTTTCTTCAAGCAACGCAACATCAAGTGAAATTGCTTTCCGCTTCATCCTATCGGACATATTGATGGCAAGAATAGTAGGAATACCTAAATCCTTTATTTGTGTGAAAAGAAGCAGGTTTCGCTTAAGGTTTTCTATATCTGCAACCACTACTGCAACATCGGGAAAATCTTTGTCGTTTTTATTCAGAAGTAATTCTATAACAACATTTTCGTCAACTGAGGAAGCGTTCAAACTGTATGTCCCCGGCAAATCCAAAACGTGAACCTTGCATGCACGACCAAATTTGCAAGTGCCTTGTTTCTTTTCAACAGTGATCCCAGGATAGTTTCCCACTTTTTGGTTCAGTCCCGTAAGCCGGTTAAACACAGAGGTTTTTCCGGTGTTGGGGTTTCCAATAAGTGCAACATTTATGTGTTTTGCCATACTTTGGCTCCACTCTGTATAGAGCAGATGTTTTTTTATTATATCAGTTCAATTTCAATCTTACTGGCTGTTTCTTTGCGAATTGCAAGGTGGCTCCCATTAATGTTTAGGTACAATGGATCATTAAATGGAGCTATTTGTACTAGGGTTACTTCATTGCCAGGAAGACAGCCCATCTCCAAAAGCTTTAGCGGAACAACATCTACGGAAAACTCTTTGATGATGCCACGCTGCCCTTTTTTTAACGAAGCAATTGTAATCATTTTTATTTAGATTGAATTTAAACAAGGCAAAAGTAAAGGAAAAAAAGGACGTAGAGAAAGACCTTTCGAAATTTTTTGCCATTGAAACTAGAGAGACTTATGGAATCAATCTTCCCGCTCCAAAATTTTAATATCTGCTAATAATTTTTCAATAGATTCAGGATCTGTTCCGTCGTAAAAACCTCGTATACGTTTCTTTTTATCAACCAATACAAAGTTTTCGGTGTGGACCAGGTCATTTTCTGAATAAGGAACATCTTTGGCTGCTAAGTAGGATTTTCTTGCAAGATCGTAGATTTCTTTTTTATCGCCAGTCACCAAATTCCATTTGGCATCATCAACCCCTTTTTCTAAGGCATATTTTTTAAGTTGGGCAACAGTGTCAATTTCTGGAGTTACGCTATGTGAAAGTAGCATTACCTGATCATCATTTTTTAGTTTTTCCTGTATTTCTGCCATATGGCTTGTCATTATTGGACAAATGGTCTGACAAGTTGTGAAGAAAAAATCGGCAACATATATTTTATCCTTATAATCTTCCTGGGTAATGGTCTTTCCATTTTGATTGGTCAAACTAAAATCTGCAATAGTGTGGTATTTTTTTACATACTGAAGCGTGGTGTCCACAAGCTCAGTTGAAACATCTGCAGGCTGATAGATTTTAAGCACTTCTTTCGGTTTCATTATCTGGTAAATAATTGTGATAATGATGATTGAAAGAATAAGAAAAAAAACTGCGAAAAATTTATATTTACTGAAAAAAGTAAGCATTGCGTTAAATTTTAGACTGAAAGTCCATATTTGGGTGCAAA
The DNA here is from genome assembly GCA_937125455.1 of uncultured Aequorivita sp. Classification (GTDB taxonomy): domain Bacteria; phylum Bacteroidota; class Bacteroidia; order Flavobacteriales; family Flavobacteriaceae; genus Aequorivita. Next base: position 276,125 of record CAKZLK010000043.1, read on the forward strand.
AATAACGCCTAATAATATCAAAATGAATACATTTAACATCCAAATTTCATATTGAAATGAATTCTTGATTTATTGCTCTTTCAGTATTAAAAAAATTTGATCAATTTCTATAAAACCCTATTTAAAATAATTAAATCCAATGAAAGTATTAGTACTCCCCTTTTTATTTTTAATTTCCTTTTTTTCCTTTTCGCAAAATTTTCGTTCGGAAGACATCAGCGAAGCTGAAGCTAAAGCCGCGACCGGTCTATTTACTACTGAACGCAACATGAACACCGGCAATTATGATCTTAAATACGCGCGGTTAGAATTAAACGTAGATCCTTCTCAACCTTTTATTAGCGGGAAAGTCACTTCACATTTTGAAGCAAAGGAAAACATGAACGCCATTACCTTTGAACTTGTGGATAATATGACCGTTTCACAAGTAACACAAAGAGGCACACCGCTTTCCTTCACACAAAATAATAATGACGAAGTTGTAATCACTCTTCCTCAAATGCAAAATCAGGGTGTTTTAGACTCACTTTCCATAAGTTATTCCGGGAACCCAATAAGTTCAGGTTTTGGCTCTTTTGAAGTGGACACCCACGAAGGCGATCCAGTTATGTGGACTCTTTCGGAGCCTTTTGGCGCAAAAGCTTGGTGGCCGTGTAAACAGGATTTGATCGATAAAATAGATATGATTGATGTTTATATTACCACCCCGCGTTTCAATCCTTCGAATGAAGAATATGTGGCAGTTTCCAACGGTTTAGAACTCGGACAAACAATAAATGGAAGCAACAAAACAACGCATTACAGACATCAACATCCTATTCCTGCCTATTTGGTGGCCATAGCAGTTACAAACTATACCGTATATTCACATACCGTTGCTAACAATGGAAACCCTTTTGAGATTATAAATTATATATATCCTGAAGATCTTAGCTACGCACAATCCAGAACTCCTGTTACTGTAGATATTATGAACCTTTATGCAGATCTGTTTGAACCTTATCCTTTTGCTGATGAAAAATACGGACATGCCGAATTTGGCTGGGGTGGCGGAATGGAACACACTACAGTTTCCTTTATGGGTGGACTTAGCCGCGGACTTATTGCCCACGAGCTTGGGCATCAATGGTTTGGAGACAAGGTAACTTGTGGAAGCTGGCAAGACATTTGGCTTAATGAAGGTTTTGCTACGTATTTGGCCGGAATGGTAATCGAGAATCTTGATACCGAAGCAGATTTTAGGAGTTGGAAACAGGATCAAATTTCCTCTATAACGCAAGAAACAAATGGATCCGTTTATATTCCTGCCCAAGACACAACCTCAGTGAATAGAATTTTCAGCAGCAGACTTACCTATAATAAAGGCTCTATGGTTTTACATATGCTTAGAAAGAAATTAGGCGATGCTGTTTTCTTTCAAGGCCTAAAGGACTATTTGGCTGATCCTGCACTCGCTTATGGTTATGCAAAAACTGGAGATCTCATAAGAAATATGGAAACTGCCAGTGGCGAAGATCTTTCAGAATTTTTTAATGACTGGATTTACGGAGAAGGATACCCAAGATATACCATTCGTTGGAACCAAGCGAATGCGGGAAGCTTGAACATTGAAATATCTCAGTTCCAAAGCGATCCTTCCGTATCCTTTTTTGAAGTGCCTGTGCCACTGAGAATCTATGGAACACAAGGCGAAACACTCGATGTTGTTTTGGACAATACGTTTGATGGACAGACTTTTCAGCCTGTCGTGCCATTCACGGTAAACGGCGTTCAGTTTGACCCAGAACACGATATTATTTCTAAAAACAATCAAGTTATTCTAGGTACAGATAATTTAGCTTTCGATCAGCAAATTGTTTTATATCCAAATCCAACTTCAGGTTTAATAAACCTTCACAAACCAAAAGCATTGCAAGTAGACCAAGTTCGTATATACAATGCTTTAGGACAACTGCTTTATTCAGAAAGCTTTTCGGAAACTATTGATATTTCAAGGTTTTCAAAAGGCATCTTGTTTTTTCAAATGGAAACTGCTCAAGGCGTTATCAATAAAACAATTATAAAAGAATAAATTTTTTAGAAGTTAAAAAATCAAAATAATTGATAAATAAGCGGGAACACTCCCGCTTATTTTTTTTGCAAGTTCTAAAAGGTTACTTTTGTGCGATTTTTTGCCGAAACTGACACACTGGCAAGCAATATTATTTTAGGCTCGGTTTTGGAAATAAATGATTTAATCGAGACCATTAAAAACACATACAAGACACTATGAGTCCATTTTTTATAAAAACTATTCAGCTTCTTTTAAGTTTATCCTTATTGATCGTGCTTCACGAGTTGGGACATTTCATTCCTGCAAAAATTTTCAAAACCAGAGTTGAAAAATTCTACCTTTTCTTTGATGTGAAATTTTCACTTTTCAAAAAGAAAATTGGCGATACCGTATACGGAATTGGTTGGTTGCCTTTGGGAGGATATGTAAAGATATCTGGAATGATTGATGAAAGTATGGATAAGGAACAAATGGCGCAGCCACCACAACCGTGGGAGTTTCGCAGCAAGCCAGCTTGGCAACGCCTTATTATTATGCTTGGTGGTGTAACTGTAAATATTGTTTTAGGGTTTGTAATTTATATGGGAATTCTATATTTCTATGGAAGAAACATCACCACGAACGAAGACATTCCGCAGGGTTTTTCGGTTACACAACAATTTAAAGAATACGGTTTTCGCGATGGCGACCATATTTTGACGGTAAATGGGGAACCATTGGATGATGTGATGGAAATTAACCGTTACCTCTTTCTGCGCAATGTTTCAACCGTTGATGTTAAACACAACGATGGAACTTCAGAAACCATTTCGGTGCCAGAAGATGCTGGAACCAAAATGTTCCAAAACGATACACACTTCCCGTTTGAACCTCGACGGTCTGCAACCATTGATACACTTCTTACTGATTATCCTGCTGCGAAGGCAGGCTTTCAAAAAGGCGATAAAATCGTTTCTGTTAATGGTCAGCCCGTACAGTACTATGATGAATTTCAGAATTTGGTAAATGAAAATTCAACTCGAGAAAACACAATTGTTGTAGCGCGAGGAAACCAACAAGATACTTTAAAAGTGACCCCAAATGCAGAAGGAAAAATTGGTGTAAATTCTTTTGGGAAGGATATTGTTTCACAGATGGGAAACACCGAAATTAAATACTCTTTAGGAGAAAGTATTGTTGGTGGTTTCAGTTATGGTTATAATACTTTAAGGGACTATGTGAAACAATTTAAATATGTTTTCACTAAAAAAGGAGCAACTCAGGTTGGTGGTTTTGGAGCCATTGGAAATTTATTCCCAGATGCCTGGAATTGGCAAAGTTTCTGGGCAACTACGGCCTTAATATCAATAATTCTTGCATTTATGAACATTCTACCAATTCCAGCTTTGGATGGTGGCCATGTAATGTTTCTTCTCTATGAAATTGTAACAGGAAGAAAACCCAATGACAAGTTTATGGAATATGCACAAATGGTCGGTTTCTTTATTTTAATAGCACTAGTGCTATTCGCCAATGGGAACGACATTTATCGCTGGTTGTTTGAATGATTAACTTACAGATTCCTTTTTTAAAAAAATACTTCAGAAAACAACTGAGGTATTTTTTTTAATTTTTTTTGATGACATGTCCCTCCCTTAATCGATGTGTTTAAAATGGCGAAGTTGAGTTTTCGGCTTTTGAACAATAAAATAGGTGATGGATTAGTTCCTTTAAACGAAAAAAAATATCCATTTATCTTAAGTTGTTTAAAAAAATTAAAACGATTGCCGATAAATTGTATCTTTCTGTATTGTTTAAAGACCAATGCAGAAAACAAAAACTCAAAAATTCAACGATTTGCCATTAAACAGAACAGTGGTGCTCATTAAAAAAAATGACGCTGCTACCTTAAAAGAATTGTATAAAACAAACTTTGCAAAAGTGAAGCGGTATGTTCTTAAAAACAATGGTGATGAGCAACAAGCGAAAGATGTATATCAAGAAGCATTTTTGGCAATGTGGCGGAATATTAAAGACGATAAATTTTCTTCTGTAAGTGAAACTGCAATTAACGGATATATTTTTCAGATTGCAAAACACAAATGGTTAGATTATGTTCGGTCTGTGAAATATAAAAACACAACATTTATAAATCGGGAGATAGAATATGATGAACCCGAAACAGATGAAAACGAAGCACAAAACAGAAAAATCAAATTAATTATGGAATCACTCAGCAGTCTCGGTGAGCGTTGCCAGTTGCTATTGAAACTTTTCTATTTTGAACGAAAACCATTTAAAGAAATAGCCGAAATCATGGCTATGGACGAAGCCTCGGCCCGAAATGCAAAATATCGTTGCCAAGAGCAATTAAAAAAATTGACCCAAATTATCCCCAATGGATCCAAATAAAGAAATACAGAACAATCAGCAAAAACAAGAGAACATAGATGCGTATTTGTTGAATAGACTAGATACAGATACACTAGCCGATTTCAAGAAACGAATGGAGCTGTTTCCAGAGTTTCGAGCCTTGGTTGAAGAGCAGCGGCTCTTGCTTAAAGGAGTTGAAGAACGCAACATGAAAAATTCTTTGGAAGAATTTCATACAGAAATCATAGAAGAACCAGAAAAAAAATCATTTTCAGTTGGATGGTGGGCACTAGCCGCTTCGTTTTTGATACTTATTTCGGTTAGTACCTGGGCAATTTTAATTACTGGAGATTCTCCCGAAAAGGTTTTTGCTGAAAACTTTAAACCAGATCCTGGACTCCCCACCACCATGGGTACTTCTTCTGATTATGAATTTTACTATGGCATGGTAAGCTACAAACGGAAGGAATATGCTGATGCAATATCCCGTTGGGAAACAATTTATGCCGCTAATCCAGAGAATGACACCTTGGTTTATTTTTTAGGTGTTGCAAATTTGGCAAATGGCAACGCGCGCCAAGCGGAAAAATATCTGCAATTGGCAAAACAAAAAACTGAAAGTGCTTTTCATGAGGATATACAATATTATTTGGCTTTGGCACTTTTAAAAGAAAACAAAATTAAAGAAGCCAAAGAAACTCTTGCCAAAAGCAAATCTCCTGAAAGTATTGTACTTCTTAAAGAAATTAATTCCTTATAGTCTTTCCAAGATTTTCATCATTTCGAAATATATAAAAAAATAAAATTCCCATAGTTTTATTTTGACGGAATTAAAAAATAGGTATATTTGCAACCGCTAATGCAAAATTCCTCCTTAGCTCAGTTGGTTAGAGCATCTGACTGTTAATCAGAGGGTCCTTGGTTCGAGCCCAAGAGGAGGAGCAGAATAACAACAAGCCTTCACAGAAATGTGGAGGCTTTTCTGTTTTTAGCAGGTTAAACATAGGTTAAACATTTTTAGTTTCTTTGTATTCTACAAATCAACTTTCCCACATTATGAATAGCGACAATCAAATACTTTCATTCTACTTTGATTTGTTATTTGTAAATTCTATTAAATCTCTCAAAGCTTCCTTTGTTGGAAACAGTACACTTCGAAACAGAGGTTATGAATTTATTCCCGTATATGATTATTATATGAAGGATGAAATGGTTGAGGATAATGGGGCTACGCCAATATTTGTAACAGATATTATTAAGCGAGAAGATTTTCTTAATAGAATTTTAGTTTTCGAAAAAACCTCAATTCTTGAAAGAATAGAAGATAAAATATCCGCTTTAGATTCAATTCCAGCAAAACAAGATGTACTTTCGGGACTTTATGACGATTTAAATTCCCTTTTAAAAAGAGCAGGCAAGATTGAAAATGATGAGGTTTTTCTGATTGAAAGTTCATTGTTACAAATTTTAAATAGCCTTAAAGATAGATTTGGAAGTATTTTGGAACATCATCCAGTTTTTAAATATCTAGCTAAGGAATCTGATGTAACATTCTTTAAAAACAAGGATTTAAAATATAGTTTTTATGTCGATTTATATGAAGTAGCTTATTCTTTAGATATAATTCACGATGATGAAATTGATGAGGTGGATTTTATTAATGCATTCACAGCACCAAATCCTCATTTATTAGAGAAAAAAATTCACTTTACACAAAACAACTTTATTATAGCCTATTTTTTAGAACAATTAAAGCAATTCTTTCACGGCTTTACCCATTCTGCGATTGAGGAAAGTAAGGTTTTTTTAAACAAGCAGGGGAAACCACTTAGAAGTACTGATATTTATGCAGCCCTATCAAGGGGTAAGACCAAAAATGAAAATGAAAAATCTAAAATAGATTCTAAAATTTTAGACCTTAAATCAAGGTATCTAAAATAACCTTACATTCTACCTTACATTTTACCTTAACCCTCTCTTACCCTTTGAAAACAAAGGGTTTTTTGTTGCTTTTATTTGTGCCATTATTAATCAGGATGTGCACATCCATAACAATTAAAAGTTATGGAATTTATCCAAAATGAATTAAACGAAATAAAAGAACTTCTATTAAAACTTAACACACAGCAGAAGGAATTTTTTACAATTGAAGAGGCTTCAGAATATTTAAGTATATCCAAGTCAGCTCTCTACAAAAAAACCAAGGCTAAGGAAATAGCCTTTTATCAACCTGGAGGTAAAAAAATCTACTTCAAGAGGGAAGATATTGATAATTGGATATTGAAGGGTCAAGTGGAATCAATTGATTCCACAAGTCTAGAGATTGAGGAGTATTTGACTAGAAATTTAAAAAGCTAGTCCTATGATTGATTTTGTAAGACTACAGTACAAGGACAAGAGTAAAATTGAACCCTTTGTATGCAAGAAGGAAAATTTTGATGAACTATTAACTGAGCTGGAATACCACTCAGGAGAAATTCGATACCCCTACAAGGTGAAAATTGGTAGTATGGAACTAGGTATAAATGAAAAATCGGCTTATCTAAAAAATTCAATCCATAAGCTCTATAATGAAATGGTTTCAAAAAGAAGCCATAACCATAATGATTTTACTTATTCAGATTTGGTCAGTACCATTAATTATCTCGACAGCAAATTAACAGACATAAAAGCTACTAGGCTTACACAACTGGAATTTGGCTTAAATCTAAAATTATCGAAACCAGCAGAGCAAGTAATTTCAAACAATATAATACTTCACAATCTGGCATTATATAACCATAATGAACAGTTTGGTGGTAGGGGAGAATACAAACAGTTCAATCATTATAATTATTACTTCAAAATCTACGATAAGGCAAAACAATTCAATTTGAAATATAACCTAATCAGGTTTGAATTAAAATATAAAAACAGCAAGGGCTTTCATCCTTTTGGAGTATTTAATATTCACGATTTGAAGAAAAAAGATTGCCTAAGAAACCTTTTTAATGACTTACTCAAAAGGTTTGATGAACTGATAATAATTGACGACATACCTCCAAAATCAATAATACCCAGTGAAGATATAATCCAGTTGGAGAGATATATAAGTTTCAATTATTGGGAAAAGCTTTCAGAAAGGAAAAACAGAAACATTAAAAGCAGAGAACGAATAGCTTTTCAAAAGCTTCTTGAAAAAAACGATTTATTGAAAACGAAAAACTTACTGAGGAAAAGTTTGATTTTAAAATTTGATGAATTAATTAATAAATAAAAGTTGTGACACATTCCTAAGTTACTATAACCGGAATTTGTCATCCTTCTAAAAAATAAATTATGGCAAGCATAAATATAATATTGAGGAACAAAGCAAACAAAAAAGGCTTATATCCAGTGGTTTTAAAGGTTATTAAGGATAGAAAAATTAAAGTAATCACATTAGGTCTTGAATGTTTAAAAAGCAATTGGGATAAAGATTCGGGGCAATTCAAAAAAACCGAAAAAAATTATATTCAAAGGAATAGGGTTCTGCTTAAACAAAGGGAAAAAGCACTAGCAATTATAACAGAATTTCAGTTAGAAAATATTGATTTTACTCTAAACCAGTTTGAAGAAAAATTCAGAGGGAAAAAATCATCAAAAATTACAGTTTCAGAATTTTGGAAGGAAAAGATTTCAGATTTAAATGAGGCTGGAAGAACTGGAAATGCCAGAGCCTATAAGGATGTATATACTTCATTTTTTAAATTTCAAAAAAATAAGAGTTTGGTATTTAGGGAAATTACCCCTTCCCTACTTGATAAGTATGAAACCTATTTACGTAGTAAACAAAATACAGATGGTGGAATTGGTCTAAAAATGCGAGAAATCAGGGCGCTCTACAATGATGCAATCAAAAAAGGAATAGTGGATGAAAAGTATTATCCATTTAAGGTCTACAAAGTCTCCAAGCTAAAAGGCAAAGGAATTAAGAAAGCAATTTCCAGAGATGAAATGAAGTTGATGGAAGCACTTGATACAGAGAAATATCCTCATCTAGTTGATACTAAAAACTATATGATATTCAGCTATTATATGGGTGGAATGAATTTCATTGATATGATGAAGCTTAAATGGGATAATATTCAGGGGGATAGAATTTTATATATCCGTTCAAAAACCAAAGGTAGATTTACCGTAAAGATGGCTGAACCAGTTAAAAAGTTAATTTCTTATTATCAATCTCAAAAGAGACCTACAGGATATGTATTTCCAATTTTATTAAAAGAAAACCTAACCCCAATGCAAGTAGAAAATAGGAAGCATAAAACCTTGCGAAAATTTAACAAGCAACTCAAGGAGATTGCGAAAATCCAAGGTGTAAAACAAAATGTTACTTCATATGTTATTCGCCATAGTTATGCTACAAATTTGAAGTTTGCAGGAATATCTTCAGATTTAATTGGGCAATCAATGGGGCATAGTGATGTAAGTGTTACGAATTCATATTTGAAAGAATTTGAAGATACTGTTATTGACGATGCTATGTCAAAGCTCTTGGAAGAACCCATACTGAAATATGCATCATAAAGCTGATAAAAAGGGCTCTCATTATTGAGGGCCTTTTTCATTATACACTGAATCTATTCATATCCAACTTAACAAATTCAAATTAATATTAACCTTCAAAAATTAAGAATATGCAATTACGACAATCAGAAAGAAAACAAGCCAAAATTAAAATGGCTTTACAAGGCTCCTCAGGCTGTGGAAAAAGTTTAAGTTCCCTTTTACTTGCTAAAGGACTAACTAATGATAATTTGGCTAAAGTCGCTGTAATAGATACAGAAAATGGCTCAGCTGACCTTTATGCCCATTTAGGTAATTACAATGTATTACAACTTCAACCACCTTTCACACCAGAAAAATATATTGAGGCTATTGAGGTTTGTGAAAAGGCGGGAATGGAAGTAATAATTTTGGATTCCATTTCCCAAGTATGGGATGAACTTTTGGATTTTCATTCAAAGTTACCCGGCAATTCCTTTGCAAACTGGAATAAGGTAACCCCAAGACAAAAAGCATTTATCAATAAGATACTTCAGGCTGATGCTCACATTATAGCTACAATGAGAACAAAACAGGATTATGTACTGCAACAAAAGGATGGAAAATTTGTACCAGAAAAAGTTGGACTTAAAGCAGTGCAAAGGGATGACGTTTCTTATGAATTTACCATAGTTTTTGATTTAGACATTAAGCATTTTGCAACTGCAAGCAAGGACAGAACCAATCTGTTTTCTGGCAGACCAGAATTCTTGATAAGTACAGCAACAGGGAAACGGATTTTAGAATGGTGCACATCTCCTATAAAAGAGCAGGATGTGAAGCAAAGAATAGAAGAATGTTTATCTGTAGGTCAGTTGATGGAGCTGTACAAAGAACATCCAAGTTTTCAGTTGCAATTAAAGACTGAATACCTAGCCAAAAAGGAACAATTGGAAAAATTAATTAACCCAAAAAACTTTTCACAAAATGGAAATCACACCAGTAGCACAGCACAATAGGCAGAACAATAGAGATATTTATTTTAATGAAGGTCAGCAACAAAATGCACCAGATTTAGAACTACCTTCAGAAAATAAAGGATATAAAAAGAACCCTTTTATAGAGGCTAATACGAAAAGTGTTAGCCTCTCACATTTAAAGGAAGATTGTGTAATACCAGTGTTCAGCAAGGACAATGAAATCACAATTAGCCACAGTCAGTTTATTGAATCTGCTATGGCCAGTGTTGCAAATGTTTTGGGAACAAACCTCAGCAAACCCGAAATTAGAATTAGTCATCAAATCAAGGGAAGGACACCAGATGCGCTTCAACTACCAATATCTGAATTGCAGGACCATCAAAAGACCACATATTATGAAAGAATGGCTTGGATAGCAAGAGTGCCATCCATAACTTCCAATATTGGGGGAAATGAGCTGGAATTGACTATTGGAGGTGTAAGAGCTTACAATCAAGAAAATTTGTATAGTAAAAAAAGTCCTGAAAAGTTCAAGTTCTTTATTGGGTTTCAAAATATGGTTTGCTGTAACCTTTGTATTTCAACAGATGGTTTTAGTAGTGAGATGAAAGCAGATAGTGTTGAGGTTTTGAACAACAATATTATTGAATTAGTTGAAGGTTATAACATTGACAAGCAATTGACATATATGACAAAATTTGAGAAGCAGAGAATGTCTGAAAGCCAATTTGCAAAGTTGATAGGTAGAGCTAAGCTATTTCAATATCTACCAAAGGCTGAAAGAGCAAAATTGCCAGAGCTATTGCTAACAGATAGCCATTTTAATACAATAGCAAAGGACTTTTATGAAGATGAAAGTTTTTGCAGAAATAAAGATGGAGATATTTCCTTGTGGAATATTTATAATCTTTTCACCGGAGCCAATAAGAGCTCCTACATTGATACATTCCTAGAACGGAATGAGAATGCCTTCACTTTTGCTGAAGGTCTCTCAAAGGCAATTGAGGGTAAAAGTAATTACTCTTGGTTTTTGAGTTGAATGAAGCCCAGTTTCCATTTGGAGACTGGGTTAATTAAAAAGGAAGTTTTATTTTGTTGTTAGAAATAAAATTTTGAGCTTCGATGATTTTTTTTCTGTCCAGCTTCATATTTTTATAATCATTACTTAACTCATTTTCAAGCTTTTCAAAATTAGCTTCTTTAATAATATCTTCTAAGCTTGTGGATACATTCTTATAATTTAATGAACTTTTACTAGATTCTAAACGAGTAATATTGGGAACAACATTTATTTTGAATTCATCCCAACTATTAAATATATAATCACAATTATTAACTGCTTTAATTCTGAAGTATTTAATATTAAGTTTTTTCAATATTTCGGAATTTTGATTTATAATTTTATAAATAAAGTGTGATTGGTCAAAATTTTCAAATGTATTATAATCCAGTAATTTTCTGGCTTTTTCAATTAATTCCTCATCTTCTACAAAATCACCGTTTTTGGTATTGCGGGCAGAGTAGTTACTGACCTCAACAATACTCTGGATGAAATATAAGAAGTTGCAATTGGTCTCGTAAAATACTTCGTAATAAATTTTTTTTCTTGTCATAATGGTAAATTGTCAAATTCATCTCCCAAATCACATTCTGTTTCCAATTCGATATCTTTTAAAACTATATTGTTATTTTCTGGGGGTCCTTCAGTTTGATATAAATTTACTTCAGCTCTAGTGATTGCAACATATTTGAGACAATTTTCTTGATATAGTTGCCACTCCAGCATTTTTTCTTTTTTAAATGGCAGTTTTTCATATCCAATTATAAAAACATTTTTTCTCTCCAATCCTTTAGCTCTATGAATTGAAGATAAAATAACAGAATCTTTATCCTCGCAATCCATTAAATTTTCAATATATTCAAACAATTTTGATAGCGTTTTAGCAGATTGATAATTAAAAAAACAAGTTTCAAGTATATTAATACTGTCTCTTAAATTTTCTAGTTTTTCATAGTTCGCTGGATTATTCCCTAACCTAATTTCGGCACTTTTGAATATTTTTTCCAAATGAATAGGCAACTCTTGATAGTAAATTTCATTATCAAATTTGTTATTAGGAATTACATCTTTTAACGAATTTAATATCTCTTTTTTTCCTAAAATTTTACATTTAATATTTTGATTTAATAGTTTGAAAACCACTTCAAATAAGTCACAATTATGTCTAGATAAAACAAAATCACCTTGCTTTATATGCTTTATTATATCATTAAATTTTATCTTTTCGATTTTGGATTCAAATGAATTCGTAGTGGTGATATCAGAACGTATTTCTTTTGCTAATTCAACGATTTCACTAGAACATCTAAAACAATTTGTGAGTTGAAACATTTTAGGTTTGAATATCGTTTTAATATTATTAAAAGATTCTGGCGAAGCTCCTGCAAAACCATATATTGATTGATAAGGGTCGCCAACAGCAAAAAATCTTCCTCCCTTTTTTAAATATTTTGTAATTGTTTTTAATTGGGCATTAGAAAGGTCTTGGCATTCATCTACTAAAACAATATCATAAACATAAGGTGAGCGTAATTTAAATTCACAAGGCAAAAAAATCATATCTGCAAAATCATATATACCTAAAAATTTTGCTTTGTCATTACCTGTTTCAATGGCAATTTCTACTAATTTTCTATATAATTCTAACAACAAATCATCATCAGGATTAATGTCAATGGAATATTTTTCTACTAACTTTTTAAACGCACTACTTCCTTTTGCATAGCTCAGTGTATATCTCAACAGATCAACCAACCTATAATAGTTTGAAAAAAATGTTTTATAAAAAACGTCTGGTTCCTCCTTGTTTTTTTTTGAATAGTATTCTGATTTAATTTTTTCAAAATATTTTGTGAATTTTGAGTGCTTTACATAAGAAGTTCCTTCCTTGTTCTTTTGAAGTTTCTCATTTAAAATATCATAATATTTTGAAGTATCCGGTTTTGGATTATTTTGAATGACCTCAAAATGGTGTCTCAAGATTCCCAGACCTAAGGCATAAGTTGTTTTGACTAATACATTATTTTTTGCTGTGGTTTTGAGATTAATCTCTTCTTGAATTTTTTTATTAAACGCACAAAATAGGATTTTTTTTGTTTTGTCTATATAGTCAATACCGCTAACAATAGTACTTGTTTTACCAGAGCCTGCAACGGCATCTATCATTCCATTGCCCTGTCCATTTTTAAAAAAATCGAAGATTTGATTTTGTTCAGAAGTAGGTTTAAAAGCCATTGATTACATATAGTTTTGGATAAACTCTTGTTCATTTATATAATACCACTCCATTGGTAATTTATCAGAAGAAACTATATTAAAAGCTCTTTCAAATAATTCATCAAAAGTTATAATGTCAACTTTTTTTGAATCTCTTCTTATTTTTTCGAAACTATCTGTTTTGAGCAAGTTTATTGTAGTTCTATCATGAGGAAATTCACGATTTCTAGAACCAATTATTAAAACAGCTTTTGGGTCTATAGTTCTTATTGTTTGTCTATCTAATAACTGCCCATTATCATCTTTTAAAAGCTTATCTGGATTAGAACTTATATCCCAGTGTTGAGCTAATATTTGGCTATAAGACTCAATAAAATCATTTGAAAAATCGAATGTATTAGCTCTAGATTTTGAAGTTTTATTTTCTTTAAAAATTGGAGTTGATGGGGTTTTGAGTTCAATTATTGTTGTGAAATAAGAAAGTCCTAATAAATCTGTTTTTGAACTACCTTTAGCTTTAGAGTCTTCACTTCCTAATTTTTGCTCACTTAATAAATCGTAAATAAATCGTAAATCAGTATTTAACCCTAAAATCCAATTGTTATTTTTTAAGAAATGGTGCCAAACAGCTTCTTCGCCAAGCTCTTTTATATTAAATTTTTTCTTATAAAAATCAATGGACTTCTCATCCGTATTTACATTCATATTTTTTAACAAGTAGTAGAATCGCTTTACGATTTTTTTTCTTTGGTTATATAAAATCGATTTTAATGAATCTTCCGTCAAATCTGTTTTATCAATTAGGTCTAAAATTGCAGTTACTTTTTTAGTATGCTCTTCCTTTTCGAAAGATTTTATATAGGCTTCGTGGGAAACAGCCTTGTAATGTTTAGAAAATTCATCTGTTTCAATTAATTCTGTAAATCCTTGAAGAAAACTAATGATTTTCCAAAAATTCTCTAATTCATTTGAATCTTTGATACTGATAATTACATCACTATTAGTGGTTTTCAGTTCACCTAATTTTGTAACTTTCCTAAATTCCAGTATAGGTTTAAATTTACCTGTTGATTTGGATTTAATAAATAAAATTTTGCATCTCGTTTCAACTCTAGGTTTATTAGATATAATGAAACCCCCATAATAACTTTGTTTATCTTCTAGATAGCAGTGGTTTTCATCGACAGATTTAGTTACTGTTAATGTGCTGATGTCGTTTTTTTCAACATCAAAATAATTATCAAAAACACTACTACTTCTAGATACCATTATTTCCTATCAATTATATTTTGATTTCCTAATAAAAATCAATAACATATTTTTTAAAATATTAATTATGATTTAAAATTATTATAAAATTCTAATTTTTTTGTTTCAATTGCGGTATTCAAAATTTTTCTAATCTTTTCTTTATTAGATATTTGCCTATATCCTTTATCTAAATTTATACGTTGAATAAAGAATTGAAATTCCGATTTGGGATTTTTAGATTCCTCATATTCATTAAAAGTATATTCAACAATAAAACTTCCGTTACCTTCAGAAAGCTTAAAATTATATTTTGCTAGCATTGAACTAAAAATAAGGTTTGGATGATATTGTGTTTTCGCAATAATCATATGAGATTGTAATGCTTTGCCCTTAATTTTCACATTTTCAATATCTTTAAGAAATTCTTTCAAATCTTGATGAATATTAGTGGATGGGTCAGGCCCTATAGTAATATTGATGAGCTTATCAAATTCAACTCCAAAATGTAATTCTCCAGTTAATGCAAAGAAAAAGCTTATTCGATTTTCGTTAATAAAATGGTTAAATAAAATCCTTTCAAAGTCAGCATCTTTATCAGTCCACGAATTTGCCTTATAATGGGATTTTAAATATTTTAATAACAGTTCACCAGTCTCCAAGGTTTCTTTGGACGTATGTGTCTTTTTTGTAATAAGTTGTAAATTATTTTTATCCGTTAATGATATATTAATGCTTCCTCTATGAATAGTTTTTCTCTCATCCCATCCTTTTGTATTATTTTCTCTTTCAATTTCAAAATCTAAGGATATTACATCTTTTTGATTATTAACCCTTACAAACTGTGGATTCCCAATAATTTTAAAGGTGGGTTTGTAATTTGTATTGGATTTTATTAAATTATTTAAATTTAATTCTTTAGGAATTGTTTGAATTAAATCATTTCCCCCTTGCCAGGGTAATTGTAGGGTTCTTGATTTTTCAGAATCTTCTTTTTGAGATTGCATTTCCATCAATTCATAAAATTCAGTAGGGTCCAATAAGGTTGTCATTAGAGCAGGGACAGTATTATTTTTATCGTAATTTGATAGAAATACACCTTTTGAATTTAAAATTGTTCGGTGATTTGAAGATGAAAGTTCTGAATGAGATAACAACACTCGAAGCTTCTCCCCATAAGGCAAAATATTTTTTATAACTGAATTACTCATAAAGATAAATTTCTAAAATCAGTGGTTGTTTTAACCACAATGATTTGATTAGTAAACTTTTCATCAGCAAAAGCAGCTAATTTTTCTTCAATTTCTGACTGATGAGAATTTTTATTATAATTGGGAAATGCAATTATTGTTTTCTGTGTAGCTTGAAGATGATTGAATGTTTTAATTAGCCCAACTATTTTTGAGAAATCATCTTTTTCGAATTGTTTTCTGCATACTACATACAGATAAACATTTTTATTCTGGACTAATCTTAAGGGAATAATATCACTATAAAAAAAGGACAATGGAAATTTATCACCAAACCCTTTATGTTTGTCAGCGATTAAATTAAATCCAGTGTCTGGGTAAATAAAACTATAGTTTTCAAAACCAAAATTATTTTTTATAGGTTCTAGAAAATCAATTAAAAATTTTAATCTCGCATTATCTACATAAATAATTTTATCAAAATTTAATTCACCTGGACTAAATTGTGATTTAGAATAAATGGGCATTGTATCCGTGTCATAGGAATCTTCATCGTTTGATAACCAAAATAAAATTCCGACTATTTCAGTTTTATCTACGGTATCAACATTTTTTTCAATGTTGGCTCTTTTTTCTGAATTATTGAAGCATTCAATCGTCCAAGCTATATCTTTAAAATGCTCTTTGAATTTGCTATTAGAAGATGGGTATGGCTTTGATGTAAATTTTGAAGAAATTATACCTATCTCTAAACAGTTATCCTTTATTGGGGAGTTTCCGAAAATCAACCCATCAATTCCGTGAGTTGTTTTTAAAGTACCCTTTTTTTGACTATGAACTTCTCCATTAATACATTCAATACTAATGCCTTTTGAATAATGTGGATATCCTAAAAGTTCTTTAAAAAGATATTCTATTATTTCTTCACCTCTCTCCCCAATGTTTTTTGATAATTCCCCCATATTTTCAATTTTTTAAATTTAAATATTTTCTGCTAAAAAAAATTCTTATTTATTAATACAAATATTAAATCAACTATTTGCACTATCAATGATTCCAAGAATTTCTCTTTTTGTATATGTCATTTCTACATTTTTAATTGCATTCTGTAAAGATTCAATATCCACACCATACGTTTTTCCTTCAATTTCCAAATAAACCAAAGGATATCTACAAGACATTTTATTATTTACATTGATAAATTTTGGTATATAACCAGCATTTTCCTTTTGAAATTTACTTAAAGTGATATCCTGACCATTGTCGCATATAACTTTAACTTTATTCTCTGTTTTAAATAATTTGTTCATTATATATTTTTAATTGTTCTCGACTATTGCTATTTCCTCCTCACTCAAACCATAAAGCTCATAAACCATAGCATCGATTTCCTTATCAGTTAAGGTAATTTGATTATGGAGTTGTAGTGCTTTTTGCTGTTCAGCTAAAAAGTAATCTTCCCATTCTGCTTTCTGGGATAGGGAAAGCTCTATTTTTTTCTTTTTGAGTTCTTTTAGAAATTCTGCATAAGTTAAGTCATACCAATTTTCCAATTTCTTGCTTAATTTATCTAATTGTTCAAATTCTCTATGTAGATTTCTTTGAAATTTTCTTGAATTGTCTAATAAATCAGTATTCAATGAAAGAATCAAATCAACTTTTTCAACATACCTTAATTGGACTTCAGTGTTTACATTTATAATAGGTAATTCATTGACATAATCAATCTTCACCTGTGCAAACACTCTTCCAGCTTCTGGATTAATTTTCTGGTATTGTCTGTTTAATAATTTAGAATTTAATATTGCTAGTAGATATTTAAGCATAATCCTCTCATCTTTTGCGTAAAGAATGAAAAGAGAATCAATTGTATAGTATCCTTTATTGTCATATGTCAAAATGAGCTTATCTGATGTTTGTCTCATTAGTAATTTTTCCAGCTTCAGAAAAATACTTTCATCTCTGGCTCTGAGTAGAGCTTTCCTATTATAATTTATATAAAGATTATTATAGTCAAGTATATATCTATTTATATCCTTGCCTTGTAATACCTTTTTTGAATTTTCAAAAATGGGCTGCTCTGAGATATGTTTTTTATTACTTCCAGTACAAACTCCTATTTTAATTTGAATCAGCTCTTTTAGTGGGAATACTTCTTTGAAGTCAATAAGGTTAGATAGTTTTATAAAGATATCATCCACAGTTAAGTTAAATGATAGTTTTGGGGTGGTATAATAATATTTCTGTGCTATAGTTTTAAAAGAATCTAAATTGGAAATTAATTTTGTATCTCCAATTCTAATTTGATTACTCTCCTTTTTTTCACCAATAATTATAATAATTGCAGGAACTGTAGCATCGGCAAAAATTCCATCTCCCAATTCAATAATTTGTTCTATGGAGAAATTATCTAGTAAATGTTTTCTTAAATTAGTGTAGTAATCAATCAAACAAAGGGAATCAGGAATTATTAAACCAGTCTTTGAATTTAATTTAATAAGATTTGTGACTTGTTCAATAAACAGTGCAAAGGTATTTAATCTTCCAAATGAGGTTTTGTATTTATTCTGTAGGTATTCAAATGTATTGTCCTTAAAAGAACTCAATACAACATAAGGAGGATTCCCAATAATTACATCAAAACCGCCTTTTTCAAATATCTGAGGAAATTCTTTTTCCCAATTAAATGCTTTATCTCCTGCTACAGTAACATCATCAATCAATGAGTTTCCACATTTAATATTATCACTTAAATCATTCAGCTTTCTATTGGGTTGTGCGGTTCTTAACCACAATGATAATTTTGCTATCTCTACAGATTCTTCATTAAGGTCAACCCCAAAAAGGTTGTTTTCCAAGATACTTTTTTCGACATCACTTAATATAAAAGCATCTTTGTTGTACTTGGCTGAAAGCTCATCAATATATCTATGCTCATTAATTAGAAAGTCCAAGGCTTGATTTAAAAATGCTCCAGAACCACAAGCAGGGTCACAAATGGTTAATTGTAATAACCAATTTCTATAAAGGTTGAGGTTATCCAGCCTTTTTCTACTTCTTTGCTTTGCAGGTTGGTATGCTTCATCTGTAATATCAAGTTCAGCTTTCTTTTCCTCACAGAGCTTTCCTATGGTGTTTTCAACTATGTATTTGGTAATGTATTTCGGAGTATAAAACACCCCATCTTTTTTTCTTTTAGTATTTGACTTATCTATGGTTTGCCCCTCTAACTGGGCTGTAACCTCATCCAATTCATTCAGGGAGTTCTCAAAAATATGCCCAAGTATATTTACATCTACTTCACTTTCAAAATCATATTCTGAAAGCTTATAGGAATGTTTGTATAGTAATTCATCATCAATAGTGATAACATCCAAAACCTCATCAGGTTTGAACAAACCTCCATTATAGGCAAATACATCATACTGTTTGCCTTTAAAACCAGTGTTGAGGTACTCAAAATATTTTTTAAATCTATCATATAAAGGTGTGTAGGCATCTAACTCTTGTAATTTTTTCCATTGGTCAAGGATTAACCTTACAGAATTGGGTGGAAGTAAATTTCTATCTTCAGCAAAGAATAAAAACAAACACCTATCCAATAGCTTTTGGGATTTTTTAAAAAGCTCCAATGGCTCAAATTGAGGGTTTAATTCACAAAGGTTTTGGAATAATTCCCTTTTGAAAAGTGAGTAATCCTTGTAGAGTTGTTTTGTAATTAATTCCTCTTGGCTTAAGGATTCTTCCTTTAGTTTTTTGGGAATGCTATTCTTTACATTTTCAAAGCCTAAACACAAATAAAGTAATTTAAAATCTTGTTCTGTAAGGGTAAAGAGGTTGAAGTCTATATGCTCAATTGCATTATCAATGTAAAACCTCAGCTTTTCAAAATTTGATGTGATTACATAAATACAGTCTGGTTGATTGTTCTTATATCCAAAAGCTTGTTCTTCAACTTTTCCTAAATCTGTAGTATTTGTTCCTTTAAGTTCTACAACCCCAATAACATTCCCATTAATAATAATACCACCATCAGCTTTTTTACTGTCTTTTATATTTTTAAGTTCTGTAGTAAGGTTGAAGTTGTGTTCTGGATTTAAAGTATAGCCCAATATCTTTACAAATAAATCCCTCAAAAATCCTTCTTGATATTGCTCCTCTTTGCTATTCCTAATATTTTCTTGAATGATAGGATTCAAAAAATGGGATTTATACAATTCCCATTTCTCATTAAGCTTTGAACTGTCTTGTGTTTTAAGGTATTTGGCAACAACTGTACTTTGAAATAATGGCATATTTAATTTGGATGTAGTATGATGTCTTAAAAATAGCCATTTTAATATTGCTATACAGTTCTCTAATCCACAAAAAAAAAAATTGGAAAAATTTTTTTGGCTGTTCTGTGAGTGAGAAAACTACCCTGCTCAAAACCCCCACTCAGTTCTGGAAGGGAAACTCCCCCCTACCACTTTTCAAATAAAAGTTTTTTATGGCAGTCTATATTATTTCAAGTTGATAGCTGAGGTAATTTGTTGCGTGTATAAAACAAAACAGGGAGCATTTATTCACACTCAAAAATCAAAAACAATGGTAAGAATTATTAATTACAAAGAAAGAGAAAAGGAAGATGGCACTTCATTCTTCGTTTTGGAACTGCAAGGTGGCATTGAAATGATATTAAGCAAAGTTACAGGCAACTTTTATGCAACTGCAAAAAGAGCCTTTATACCTTCAACATTTGATGAACAGACCTGCAATGGGCTAATTGGCACAGAAATGCCAGGAAGCATCATTAAAGAGGAATGTGAGCCTTTTGAATATGTTGTGAAAGAGACAGGAGAGGAGATTACACTTTCCCACAGATGGGTTTATACAATAGATGATGCTGTAAAGCCAAAGCAGGAACAAAAAGTTACCGCTTCATCTAATGTGTTCTCCCAAAATGGCATCTTAGAACCAGCAGAATAAAGAACAACAGCCTAGTCTATATAGATAGATTGGGCTGTGTTTTAAAATTTTATAAAAACCCTTTCTTTATTACTCTTGCTTGAACTGACCTTCAAGAAAATAAATATGGTTACAAGTAGCCTAGCTTATAGTTATTTGTAGCTGATTAGGCATTTTGGGATATATTAATTTGCCTGAAGGTAAAAGTAAAGTAGGAGTAAATATGAATAAGTAGGTTTTGATAAGTCTAAAGAAAGAAAAAGTACCAAAAAGAAAGAAACTTCATAGCTCTTTCCATCCTCCATATGTGTATAAGTTTGTGAAGAATTTCGCTGAAGTGTTTCAGAAAGAAACTTCTTTTTCAAAGGTATATGAAAATTATGAGAATTGCAAGGGTTTCAAACAAAAAAACAATGGAAATATCAGAGATAAGTGTTTCATATTCAACAAGTAAACAAAAGAAACTAAAAGTAAATAACAGCAATGATTCTGCTGACATTTTATTAAATTCTTGGTGTAAAAACACCCTTGAATTGCAAGAAGAATTTAAAATTTTATTATTAAATCGCGCAAATATGGTTTTAGGTATATATTCTATGTCTAAAGGAGGCATTTCTGGAACTGTAGTCGACATAAAATTAGTATTCGCAGTTGCTTTAAAATGCAATGCTAGTAATATAATTGTTGCCCACAATCACCCAAGTGGAAATCTTAATCCAAGTATTGCTGATAAAAATATTACTCTCAAGATTAAAAAAGCGGGTCAATTCCTTGATATTGAACTTTTGGACCATTTAATCATTACAAGAGAAGGTTATTTCAGTTTTGCCGATGATGGATTGTTGTAATCATTCTTCTTTACTTATAAAAATTGAAAAAAATTACAATTTATTTATTTGTGACGGTAAGAGAATACGACTATTAAGAACTTAAAATTTGTGCGTGTGAATTTTACAGATTAGTATTAATAGCGAAATTTTAAAAAACATCATTTAATAAATCATTCATCGAAATATTAAAATACTTGCAAATTTTCACAAGTGTTGTAAAACTTACATCTCTTACACCTCTTTCTATACGGCCAAAATTAATGCCAGTATCTTCATAGCAAACAGCTTGAGTAAGTTTTCTTTCATTTCTTAACGTTTTTATTCTGTTTGCCAATTCCAATAGGATTGCTTTGCTGTCATTATCTTTCATAATGACTGAAATGTCTTTTAAATGTTAAATCGAGCCAAAGACATATCGGTCTGTAAATTCATTTATATTTGTTTTAATAAACCTATCTAAAAATGTGTTATGGATGAATTTAACATTAAAGTATTAGAAGTAAATGGCTATAGTTACATTGATGGTGGTATTGTAGATGCTGAAGGTAATTATGTTTCAACATTAGAATTGAATGGTAAAATCCTCAAATCAGAATCTTCAAAAGAGCTATGGAACCGAGGACAAGCTTTAGAGAAAAAGTATTCAACTTCAACCATCCCAAATGAAAATGTCAATAAAGATGATAACACTCATTTAACTAAGGTTTTAACTGACGAAAATAAAGACAATTTTTCAAAATATAAAGAAGAGAAAAGTTTAGAAAAACCTATAAATCATATTGCTTACAATAACTCTTTTGACTTTTACACTTATCCTTTAGTGCTAGTAGGTAGCATAATCATATACTTAATCATTAAAAAACTAACAAAATGAATATTCAATTATTTATTACAGCAATATTAATGGTATCTCCATTACTAATTGTTTTATCTCCAATACTATTATTAGCCGGAATAAATCTGATTTATTTAATTTTTAACCGAAAAGATGAAGTAAATCAGGGATTATCAATCATTTCAATATCATCTTTATATCTATTCGCTTTTGTACCTCTTGGAATTTTCGTTGGCGGTTATCTTTCGATGAGAAAGAAAAATTTTAATCAAGAAAAACAATTTAAGTTTTCATCTGCTATTAGAAGCAATGGCAGTCTAATTATGATTATTTCTATTGCTTCAACATTATTTTCAATTTTAAATCTACGATAATGAAAAAAGAAAATATACTTAAAACTTTAATTGTTATGACTGGTGTAGGTTTGACCTATATAAAGTACAATATAACTGAGTTTATAAATCTACGCAGTGAGTATTTTATCCTGATACTTTTGATATTAATTTTAGTGTTTCTTACTTCCACTGTAATTTTAAATAAGAAAATTTATAAATTGAGTTTTTTCAATTCAAATCTAAAGCTTAACGCATTTTTACTACAAAACACAGATACTGAAAAACCAAATAAAAGAAACTTTTCCAATGGAAAATATATGAAAGCTCAAATAATTATGAATACCGAAATTGTAATGATGGCTGTATGGGTATTTGCGGCTTTAACCATTTCTTATGTTTTTGGCTATTACTTTAAAAAACCTGATGCATATATGCTAAGTATGGCTTTAAACAAAAATGCAGAATGGAGAAAGGATTTATTTATAGAATCTTTACGTGCAGAAACTGGTTTCTTTACATTAACAACTGAAAACAGTTACTTAAACGGGGATTTTGAGTTTAATTGGATGGCTTTTATAGCAACTTTTTTCATAATAATATTTATCTATTTTATAATTAAGAAAACTACTCTGTACATTCTCTTAAGTGAAAAAATAAAGCCCTTTTTAAAGTGAAGTTTATAGAAATAATAAATGAGTTAAAATCATTAGCCGAAGATGGTGCCTATACAAGGGGAAAGATTGATTGGTGGCTAATCAAGGAAGAAGAACGTTACAAATATTTATGCAAATGCATCAATATTCTTAAAGCCGAATTCCCAACTGTTGTTGTAGAAGAACACAAATCAATCAAAAAAAATATAGAATTCATTTCCCTGTATGATAAACTCTGCGAAGTTTCTGAAAAACACAGAGGCACAGTTAATTCTCACAAATTGATTAACCTCGATAAAATTATTAATGAAATAAAATATTAGCATAATGGAAATAACAGGTAAAATAAAAGTGTTGAATGACACCCAAAATATAGGTGAAAATGGCTTTAGAAAGCGTGAGGTAGTAATTACTACTGAAGAACAATTCCCTCAACATATTTTAATAGAATTCACCCAAGACAAATGTGAGTTGCTGGATAGGTATGCAGTAGGTCAGGATGTGAAAATTAGCGTCAATTTTAGAGGCAGGGAATGGATAAATCCTGAAGGTGTGCCAAAATACTTTAATTCCATTCAAGGATGGAGAATAGAGCTGTTAAATGGTCAAGAACCAATAGTACATAGCCCTACAGTAATAGAACCAGTAAGTTTTTTGGATGAACCAGATAATGACTTGCCTTTTTAAATAGATTATGGATTTAAAATTAGTTGATTTAAAAGTATTCCCAAACATATAAAGTTGGTTGAAAATTCAAATTTGGTTACTCTTAGGTCAAACAATTCTATTGATATTAATTTAAAATTACATTGCCAACTTCATTAATTTTGAAGGTTTGTAAAATTTCAGGTTAAACATAGGTTAAACATTTTGGCTAAAAAGAGTCAAAATATGAAAACAAGAGAAAGTGCATAATTCTATAAATGCCTATATTTGCAACGTTGTGCAAAAAATTGCTTCTATCTGAAAAGATGCCTTTACTGACTGTTAATCAGAGGGTCCTTGGTTCGAGCCCAAGAGGAGGAGCAAAAAGCCCAACGGACTCCGTTGGGCTTTTTTGTTTATGGCCTCATAGTTCAATGGATAGAATAGAAGTTTCCTAAACTTTAGATCCAAGTTCGATTCTTGGTGAGGCTACAAAATCAGATCCAAATTCCCCCGACGCTTCGGGGTTGGTGAGGCTACAGTTCAACATCTAAGTTACTTAAAACTTTAGGGCTGCCTAATTAAAACAAAAACCGCTCCTCTTTAGGAACGGTCTCATTTTGAAATATCAAGAAAAGTGATTGATATTTAGGTTAAAAAAATCAATACTTATCCTTCAAATTTTCCAGCATTATTTTCGTCATTTCGTCCAAAGAAATTTTACTTTTCCATCCCCAATCTGTTTTAGCTTCGCTATCATCAATGCTTTGAGGCCAACTGTCTGCAATGGCTTGTCTAAAATCTGGTTCGTAACTTATCTTAAATTCAGGAATGTACTTTTGGATGCTCTCCGTTATTTCTTCGGGATTAAAACTCATTGCCGAAAGGTTATAGGAGCTATGAATTTTAACGTCCTCTTTTTTGGCCTCCATAATTTTTACCGTAGCATTTATAGCATCATCCATAAACATCATAGGCAATGTGGTTTCTGCATTTAGAAAACAGATGTATTTTTTATGTTTTAAAGCCTTGTGGTATATATCGACTGCGTAGTCTGTGGTTCCACCACCCGGAAGGGTTTTGTAACTTATAAGTCCTGGGTAGCGGATGCTTCGAACATCCACGCCATAGCGGTTGTAATAATATTCACACCATCGCTCACCCGTTTGTTTACTGATTCCATAAACTGTGCTAGGTTCCATAATCGTACGTTGTGGCGTATCGGTTTTGGGAGTTGTTGGGCCAAAAACTGCAATGCTGGAAGGCCAGAATATTTTTTCTATTTTTTTGTCCTTTGCCAAATTCAAAATGTGAAAAAGTGAATTCATATTTAGGTTCCAGCCTTTCATAGGAAATTTTTCTGCTGTAGCCGAAAGCATTGCCGCCATTAAGTAAACATCGGTTATTTCATGGCGAATTACCACTTCTTCCACCGCGTTATAATCCATTGCATCTAAAATTTCGAAGGGACCGCTTTTCATAAGCTCTTCTTCGCCCTCCCGAATATCGCTGGCTATGACTTTATGCTTGCCAAATTTATTCCGAAGATATAACGTTAATTCAGTACCTATCTGTCCGCAGGCACCTATGATCAGTATTCGCTTTTTCATCTGTTTATACAATTTTATTTTTCAAAAATGAAATGTAAAGATAAGGATTATCAAAGCTTTCGACTTCAAAAAAAAATTATACATCATTTGGTTAATTACCAGTATCTTTGTGTCACTTTTTTTCTATATGAAGTTTATAATTCCTCTTTTAGTAGTAGCCAGTTTCATTTTTTCCTGTGGAAATTCTTCGGAAGAAAACCAAAACCAAGCTCCTAACAATGACGCTTCTATAATTTTTGGCGATAAAGGGCATGCTTTTCCAGAGCTTTCTCCTCCAGCAAAAGAGCAGGCGGTGCACTGGGGCGTTTTGGAAGACTTATTTATAGAAGCAAAAAAAATAAATGGCAGCAACTACCAAGAGCTTCGTAATCGTTCTGAACGTTTAAAGGAATATTCAGATTCACTTTTCAAAAACATTCCAGACACCCTAAATACCAAGCCCATCAATAGTAGGTTATTGGTTCTTAAAACACGTTCTGAGTTATTGTTCCAAGCCTCTCACCAAGCTACCATCGATTCATTAAAAGTTCAAAACGCTGTGGAAGAATTGAACGTTTCCGTGAAAAATCTAATAGTCCATTTAAATGAAAAATTTCAAAAAGACATTATTGATTTCCAAAGAAAAGAAGATGAGGAGAACGAACTGAAAAAACAGCAACGCTACAAAGATTCTATAATAAATTTGGAGCTACAGGATAAAAACAAAAAAAAAGTGTAACAAATAAAGTAAAAGAGCAACTTATCTTATCTTAATAATTTCAACCCTTAAATATTTTTAATAAAAACAATAATAATGAAGAATAAATTTTTAAAACCTGTTATAGCTTTTGCAGTAATTGCAGTAGCTGCAACTGCCTGTAAAGAAAAAACCGAAGTAGCTCAAACTGATAACGAGACTCACGGAATTATCCTTGAAAACATGGACACAACTGTAAGTCCAAAAGTTGATTTTTACAGCTACGTGAACGGAAACTGGATGAAAAACAACGAAATTCCAGATGACCAAACAAGTTGGGCTGGTTTTACAATCTTAAGAAAGAAAACGGATGCAGACGTGCTGAATATCTTGGCAAAAGCTAAAGAAAGTGGAAAATACGCACCAGAAACAGATCAAGCAAAAGCATTGATGATTTACGAATCAAAACTAGACACCGTTGCAAGAAATAAAGCTGGTATTGATCCAATAAAGCCTACACTCGAAAAAATTGCAGCCATGAACAGCATGGAAGATTTTCAAAAGTTGATGACCGAGGATGCTGTTGCGGTTTCTCAGCCTTTTTTAGGTCTTGCTGCTTTTTCAAACCCTAGTAATAGTGCGATGAACTCCGCATACATTACTCCAGGTGGTTTAGGTCTTCCAGACCGTGATTTTTATACCAATACAGATCCTGCTTCGGTAAAAATCCGTGAGCAATATGTGGCGCACATAACAAGAATGCTACAATTTTTGGGTGACAGCGAAGAATCTGCACACAAACAAGCAGAGACTATTCTTGCTTTCGAAACTAAACTTGCTACCCCAAGGTTAGACAAAGTTGCAAGCCGCGATTTCAGAAATTTCAACAATCCACGAAGCGTTGCAGAACTTCAAAAAATGTTACCACAAATTAAGTGGGAACAGGCATTTAAAGATATGGGTGTTACCAAAAAAATGGATACTGTTATCGTGATGCAACCAACCTATATGGAAACATTGGAGCAAATGTTTGCCAAGCCAGATTTTGATACTTGGAAAACAGTTATGCGTTGGTCAACACTTAATAGTGCTACCGGCATGTTGACTACAGATATTGACAAAGCAAACTGGGATTTTTATGAAAATACCTTAAAAGGCACCAAGAAACAAAAACCAGCTAACGAACGTGCACTCGCAACAGTAAACGGTAGCGTTGGTGAAGCTTTAGGTAAGTTATATGTTGATGAAATGTTTCCGCCAGAGGCAAAAGCAAAAGCGGAAAAAATGATTGCTAATGTAATTGAGGCATACAAAGACCGTATTAATGCTTTGGAGTGGATGAGCGACAGCACAAAGTTGAAAGCCATTGAAAAACTAGATAAATTCACTGTGAAAATTGGTTATCCAGACAAATGGAAAGATTATTCTTCTATGGAAGTAAAGACAGGAAATACTTTTTACGACAATATGGTTGCAGTACAGACTTGGAACTTCAAGGACAATCTTGATAAAATTGACGAGCCTGTAGATCGTACAGAATGGGGAATGAGCCCACAAACAGTGAATGCTTATTTCAACCCATTCAACAACGAAATCGTTTTCCCAGCAGCAATCCTTCAACCACCTTTCTATGATTACAAGGCAGATGAAGCTGTAAATTACGGTGGAATTGGCGCAGTAATAGGGCACGAGATTTCTCACGCTTTTGATGACAGTGGTTCGCGTTTTGACGCTAACGGAAACTTGGTAAATTGGTGGACAGATAAAGATCTTGAAAACTTTACCCAACGCGGCGATAAACTTGCCGAACAATACAGCAATGTAGAAGTTTTGGACAGTGTATACATAAACGGAAAATTCACCTTGGGTGAAAACATTGGTGATCTTGGCGGTGTACTTGCTGCTTATGATGGTTTACAACGTTTTTACAAAGAAAACGGACGTCCTGATAAGATTGATGGTTTCACGCCAGAACAACGTTTCTTTATGAGCTGGGCCACGGTATGGCGCACGAAATCTCGTGAAGAGGCACTTCGCAACCAAGTAAAAACCGATCCGCATTCACCGGGAATGGTTCGTGCCACACAGCCATTACTAAATGTGGATGCATTCTACGAAGCGTTTGATATTAAGGAAGGTGACCCGATGTATCTTGCCCCAGAAGACAGAGTACATATCTGGTAGTTTTTTAATGACACATTGAGCAAAGTCGAAATGTTTAGTATTTTAAATCATGCGGCTTCGACTGCGCTCAGCCTGACATATTTTTTAAAAAAAAGGAGCTGTAAAAAGCTCCTTTTTTTTATATAGAAGTTTTAAAAGAATAATTTAAAATCGTTTTCAAATTCTCAGAATCCACTTGTTTATAAACCTCATCAGTAGAATTTTCAGCAAAGGAAGGTAGTTCCAAACCAAGCTCTTTTGTTTTTTGAATATAATAGTCTGATTTTTTAGGATGGTCTGGGTTTACTGCATTAAAAACCTTACCGAAAGCATCCTGTTTTAGAATTTCAACCAAAATAGAAATGCAATCATCGCGGTGGATTAAATTTACAGAGGCGTTGCCATCTGCCAAATCTTTTCGCCCTGCCAAGTATTTTGCTGGTTGACGACTGCCACCAATCAATCCCCCAAAGCGTACAATGGTTGTTTGCAATTCTTCTGAATTAAAAAATAGTTCTTCCACTTGCCGCAATTGTTTTCCAGCGATGGTTTCGGGTTTTGGCTCATCCCTTTCGGTTACATTTCCCTGTGAATCATCATAAACTGAAGTACTACTGACCAAAATAATTTTTGAAACAGAAGATTCTTTTATGGCTTCAAGTAAATGGGTCATTTTCAAAACATAATCGGCACCAGTATTTTTTCGAAGTCCGGGTGGAATCATTATAATCAAACAATCAGTATTATCTAGCAGTGTTTTTACTTCCCCTACAACTCCATTCTCGGATATCTCCAAGGGATAGGCATCAAAACCGTTCTTCTGGAGCATAGTGGCTTTTTCAATAGTTGTTACCGAACCTTTTACCGCATATCCAAGTGTGGCCAAGCGATAAGCCAAAGGTTGTCCAAGCCATCCTAGGCCAGCGATTGCGATGGTTTTATTCATTTTTAATACTGTTTTAAAGATTTTTTATAAGCGTATCTGAAACTTTCAATTTTAAAGAGTCCACTGAAAAAGTTCTCTTCACGACAATGGCATCAGTTATCACAAAGGGTTTTGGCATCGTATAATCTGGTCGTTTTGTAATTTCGAATTGCGGATTTGTCATTAAATCGAAGGAATATTCCATCACTTTAAAAGAAACAGGAGTGCCTTTTTCAACAGAAAATTTCACTTTTAAGGAATCATTTTCGGAAACATAATAATTGATGAGCGCACTATTTTTAGTGCCTCGATAATCATTTATAGAATCTAAACCAGTTGCTTTTTCCCCGTTGAATTCCAAATATTTAAAATGAGTATCTTCAACGTTGTACAAATCTATTTTGTTCACGTTTCGCTTCGGAACGATGATAAATTTCACGTTTCGAAATTGGTTCATAATTGTATCCTTTTCCAAAATAATTTCAAAATCTGGAATGATTTTCTTAGGAGCTTCTGCGGCGTAACTAAAATTGGCTCCATATTTATTATATGATGCTTCGCCTAAAATTTTGGATGCATCATCAGGTTTTTCGCCTAAATATTGCTGCGTCCATTCGTCAATATCTTTATCGTAAGTGAGCCAATAGGTTTTGTCAGCATCGGCATCTTTATAATAAACAAGGCTATTTGGTTTTTTCCGTTCTTCGGAAAAATCACTTTTTGAATGTGCCTTTATGAAGAAAAATACCGAAAGTAGTAGGCATAAAACAGAAAGTATTCCTTTCCCTTTATAATACCCAAAGACTGGCAATAATAACGTAAAAAGTAAAACGGTGAATACACAGCTAATCACCAGCATTTTTAAACCCAACCCAACTGGGAAAAACTGAATGAGCGGCGCAAAAATAAAAATAGCTGGAGCAGCCAAAAGCGCCATTGCCAAAAGACTGGGACGTTCCTGCCGAAGCATTACCAAAAATGACAACAACCCAAAAAATACAGGAATAATAAAGAAGGCGGCACCTTTAAGAATAATAAATACTGCTACGTTTATCAATAACCAGAACAATAGCGGAGCAATATAAAATGAAGGCTCATTGAATTTTTTCGTGAATTTTTTATAAATCGCAAACGTAAGGGCCAACGAAAGAAAGACAAAAAAGGCAATGTACCAATGTCCATTATAAGTAAAACCTTGCTGGATTTCGGAGTATTGTGGGTAAAGTGCCAAGATTAATTTCCAACCAAATAAACCAATAATACCGCAAAGGATC
This sequence comes from uncultured Aequorivita sp., assembly GCA_937125455.1. Taxonomy (GTDB): domain Bacteria; phylum Bacteroidota; class Bacteroidia; order Flavobacteriales; family Flavobacteriaceae; genus Aequorivita. The sequence goes on from CAKZLK010000043.1 coordinate 306,627, forward strand.
AGAGAAAGTAAAAATGGAACAAAACCTAATGCTATAAATTTTCCTTTCAGTTTTCTTTTGTGAATTCCGTAAAAAATTAGAACAAGAAATAACAAGGTCGCCAAAATGAGCATTGGCAAAATCCACGAAAATGGATAGCTTATCATTTTTACTAAAGGAAGATTTACGTATACATCATCCGTCTTCGACTTCATCTTTGAGAGATCCGCATTTGCAAAATAATGAATGAGCGGCAGCAGATAACTGCCTTGGTGCGCTAACGAATTATTACTTAAATTATAATAGGTGTCATTGGCAGTGTGATAGTTAAAGTGGCTGTCAATAAAGGCGAAGAAAAAACTATCAATATCACCGTCTTCCCTGAAAACAGTAGAATCGGTATCGTTCGGAAGCATTTTGTAAACACTATACATCAATGATGAAGCCACGGGATAATCTGGATTGGCCTGTATAAATTCCTTCACTAGGTTCGAATTTCCGCCATTCGTTTCCAAAATCATATTACTTGGACCACTGCTGCCACGTGCTTCAAAATTTAGTACGAGACCTATATTTTTTGCCCAAGGATGTTCGTTCACAAAAAGTTTGGCTCCGTCCAAACCAATTTCTTCGGCATCTGAAAAAAGAATTATAATGTCGTTTTTGGGTTTTTCACCTGAAGCGAGATAGGCACGAACGCTTTCCAAAATAGTAACCAAGCCACTTCCGGCATCGCTAGCGCCGAAAGAAGGAACAAGCGCACTGTCGTAATGCGTAAGCAGCAACAGTGCTTTTCCATCTTCAGAACCTTTTATCCGTGCAACAATATTTATAGGTTTATCCAGCGTTTTAGATTCTGGGTTTAGGCTAAACCCTTTTTGGATGTGTGGGTCGAGACCCAGTTTTTGCAATTCGGAAATCAAAAATTCACGAACTTCTTCGTGCCCTTTAGAACCTAAATAATGTGGTTTTTTTGAAATTTCGCTTAATGGTTGCAAAGCTCTATCTACAGAAAATTCAGTTGCCGATACAGTTTCGTCTCCACTGTAATGTGGCGTTAATCCATAAAAACTGTAAAAGACCATTGCAATAATGAGCAAGAGCGAAAGGACGGCGCCAAGATTTTTCATGTTTAGGAAGTTTAGGTTGTTAAAAATACAATTTTAATCGGAAGGTTTTTTTCATCTTAAATGATCCGCTTCTGCAGTTTGATAAAATTGACTATATTAGAAGTTCGCAAAAATTTGATAGTATGGGAATTAAAAGTTTTATTGGCAGAAGGGCAAAGCCCCAAAAAGGTACTTCGGAAAAAATAAAGGTTTCCGATTATATGACTAGAAATCTCACGACCTTCAAACCAGAGCAATCTGTGCTTGAAGTAATTGAAATTCTTCTAAAGAAAAGAATTTCTGGTGGCCCAGTTGTGAACGATAAGAATGAATTGGTCGGTATCATTTCTGAAGGCGACTGTATGAAAGAACTTAGCGATTGCCGCTATCACAACCATCCAATGGAAGACGTGAAAGTGGAACTGCATATGATTAAAGATGTTGATACCATAGACGGCGAAATGAACGTGCTTGACGCAGCCAGTAAGTTTTTGGAGTCAAAACACCGCCGTTTTCCAATCGTAGAAAATGGAAAACTAGTGGGTCAAATAAGTCAGCGTGATGTACTACGTGCTGCAATGGAGTTGAAAGGACAATCTTGGTAATTACTCGTTTTCCCTAAAAATTATTTCAATTCTTCTATCGGGAATCAACCACATTAATGCGACCAAAATGTAAAGTGCCCCTGCTATCCACGGTATGTAAAATGCAGAAATTATTGCAATTAGATATATAACTGGTGAAGTTTTTCCTTTTAAGTCCTTTCCCAAAGCTTTTGATAGTAGCGAGTCTTTCCCTTGAACTGCCAAAATTCTATTTTGAAGAATAAAATAAGCTATTGCCGCCATCAATAAAACGATGCCGTATAGTGCCATGGGTAGTTCAGCAAAATTATTTTCGCCCATCCACCCAGTTGCAAAAGGAATCAACGACAACCAAAAGAGCAAATGAAGATTTGCCCATAATATACCACCATTCACTTTTTTGACGGCATGCATCATATGGTGGTGGTTATTCCAATAAATACCTATGTAAATAAAGCTAAGTATATAGCTTAAAAATACAGGGAGTAATGGAAGTAAAGATTCCAAATTGGTTCCGTGGGGAACTTTCATTTCCAAAACCATGATTGTGATTATAATGGCCAAAACGCCATCGCTAAAGGCTTCCAATCTGTTGCTGTTCATAAACTATTTCTTAATATATCCGAAGAAGTTGATTTTCAATTGATTAAAATACGGAAATTTCAATTAAAAAGATTATTGTGTAAGTACTTGTAATATTGATATTTACATTTACACTAGGCGTTTACAAACGCTTACAAACAACTATAAACGAAAGTAAGTAAGTAACAACCAACTAAAATTTGGAAGCCAATGTAAGTTTGTCCTGTCGAATAAAATGAAGTTCGATAGTATCAATTGTTTAACATTAAATATTAGAAATCATGAGCACACTTAGAAACAAAGTACAGTTGATTGGAAACTTGGGAAACGCTCCCGAAATTGTAAATCTTGATGGTGGAAAGAAACTTGCCAAGTTTAGCATCGCCACAAATGAAAGTTACAAAAACCAAAAAGGTGAAAAGATTACAGACACCCAATGGCACAACGTCGTTGACCATTTGCGAAATCGAATTGGTGGCCGTTTGGCTTCCTAAAGACTACCCTGGGCACGCAGCGTCAATGGGCGACTTCGTGCGACAGTACCGCCTTTCTTATGGCTATACAGCCCACCAAATGGCTCTGGAGCTAGACGTCTACGAGTCCACCATCAACAAATGGGAATATGGTCAAAGCAGACCACAACAAAAAAATATCAAAAAAATAATAGAATTTATGGGCTATGACCCTAGAATATTTAACCCTTTAAATATAGAAAATTATGAATGCATTACGTAACAAAGTACAATTGATTGGAAGATTAGGACAAGATCCCGAAATAGTAACGTTCCAAGATGGTAACAAAATGGCTAAATTCTCAATGGCTACCGATGATAGTTATAAGGATAAAGATGGGAAAAAGGTTGAGCGTACCTATTGGCATAATATAATTGTAAAGGGAGGCTTAGTTAACGTTGTTGAAAACTACGTTACTAAAGGTCAAGAAATCGCAGTTGAAGGCAAATTAACCAATCGTTCTTGGGATGATAAAGATGGTAAGAAAAACTACACTACTGAAGTTCTCGTGAATGAATTATTGATGTTGAGTAAGTAATTAAAAATGCAAGAATCCTATATGTTAATATATGGGATTCTTGTTAATTTCTTAACTTCTCTAAATAGATAAAGTAAATATCAAAATTCCTGAAGACTTACCTATAGAATATTCATAATGATTAAAACGTCTTTAAATAGTAAAATGATTTCATAATGATTAATTTTATTATCTAAAGAAAATCCTTACTCTATGAAGTCTAATAAGAATAGTAAAATACTGAGCCCTGCTGAATTCTATAGACAACTTCGTCCTGAAAATTTTTCGGATTCTACGATAATAGATACCATTACGCTGCCTAAAGAAGTATTAGCGTTGGAAATAGAAAAGATTACTACTAATCAAAAGGAAAATGAATTTGAAACCTTAGCCAGAAAAATGTCTGAGGAATTAATCACACCGAACTTGATTCCGCAAGTGGGCCCTACAGGAGGAGGAGATGGAAAAACCGATTCCGAAACATACCCAGTTTCCGAGAGTATTTCCATTCGTTGGTTCGTACCTGAAAATGGTTGGAAAAAAGACGAGAAATGGGCATTCGCATTTAGTGCTAAGAAAGATTGGAAACCGAAATTAAAAAAGGATATTGAAAATATTCTTTCGACTAAAAGGGATTATACCCGTATTTATTTTATTACAAATCAAACACCATCAAGTAAAAAGAAAAAAGATGCACAGGATGAATTTATTAAACTGTTTAATATCGATATAGTCATTTTAGATGGAAAATGGATTCTTGAAAAAACATATTCTAATGACCTCATTAACTTAGTGGTAGAATCACTCAATCTTTCTGAAGTATATAAAAAGAGTAACAAAGTTATTGGTTCAAATGATATTCGAAGAGAACAAAAACTAATAGATATTGAAGAACAGATAAAAAATCCAAATCGTTACTTGGAATACGATTTTCAATTAGTAGAAGATGCTTTAGAATCGGCTATCCTAACCCGTAAACTTGAAAAACCTAGAGATGAATTAGAAGCAAAATTTGATAGAGTCGAGAGACTTTTAAAAAAATTTAGTAATAAGGGCCAATGGGTTAGATTTCTCTATCAAAAAGCGTGGACTTATATTAATTATTATGATGATTATGACAATTTTTTTACTCAATTTGAAAATTTTAAAAAGGAAATCAATGATGACATCACCGTTATTAGTTTAGAATATTACACGACTCTTTTTACTCTATATAGAACACTTTATTTTTATGAAACGGGCAATATTGATATAAAAGATTACGAATGTGAACGTCAAATGATATACGATTATCTAACTAAAATTATTTCAAAAAAACCTCAATCGAATCTATCCTTAACTGCACAAACTCATCTTGCTCACTTAAAACTTTTTGAAACATTAGAAAGTGAAGAAGAGAGTGATAAGCTTTTTTTAGAGATTAAAGTTATTCTTTTAAAATCTGAAGGACGTTTGGAGTTTCCTTTTGAATCTTTTGAAAAAATGATTCTACTAATGGGAGATGTTTATGTAGCATCTGAAGCCTATGACGAGTTATTTGATACCCTAACGAGAATATCGGAGAAGCGAAGCTCACACCTACAGGCTGGAGAACTATACATTAGAAGAGGTGGACAAAAGATGTCCCACAAGAGATATAAGGACGGTTTAATTTATTTCGGTAAAGCTGTTGTAAAATTATCAAAAGAAGAAAGCCAGTATGGTTTCTATTTAGCACAGATAGGGTTGAGTGAAGCATATCGGAAATTGGGTTTATTCAATGCTTCATATTCTAGTAAAGTGAGCGCAATTTCTAGCCTAATGAAATCTTGGATTGATGATGGTAAAATCGACACTCGAATGTTGAATCTATTATTTACTACTTTAAGTGAAGAAATACTTTATGGGCGTCTTCCCCATATCCTCACGTGGCACGAGTTATATAGAGTTATCCACTATCAACAAGCCCGAGTCAATCCAGAAAATATTCCAAATAAACTAATTCAATTAGATTCATACTTAACCGTTAGGTTAATTAATGGGAAGGTTCCACCAAAGGTATTAAGGGTTTTGCCTTCAATCTGTGAAAGAGAAGGACTAGAACTTTCGGAAGATGTATCTCTTTTTCTTTTAGGGCATATTGATGAAATTATCGAAAACTATAAAAAGATAGGGATTTCAACTAATGATGGTGTTGAAGAATTTTTTCATACAACTTCTAATCAACCATTAGTCGGACAGTTTGTTAATAAAATGAATTGGTTTCATTCAGAAAACTCGATTCTTACCACTACAATATTAGGAACTGAAATAGAGGTGTATTTCAAAACCTCTAATCCACTCATTATTGTTGCTGAAACTATACTTGCAATTATTGAGGGCTTCTTAGGTACATCATTAGAAAATATTTTCCCTAATACTGAAAAAATTATCTTCAAAATTGAAGATGTAAAAGATAAATTTTATGTTAGAAAAGAAAAAGACTCAAATAATTACACGATTGAATGGGACTCGTCTTTCGACCCGATTCAGGATTACAGAAAAATATGGGATGTAAGTATGTATTTACTGACTCATCTGTGTACCTATCACTTTCTTTTGGAAGATCCAAAAAAGTATTTAGAGATGCTTTTTAAACAAGAGGAAGTAAACGAAAGGCTATCAATACTTTTAAATCATAAAATATTTTTAAAAAATATTTTGGGAGCGGAACCAAAACTAACGCTATCAGATTGGATAACTTCTCACACAACAGAAAAGAAAATGCTGAGAAAAGAAATATTTGTTCCTCGTCTTACGGACAAGACTTCAGAATTTAAAGATTCGAATGAAAAGCAAGCACACAACGGTCTGCCCCCACTGGATGAAATACCACATAATAAAAGAAAAGTAGTATCCATAATTGACAATCATTTATGGGATAATGCAAAATGGAAAGGAGTTGCGGTTTTGGCTTTTCAAGATGGTGTAGGAATAGTGTTAGGCTTTGAAGATATTTCGTATGGTAATAAGATTTTTGAAAATTGGATTAGTCGATTTGGCAATACCGATTCAGAAAATCAAATAAAAATAAGTGTCATAACCGAAGTGAGAAAGGATAATCCATTTGCATATAAGGTTATGATTTCCAGTAATATTGAAAATCGAAAAATGGATAAAAATTCGATTTTTGTGACCACAATGAGATTTCACGAGATGGACGCAAAGAACGCCCAAACTATAACAATCCTTAAACAAGGATTTAATTACTTTAATAAGTTTAAAATGTGTCCTGGGAGAATTACAGATGATCTAAAAGTTGAAGCAAACACAAATCTCTTTATTGAAAAAAAAGATATTACGTTTATTAAGGCAAGCGATGTGAAAGATACAGACATCGAAAGTGGAGCATTTATAAACCATAGATAATTTATTCTTTGTATTCAATACTTTAATTTTATATCTTTAGTTTTTTCACTTCAGCTTCAACTCCCCCAGTTTATTTTAAAGGTTACTGAAATTCATAAACAACTGAGTATCTTTTGCTAATTGTAATTAATTTTCGTTTATAGTTTATGAACTAAAAGGATATAATAAACTTATGGCTAAACAAGATACATTAATAGGTAAGCATCCAATTTCTCCAGATATTTTTGGAGAATGGCTTAATGGATTGGATCACCCCGATTCTGCGACTCAATGTCATAGAAGCCTTTCCGAAATTGATACGCAAGATGAAAATAAATTACTCGATTGGCTATCCAATGAAATAATAAAATACCATTATGATGAGGATAGGATTGGAAAACTAAAGGCTCGTTATAACTCATTAGGTTTTGAAGATTATGCTGAACAATACAGAATGATTCCTAATAATGAGGATACACGCAAGGGCAATATGGCAGAAATTATAATGTGTGAATACGTCATTAGTTCTACACAAAAACAACTTATTAAAACATTTCGATTTAGGTTCAGCACTAATGTAGACCAATCCATGAAAGGTGACGATATGCTAATGGTTGATTATAATGAAGACGAAGATGATATTGAAGTTTATTTGGGAGAGGCAAAGTTTAGACAGGAACCAACCCCTAAATCAGTAAGGGACATTGCTAATTCACTTTCCAAAGATACCAAACCCCTTTCATTTACTTTTTTGGTTGATCGATTAAGAGAGCAACCTGCAACAAAAGCACTTGCGGATAGATTAGATAAATTCATTATCGAAACGGTAAAAAGAAATGATAAATTGACCTATACAGGATTCCTTTTCAGTAATGAAGACACCTCTGAAAAGGTACAGGCTAATTTGGATAGTGATAATCCTCGTCTTGTTTTTATTTCATTGGGCGTAAATGATCCGTCTGATTTTATGCAAAAGGTTTTTGCTTTAGTTGAACAGAAAATTGCTAATCCTTCAACAATATGAGTATAGAAAGAATATTGGCAGAAATAAATATTTTAAACGAGGACAAATATCTTCAAGATAGAGTCGCACAATTGAATGCTAGGTATATTCTTTTCAATACTGATGAGAGTAGAGAAAATTTTCCCAATTATAGTGTTCGCGATGAAGAAATGACCCTATTGGCGTTTCAGTATTTAACACTTGGGTGTCAACTTGCAGACAGAGAGCTTATCGATGAAGCTTCGGGAGCATTGGAAAGAGGAGCTCAAATATTAGAATACATATATGGTTCTAAAAATAATGAAGTCAATTTTCGCAGGTATTATGTTTTAATATCCTCATTAGCATACTATTCGGCTTTTCAATATTCAAAATCATTCATTTTAATAAACAAGGCAGAAAATGAAACCACAATTGCAGGGTTGCTATCGCTATTTTTAAAAAGAAGATTCTCTGACCTACAAAACACCATTAACGCAATTTTGGTGGATGAAGAATACACAAGCATTAAAAGAAAAGAAGGGCATGGTGGGGAGGAGTCAGAGAGGATTTATGAAATAGTCATAGCGAGATCTTTAGGCAAAATAATTAGCTACCTTAATTTTGGTGATGAAAAATTAATCAAAGATGCAAAGTCTGAATTGGAGACGCTAAAGGAAATTGCAGAATTAAGAGAGGATGTCGATGTTTGGTGGGTCATTAGGTTAATACTGATTATCATTTTTGGAATAGAAAAATCCTCATTGTGGAGTGTACTACGAAGTCATTATGCAGATCTTCCTGAATTGGGAAGTCGTTTTATCTATTCCCATGTTTTTGCAAGACAAACTAAAATCCATGAGTTTTTTACTACCCAACGAAACGCACTACCGAAAGTCATTGGAAATGAATCAGGTGTTATTATTAGTATGCCAACAAGTAGTGGAAAAACACGTATTGCTGAAGTCTCTATTTTGGATTGTAAAATTCAAAATGAAAACTCTAAAATACTTTTTATTGCTCCCTATAGATCGTTAGCTTTTGAAATAGAAAATGATTTAGACAAGATTTTCAATCCTATTGGTGTTTCAGTATCACAATTATATGGAGGAAGTCTTTTTAGCAAAATTGATGAAAAACTAATTCAGGATACAGACGTAATTATTGCTACACAAGAAAAGGCGAAGGCTTTATTTAGAAGTGATTCAGAAATTATTAAGACAATAAAATTAGTAGTACTTGATGAAGGACACATGCTAGGTGCAGATGATAGGCTCATTAGGAATGAGCTTTTTATGGAAGAACTTCGTTATCATATTCAAAAGAACAAGGGGAAATTTGTAGTTCTTTCAGCTGTACTACCAAACCCTAAAGATCTTTCTAGTTGGTTAACAAACTCAGCAGATAATATTTATAAAAGCGACTGGCGACCGTCTGAAGAACGAATAGGAACTTTGGAGTGGACTGGTAAAAATGTGAATTTAAATTGGGAAAGCGCAGATGATGAGAGAGACTCTTTCAATAACCGGTTTGTATTCGCAGAAAAACAGCCTAAAAAACCTAGAGAACGAATTGATAAATATTTACCTAGTAATTTAAATGAAGCTGTTTGCGCTACTGCTTTAAAGTTATTCTCATTTGGACCTGTTTTAATTTTTGTTGGTCGAAAAGCTTCAGTTTTTACTATGGCGAGAGCATACGCACTAATTTTAGGTGAGGTAGAAGATTTTAATTGGAAAAACAAAAATAACTGGAAGGCTTTTGAATTAGCCTGTGTTGAATTTGATGGTGTTGATTCTGAATGGCTAGCCTTTGCAAAAAAAGGTATTCTTTGTCATAACGCCAATCTACCTTCTGATGTTAGAATCCCCTTAGAAAGACTAATGCGAACAGAAAGACCAAGGGTTATTATTGCAACATCAACTTTAGGTCAGGGAGTAAACTTAGGTGTATCATCGGTTATATTTTCAACATACTATCAAGCAGGAAAACCATTACCATTTAGTGATTTTTGGAACATCGCAGGACGAGCTGGAAGGGCATTCGTTGACCAAGAAGGTAAAATATTAGTAGCATTAGATACTTCTGTTCGAGGTACTTTTAAACAAAGGAAGAATAATAGTTATAAGCAAAAACAGATTTTAAAATATTTTGATAAATCCAGTATTCAAAATGCGGAAAGTGGCTTGCTATGGATGATTCGAGCAATGAAAGTTTTTGCAAGGGATTTGGAAGGTATTCCTTTTGAAAAACTACTCGAACTTATAGCTGAAAATAGTTTTGAGAAACTTGAGAATAGCAAAGCATTTGTTGACGGTATGGATTTGATTGATGATACTCTTTTGGCTTTACATCAATTGGCATATAGAGATAACGTCCTTGACATTTCTTGGGTGGAAGATTTCTTCAGAAAATCCTTGGCTTATGTTCAATTACAAAATAATCCTGATGAAGATATTGAAGTTGATCATATTATATCCTTTGTTCAGGCTAGGGTAAAAGGAATTATTAAATCCGTTGGAGAAAACATATTAGATTGGCAGAAGCATATAAAATCAGGAATTCCATTGCAGAGTGATCTTATGTTAGAAGAGGTTATGGAAGAAATATTAATAGTTCTTTTAGAGTATTTTGAACAGGAAGATAGTTCTGTGGAGGCTAAAATTAAACTTTTGGCTAACATTGAGGCACTTATAAATCATATCCCTGTACTCCAAGAAGATTATCTAAAAAGTAAAGACTTAAATGAAATTAGATGGTTATGGTTATCAGGGGAATCGATGACCAAGATTAAGTTGCTAGAGGATGCGCATCAAATAATAAATAAACATTACTCTTTTCAATTACCGTGGGTACTAAATGGGATTGCAAAAAAATTAGAGGCTATGGAATATGAAGACGATGCTAAACTACTACAGGAGTTGGCAATTCTATCTGAAACAGGATTACCTAATTTAATGTCAGTAAAAATATATCAAGCGGGAATTAGATCAAGAGAATCTGCTATTGAAATAAGCGATAGTTTTGGAGGCGATTCTTGGGATAAAGGAATTCAATATTATAAAAATATGATTTTAGAAAACGCTCAAAAGTTAAAGATTCTATTATCTGAAACTACGTCTAATTGGATTGAACTATTCTTACTTTACAACGAAAAGGTGACCAAAACAGTTAATTATATTGAACCATTTGCTATTGAAGGATTAAAACATCAAGAAGAGCTTATTTTATTACCCAAGACTATTAACGCTAAAGAATATCTTGTGAGTTCAGATTTTAAAGTAATGAAGCCCGTGAGAGAAGTTGGAGGTCTTTATGTTTCTGAAATTATAGATTTAGACGGTATCTTTTTTAGGAATAGAGCAGTAGACAATTTATGGGAATTAATTGTTATAAACCCAAATATTTATCTAAATATTCCAAATAATGAAGAGTAAACCAACAATTTATATATTAAGCTATTTATGAATTACTGTGTTCAATACATAAGTAAAAACGTTTTTTATACGAATTCTATTATTTATAATAATAAAAGGTCAATCAAATGAAATTTAGTTTTAAAAAACACCATTATAGGTGTTTTTATATTATGCCTGATAATAATGAGTAATGGCTAGCGATACTGCATCAAAAATCGAAATGGCGTAACTTTCCGCCTCATGAGATTTTCTTTTTTCGGGAAGTTTCGGTTTAAGTTCTGGAATATTCTCTGAAATAATAGTTGCAATCTCATATTTGCTGTGCGCATTAAACGCACTAAATACAAAACGGATATCATTTCGAGAATATTGATGGACTTCCAATTCTTTAGATTGAGCAAAAGCCGCAATCTTCTTAATGAGTTCCTGCACACGCTTGGACTTTCGTGAACCATAACCTTTAGGTTCTTCCAACACGACAACTGATGGTAAATAATAGGATACTTTCTCTTTAATACGCTCTAACACTTCCTTATTTGAAATGGGATATTTACGTATAGTTACATTGTAGGCGCTAATGACCGTCAGCGCATCTTTCATCACCGCAAGACCAAAACCTCGACCATTAGCAAAGATTGCTAAGACAACTTTCGCCTCTTTTTTACTTGTTTGACCCATACGGTGTGACTGTATTTAACCTATTGACAATTTCGTTCAGATAATGTAATTTATAGAGGCTCTTTGGTGATTGCTGGACTTCCAGTTCGGCAATGAGCTTCTTGCTCCGTGTTTTTAGGGTATCGGCAACGTGCTTGTAAGAAGGTGCTAAAATGTCTAAGAGCGAGGTATCAAAGAGCATATGATAAGTCAGGAGTATTTCTGGTGGTGGATTCCGATGTCCCTGCTCATAGCGGATAAGATTGCTCGCTTGCATATCAAGTAAGACGGCAACGTCTTTTTGATCCAGCGGTGATTCTTTCCGTAATTGTCGTAAAAGATGATGTGAGTTTGTCATAATAAAATTGTCAGCGGGGTTAGGCTCCGCTGACTTTTTTATTGTATTAAATTATCACCCCTATTGACTAGTACCCGCTGTGTATACTCAAAATTATCCATATGGATAATTTTTTTCGCGGTCGCTCGATGTTTTGTGAATAATGAGGGGATAAAATGCTTCGGCCAGTATTATTTAAGAAGTTTCAAGACTTATATTCATATACTTATTTAAATTTTGAAACATTAGAAATAGAAAAGCATAAACATCATTTTCTGAAATAGATGATTGAAAATTGCCATAAAATAAAATTATAAAAGCAACATCTAGGGATTGTAATTTGTAGTGATGAGAGGGATTGAGCCAAAGGCTCAAATTCAAAGCGCTATGTATCTTTTAATTTAAGAATCTCTTGCATTCGCTCCCAGTCCGATTGACGTTGAAAGCCCTTTTGATTATTTAGTTTTGTCTCTTTAGTTTTGTTATAGAGACCTATTTGCACTGGTTTCTGCTTCTGTTTGCGCACGTTGATGCTGTCATTTGCACAGGAATGGAACAGAGGTGCGTAAAAGATGCCTATCTTACCTTTACGAGATTCAGGTGTGTGCAGTAATCCACCTTGGTAATCAGTCACCTTAATTAATTGTTTGAGGATTAATGATTGGATTGTTGAAGGAAGGCTTCTTCTAGATATTCCAGTTGCCTTAATATATTGACTATGTGCTATTCGATCTCTTTGTTTTCGATTTCCGTTTTTCAATTTCCAACCGTATGTTTTTCGTATAATGAAGAGCAATAGCTTAAGCTCTGAATGGGTAAGGTTTGATAATTGTTCGTCAAATAACTTATTGGGAACTTGAGTGGTTTGTTTGTATATCATGGTAAGCATTAGAATTTTTTCAATTGGATAATATATAAGGACTTTATTTATGCGCCATTTTGTCAGGTAAATTTCTTGGCAAAGTTATTGGCTTCACAAATCTTAAATTTTAAGACATAATTAACAGTATGGATTTAGGAAATCAGTTTGAAATAGACTTTCTCCCTGTAGGAGAGGGAGAAAAAAGCGGGGATGCTATTGCTATGAGATTCGGCGATTTTAGCGAGGAAGGCAGACAGTTTGTGGTTGTCATTGATGGTGGTGATAAAGAGACAGGAAATAGATTAGTGAAGCATATTAGAGAGCACTACAATTCAGAAACAGTGGATTTAATTATCTCAACCCATCCTGACAGCGATCATACTTCAGGATTGAGAATCGTAATGGAAGAATTAAATGTGAAAGGATTATGGATGCACTTACCATGGGAACACTCAGACCGAATCTGCGATTTATTTACCGATGGCCGTATAACTGATGAAAGCTTAAAGAAACGGTTGAGAAAAGCATATCGCTATGCATATGAACTTGAGCAACTTGCTATTGAATACAAGGTGCCTATTACCGAACCCTTCGCTGGTAATGAAAGCAAATGGGGGATTTTTAAAATTTTAGGACCTCAGGAAGATTACTATCGAGAATTGCTAACCGATTCTGCTAAGACTCCGGAAAAAAAAGAGGGTCTGCGAGGTGCTACAATATTTGAACAAGTAAAAACATTTGCGAAGTCTGTTGTTAATTGGGTTTCAGAAACCCTAGAACAAGGATTACTTGATGATTCAGGCGAAACTTCTCCAGAAAACAACTCAAGTGTCGTTACCTTATTTCAATTTGATGGTAAGAAAATTCTATTTACTAGTGATACTGGTATGCCAGCTCTGAATCGTGTGATTGAATATTGCGACTTAAATGGAATTGATTTATCTGACTTAAATTTGGTCCAAATACCCCATCACGGAGCAAAGCGAAATATATCTCCTGATATAGTAAAATCAATCAGTGCGTCAACTGCAATTGTATCAGCATCTAAAAATGCTCCGAAACACCCTTCTTACCAAGTAACTAATGAGTTTCATAGAAATGGTTCAAATGTAGCAACTACTGAAGGGTCTATATTCTGTTACCATAATAATGTTGCTTCACGCCCAGGTTATACATCATTCATCCCACTAGGTTTTAAACCAAAAGTACAAGAATAGTATGATTTCAAAATACAAATTAAACGCTAGAATATACCCCACACTTATACTACTGCTACCAGTATTATTAATCGCCATTTATTTCTCTATAGATTATGAGAGTATCTACACTGCAATTGGAGGATTAGGACTATTTGCGCTTTTACAATTCGTTTTAAGTGAAGTTGGTAGGGATCGAGGCAAGAAGGCAGAAACAAAACTTTGGGAGGAATGGGGTGGTACTCCTAGTGCCCAAATCTTACGTCATTCGGATCAGATAATTGATCCACATACAACGAGTCGCCTCCATAAAAAACTTTTTGAAAGTACAGGTATTGGTTTTGAAGATATGTCTGAATTAGAAGTTTCTGATCCTAAAAATGCAGATACTATATATGCAGCTTGGTGTGGGCACCTTCGTGAGGCAACAAGAGATACTTCGAAACATAGACTACTCTTTCAAGAAAATATTAGTTACGGATTTCGTAGAAACCTATGGGGGTTGAAAAAACCAGCAATAATTCTCATTGCAATAACAGCCTCTACAATTGCTTTTGCTGAATATCTACAAATTCAATCAAATGGAAATCTGCCCTCACTTATAAGTGCTCTTTGTTTCATCGGTCTTCTGTTAATCCTTTTATTCTGGTTACTAATCATAAAGAAATCTTGGATAAAATCTGTTGCATTTGCTTATGCTGAAAGATTAACCAGATCAATAAACTCTTAATAATTTTCATTAACTCATTAGATTTACCGGTTCTGCTTCGATAAGAATTGAGCCCTTCTTCTATCGAAGGTTGAGATTTAAGGATAGTCGTTCAGGTATCGTGTAATCTTCATCAATAAAAATCAATTCTCCTGTTTCTGGGTTATACATACTATGGTTAAGGTATCTAGGGTTACTGATTATCTAGATTCCTCTCAACAATGTATCGTTATTTAAAATATTTAGGGATCGTGGTCGGGATAGAGAAGCTCATCCAATTTTGGAACATACTCATATTTATGATCTACAAAATTGCACCACTCCCTAAGCTCTTCATTACTTAAAGATGTCCGATCGAGCAAGGTCGTCCATTCATTAGCGATAACAAAGTCATAATTATCCGAGTGGAGAATATGTTGTGGGGAAGTTCGTGAGGTGTCCCGAGAATGGCAGCATTTTGATGAATTCGATACTTTTAGCAACTCTTTAAAGGGAGAACGTAGTGAAAAATATAGAGATTTTTCAGAAACAGCAAAGTTCGAGGTTACTATTTCCAGTAATTTTCGTTTTTCTGTTTTATTTCCTGATTCATACGTATTTAAAAGGGATTTAGAAAGTTCGAGGAAATTTGTAATTTTCTCAGAAAACGACTGTTTTGGATTGGAAAGTTGCATTAATGATTGATCTAAAGAATGAATTGAATCTACAAGAGAATTCTTTTTCTTTTGATAATCTTCGGCACTTAAGAGATTCTCTAAGTAAGCTTCCAATAGTTTGTCCTCTTTGATTCTGAGTTTTCCAATATCTAGTTTTATTTGCTGGCGGATATTATCTGTTGACTCTTCTTTGAGAAAGTCGTCCTCAAGAATTATTTCCTCCACTTGTTTTTCTTCATTTGGATTGAGGGAAATAAATTTGATGGTATTTATAACGGATTTTTCTATAAAATCTTCTCGTCTTGATTTTGTAGGACATCCTTTAGTCGCACAGCGGTAATAGACCATTCCTTTCTGATTTTCTCCCGACATAAAGTAGTCGCAGAGCTTACATTTAATTCGCTTTCTAAAGGTATAATCGTGTATTATACCTTTATGCTGAATCCTTCCTGTGAGTACTTCTTGCACTCTATGAAAAATATTTTTGGGTACAATTGCCTCGTGAATTCCCGAAAAGAGTTTCCCATTCACTTCCATTAAACCTATATAAAAAGGATTCTTTAATAGTCGCAAGAGAGAATTTTTGTTGACGATATTTCCTTTAAAGTTTCTTAAGCCCTTTTCATACATTACTTTAGAAAGCATTTTTGCGTTATATTCTCCAGAAGCATAGAGCTTGAATAATTCTTGTACCAATTCATATTTTTTTGGGTCTTTGGTTTTGACTTTTCCTTTCCCCGTATTTAAATACCCAATGGGTGCACAAAAGGGATATAGTCCCTGATTCAATCTCCCGTAAATTCCTTTGATAGTTTCTTGTCTTAAGTTGCGCACATAATCCGAAGCCATCACTGCTTGAATATCTGCCGATAATCGCCCCCCACGTTCCGTCATATCCAAGCTTTCGTGTGCAAAATGGACTTGGATGCCATTATCAATTAAATCTCCCACTGCGGCCCAATCGTGAAGGTTTCGGGCGCTACGATCGATCTTATGCATAATGACTCCTTGAGATTTGCCATCTTTCAAAAGATTCATCATATCCGTGAATTTAGGTCGACCTTTTTTTGCCGCTGTTTGCGTTTCTTCAAACCATTTAATAATATTGAGACGGTTCTTTGTGGCGTATTCAATGATTGAGCGTTCTTGCTCTGATAAAGATGCCCCATCTACTTGTTTTGTATCCGATACCCGTATATATCCAAATACGTCATTTTTTCTCATAATTCTTTATTGCTTAATTCGAATAATCTCTATTTATCATGCTTACTTGGAAATCAAAAGGTGTCAAGCGGATGAATCTTTTTCAGATTGAATTCTTCGTTGCATATCTCTCACTAATTCTAAGTAGGCATAAAAGTTTTGTTCGGCTTCAATAATTTCTTCTTGGTTTTTTCCTTGCATTAAGTTGCTGACAAAGGTTCTTAATTTTGATTGTTCTCTTTTATTGCTCATAGAACATCAAGAATACTATTGGACTGAAGACAAAAAAAGGTGTCACAGTATATGCCACACCTAGATTGTATTTTCGATGCGAGTCATACTACTCGCATTATGAAATTTCGCAATCCCGAAATCAGCTATTTTGCCAAAACAAATTTTCGTTCTGACGGAAAGGTTTTTGGGATATTCCAAAAGGATCGTTTGATGCATACGTATATTTTAGGAAAGACCGGTGCTGGTAAAACAAACCTTCTCACAGCCCTCATTCTCCAAGACATCCTTCACGGGAGAGGATGTGCTGTTTTTGATGTACACGGTGACCTTTTGAATAACATTCTTAATAATATTACTGATGATAGAGTAAAAGATGTTATTCACTTAGATATTGCAAACCCACTCTTAACATATCGGTATAACCCCTTAAAAAAGGTAAGTGAAGAAAAAAAATCCCTTGTAGTTGGAGGATTACTCGATGCTTTTCATAAGCTATGGCGTGGAGCTTGGGGCGTAAAACTTGAACATATCTTACGGTACATTCTGCTTACGCTGTTATCACTTCCAAAATCTGACCTCAGCGACATACCAAGAATTATTCACGATAGTAATTTTAGGGAACGGTGTGTAAGAATGGTTGATAATGAAGAAATCATTCGGTTTTGGAAAAGTGAATTCCCAAAATACACCAAAAACGATATCGTTCCCATTCTCAACAAAGTCGGAGCATTTCTAGCGCACCCATCTATTAAAAGATTTTTAATAACCAACGAAAAAGACATTTCATTAAGACAGTGTATAGACCAATCCAAAATACTGTTGATTGATATTAGTAAGGGACGAATAGGTATAGATGCTTCTCACCTCATTGGCTCTATTCTCATAACGTCTTTTGCCAATGCTTCCTTTACGCGGATTGATACCGAGGAAACGAAACGTGTTCCATTCCACATTTTTTTGGATGAGTTTCAAAATTACACCTCACCAAGTATTTCAGGAATATTAAGCGAGCTTCGAAAATTCAAAATTTCTTTAACCCTTGCTAATCAATATCTGTATCAGCTTGATACGGATATTAAAAATGCCGTTCTGGGAAACGTTGGAACAATCATCGCCTTTAGAACGGGTCAGGCTGATGCCAAATATCTGGCACAAGAATTCTACCCAATATTTGAAACTTCAGACTTTACCAGTCTTGATAATTATGAGATTTATTTGAAGTTGATGATTTCAGGAAAACCGAGCAGACCATTTTCAGCCAGCACCATTCCATATCACAAAGTTCTGTGACATAGATGGAGCATACAACGACGTACCTTTTTTGGTTTTGAGGATTCTGTAATACTGCTGTTGAAACCACAATTCAATACATTATGAAAACACAACAGAATCTTTGTATTTGCCACGAAGTACAGATACATTATAAGCGTCCACTCTTTGAAACACAGCAAAAAATATCATCTTCGGAATCAGTCGATGCGCTCTTGCGGGAATTTATTGATTTGGAACGTATCGACCATAAGGAATTCTTTTGGCTCATTCTCCTTAACAATAGCAACTACGTCATTGGGATGAGCGAAATCGGAGTGGGAAACACTACGGGAGTATGCGTAAACTTTAAAGAAATTTTCCAGTTGGCAATCCTTACCAATGCAACAGGCATTATCGTAGCCCACAACCATCCGAGCGGAAACCTGAAGGCATCCACATCGGATCTTCAGATCACCCAAAAACTGAAAGAATCAACCAAGCTTTTGGATATCATATTACTCGACCATTTAATCATTACCTCAGAAGGTTTTCTCTCCCTATCGGATAATGGGGAACTATAGCCTTTTAATTACCTATGCCCAAGACCCCCATCACCTACTACGGAGGAAAACTAAATATGCTCAAACATATCCTTCCAAATATTCCAGAGCATACCATTTATACAGAATCATTCTTTGGTGGTGGTGCGGTGTTTTTTGCAAAAGAGCCATCGGAATCTGAAATTATTAATGATGCCAATGCGATGGTGGTAAATTTTTTTGAAGTCTGTACCACAGATTTTGAAAGTCTGAGGATGAAAATTGAAGCAACCCTCTTCTCAAGGGCAACCTATTCAGTTGCTTATGCAATGTACCGAATGCCCCATTTGTTTGATAAAATCCAACAGGCGTGGGCATTTTATGTTGCAACGAATATGGGATTTGGGTGTCGGATTGGTTCGTGGGGATTTGATAAGTATGGAAAGCGATTAAAAGCATTTCAGAATAAGAAAATGCTATTCGATGGAACAATTTTCAAACGTCTCTTACAAGCACAGATTGAACATAACGATGCGTGCAAGATCATTGAAACCTACGATACCAAGGATACCTTCCATTACGTTGACCCGCCATATATCAATACCAATCAAGGTCACTATCAGGGATATAGTGAGGCAGATTATAAACGTCTATTAACTATTCTCTCACTGGTAAAAGGAAAATTTCTTTTAAGCAGTTTTCCTTCTGAAATTCTCGACAGCTTTATCAAAAAATTTGGTTGGCATACTCTTGAATTTTCTAAACCATTGACGGCTAATAAAGCCACGCTTGGAAAAGCAAGAACAAGCCGAAAGACGGAAGTTCTTACGGCAAACTATCCATTAATTTAACCTTTAAAATTAAATATTATGAAAAAAGTAATAGACAAATCGGTCAATCTCGATTTGGTTGGCCACAACGGAAATGCATTCGCAATTATGGGTGTATTCCAAAGACAAGCCAGAAAAGAGGGCTGGACGCAGGAAGAAATTGATATGGTGCTTGAAGAGGCTAAAAGTGGGGATTATAACCACTTACTCGCTACAATAATGAACCATTGTGAACCCGAGGAATTATGAATATCAAGCAAAGAAAACTCGTCCTGCACTTCCTGCAACAATTACGGGATGGGTTGGTAAAAGAAAGAAATCAAGATATTAACGAACTATTCAACGAATTTTTTAACCGTGATGAACTCATTGATATTCTGGAGCATTCTTTTGCTGTTCAAGACCTTGAGGAGCATCAAATTGAAACTCTGGATAACGAAAATCTTTTAGAACTTATAGGTGAGGATTATTATATCCTCTCGTATCTGATAGAAAAGATAGAGGCAGGTATTACATCTGTTCCAAAAAAAAGTCAGTCCGAAATACATAATTTCTTTGACCAGATCCAAATTGATCCCCACTATCTGCGGGACAAACCTGTAGAGGAGTGGGACGAGTATGATACGAGCAACTATTACTCCATATTATTTAAACACGGAAAGACAAAACGTGTCTTTGCCATTTTTACCTCTGATGTGAAATCGGAGGACAAGTATGTGGTAACGACCAAGCCCTCTTATTTCTTTGATACCAAAGAGGAAGCTAAAAAGGAAATTGATAACATTATCGTCGAAAACAAATTTTCCAGAGAAGATCTGGTGATTCATAGCCTTTGGCAGATAACTTAAAACTGAATATTAACTTTAAATTTTAGAAACTATGAACAATGCAAGTATTGTTGATGTTCTCATTGAGAACATCAAAACAGACCAAGGGCTGTTGGAAACAACAGAGACCAAAATCAGTGAAGCCAAAGAAGAAAAGCGGGCTATTGCTGATAGACTGAAGGACTATAGGAGGGATGTCTCTGTATTGCTGAAATACGCAGATGACCAGCACCGTAAACAGATTGAGGAACTCGGTTTCAACTTTTCGGAATCGGAACAGGGGCTGAACCCCGTTGCCCAAACAGCACTGGACCTTATCCTTGCCGCAAAGGGCAACCAGATGACGAACGAGAAACTGTATAACGCATACGCGAATACCTTTAAGAAAAAGGAGGATGCGTTCAATTACACCGAGTTCAATATCAAGACCCGTTCTCTTTTCAACACGCAACGGTTGTTGCGCAAGAAAGGCAAGGATCCTAAATCATCAAGGGATGATGTTATTTCCTTAAACGGTCGGGTAATGAAAAAAGAAGTTCCCGCTATTGAGGAATCTAAAAGCAAATAATTATATGGACACCTTTTTAGATTTGTTTAACGATAGACAGAAAGCTATTGACCACGCATTGTGGCTCAACTTCAAGTACCGTATCGCCAATATCAAGTTCGGGGTCATTCACGGCCCCGAAAATGATTGGGCGGTATGTGAAAAAGCTACTGCCGATGAAATGGGACAAACTTTTTTGAATGTAATGCCAGATGACCATTCCACAATGAGCTATCGTGACATCCGACACATTAGGATGGATCGGGAGCCACTTCTACATTGGGAAGCCATTACAGGAATGTTCTCAGTTGCCGATGGTGAGATACTTCGGTATTTATTGTACGCTAAAATCCCGATTGAGAAGTTCATTCGATATGAACTTGCTTCTCGTGGATATGACAAGAGCCACCGCTGGTGTGGTTTTGATAAAGCCGAGGAGATTTGGCTAAAATGACAATTGAAATACATAAGCATCCAAATATTGGATGCTTTTTTACGTGAATGTGAAAATCGTAATTAAAGCCTATTTTAAAACGGAATCCTCGATATGTAATGGTTATCCCCAAAAATAGATTCTTAAATGCGCTTCAAGATATATCTGGTTTTTTGAAAAACATATTGTTTTCCTACTTAACCTTTTGTAATGGGTTCTGAGCGTTAAGTTCATCCTTTCTATTTTGTTCGTACAATATTGAAATCGTTTGTGAATTGCTTTTGGAATAAGCGAAGGATAAATATTTAATCGATCAGTATAAATACTATTGGGTTGGAGTAAGAGTACCTTATTGATTAAAGGTCGTATTGCCTCTTTTGTTTTTCTGCCAACAAAAAAATCAATCACGCTTTTTGTTTCTCTTTCTATGGCATAGGTAATCCAAGTGAAGTCCTCTTTTCGTTTTATATATGTCCATAGCTCATCAACTTCATATTTACAGCCAAGCTTATTAAAATATGGAGCTTTAATCTGTTTACTGATCTTTAGCATTCTTGATAGAACAGTGTTCTTGGAAATACCAATAATTCTTGAAATACTTAAAATACCACAGCCTTCTCTTAACAGATTTTTAATCAAAGTATTCGTTGTGTCTTGGTAAGCAGTATATGAATAGGATTGTTGAAAACAAGCATTACAACTTTTACAAAAATAACGTTGGATCCCATTTCGCTTTCCCCGTTTTATACAATTTGGTTCTTTACAATTTTTACATTTCATAACACAAATATAATCAAGCACCAATTTGACTCACGTAGCAATATAAAAACCTTATGCTATGGGTTCTAATAAACTGTCATTATTTCGAAGAACGAGAATGAGCCTTTATTAAGGGACTCATTATCTATTTAATTTGTTGATAATCAATCTTAAAATGCTGTTTTTTTTCAACAGCACCAGTTTGACCCATTACCTCGGTGGGCGGTTTATGTATTTTTGTTGTTGATATAAGCTTGATATTCTTCTTTCTATTCAACCTTAAATGTCTCAAAAACTTCGTTTGCAGAATTGAGAAGAGTGGCAAAGTCATCCATTTTAGCGGTATAAGTAATTAGATATGCCTTATTATTTTTAATAAAATATACCTGCTTTAATTTTAGCTCTGGTGTATCAGCCATATTGATATTTTGAGGCATTGTATAGACTATCTCCTTGGCCAAGTTACCAGATATTCTTACCTCTTTGTCGCTCTGAACGGTGTTCCTGCCCAAAGCTTGCTCCATTTGATTTAAGGTAAGGCGATGGTATTCTTCCAACGAAATCGGTTGGGCCGCCAGATCTTGAACCATGATGTTTATGTTGGGGCTAAAGCTGGATTTATTTCCTTCTTTATTAACGAGCAATGTAACTTCTTGACCACTTTTCAAATCCCAATTATTTGAGTTGTAATGGAAAGAATATCCTTTTTGAGATTCATATTTTATGGAAGAATCATCCGAACAGCTTATAAAAACAGATAGGAAGAAAAATATATTTAATATCTTTTTCATTTTAAATAAATAAGTTTAACTTTTGAAAATACAAATCAAAATCAAAATAATAACAAATACTATATAAAGAAAAGAAAAAAACATATTTCCCCTTCTTTTTTTAATATTCCAAAATTGGTATTTTTCAAAATAGCTTAAATACTTATATCCCTTAAATACAAGCACGTAGCAAACAATATAACCTAAAATACCACTTATAAGTATAAAATAAATAGGTATATTCTCATATATTTTAAATATATTATTTATTAAAAAAACCAAGCTGATAAATATTCCTACAAGTGATGCAGCTAATACTCCACCTGCAATAATAATATTGAAGCCATATTTTTGATCGTTCCAGACTTTTCTCCGCTGATCGTACGGATTCCAATTATGTTTTCGATGATACCTTTTTATAAATGGTATTTTATATATTAACAAAAAGGGGTTTGCCTTGTTAAACCAATAATCTAATTTGACAAAAAAAAGGTAAAAACAATAATGTATAATATTAAGAAAATCTGACATTTTATTCTTTATTTACCCATTGAACAAAGGATTCTCCCCACTGCGCGCCATAATACCCCCCAACAGCTGCTCCTGCAAAACCTACTCCTGCTGCAGTAACAGGGTTAAGTCCTAACGATCCAGCAAGTGTTCCTAATTGTCCGCCTATATATGCTCCAACTAATCCCCCAATTACTCGTCCTGCTGCCAATTGTGTGTTTCTGCCTATCACATTTCCATCGGCTCGATAGCCATTATATAGATCAACACCGCTCAGTATAGCGACTAAAGCTATATTTGCTTTACCTAAGGCCGCACTCGTACCTTTGAGGTTTAATCTCGTTTGAGCAGTCCTTTCTACCGCGGAAAATTCTGTATTGGCATATTTATATGTATAATTTTCTGAATTGTATTTTACTCTTCTTTTTAGAGCATCCATAGTGAGGTTAATCGTGTTACTCGATAAATCATTATCGTTATGATATTGAGTCTTTGACCCTGTTATAATAACTTCATCAAGTACCTCAGGATTATTTGGATTTATCACATCTCCGCCTCCGGGACCACCGCCAGAAGATGCCATTCCATCAGCTGCTCCATTGGACATATTTACACCTCTACCTGTGTTATCTAACCCTGCATCTTCAACACTATTAAAATTTAGAGACCCGCTACTTCCGCCTCCGCTATTGCTACCACCACTGCTTGAAAATCCACCAGTAGAAGTATCGGATGTTCCCAATGCATTGGTATCCATAACCAAAAGGCCACTTCCCCCGGCCCCGGGTATTGGTGTCATCCCATCAGGGTCAACGAAGAACACGGGATTATCAAAGGCATAATTGTAAGGACTATGCCTTCGCATCGCCTCCGCCAAGGGATCGATGTTCATCCATCTGCCAAGGGCGGGATCATAATTGCGGGCCCCAAAATCATAACTGTTTATATCAAATTCTGTTTGGTACTCCTTGCCGCCAAACTTATACTTGTAGCTATCACCCAGAAAAGGATTAACAGGGGTAAGCACAATGCCACCAATAGGCCCATCTTCCCCCTTAAAAACTTTGTGGCCAGTATTGTAGCCCTTGTGCTTCAGCCCGTAGGGATAATAATGGTCCTCCTCCAAGATAGTGGTCTGGTTGTTGTTGCTGGGGTCCTGAGCATATTTTAGGCGTATGTTGCCCAAATGATCGGTATAGTTAAATACGTAACGAAACCCGTAACTGTTCTCCCCGCCAAAGCTAGCCAATACTGCTTTGACATATCCCTCGGCGTGGGGGAAGAAATCCAAAATGTTATTTATATATTGAAAGCCGTCCATATAGTCGGTGGTAGTTATGGTTGTGCCGTCCGTTACCTTTTTCTTTAACTTTATGCCCGTGGCATCGTAAAAATACTCAATTTTTCCTCCACTTGAAAAAAGAATTTTTGTGGGCAAATTCAAATGGTTATATTCCACAGCCGTAATATTTTTATCGCGATCAAGAATAAGGTTGCCGTAAGTATCGTACCCAAAGTCATCCGTACTGTCGTTATGGGTGTCATTATAACCCGCGGGGCTTACTTCTAGGTCTTCCACTTTTTTAAGCTTGTTGCCAGTGTCATAGCTATATAATAAATCGTCTATCGCTATTACACTGCTGGCACCATCCTCTTCTCCGTTTCGTTCCAAGGAAAGAATATTTCCGTTGCGGTCGTAGCTATAATTGGTACTATAGGAATCTGTACGCGGAACGGAGCTGGTAGGCTTTTGGTAGTAGGCAGCCAAAAGCCGATTTTGGTAATCATAGGCATAGCCATACTTGCGCTGTATGTTGTCGCTACTGGTACGCCAAAAGGTCTCGGAGATGTTGCCGTTGTAGAGTGGCGTTACTGCTCCGTTTATATCATCAGCAACGGTAGTATAATTTATCTTAAAGGCAAATAGATCCTGTGGCCCACCGCCAGGCTGGGCAAGGTTCACGATGTTGTTGATGTCCGTGAGCCAGCCACGGACGTTGTATTTATAATCCACGATTTGCAGTGGTGCAGCCCCAGAGATATCGGTGCCGCCCACTTTTTTGTTTTTAAGGCGACCAAGTGCGTCATATTCGTTTAATGACAAGAGCTGTTCGGCACCGTTGCCTATTTTGTGGGTGTGCTTTAAGGGTCTGGATTGGTCTGTATAAGTAAAGACATCCTTAATTGTAAGTACTGAAGCTTGGGCATCCTTTTTGTGCTGGGTGATGGTATATTTTGGGTTGCCGATAAAGTCGAAGTTGGTATCTGTTTGGGTAAAACCAGAGGTAGCATTAGAGCTTTTTACACGCACGGGACGTGCTTTTTTGTCGTACAGGGAGTAAGAGCTGATGCCATTTGTCTGTCCTGCTGTTTCGAGTTCCCTGACCCAACTGCCTGTTGGCAGGCCTTTGGGTTTTATAGAGTTGTTGTAAAGTACGTAGATATCACCTTCACCAACGGTGGTGGGGATAGTTGAGGGCGCACCCGTATAATCATAATCGTCATAATAGTTTATGGTAAGCACGTGGTAGCCCGAGGTTGGCGGTACTTGGTTTGAGTAGCTGAAATTAACATTGTTTACGCTGCTGTTCCCGGGGATGCGCACCTCTGAGATATAGGTAGGCAAGGCATTTGCCAGAGCCTCCCGTTGTGAAGGGTTTACCGTGCCCTGTTTCCAAAGGGTATAAGCCACGCGGTTAAAAATGTCATATTTGGTATGGAGCCAGCCCTCGGCCTGGTCGCCAAAAGGGGAAAGGGCGGGGCCAGTGGCGATGAGACGGTCCAAAGCATCATAGACCATATATTCCCAGTGCTTGCCGGGTATTTTTTTGGCTATCAAACGGTTGCGGTGGTCGTATTGGTATTGGTAGCCCAGCTCGCCCAAGAGTGTTTGGTTGAACGAACCATTGGAGGCTATCTGAGCCGAAAGTTTTGGGGGCAGTACAAAGGTAAGGTTGCCATAGGTATCATAGATGTAATAGGTGTCCATCGTTATTGACCCCGTGGAGCTCTTGGTTTCGCCAATGGGAATGTCAAAAGTTCGTTTGAGAACCATCCTGCCCATTTTGTCCTTGAACTGGGTCACCGTTCCCTTGTTGCCATCGCCAGACTGCCAGTTTTCGTCCTTGGTTACGGTTTTGTAGAGCTGGCCCTCTGGATATTTCTGTTCATAGGTGAGCGTAGGTGTGCTGCCACTGAGCGATACTGAGAAATGGTGTGCCTCGGTGGCGTTATTTGTTTCGTAGGCGAATTTTATTTCGTGACCAGTACCCATATACCATTCATCTCCTGGGGCTGCCTGTTTCAAAATCCTGTTGAGCGGAGACTCCTCGAATAGTTTTTCACTCCAGGGGTATTGGGTATGACTCGGTGCATTGGTGGTATAAAAGTTCATTGTATTTGCTTCACCATCACCTGGATCAAGGGCAAGGGAGGCACTCCCCCGTTCATAGGGAAGGTATTCTTTTGGTTGTCTACCGAAACCATCATATTTTAGGGCCGTTATAAGATCATCGCCATTGCCCGATTGTTGGTGGGATATTTTTTGCTTGGGGCGACCCAGACCATCTATGTAGGTTACTTCTACAACTGCCTCTTCTGCTAAGGGGGTTGTAATTGAATTTTCTGTTTCCACTTTATAAGTAGTGGTCTTTACATAGTTTTGGTCAGAATCTTGCCCATAAACAGTATATGAGAGAATAACAAGCACTGGAAGAATTAATATTTTAATTCTTGAATCGAAAATTTCTGTGAATTTATTTTTTCCCATCTATTAAAGATTATTGTTGTCTATAATGGTATTCGTTCTCACTCAGTATATTACCATCCTTGTCCTCTACATAATCCAATCTTCCAAATTCGTCATAATGGTAGGTTATCTTTTCCCCCTTGGGGTCTGTTATGGTTTCAACGCCTGCAAGGGGCTTGTAGGTGTAGGTGGTTAGCATTGCTTTATCATTGATTAGTGATAAGCGCAAGTTATCTAGGGCTCCGGGTAAGGCGCTGTAAGTGGCGATCTCGACTGCCGCCAGTAGGTTTTGGTCAAGTGCGGCGCGTGTTTTTCCTTCTATCTTGGCCACGGGGTACTGGTTGTTGAGCCCCCAGATGTAGGTTGTTGCCTCACCGCTCTTTTGGAACACTTGGACGGGTTTGCCATTTTCGTAAAAAATGGTTGACATCTCTTCGTAATCATCAACATAGTTAAGAGAAGAATTATTACCTACCTCCCCTTTGTTGTACTGGAAGGTTTTTATAACATTGCCCACATTATCGTACTCCATAGCCTGCCCAAAAATCATTGTTTCTTCGCTCTTGTTGCTGGAAACCTCTTTTTTTATCAAAAGTCCTTTTGGAAAGTCAACGGGAAAACCATATGCGGTGGAAGGATATTTATAAGTCGTGGTAAGTACTTCTCCTGACTCATCACGATTTCCATAATCATTAAAACCGATACGTGTGTCACGGGTGTCAGTTATTTCTTTTGTTTTTAAAAGCGTATCTGGGTCATATTCTATCTTTTTTATCGTCGTAACTGGTTTACGGCTTGGTCCGAGATATTCCGTAGAGGCAATAAGTTTTGGCAATAATGCAGAATTGCCATAATGTAACAATTTTCTGGGATACTCATTATAACCTAAATTAAAAGATGTATTTACTACGTCGGGAGAATAACATTTCATATCACCCAAAATGTTCCATTCTACTGTAAATTGATTCTCTTCAATACCATTGACATAATCTTCAATTTTTATTGGGTTGGGCTGGTTTTCAACAAAAAACATTTTTTGTTTTAAGGCATAATCCATTTTATGCTGGAGATCAAAATTCTCTTCATAATAATGTTCTTCTCTATAACTCTTGGAATTTTTAGTGTCTGTGGACGTAACGGTTACTTTATCATAGAAATAACCTGGTTTGTATTCAGGTGCCGCAGCTACAAAGCTGGCATAGTAAGAAGTTGTATTGCCTTCGATTTTACGTGTGAGGTCCCGATTGTTTAGGCTAGGGCCAGTAAGACCAGAATATTCATACGTTTTTTTGTTGTAGATTTCTGTACTATTAATGTTCTCTATCTTATGAATACGTAACCCTCCGCAGTATTTGCCATTCAATTCATTTGGTTCATAATCGAAGAGCGTTGAGCCACCGATAGGATATTGAATCCCTGTTAACATTCCATATATAATCGTTGATGGATTAAGATCCCTATTAGTAGAGTTATCGGTAAAATATTGAATGAACGGCTCACCTGGATTTAGGTACGGCACTAATGTCTTTTTATAACCTCCGCTGTAATTATTATTGAAGTATCCGAAAAAGTCTTGGGAAAAGGAATCTTTTGGAGGCAGCGTTCCATTATTGTAAGAGAATTTATAGCTGGGCTTCTGTATAGAATTATTATACTCGTCGTAAACTACCTCATAAAGTTCGTCCAGCCTTAACCGTGGATCCCCACCAGTGAAACGGTCATAGAGAAAATGAAATTCCTTTATCTTGGTTTTCGAATTATCTGTAAAATCCGAGACCACAATTTTTTCCAGCTTGGTCAACCAGACGCCCGGTGTTGTTATATTGGTGTCGGTGTCATACTCGAAGGTTATGATTATATTTCCATTTGGGGATGAGATCGTATCAATCAGCTGTGTATTAAAATTATAGGTAATGTTGGTGTAACCGTAATTTTTAACTGGGGGAGGCGCAGGAGGACCAGAATCACAAGCATAACCAATTGTGATATGGGAATCCGCCTTTTCTATAACATAGGGATCAATATCAACACTGTGATAACTGAAATTTATTACCTTGTTGTTCTTGGTTGTAATCTTGGAAAGTTTCCACGCTGTTGGTGGTGTATTTCCATCATCATCCTCCCATATAATGGCCTGGCCAGCTACAAGATCGTGCTCTGTTCCAAAAGTATACATATTATTGCTTTTTTCGGTGTCTGATAAAAAGAATTCATAAGAATTTCCATACATATCCTTGGCGCCAAAATCGCTAGTAATACTTTCATCCCAAAGAATTTTTATGCCATCGGTTTTGTCCTTAATAATTCCGGCGGCGTTAGGATTATAAATAAAACTTCCTGAATTGCCCAAAAAGGAATAGCCAAATTGGTCAGGGTAATGGTCCGCATTTCTGGCAAAACCATCGTCTACTAGGCTATAAGGGTTTCCTCTCATATCTTTTTGCCATTCCTCAATATCCATAGTAGTACCATAGCTAGCATACCAATTATACGAAAGTGGGCCAAGACCACTCCCGGCAAGAATCCCGTCAAACTCATCAGCTTGGGCCCGGACAGTGCGCGTAAATTGCCCACCTGCCTCAAGACTCCAACCCAATCCTACGGAAGTGGCCAGATCTCCTACCTTTATACCAGAAGCATTATAGCTTATTGATATAGGTACGCTTACCCCATCCATTTCAAAAGTATAGAGCGGGATACTGATATTTGGAACTCCCGTTGCGGTATTAACACTAACCTCCTGGACCTTCCCGAAAGCAGCCGCGGATGGTGATTTTTGCATTGTTACATTGTTATAATCAATCGTCGTACCTGCTTTTATTTCTTCAAACTGCGCAGAGCTACTTACGCTTATCACTAGAGTTCCTAAAAAAGTGAAGAGTATTTTTACTTTATTCATAATGCTATCAATTACTTTTTAAAATTTTAACCGATTCCGTGGACTCGTTGGTGGACACGGTAACAATATAGACCCCCACTGGAAGTCCTTGAAGGTCAATGGGCACAGTCCTGCTGTTTATCTCAAAGGACTGTATTTGTTTCCCAGTAATATCATATACGCTTGCATTTCCAGTTTCAAAGTCGTGGTTTACAATAACGTTGGTATATGTTTCCGTTGGGTTTGGAAAAGCTTCCAAACCAACATATCTATCAGCTTCATCTTCCTTGTCCTTGTCCCGCAGTTTGACCACCCAAAAATCACTGCGGCCATGTCCTGTATTTTTGTCGCGAGAAACCTTACCCTTGGAAGTACCTGCCAACAAATATCCTCCATCACGGGTCTCCACCAGTTTTTTAAGATTGTCCTCGCCCGCACTGCCCACGGTCTGTCGCCATTTTTCCTCGCCATCTGCAGCTATTTTCAAGGCAATGAAATCATCGATACCTTTTTTGTCCGAGCGCTTAAGCCCCGTGTTTTCAGTTTTTGCGTGACCGCCCAATAAAAGAGTGCCGTCCTCGTTTTCCGTAATTGAGGTCAGGATATCGGTTTTTCCAAAATCATAGGTTTGTTGCCAATCCACTTCGCCCGTTTCCGTTATTTTCAATATCCAGAAGTCGGTGCCCCTGCCGTTGGATCTTTTCTTGTTGCCGGAAGTACCCGAGCTTGAATCTCCGCCTATTAAATAGCCACCATCTTTTGACTCAATAATCGCATACAAATGATCGTCGTTCTCACCGCCAAGGGTACGTTGCCATTGGACTTCTCCATTTTTATCAAGTTTTAATATCCAGTAGTCCCCTTCGCCGAAGGCATCCTCAGATTTGTTGCCAGATTTAATGGAGTTTGACCAGCCACCAATAATATAGCCCTCGTCCTTGGTGGGCAGGATACTTTCCAGTCGGTCCATATATTGGCCACCGAAGGTCTTTTGCCATTCCACGTTTCCATTGTTGTCAAGTTTCACTACCCAATAATCAAGACTGCCATAATTGGTCTCGGACTTAAGACCGGAAATGGTACTCTCGGAAGAACCTCCGACGATGAACCCATTATCTTTTGTTTGATATATTGCTTTTAGCTCATCCCTTCCCGTGCCTCCGATGGTCTTTTGCCATTCCTCGTCTCCCTTGGCGTTTAGTTTGATAATCCAAAAATCCTCCTGCCCGAAATTGTCGTCTTTTTTATCCCCACTTTTCATAGAAGTGGAAGAGCCCGCGAGGATAAAACCACCATCCTTGGTGTTTTGGATGCTCTGTAAGAAGTCTGCACCTGTGCCGCCAAAATTCTTTTGCCAGTCCATATCGCCCTTCTCATCCATTTTCCAGATCCAATAATCAAGGTCTTTTATGTTTTCCTGCTTTTTGTTTCCCGTTTTGCCGGAGAGGGAACTTCCGGCAAGGATAAAACCGTAGTCGGCCGTGGGCTGGGCATCGAAAAGATATTCGGACTGGATGCCGCCATAGGATTTTTCCCAGAGGATGTCCTGTCCGTAATTTTGGGTGGTGAGGAAAAAGGATATTCCTGCCAAAAAAAGGAAATACCTTCTGGGTGTACAGTGTTGATTCATAAAATTGATTTACAATTAAAAAATTTAATATTCTAGTTCCATAATAAAGAAATGACTATTCCTTATAAGAAAACTATTATGCATATCAACCCTTAAAATATTAAGGGATTAAAAAACAAAAAAAATCTTATTGCTCTTGCGGGGCCATAAAGACCGTATCGTGCAACATCATCATGTGATGGCACAGCGCAAGTTTTAACTGGGGAGAATAAACTTAGGCGTAAATATTAGAAAATTTAATTAGATTGCCAAAATTTTCTTAAAATTATTAATTAATTTTTTGAATTATTGTTTAAATATCAGGCTTAAGAACGTTTAAACGATGTAACTTAGTAAAGGTTTATTTATTGTAATATCAAAAGAGTCGGAAATGACCTTGGAAAATTTTTCTAGGGGTGCGCTGATGGCCTTTAGAAACCATCCTTTGTGGCTCTCCACCTTATTTATAGTTTATGAAGTGCCTTTTGGTATATATTTATTTTTTTAAAATATTTACCTTTTTAAAATAATCAATTGTAATCTCATAATAGTTTTTATTTGGTGTGGGATCTATGATATCAAAGATTTCTTTACCAACTTTTGTTAGACAAATTATTTCCAATTGATCCTTTTTTTTATTTGATTGTAGTTTGTGGTCGGTGTCAAAAAAACTTACTTTGTAGACTCTCTTTGGTTTCATATCTATAAAAGATTCATAAACTAAACCAATTGATTCAAGATGGGGTAT
The DNA here is from genome assembly GCA_937125455.1 of uncultured Aequorivita sp. GTDB lineage: Bacteria > Bacteroidota > Bacteroidia > Flavobacteriales > Flavobacteriaceae > Aequorivita. Next base: position 338,981 of record CAKZLK010000043.1, read on the forward strand.
ATAGGAACTATCAAATCCCCAAGACTCATCAGAATACTCTTCAGCTTTATACATATCTTTAATCAAAACTTTTTCTTTTAAGTTGGTCGTATCCACCAAAGTCCATATACAATTACATAAAGCTGTAAATACCTGGGCTTCTTTTGGCTCTAATAGTTTTACCAGTGATAATGTCCTGCGGGAAATGGAATGGGGCTTATCAATTTCATTCGCCAATAATTTGGCCCATAAATATTGCATTTCTGAATTTGAACAATCTTGTGCAATATTAAAAAATCCCACTATCCAATCTGGATTTACTGGATTGTCCGACCCCTCTTTTCTTCTAGCAAACTCAATAGCCTTTAAAACTATATTTTCAATGTTTGACTGCCATCGTTCCTCTCTTAACCATATACGATTGTCAATTCTTTTATTTGGAGATATTCCGAAATGTTGAGGGTTTTTATTAATCCTTTTAGTGAGTAAATCCCCAGTAACGACTGAAACTTCCTCTATAAGTTTTGAAACAAAGCCTTCACCTAAGTTAAAGGATACTGGGATATTTCCTAAATCAACCTTAACATCGTGTGATATATAAACGGGAACATTCTTTTTTTGAAGAATATTGAGGATGCTCTCAACTTCTTTGTCAGTAATGAAATTCTGATTTATTTCATCATTCCTTTCCTGTAAAAATTTCTTAAAGCTAGCATAATCACCTTCAAAACACCATTGGGTAAATATATTAAGGCTTTTATAGCTTATACGTGTCGGTGTTGTTCTAAATGTACAGATTCTGCGAATAGTGCTTTCTTTAATATCAGAGCTATAGCCATCATTAATTATAGATTCTATATCCTGAAACTGAGGTGTTCCCATATCTTCTCCATGGAAGTGTTTTGCATTAACATACTCAACCATAAAGATTATTCCTTTTACATCCTGTGGGGTATGTACTGTTTTTACTTTGTTCATAATAATTAATTTTTTCGTGAAGTTTCGTGAAATAGCTTGATATGGTAAGACTAAACCCCTGCACTATTTTTGGTTCACATTACAGCTACCCGTCGACAATAGTAGTGTAATGCAAAGTCTTGCAAGACATTTTGTGTAACACCCAAAAAGCCAAGAACCATGGCTCTTGAAATGGGAAAATACGAAAATGTCATGAGAAAGTTCATATTTACTTTTTTGGTATTGCTGGCTTTAGGATTAACCCAATCCTGTATTCCAGATGACAACCAATATCAAAAGGCTAGTTACTCAACTGGTGATGAAGTTGATGATCCTGCTGAGCCAGATGAAGATAATTAAATTATCTTAGACTTTTGAATCCCCGTGCACGGGGATTCTGTTTTTTAAATATATGATTTATATATATTTGACAAAAACAAATTCACCAAACAATGCAAAGAGGGAAGATTGCATTTGTATTTTTCATTATCCTTTTTGAAGGAATGGTGGGTATTCCCACTGCTCTCCATGCCCAATCAACTATTTCCAAAACTGGTTTAGATTCTCTATCCAAAAAATTTAAAATTGACTCTATCTATTACCTTTCTAATGGTACTTCTGATGATGTATTGAAAAATAAGGCGTTATCACAATATATAAAGTATTATTACAAGGCCCAAGAGTGGAAACAATTCCATAAATATCGAAGAGAACAATTAAAGCTATCGCTAAAAATAAATGATTCCGTATCCTATGCAAAAGTACTTGAATACAGCGGTGCATATTTTATGCACCAAAATATTCCCGATAGTGCCTATTATTACTTTAATAAAAGCTATAGTATTTATCATTTATTAGGTGACTCACTCAGTGCGGGAAAAGTACTGCTCAACAATGCCATCATCCAAAAGAATGTAGCTGATTATGTGGGAAGCGAGGCAACATCATTTATGGCACTTAGCTATTTCGTACCTACAAAAAACAAGAGGAGGATTTCCTCTGTGTACAACAATTTGGGGATTATCTACAATCAGCTTGGGGATTTTGAAAACGCCATAAAATACCACCAATTGGCATTAGGATTAAGAAAAAACATTTCTGATTCCCATGTATATGCACTTCATTCGCTTAACAATATTGCCAAGGTCTACGCTGATAGCACGAATTATGACGTGGCTATAACTTACTATAAACAAATACTCGATTCTGATTCTCTATTACAAACCGATAGACTTTTCTATGCAGTTATTCTTGACAACTATACTTATTCTCGATTTAAGAAAGGTAAACTTTCTAACATTGAGAGTTCGTTTAAAGAAGCCCTGTCTATTCGGGAGGAAGGGGATGAAACAGATGGAATCATAATAAACTGTATCCACTTGGCGGAATATTATGAAACAATAAGTAATCTTCCATTGGCATTGGAATATGCAAAACGGGCTGAGCGATTATCCGATTCAATTAAAAACTACAGGGATTTCTTGGCCTCCCTCAAACTGATGTCCAGTTTATATGAAACCGAAGAGGCTAAGACCGTTTTTCAAAAATATATTCGTATCCGTGATAGTCTCGACAAACAGACACGGAACTTTAAGGATCAATTTGCCAGAATACGCTATGGATCTGAGGAAAAAGAGAACATAATCCAAAATCAACAAAGCAATATTCTTAATCAAGAAAATCAAATTCAAAAAAGACAATACATTATTGCTTCTTTAATATCTATAATTCTTATAGCGATTATTCTCTTTATAGGACTAATTGTACGCAGAAAAAGAAAAAAGAAACAATTGGCGCAAGACTTAATGAAAGGGTTTAAACCTTATCTCAAAGAAAAATACAGTCTTAGCAATCACAATCTTGAGTTTTGGGAACTATGGGTTACGGGGATTGACCAGCAGTCAGTAGCCGATAAATTATTCATAACGGTCAATTCGGTTAAATCCCGAAGAAAATCATTGCGAGAAAAAATAGAAAAAGTTACTCCTATCGAAGGTAAATTTGACAAACCAAAGGCTATTCTTCTTTATAACGAGGAGCTAAATTTTTATAAACAAAACAGGGGAAAGAACACACCAAATTCCCAAACTTAAAAATGATCTTCATTTCCTCCCACCCCTAGGGGTGAAATATGTATTTGACTTATTCAAAACTTTTAAACTTCTTTTATTAAACTAAAGGGTTCTATATTTTAGCTTAAAATTTTTGAATAATGAGAAGATTATTTTCTGCTATTATATTTTTGTTATTTTTTTCAATAGGTTCAAGCTCAGGTGCTCAAATATCTCGCGAAGCCTATGCGGAAATGGTTTTTGATATTCTTTATGAACAGAATAACAATCCAAATTCTTATATGGCATCTTCATACCCAAACCCATTTTTAGATGTTAATCAAAATTCTACTTTAGGCAAAAAGATTATTTTACTCAGTTACTTAGATTGGGGTGGTGGTATTTCTGTCATTGACAGAGGGCCTAGTTTTTTTCCAAATTATACTCTTTCCAATGCCGAAGGTATTAAAATGATACTGGAGGGATATAGCATACCTCTAACATTTTCTGCTAATTCTCCATTCAATGATATATTTCCGGGAGATCCGTATTACGAATACTTTTATACAGCGTGGGATATTGGGATGATACCTGGAGGAACAGTAAACCCTTATAATAGTTTAAGTGTCGCTGATGCACAAGATAATATTACTTGGGCGGCAAACTCGGCTTGGCATCCAGTAACTGAGTTTGACTTGATGCAAGAAGGCAACTATTTTACACCCAATACATTTGACCCTACCAATATTGGTTTTCTAAGGGGGATTGAACAAGGGGTGTTTAGTCATTATGCAAAAAATAGCTTTGTAATTCCTGACATTAAATTCAACCTTAACTTTTCGCATTATTATAGTACACAACTTGTTGAACTTCCAGAAAGTTTATTTCCCATTAAACCACTTGGGAGAGGATGGACACATACCTACGATTCTTACATAACAAGAGTCGAAAATGCCATAGGAAATGATGATCTTTTTTATATAAAATGGCCAGATGGAACCATAGATATTTATAACGATAGCCAAAATGAATATTTAACCTTAGGGGTGTACGACGATTTTGATGAAGTAGACAATAATGACAATATAATCATCACGAAAAAAAATCAGGTACAATATTATTTTAATCGTATTGATAATGACATTGATATTCTTTATTTAGAGCGCATTGAAGATAGAAATGGAAACCAGATAAATATTGAATATGAAACGAGTGATGTAGATAATGACTTACGCCGTATAGAATATGTCGAATCTCCTTCAGGGAAAAAACTCTTTTTTCATTATCAAAACAATACAGATTTCATAGAAGACATTGAAGACCCTATTCAGCGTAAAATCGAGTTTGAATATAACGAAGAACGACTTAAATATTTCTATGATGCCAAGAATCAAGAAACAAAATATTATTATGTTTCAAATGATGAAAATGCCCCAGAAGATCATCAATATAAAAGATTTTTGTTACGAAAGGTCAGGCTGCCTAAAGGAAATAGTATCGAGGCTGAGTATGATGAGGACAATAATGGAAAGCTTGAAGAATACACTATTAATAATAACGACCCCGTAGATATTGATTTAAATATAGATTTTACCTCCAATACACCTATTGTTGCCGACATAACCGTTCCTATGCCAGGAGGAAATACACAAAACTATAATTATGAATTCGATGAAAATGGGTTGATGACTTTTTTCGAGAATGACATTAACCAAATAAACATTATCTATCCTTCACCAAACAATAACAATCCGTTACTTCCGAGCAACGTTGATATTAGTGGTTTGGATATAGATTATGGTTATGACGATAAAGGTAATGTAACTTCCATACAGTTAGAAAATAACGAAGATGAGGACTTTTGGTACAATGATAATAACGACCTAATTCATTACAGAGATTCTAATAACAATGACACTTATTTCGAATATAATAATATTGGAAATCTTGATTACATAGAAGATGCACTAGGAAATCAAATCAACTTTACCTACGATAATTTTGGCCAAGTTTTATCGGTCACTAATCAAGAAAATATTTCTATTGTTTACACCTATGAGGATGATGGTGTTGTTTCTACTATTAATGCTCCCGAAGATATATCCGCTTCATTTTTATATGACGGCATTAATAGAATGTTATCCAAAATAGTAAATGGGTTACCCTCATCATATACCTATGATCCAAACGATAATTTAAAAACAATGACCAACACGGGCGGTCTTGTTACTTCCTTTGATTATGATGAAAATGACAATATGGTTACTATAACCAATGCTAATTCGGTAAATACTGTTTTTACATATAACACAGAAGACCAATTGACGTCTGAAACCTTTGGTACTCTTACAAAGGAGTATGAATATAATGATGACGGCACAATAGACAAATATATAAAGCCCAGTCAACAAACAATTGAATATGACTACACCGGAGATGGACAATTTAATGGTGCGGGAACAATCACAGATGTAGATTATTTTAACGATGGCAACAAAAAAGATGGACTAATAGAGAGCATTGCCACAGATGCAATACGTTACAATTTTGACTATGATTTTTTAAATAGGCTTGACGAAGTAATCAATGACGATACTGGAGAGGAAGTTAGTTATCAATATGATGCCGTAGGCAACATAACTCGAATATACTATCCCAATTTGTCATTACACGTGCGGTATAATTACGATGAAAAAAATAGATTAGGGCGTGTTCAATCAAACTTAAATGGAAATTTAGAAACTATTGCAGAATATACATATAGGGCTGATGATTTAATTTCAGAAATCACCTATGGTAATAACATAACGACTCATTTTGCTTACGATGATGCGGGTCGTAAAACAGGGATTATACATTTAGATTCGAACAACGATATTTTATACTCAGAAAATTTGACATTAAATAATCGTGGCAACGTTTTAAATTCATCTACGCAATATCTGGAAACTGGTGACCCATTGGAAGATTTTCTACCTAGCAATGAAGTCCAAAATTTTTCATATGATCAAAATAATCATATTCAAAGCTCAGGATATAATGTGAATTCCGATGGAAACACAACCTCGGGTAGTGGAGATAATTATTTATATAATATAGATGATCAACTTATTCAAAGAACCACTATTGAAAATCAGTTTAATTATGAGTATGATGCTTACGGGAATAGAATAAAGAGAGAAAATGTTACCCAAGGACACTCAGACTTATATGTTTGGGATATTGTCAACCAGAATATCATACAGCAAGGGTATCCATCAACTTCTGAAACCCAAAACTTTATTTATGGATTAGGACTTGAAGCAAAAATAAACTCAAATGGTACTATTTGGTACTACCACGGCGACACGAGAGGCAATGTTGTGCAAGTCACCGATTCCGATGGCCTTGTAATAAGAGATTATAATTATGATGATTTTGGCCTAGTTAGGAGAGTGAATGTCGGGCATAACCCAGATCATAATGAATTTACTTTTTTGGGGAAATATGGTATTATAGAAGACGACAGAGATAAATCTCTGTATTATATAAGAGCTCGGTATTATGATGCTAAAATTGGAAGGTTTTTTACCCAGGATCCTATTTGGAGTACAAATTTATATCCTTATTCTAATAATAATCCAATTAGTAAATTTGATATAAACGGAAAATCAGAAGCTTTGGCATTAATAGGTTCAATTCCGGAAACAATTGGTTCATATTACGGTTTAGATGACTTTTTTTATAATAATGGATATGGAGATGCTGCAAAAATTTTGTCACAAGAAAATCCGGCCTGGAACTTTGCTATTTCAAATCCTAAAATATCAGGTTTAATAGTTGGCTTTGCTGTTACTGGTACCGCAACATCAGTAGCTGGCGGAATAACTACTTTAGCAAATTTATCAGGCACTGTTTCTACTGTAGGCACAAAATACGCTATAGCACAAGGAATTATGGGGCTATCTGGTGTGTACTCTGGTTTTACGCTAGAAAATAAATTAACTGGCCTGTTTTCTGCCTTAGATGATATGCAAAAGAACGGGGTAAACATTAATAATCTTTGGATAGTAAGTAGCAATGGGGTCAAAATATTAGCTCCAATTTTAATAAAACAATATGACAATTATAAGCCTTTATTTAGAAAATAATTTATGAACTTAATTAAAACAATTGTAACATTATTATTAATTGTAAGTATAATTTCATTATGTATATCTATTCTTATGACAATACCGCTTACCAATAAAACATTTAAAAGTAGGATAAATAATAATAATGCCTTGTTTGGCAGTTTAAAGAATTTAAAATTTCATTTTCATTACTTAGCGGTACGAAATTTTTTATTCCTATTAGGAGGAATGATGACTTGTGTATATTTATTTATAATGTCTTTAATTTAATTAAACAATGAAAAAAATTATCCAGATACTGTTTTTTATCCCATTGACTTTTTTCGCTCAAGATTTGCACGAAGAGGAGCGGCTATATGAATATGACAACCTGAATCGCCTTTCACGGGTGGTTTTTTCAAATGGGACAATCTACGATTATGTATATGATAATTTAGGAAATCGCATACAGCGCAATCTTTCCGAGTTAGAACTAACGTATGTGCCTGACGATGCCTTCGAACAGAAATTAATTGACCTTGGGTATGATAACACTATGAATGACTATGTGGTCACAGCTAATATTTCTGGGGTCACTTTTTTATTTGCTTCAGATCTCGGGATACAAGATGCAACAGGCATAGAAGATTTTGAATCTATTCAAACGCTCTATTTTAACAATAATAATATAAGTGAAATTGATATTTCACAAAATACGCAACTCGAATTCTTCCAAATTGCGGGAAACAATCTTTCAAATATTGATTTAAGTAATAATACATTGTTAGAGAGCCTTGATATTAGTAATAATATACTGGCCTCAGTTGATATTGCCAACAATCAAAACTTATTTTTTCTTAGTTGTGATAATAATCAAATTTCAAATCTTGATTTATCAAATAATATTGCTTTAGGTCTTTTGAATGCCCATTATAACAATCTGATAGAACTAGATTTAAGCCAAAATATTAATCTTAGTTATATATGGATTAAAGGTAATCCAATAGAAGACTTAGATTTCAGTAATAACAGTAACCTAAATGAAGTTAATGCTAGAGATTGTAACAATTTGACATCTTTAAATATGAAAAACGGAAACAATACTATTTTGACACAATTTCTTTCCGATAATTGTCCTAATCTATTCTGTATCCAAGTTGATGATGAAAATGCCGCAAATAATGGAACCGGAGTTTATGCTAGTTGGGTGGTAGATGCCCAAGTTCAATATAGTGAAGATTGTGAATTTTTGGGTGTTGATGATAATGATTTGAAGGGTATTTCTCTTTACCCTAATCCAACGGAAAACAACTTGTTTTTATCTTTACCAAAATACGTTGGCTTAAATTTAAAATACTCTCTCTTTGACTTGAATGGAAAATTGGTTAAACAGAATTTCGTAATAGTTGATAATATAAATTTAGACATAGATGTTTCATCTCTCTCTTCTGGAACATATATAATTCAAGTTTTAATTAATAATAGAGCTTGGTCATCAAATTTTATCAAAAATTAATAGAGTTTAGTAATGAATGACGTTTTATATTATATCACTATATATGGAACATATTTTTTATATGCGATTATTATATTCTATATACTAAGATCCATTTTTCGTTCATCATTTAAAAATTATCATTCCAATTGGAATACCCTCATTAATAATTTTGATTTTTCAACGGAAGCATTTTATAAGCATTTTAAAAAAGAACTATTGAGCCACGGCATTAGTGGTATTACTGCTGAAAGTGTATCCTTATTCGAAGGCAGTATTTTCTCAGCTCGTAGAAGATATATCCGTATCACGTGGAAGGATTATCAATATGATATTTGTGCCGCTCCTTTTGGTGATGGTTTTTTTATTTCGTGGTGGCTTCTCTATAAAAATTCTTTGGGACAATTGTTAGTTTCAATTATCCCTTTTGTAGGAGGTTGGTTGGCGAGAAAACTTTATCCTATAACCTACTACAAAATAGATACTGCATCAATGTTTATGACCTTTGCACAAACTGCTGTCCTCAAGGTAATTGATGATATTACAAATGAAAAAGGAATACGTTCCTTATCCGAATCCCAACGAAAGCCTATTCTGAACGATATTTTTAAACGTTGAGTAAATTACAAGAACAAGCAACTATAAACTTTTATCAATGGGAATCACGAGGACGAGGATATTTTCATTTTAATACTACTGTTCAGGTAGAACCACCCTACGCACCCTTTGTGCCTATCAATTATTCAGACATCCCGAATATTGACGATGGCAGAGTTCCATCACTCCTTATACAACTTACCAACCTTCTCAGTCCTCCAAAAAAAGTAAAAGAAGACCCAAACATTGATGAAATTGTTCCGGTTGAAGTAATCAGCCGCTTAAAACGGGAATGCATAACCATAGCCTTTCCCATGGGTACTGATATTTCTGCACTCTTGATGCACGAGATGTTGAACCTTCTAAGTTTTTCAGAAGAATTTTTTTCCTTTGAAATACTAGCGCAGAATGGAGAAATGAGAATTCAGTTCACATCCAGCAAATCTGATAGTGTTCGCCTACAATCACACCTTCAAGCATTCTTCCCAACCATAATCATTCGAATCAAAGATGCGTTTGATATCAATTTTGATCTCAATGAAACGGTTGCGATAGCAGATTTTGGACTTGATAATGAATTTATGCTTCCTATAAACAGCACGGACAGCTTAACTATTGATCCCTTAACCTCAATCATTGCAACACTCGGAACAATGGAAGAAAGCGAAACCGCCATCTTTCAAATCATCTTTAATGGCGTTACAGCCCCTTGGTCGAGGGATATGCTCTATGCAGTATCTGATGGTCGTGGGGGGAGTTTTTTTGAAGGATACCCAGAATTTGTAAAAGCTACTCAAGAAAAAGTTAGTTGTCCACTTTTTGGCGTGGTGATGCGTATTGGAGTTCAGGGTATCATTGAAGAACGAAGCCGCTCAATCGCACGTGATTTAACTAGAACCATAACCACCGTTTCAAGTTCAGAATATAATAGGCTCATACCCTTATCAAATGAAGGCTATGAATACGATGACCACCTGCGGAATATCTATCACAGGACAACGAATAGGATAGGGTTTATTCTTAATTCAAAAGAACTTGCACATTTTGTCCACTATCCTAATAAAACAGTCGTGAGCGATAAGCTTGGGTTAACTGGTGGTAAAACAAAGCGACAAGAACATCCATCTAATGAAGGCATACATATTGGAACGAATATTCATCAAGGACAAGAATATCCAGTAACCCTTGATGCCGGATCGAGACTTTCCCATACCCATATTATTGGTGCTACGGGAGTAGGTAAATCGACGCTCGTCGCCAATATGATACTAAGAGATATTGAGGAGGGAAGAGGTTGTGCCATCTTTGATCCTCACGGAGATATTTGTGATGACATCCTCAAACGAATTCCTATCCATAGAATAAGTGATGTTATCCTCATTGATCCTTCGGATAGTGAATACCCTATAGGTTTTAATCTCTTAGAAGCTCATACCGAAGCTGAAAAAATAGTACTCTCATCTGATCTTGTTTCGGCTTTTAAGCGTCACGCAACTGCTTGGGGAGATAATATGACGGCCGTCTTACAAAATGCGGTCAATACTATCTTGGATAGCACAAGAGGTGGTACGCTCATAGAGCTTAAACGTTTCCTTATTGAAGAATCTTTTAGAAACGAGTACCTCACATCAGTAGATGATCCTTCACTCCATTACTATTGGCAAAACGAATACACTATGGTACGAAAGGGCATCGCTCCGCTCCTAACCCGCATCGATACCTTTCTCAGGCCTAAGCTTGTGCGGTATATGTTGGCACAAAAATCAGGCGTGGATATTTCAGAATGTTTAAGGGAGAACAAAATCGTCTTATTGAAACTCTCCCAAGGTCTCATTGGAGAGCAGAATAGTTATTTGCTCGGTTCTCTTTTCTTGGCAAAGTTCAACCAAGCTGCACTCGCACGCCAATCTGAATCAAGGAATGAACGCTCCCCATATATGTTATATTTGGATGAATTTCAGAATTTTATAACCCCCAGCATAGAACGAATTCTAAGTGGTGCGAGAAAGTATGCTCTTGGGATAACCATTGTTCATCAGGAGCTTGGGCAAGTTCAAGATAATTCATTATTAAACTCGATACTTTCAAATCCCAAAACCCGTATTTGTTTTAGGCTTGGAGATAATGATGCGAAACGCTTAGAGTCTGGTTTCTCTTATTTTGAACAATCGGATTTACAAAATCTTGGACGAGGGGAAGCCATTATGCGCATAGGTTCGAGCAATAATGATTTTAACCTAAATACCTTTCCGCTGTCTGAAGATATCGAAGATTGTTCGGAGGCTATTATTAAGAATGTTCGCTTGAAGTATGCTATTCCACGAGAAGAGGTTGAAGAATTACTTGTATCCATACTGCCAAAAATAGCATCAAAACCACGAACAAAACAAGAACGTATAATCACTGAAAAGAATGAACCTCAGGAAGCAATCATCAAGGAAAAGGAAGCCGAGGTTTCTCATTCCAAAATTTCAAAGGAAAAACGAAGTCAATTAATTGCTTCAGAAAATGAATCCTTAGAGATTAGAGCCCATACCTATTTGCAATCAACTATTAAAAAACTCGGACAAGACCGAAACTTTATTGCAACCATTGAATCACCAACTAACTATGGAGGCAGAATTGATATCCTTTTGGAACGTGACGGAATGAAAATTGGGTTTGAAATATCAGAAACCAACAAGCCAGCTTATGAAGTTGAGAATATTAAAAAATGTTTAAAGGTGGGTTGTATTCCCGTGGTAATGGTTTCAAAAAACAAAAAGCATTTGAATGCCATTGAGAAACTAGCTTCAGAAAAACTCTCAAAAAAAGCTATACAAATGGTAAAATTTATTCAACCAGATGCAATAGCAGCACTTTTAGATTCATATATAACAATGCCACTTAAAAATGAAGAAATGGTAAAGGGGTTTAGGGTGGTAACTGAATTTGAACAATCGGATAATGAACAAATAAAGGGTATTAAATCAAAGCTCAAAAGAATATTTAAGCCAAAAAAATAAAGTTCTGTATTTCCTTGAGAGTGCCCGATAAAGGAATTAACTTGAGGTATAAAACATTGAAAATATGAATGTTGCAATATTTATACGTGTAAGCACCTTAGACCAAGCAAACAACACCGACTCAGTTGAGACCCATATTGAGCGTGGCAAACTTTACGCCAAAGCACGGCAATGGAATGTGATCAAAATATACAATCTCGCTGGGGTATCGGGTAAAAGTACCATCAATCACAAACAGACGCATCAAATGTTTGATGATATCCGCTGTGGAAAAATTGAAGGAGTCATCATTAGTTCTTTAAGCCGTTTGGCACGAAACACTTCTGAGCTTCTTGAATACAGTAAATTCTTTGAAGAACATAATGCTTCACTCATATCAATTAATGAATCCTTGGACACCTCGACAAGTGGTGGCAAGTTTTTTTACACCCTCCTTTCGGCACTCTCAACCTATGAAAGAGAAATTACCAACGAACGCCAAATAGCTAGTTTAAACTATCGTAGAAAACAAGGGAAGTTTACGGGCGGGATGGTAAGTTATGGATACAAAATTGAAGATGCGGAAGTTGTCATTAATGAAGAAGAAGCACCAGTCCGTAGATTGATCTATGATATTTTTCTGGAACATAGAAGAATGAGTACCACAGCAAAAGAACTAAATAAAAGAGGATATGTAACAAGGAAAGGTAAAACTTGGACAGATACAACCATACGAAGATTACTTAAGAATACTGATGCAAAAGGAATGCGCAAATGCAACTACCGAGGACAACTATCCAAAGATAATCCCTCTGGTCTTAAACCCCATTCTGAATGGCAATATCTTCCTTGTCCTGCACTTATATCAGAAGAAAAATGGGATGAAGTCAATGCTATCATCCGTGACCAAGAGAAGGGAAGTGTATTTAAGCAACCCCTCAATCTGCGGGTACATCTATTCACAGGATATTTGAAATGTGTGGAAGGTCATACCATGAGTATTCAATCCAAAAGCAACCGATATACTTGCAAGAAATGCAAATACGGAATTGGAAAGGATGATTTGGAAGAGGTTTTCTTGAGTAGATTAAAACAATTCCTTATTTCAGACCAAGAACTTTCAGAATATAACAAATCAAATATTCAAGAATTACAATTGAAAACTGACGAAATTGAGTTTGCTCAAAATGAATTACAAAAACTTGAAGACAAGCTTGAAAGATTAGTTGACCTTAACATACAAGGTGAAATTCCAACCAAAGGATTTAAAAAACATTACGAACCCATTTATATTCGAAAGGAAAGTTTAGAAACCACTATCAAAGATTTGAAACGAGAATTAGAACAGATGCAACAAGCGAAAACATCATTTGATGTTATTGCTAATAAATCATTAGATTTTTATAGCAATTGGAAAAATCTTGATAGAGGTGAAAAACGTTCTGTCGTAGAGTCTATAACGAATGAAATTATTTTTGATAACAAAAGTCTCGTATTTAAACTGAAACAGATAGCTCCACTATCTTCTTTGGAATTAACCGCAAATGGTCAACAACGAGGCACAACATTGTCGCCTGGGGAAAAACCGCTGAGATCATTGAAAATTATGTCACAAAAGGAAAAGAAGTGGCGATAGAAGGAAAACTGACTTCCAGATCATATGATGATAAAGAAGGAGTAAAAAGATACATTACAGAGGTTGTATGTAACGAGCTAGTCATGCTGGGGAGTAAATAAATGACTGGCTTACCAAACCCCCACTTTTAGTGGGGGTTTATTTTTTTTAAAGTTTGAATCGTTATTTTTACAAAAATGGAAACAACATCCCAGCTAAATAAGTTCGATCTGCTCAAAACGCATTTCGGCTACGAGAAATTTCTTCCGAATCAGGAAGAAATAATAAATAATGTTTTAGAAAAAAAAGATACTATTGCCATTATGCCCACGGGCGGTGGTAAATCTCTATGTTTTCAATTGCCTGCCTTGGCTTTGGAAGGAACTGCCATTGTTATTTCTCCACTAATTGCTTTAATGAAAGATCAAGTGGATGCATTAAAAGCAAATGGGATTTCAGCGACTTTTTTTAACAGTTCCCAACCGTACGAAGAGCAACAACAAGTTTTAAAAGATCTGCAAAATGGAAATTTAAAGTTATTATATGTAGCTCCCGAAAGTCTTCCACATTTGAATTTTATTCTGAATTCAATAAAAATAAGCCTTTTTGCAGTTGATGAAGCGCACTGTATTTCCAGTTGGGGTCACGATTTTCGTCCAGCTTATACGCAACTGAAAAGTTTGAAGGAACAATACCCAAACGTTCCGTTGATCGCATTAACCGCAACAGCAGATGGAGCTACTCGTGAAGATATTGCAACGCAACTTGCTATTCCAAATGCCAAGACATTCATAGCTTCTTTTGATAGACCAAATTTGTATTTGGATGTTCGACCTGGCCAAAACCGTAACAAGCAGATTTTGGATTTTCTGAAAAACCATTCTGATGAAAGTGGCATTATTTATTGTTTAAGCAGAAAAAGCACCGAAAAACTAGCGGCAACACTAAAATCTAAAGGTTACAAAGCTGAAGCCTACCACGCGGGGATCACTTCCGAAGAAAGAAGTAATATTCAAGATAATTTCACGAATGATAGAACACCCATAATTGTGGCCACAATCGCATTCGGAATGGGCATCGACAAAAGCAACGTGCGCTGGGTAATTCATTATAATATGCCAAAAAATATTGAAGGCTATTATCAAGAAATAGGTCGTAGCGGAAGAGATGGTTTGCCTTCTCATACCATTCTTTTTTACAGTTTTGCCGATGTTATTATGCTTCGGAAGTTTGCTGAAGGTTCCGAAACCGAAGCTTATCAATTGGCAAAACTTGAACGTATGCAACAATTTGCAGAAGCTTTAAGCTGCAGAAGAAAGGCTCTTTTGGGTTATTTTGGGGAACACATCACTGAAGATTGCGGGAATTGCGATATCTGCAAAACTCCTCCCAAATATTTTGACGGTACGCTTATCGCCCAAAAAGTCTGTTCCGCTGTGGCAAGACTACAGGAGCAAGAAGCATTAGGTATGGTTCTGGATGTACTTCGCGGTTCACAAAATGCTCAGGTTTACGATAAAGGTTACCAAAACATAAAAACTTTCGGCGTTGCAAAAGATGTTTCTTGGCGAGATTTGCAGCAATATGCCATTCAACTTTTAAATCAGGGAGTTTTACAAATCTATTTTCACGAAAACGGGCGGTTGTTGCTTACGCCTTTCGCAAAAAAAGTTTTATATGAAGGCAAAAAAGTTCGGTTGGCAAACATAATTCAAGAAGTGGAAAAAGTAAAAATAGAAAAAACGCCACGAAAACGTGCTGATCTGTTTGAAAAATTGAAAGCCCTTCGCCTAAAATTAGCACAGGAAGCTGGTATGCCTGCATATATAGTTTTCAGTGACGCCGCTTTGGAAGACATGGAATACAAAAAGCCGAGAAATCTAGAGGAGTTTGCAGATATTTCGGGGGTTGGAAAAGCGAAACTTGATAAATATGCAGATGATTTCCTAAAAGTAATCAATCGGCATTTGGACGGTTTGGAAAGCGACTTACCAACGCACGAACGCAGTTATAAAATGTTTACTGAGGGTGATATTTCACCTGAGGAAATTGCTAAGCAACGTGGCCTTTCCGAAGATTCGGTTTATGGACATTTCATAAAAATGCATCAATTAGGAAGTAAATTTGACTTTTCGGAATTCATTACTCCTGAAGAAATTCAACAAATAAAAAACGCTCAGAAAACGCTCGAAAATCCCGAGGCATTAAAACCGTATTTTGAATATTTCGAGGAGAAAATGCCGTATTGGAAGATAAAAATGGGCCTATATTTAGGTTGAGGTTGAAATTATCTGAAGGAATTCAGGCCGAGATAAGTTTATTTTAAGTACTCACAAGTTTTCTAATTTTCAATGAAAATTATTCATTAAAGGCCCTAAACAGTTTAATAGAAATACCTTCTTTAATACTTAATAATTCTTTCATTAAAAACCATTTCTCCATCTGAATTTTTTAGCGCTAAAATATAGAAGCCTGCTGAAAGATCTTTAAGAGATATTGAGTTGCTATTCAAAATATTCGTCTTTATAGTTTTTTCAGATAAATCCAGGATGTAATATTGAATATTATCCAAGTTAATACTTGAGTTCAATATAACTTCGTCGCTTGTTGGATTTGGAAAAACGGTAACTGTTTTATAGGAAATATTGGGGTTTGAAAGCGAACATATTACAGTATTTAAATCTATTTGCGGACAATTTGACGACATATATTCTGAAGTGGTTGCCCCGCCAAAAATATTTCCTGTTAGTGGGCCAAGGCTAGCAACTTCTTCAACAGTTTCTAATTCCAGATCGAACAAAAATATTCTGGCAAAGGCATCAATTCCATAAACCCTTTCTGTTTCGCAATCTTCAAATACATTTACAAATGAATATAATTGATTTAGGGAGCAACCAATATTTTTTATTTCTGTACCATCAAAAGCTTTAATGTAGGTGTTTTCATAATCAGGGTATATTAAATTCCCTTTGTAGTATGTAAAATCGCCAGGAGTTGAAATACCGCTACTTAATATACTTAGCATTCCTGTATTAACATTGTATGCATATAAGTCTTCACTTGTTGTTGCACTTGTAATTAGTTCAAAATTATTATTTGATACAAGTCCGGTAAAAAAGTCTCCTCCTGGTATAGTTGTAACTACATTATATGTTTCATTAGTTAGATCGATTTCAAATATTTGTCCGTTACTTGAAATTCCAAATAGCCTGCCATCAGGAGTAAAGGCCAAATCTTGAGTGTTTATATTTAAAGTAAATAGATTAGTTACTGCAAAGCTTTGTATATCAATAACCTTTAGCTGTGTTAAGTTATTGACAACGTAAATTTCCTGACCATAACAGCTACAGGTTAAAAGAAATAAAAAAAAGAGATTTTTCATTATTTAAATCTTAACACTAACCTTATTCATGCTAAAAAAATAACCGATATATGATTTTTTTAATCCTCTCATTTATTTTTTTAAAATTACTAGAATTCTTAATTAAAATACTACGTCTTTGCAAGATAATGCTGAAGAAAATGGAATTTGTAGAAAACATCGCCGACAAAATTGGCGAGATCACAGTTTACGGAAACGGAGGTATGGTTAAGCAGTTAAAGGAAATATTTGCTACTGGTAAATAACCTACTATAAAAGGTCGTCCAAAAAGGGCGGCCTTTTTTATGATCATATGTTGAAAGAAGGAAGAACATTAATTTTCGGAAGCCCATTTTTTAGATTATTGAAACGTTACCTCTAAAAAAACCAAACCTAACAATTATCATATTTTAAAAAGAAAACAAGTCGGAACTTTGTAGTCATTTTTCAATCTTTAAGCAAATGACTTCCTCTGGAAAAATAGAATTAATGGCCCCAGCGGGCAATTTTGAATCGTTACAGGCCGCTCTGGACAATGGCGCAGACTCCGTCTATTTTGGTGTTGAGCAATTAAATATGCGGGCTCGAGCAAGTATAAATTTCACCATTGATGATCTTTCGGAAATTGCAAAACGTTGTAAAAAGAAAAATGTACACACCTATCTTACCCTTAATACCATCATTTACGACCACGATCTGTCATTGATCAAAACGCTTTTGGATGCTGCAAAAGCTGCTGAACTGACCGCCGTTATTGCAATGGACCAAGCTGTGATTGCGTATGCCAGACAGATTGGAATGGAAGTGCATATTTCAACCCAAATAAATATTACCAATATTGAAGCGGTGAAATTCTACGCGCTTTTTGCGGATACCATGGTAATGAGCCGAGAATTAAGCCTGCGACAAATAAGGAAAATAACCGACCAAATAGAGAAAGAACAAGTTAAAGGTCCCTCTGGAAATTTGGTTGAAGTAGAAATTTTTGGCCACGGGGCACTTTGTATGGCTGTTTCGGGAAAATGTTATTTGAGCCTTCATTCGCACAATTCCTCGGCTAATCGTGGAGCATGTAAGCAAAATTGTAGAAAAAAATATACGGTAATAGATCAAGAAACTGGTTTTGAGATTGAATTGGACAACGAGTATATGATGTCCCCCAAAGATCTTTGCACTTTGGATTTTTTGGATCAAGTGATTGAAACCGGCATAAAAGTCTTAAAAATTGAAGGCCGTGGGCGCGCTCCGGAGTATGTGGCTACAGTCACCAAAACCTATCGTGAAGCTATCGATGCTTATTACGATGGATCCTATTCTGAAGTAAAAGTGAAAAGGTGGATGACTGAGTTGGCAAAGGTTTACAATCGTGGTTTTTGGAGTGGCTATTATTTGGGCCAAAGGCTTGGGGAATGGAGCGATACGGATGGTTCACAAGCAACACAAAAGAAAGTGTATATCGGTAAAGGAGTACATTATTTTCCTAAAACCAAAATTGCAGAATTCAAGATTGAAGCCTATGATTTAAACTTAGGTGATAAAATTTTGGTTACAGGTCCTACCACTGGCTCCAAAGAATTTGATCTTTCTGAAATGCTTGTAAATGACGAGGCACTTTCCACAGCAAAAAAAGGTGATTCCTGCACCATCCCCATTTCCTTTAGAGTGCGTTCTTCAGATAAATTATATAAAATTGTAGCTTCATAAATGGTAGTGGTAACGCTACAACGGAACAAATGTATTGGCTGCAACTATTGTGTGGAGTTAGCTCCCAATTATTTCAGAATGTCAAAAAAAGATGGAAAAACAGTATTGTTGCATTCTGAAGAAAAACGTGGATTTTTTACCTTGAAAATTTCAGATAATACAACATTTAAAAACTGTGAACAGGCAGCAAAAGCTTGTCCTGTGAAAATCATTTCAACGAAATTAATTTAATCTTTCAAACCACTTCTTCCCTATTTTTATTTCTTCCAAAAAAAGGAATTGATTTATTGTAAAATGTGATCCGAATACCGAAAAGAAGAATAATTCCACCCAAAATCATTTGAAAACTTACTTCTTCACCTATAAAGAGCCATGCCAAAATAGTAGTTAAAATTGCTTGCCCTAAAAGACTCACGGAAACACGTGTTGCTCGCATATGTTTGGTTGCATACCCCAAAAGCAGCCAGGCAAGTAATTGGCAAACTACGCCCTGAATAACTAAAACGACCCAGCCCATATTGCTAAATCCAGAAAAAGGCTGACCAATAAAATAGCTCAAAATTGCCAGTAAAAAAGCCGATGACAATGTACTCAGTGTTATAAATGGCAGCACCTCAACTTCATAAAGCACGTATTTGCTGAGCAACATATAAATGGCGTAGAATATACCCGAAAGTATTGCAAATATAAAAGCAAGATCAAAATCCATTTCTAAGAAAAAACGAAAACCAACCAACGTAATCATTCCAAAAATGGCTATTGCGGTACCTATCCAAAAATTGACAGTCGGCTTATTTTTTAGGAAGAAAAATGCACCAACACCAACCCAAACAGGTGAAAGGTTTGTGAGCAACGTAGCCTGTGTAGCTGTCGATTCTTGGATTGCGATGTTCCAAACCGCTACATCAGAGGCAAAAAGAGCGCCACATAAAACGGTTAATAGAAAAACTTTCATATTAGGGAATTTCATTTTTCCCGTTAAAAGACTAAATGGAACTAAAAGTGCCGATGCGATTGCCATTCTATAAAACGCAGAAATAACTCCTGGAGACAAACTGAGTTTTACCAAAATAGGAAAAATTGAGATACAAATAATTCCAATAACGAGGGCGATGCGGGGCTTCGTCATAATTTTTTGCAATTGTTATAGTTGAACAAAAACCGCAAAATTAGCCTTTAATAATTGATAGAAACCTATTAAATTATACAATAAAAATTTATTAACGCATTCTGAAAATTATTTGTGAAGTTTCAATTGAATTCGTTTCCTTTCCACATCCACATTAAGCATTTTACTATTGGTTCAAATACAAGTACTCTACTCACAATAACCTTTAAAGGAATGATAAACCACTTTAATGGATTTACTATTTCAGAAAACTTAGCATTGTAACAGATTTGTAACTAAAGCAAAAGGAAGTTTTTTACCTAAAAAAATAATTTATGGAAGAAAAGTTAATCTTAAAGAAATTTATCATTTTACCAATCCTTACTATACTGTTTTGTTTTTCCTTTTCCAAAAGTATAGCTCAACAAGAAACTATTCAAAACATAACTGGTGAAGCTACTATCACAAAATCAACAGTTCCAGTACCTTCAATCCCTACAGGAGAGCCATTTAGTTATAAAATTACATTTCAAAATTTAAATCAAACCAATACCCTATCTATGACAGACATTCTTCCTGCAGGTCTGTGTTATACCGCTGGCGATATTATTGCCGACCCTACTTTTATTGATTTTAACGGCAATGTTATTCCTAACCCTAATACTATTCCAGGACTTATTGATACTAGTAGTCTTCCAACTGTTGTTTTTAATATTCCAAATAATATTCAGCGAGGATCTTTTACAATTACAGTCACTTTTTGTGCAGGAATAACTGCAGATGGATTTATGGTAACTAACCACATCTGCGGAGACTATGGAAATGGGACGAATAATGAAACTTTTTGCACAACAACGGGAATTACAAGTACTGCTTCTGCGGTAAACCCTTGGGGGGAAATAACAAAAGAGCCTTTATTCCCTGCTATTGCAGGGCCTAATGGAGACTATTATATTCCTACCTCGGGAGGATCATCTAATTATAAAATACGCATTCAAAAAAGTCCGCCTTATGAGTCTTCCGTTTTTGGAATGTTGAATCTTACCAACGTAACGATTTCTGAAATGTTCCTCCCTTGCGCTTCTGTTTCTTTAATTAGTGGCCCAGGAACTTTAAATCCATCCACCAATACAATTACACTAAACAATGACTTGCAGGGGAGTGTTCCCTATGAATTTGCTGAATTTATAGTAAATGTTGATTATTCAGGCTGTGGCTCTTTTAGTAATAATCAAGTAATTACAAATACAGTAGAACTAAACGGTACTCCCGTGGGGGAAACCCCAATAATAAATATAGATTCTGATTCTGCAGATGTTATTGCGGTGGATAATTTACCCCTGCCTAATGGTTCCTCAAGTATTGTAAAAACAGTAGAAGTTTATAACCCTGTTCCAGGATGCCTTGGAAAGTACATTATTGATTTTAACAATACCGATAACAGGCCCATTTCTTTTACTGAAATAACCGATGTAATTCCTAACAATATCCTGCCTCAAAATATTTCGATTACGGGATTAATAAATTCTGCTTCAACTTCTGATACCTTTGATTTAATTATAAATAATGGAACACCAACAGGGTTTTCAATGGCAACAGGGTTCTCTGGTAATCCCTGGACAGGAAATAATAATTCATTCCGCTTAACAGCAAATACTAATACTCTTTTATTTCCTGGGGATTACCTTCAAATAACCATTGAATTTATTATAGGTTCCAGTAACCCAATAGGATCCATCATAGATAATTGTGTAGATTTTGATGGTGCAATCATAGATGTCCCCAATAATATTAATCTTCCTGTGCCAAGTAATAGTTGTGCATCATTTACAATAGAAACGCCTGAAGTAAAATTATGTGCTACCAAAGGGGTTAGAAAAGCAAATACTTCGAATCCATTTACAGATTTTATAACCAATATTGTTCCTACTGATGAACTAGAATTTCAAATATGTTTGCAAAATAATGGGAGTGTCGATTATAATGGAGATCTAGTAGATGTGTTGGATACTAAATATGAATTTCTTTCTATAGTTTCAGACAATTTACCCTTGGGGACCACTTTTAATCAGAATGGGCAAACATTAACATGGAGCAACATCAACTTATTGCAAAGTTGTAGTGCCTTTACAGGAATTTATGGATGCCTAAATCCATCTAATCAATCGTATTGTGTAGTTATAAAAGTTAAGGTAAAACCTTTAACCCCTCCAGGAAATATAGATAATAGTGCCACAATAACAGGAGCTAATGCAAATCCAGAAACTACCGAGCCTGCCAAAGTAAATGTTATACAAGCTTCGGTGTTGAAATTAGATCAAGAAGTCTCTAAAGACCTTACAAATTATGGGCAGACAATTTCCTTAAACCCACTTTGTGATATCAAAGTTTATTATAAAATTACCATTACCAATTTAGGAAATATCCCTGTAGCCCAACACCAAATAATTAATGAATTTCCAAGTATTAATGACGTTTACTATCCTACAACAATTCCACGAAATAGTAGCTTTTCCTATCAAATAGTAGCGGATTATAATTCGCCCGATTATATAGTTTCTTATTTAAATATTGTTCCATCAGCAACAACAACACCTCCAAATTTTGATTGTAATACCGTTCCGCCTGGGAATCCATTTCCAAGTACATCTGATGCTTCAATGGTTTTTGATAGTCAAAATCCACTTGCTATAGGCGCAAGTAATACTATAATGATTGAAGCAACAATCGACGATCCATATGTTTTGAACTCAGGAGATCTAGCAGTTAACAGTGCTTATTTTATTGACTGCGGAGCAAGTAACGGAAACATTATAGTACCCACAAATATGGCTCAAGTTACCATAGAATCTCCATTAGACACCTGTACTCCATTAGTTCTTGATCCATATGCAAATGCCGTTCCGGATGTTATAACAACCACGGTTCAACAGGAATTAACTTCAGGGGGCGTATCTATGAGAGATAAGGAATATGGTGATATTGATAATGATAATGACATAGATGTAATTTATACAAAAAACAATTACGAATTATTTGTACTTGAAAACACTGCGGGACCTGGGGTAATTCCAATATATAATACACCAGGAACTTCCTTGAACATTACAAATTATGCATATTCGTTTAGACTAATTGATTGGAATAATGATGGATGGCAAGACTTGGTTGTTTTTGATTCTGACCCTGGACAAACTACGTATCAAATTTCATTTTATTTAAATAACGGAAATGGAACCTTTCCTGCAAATTCTTCTGCAACATTTCTTCAGGCCAATGTAGATTTTCCATTAGACGATATGTTTATTGAATTGGGAGATCTCAATGGAGACAATCTTCCTGATTTATTGATGAGTAGTCAAGGGGCCAATTCTGGCACAGCCTATTTTGAAAATACAGGTGGCTCATCACCTTATTTTATATTACCTGCTCCACAATCCTATACCTCTGGAGGGGGAGCAATAAACAATATTTTTATTCCTGGAGACAATGGGAGCTTTCCAACACCTGAAATTTTTGATGCCGACTGCGATGGCGACAATGATATATTTCTTTCAGACCCATTATATAGCGGTCCAAGTTTTGGAGGTGGTAAAGTTTTCTATCATGAAAATAATGGCGCTCCAACCACTGGTACAGTCCCAGACATAAATACAACGGGGCTTGCAGGTCAATTTGGTTTTGTTGAAATCTTAAATAATGATTTACGGTGTGACTGGGTAATCATGAGATTTGTAGATTATCTAAACAATGGATGCCCAGTTGCGGTTTCATTTAACCCATGCAATAACCAGTTTTTTTATTACAACAGAGAATGTTATACGTGTGACACCGTACTAGCTGTTTCAGATATTCAAGATGAACTTATTGAAGATGATATATTGCTTTACCCAAATCCTTCAGGTAACTTTATTACAATTGAAAGTAAAGAAAATAGAAATTTAGAGTCTGTTGAAATTTATGGTATCACTGGAGCTTTAATTCTTAAAACAAAGAAAACAAATGAGCCTATCTATGTAGGTGCTCTTAGCGATGGTATTTATTTCATTAAAATATACTCAGAAGGAAAATATATTTCTAAAAAATTAATTAAAAATTAATCCTATGAAAAATACCATACTTATTTTATTTATCCTTTTTAGCACAATATGTAATTCCCAGACCTATGTTCCTGACGATGCTTTTGAGCAAAAACTAATAAATTTGGGATATGATACCGGCCCGCTTGATGACTTTGTGCCAACGGCAAACATTAATACAATATCTACCTTAAATGTTTCTAATTCTGGTATTTCAGATATGACGGGAATTGAAGATTTTACAGCATTAGTAAATTTATCTTGCCAATCAAACATCATAACCAACCTAGATATTACAGGGTTGACAAATCTAGAAATACTTTATCTTTATGATAATAATATATCGTCAATAGATTTAAGTACAAATACAGCCTTAATAAAATTTAATGGAGGGCTTAATCCTTATATTTCACTAGATTTTAGCAATAACCATAATATTGAATGGGTAGGGAGCCCTAGTGGTAGTTTAACATCAATAGATCTTTCTGGGATAACAACCTTAAAAGAGGTGTATATTCAGGATAATCAAATTGTAGCTTTAGATGTTAGCGGCAATACTAATTTAAAATTTTTAGATGCTTTTAATAATAGCTTAACCTCCATAAATTTATCGGGAGACACAGCCCTTCAATATGCTAATATCTATAACAATCAATTACCTTCTTTAGATGTATCTACCAATACAAATCTTTTTGCATTGAACTGCTCATCAAATATATTGTCCACGCTAGATGTATCAGCAAATACTAGTTTGTTAAATCTTTCCGTTTCAAACAATAATCTTTCTAACCTTGACCTTAATGGAGTTAATGCACTGACAACATTAAATTGTGACAACAATCTATTAACATCATTAAATATAAGTTCTAATATTTTGATTAGCAACTTAGCATGCAATAATAATAGTTTGACTCACTTGGATTTTTCGCAACATACTTTATTAAACTTTTTATTAATTAACAATAACAATCTGGTTGCTGTAGACCTTAAAAATGGGTCAAATACCTCAATAGTTTTATTCGATGCTAGAAATAATGCAAGCTTATTTTGTATTAAGGTAGATGATGAAGCATATAGTACTACAAATTGGTTAAATATTGATCCTCAGACCGATTTTAGTGAAGACTGTTTAATCGGGATAGGAGAAAATTCTTTTACTAATTTTAATATTTATCCCAACCCGGCTAATTCCTCTATTCATATTACACCAAATAATAATATAAAATCCTTTTCTATAACAGATGTACAAGGAAGGTTGGTCTCCTCGAATATTATTTCAGATTCAACTACTATTTCGGTAGAAGGTTTAAGAACTGGGATATATTTTCTCAAAATTACAACAACTCAAAACCAAACCGTTACTAAGAAATTTATAAAGCATTAGTTTTTAGAGTTAAAAAACTATATAATAGTATATTTAAACGTGCTAAAACTCCTCTTCGCAGTAAGTTGCTTATTTTTTTGTGCAATTACATTTGCCCAAGAACCCATTCGCTATACCACAAAACAAGGGTTGCCAACCAATCATATTTATGATATTGCAGAAGATAAAAATGGCTTTATGTGGTTTGCAACCAAACAAGGCCTAGTAAAGTATGGTGGTGAAACGTTTAAAACATTTACCATAAAAGATGGTTTGCCCAATAACGATACGTGGCTATTGGAAACCGATTTACAAGGTAGATTATGGTACTTTACTAAAAGTCTTTATCAAGGGTATGTTAAAAAGGATTCTATATACAAGTTTGCAAAAAAAAACAAGGAAGTCATTACTCCGCGTTTTGTTTATAAAACCAAAGACAGCCTATGGTTTTATGACAATTCTGGCGTGCAAACTTTTAGTAAAACAAATATTATTAATACAGGGCCTTATAGCAAAGACGGGGAGCCCTATTTTAATACAAAGTCACTTGCAATTCAAAAGCAATATGGGGCTAATCTGGGCAATATTATGCCCTTTTTTATAAATCCTGAAGCCAAAGAATATATTTTTATTAATCAAAATCAATTATTTGTTTACGATTGGAGTTTAAAACTAAAAAAAGAAATTCCCATTCATATTCCATTAAAACATAATTTAGCTGAAATTCAAAACCAAGGCTTGCTCTATAACCAAATTGGGTTTTTTGCCATTAGTGAGGGAATATTATTTATCAATTTTAAATCTTATACTGCCACCTATAAATCATTTAAAAAAATGGTTGGCGTGAATGAAGTTAAATATTTTAGATGTAGAGGTTTAAAAGATGAAATTCAAGTTAGTATTCCGGGACATTTAATGGTTTTTAATTATGATTTAAAACTAAAAAACACGTATGCTTTTTCAGAAGTATTAGGCCGGTCCAGCTATAAAGACCGTAATGGTAATATATGGTTAACAGATTTAGCAAACGGAATTTCTTTACTCCCAAATACCCAGCTCCAAACCCAGCAATATTTGCAAAACAAAAAAGTGCAAAAAATAAACAGTATTAAAGGTGATTTTTATGCAGGAATTAATGATGATGGCTTTTATAGACTAAATACTAAAACAAATAAGTTTGAGCCTTTAAACCAATTTAATAGAGCCAATGCAGAAGTTTATCAAATAAAAGAAGATACTTTTTCGCATCAAAACTATTTTATAACTGCTAATAAGGTTTATTCTTTAAAAACCTCAAAGATTGAAAAATCAAAAATTAATTCTCTTGAATCCTATGATCCTAAAGATTCGTTTTTAGAAGGCACCAAAGATATTATATCATATAATGGTTATAACTATTTTGTTACTAGTTCAAGTCTCATTAAAAACAAAAGTTCTTTAGAGCCATCGCTAAATATTGCTTCTAAATCTGGGTTGCTATTTGCGCAAGTTTTTAAAGGGCATGTATATATTGCTGGGAGTGATGGCTTGCACCAAGTTGTAAATGATAGTTTGGTTAAGCCAAATCAAAAAGATGAGTTGCTCAATGTTTCTATAACGAGTATAGCCACAAATCCTGATTTTTTATTTTTAGGAACCGATGGGAGAGGGGTTTATTTATATAATGAAGACGCTCTTTTTTATCTAAAGGAAACTGATGGCTTGTCTGTACAACGCATACTTCTAAAAGATAACTTCCTTTGGTTAGCCACACAAAAAGGGGTAAAAAAAATTGAATTAAACCAAGAAAGCATAATAGATTCCAAAATTATAGATGCTTTTTATGATGCAGATGGTTTGTTGCAATACAATATCAATGATATTTATATTGAAGATCATTATTTATATGCCGCGAGCGATGACGGCTTATCTAAAATAGATATAAATAATTTAGTTTATAAAAAACAACCCAACCTTTATTTTAAAACCCAAAACGATACTTTAAACTTTAAGGATGCTGAGAGAGATAATATAGCCATCACATTCGCATTACAAGATTTTGTAGATCAAGAATACACCAATTATCAATATCGTTTAGCGCCAATACAAAACAAATGGATTGAAACCAATACAAAAACACTTAATTTCTCTAACCTTTCTCCAAAACAGTACACCTTAGAAGTTAAAGCCACGGACCAACACAATAATATTAGAGTTATAAAGCAATACATAAATGTGGTTCCAAAATGGTGGCAAACCTCTTTGGCCAAAATAGGGTTTGTTATAATAGGTATTCTTGGATTATTTATATTATTTCAAACTACAAAAAAGCGTATTGAAAAAAAAGAAAAAAACAAAGCCCTACAAGAAAAACGTGTGGCTGGATTAGAACTACAGGCATTACGAAGCCAAATGAATCCACATTTTGTACATAATTCTTTAAATGCTATTCAGTATTTTATTCAACGAAACGAGGTAGAGCTTTCTGAAAATTACTTGTCTAAGTTTTCAAAATTAATTCGATTGTTTTTTGAATTTTCTAGAAGACAAAACATAACCATTAAAGAAGAATTAAACTTATTGAGAAACTATCTTGAAATTGAAAAACTAAGATTTGAAGAAAAATTAGAATATCACATTAATATTTCTAAAAATATTGATATTGATGAGCAACTTATACCTTCTATGTTGTTACAACCTATTTTAGAAAATGCAATAAACCACGGGTTATTTCACAAGAAAGGAAACGGAAAAGTAACAATTGATTTTGACCAAATTAAAAAAAATACTTTTCAGGTTTCAGTGAAAGATAATGGCATAGGCATTAACAAAGCAAAAGAAATTTTTAAAGTTTCTTCGAAAAACTATCAATCTAATTCGTCAGAAGTTCTTCGCGAGCGCTTAGATTTATTAAACAAAAGCAATGAATGGCTAATTGTATATACCATTAATGATCTTTCCGAATTAGATGTTAAAACAACAGGAACTTTAGTAACGCTAATTTTTACAAAAAAACATACTGCCAAATGATTCTAAATGCAATATTAATAGATGATGAACGAAAAGCGCTGGCAATTCTAAAAAATAAATTAAACCGGTTGTGCCCCAATGTGTCCATTGTTGCAGAAACACAAGACCCAATAGAAGGATTAGCGCTTATTCAAAAATTAAAACCTCAATTAGTATTTCTAGATATTGCTATGCCAGAAATGAGTGGATTTGATCTATTGGCAAAAATAAAAGCTCCAAATTTTGAGATTATTTTTGCTACAGCGTTTGACAACTATGCCATTGAAGCTATAAAACATTGTGCTATTGGTTACTTAGTAAAGCCTGTAGATAATCATGATTTGGTAGAAACCGTCAATAAAGCCATCCAAAATATTATTGATAAATCTGCTCTTAAAAAAAACAAACTTTTAATTGAAAACCTAGGGGTACAAACATTTCAAAACAAAAAAATTGTTATTCCATCTCAGGAAGGATTGGAGTTTGTGAAAATGTCAGACATTATTCATTTTGAAGGTGATAATGGATATACACTAATTCATATTATAAATAGAAAGCCCATTTTAAGTTCACATAGCATTGGCTATTTTAATAAGTTACTTGAAAATCAATCCTTTTATTTAATCCATAAATCCTACTTAATTAATTTAAGTCATATTGAAAAGTACTTAAATGAAGGATATGTAGTTTTAACAAATAATCATAAGTTGTCCGTTTCTAGAAATAAACGTTCTGATTTTTTAAATATTCTTAAAAATTAAAAATCGTTTTATTAGCAAAAACTAACTTACTATGCTATTTCCTTTTTTTGAAGTTTCAATTGAATCCGCTTTCGTTCCACATCCACATCAAGCACCTTCACTATGATTTGTTGGTGCAAATGCACGTGCTCACTAACATCTGAAACATATGCTTCGGCAAGATTGGAGACATGAATTAAGCCACTTTCCTTTATCCCAATATCCACGAAACAGCCAAAATTAGTGATGTTGTTCACAATTCCCGGCAGCAACTGGCCTTCCTGCAAATCTTTGATGGTCTTTATATTTTGGTTGAAAGTGAAAACTTTCGCCTCTTCACGAATATCAAGTCCTGGTTTTTCCAGTTCCTTTAAAATATCTTGCAAAGTGGGAAGTCCAATTTTTTCTGAAGTGTATTTTTCTAAATCTATTTTCTGAAGAAGAGCTTTGTTTCCAATCAATTCAGAAATTTTCACCCCTTCATCCTTCGCCATTTTTGAAACCACCGAATAACTTTCGGGATGCACGGAAGAATCATCTAGCGGGTTTTCGCCATTTTTTATTCGAAGAAATCCAGCTGCTTGTTCAAACGCTTTTCCGCCCAAACGCGGAACTTTTTTAACTTCTTCTCTCGAAGAAAATGCACCGTTTTCTTCACGATAATTCACTACGTTTTCAGCCAATTTTGGGCCGATTCCAGATACGTAACTCAACAGTGGAACACTGGCAGTATTTATGTTTACACCAACGGCATTTACACATAATTCTACCGAAGTATCCAAAGAACTCTTCAGCTTTGTTTGATCTACATCATGCTGATATTGGCCAACGCCAATGGATTTTGCGTCAATTTTTACCAGTTCCGCCAAAGGATCCTGCAAACGGCGGCCTATTGATACTGCGCCACGCACGGTAACATCGTAATTCGGGAATTCATCGCGCGCAATTTTTGAAGCCGAATATATAGATGCCCCAGCCTCGCTCACCACAAAAACCTGCATCGGGTTTTTAAAATGAATTCTTTTTATGAATTGCTCCGTTTCCCGTGAAGCAGTTCCATTTCCAATTGCAATAGCTTCAATTTTATAAGCATCTGCCAGCGAGCTTATCTTTTTTATTGCGCCAGTGGTGTCGTTTTTTGGCGCATGTGGATAAATGGTTTCATTGTGTTGTAAGCCGCCTTGGGCATCCAAACAAACCACTTTGCATCCAGTTCTAAACCCAGGATCAATGGCTAAGATACGCTTTTCACCCAAAGGCGAACCTAACAAAAGTTGTTTTAAGTTTTTGGCGAAAACATTGATTGCAGTTTCGTCTGCTTTCTCTTTTGCCGCAGAAAGTGCTTCGTTTGAAAGCGCTGGAAACAAAAGCCGTTTATAGCTATCTTCAATTGCAAGTTTTATTTGTTTTGAAGCAGCATCGTTCAGTTTTACAACGCGATCTTCAATTTTTGAGATTGCCTTTTCATCATCAATTT
The DNA here is from genome assembly GCA_937125455.1 of uncultured Aequorivita sp. Taxonomy (GTDB): domain Bacteria; phylum Bacteroidota; class Bacteroidia; order Flavobacteriales; family Flavobacteriaceae; genus Aequorivita. The sequence goes on from CAKZLK010000043.1 coordinate 369,570, forward strand.
CTATTTTTTGGCGAATGAATCCTTCGGAAGTTGCGCGCAGAATTGCCAGCAATCGGTGTGAGGGAATTCTATTTAATGCTTCGTTCCAATCAAAGTAATCACGGAATTTCTGCGCTTTTTCGTCATCTTCAAGCTTCTTTACAACTTTGGTTGAAATCGCTGCAAAACGCTCCAATTGATTACGAAGCATATTCCGGATATCGGTGCGTTCGTTGATCCATTCGGCAATAATGTGGCGTGCGCCTTCCAAAGCTCCTTCTTCAGAATTTACTTCGCCTTTTATATATTTTGAAGCAAGCGCAGCAATATCGGAACTCGAGATACTTCGGGTCTGCGCCATTAAAATTTTCGCCAAAGGCTCCAAACCGTTTTCGCGTGCTGTATCTGCCTTTGTTTTTCGCTTCTTTTTGTAAGGTAAATACAAATCTTCCAAAACGATTAAATCTGTTGCCTCCTCGATTTTCTTTTGAAGCTCAGCAGTCAAAACTTCCTGTTCTTGTAACGATTTTAAGATTGCAACTTTTCGCTTTTCCAGCGCTTCAAACTGCTCCTTGAACTTTACGATATCACCAATTTGAACCTCATCGAGATTACCCGTTAATTCCTTTCTATATCTTGAAATAAAAGGGATTGTGCAATCTTCGTTTAAAAGCTTAACTGTGTTTTCAACACTTTTCTGCGGAAGTTGGGTTTGGGAGGTTATGTAGCGAAAAAGGTTGTTCATTTGCGGGAATTAATCTGAAAATTTAAAAAGTTGATACGTATCTTCTTTTGAATTATATCTTCCATAAATAAAATAGTCTTTCATTTTAAAAACATTTTCTGCCACCCCATTAGGGTTACGTAATGTGAAAATTCGAATTTTATCAAAAACATTTTGTGGAATTATACCATCTATGTGCTCAAAATCTTCATTAAACAAACATTCAATACGAGTGGATTTATTATATTGATAAGAGTTGAATGCAGTATAAGCTGGATTAAAATATGTTGTGCTATACCCAGAATTTCCAACTGTTCCGCCAATAGTATATTGTCCCGCCAAAGTTCCGTGGGTATTAACATTTAGCGTTTTATTACCACCCATTGTTATTCTATAGCCTTCTTTAATTGGCATTACTGCAACGCCAATATCTTCGTCACTAATTTTTCTGAGAAATTGGGATGTTTCGTCCAATTCCCTTCTTTCACCCGATGCCATAGCAGTTCCTTCCTGAATAATTGGACTATTTTTGAAATTGATTTCTTCATCTTTAGATAATTCAATCTGCTTGAGCACCTCCTCGGTTTCAAGATTTTTGACCGTAAAAAGCATTTTGTTGCTATTGGCCGTAATCTGAAAAATTTTATCCTCAAGTAAATATGAATTATTTATAGCAGGATTTCCATCATTCGGCAATTGCTTTTTTTGGAAAGTTTTTAATGCAACTGTAAGTTCTGGTAGCGTGAACTCAAAAAGATAAGTGTTTAAAATTCCTTCATCAATAGTTAAAACAAACTTGTTTCCTCTGTCATATATTTTACAGACATTGCTGGTAATTGCAATCGAGTTTGGATTGGTCTCCTCTATTTTAACTACAGATGTTTCCGTCTTTAGAGCTCGCGAGAACTCGGTTAGCAACTTATCCAATCGCGTGGTTCTGTTGTCGCGATCACCAAAATTTTTATCGCTAAAATCAAATGATTTTTTTCCAAACTTTCCGTCGTGATCAAAGGTATATATATTTAAAATTGAACTTCTTTTTGTAACGGTAAGTATGTAAAATTTATCTTTATAACTATGGGATTGTAGGTATACTTCATCATTTAATTTGAAGCCAAACTCTGTTTCTATAGTTGCCTCTCGTTCAAAATCAAACAGGACACTTCCAAAGTTTCTATTGTTTAAGTTTTTTAAAAACAATCGAATTTGTCCATTTTTTAAAGTTTGACCAATTATTTCTGTATAAATTGTCGGTAAACCTTTAGAAACAAATTTGCCTAATGGCTGCAAATCTTGCGAATATAAGTATCCGTTCAGTGTTTTATCGTCATCTAGAAAAATCGCAAAGGTTTTGTTTTCATCATCCACCACTGCAAAAGCATCCCACGGGGAACGATTGCGGGTTTTTAGGTCGTTAGAAATCGATAAGAATGGTGCTTGCCCAATTGCTGAAAAGACACAAAAAATTGAAAAAAATAAAATTCTAAAAAACACGGACTTAAACTTTATTGGAGAAATTTTTTAAAATAAATTTCAAATTAATTAATCGTCGCCCCGTTTTCAACCCCTTCTTCTCCTGGATTTACAAAAACAAGTTTTCCTTCCGCATTTTCAGTCATTAAAATCATTCCTTGACTTTCCACGCCGCGAAGTGCGCGTGGCGCAAGATTTACCAAAACAGTTACTTTTTTACCAATTATATCTTCAGCTTTAAAACTTTGTGCAATACCAGAAACAATGGTGCGGACGTCAATGCCTGTATCAATTTTTAAAACTAAAAGCTTATCTGCTTTGGGCATTTTTTCAGCTTCAATGATTGTCCCCACACGCATATCAAGTTTTGCGAAATCATCGTATTGTATGGTTTCTTTCTGTGGTGTTACCTCTTTGTTCGCGGCTTCATTCATCTTTTTACTTGCTTGTAGTTTATCTAATTGTTGTTGAATTTGTTCGTCCTCTATTTTGCTGAAAAGCAATTCGGCTTTGTCCACTTTATGGCCGGGTATCAATAATTCTGTGTGGGTAGATACGTCATCCCATTTCAAAGAGGTCTCGACCGCGTTCGAGCGGATATTGAGCATGTTTTTTAACTTATCTGAAGTAAATGGTAAAAACGGTTCACTCAAAACTGCTAAGGCAGAAGCAATTTGTAACGCAACATACATCACGGTTTTGGTTCGCTCCTCATCGGTTTTGATAGTTTTCCATGGCTCTTCATCTGCAAGATATTTGTTTCCGAGGCGGGCGACGTTCATCAATTCGCCCTGAGCTTCACGAAAGCGATAACGCTCCAGCGAACTTGCAATCACCGTTGGATAGGCTTTCAATTCGCTTAAAGTCTGTTCATCAACTTCTGAAAACGCTCCTTTATTTGGTACAATTCCTTCGTAATATTTATCAGTTAAAACCATCACGCGGTTTATGAAATTTCCGAAGATGGCAACCAATTCATTATTATTTCGGGCTTGAAAATCGGCCCAAGTAAAATCGTTGTCTTTTGTTTCTGGAGCGTTTGCGGTAAGTGTGTATCGCAACACATCCTGCTGATTTGGAAAATCCTCCAAGTATTCGTGCAACCAAACCGCCCAGTTTTTACTTGTTGAAATTTTATTGCCTTCAAGGTTCAAAAATTCGTTTGCTGGAACATTATCAGGAAGTATGTAACTTCCTTCAGCTTTTAACATAGCGGGAAAAATAATACAATGGAAAACGATGTTGTCTTTCCCAATAAAATGAAGGAGTTTGGTGTTTTCATCTTTCCAGTAATCTTCCCAATTTTTTCCTTCTCGCTCAGCCCATTCCTTGGTTGAAGAAATATAGCCGATGGGTGCATCAAACCAAACATAAAGTACTTTTCCCTCGGCGCCTTTTACGGGTACTGGAATTCCCCAATCTAAATCGCGGGTTACTGCACGAGGGCGTAAACCGTCGTCAATCCAGCTTTTGCATTGCCCGAGAACGTTGGTTTTCCAATCTTTTTTATGGTCAACTAAAATCCATTGTTTTAAGAAATCTTCATACTCATTCAAAGGCAAAAACCAGTGTTTTGTTTCCTTTAAAATAGGCTTATTTCCTGAAATTGCACTTCGCGGATTTATTAGATCGGTTGCATTGTGACTGGTGCCACAATTTTCACATTGATCGCCGTAGCTTTCTTCAAAACCGCATTTTGGGCAAGTTCCCACAACAAATCTATCTGCCAAAAACTGATTGGCTTCTTCGTCATAAAGCTGTTCGGTTACTTCTTCAATAAATTTTCCATCCTCATAAAGTTTCTTGAAAAATTCTGATGCAGTTTTATGATGGATTTCCGCAGAAGTACGCGAATAGTTATCAAAAGAAATTCCAAAATCGGCAAAACTCTTTTTGATGATAGCGTGGTATTTATCAACCACTTGCTGTGGCGTAATGCCTTCTTTCTTTGCTTTTATAGTGATTGGCACTCCGTGTTCATCACTGCCACAAATAAAGGCAACATCTTTGTTTTGAAGCCGTTGGTAACGTGCGTAAATATCTGCCGGCACATAAACACCCGCCAAATGGCCAATGTGAACGGGACCATTTGTATATGGCAATGCGGCGGTAATCGTGTATCTAGTTGGGTTCTGCTCCATAATTTTTTTTGAAAGCACAAAAGTACACATAAATGTAGTAATTTGTGGTTTTAAATAGATTCATGATTACTCCAAACACACTTCAAAAGGGCGATACGGTTGCCATTGTTTCCACTGCACGGAAAATTTCAAAAGAAGAATTAATGCCTGCACTTCAATTACTAGAAAGTTGGGGTTTAAAAGCCGTTTTAGGAAAAACCATTGGCGCCGAGGCAAACCAATTTGCAGGCAGTGACGATTTGCGTACAGCAGATTTCCAGCAAATGCTGGACGACCCAAACATAAAAGCCATTTGGTGCGCTCGCGGCGGTTACGGAACTGTTCGAATTATTGATAAGCTTAATTTTTCAGTATTTAAAAAAAATCCAAAATGGATTATTGGTTATAGTGATGTAACTGTGCTGCACTCACACATCCATAATTCGGGAATTGAAACGCTGCACGCACAGATGTGTTTGGAAATTGAAAATAAAACCCCCGAAACTGTAGAATCTATTCGGAAAGTTTTATTTGGTGAAAATTATAATATTGAGTTTGAAAGGAAAGGTTCCCTAGCTTCACTTGGAGTTATAAAAGGGCAACTTATTGGGGGAAATCTTTCGGTGCTTTATTCGCTTTGCGGAAGTGCTTCAGAAATGAAAACGGACGGAAAAATTCTTTTTATTGAAGATCTTGACGAAATGCTGTACCATATTGACCGAATGATGGTGAATTTAAAGCGAAGTGGTTATCTCAGAAATTTAAAAGCTTTAATAATTGGCGGAATGACAGAGATGAAAGACAACAAAGTTTACTTCGGAAAAACAGCTGAGAAAATAATTATTGATTTGGTGAAAGAATATAAATACCCTGTAATTTCAAATTTTCCGGCAGGGCATATTAGAGACAATCGCGCTTTGATTATGGGACGGGAAGTTGAATTAAATGTAACAGAAAATAAAATTGCTTTAAGCTTTTAGCCGTAAGCTTATAACTTTAATAATGGCCAGTCACAACGAACTCGGAAAATTAGGAGAAGAAATAGCCACGCAATACCTGCTTAGAAATGGCTATAAAATTCTGCGTCGTAATTTTTATTTTGATAAGGCCGAAATAGACATCATTGCTCAAAAGGAAAAAAACACTGTTGTAATTGTAGAAGTGAAAACACGAAACAGTGATTTTTTTGGCGACCCACAAAGTTTTGTAACACCTACAAAAATCAAACTTTTGGTAAAAGCTGCCAACGAATATATTGTTTCAAATGAATTGGATGTTGAAGTGCGCTTCGATATTATTGCTATTCTGAAAAATCAAAAAATTGAGAAATTAGAGCATTTTGAAAACGCATTTTATCATTTCTGAAAGAGAATCTTCTAGAGCGTTTCTGTAATTTTAGGAGAGAATAAACGACCTCCCCTAGATTGAGTGAAAACTATTGCAATTATGAAAGAAGATATTATTCAAGCTATTCAAAAACAGAAAGAAAACCCTAATTTGAAGTACCGTTTAAAAGAACGGACCGAAGAGTTTACCAATATTTTATTTCATACCCTATTTGATTCAGAAACTTCTGTTTCAAAAAACTTAGATGCCCTAGAAATACTTTTTGAAGAACTGGTAGCTATTGCCTGTTGGAAACCTGAAAAGCCATGTAAAAAGCTGTGGAAATCCTACCTAAAAAAACTTCCAGAAATTTTAGAAAAATTAAATAAAGATGCAAAGGCATTTGTGGAAAACGATCCTGCAGCTAATTCAATTGAAGAAATATATTTATCGTACCCAGGATTTTACGCTATTGTAATTTATAGATTGAGTCACGAATTATATAAAATTGGAATGCCTTTAGTACCAAGACTTATGAGCGAATATGCACACCGCTTTACAGGAGCTGATATTAATCCCGGTGCACAAATAGGAGAGTCTTTTTTTCTAGATCATGCAACAGGTACCGTAATAGGAGAAACTACTATTATTAAAGATAATGTAAAAATTTATCAGGGTGTTACCTTGGGTGCGCTTTCAGTAGCCAGAAATTTACGCAATATAAAACGACATCCCACAGTTGAAAATAATGTTGTTATTTACGCAAATGCGACAATTTTAGGTGGAAAAACAACGATTGGAGCCAATAGTGTTATAGGCGGAAATACGTGGATAACAAGTTCAATTGCACCAAATTCTATTGTATCTAATACCAATCAAGTAAAAATTAAAACAGCAGATAATGTATAAAACCATTCTAGATATTATAGGAAATACGCCCTTAATTGAAGCCAAAAGTTTAGTGAAAAATCCCAACATAACCTTGCTTTTAAAAATGGAAGGCAATAATCCTGGTGGGAGTGTAAAAGATCGGGCCGCATATAATATGATTATGTCTGCTTTAGAGCGGGGTGAAATTGATAAAGACTCTAAACTAATTGAAGCTACAAGTGGTAATACGGGAATTGCATTAGCTATGATAGCAGGAATTTTTAAACTCAACATAGAACTTGTTATGCCCGAAAATTCGACCAAAGAACGCGTACAAACTATGCGGGCATATGGGGCAAAGGTAACTTTAACTCCATCAGAAATTGGAATAGAAGGTTCACGAGATTATGCAGAACAAAAAGTTTTAAAAGAAGGTTATTATTCATTTAACCAATTTGCAAATGATGATAATTGGAAAGCACATTACAAAACCACAGGACCTGAAATTTGGAATGATACCGAAGGCAAAATAACTCATTTTGTTTCAGCAATGGGAACCACAGGTACCATTATGGGAACTTCGACATTTTTAAAAGAAAAGAATAAAAATATTCAAATTATTGGAGCGCAACCCACAGATAATTCTAAAATACCTGGAATTCGAAAATGGCCGGAAGCTTATTTACCTAAAATATTTAATCCCAAAAAAGTGGATCAAGTAATAGAAGTAAGTGAAGAAGAAGCTACAAAAATGACAAAGCGCTTAGCTGAAGAAGAGGGTGTTTTCGCCGGAATGAGCAGTGGCGGAAGTGTAACTGCAGCTTTAAAACTAGCTGAAACTTTAGAGAGCGGAGTAATTGTAGCGATAATCTGTGATCGAGGTGACCGTTATTTATCATCCCCTTTATTCAATTAGTTTTTTACTAAGAAGAATTCTATTCATTCGATTGCTTTCTCACCAACTCCTCAATTTTATAAAGCAAAATAATTTTTAAAATTACAAGGGGGATCAAAAAGAAGACACCTAACCAAGCCATAAAAACTAGTATAAACAATAAACCACTTACTACTTCAAATCCACCGGCTATTTCCGGTATTTTACCGAGAGGATCTTTCAAACGCATCAATGCTAAACCAAAGATAAAACTGCCCATTCCGAAGAAAATGGATTGTGTAGTCATAACGTATTCGGTATTAAAAGGTTCAAAGTAGAGCGAAACCATATCATACCCATAAAATAATATGGTTGTTCCAATCAAAAAGAAAGCTCCTATTTTTAGTAAATAATTATTGAAGATTTTTCCACTCAAAACAAATCCCCACATAAAATAAATGTAGGCGATCATTACAATAAATTTCAAACTAATGTAGGCGGCTTTCGGAATTATCAATTCATCTTCTTGAAATCTGGCATAATCCACGGCGAATTCTACAAAGCCTGAAAGAAAATAAATCAAGCCGCAAATCCAGGCAAGCTTTAAATAAAATGATGAAAATTTAATTCCTTCTAAATTGAAACTTTCAGAATCGGTAGTTTTTGATTCTTGCAGATTTTCCAAATCCTCACCCAAAGCATTCAAAATGGTTTTAAGTGTAAAACTTCGCGGAGTAACTTCCCCCGCTTCAATACGCTGGATAGTTCGCACATTTATATTGCACTGCTCTACAAGTTCTTCCTGCGTGAAGCCTTTTTGCTTTCTAAGCTCTACAATTTTTTGACCAAGTTCGGGTTGTTTCATTTTTTTAAATTTTATGAAGCAATAGTACAATGGTAGTAAAGATAGTGCAATATTTTCAAGGGAATTTCACCCGACATTTACCCGACATTTGCTGAATATAAAGGCTTTATTCCGAAAACGGTTCCAAAGCTAGAAGTGCTTTATCTACCGAAGAAATTCCTTCAAAAGTTAATAACAACCGCAATCCATTGCGAGTTTGTTTTTCTTTCATTGTTACTTTTTGGGGATGGCTTTGCACATATTGAAGCACTTTTGTGAAAGAAGGACTTTGATAAAATCCACTCTGTTGATCTGCCACAAAATAACCAACCAATTTTTTCTGCTTCATAATAACCCGCTCCAATCCCATTGAAATTGCTAACCATTTTATGCGCACACTGTTAAGCAAATCTTCGGCCTGTTTTGGCATTTCTCCAAAACGATCCAATAATTCTTTTTCGAATTTTTGAAGCTCTGCTTCATTTTTCAGCTCGTTAAGTTTTGTGTAAAGATTGAGTCTTTCGGTAATGTTGTTTACGTAATCATCCGGAAACAGTAATTCAAAATCGGTATCAATCGTCATTTCTTTTACGAAATTTTTCTTCGGCCCTTCGGTTTCATCATAAAGATTCTTGAATTCTTTTTCTTTCAATTCATCAATCGCTTCAGCAAGAATTTTTTGATAGGTTTCAAAACCAATTTCGTTGATAAATCCGCTTTGTTCACCACCCAAAAGATCGCCGGCACCTCGGATTTCCAAATCCTTCATTGCAATGTTGATACCGCTTCCCAATTCTGAAAACTGTTCCAAGGCTGTGATACGTTTTCGGGCTTCGTCCGTCATTGCGGAATATTCGGGAGTGATGAAATAACAGAACGCTTTTTTATTACTTCGCCCCACACGACCACGCATTTGATGTAAATCTGAAAGCCCAAAATTATTGGCGTTATTGATGAAAATGGTATTCGCATTCGGCACATCCAACCCACTTTCAATAATGGTTGTTGAAACCAAAACGTCAAATTCATTATTCATAAAACGAAGCATCAAATCTTCCAGTTTTTTTCCATCCATTTGTCCGTGACCGATACCAATTTTTGCATCGGGAACCAAACGTTGGATCATTCCAGCCACTTCCTTTATGTTTTCAATTCTATTGTGAACAAAGAAAACCTGTCCGCCGCGTGAGATTTCATAGCGAACCGCATCGCGAATACTTTCTTCCCCAAAACGGATAACGTGCGTTTCCACAGGATAACGGTTGGGTGGTGGCGTGGTGATTACCGAAAGATCGCGCGCAGCCATCAAACTAAATTGCAGCGTACGCGGAATTGGTGTAGCGGTCAAAGTCAGTGTATCAACATTTTCCTTAATAGTTTTCAACTTGTCTTTTACACCAACACCAAATTTCTGTTCCTCATCAATAATTAAAAGGCCCAAATCTTTAAATTCAACCGATTTGCTGACCAATTGATGCGTGCCAATAACAATATCCAATCTTCCATCTTTCAAACCTTCGAGAACTATTTTGCGTTCTTTAGGTGTTCTAAAACGGTTTAAATAATCAACTTTTACGGGCATTTCTGAAAGTCGTTCCGAAAATGTTTTAAAATGCTGAAAAGCCAAAATGGTCGTCGGCACTAAAACAGCGACTTGTTTACCATTGTCCACTGCTTTAAACGCTGCCCGAATGGCGACTTCCGTTTTTCCAAAACCAACATCACCACAAACCAAACGGTCCATTGGCCGCTCGTTTTCCATATCTTTTTTTACGTCTTCAGTGGCGGTGCTTTGATCTGGCGTGTCTTCATAAATAAAGGAAGATTCCAATTCAGCCTGCAAGTAGCTATCCGGATCATAAGCGAAACCTTTCAAAGTGCGGCGTTTGGCGTATAATTCAATTAAATTGAAAGCGATTTCCTTAACGCGGGTTTTGGTTTTTTGCTTCAGTTTTTTCCACGCATCGCTACCTAATTTGTAGATTTTGGGTTCTCTTCCGTCTTTGCCGTTGTATTTTGAAATCTTGTGAAGGGAATGAATACTGAGGTATAAAATATCGCGCTCGCCATAAAAAAGTTTAATAGCTTCCTGCATTTTTCCTTCCACTTCAATTTTTTGCAAACCGCCGAATTTCCCGATTCCGTGGTCAATGTGCGTCACATAATCGCCCACTTCAAGATTGGTAATTTCCTTTAAAGTAATCGCTTGTTTTTTGGCGTAACCGTTTTTTAGTTGAAACTTATGATAACGCTCAAATATTTGATGATCTGTATAACAAACAAGTTTTAAATCCTCATCGATAAAACCTTGAAACAGGGGAAACACAATCGTTTCAAACTGTTCTACATTTTGCTGGGCATCTTCAAAAATATCGTGAAAGCGTTTTGCCTGCTGCTCGCTACTACAGAAAATATAATTTTTAAAACCATTTTCAGTATTCTCATTCAAGTTTTCAATCAATAGATTGAATTGTTTATTGAACGACGGCTGTGGTTTTGTGTGAAATGAAATTGAAGTTGAATCTGAAACTGATCCGTTTTTTATGTGAACTTCCGTAAAATCTTCAAGTTGCTTTTTCAACAATTCGGAAGTACAGAATAATTCCGAAGGTTTTGCGCGTTTAATTTCTGAATCGATTTCGTTAAAAGTATCAGTTGCTTTTTTGAAAAGATTGTCGATAGCGCTGCTGAAAAGCTCTTCATTTTTAAGGAAAACAACCGTTTTAGAAGCAATGTATTTTAGAAAACTTTCGCGATTTTCATCAATCATTTTGTTTTCCACATTGGGAATGATAGACACTTTTTTAACCTGTTCCAAAGAAAGTTGTGTTTCCACATCAAAGGTTCGAATACTGTCAACATCATCACCAAAAAATTCAATTCGATAGGGTTCGTCATTGCTAAAACTGAACACATCCAAAATTCCCCCACGCACTGAAAATTCGCCCGGTTCGGTAACAAAATCAGTGCGTTTGAAATTGTATTCAAACAAGACCTCGTTTACAAAATCGATGGAAAGTTGATCATTTATTGCAATTTTTAAAGTGTTTCGCTCTAATTCTTTCCGAGTAACTACTTTTTCAAATAGCGCTTCGGGATATGTAACAATAAACGCAGGTTTCTTGCGGGAATTTATTCGGTTTAAAACCTCGCTCCGCAGCAGAACATTGGCATTGTCGGTCTCTTCAATTTGATATGGACGCCTATAACTTCCAGGGTAGAATAGCACATTTTTTTCGCCTAAAAGATTTTCCAAATCGTTTAAATGATAGGCGGCTTCTTCTTTATCGTTTAAAATAAAAAGAAAAGGTAATTCCGAAGTTTTAAAAACCTCAGCTAAAACCAGTGAAAGCGAAGAGCCTACAAGGCCAGAAACTGAAATGTTTGATTGGGATTCGGCAATAGTATCCTCTAGTTTTCGTGTTTGCGAAGACTTTGAGTAAAGTGAAGTAACGAGTGTTTTGCTCATCGAGCGGCAAAGATAGCACGCAGTTTTATTTTTCAAACTGCAAAATAGAACTTTATCATTTTGATAACACAAATACATAGCGTGTTTCTCTATTTTCGGACTATGGCAATAGAAGAATACGATGTTTTTGTAATAGGAACCGGAACTGCGGGGAAGACTGTAGCATACGATTGTGCTGCTGAAGGAATGAAAGTTGCAATTGCAGACAACCGTGAATTTGGAGGAACTTGCGCAAACCGCGGTTGTGACCCGAAAAAAGTTTTGGTGGGAATTACTGAAGCGATGCAACTTTCAGAAAATTTAAAAGGAAAAGGAATAGTTTCAGTCCCAAAGATTGATTGGGCGGCACTTCAGAAATTCAAATCTACTTTTACGAGTGCTGTCCCTGCAGCAACTGAAAGGGATTTGAAAGAAGCTGGCATAGATATGTATCATCAATCTCCAAAGTTTCTGGATGAAAACACGCTTTCTGTTGAAGGGAAAACGATTAAGGCTAAGAAAATTGTAATCGCAACCGGACAAAAACCAATGGAATTGAAAATTCCTGGAAGGGAACATTTAATGATAAGTGACGACTTCCTAGAATTGGAAGAACTGCCCGAAAGTATTGTATTTGTTGGCGCGGGTTATATCGGGATGGAATTTGCACACATTGCGGCTCGTTGTGGAGCGAAAGTTACTGTTGTGGAATTTGGAGAACGGCCGCTCGCACCTTTTGAAGCCGATATTGTTTCGCACCTCACAAAAGCTTCGGAAAAGCTTGGGATAGAATTTATCTTCAACGCACAGGTTTCCAAAGTGGAAAAACTTCAAAAAAACTATCGTGTTTCCTTTCAAAAAAATGGCAAAACAGCATCTGTTGATGCCAGAATGGTTTTTAATACTGCGGGTCGCGTGCCATCCATTGACGAACTAGATTTGGAAAAAGGAAATGTTGCTTTTGAGAAAAATGGTATTTCTGTGAATGATTACCTTCAGAATACCACTAACAAAAATGTGTATGCTTGTGGTGATGTTTCTGCAAGTGGTTCGCTTCCCTTGACGCCAACTTCTTCGCAGGAAGCGCGGATTGTTTCGTTAAATATCCGCAAAGGAAACCATACCAAAATGGATTTTCCTCCCGTTCCTTCTGTTGTTTTTACTATTCCAAAAGTGGCCTCCATCGGTTTGACGGAAGAACAGGCAAAAGAAAAGGGCTATGATTATGTGGTGGAATATAAAAGCGTGCCTAAATGGTTCAATTCGAAACGAATTAATGAAGAAGTTTACGCATATAAAACTATTGTAGACAAGGATAGAAATCTTGTTTTGGGAGCGCATATTATTGCTTCGGAAGCTGGAGAAATGATCAATTTATTTGTTCTCGCAATGTGCGGAAAACTCACTACGGAAAACATAAAAGCGATGATTTTTGCCTACCCTACTTGGGGAAATGATATTAAGGGAATGGTTTAAAAAGTACGAAGTCGGAAGTAAGAAGTAAGAGATTATCTGTTTAAATATTCTTTGCATTTATTCACAGGACTGGTATCACGATTTTTAAATGCGTGATAACTGCTACTTACAAAAAGAACCGCTGCTACAGCAATTGCAGCGTAGGCAACCGTTTGGCTCACTTCCCAATTGGCAACGGCTATAGCTGCCAAGGCCCAAACTCCCACTAAGGCGAATTCGCGCATATTTCGTTTCCAGGTAACAACCAGATTTATTATTCCTGCTATTATAATCATTGTAACAGCCCAAGAAATTTCACTGTAGCCCCACGCTTCCCATCTGATGCTCGTTAAATAGGCCGCAACATTTGCAATGCTTGCAACGGTAACCCAACCGCTATAAAACACGAAAGGCCACCAGAGAAAAACTATTACGGAAATGGGTGCATCCCAAAGTTCCATTCGGTTGTTCATTACAATTTTAAGGAGTGAGTAAAGCAATACGAAAATGGCGAGAATGGAGAATTCCATATAACCATAAAGCCAAAAAGTAATCCACATAATATTGGCAAAGCAGGAAAGCACAAACCACCAACCAGTTTTTAGAATAAATTCATCATCGCGAACTTTTGTGAAAAGGCTTCTACTTTGATAAATTACAAACCCTAAAAGCATCAAATAAATAAGACCCCAAATGGAAAAAGCATATCCGGCTGGAGTGAAAAGATTTTTTGATGAATTTGAAATTTCTCCAATGGTGGTGCCATTTATAGCTCCTGTGTTGGAAAGATAGTTTACAAAAACTGTTGCCACGAAGGCAATGATGTTGGCTATTTGTAATGGTTTTTTCATAATGGGTTAGTTTTTCGAAACACAAATTACTTCTCCTTCCACAATGGCAAAAACTTCATCCCTTTCCGAGGGTTTTAAAATATGTTTCCCCGTAAAGTTACCAAAAGCGGGAAGAATAAGTTGATTTTCAGATTTATAAAAACAGGCAAATCTTAAATATTGTCTGCCCACACCTCTCATTCGGACTCCGGGGTGTATATGACCAGAAAAATTGAAAGTTCCCTTTATTTCTGTGGGATGGTGGGTTAAATGAAAGCTGTCCAATAACAATTCATCAAAGACTTTTACACCCAAATCCTCATATAAATATTTCGGAATTATGTCGTGATTGCCTGAAATTAGTATTACTTCCGCTTTTGTATATTCCACCCATTTTTCAAAATCCTGCCATTCCTCATTCAGTTTACTGTGAAATAAATCGCCCAAAAAACAGATGGCTTCCGGTTGAAAATAATTACTGATTTCAGTAAGTTTTCCAAGATTTTCAAAAGCTGCATTTGCAGGAACCGGGGCTCCGTGTTTTCTGAAATGCGACACTTTTCCCAAATGCACATCCGCAATCAGCAACATTTTTTTGTTCTGCCAAAAGATGGCGCCACTTGGGTGTAAAGTAAAATCGTTGTTATGTATTTTGATGTTTTGAATCATTTTTCCAATAGCAAAGTCATTTTCTTAATCCTATCCGCCAATTTTTCCGAAGAAAGTTTTGCCCGCAGTCCATCTGTAATGATTGGAAAACTAAACGGGGTGGCTTTTTCGCACTGTTTCCAAATTATTTTTTGGTGATTGATACGTTCCAAAACTTGACGCAAGCGCCCTTCCTCTAATTGATGTTCAAAAGTTTCGCGGTAGGCCTGAAGATACAAAAGATTGTCCGGCTCATAATCCCGAAATACATCGAAAAGCAATTGGCTATTGCTTTGCAGATGCTTTGTTTTAATGACTTTATTTGGATAGCCTTGAAAAACCATTCCACTAATTACTGCAATATCGCGGAACTTTCTACGCGCCAATTCGGTATAATTCAAACTTTTTTGAAGATCCTGATATAAATATTCCGCCGAAAAAAGATTGTTATCAAGCACTGTTTGAATATCCAAAAACTGATCGCTCAAAAGTTCAAAACCGTAATCATTATAGGCCAAAGAAAAAGAAATGGGAGACAGCAAACTGATTCTGTAAGCCAACAAACTGCTCATTGCTTCGTGCACAAATCGGCCTTCAAAGGGATAGAAAAGGGAATGATATCCATCACGGGTTTTAAAGGTTTCAATCAAAAATTCATTCTCTCCGGGAACAATACTTTCGCGTTCCTGACGGTCAAAAATGTCACTCAAAGCCTTTAATTCTGGCGTGTTCCTTTTATGGTCTGCTTCGCTTTGCATTTCTTCGCGAAGAATTTTACTCATTTGTGAAGAAAGCGGCAACCGACCGCCCAAAAAGCTGGCTATTTTTCCTGATTTCTTTGTAGATTTTCGCACCTGAGCCTGCATTTGCCGAAGTCGAACCAATTCTAAAGTTCGCCCCGCAAATACAAAACTATCACCGATCTTTAATTTACTTATAAACCATTCCTCGATTGTGCCAATAAACCCGCCAGAAACGTATTTTACAAGCATCATCGAATCGCTCACAATTGTGCCAATACTTAATCGGTGCATCATTGCAATTTGTCTGCTTTCCACTATAAAAAGTCCTTCGGGAGTAACTTCTACTTTTTTATATTCATCGTAGGCTTTCAAACTTTGACTTCCCAAAGTGATAAAATTTAGGCACCAATTCCATTGTTCCTCGGTAATTCCCTGAAAGCAAAAGGTATTTTTTATTTCGGGAAAAATCTCCTTCGGAAAAAATCCGTTGCCTACAGCGAGGCTTACCAAATATTGAATCAATACGTCGAAACTGAGTAAATACGGGATTCTATCTTCGACAACTTCATCCTTTACAGCTCTTTTTAAAGCGGAAGCTTCCAAAAGTTCCAAAGCGTGGGTGGGCAAAAAATAAATCACAGATGGCTCGCCCGGTCTGTGATTGCTTCGCCCTGCCCGTTGCAAGAATTTCGCAACCCCTTTGGGGCCTCCGATTTGGATTACGGTTTCCACGGGTGCAAAATCAACGCCTAAATCCAAACTTGAAGTTGCAACCACTGCGGTTAAAGATTCGTTTCTAATTGCCTGTTCCACCCAAAGGCGGGTGTCTTTGCCGATGCTCCCGTGGTGCATCGCAATTTCACCAGCGAATTCGGGATGTTTTTCAAGGATCTTTTGAAACCAAATTTCGCATTGGCCTCGCGTGTTGGTAAAAATAAGTGTGGTTTTACTCGCTTTTATAATTGGGATTATTTCTTCCAATAGATGCAATCCCAAATGTCCGCGCCACGGAAAGGTTTCCATTTTTTTGGGAATAATGGAACGGACTTCTATCTTAGATTTTTGACTTGCTTTAATTAAAATTGAATTTTTTCTGAATTCCGGATCCATTCCCAACAGCACATCTTGGGCTTCTTCAAGATTTCCTATAGTGGCTGAAATTCCCCAAATTCTCAATTTCGGGGAAACGGTTTTTAATCGCGAAAGCGCCAATTCCATTTGAACACCTCGTTTGCTTCCCAAAAGCTCGTGCCATTCGTCAACCACAATAGCGGTCAACGTTTTAAACGTTTTATCATACCCTTTTGAAGCAAGTAAGAGCATCAAACTTTCGGGCGTAGTAATCAGCAAATCGGGCATTTCCCTTTTTTGTTTTGCGCGCTCACTTTGTGAAGTGTCGCCAGTACGTATTCCTACCGTCAATCCCGTTTCCAAATCATCCGCAACACGTTGCGCTGCTTGCTGAATTTCTACCGAAAGCGCACGTAAAGGCGTAATCCAAATAGCTTTAATGCCTTTGGTGTGTTTGGTTTTGTAATTAGGATTTTCCTTTAAATATTGCAGCACAACTGGAAACCATAGCGCGTATGTTTTCCCGCTTCCTGTTGGCGCGTTTAGCAAGCCGTGTTTTCCTTCAAGAAAGGCTTTCCACGTTTTCTGTTGAAAGGGAAATGGTTTCCAATCTTTTGAGTGAAACCACGTGTTCGCTATATCTATAAATTGCTTGTTACTCAAACTGTTGTTAATTTTTAAAAAGCTCCTTCCCTTTTAAAGGGAAGGTGTCAGCTATGCTGACGGAAGGGTTATGGACAATTTTTAAAATGGTTTTTAATATCCTTTAACACAGATGGCAAAAAGTCAAAAACCATTTTATTCTCAAAACGAATAATTGTAAAACCTAAATTCTCTAAATCTTTTTCTCGTTTTCAGTCATATTCCTCTGTGGTATTATTTAAATGTACTTGTCCATCAAGTTCAACAATCAATTTTTCTGAAGGACAGTAAAAATCAACGATATAATGTTTTATACTGTGCTGTCTTCGAAACTTTCTGTCATCAAGTTTTGAACCTTTTAAATAATTCCAGAGAAATGCTTCTGCAGAAGTCGAATTATTCCGAAGAGATTTACGATAAACCTCCATTTCCTTCAAATTATGGATTTGCTTCTTCATAAATTAAATTTAATCAAAAACTGGCTTAAACCACCCCGTCTCGCCAGCGAGCCACCCCTCCTTGAAAAAAGGAGGGGAATTATTTACTTCGGAATAAGCGATTTCAAATCATCCAAAGTGTTCGCTTCCTCAATGGGTTTGTCTTTCCGCCAACGAAGTATTCTCGGAAAACGGGTTGCAATACCACTTTTGTGGCGACTGCTTTCAGCGATTCCTTCAAAAGCGATTTCAAAAACGTGTTCCGGTGTTACACTTCTAACTGGGCCAAAACGTTCCAAAGTATTTCGTTTTATCCACGCATCTACTTGCCGAAATTCAGCGTCCGTCAAACCTGAATAGGCTTTGGCAAAGGTGACCAATTCACCATCATCCCACAGTGCAAAGGTATAGTCTGTGTAAAGATTGGCTCGCCTTCCGTGGCCGCGCATTGCATAGGTTAAAACAGCGTCAATGGTGAATGGATCGATTTTCCATTTCCACCAATCGCCCTTTTTTCTTCCCACTAAATACGGTGAATCCTTTCGTTTCAGCATCAAACCTTCACTACGTTTTTCTCGTGAAAGATCTCTTTCCGCGGCAGCTTCTTCCCAAGTTTCAAAATTCATTGTTTCGCTTAAATAGATTCCAATTTCTTCGGAATTAATTTGTTGAATCATTTCATCCAAAATCTTTCTTCTTTCTGAAAAAGGTGTTTGCCGAATATCTTCGCCATTCCACTCAAGCAAATCGTACGCATTTAGAATTACAGGCGTTTTTTTCAAAAGTGCTTTTGAAATATTCTTCCTTCCAATTCTGGTTTGAAGGGCATTGAAATTGCCGATTTCCCCCTCTCCGAAAGGTAAAATTTCGCCGTCAATTACAGTTCCATTTGGGACAGCTTTCAAAAATTCTTGAAACTCAGGATATTTATCAGTCACCAATTCTTCGCCCCGCGACCAAACAAAAACCTCATCATTTCTTAAAATTACTTGGCTGCGGATGCCATCCCATTTGTGCTCAAAACTCCAATCGGAAATAGGGCCCAAATCTTTTTGAAAATTATCCTCTACCGCATAGGCCAAATAAAAAGGATAGGGTTTGCTGAGGTAATCTTCCTCGTTTTGCTCGAGGATTAGCTTTTTATAGGTAGTTTTTTCTGGCGTCCAATCGCCCATTAATTTGTAGGCGAGAATATCTTCATCAATTCCCGTTGCTTTGGAAAGGGCGCGTGTCATTAATTTCTGACTTACACCGATTCGGAAACTTCCCGTAATAATTTTATTGAACACGAAACGTTCAAAATAATTTAGCGCCAACCAATTGTCGTGCAGGTATTTCTTTTTTTCTTCTTCGGGCAGCGTTCGGAGTTCAATAATTTCCGAAACAAATTGCGAAAGTGATTTTTCGGTATGCTTCTCGGAAGTCGGTAAAATCAATGCAATCGTTTCCGCTAAATCGCCCACAATATGATAACTTTCCTCAAAAAGCCAAAGCGGAATTCCGCTAATTTCTGTAGCCCAAAGTCGAAGTAAAGTCGTATTTACGGGACGTTTCGGCCGTCGATGCGAAAGGATGGCGATTGTCCAAAGTTTATCGGCATCATTTGCATTTTGAAAATACGCAGTAAGCGCCGCCACCTTTTCATTGGTTTTGTTGGTGCTGTCAAGCTTTTTTATGAGTTGGGCGAAATCTTTCAAGGTTTAATCTTCGTTTTCAATTTTCTTTTCGGTTTCAGAACTTTCTTCTTCGTATTGTGTTTTTTCTGTTCGAGCATCGTAACCTAATTCTTCCCTTAAATAGCGCGAAAAAATATCGGTATACCCGTGGGTAGCGATTACTTTTTCGCAACCCGTAGCATCAATTACTGAAAGCAAACCCTCCCAATCTGCGTGATCGCTTAGTACGAATCCGCGATCGACTGCTCTTCTTCTTCGTGCACCGCGAAAAGTCATCCAACCGCTTGCAGAAGCTGTAACATACGGTACGAATCTTCTAATCCAAGTGCTACCGTGGGCGCTGGGCGGTGCTACAATTATATTTCCTTTTATTTCTTCTTTTGAAGTATCGCGGGTTATTAATGTAGTTTCGGGTAACTCATAAAATGGACGAACCACTTCGGTCATATTTTCAACAGCGCCATGGGTGTAAATTTTTCCGATGGAAGTGTCCAAATGTTTCAATATTCGCTGAGCTTTTCCCAAGCTGTAACCAAAGAGAATCGAGGTTCTGCCCTCACTTTTATTGGTTGCCCACCATTCGTTTATATCTTTAAAAACTTCAGCTTGTGGCTCCCATTTAAAGGCAGGCAAACCGAAAGTACATTCTGTAATAAAAGTGTGGCATTTTACTGGTTCATAAACTTCTGCCAAGCCATCATTTTCAGTTTTGAAATCGCCAGTAAAAACCCAAACTTCACCTTTATATTCAACACGGACCTGTGACGACGCAATAATATGTCCTGCGGGATGCAGTGAAAATTTCACTCCATTAATTGTAAAGGTTTCATTCCAAGCCTTTCCAGTGACAGAAATATCCCCCAAACGGTGTTTGATTATCGGGATATTGTTGGTGTGTGTAATATATTGTTTATGGCCCCAACGACTGTGATCGGCATGGCCGTGGGTTACGATGCATTTATCCACTGGCCGCCAAGCATCGATATAAACGTTGGCTTTTTCGCAGTAAATACCTTTATCATTAAAAACCAATAAGGGTTGATTCATAAATTTCTTTTCAGTTTTTCAGTAGTAGTCTAAAAATACTGAAAGCTTGTGTTGCAACATTCTCCATTAAGAAAAGTTTAGGGTGAAATATTTTAAAAAAGTTAATGAAGAAAAAATGGTAGCAGATTGCTTCGCTTTGCTCGTAATTGTCATTTACAAGTTTTATATTTGCAGCATAAAAACCAAATTATGTCATTTACAGATTTATTCGAAAGCGGGGAACATTCCCGAAATCTAGGGCACTTTGCTTCTATTGCAAATATTGCTTCTATTAACGGTGAACTGAATCCAGAGGAAGAAAAAATGTTGAAGCGATTTGCGCGTAAACTGGATATTGAAGAGGCCGAATACAAAGAAGTTCTGAAAAATCCAGGCAAATATCCTATCAATCCGCCAAACGATTCGGAAAAACGTTTGGAACGAATCCACGATCTTTTCGAAATGATTTTTGCCGATCATGAAATTGATGACCACGAGCGCTTTTTAATTGAAAAATATGCTATCGGCCTTGGTTACACTACCGAGATTGCACGAGATTTGATAAAAAAATCAGTTGCAATATACAGCGGCGGCTTAAGCCTTGAAGATTACCGTTATTTGCTTAATAGAAAAGATTAATTCTTTTTTGAAGAAATAAGAAACCCGTTGTGAAAGCTTCGGGTTTTTTTATTTGGCGTTTCTCATAAACTCCTCTGCCTTTTCTACCATTTCAGTATTTCCAGAGAAAAATGGAACCCGCTGGTGCAGCGTTGTTGGGTGGATTTCCAAAATACGTTCAAAACCATTGCTGGCTTTCCCTCCTGCCTGTTCGGCAATCATCGCCATAGGATTACATTCATACAATAGCCTTAGTTTTCCATCTGGATTTTTTGAAGTATTTGGGTAAATATAAATGCCACCCTTTATCATATTCCTATGAAAATCTGAAACCAAAGACCCTATGTATCGCGAAGTATAAGGACGATCTTCTTCTTCTTTTTGGCAATATTTTATATAATCTTTTACCCCTTGCGGAAAGTGAACATAATTTCCCTCGTTTACAGAATAGATGTTTCCTTTATCAGGAAATTTCATATTTGGGTGTGAAAGATAATACGTTCCAATAGCTGGATTCAGTGTAAAACCGTTAACACCATGGCCAGTTGTATAAACAATCATTGTAGAAGTTCCATAAACAATATACCCAGCCGCTACTTGATTAATACCTGGTTGAAGAAAATCGTCAATAGTTACAGGTGTTCCTGAAGGAGTAATTCGTCTAAAAATAGAAAAAATGGTACCCACCGAAACGTTTACATCGATGTTTGAAGAACCATCTAACGGATCCATCAACACTACATATTTATTGTCGTTTTTTTCGTTTCGCCCTTTAATTGTGATAAAATCGTCTTCCTCTTCGCTAGCAATTCCGCAAACAATTTCACGGTTTGTTAGAGTGTTTATAAAAACTTCATTGGCAAAAACATCAAGCTTTTGTTGATCTTCACCCTGAACATTCATATCACCAGCGTCGCCCAAAATATCTATCAGTCCAGCTTTGTTCACTTTGTGGTTCACCACCTTTGCCGCTAAACGGATGGAATTGATAAGTCGCGACAACTCACCGGAAGAGTATTTGAATTCGCTTTGGTTTTCAATTATAAACTCGCCGAGGGATTGATTTATTTTTGCCATTGGATTGAAGGGATTCCTGAATTTCACGCAAATATCGGGATTTTTAAGAAATTGAACCGATATTTGCAGTTCTAATTAAATTTCAGAGAAATGAAGGTCCGTGAAGCTTTAAAAACCGATATGCCGCAAGTTTTGGAACTTATAAAAGAGCTTGCAATTTTTGAGAAAGAACCCGATGCTGTTGAGGTTACAGTGCAAGATCTAGAACGCGAAGGTTTTGGCGAAAACCCACTGTTTATGTGCTTTGTAGCCGAATTAGATTCAGAAATTGTAGGTGCTGCATTGGTTTATTATCGCTTTTCAACCTGGAAAGGGCGCACACTTCATCTTGAAGATTTAATTGTTAAAGAAGCAAAACGTGGCAATGGTATAGGCGAAGCACTTTATAAACAAGTAATGAAATTTGCTCACGATCAGGGTCTTAAACGCGTGGCTTGGGACGTTTTGGACTGGAACACGGGTGCAATTCGCTTTTACGAACGCAGCGGAGCCACTGTTTTAAAAACTTGGCGGGTGGTTCATATGGATGAAAAAGGACTGGAAAATTATATGAATTCATAAAACAGATAATCTGAATGAAAATCTTCAAATTTGGAGGGGCTTCAATAAAAGATGCGGCCGGAGTAAAAAATATTGCTGAAGTACTGAAAAT
The DNA here is from genome assembly GCA_937125455.1 of uncultured Aequorivita sp. Classification (GTDB taxonomy): domain Bacteria; phylum Bacteroidota; class Bacteroidia; order Flavobacteriales; family Flavobacteriaceae; genus Aequorivita. Next base: position 392,103 of record CAKZLK010000043.1, read on the forward strand.
TACTAATGAAAAAAACTTAGTAATTGTAGTGTCTGCAATGGGAAAAACTACCAATTTGCTCGAAAAAGTGATTGCCGAATATTTAATTGGCGATCACACTAAATACAAAGAATTTGTTTCTGAATTTAAAGAATATCATCTTGAAATATTAAAAGACCTTTTCGAGAACCCCAATCATCCCATATATCAAAATGTATCAGCATTATTCGGCAAAATGACTTCTTTTTTAGAGGTCAATAAATCGAAAAACCACGCATTTGTTTATGACCAAGTTGTCAGTTATGGCGAATTGACTTCCAGCACAATAGTTTCCGCGTATCTTTCTGAAATTGATATTAAAAATGAGCTTTTGGATGTTCGTAATTGTATTAAAACCGATGCTAACTATCGCGACGCAAACGTCGATTGGCAAGCAACACAGAAAAAAATTCTGAAAAAGGTAAACACGATAGGCATTACAATTACCCAAGGATTTTTGGGCTCAGAAACAACAAATAACTTTACCACTACGCTAGGTCGCGAGGGAAGTGACTACACCGCAGCAATTTTTGCGTTTTGTATGAATGCTGAAAGCGTGACCATTTGGAAAGATGTACCTGGTGTGCTGAATGCTGATCCCCGTTATTTTACACAAACCATTTTACTGAACCATATAAGTTACCGTGAAGCAATAGAACTTGCTTTTTATGGCGCCTCGGTAATTCACCCCAAAACACTTCAGCCATTGCAGCGAAAGGAAATTCCGTTGTATGTAAAATCATTTTTGAACCCCAAAGAACCCGGAACTTGCGTTGGTAAAGGCGTAACATTAGACCCGCAAACTTCGTGTTTTATTCTGAAAAAAGGCTTGGTGCTTATTTCACTTTCATCCTTAGACTTTTCATTTATAATGGAGGACAATATTGGCGACGTTTTCAAATGGTTTCACAAACACAAAATGAAAGTGGAAATGATCCAAAATTCTGCGATCAGCTTTTCGGTCTGCGTTAATGACAAATTTAATAATCTAGAGCCGTTGTTGGCAAAGCTTCGCGAAAAATTCAGTGTAAAATGGAACGAAAACGTTACACTCTACACAATCCGGCATTTTAACCCTACTGAAGTGAAGGCACTTGCAGAAAATAAAAATGTGCTTTTAAAACAAGAAAGCAAGGAGACGGTACAGTTGGTTATTAAGGAATAGTATCGATTGGTTTCATTATATTTGTTACATACAAACAACCAAAATATTTCATGGGATTAGTCAATTCAAAGGAAGTTGCAAAAGCAATAAACGTCGATAAGTTTGGCTTTTTGGGAACTTTTATAGGCTGGTCTTTGATGAAAGTTTTAAACATTAGCACGCTCAACAAAATTTATGACAAGCACCGTCATTTAAACGATCTGGAGTTCATAAATGCCCTAATTGAAGAGTTTGAAATAAAATTTGAAATTCCTGAAGAGGATTTACGTCGAATACCAAAAACAGGTGCTTTTATAACTATTTCCAATCATCCACTTGGTGGAATTGACGGAATTTTATTGCTGAAGTTATTATTGGAACACCGTCCAGATTTCAAGATTGTTGCCAATTTTCTTTTACACAGAATTGAGCCGCTGAAACCTTATGTAATGCCTGTAAACCCCTTTGAGGACAGGAAAGATGTAAAATCTAGCATCACTGGTTTTAAGTCTGCACTAAAGCACATAAATGAAGGACATCCCTTAGGCATTTTTCCCGCAGGAGAAGTTTCTACTTACCGAGACGGTAAATTATTGGTGGATAAACCTTGGGAAGAAGCCGCAATGAAACTTATAAAAAAGGCTGAAGTGCCCATAGTCCCAATATACTTTCACGCTAAAAACAGTAAATTATTTTACCGTTTGGCAAAAATGAGTGATACACTGCGCACTGCTAAATTACCTTCAGAGCTTTTGACTCAAAAGGAGCGCTTAATAAAAGTGCGAATAGGCAATGCCATCTCTGTTGAAGACCAAAAAGAACACAGCTCACTACCCGTTTTTACTGAATTTCTTCGGAAGAAAACTTATATGCTTTCCAATGCTTTTCAGAAGAAAAAGCTGTTAGACAATATCCCGAAAACACTGAAATTTCCAAAACCACCAAAGAAAATCGCTGGACCTATTCCGCTAAAAGCGATGGAGGATGAAATTAAAAAGCTTCGAGAAAATGACAAACGACTTCTAATAAGTAAAAACTATGAAGTGTTCTTGGCTCAAGCAGATTCAATACCATACATCCTTCAGGAAATAGGTAGGCTACGTGAAATCACCTTCCGCGAAGTGGGTGAGGGAACCAATAACAGCACTGATCTTGACAAATTTGATAGTTATTACCACCATATGTTCCTTTGGGACAATGAAGCACAAAAAATGGCTGGAGCCTACAGAATGGGACTTGGTTCAGAGATTTTTCCACGTTTTGGGATTGATGGTTTTTACCTCCAGGATCTTTTCCGTTTTGAACCAGAATTATATGATATGATGAGCAAATCCATCGAGATGGGTCGTGCTTTTATCATTAAAGAATATCAACTGCGTCCGATGCCGCTTTTTTTACTTTGGAAAGGAATTGTACATACAACACTTCGCTATCCCGAACATCGCTATTTGATTGGAGGGGTGAGCATAAGTAATAAATTTTCAGAGTTTTCAAAAAGTTTGATGATCGAGTTTATGAAATCAAACTATTATGATCCCTATGTGGCTCAATACATCAATCCAAAGAAAGAATACAAAGTGAAATTGAAAGACGCCGACAAAGATTTCATTTTTGATGAAAGCGAGGCCGATCTCAATAAATTTGACAAAATAATTGATGAAGTGGAACCGGGAAGTCTTCGTTTGCCTGTTCTAATTAAAAAATACATAAAGCAAAACGCAAAAGTTGTTGCGTTTAATGTTGACCCACTTTTTAACAATGCGGTGGATGGTTTGATGTACATCCGCATAGCAGATTTACCGGAAAGTACCGTAAAACCTGTTATGGAAGAGTTTCAGGCGGAACTGGAAAAAAAGTACTCCGACAAGAACGGTGAAAATGCCGATACCGAAACTTCTAAAGAAGATTTAACTTAGTTCATTAAAAATTCCTTCCATTATGACTGCAACTACCATTGATGAAGTCATTGCTCAATTGGACCAGATTATTGATACCGAATGTGCCAACAATTCCTGTATGGCCTATTTTCCCATTCTTTACAGAAAAGTTACCCTTCGAATAAAAGAAGGAATTCTTAATAATGAATTTGAAAATAACCAGCGGATGGAAAGGCTGGATGTACTTTTCGCCAATAGATACATTAATGCTTATGAATGTCTGGACAATAACAAACCATTAACCCAGAGCTGGAAAAAAGCCTTTGAGGCTACTAAAAATCAAAACCTTTTGATAATGCAACATTTGCTTTTGGGCATCAATGCGCATATAAATTTAGACCTCGGGATAGCAGTTGCAGAAACTGTTGGCGACAATGGTGAATTGATGGATTTTGAAAACGATTTCAATAAAATCAATGCTATTTTGGGTTCCATGATTGCGAATGTAGAGGCTAAAATAATATCAGTTTCTCCTTTGTTTGGCTTGTTGGACAAATTCGGAAAAGGCCGTGAAGATAAGCTAGTAAGTTTCAGTATTAATATAGCAAGAGATGGTGCCTGGCTTTTCGCAAACCAATATCATAGTTCGCCAAACAAGACCATTGAACTGAATAGCCGTGACACAATTATTGCAACACTTGCTGGGAAATTGATAACCCAGAAAAGTTGGGTGGTGAAATATTTGGTGAAAACCATTTATTTTTTTGAAAAGAAAAACGTGGCACAAATAATAACTGTTCTTAAAACTGATTTATCTATATAAGAATCAAGGACCCACCGTGTGTAGTGAAAATTACAAAGGTGCCAAGAAATAAGAGAAGGTCATAATGCCAACCGTAACCTTTGTCTTCATAAAAACCTGTTTTCCAAACAAAGATTTTTTTATACATCGCGCCCAGCATCGCCCCCAAAATAAGTAGAGCCCCAATTTGGGTGAAAATTCCAAAAGCAATGAAAATGGCACCAACAATTTCAGCGATGCCCAAAATGGTAGTTGCGGTTGGTGACATTCCGATACTTTCACCTCTTTCTTTTGGCTTTTGCACGTGACTTTTGCCACTTGAGAAAAAAACGATTGCAATAATTATTCTCAGAAGTAAAAGGGCAAAGCCAGCTAGAAATGCAGTATCAAAAATCATATTTTTTATTTTGATTCATAGGGATTATAACTTCCAAAGCTCCAGATATATCCTTCGGGGTCTTTGCAGCTATAACCACGTCCTCCGTAATTTTCGTCTTTTATATCCATTACAATTTCGGCTCCATTTACTTTTGCGTTTTGGTAATGCTTATCCACTTCATCAATAATAATGTATGTGGTTTGCGTGTTCAAACCATTGGCGTCTTCTGGGGTTCCGGTCATTTTCCCAAATTCACTTTCTTTACGCTGTGGTCCAATCATAATCATTGCGTTACCTAGAGAGAGTTCAGCATGGTGGACGTTTTTGTTTTCATCTCTATAAACGAAGTGCTCTTTAAACCCAAAAGCATTGGTTAAAAAATCAACAGCTGCATTGGCATCTTTATAACTCATCGCGGGAATTGCACCGTATTTACTCATAAACATTTTCTTTAAAGTTTGAAAAAATCCAAGGATTTTTAAAATTTTAGAACCATACATTTTTTTGCTGTTGTATTCTGAGTTTTCTTTCGTCCATAGCTTCAATCTGCTGATTTATAATGTGTAATAAATATAAAAAATTTATTGCAACGCGCTATCCACTGGTTCCCAAAGTTCAATTTTATTTCCATCTGGATCGAGAATCCAGCCAAATTTACCGTAATCATAGGTCTCCATATCACCTACAATTGTTACACCTTCTTCTTTTAAGACTTTCAATAATTCTTCAAGATTTTCGACACGATAGTTGATCATAAATTCCTTTTCACTTGGTGAAAAGTATTCGATATCAGCTTTAAATGGGCTCCATTGGGTTGAGCATTTTTTACCATTTTCATCTAGCCACTCGAAGGTGCAACCGTAATTATTAGTGTCAAGACCTAAGTGATTTTTGTACCATTCATTCGCTTTTTCGGTATCTTTCGTTTTGAAGAAAATTCCACCAATACCCGTTACTCTATTTTTCATTTTATGTGTGTTTAAAATTTTGAATAATTTTTTCAGCAATAACTTTTGCGAGCTTTTCCTTGCTTTCAACTGTCCAACCAGCAATGTGCGGACTTAAAATTACATGCTCCATCGCAAACAGTTCTTTTAAAGAATTTGGCAAGTTGTCTGAATCAAAAAGTGTTTCAAAAGATAGTTTTTCAAATTCCAAAACATCAAGACCCGCACCTAAAATTTTCCCTGTTTTTAAAGACAAAACCAAATCGGCTGTAACCACACTTTTACCTCGAGCGGTATTGAGTAGCCAAAACGGTTTTGAAAAGGAATTGATGAATTTTGAATCTACCATCTTGTCGGTCAATGGTGTCCAAGGAGTATGAAGGCTTAACACATCCACTTCTCGTTGAAGGTCTCTTAAAGACACTTGTTTTGCATTTTCGTCATCCACATTCTCTTTTATATCGTAACAAAGCACTTCGCAATCAAAACCTTTAAGTTTTTTTGCGAAAGCTTTCCCCATATTGCCATAACCGATGATTCCTACGGTTTTTCCATCGAGTTCTATCCCACGGTTGGATTCACGGTTCCACAGCCCGCTTTTAACCTCTCTGTCGGCTTTATTTAGGTTATTGAATAGCGAAAGTAGCATTGCCAATGCATGTTCGCCTACAGCGTTTCTATTGCCTTCGGGGGCGGCGATTAATTTGATGCCAAGTTTTTCAGCATATTCAGTATCTATGCTTTCCAAACCGGCGCCCACACGAGCTATAAATTTAAGGTTTTTGGCAGCGTCAAGAAATTGTTTGTCAATATTGAAGCGACTTCGGATTACAATTCCATCATAATTCGAAATACTTTCTTCAATTTCAGCTTTTGATGCTTTGTAATTTTCTTCATTTGAAAACCCGGCTTCCTCCAGCATTTTCAGTAATAAAAAATGGTTGCTATCGAGGTGAAGGATTTTCATAGTTTAGATTTTGGGATATTTGACAACGGTCTTTTCCACAGTAACGTTCCCGGTATGTTTGGTAGAGATTTTCTCAAAGAGAAGTACGTGTACTTCTTCTCCATTTTGGGTTTTTGGACAATGTTCCACACCCTTCGGAACTACAATTATCTCGCCTTTGTTTACAAATTCAACCTTATCGCGAAAATGCATTTCCAAAGTTCCTTTTTGCACAAAAAATAGCTCGTCTTCTTCTTCGTGTTTGTGCCAAACAAATTCATCTTTCAATTTGGCCAATAGCACTTGCATATTGTCCACAACCGCTATTTGATGTGGGTGCCAATGTTGTTTGAAAGTTGAAAATTTATCTTGGAGATTAATTGTTTTCATAATTATTCGTGCGAATTTGGATTCGCCTGTGGATAGGGAATCATATCCTTTTGTGTAAGATTGGAAATTTTGTAGTAATTTTTCTTTCCACCAAACCAATATTCAACCACTGCTTGGTTATCTTCTAATTGAAAAGGAAATGTTTTTGGAGGCGTGTTCATCGCTTCTTTCATTGGGTCAACGTCCATGATAACGTCACGCTGTGGCTCATTTTTAAGATATCCAACGTACTTAGAAGGTTCATTGATATTGCCTTTTGCCTCAAGTATTTGATTTCGGAAATAGATATTTTGAATAATCACATTAGGGCTCATCTCGCTAAAAGCAATGTGAACATTAGTTCCCGAACCACCGTCTCTAACACCAGCAACCCAATTTTGGTAGTATGCTTCGGTTATTTTAAATGGTGGATTTTGAGTTAATGTTTTTTTTATTTGCACTTCCTGTGTTCCACCACAATTAGAAAAGCTAAACAAAAACAAGGGAACTACTAAAAGTGCAATTAAGGTTTTTAGGTTTTTCATCATTCCTTAAAATTACAATTTAAACGCGAGACCTAAAAATACTGCAATTCCATCTGCAGCATCTACATTTAAGGTAATATTTTGTGCATTAAAATAAGGCAAGAGAAGCTTTAAATATAACTTTTCGCCTATTCTATAGTGTGCTCCGGGACCTATATTATAAATAGTAAGCGCACTGTTTTCAATATAACCCTGAGTTTGATCTTCAAATCCGAAACCGTAGCCTGCCTGTGCAAAAACATTCCATTTTTCCTTATTTACAAAGTAATAGTGAATAGAAGGCATAAACCCATAGGAATGGATTGTAACACCGCTATTATCTTTTACTAAAGTATTATTTGAAGTAAAAAAACTTCCAGACAGCGAAACTTTATTTGAAACAAAAAACTCAAAACTAGCCAAACCGATTGCTCCAAAATCGTCTTCATTATTGGTTGTGGTTGGATAGGGAGAAAGTGCTACAGAGAGAATCATTTCCCCTTTTTGATTTTGAGCGAATGCTATTAAACAAAAAAGAAAAGTGAAAAGGAAAAGTAGTTTTTTCATTGGTCAAATTTTTAATGAAGATAATTAAAATATTTCACCATAAAAAAAGCCTTTCGAAAACGAAAGGCTTTTAAAATTAGTATTTATAATTTATTATCCAGCCAATGCCTCTGCACCACCAACTATCTCAAGGATTTCATTGGTAATAGCAGCTTGACGCGCTTTGTTGTATTGAAGTTTTAATGCATCGCGAAGCTCGGTTGCGTTGTCGGTTGCTTTGTGCATCGCGGTCATACGTGCGCCGTGCTCACTGGCAACACTATCGCGTAGCGCTTTGAACAATTGTGTTTTCAAACTTTTTGGAATCAACGCCTCAACTATTTCTTCTTTTGAAGGCTCGAAGATGTAAAAAGTTTCTGAGCTATTTGCTTCTTGGCCTTCAATTGGTTTTGGAGGCATAATCGGCAAAAACTGTTCGGTCATCACAATTTGGGTAGCGGCGTTTTTGAAATTGTTATATACAACAATAATTTTGTCATATTTCCCTTCTGAGAAAAGGAGCATCAATTTTTCAGCTATTTCTGACGTATTTTCAAAAGAAAGATCGTCAAAAATACCGTTGTTATTTTCTATAACAGTTCCGGTTTTTTTAAGAATATCGTTACCCTTCTTTCCAAGGGTCATAAAATCTACTTGCTTGCCAGCGTATGTATTTGCAGCCAAGTTACGCGCTTCTTTTATAATATTACTGTTAAAAGCTCCAGCCAGACCGCGGTTACTGGTAATGGCAACCACTAAAATTTTATTCACCTCGCGCTGCTCTGAATACTTGCTTCCGGTATCGGCATCAAGTGTGGCGCTTAGGTTTTGCAAAAGTTCGGTAAGCTTTTCAGAATACGGACGCATTGCGGTAATAGCATCCTGCGCTTTCTTCAACTTTGCGGCAGAAACCATTTTCATGGCACTGGTAATCTGCATCGTTGAACCAACGGATGATATTCTATTTCTAATTTCCTTTAAATTCGCCATTCTCTTTTAGAATTAAGATATGAGTATTGAGTATTGAGAAACTTCATCTCAATACTCAATACTAAAATCTAACTACTTTTTATATTTCGCTGAAAGATCGCTGGCAACAGATGTCAATACATCAATTGCATCATCAGTAAGTTTACCTGCTTTCAAATCGTTAAGCGTATCTCTGTGTTTCACGTTTAGCATTTCAAGGTAATCTCTTTCAAATTCTTTAATCTTATTTACAGGAACATTACGCATCAAGTTCTTAGAACCTGCATAGATTATAGCAATTTGATCTTCTACTGTGTAAGGATCATTTTCAGCTTGTTTTAATATTTCTACGTTACGTCTACCTTTTTCAATCACGTTTAAGGTTGCGGCATCCAAATCGGAACCAAATTTTGCAAACGCTTCCAATTCACGGAAAGCTGCTTGATCCAGTTTTAACGTACCCGCTACTTTTTTCATCGATTTAATCTGAGCGTTACCACCCACACGCGATACCGAAATACCTACGTTAATAGCTGGACGAACCCCCGCGTTAAACAAATCTCCATCCAAGAAAATCTGACCATCAGTAATGGAGATTACGTTTGTTGGAATATATGCAGAAACATCGCCTGCTTGTGTTTCAATGATTGGAAGTGCGGTTAAGGATCCACCACCTTTTACAATTCCTTTCAATGACTCTGGAAGGTCGTTCATCTCTTTTGCTATATCATCATCAGCAATTACCTTAGCGGCACGCTCCAACAATCTTGAGTGAAGGAAGAAAACGTCTCCAGGGTAAGCTTCACGTCCTGGTGGGCGACGAAGTAGAAGCGAAACCTCACGGTAAGCTACCGCTTGTTTTGATAAATCATCATAAACAATCAATGCTGGACGACCCGTATCGCGGAAGTACTCACCAATGGCAGCACCTGCAAACGGAGCATAAACCTGCATTGGCGCGGGATCTGATGCATTTGCAGCAACGATAGTGGTATAGGCCATTGCGCCTTTTTCTTCCAAAACGTTTGCAATGTTAGCAACGGTTGAGGCTTTTTGTCCAATTGCAACATATATACAATATACAGGAACTCCTGCATCGTAAAATTCTTTTTGATTCAAAATAGTATCGATACAAACGGTAGATTTACCTGTTTGACGGTCACCAATAACAAGTTCTCGCTGACCACGGCCTACGGGAATCATTGCATCAATAGACTTAATACCAGTTTGAAGTGGCTCAGTTACCGGCTGACGATAAATTACCCCAGGTGCTTTACGCTCCAAAGGCATTTCGTAAGTTTCACCAGTGATTGGACCTTTACCATCGATAGGCTGGCCCAAGGTGTTTACCACACGACCAACAATACCTTCACCTACTTGAAGTGAAGCGATACGTTGTGTACGTTTTACGGTTGAACCTTCTTTAATACCTCTTGAAGGACCTAAAAGTACAATACCTACGTTGTCTTCCTCAAGGTTCAATACAATACCTTCTAGACCGCTGTCAAAGGCTACCAATTCGCCGTATTGGGCGTTTGAAAGTCCGTATGCACGAACAATACCATCACCCACGGTTAAAACAGTTCCTACTTCGTCCAGGGAAGCATTTGCTTCAAAGCCTGTAAGTTGTTGCTTTAATATTGCTGATACTTCAGCTGGTTTTACTTCTGCCATCGTTGTTTAATATTTACGCCGCTAAACTGCGGAACTACTATATTGATTTACTGAATTCTCTTTTTAAATTTCCTAATTGGTTTGCGATGCTCGCATTATATTGAATATCGCCAACACGAAGGATAAATCCTCCTAGTATTGCCGGGTCTATTTCACTTCGAAGTGTTACTTTTTCACTTCCGGTCAATTCCTTAACTTTATCCATTACCTTTCTTTCCAATTCATCGGAAAGTGGAACAGCTGTAGTTACGGTGGCTACTTTAACGCCTTCTTGTTCATTATATAGATCTACAAAGCTTTTTGCAACCTTTCCTAATAATGGTGTGCGTTTGTTTGCTACCAAAAGATTGATAAGGGAATGGGTAATTTCTGATTGGCCACTGAAAATTTTCAACAAAGCCTCTTTCTTGTCATTAGCCTTTATAACTGGACTTTGAAGGACTGTTTGCAAATCCCTACTTCCCTCAATGGTATAGTAAACAGATTGCATATCGCCAAACAAAACAGCTTCTGTGTTGTTTTCGTTTGCTTTCTGCAAAATTGCTTTCGCGTATCGTATCGCTGCTCTGCTCATTCGGGTATTAGTTTAATTTTGCGTCGCCCAACATTTCATCAACAAGTTTCAATTGCTTGTCCTTATCGGAAAGTTCGTGTTTTACAACTTTTTCAGCTATTTCCAAAGAAAGGCTTGCTACTTGTTGTTTCAACTCAGCGATTGCTGATTTCTTTTCGCTTTCGATGGCCGCTTGTGCATGGGCAACCATTTTGTCAGCCTCAGTTTTGGCATCCTCTTTAGCATCAGAAATCATTTTTGCTTTTATCTCGCGTGCTTCTTTCATCATTACTTCACGCTCTGCACGAGCTTCTTGCAACAATTTTTCGTTGTCTGCTTGAAGGTTCTGCATTTCCAATTTTGCTTTTTCAGCAGAATCCAATGCATTTTTTATTCCTTCTTCACGATCGTTAACCGCGTTCAAGATTGGTTTCCAAGCAAATTTTCTCAATAAAATAAGTAAGAGTACAAATATTATTATTTGCCAGAAGAAAAGTCCGAATGAAAAGTCGTTAACTAATTTTTCCATATCAATGGGCGCCGTGGCGGGTATTTATTTAATTTAACTTTATGCTCAATTTTAATTGTAACAAACAGCTGTAACCAACCGTTACAGCCGCTTGTTAGTTTTTTTGATTACCCAGCGAAAATCGCGGCGAAACCAATACCTTCAATAAGCGCAGCTGCAATTAGCATTGCTGTTTGAATTTTTCCGTAAGCTTCTGGCTGACGTGCGATAGCTTCCATAGCTTTCCCACCAATCATACCGATACCGATACCAGCACCGATTACTGCTAAACCTGCTCCTACAATACTTGGAATTGTCATAATATATATAATTAAAAATTAAACACTCAATTTAATTGCGAAAGGCTTCAACAAGTGCAGCCTAACACCATTTTTTTATTATAAATGTTGTATTTCGCCTTCGTGTGCTTCGTGTTCTGCATGCGTTTCGCTTGCAAAACCGAAATACAAAGCTGCCAACATTGTGAAAATATATGCTTGTAGCAACGCTACCAATAATTCAATAAGGGAAATAGCAAATGAAAGTCCGAAAGACAACGGTCCGCCAATCCAACTTTTGAAAATAAATATTAAACCAACCAAACTCATCAATACTACGTGGCCTGCTGTCATGTTTGCATACAAACGAATAAGCAGTGCAAAAGGCTTAATGAATAATCCTAAAATTTCTATAGGAACAAGAATAATATAAATTAATATTTTTCCAGCCCAAGGCATTCCATCGCCCAATGGGTCAAAAATGTGTTTCCAGTAATCTTTTGTTCCTGTGAAGGTGGTTATCAAGAAAACGATGAGAGCCAAAGCGGTTGTAACCGCAATGTTCCCCGTTACGTTTACACCAAGTGGTGTAAGGCCGAACATATTTAAAAACCATATAAAGAAAAATACGGTTAATAGGAACGGCATGTATTTTTTGTATTTGTTCTCGCCAATGTTCGCAATAGCAATATCATCGCGAATGTAAAGAACGATAGGCTCAAAGAAACGGCCCATTCCTTTTGGAATACTTCCGTTTGTGGCGTAGCTTTTTGCAAGACTGCGGAACAACCATATTAGCAACAGACCAACCACTAGCATCATAATAACACTTTTGGTAATTGAAAAATCCAAAGGACGAACATTTGTTGGGTGATCGCCGTGATCAGCATCATAATTTAAGGTACCCTCAGCGTCAGTCCTATAAATCTTTTCGTGATGTAGGGTGAAGTATTTACCCTCTGATTCAACAACTTCCTCGCCGTGATGAAATTCTGATGACATAAAGGTATGAAGGCCATCATCCCAGATAATCACAGGAAGCGGGAAACCGTAATGGTGCGTTTCGCCAGTTTCTTCATTTGTTGATCCAAACAGATTGAAACTGTGTGAATCTAGCAAGTGATGATTGATAAATTCCTTTATTTCTTCTTTCTTGGTTTTACTGCCCGTTTCGCCAGGAGCAACTTCTTTCACATCCATACCGTGCTCCTCTTGGGCTATGGCTGAAAAAGAAACAATAAACAATAAAACTGAAAGTATTCTAACCAATGTTTTTCTTTGCATCTTTGAACAAATAACGGTGTCCTTAAAATCGGTGCAAAAATACATTTCTTTCTGAGAAAGAAAAAACTATTTTTTGTGTTTTTTTCTGAAGAGGAAAACTGCTAATAATCCTGATTATTAAGCTGTTTTGAAAGATATGCTACTTCCAAAATCAAACAAGTGGCGTAGGGTATAAAAAAAGCAGCAAATTCCGTAGTTGACATTGTGCCGTCTTCCCTATAAAAAGGATAGAATACTAAAAAGAAAACCAAGAATTTTAGGCCACTGCCGGCAAGAAATATAAATCCAGTGTGCGATGATTTCTTGTTAAATTTTGAATTGATGAAAATTAAAATTGCTGCCGCCAAGATATAATTGAGCACATAGGAAAGCACAATTCTATCCCCAAAAATTGGCAATTCAATATTTTGAAGTATAAATAGGTGTGAAGCAAAAACTCCAATTAGCACCAATAAAAGAACCGCTAAAAATTTGAGTATTTCTTTTTTCATCAAAAAAATCAGGAATTCAATTTGTTGGTCTGTTTAATCACCAAAAAAAGCGAAGCGCCTACGCCAACAAGTGTGCAAATGATGAGAAATGTTTTGCCACCATCAGAATATTTACCGTCCAGCCACTGTCCCAATTTTACAAAAAGATAAATGATAACGCCCATCTGTATTCCGATACCGGACAAGATGGCCCATCGCTTTATTCCATTATCTTTTTTGTCGGCCATTCTTAGAGAGGTTTAATCGTCGAGATTATTCTCAACGGTTGCTTTTTTAATGCGTTGTTGTCGATCAAAAGGATGTGCTTTGGAATTTTCTATAGCAATTTGGCTTACGGTTGCGCCATTGTTTTTTGGTTTTCCGTCTTGCATAACACAGGAAGCATTCATTGTAGCTCCAGGCTCAACAGCCAATTTTCCAACAGTTACATCTCCTTCTATTTTTGCTGTAGATCTTAAAGAAAGTGTTCCAGAAACCTGAAGGGTGCCTTCAAATTTGCCTTCAATATCAGCATTTTCACAAATAAGTGTTCCAATAATAACCCCTGTTTTACCTAAAACCACTTTGGATGGTGTTTTAACATTGCCTTCAACCGTACCATCTATTCTAAAGAAACCCGTAGAAGAAACATCTCCTTTTAATCTGGTGCCTTCGTTTATTCTGTTTTGGGCGGAACCTGGCTCGGCGGCAATTCGTTTTTCTTTCTTGTCTGAAAACATAGCAGTTTGTTTTAAAGTTTACTATTCTGTTGTTCGGTTTGCTGGTAGGCTGTTATTCAATTACATCTTGTTTAAGGTAATCATCAAGATTTTTATGGATTTGGATAACTTTATAATTTGGAGTTGAAATCTCAAAGAACGGACGCTTGATTTTAAATTCTTTGTTCTCTTTTAAAACTTCACCAAAACCACGAGCACCCAAGTTAGTGTTCAATCCGTGGACAATTACTAGTCTCGTTTGTGGATCGTAATAATCTATAGAAGTAACCAAATTGGTGTAGTGATAATTCTCGATGGCTTTGTCCAACTGTTCTTTCAGTTTTAGGGCTGCCTCACCTTCTTCATTACTGAATTTATAAACCAATTTCCAACTATCTGTTTCTGTTTCGGGTGCAAAGTCTTTTACTGCAAGTACCGGTAATACGTTACTGTATATTTGCTGTGCTTGTTTGCCCTCTTCAGTGCTTGGATAATTCAGTGAAACAAAATTTAATGCTTTTTTATAAGCTTCAAATCCTTGCTGACGGCCGATGGCAGTGGCTTTCAACAATTCAAATTTTGGAACAATATCATTTCCGTTATAAATCATCATATACTCATCGCATTTCTGGATAACCTCCGCATATTTCGACGCTTCAAACTCCTTATACAATTGCTTATATTTAAATTCTGGACTTGATTCGTCTGTTGGTAATTGCGAATTTGGATTGCGAAGTATTTCTGCATAGCGCGTATCGCTGTGGTTGGTCAAAATATCATTTCTGTATTTATCCGCTTCGGAAGGGTTTTCCAAAATTTCATAAATTTTCACCAAATTGTATTTTGCGGGAACCACCAATCGCTCTTCAGGATTGTTTGTGAGTAATTTCTCCAATCTGTTCGCGGCAAGGTTGTATTCTTTAAATTTCTCTTTGTAGATAAGCCCTAATTGATAATACGCAAAGTTTCGATCTTTCGCCAAGCTGTCTAGCACTTTTTGGTCAGAAGGTATTCTAGCAATATACGTTTCAGGTTTGTACAGTTCGTTTTCAGCAATTGGAGTTACGTTCGCAACCTCCTCATCATTGTTGTTCAAGGTTGTTTTTTTGCTAGAAATTCTCCAGTTGTCCTCTAGTTTTCGGTCACCCCATATTTTTCTGAATTCTCCTTTTCCATAAGCTACTGTGGAAGTATTGTAAAAATAGAACGTGCTGCTCCCTTTGTTTGGGCCGGAAACAGCAGTTTTACCCTTTTCGTAAAATTCTTTGTTGGCAATTTTCTGTTCAATTTTAATAGCTTCCAAGGAATCTTTAACCGCCTGTTGTTTCAATTTTGAAGTATAATCTGAAAAAAATGCAAGTTGTTCGGACTCGCTCATTTTTGTCAATTTTAGGATACTATCGTTTTTGGTAGCGATATCTTCATATTTGATAACATCGTCAAGATTTTCACGTTTCTTTTTGACACGGCGCCATTGACGACTGTTTTCTTCCAGAAATGTAAGCGTACTGTCATAATAGGCTCCGGCATTTTTATATTCGGCGTTATCGAAATCTATTTCAGCAAGGGTTTGATAGTTTACGGATTGAAGAACTCTATCTTGTTTAAAAGCCTTAATGGATTTGTTATAGTATTTAACCGCAGTATCAATGCTGTCACTATTGCGATAATAGTCGCCAAACTGATTGTAAATTTTATCTAAAAACGGACGATTTTCACGATTTTTCTCAAGATCCTGCAGTAGTTCCAAAAAAGCGATTCGGTCTCCATTTTCGTAATCGAAATTCTTTCCTTTTTCCAAATAGGCATTAATCATATACGATCTGGAGGTCTTGCGGTTCATTTCAATTACCTCATCAAATGCAATGTTGGCACTGTCTTTCTGACCAAGGCGGTTATAAATTTGTCCTTTTATGAATATATATCTGCCTTCAAGTTCTTTGTCTTTTACATTTACAGCAGCCATTTTAATGTAGTCAAGCGCTGGTTGTAAAGAATCCATATTAATGAAAGCCTGTGCCATCATAGCAGCACCATCTGCAATTTCTTCTTCTTTTAAATCCGCTTCATCAAACATCTTTTTAAGATTTTCAATAGCGTATTCCTCATTTTTTAAACGGATATTGGTTTTTGCCTTCCAAACTTTCGCAATGTTAATATTATTGCTGGTTGGATACCGGTCCAAGATAAAATTGAAAGCATCCAATGCTGGAATGAAACGGCCATCATAATAGCGCGATTTTCCAAGCAACATATATGCTTCGTCTATCTGTGGGTTGTATTCCTTGCCGTCAATATACATGGAGTGCTTCTGGATAGCTTTTGCAGCCTTTTCCTCGGCAAGGTTAAAGCCTCCGCCCCCACCTTTTGTTGCTCCAGGAGCTTTTACTTCTGCTTCTTGAACCTCAATACGCTCTACAGGAAGTATTTCCCAAAAATTATCACGAAAACCATAAGCCAATTGCTCTTTGGCTTCTGTATAAGCTACGTCTCCGTTATAAAGTGTGTTGAATTCTGTAGTGACCGCGTGAACATTGCGGTTCAAAAAGGTGTTTTTTTTACGTGAACAGGCTGCCAAAAAAACAACAGCGAGGATAAATAGGGTAATTTTATGTGTGCCTTTCAAAATGCTTTCAGTTTATATGATATTCTAACTTAAAAGGTTCTTTTTTAGTATGTAGAATCACTAAAGAGCGGTAAAAATACATTTCTTTTTAATATCTGCTTAGTGAAATACCGAAAAAATGATAGACTTTAAAGCCGTCGAAGCTTTGTTTCCTTGATTTCCTTTGTACTTTTGCACAAAAATATCAAGATTATGAGCGAATTTCATGCGCTTACTGTTTCCGAAGTAAAAAAAGAGACCCCTAATTCTGTTTCAATTTCATTTTCAGTGCCCGAAAACTTAAAAGCACTTTTTGCCTTTAAAGCGGGTCAATATATTACCATTAAGCACCAAAGTGGCGGCAAGGATTTGCGTCGTGCCTATTCCATATGCTCTTCGCCTAAAAGCGGACTACTTAAAGTAGCCGTGAAAAAAGTTGATAAAGGAGCATTTTCAGTATATGCTAATACCGAACTAAAAACTGGTGACACCTTGCAAGTAATGCCTCCAATGGGAAAGTTTATATTGGAACCAAACTTAAAAAACTATGCTGCTTTTGCCGCAGGAAGTGGAATTACCCCAGTGCTTTCCTTGATAAAATCTAGTTTAGAGGAAATGCCTCAAAGTACTTTTTTCTTGGTTTATGGCAATCAAAACCTTGAAGAGACCATGTTTTACAACGAAATTTTGGAGCTTCAACAAAAGTTTCCGAATCGTTTTAATGTTGAATTTATCTTCAGTAGAAAAGAAGAGGAAAATTCTAAATTTGGAAGAATTGACCGTTCCAACGTCAACTTTTTTCTGAAGAATAAATATGCCAACACTGTATATGAAGCCTTCTATTTATGTGGTCCCGAGGAAATGATTGACGAAGTTTCCGCTACGTTGAAGCACAATGGCATTAATTCAAAACAAATTCACCACGAACTTTTCTCCACCGCAGAAAAGGGGCTTTTGGTTGAAAAACACGACGGAAACACTAGTATTTCTATCACTTTAGATGATGATGAGGAAACTTTTGTAATGGCCCAGACCAAATCTATTCTTGAAGCTGCATTGGAACAAGGTTTGGATCCTCCTTATTCTTGCCAAGGTGGTATTTGTAGTACTTGTATTGCAAGACTTAAAGAAGGAAAAGCAGAAATGCGCAAAAACCAAATCCTTACCGAGTCTGAAATTGCTGACGGCCTAATACTCACTTGCCAAGCACATCCTACAACACCAACAGTTGTTGTGGATTATGATGATGTTTAATTAATTTTTTCGAAGAAAATTAAAGCAGTTCCCTAACTTTTTGAACAATTGTTTCGGGAGTAATGGTCTTCATCGCTTCACCATATCCTTTTGGAAATTTATTTCCATAAACAGAAGTAGGAATCAACGGAAATTTCTCACGATTAGCCACTAACTGATTATTTTCAGGTTGGTTGAATGGAACAAAACCTGCATAGGGATGCGTCACGCCCCAAAGAGTTACCACGGGTACCCCATACATAGCCGCCAAATGACCGTTGCCGCTATCCATGGAAAGCATCAAATCTAAATTTGAAATCAATGAGAGCTCTTCTTCAAATGTGAGTTTTCCGGCAACGTTGGTTACGTTTGTAAATGGAATTTCAATTTTCTTGAGCTGTTCAACTTCTTTCTTACCACCGCCAAAAAGGAAGATTCGGTATCTATCGGTATTATCCAATTCACGGATAACTTCTGCCATTAAACTTAATGGGTACATTTTGCTTTTATAGGCTGCAAAAGGAGCGATACCAATCAATTTTTTTGGCTCTACGCCAATGAGACCATTAAGTTTAGGCGTCAATCGCTTACTTGGTGGTGCAACAAATTGTTTTAAATCTATTGGAAAACCAAGCTTTTCAAAAACATCCGCATACCGTTGATGCGTGGTTTTTAATTGTGCAATATTCTTTCCTTGTGAAGAAATCAAGGCTTTCTTTTCTGCTCTTCCTTTGTCAATCGTTGCAGTTTTAAAGCCTTTAAATTTTAAATATTTCGAAATCACTTTTGAGCGAATCACGCTGTGAAGATCTGCTACTACATCAATTCCAAGCTCCTGAGCTTCATTTGCAAGTTTTAGTAATCCTAGGCGTTTGTGCTCTCCATAAACATCAGCTTCCAAAAAATTGAGATTGGGAATGCCTTCAAAAAAAGGTTTAAAAAAAGGACGAGAGAGTATTGTAATTTTTAAATCTGGATATGTGTTTGCCAATACACGAAGCACGGGCACCGTCATTGCCACATCGCCCATTGCGGAAAGGCGAATTACCAATATGTGTTTTGGTCTTTCCATATTTTTTGTCAGAAACCCTTGAACTGCATCCAGGGAGACAAAATATTATTTTTTTCCACGAAGTATGGGATTCAACTCATCGTCATTATACATTTTCATCTGCTTGTACACTTTCATATACTTTCTACCGTGTGCAATATCATCCAATAATTGGTTAATGGCAGTACTTAAATCGACGCGTTGTTCAAGTAGCACATTTAGCTTTGCTTTGCAGGCCATTTGGTGTTCTTGGGAGGCATCGGTGCGAGTTGCTTCTTCGTTCATATGATACACTTTCAAAGCTAAAATGGAAAGCCTGTCAATTCCCCAAGCTGGGCTTTCAGTGTTTATGGTTGCATCATCCTTCACTTTTACGTCCTTAAATTTTTCAAGGAAATAGCTATCTATATATTCCACCATATCGGTGCGGTCTTGGTTTGAAGCGTCTATTTGACGCTTTAACTTCAGGGCTGCAACGGGGTCAATATTTGGATCGCGGATTATGTCTTCATAATGCCATTGCACAGTATCAATCCAGCATTTGCGATAGAGCAAATGTTCTATCAATTGGTTATCTTTTTCGTACGGATTGCTGAAGGGTTGGTCCACTGTGTTTACTTCGTGGTATTTATCTATTACTTCTGCGAAGACTTTGTTTGCTTTGTCTGAAAACATATTTTTATTTTTATCGAAAGGCGCTTCGACAAGCTCAGCATGACATTTCGGTATTAATTATTTCTTTTCTAAAATGTGTAAATATTCAAAAGTTTCTGAGGCTTTGTGGTTTCTGTTTTCGGTTTTGTCTGCCTTGAAACGTTGGTATTTTTTTGTTTTCAATCTGTACTTTCCAAAACGTTCCATCACCGATTGCACTTCCTTTTGGCTCATCAATCCTTCGTTGTTGTAACTCAGAAAAATATAGGAAAATTGTGCGTTTTCAATCAATTCCTCAAAGCTTTTTAACACTTCTCCCGTTCTGCACCAATCGCTTTTGTAGTAATCGCGCAGACCGGTTTTTCCCTTAGGCACAAAGGTATCATATTTTGCGATAGTATTCAGCAAATGATAGTTGGCACCGTATTGACGCGCATTGTAAGGCGGATCCAAATACAGGATATCTCCTTCAATATTTTTTATAAGTGCATTGCTGTCCCGCTGAAAAACCTGATGGGCGTTTTCGGTTTGCTGAAAAACGGCAGGTTTGATGATAAGTTTTTTTGCCGCGGAAGTCTTTATGTGTTTTAAATACGCCCCATATACCGAAGCCGTGTTTGCAACTTTATCTGCACTTTCAAGCAACGAAGCAAGCAGAAAATAATACTGGTCTTCCGAAATTTTTAAAGTCTTTTTCCAGTTCTCAATTTGAAAGCGAACCGCATCAATTTGCTGTCCGTTTTCTGACGTGAAATAATTTCTTCCAGCTTTCCCATTCTCGGAATAATTCTGAAAAATGAAGCCTTTTTTGTTTTTCAATGCATTCAATTCCATTAAAAAATCTTCGCAATAAAAAGCTGTATGATTGCCTATGTAATTTCGGTTCAACACATAACTGTAATATTCCACATCGTTTGCGATTACTTGTTTTACGTGCGGTTTGAAATTTCTGCCAACGATGCCGGTTCCTGCAAAAAGGTCGCAGAATGTTTTCTGTGAAAGATCTTCACCGCAGATTTCAGTAATTGTTTCAAAAATGAAATTGGAGAGTTTATGTTTGCTGCCTATGTAGTTCATTTAGAAACCCAGATAATATCACTCAATGTTTTTTGTCCGTCAGCAAAAATAAAGGAATGAAGTTGCTCCCGCTTGAAAGAGGCAACATATTTTTGAATTGCTTTTTTAAGCAAGGAAATTTCAGCTTTCAGTTTCCAATGTTCGCCATTTTCAGCATAAACCACAATAAAAAGGCGATTTTTGAAATGATGTCGCTTTTGGGTGCTTTGGTTTTTGTAGAGCCATTCAATCAGTTCCTTTTTATGGTTTTGGGCGTATTCAAAAGTTTTGTTGAATTGCTTTGGAAAAACAGATGTTTTATGGTCAAAGGGAATTCCGAAGAGGTAAAAATCTTTTTCAGAATCTTTTGTTTCTGCCACAGGCTCAATTCCTTCTATTTCTGTAAAAATTTGTTCTACAGCCTGTGCGCTCCAGAAATTATACCATCGATTTGCTGCATATTGAAAAATTTGTTGTTTGTCTAATTGCATCATTTCAGACACATTAGCAATTTTACGGATGAGGGTTTCCCAATTGGAGTTTTGGTAAATAAATTTCGTGTAGCGGTCCCATTCATCATTTTGTTTCCGAAACCATTTGTAAGAATATTGATGACGATTCTTAAGCTCTGTTTCAATATTTTGAAGGTTTAGCCTATTCATAAAAACAAAAACACAAAGGGTAAAACCACTACCAACCAAAGCATCGTCTCTTTAAACCAAAACTCAGTATTGTCTTTTTCAATATAGCGTTCCGTATCAAGATCTTCAATATAATTGGCTGCAATAATGGAAACCGGTGCCAAAATGAAAAGTATTTCGGCCCCTGTTTTTTCAGGTGTCAACAATGCAACAAACAAACAAGTTATGCTTACATAAAGCAACAAAAGATAATTGGATTTCTCTTTTATAGAAACCGAGTGAAGCCTCAAAACTCTGTAGATGCCCGTCCAAATATAAAAAGCGATTATAACAGTTACGGGTACCAGAATAGATGCAGAATTGTATTTTGAAAAGTTAAAGCTTATGGTTTCTCTCCAGTTATAAAACCAAGTGAAAGAATCGTTTATAAGCAAATGAAACGCAGTATTTATTAGGAAAACAGCCAAAAAACCTGTTAAGGGGATTAGCATCTGTTTATAAGTAGAATTCGGTTTTTGAATAATTGCAATCCAGAGCGGTACAAAAAACAAAAGACTCCAAAAATGAAAGAGAGAAGCTACCGTAATCCAAATGCTGGCATCAAGAATTTTCTTTGATGAATTTTTATCACTTCGCAAACTCATAATTCGCCGAAGAGCCAAAATAAGGAAGGCATTGGCTAAAAGTATTTTATGCTGCAAAAAAATAACGGGCAGCATTACCATAAAGCATGTAAAAAACAGAATTGCGAAAGTGTTCGTTTTTGTCAAATGATTTTTTCGGATAATAAAGTCCAAAAGCAACATAGTCAATACACTAAGGAGTATAAAAGCACTATGGACAAGCAAAAAATACGACGAAATAACAACAGAAGATTCTGAAGTTGTACCCAATAAATACCCCACTACAATAAAAACACCAAGAATTAAATAATTTAATGGAATGGATTTTCCGAAAAAGCTTGTTAGCATACGGGGTAATTTTATATTTTTGCCTTCTAAAGATTAAAGATATGACTTGGAAAGGTTTTTGGGAAGGAATTGCTTCCCTTTTTGAAAATGTTCTTTTTGTCCCTTACGATAGCCTCCGTTCATTACAAGATCAAACTTGGTGGGGAGCAAATACTATTTCATGGATATTATTACTTGTTGGAGCAGTTGCTTTCATTTATTGGATGCTCAAGTTGAAGAATTTCAACGAAAACACCGAGAGCACTTATACCTTCGACGAAAATCCTTGATTTTTTAAAGGTCAAAACCTATATCACTACGATACTGCATCCTGTCAAAAGATAGTTTTTCTATGTTTTGATAGGATTTTTTTAGCGCTATTTTGAAATCGTTATCCAAAGAAGTTATTGCTAAGACACGACCCCCATTCGTAAGTGTTTTACCATTTTCAAACTTTGTTCCAGCGTGAAAAACGATAGAACCTTCCACATTTTCCACACCTGAAATTTCCTTCCCTTTTTCGTAACTTTCTGGATATCCTCCAGAAACCAACATTACTGTGGTTGCGGCTCTTTCATCAATTTCAATATTGATTTCGTTAAGTTTTTGGTGATAGGTAGCTTCAAATAAAGTTACCAAATCAGTTTTTATTCGAGGAAGTACCACTTCCGTCTCTGGGTCGCCCATGCGCACGTTGTATTCTATTACGTACGGCTCATTATTCACTTTTATAAGCCCAATAAAGACAAAGCCTTTGTATTCTATATTTTCTTTAGCAAGTCCATTAACCGTGGGTTTAACGATTCGCTCTTCAATTTTTTTCATCAAGACCTCATCTGCAAAAGGTACTGGAGAAATAGCGCCCATTCCGCCTGTATTTAGGCCGGTGTCACCTTCGCCTATACGCTTATAATCTTTTGCCGTAGGAAGTATTTTGTAGTTTTTGCCATCGGTAAGCACAAAAACACTAAGCTCTATTCCGTCTAAAAACTCTTCAATCACCACTTTAGAACTCGCTTCGCCAAATTTGCTGTGGGCAAGCATATTTTCAAGCTCCTGTTTGGCTTCATTTAAATCCTTCAAAATCAAAACTCCTTTTCCAGCTGCTAGTCCGTCTGCTTTTAATACATAAGGTGGATTCAGGCTTTCTAAAAATGTTTTTCCAGCGCCCAAAGATTCCGGGGTAAAGCTTTCATAAGCTGCCGTAGGAATGTTGTGTTGCATCATAAACTCTTTTGCGCGCTGTTTGCTGCCTTCTAACAATGCACCCCGTTTTGATGGGCCTATGAGCATTACATTTTTCAAATCCGAATTTTCTAAAAAATAGTCAGCTATGCCATGCACCAAGGGGTCTTCGGGACCTACCACAACCATTTGAATATTATTTTCAACAACGCATTTTTTTACTGCTTCAAAATCGGTTACCTTTAGTTCTACATTTGTTGCAATGGAAGCAGTGCCCGCATTACCGGGTGCTACAAAAAGTTTATTACAACGTTTGCTTTGTGAAATTTTATAGGCAAAAGTATGTTCACGTCCGCCAGAACCAAGGATGAGAATATTCATAATTGAAATGTTTTGTTTCGGTGTCAAAAATAATTGTTTGTACCTTGAACCACTAATTTATTTGAAGCGAATTTATCTTTGGAAAGATTTGTTTTTACTTTAAAAATAAAACTCGGCTTTTGAGACTCTTCGATATTTCACTATTTCTTAAACGCTTCCCTATTAAAAGGGCTAAAGAAGAATTGCTGCAAATTTCGGAAATAAAAGAGGCAGACTACGAATCGTTTTTGAATGCAAAAAAGACTGAAATTGTCAACTATCATTTAAAGCATAATAGTTTTTATCGAGATTCGGTAAATGGAGATTATACAACTTGGAAATCACTTCCTGTTTTAAAAAAAAAGGATTACCAAATTCCGCTAAAAGAAAGGCTTTCTAAGGGTTTTTCAGAAAAAAATGTTTACATCAATAAAACTTCGGGCTCCAGTGGAAACCCAATTCGATTTGCGAAGGACAAGTACAGCCACGCGATGACCTGGGCATATCATATGGAGCGGTTCGGGTGGTACGGCATCAACTTCAACAGTTCGTTACAAGCGCGTTATTATGGAATCCCATTAGATATGATTGAAAACAAAACGGTGCGTTTAAAAGATGTACTGGCTAAGCGTCATCGGTTTTCAATAAATGATCTTTCAAAAAAAGCATTGGACAAAATGTTGAATGTTTACAAGAAAAAACCGTTTGATTACATAAATGGTTATACCAGCAGTATCGTGCTATTTGCAAAATATTTAAAAGAAAAAAAGGTGGTCTTAAAAACTGTTTGTCCAACTTTAAAAGTTTGTATTGTTACTTCTGAAATGCTTTTTGAAGACGATAAAACTTTACTTGAAAAACAGCTTGGCGTTCCAGTTGTTAACGAATATGGGTGTTCGGAAGCTGGCGTTATCGCCTTTACCAATAAGGAAGGGGAATGGGAAGTAGACTCCAAAACGCTTTTTGTTGAAATTTTGGATGAAGAAGATCGGGAAGTTCCTTTGGGAGAAGAGGGGCGCATTGTGATTACTTCACTGCACAACAAAGCACATCCGTTTATACGTTATGAAATTGGCGATTATGGTGCTTTGAGTGAAAAAAGTACCTTGAAAAAACCCATTTTAAAAAAGCTGGTAGGCAGAACCAATGATTTTGCAATACTTCCCAGTGGTAAAAAAGCAGCTGGAATGATCTTTTATGTTATCACTAAAAAAATAATGGAGGAAAGCGGAAACATAAAGGAGTTTAAAGTGATTCAAACTAAGATTAATACTTTTGAAATAAATTATGTAAGTGACAATGAATTGACGCAAGAAAAGAAAGCCTTTATTACAAAAACACTTGAACAGTTTTTAGAGTCTGAATTAACTTTTATATTCAGCAGAAAAGAACAATTGGATAGATCTGAAAGTGGTAAATTGAAACAGTTTGTTTCGATGGTTAAATCCTAATTGGATACATGCAAAAAGACATTCTTCTCATAACGAACTATTTTCCACCTGAAAAAGGCGCAGCATCCAACCGAATGTTTAGCTTGGCAGAAGGATTGGGAAATGCAGGGCTTAAAGTGAAAGTTGTTTGTCCACTACCCAATTATCCAACGGGAAAAATTTTTAAGGATTATAGCGGAAAAATATCCTGTTCGGAAAAATATCACTTTGGGAAAATAACTCGGTTATGGATTTGGCCCAGTAATTCCAACAACAAATTAGTTCGATTGCTCTCGATGGTATCGTTTTCTATCAGCTTGATTATGTTTTTTATTTTTACTAAAACTCCAAAAAAGATTTTTATTCAATATTCTCCTGTATTTGTTGGGTTTACAGCCGTTTGCTTGGGCCGTTTATTTTCAAAGAAAATTATTTTAAACGTTTCAGATTTATGGCCATTGGCGGGTTTGGAGATGGGTATTTTAAAAAAAGGATGGTATTATTCACTTTTATTGAAAATGGAGCGCTATTGTTATCGGAACTCGGATATAATCGTTGGACAATCCGAAGAAATACTTGAACACATATCAATTTTTGAAAATGAAAAGCCTTCTTTTTTATACCGCAATATTCCGAACTTTTCGATAACAGAAGTTTCAGAAAGTGATTCATCGCAAGAACTAAAGATTGTTTATGCAGGATTGCTGGGTATGGCACAGGGTCTTTTTCAAATTTGTCAGCAGCTTAAATTCCCCAAAAATATAAGTCTTCACATTTACGGAGCTGGTCCGGAAGCAGAAAAGCTAAATACATTACAAAAAGAGAATGTTTTCTTTTATGGCGAATTGGATAGAGACACATTACACAAAGTACTTCAACAATATGATGTTGCTTTTATTCCTTTGGTGAAAAGGATTTATGGTTCAGTTCCTTCAAAAATATTTGAATACACCCGTTTGGGATTACCTGTACTCTATTTTGCTGGCGGGGAAGGGGGAGATATTGTTGATAAAGAAGAATTGGGCTGGGTTATTCCAGTAAATAATTTTGAAGCGCTTCAAAATTTTATAAATACATTTTCCGAAAATAAGTTAAAACATTATTCGAAAGAAAAAGTTCAGAAAAATTCAGTTTCAGCCTTTGATTTCAATAAACAGTTTGAAGCTTTTACTGCTTCAATTGAACGTATTTAATAGGCTTTTTCCTCTCCTCTAAGGGCGTTATATATGGTTTGAAAAACTATTTTTATATCGAGAAAAAGGCTCCAGTTTTCAAGATAAAAAATATCATATTTAACCCTATTGATAATGTGGTTGTCATCTTCAACCTCTCCTCGAAATCCGCTAACTTGTGCTAATCCGGTGATTCCAGGTTTTATAAAGTGGCGAACCATAAACTTATCGATCCGTTCGGCATACATGTGGGTGTGGCTAACCATATGTGGCCTTGGTCCTACAACGGACATATCTCCTTTAAGTACGTTTATAAATTGTGGGAGTTCGTCAATACTTGTTTTTCGGATTATTCTTCCAACCCGTGTCACGCGTATATCTCCTTTTGAAATTTGGTGGAGATGTGCCATAGGATTTGGTATCATACTCCGAAATTTATAACAATAAAATTCTTGGTAATCAAGCCCATTTCTTTTTTGTTTAAAAAAGACTGGACCTTTGGATTCAAGCTTGATTAATATTCCAAGTATTGGGGTAAGCCAGGACAATATTCCAACAATAATTATAAGTGAAAGCATTATATCAAAACTTCGTTTCAGAAACTTGTTGAAAGGTTCGTCCATGGGTATTTTTCGCATAGAAAGAATGGGCAGTACTCCATAATAGGTGAAATCCAGTTTTTTGCTATAAATTTCTTTATTATCTGGAAGGAATTTTAAAATTTTGAGATTATTGTCTACAAAATCAATGAGTTTTATAAGGTCTTTATTGCCAATTTCAGCAACAGAAGAATAAACCTCATCTATTTCTTCCTTCATAATATAATCCATACACTCTTCAATGGAAACTTTGTTAGGCCCTTTTAAATCGAAGGTTTTGTATAATTTGTAACCATAAACGGGGTTGTTGGTAAAAAACTTACGGAGCTGATCTGTCTTTTGGTTAAGGCCAATAATTACAACTTTACGAACATTTCCGCCCAAGTGCAATCGATATTTCTTCAAAAGATAGTATATCCCAAATTTTACTATGGTTATGCAAAGCATCACCAATAAAATATATTTAAAGATTATAGAAGCCGAAGTTTCCAAATGGTTATAAAAACCAAAGAAAGAAAAGACAATCAAAACGAACACTACGCCCTGTTTACCAAGCAAAGACATAATTTTTGAAATGTGCGTGAAACGATAGATTTCATAAAACCCTGATCGTAATGAAAGCAATACCCATGCAATAGTCAAGTAAACAAAATAGTTGAAATAGGGAAAAGGCTCCACAAAAAATTCAAAAGCAAAGAAATAGATAAAAAAGAGGTCTATTCCATAAGAAATAGGCCGCAACAATCCAGAATATCTTCCGCTTTTAAACATTTAATTATTATCTATTATTATGTTTTGAAAAATCTTTGTGTTCACTTTTAAAAAGTTCTTCTTTTGAAAGGTTTTTAAAATATTCGAACGTTTTTTTCATTCCTTCCTCTCTAGAAACTTTGGGTTCCCAATTCAATATTTTCTTTGCTTTTGAAATATCTGGTTCACGCTGCATAGGATCGTCTTGTGGTAGAGGCTTAAAAACTATTTTTTGTTCCGTGCCTGTAAGTTTTACAATTTCCTTCGCAAAATCAAGAATGGTTATCTCCTCCGGATTACCGATATTCACTGGTAGTGGATAATCACTTAGCAATAAACGGTATAATCCTTCCACTTCATCATCAACATAACAGAACGAGCGTGTTTGCATTCCATCGCCAAATACTGTCAAATCCTCACCGCGTAAAGATTGTCCAATAAAAGCAGGAATTACACGACCATCATTAAGACGCATGCGCGGTCCATAGGTATTAAAAATACGAGCGATACGTGTTTCAAGTCCGTGGAATCTGTGATAAGCCATCGTGATGGATTCCTGAAAGCGTT
Organism: uncultured Aequorivita sp.; assembly: GCA_937125455.1. Lineage (GTDB taxonomy): Bacteria > Bacteroidota > Bacteroidia > Flavobacteriales > Flavobacteriaceae > Aequorivita. The sequence continues at coordinate 420,363 of CAKZLK010000043.1, forward strand.
TAGCCTCATCATACACCCCACGAGGTCCAATGGTATTTACATTTCCAAAATATTCCTCAGTCTGCGGATGTACCAAAGGATCTCCATAAACTTCAGAAGTAGAAGCAATCAAAATACGAGCGTTTTTTTCCTTTGCCAGTCCTAAAAGATTGTGTGTTCCCAAAGAACCAACTTTCAGAGTTTGGATGGGGATTTTTAAATAATCTATCGGGCTTGCTGGCGAAGCAAAATGAAGAATATAATCTACCTTTCCCGGAACGTGGACAAATTTGGTAATATCGTGATGATAAAACTCAAAAGCTTCCAATTTAAAAAGATGTTCAATGTTTTTAAGATCGCCTGTTATAAGATTGTCCATTGCGATAACATGGAAATCTTCAGCAATAAATTTATCACAAAGGTGCGAGCCTAAAAATCCAGCTGCACCTGTAATTAGGACACGTTTCTTCATAAATTTATTGGCTTTCTTCCAATAGAAACATAGGTAAACCCTTCTGCTTCCATATCATTTACGCTATATAGGTTTCTTCCGTCAAAAATAACTGGATTTTTTAATAGCTCCTTCAATTTACCGTAATCTGGGGTACGGAAAATGCTCCATTCAGTACATATTAACAAAGCATCTGCTCCTTTGAGAGCGGTATACATTGATTCTGAATAATTCAATTTATTGCCAAAACGCTTTTCAATATTTGGCATCGCTTCAGGATCAAAAACTTGAAGTTTTGCCCCTTTACCCAGCAATGTTTCCATCATATCTATTGATGGAGCTTCCCGAATATCATCCGTTTCGGGTTTAAAGGCCAATCCCCAAATAGCAATTGTTTTACCGTTTAAATCATTGTTGAAATAATTGTCAATTTTGGGTATTAAAATTGTTTTTTGGGCAGCATTTATTTCAATAACCGAATTTAGTATTTTGAAATTATATTCTTTATCCTTTCCTGCTTTTTGAAGCGCTTTTACATCTTTAGGGAAACATGAACCTCCATAACCAATTCCTGGGAAAAGGAAGCGTTTGCCAATGCGGCTATCGGTACCCATTCCGGCGCGGACCATATCTACATCTGCGCCTACTTTTTCGCAATAGTTTGCAATTTCGTTCATGAAAGTAATCTTGGTGGCCAAGAATGAATTTGCAGCATACTTTGTAAGTTCAGCAGACTTTTCATCCATAACAAGTATTGGGTTGCCTGAGCGTACAAACGGGCCGTAAAGCTTTTGCATTAATGCTGTCGCCCTTTCACTACTAGAACCAACAACTATTCGCTCAGGCTTTAAAAAATCGTCTACAGCAAAGCCTTCTCTAAGAAACTCTGGATTGGAAACCACATCAAATTCACAAGAAGCATTTTTGGCGATTACGTTATGTACTTTTTCTGCTGTACCTACTGGCACTGTACTTTTATCAACGATTACTTTATATTCTTTAATTTTTTTTCCTATTTCTTCTGAAACATTCAAAACATAAGAAAGATCTGCAGAACCATCTTCATCTTCTGGGGTAGGAAGAGCAAGAAAAATAATGTCGCCATGCGCTAAACCTTCGTCTAAGGAGGTTGTAAATTTTAGCCGGTTCGCCTTAATATTTCTTTCAAAAAGGACGTCCAAATGTGGTTCATAAATTGGCACTATGCCATTGCGCATTTTCTCGACCTTGGCTTTGTCTATATCGACACAAATTACTTCGTTTCCTGTTTCTGCTAAACAAGTTCCTGTTACGAGACCAACGTAGCCTGTTCCTATTACTGCTATTTTCATTTATATTTTTCTTTTCCTTTCAAACTATTGAAACGGTTTTCCATTTTATTATCAAAGGGCAAAAGTACAATTTGCAATTCTTTTTATATGTTTTTTATATGGTTGTTTTCAATGGTTTTGGCACTTGTAATCAGCACAATTAAAATGAAGCCTATGTAATATGCCCCAATTTGTCTTTGGAATACATTTTCAACCAAACAATACATTATTAAAATAGCAAGCATTGCTGTGGGCAAAAACTGTTTTTTTATTGTAAAAAAACTAACCAAAATGAAAAGGAGAAACAACAAGAGTGCAATAAACCCAGCACTGATATAAAAATCCAGAAACTGATTGTGGGTATTATAACGTTCACTGACAAACCTTTCCTTTTTCTTTGGATTGGATATGTTGTTTTCATAACAGGAAACCAGTCTATCCTTAGTTTTATCAAAACCAATACCAGTAAAGTTAAAGCCTTCATTAGCTATAATATCTGTAGCACATTTCCAGGCTACGGCTCTAAGCTCATAGGTCATCGAGTTTTCAATAAATCCTGATGCAGTATGATTATCTATAACTTCAGCTTCGTAGAGCTGATTACTTTTTCCATTTTTCAGAAGAAAAAACAATCCCACTAATGCAGCTATTGCAAAAATAGCTATTAGTGCTTTCCATATTTTTCGTTGGCCATAAAACTGACGGATCAGTAGTAGAACAAATAATGAAATGATGGCAATTTTTGAAGCGATTAAAATTATGAACAGTGCATTGACAAATATGTTCGCCAAATAATAGTTGTTGTTAGGGTGGTATTTTTTTTGAATTGCTTGAACGGAAATCAAAATACTAAACGTACTGAGAAGGCCTAAATAGAGTCTATCAATCAACAACGACTCCACCACTTGAGGCGACTCTCCCAAGGCAAAACTACCTGTAGCATCCGTAATCAGAACAAAATTATAGATTGAAAATACAATCGCCGCCAAGGCAGAAAAAATGATCGCGCTATTTATTTTTTTTACATCTGCAACGGGAATATAAAGAATAGCAAGTCCAACGGCGATCATCACTTTGTTGATGACTTTATAATCTTCTTGCAGCTTTCCTGCTATAAATGAATCGATACAGATATACGCAAAGAGCAATAAGAATATGGCTATGGGAATAGATTTTAATTTTTTGAAGTCTTCTTTCTTTACAATAAATGGAAAGGCGACCACTAAAATTGCCAGAAGTATATTTGGAAGTGCCCTAATGTAATTGTCAAAAGGAATGATGAGATATAGCAGCAAAAAAACATAAGGGTATATGGCGGAGAGCAGTATCCTCATAATAGAATGGAAGAGTGAAAAATTTTAGGGGAAGATAAAAAACTCTTGGCAAAAAATCATCTTTTGATAGCGTAGATATTAAACTAACAATCTACTTAGAGAATTTTTCTTTGAGAACTAAAAAGATAAATTTCGAATTTCCTACTAAATAGCGTTTCCACATACGTCTTGGTTCTTGAGCAAAGCGATAGAACCATTCTAGGCCTGCTTTCTGCATCCACGAAGGGGCACGCTTGGTCTTTCCGGCTACTACATCAAAACTGCCACCCACACCCATAATTAGGTTCACATTTTTTAGGATTTCGCGATGGCGGTACAGAAAGTTTTCCTTAATGGGTGATGAGATTGCAACGAAAAGCATTTGAGTGCCGCTATTTGCTATCTGTTGGGCAATTTCTTCCTCTTCGGAAGGGTTAAAATAACCATTGCGGTAACCAGCAATAATGTTTGGACTGTAGATTTCAGCGTATTTGTCAACAACATTTTTAACCACTTCTTCTTTTGCTCCAAAAAGGAAGATTTTGTTATGGTTTTTATGTGCCATTTCTACTAGGCTAGCCATAAGATCTATTCCGGCAACGCGTTCTTTAAGTGGTTTTCCTAAAAAACGTGAAGCCCAAACTACTGCTTGTCCATCAGCGTTAATAATGTGACTTTGGTTGACACTGTGGCGCAGTTCCAGATCTTTTTGCATGGCCACAACTTTCCCGGCGTTTACAACTACGTGGTGTACTTGTTCACTAGATTGGATTTTCTCCTTTACCAGAGCAAGAGTTTCTTGCATGGAGAGGTTATCTATGGTGGTGTTTAGGATTTTTATCCGTTGTGGATTACTCACAATTAATTTTTAGCGAGCAAAGATAGTATTTATAAAAACTAATCGTTTAAATAGATTCCGTAAAAATCTTTATGATTATTTTGTTCATCCAATTGGGTATTGGTTGATGTGCCACCATCAAGGTTTAAAGTATAAAGGTACTGGTCGTAATTTGTGTCACGTAGCAAAGCAAAAATTCTATTCGACGATAGGGAATAGTCTATTTTTTCAACCGTTTGAGCTGAAATAGTTGCTAAAGATGATAAAATATTTCCGGTGCTTTTGTCTATCTCAACAATTTCATGCTCGTCTCCACCTAAAGATTTTATTCCAAATATTCTTTCTGTTTTTGTTATAAAAATACTGGAATAGGTTTCAGAAATATTATAACTAGTGAGAGCTGAAGTTTCTACATTAAGTTTCATGAAAATAGGTTGATCTGATTCGTTTTTTGTAAAGAAAACCAATTCATTAGTTGAGGGCAGAAATCCTGAATTTTTAAAATCATACATATAATCTAACGGGAAATTATATACTGTAGTTGTAATTCCAGTATCCAAGTTTCGCACACGTACTTCATATGTTTCATCTACATCTGGGAAATAGCGGTAGCTGTAATATATTTTATTATCATATGCCGCTAAAATACTTCCATCACGATCTCCTTCGTCTCTTAAAATCCAAGTAGCCTGATACCCAGTATCAAAGTTTTTAATTAAAACATTTTTTAATAATGGCTGCCCTTGTGCCCAATGTTCAGAAAAAGTATGCACAAAAATATTTGTATTCCTATAAAAGTTGGATGATATATAAGAGTAACAATTAGAGGCATTAAGAAGTGTTTGCTCTTCGAGCAATGCACCAGTATTAATATCCAAACTATAAATATAAAAAGCTTCGCATCCCGCTCCTTCAACAGGGAAATAACCATATAATTTATCCAGCTCGTTAGTAATTTCAATTGTACCAGCAGCTATTATTGAATCTTCATAGGAAATGGTTATTTCTCCAGAAGTTGCGCCTTGAGGAACGATAGCTACTATTTCATTTTCGGTAACACTCGCAGTTTCACCTTCAATACCATTGAAAAAGACCGCATAAGTAATTGCAGGGTCAATATTTTCGCCCACAAATGTAACCTCATCTCCTGTAAAAGCCGTAGTAGGGGAAAAACTGGTGATTAATAAGGTCGGTTCCTCAGTTATTTCAAGGGTTCCAACGTTTAAGTTTTTATCATCATATTTTATAACAATTTCACCGGTTGTAGCATTGGAGGGAACAATTGCTTTAATTTCTGTTTGGAAGTTTTGAACCGCTTCTGAAGCAATTCCGTTAAAAAGAATAGTATATTCTTTCGAAACAATAATATTTTCTACTACAAAAGTTATTTCCTCGCCTGCCATAGCTGATGTTGGAGAATAACTAATGACCACAAGATTTTTTGGAGTCTCCTGCGTAGGATTTTCATCATTATTGGAGCATCCAATTAGTATGAGAATCATCGTAAAATATGTGAAAAATGATTTCAGGCGTAGAGGTGATTTTTAAAAATTAAGTTTCTTTGAAATTTACAAACTTTCCAGAAATGCTACAAGGTTTTTATTTACATTCACTGAATCATAAGCTTGAGCAGTGGTGATTGCATTATGTTTCATTGTATTTTTCTGTTCTTCTGTCAGGGCATAAAAAGCTAGCATTTTTTCAGTTAGCATTATCACATCTTTTTTGTCAAAGAGAAATCCATTTACATTTTCTTCAACATAACCCATTGGCCCACCGGTTTTACTTGCAATTACGGGTACACCACAAGCCATTGCCTCAAGGCCCACGAGACCAAGACTTTCTTCTTCCCGATACGTGGGGAAAATGAAAACATCCATCTGGTTATAAATAGCTGCGAGTTCTTTCTGTGAAATGTTTGAAATAATTTCAAATTTAATATCCAAGTCGGCAAGTAAATCCTGAATTTCCAGCTTGTCTGGGCCATCGCCAACCATGAGTATTTCAAAATTGGCAATGCTTTTTTCTTCTTTAATTTTTTTAAGGGCATCCAAAAAAATGCGCCACCCTTTTCCTTCGATAAAATTTGATACAAAACCAATTACAAAGTTAGAAGTTTCAACGTTTCGGTTTGGAAAAAACACTTTGCTATTGATACCACCGGAAGGATAAACGTACAATCTTGATTGGGACACATTAAATTCTGCCAATAGCTTTTCTTTGTAATAATTTGATGGTAATACAATAGTTGATTTTTTCAACCCTGGAATTAAAAAAAAAGAGAGGGCTTTCTTAAAGGGAGAGTTAAAAATAAGATCACTGCCATGGAAGTTCAAAATAACCTTGCTGTTTAGCCACCACAATGGCAATAAGGCCGGTGCAACGTGCAATGGGAAATGTACATACACCAAATCATTTTTTTTGCATTTAAAATAAAGCTTGCCGATCTGGAAATATAATTTCAAGTAGCCAAAAAACTTGGAGAGGAAGGAATATTTTTTTGTAAGCACGACTTTTTCAACTTCAAAATAATCGTTAACCGCGGCCTCAAAATTCTTCACAAAGATGCCATACCGCACATTTTCTGTGGAAGGATACATATTTGATACGAGGAACAATCGCTGTTTTTTAGTTGACATTTACCGTTCGTTTTGAATACAAAAGAATAAAAAGGGGATAGAAAAAGGCAAATATAAAAACGCCTTTACTTAACCCAAAGATGGTTTCTGATCCTGAAAATAAGACGATTATTATAAAAAAGCTCAGTGCTTCTCCCTTTAATTTGGTTTTTCTGAAAAATATAAATAGTACACACAAATAAACCAAAAGACCTATCAATCCGTTGGAAACTAGAAATTCTAAATATTGGTTGTGCGCATTGTAGTGATCCTTTAAAGCGATCATAAACCCATTTTTACTATAGGCTATATTATAAAGGGATTGCGAATCGCCGGTACCTACACCAAAGATCCAATTGTCGCGTTCACTAAAATCAGAAAGAATTGCACCCCATCTGTCATATCTATCGAGGGTTATATTGCCCTTAGAATCTACAATTTGTGACATTTTTGAACCTAAGAAATCAAACTTTACAGATAGTATTGCCAAAGCAATTAGTAAACCAATTACATAGAATATTCTCTTAATTTCAAGCTTTTTAAAAATGGTGACTATTGCAATTACAACAAGACAAATTACACCTATCCTACTACTTGTTTCTATTAAAAAAAGGAAAAAGGGCGCTAATAGTAATGTAACCTTGAACTTATTTCTTCTTAGATTAACAAATTCTGGCATCCGTATAAGCCCCACAATAAATATTACCAACATTACGGCAAAGTAACTGGGATGACCTTCTAACGGAGCTACGGCATTCCAACCGTTATAAACCCATTTAAAAAAATAACCTGCTTGTACCCACGGTGTAGCATTGGTTAAAATGGATTCAATAATAACCGCCCAACAAATAACCATTGCGGTAAAGAGTCCCACGCCAAATGCAACGTACATTTTTTTTAAATTGAAATCTTCGCGTTTGTGAGATAAAAGAATTAATGGAATTAGAAGTACTGTTAGCGTGCGTTCCATATCGCGCAGTGCATCTTTGGCCTCTGTTGAAAATAGCCAACCCATAATAAATAGGAAGTAAAGTGCAAATAAACCAAAAAAAGCGGTTCTGTTTTGTTTGATGTTTTCCAAACGTACATTGGGCTTCAACAGGAAGATAGATGAAGCTACAAACAGCCACAACAACAAGGTATTTAGCTTGTCCCATAACGGAAGGGTTGCCACAAATAAATAGGTGCTAATCTCGAATAAAATCCGCCAAATCGATTTACTGTTCCAGTAGCTTTTTATACCTTTTATCATATGTATTGTTAAGGGCAGTTTCTTTAAGTAGGTTAAGCAAGTCTTGATATTCCTGTTGGTTGATGTTTTTTATTTTACGATAAATTTCTTCGTTGTTCTCAAAAGATGCAAAAAGTGGATAATCGTTGCCTAACAGATGCAACAAAGGAATATGCTTTTCTGAAAAAAACGGCAACTGAAAGCTTAAAAAATCAAACACCTTAATAGGAAAAGTAAGATCGTCGTATATATTTCTGGGGCGTGTGTGGAAAGCATAGGCAATATTATTTTCTGAAATAAACTGCGGTATTTCCTTTCTGGGCACTTTGTTCAAATTTATATGGGTTGCTGCTACTTTCTGCTTCAAATCCTTGTCTCCAGAAAGGATATAGAAATTGTATTCATCTTTATACTTTTCGGCAAAATCAATAAAATTTTGGTAGCCGGAATTTGTATAGCCTAAACTTCCCAAATAAAGGATGCCAATTTTTTCAGAAAAATTGGGTTGGGTGCGATTTTCGGTAATTTCATGGGTCCCCGGAGGCAAATCAGTAAAAGGTCTTTTTGGGAAAAATTTATTTTTTTCAAAGAAAACATCACCCATTTCTTTGGTTGGAAAAACCATAGAGGTCGCTATTAAAGTTAAATAGAAATTGCTCAGCTTGTTAACCAAGTAAGTAATCTTTCCCCTAAAAGTATTGTATTCCTCCGGAAATAATTCAATGTAGATATCTCGGATAAATACAATTGTTTTTTTTGAGCGTAGCCTTAAGAAAAAAAGAGCGGGAATATCTATAAGAGCGATGCGATTAGTAGCTGATTCAACATAAGCTATGTTTGCTTTATTTAAAATAGTTCTGAGTTTATTTGCTTTATAAAAGACATGATTTCCTTTAGCTTCAAAAATACTTTTGAATAAATTGATTCTGGTATTGGGCCCTCCGGAGACTTTATTAAGGTTGGGAACTACATAAAAACTATTCTTCATGCGGTACGTTTTTCTTAATTGCTATATCTTTTAAATTTGCAGTTTCAAGTATCAAAAAAGGGATTAGTAAATAGAACACATTATTGAAATAATGAATAGATAATAAATTAGTAAATAACACCAAAAAAACAAAGCCAAGTTTTGCCCGTAAGGTTGGCAATTTTAAATATAAAAACAAGTGGAATATAAAAAACAGAAATAACAGCAAATAACCGCCACGGTGATATAAATAGTAAAACCCATTATCAATTTCCTGAAATGTAAAAAACCCACTGAAAGCTTGAGCTTCCTCATTTTCACGATAGATTGTTGTGCTGGCACCAAAGCCTTTTCCAAAAATCTTCTGACCTGTGTTAAAATCTTCCGATCTAAGCGCTTTTCCAAAGTCCTCTATCCTTATTTTTAAACTGGCGTATTTCGTTGGTTTAAGAACATATGGGAGTTTTTCCTTTATTAAAGGTGGTGCGAAATCTGAATTAAAAAAAGCGACACTGGAAGCAATTATTAAAACACTAATAATAATGTATCCAGGCTTAAATATCTTTTTGAAATTGGCAATAATTAAAAACAACAAAACTGCCGCAATTACCATATTCATTAAATTTGTAGTAAGAATAAGGTAAGGCATTGCTATTAGAAATGACAAGCCCAATGCTATATCCAAAGGTTTGCGATTTAATAAATAATAAAAACAAATTAATATAATTGGAATAATAGCCGGGCCATACACTCTGCCTCTATAACCTATGACTGTATAATCCCACAGATTTGGAAGTAATCCCAAATAAAGTAAAAAATACACGACAAAAACCGCAAAATTAAGAACGAATAAAAATCTGAGAAAATTAAACTTCTTTACATTTAATAAAAACAAATAGAAGAGAAAACCGTATATCTGAAATTTAATATCAATAGTAGGATTTTTATGATTGTAAAAAAAACCTATCACCAAAAAGAAAAAATAGATGAAAAAGGCTAAATAGAGATACGAGGGTATTCTTAATTTTCCCTTATTGTCAATTACCCAAACACTCCCCACCATAAAAACTAACAAAATTAGCGACAGACTACTATACTTTACTGTGCTTATAAATAAGTAGAGAAATACTAATAAAATTTGGTAAATTATTTTCACGAAAGAGTAAGTATATTTAACAAAATCCAGTTGGCAAATTTACTCTAAATTTAATATTATCGATCTTTTACTTTAATTAAACAAATTCCTTTAAATTTAAAATTAAAAAAATATTATAACTTAACCTCTAAATGAAAGTATCATGTCATGAAAACAGGTAAAATATATAAATCACTAATAAATGTTGCTTTATCATTAATAATTTTAGGATGCAATAAAGATGATTCGAACAATATCCCAAGTGCATTTGAAATTACGGTTAGCGAGATAAGTTTAACTTCAGCAAAGGTGACTTGGACCCCCTCTACAACAGCTGAGCCCACCAACCTTCTGTATCAAATTACTTTAAATGATTCTTTAATAGTTGAAAACCTTGATGAAACCTCTTATGATTTGTCTCAATTAGAAAATTCAACTAATTACACCTTAGTAATAAAAGCTATAAACGAATACGGAACGACTGTAGCAACTAAAAGTTTTGAAACCCTTCAATTCGTCGACCTGCAACTAAAAAACTATAATCGGAATGATTATTATGAGTTTATGTTAACTTATAATGAAGATGGTCTATTAATCTATAGGGGCGATCCGCGCCCTTTTCCTAATGGATATACTAATGTGGATTATACCTATAAACAAAATAACGAAATTTTAACGGAGTATTCTCGTTATTCTGATGCAACAGGAGGTCCTTCAGGTTTATTAAATTATCAGTATTCAAATAATATGCTAACCGAACTTTATATTAAGGAAACGGGTGAAGATTTTCTAAATAATTATGAATTTCAATTTATAACTCCATTAAATTATAGTTACGAACATCGTCATATAAATTTTAATAGTGGACAATCGCCACCAGATACTACCTATTATAATTATACCGTGATACTGGAACAAGATACAGATGAGAATATTAGAAGGTATACCCGTACCAATACGGAAACTTTAACCGTTAATATTATTCAATTTGAGTATGCAAATAAAAATTTAACAAAAATAACCGATGGAGGTAATGTTTTCGAAATAACTTATGACAATTCAAATAATTGGCATACCTATAGAAGTGGCTTTATGCCATATGTTTATTTTTATACCGCTGCTGATATAGGAGGTTTTTTTTATCTTCCAAATTTAATTCGAACCTGGCTCAGAGATATACCTGATTTTTTTGATTTTAATAATACAAACAACCCTTTAGAGTACAAATTTAATGGTCAAATTTTAACCTCCTTTCAGTATGAATACAATCAATTCAATTATCCAAGTAAAATAATAATTCCTCAACAAAGTGATACTATAGAATTGGAATATGAAGAAATTGAATAAAATACTTAATTAAAAGAATTTAGGTTATAGGTAGGAAGTTTCAATGTATCATTGGGTTTATAAAAATAAACTATTAACTTTTTTAAACTCTGTTCCGTAATTTTTGTATCCATTTTTTTAATAAAAACTTTTGAAGTTCCAACATCAATAACATCTTTTGAAAGATCAATACTGAAATTATCAGAATCATAATTGCTTTTCTTGGTTTTAGCAGATAATAAATTGGGATCCTTGGGATAAAGCGAAACAATTAATTTATGATCCTTTAATATTTCGGGAATACTATCAAACTCAAACTTTACAAATTTATCTTGAGAACCATCCAGGCTATAAAAATAATCCGAAAACTTAAAGACTTTAAAATCCAGCTCTTTGTTATTTTTAATAGGGAGTTTATACCATTTAGAAAGACTGTCCACTAATCTATTGGTTACTTGATAACTTCCTCTGTAATTTAAATGGGAAGAATTATAAAAACTTTCTGCATTAAGTGAGTATTGATTTCTTTGGGCATTAAAATTTAAAAAATGAACGTTATCAAATTCTTTTAGAAAACCTTGAATCGCAGAATCGTTATATATTGTTGGATATAACTTTAATGACAGTATTAAAATGACTTGAGTTCCTTGTTTTTGAGCTTTTTTAATAAATGCTCTTAATAAGCTTATTTTTCTGTCGGTCCATAACACTTCTTTACCGGCATAAGCTTTCCTATAAAACTCCTTTTTAAACATTTCTTCAGTTACAGGATTCTGATTGTTAGCTAGAAAACCATTATATGAGAAATACATTTTTTTGCTATTGGAAAGGAAACTTGTGTCGTTTGCAGGGGACTTATAGCTTTCTATATGGTTAATCCGGATGAATCTTCCTATGTTTTTAGATAATGCTGATAGATAATATTTTGTGTTTTCTTCAATAGGAAAATAATTATTTACTTCATTAAATTTTTCATATGAAAATGGTATTTCCTGCAGAGCCATTGTTTGAAAATACCACATTTTTGTATCATTTTTTGGAGGTGTAAGAAGTGTTGCGCCTGAAACTTCAAGAAAAACGTATTTTAAACTATGTTTACCTAAAATATCATTGGCAACGATCAAAGAAGTTTCTAATCTTTGAGCCCCAGAGTTGAGATGAATTGCATTTAAACCCAATTTATTTTTAATTATCGTTGGATCATATGCGGTAAAGGAGTATGAATTCCCAAAAAATGCTATGCTGTATGTAGTATCCTTTTTCTCTGTGTCAATTTTGTTAATAGCATAAACATACTTTTGATCCGTATCAATATCAGGTACAAAAGGAATTATAAAAAAACGTATAATTACAACGCCCAACAATCCAAAGATTATAAGTTTAATACAGAAATTTAATAAGCTATTTCCTTTCATAATACTAGGGCTTAAAATTACCTTTTATTTATATAGATTATAAGACGGCATCCTAAGGGTATCTTTAGGTTTGTAAAAAAATATTTTTATTTTTTTTAAAGTACTTTCTGTTATTTTAGTTTTAAATCGTTCAATTAAAATATTAGATTTTCCAGTATCTATTCTGCTATCTTTATCTAATTTAATATAAATATTATCAGCCTTAAGATGTTTTTCTTTAGAATGATCTGATAGTAATGTACTGTCTTTTGGATAAAAGTTCAAAACAAGTTGATAGTTTTTAAGAAAAGACGGTATACTGTCGAACTCAAGTTTTATAAATTTATCTTCACCCTCGGTTAAGTTAAAGGAATAATCTATAAGGTTAAAATATTTAAAATGGTACGGATCGTTACTCTTTTTTTCAATTTTATACCATGCCGAAAGACTGTCAACAAATCTATGAGTAACCTGATTACTGCCTAAAAAAGTTAAGTGTGATGCGTTAAAAAAAGCTCTATTGTCTAGAGTATAATTCTTTCTGTTCTCGTTCAAATTCAAGAACTTAATGTTGTCATAACGCTTAATAAGGTTGTCTATAAAAGTTTTATTAAAATCTTGAGCACGCAATTTTAATGAATTGATTAAAATAACTTCTGTCTTTTTAGATTTTGCTCTTTCAATAAACTGAATCATTAATTTTTTTAAATCCTCATTCCATAAAACATTTATACCCTTTTTTGATAATGGAGGTTTTTTAAATTCTTTAAGAAAAATGCTATCAGCCAAAGCTCTTTTTCGATAATCGTATGCAAAATATCCATCTTCGGAAAACAAAGCTCCACTAAAATGATGATATTCTGGTTCTTTAGAGCCAATACTATATTCCCCAAATTTGTTTAACCGAAATAATCTACCTAACTTCTTTGAAACTGAAGCCAGATAATATTCGTTATATGTCCATTTTGGAAAATAATTGTTGATTGCACATAATTTATGGAATGAAAAAGGAATTTCTTGAAGCGCTAGCGTTTGAAAATACCAAGATTTTTCCTTTGTTTTCGGAGGTCTTAAAAGACTATTATCTGAAACATCCAAGACAACATATTTAAAATTATTTTCTTTTATAACTCTATTTGCTATAATCAAGGAAGTTTCCAATACCTGACTGGCAGAATTAACATGGATAGCACGAAGGCCCAATTCATTTTTAATAATCGTGGGATCATAAGCTGTATAAACATAAGAGTTCCCGAAAAAAGCTATATCGAATTGGTTATTATTTTCTTTCTTTAACCTATTAATTTCAAAAACGAACCGCTTATCTGTATCAATATCGGGTGCATAGGGTATTAAAGCTCCAAAAATAATTACCCCAAGTAATAAAATAAAAATGCTAAGTTTAAAACTGAAAGTAAATAAACTGTTGTTGCTCGCCGCCATAGGCTCCGAAAATTAAAGTGATTAAAATTAAAATTAAATATACTGACCATCTAAAGACAATATGTTGCTTCAGTAATAATGAAATGGGATTGGCAACAAAGGAGTTGTAATATTCTACCAAGAGCATGATGCCAATAAAAAACACGCTTAGCCATATTTGGCCAGAAGTCAATCCCAATTTATATAGTTCGCCGTTAAATACCCGGGCCATGTCCCAATTAAACAAGTTCTTTATAACAATCAAAGAATCTGAAAACGTATCTGCCCTAAAGAAAATCCATAAAAAAGTAACCAAAGTAAAAGTGAATATTCCCCTAAAAAGTTTGATGCTTAAAGAAGTATCTCTTTTAATTGAAAAAAACCAAGAGGTGCGTTTATAATATATCTTTTCAAGTACAATTATTATCCCGTGCATCGCTCCCCAAATAACAAAATTCATAGATGCTCCATGCCAGAGCCCACTAACTAGAAAAACGAAAAACAAATTCCAATAAGTTCTATTTTTTCCTTTACGGCTTCCCCCTAAAGGAATATAAAGATAATCCCTAAACCATGTAGAAAGCGAAATATGCCACCTTCTCCAAAATTCAGTAATGTTTTTTGAAAAATAAGGGCTGTCAAAATTCTTCATAAGATCTACGCCCATTAATCTGGCAACCCCTCTAGCTATGTCTGTATAGGCTGAGAAATCACAAAAAATTTGAAATGAAAATAGGAGTACGGCAGCAAAGGTTTCAATTCCTGTATATTTTCCAGGATCATCATAAACTGTATTTACTAAAACCGCAATTCTATCTGCAATTACAATTTTCTTAAAAAATCCCCATAAAATCAGTAATATTCCAGATCTTAAATTTTCATATTTAAGTTGCGAAAAATTCCGAAGTTGCGGCAATAAATGCTTAGACCGTTCAATAGGCCCAGCCACCAATTGAGGGAAATAAGAAACAAATAGCGCATAGATCCCGATGTTTCGTTCAGGTTCTATTTCCTTTCTGTACACATCCATTGTATAGCTCAATGCCTGGAAGGTATAAAATGAGATTCCCACAGGTAGTAAAATATCAAGAACAGGAGCGTCAATATGCATTCCAATCTTATCAAAAACCTTAGCGAAGGTTTCAGAAAAGAAATTGAAGTATTTGTAGAAAAATAATATTGATAAATTAACAATGAAGCTAATGGCTACAATCATTTTTTTTCCATTTACAGTTTTCATTTTGTAAATAAAAAGACCGCTTAAATAGGTTATTAACGTTGAGAAAGCAATCAACAGCGCATAGGTTGCGTTCCAGCTCATGTAAAAATAATAGCTGGCTATTAACAGTAAAACCCACCTATATCTCTTTGGTGTTATTACATACAGAAAAAGAACAATTGGAAGGAAAATTAAAAACGAAATTGAATTGAAAAGCATGATTTAAAATTATTTTACTTCTTATTTAAAAATATACTTCTTATTTCCTGAAAATGTAGTTTTGGAATTACGGCCTTAGAAAATTCCAATAGCGAGGCCCCAGTCATCCGTTTTACCAAAAGCCACCAATTGGGTACAAAAAGTGCAACAATACCCGCAACCATTGCATAAGCTACTGCTTCCGCTGAAAATTGGGTGCCTATAAAAATAAAAGCTGGCATTACAACTAACGCAAAAATATTCCAAACAAATGAAATATCAGTTCTTCCCGTTGCAATAACTAGGCTGCCTATAGGGTTTCCGATGCTTCGAATATACATATATACCGATAGGATACGTACCAAAATAACAATGTTTCCATATTCACTGCCATATAATATTTTAACGATGATTGGAGCGAATAAAAAAACTAGTAGATAAACGAAAAAATTGATGGAAGAAACAATGTTTATCAGCTTTAAATAATTTTTCTTTAGCGTAGCAATATTATCCTGAAATTTTGCCAACAACGGATTGGAAACTTTAGTTATTATTGGGTTTATAATTTGTGCAGGTTTAAACACCAATTGTTTTGCCAAACTATACCCCCCCAATATTTCAGGACTGAACACTTTTCCAATAATAATAATATCTATGTCCCTATTGAAATAATTGACAAACTGGCTGCCCACTTCAAAAATTCCAATTCTTAAAAAGAGTAAAGATTCCTTTAAATTAAAATGAAACAGTATCGGGTTCATAATCCACCCGCGCAGAAAGAAAAAGATATTTGGCAAAGCATATTGCACAAGAGCCGAAATTACCAAAGAATATATTCCAAAGCCTTCAACAGCCATCACAATGGCAATAATAAGTGATAAGATTGCGCTTATCAATTCAACCAAAGCGATAATTTTGAAATTCAGATTTTTCTGTTCAATTGTTCGAAATTGATTTCCCAGGCCAGCAAAAATAACTGTGGTGGACATAATTATGATTAAACTGCTAAGTATAGAACTATCGTAGAAATCAGCGATAAAGGGCGATATAAAGACAATAATAACGAAAACCAAAATGCCAAAAGCCAAATTGATCCAATAAAGACTTGAGTATTCCTTTTTTGAAATTTCCTGTCGATGGAAAATGGCCGAAGTCAACCCCATGTCCATAAAAAGACTTATAACCCCCAAAACGAACAGTACGAGCGCCATCAATCCAAAATCTTCTCTGTCCAAAAATCTGGTTAGGATGGAAAGGCGCAAAAGAGAGCAAACAGCTACACCAATAGTACCCACTGATGTCCACTTTACACCTTTTACAAGATTATTCCGATTTTGCATTGCGCTTAGTTAAGCTTTCAAAAATTGCATCAATTTTCTTTGTGTTTTTTTTCAAATTGAATTTGTTTTCCACCACAGAGCGGGTTTCACAATCCAATTTTTTGATGGCCGAAAATGCTTTTGCCATAGCTTCAATATTTCGCTCTTCCACCAACAATCCGGTTTGCCCATTCGAAATAATTTCTGGAATACCTGCATGAATTGTACTTATGCAGGGCAAGTCCATGGCCATTGCTTCCATTAAAACTGTTGGCAAACCTTCGGTGTCTCCATCAGCGGCAGTTATGCTATGATGCACAAAAAAGTCAGCTTTTTCCATCAAATTCTTTACTTGAAACCTATCCACCAAACCTACAAACTTAATATTTTGCTGCAGGTTTAAATCTTCCGAAAGCTTTGTCATTTCATCATATAGAGGACCAGCTCCTCCAAAAATTAAAATATCATTTCTTTGAGTTGAATCCAAATGTTTCCTAAATGCCTTTATAGTGTATTGATGCCCTTTCTTTTCAACAAAGTTTGAAATTTGCAAAAAAGTAGTAGGTGCTGTTGGATCTAATTGTCGTGGGGTTTCCTTTTGGAAGAAATCAATATCAACCCCCAGATAATCAACGAGTATTTTTTCTGAAGGTATTCCAATGCTTACAAGATTGCTCTTTATGGCTTCCGAAACAGCCGTACCAATTACTAATGGATTTCCAAAAACCTTCTTCAATGACTGGCAATATGTATTGTTTGTCAATGCTGCAGAAGCGTCGTAACCATGAAATGTTATTATGGTCGGAATTGGATTTTTTTTAAAATAATCGCCAAGCCGAAAAAAATGAGTCCCGAAATGACAATGGATTATGTCTGGTTTAAAAGTGGCTAAATGCTTTTGAAATTTTTTGGAAAAACTAGTGCTGAAATATGTAAATTCAATATTAAGTTTCCTTTTAAAAGCTGAAATTATATAATTATAATCCTTTTCTTCTTTATAAATATGAACATTTTCCAGTGGAAAAAGATGTTCATTTTTTCTTTCACAGGCAACAACCTCAACTATATGACCCTGATTTTGCAATGCTTTTATTTGATTATAAATAAAAGTCATTGAAGGGGTCAAAAATCCATGGCATGTTACCAATATTTTCATTATTTTCCTTTAAATTTCTCTCACTCCACAAAAATCCATAACTCGTGCTTGAGGTGGTACCACCATGCCTTTAAACTCTTTATGGGCTACCAAAAATACCATAATATCGCAGGTTTCTTTTGCCTCCTCTATTGAAGTTAAACTGAATTTACTGTGTGATTTTAGGTTTGGTTCTACAAACTGAACATTAAATCCATCAGTTTTTAGTTGTTGTGCAACATTAAGTGCAGGAGATTCGCGTAAGTCGTCAATATTCGGTTTAAAAGCCAAGCCCATACAGGCTATTTGGGCATTTTTCCCTTTATCAATTTTAAACTGAAGCGCAGTATTTTTAACCTTTTCAATGGCCCATTCTGTTTTGTAATTATTGATTTCTCGCGCAGAACGGATTATTTTTGCTTCTTCTGGAAATTCAGAAACTATAAACCAAGGATCCACTGCAATGCAATGACCGCCAACACCTGTTCCTGGTTGTAAAATGTTCACTCGTGGATGTTTGTTTGCCAATCGGATTAATTCCCAAACGTTTATGTTTGCTTTGTCGCAAATCATGGAAAGTTCGTTTGCAAAAGCTATCTGTACATCGCGCGATGAGTTTTCAACTAATTTACACATTTCAGCTGTTTGTGAATTGGTTTTGTGAAGTTCCCCTTTAACAAAATGCTTATAAAACCGTACTGCTTTTTCTGTAGAAGCTTCATCAATTCCGCCTATAGCACGATCATTCTGTTCCAATTCATAGATTACGTTTCCAGGTAAAACGCGTTCTGGGCAATATGCAATAAAGATCTCGTCTTTTAAGTCTGGACGTTCCTCAAAAATTATTTCTTGAATTTTATGGGTTGTTCCTACTGGACTGGTAGATTCCAATATAACAAGTGCGCCTTTTTTCAATGTTGGCATAATATTTTTAACTGCTTTTTCGACATAGGAAAGATCTGGAACGTGGTTTCCCTTAAAAGGAGTTGGAACCGCAATCAGATACACATCTGCTTCTACGGGTATTTTAGAGGCCTTCAGGTATCCTTGCTTTACTACATGATGAACAAGGCCATCGAGATCTGGTTCAACAATATGAATTTTGCCCTCGTTTATGGTATCTACCACATGTTGATGTATATCAACCCCAGTTACATTTATTCCTTTACTTGCTATAAGTGCTGCAGTAGGCAACCCAATATAGCCAAGTCCCATCATAACCACACTTGGTTTATTCTCCATCTTTATAATGCTTCAATAAAATTTACAATTCTTTCCGTTGCTTTTCCATCACCATAGGGATTGTGCAACATACTCATCCCTTTGTAATAGTCGGTATTATTTAATAATTTTTCGGTTTCTTCAATAATTCTATTAGGATCTGTGCCCACCAAAATTACTGTCCCCTCTTCAACAGCCTCTGGCCTTTCGGTAGTGGTTCTAGTTACCAAAACAGGTTTGCCCAAACTTGGTGCTTCCTCTTGAATGCCACCACTATCTGTGATGATTAAATATGATTTTTCCATTAACCATATAAATGCAGGATATGCCAGTGGGGAAACTAAATGTATATTCTCAATCCCACCCAAAAGTTTATTTACAGGTCCTTTTACATTCGGATTTAAATGAACCGGATAAATAACATCAACCTCTGGATTATTTTGAGCTATTGTTTTCAATGCAGCACAAATGTTTATTAATCCATCTCCATGATTTTCACGTCTATGACCTGTGACAAGTATTATTTTTTTTTGAAAATTCAAAAGAATTTTTAAATTCTCAATTTCTTCATCTCTAAAATTTTCAGCATTAACTTTTTCAATACCATAGAGCAGAGCGTCAATTACAGTGTTCCCAGTGACTAAGATATTTTGCTCTTTGGTGTTTTCATTCAAGAGGTTTTTTTCGGAAAGTTGGGTAGGTGCAAAATGATAATCCGCAATTTTTCCAGTGAGTTGTCTATTGAATTCTTCAGGGAAAGGATATTGACGGTCAAAAGTTCGCAAGCCGGCTTCCACATGGCATATTTTTGCACCACTATAAAAAGCTGCGATACCTACCGCCATTGAAGTCGTAGTATCTCCATGAACATATACGTAATCTGGATTCACTTCTTCAAGCACAGATTTCATGTTTTCAATAATTGTGGCTGTCAATGAATATAGATTTTGGTTTGGACGCATTAAGTCTAAGTCAAAATCAGGGGTAATTTCGAAGAAATCCAACACCTGATCAAGCATTTCACGATGTTGGGCCGTAACACAGACTTTAGTTTCAAAATATTTGTTCTTTAAAAATTTTTGGACCAATGGAGCCATTTTTATGGCTTCGGGACGGGTACCAAATACTATTAAATTTGTTTTAGGCATTTAATTATTTTAGAGAATAACAATAATTTTTGGAATTCCATCATTTTATTTGGAATTAGCGTATATTCTCAAGTTTTTGAAAATATAAAGAATGAAAAAGACCAAACAAAATAAAAAGACAAATAACAATGGATATTTAACCTTATTTGAAATATTAAGAAGTTTTTCTGGTTCCATATTATAATTAGCACTAACTTTTTTTATTGGAATTGTATAATCGTTTTGTTGAATTTGCAGTCTTTGTAAATTATCAATTATTTGTCTTTTCTTTTCAACCAAATTATATTGATCAGCATTATTACTAACCGAAACAGAAGTCCCTTCTTTTTGAATATTATAATTTGCTTTAATTAAAGAATCTAATTGAGCTATCATAACATAATGTTCTTGAACTTCAATATCTTTTGTTTTCTTATAAATTTCTTGATACTCTTGAAAATATTCATTTTCATTAAAATATTTGAAAAGGTCGGCTATTATCTTCTCACTAGAGTTTTTCCCTTTAATAGAAATTTGCATTCTATGATATTTATAATATTTGCTTGTCGCCATATTTTCCACATATTCAGAAAAATCTTGATTTTGGGAAATAATTTTTAAAATATCTATGTTTTGACGAGATTCAGAAATGAAATTGTAAAGATCAACTATTGGTTCAATTTCAATAAGGTTGAGTTTTGAATAATTGGTGTCTAATACCTGTTTAAGATATATTGAATCCTTTGAGGCAATTTTTGAATTAAGTTCTTTTACCTTATCATATAGGTAGTCTACACTTCCAAAATTTGGAATTACTATTAATTCATTATTATATGATTTTATCTCATTATAATCTTTATATAATCCGATTCCAAATCCAATTATAACAATAGCAATTAGCAGAAAAAAATATTTCGCACCAGGTAAAAGATTGCACAATATTACTATAGAAGAATTTGCAGTTGCAGAAGATCTATTTTATATGTTTAACAAAACCCAAAAAACAGACTATTTAAAAGCAATGGCATCTGTTTTGTACAGACCTAAAAAACGAGGTGTAAAATTTCCTTTTCTGCACGAAAATTTATCTGAAAACGCACAGTTATTTTCTAAACTTTCTAATAAAGAATTGTTAGCGTTTTCTTTTGCATACAAAGGTTCTTCTTTACATATACAGCAGATGTATAAAAATATATTTAAAAAATCTGCTTCAAAATCAACTAAAAAAAATACGTCTGTTTTAAATAACAAACCTGGTATTGGAAAAGCAATTATTAATATGGCAGGCGAAAAATTCGGTAATTTAAAAGAAACCAAGCAAACCAATATTCACGATTTTTTAACAGAATTAGACAACCTTTTAAAACCTAAAATATAATGACACCAGAAGCTTCATTTTCTAAAATTATTACACTTTTAACTTCTTTAGGCGAAAAACACACAGATATTAACGATGTTTTTAGATGGAATCGTTTAGAATTAGCAGGCGCATTAAGGCGTTCTTCCAATAACACGATTATGTTAATAGATGCTGTAGAAGTAACGCCATCTGCTCCAGGTAAATCTGCACATTCTAATAATTGTGCCTTTACTATTTTAGGAAAAAAAGATGTAAAAACAGATAAAATAGACAGTTATGCAGCGCAAAACGAAGTTTTAGAACATTGTTTATTAATTGCGTTTGAAGTTGCAGCACGTTTAATTTTAGAAGCAAATGATCCAGAAGACGTTTCTTATTACCCGCACATGAATGGACAGTTTGTATTTAAACATGCAGTAGGTCGCTTTTCTGAAGCGATCATTGAGGGTTTAGATGCTAATAATTTAGAAAAAGAGGATATTGATATGTTAATTCCTCATCAAGCAAATTTAAGAATAGCACAGTTTATTCAAAAGAAGTTTAAATTGAGTGATGATAAAGTGTATAATAATATTATGAATTATGGTAATACTACAGCAGCATCTGTTATTATTGCACTGACCGAAGCGTGGGAAAAAGGAAAAATAAAAGACAATGA